>NZ_BTPM01000001.1:1200000-2400000 GCF_036245475.1 Vibrio sp. 10N | reverse complement strand
TCATCGTTCGCAGGTATTGGATGCCCAACGGTACTAGGACGTAGGTTTCAACAAGGTAGGCGCACACCGAGGCCAAAGTCAGTACGAATGTTGTCGCAAGACCCATGCCGATGGCTGTCTCGAGTTTTTTAGATACGCCCATGAATGGACATAACCCAAGGAATTTTACCAGTACGAAATTGTTGACGAGTACTGTGCCCACCAACAACAAAAGATATTCGGTCATAATAAAAAGTGTAAAGAGCTCCGATCCCGATATTATCCAGTTTTGAGCGGTGAATAACAACCTGTGAAATCTATGGTTTTGCTCGTTTGTACGAAAAGTATAGGCATTCGGGCTAAAAACAAAAAAAAGCCGTACAGATTAGAGGGCGCGTGAGTAGGCAAGAAGAGTATTAATGGAAAAAAATTTGTGAGACGCAGATACGAAAAAGCCGCGTCTTACGACACGGCTTTCTCTAGAATTTGGCTCCCCCTGCGGGACTCGGATGCGGGCGGCGAGCTCTGCGGCATAAAATCCTGCAAGGATTTCTGTCGCTCAGATACGAGAAAGCCGCGTCTAATGACACGGCTTTTTCTGAATTTGGCTCCCCCTGCGGGACTCGAACCTGCGACATACGGATTAACAGTCCGCCGTTCTACCAACTGAACTAAGGGGGAATTGCTTTAAGCGGGGCGAATCTTAGCTACCCTAGATGTATGAGTCAATGGTTTTTTTGAAAATTTACTGCAAAAAAAATTTCAAAAATTTCTTTACTTTTCTGAGAGCCTTATCGCTCATAAGGTTGTTTTACTTATCCACCAAATTTGTGGATAAATGTGTTAATTGTACGGTAGAGATTGTTGAATTGAGTAATTACTCATTTTTAAGGGTGTGTATAACTGAGTGGTAAGTCAATTAAAGCATTGATTAAATGATGGTCTTTATTTGTGCTTCTTGATGTGTCAAAAGTGAGAATAATATTAGTAACAGAGCTGGAAAGGTTGATTGGGGAAAAGCCGTGGATGGTTTGATAAGCGGAAGGCAATAGAAGATTTTGCAAGGGTGCACACAATAGCAAATTGCTCGTACAAAGGCGAGCTTTCGGTTGCAAATTAGTGGCGCTAGCGCTCAAATAGTAGGGTTGCAGATAAGGAACATAAACAGATGGCAAAACAGTTCGAATTGGTTTCCGATTATCAACCGTCGGGAGATCAACCCACCGCGATTACGCAGTTAGTCGATGGTTTGGATTCAGGCCTCGCTCACCAGACATTGCTCGGGGTAACCGGATCGGGTAAAACCTTCACGTTGGCAAACGTTATTGCCCAAGCACAAAGACCCGCAATTTTATTGGCGCCAAACAAAACGTTGGCGGCGCAGTTGTATGGCGAGATGAAAGCATTTTTTCCCAATAATGCGGTTGAGTATTTTGTCTCTTATTACGATTACTACCAGCCAGAGGCGTACGTGCCGACCACGGATACGTTTATCGAAAAAGACGCGTCAGTGAATGCTCACATTGAGCAAATGCGTTTATCGGCCACTAAAGCGCTGTTAGAAAGAAAAGATGCCATTATTGTTGCGTCTGTTTCTGCCATCTATGGTTTGGGTGATCCAGACTCGTATTTAAAAATGATGTTGCACGTCACTCGAGGTGCGGTGATTGACCAGCGTGACATCTTGCTTCGATTAGCTGAACTGCAATATTCACGTAATGATGTCGCCTTCGAGCGCGGTCAATTTAGAGTGCGCGGCGAAGTGATTGATATCTTCCCTGCTGAATCTGATCAAGAGGCGGTCCGCCTTGAAATGTTTGATGATGAGATTGACTGCATCAGTCTTTTCGACCCACTGACGGGAGTGATCACTCAGCGCGATATCGCCCGCTATACCATCTATCCGAAAACTCACTACGTCACGCCACGAGAACGTATTCTAGATGCGATTGAGGAAATCAAAAAAGAGCTCGCCAGCCGTGCTACTTATCTCAAAGAAAATAACAAGTTACTTGAAGAGCAGCGTATTTCGCAGCGTACGCAGTTTGATATTGAGATGATGAACGAGCTGGGCTTTTGTTCAGGCATCGAGAACTACTCCCGTTACTTGAGTGGTCGTAAGGAGGGCGAGCCGCCTCCGACACTGTTCGACTATTTGCCGCCTGATGGCCTGCTAATCATTGATGAATCACACGTGACCGTGCCGCAAATAGGCGCGATGTATAAAGGTGACCGCTCTCGAAAAGAGACGCTGGTGGAGTTTGGTTTCCGCTTGCCTTCCGCATTGGACAACCGTCCAATGAAGTTTGAAGAGTTTGAGATGATTTCGCCGCAAACCATCTTTGTCTCGGCAACCCCAAGCGCTTATGAACTAGAGAAGTCGAATGGTGATGTGGCCGACCAAGTAGTGCGTCCGACCGGCCTTCTGGATCCGGAAATTGAAGTGCGTCCTGTTGCCACACAGGTGGATGACTTGCTCTCTGAAGCCAAAGCTCGCGCGGCCATTGATGAGCGCGTATTGGTGACGACGCTGACGAAACGTATGGCGGAGGATTTGACCGAATATCTTAACGAGCATGGCGTGAAGGTGCGCTACTTGCACTCAGATATCGACACCGTTGAGCGTACTGAGATCATTCGTGATTTACGTTTAGGTGAGTTTGATGTGCTGGTGGGAATTAACTTGCTTCGAGAGGGTTTGGATATGCCAGAAGTTTCGTTGGTGGCCATCCTTGATGCTGACAAAGAAGGTTTCCTTCGCTCGGAGCGCTCTTTGATTCAGACCATTGGACGTGCTGCACGAAACATCAAAGGCAAAGCGATTCTGTACGGTGACACCATCACTAAATCGATGCAAAAGGCTATCGATGAAACCACGCGTCGCCGCGAAAAACAACATGCCTACAACGAGAAGATGGGCATGGTGCCTACTGCACTTAAACGCAACATCAAAGACATCATGGAAATTGGTGGTGCAGTGAAAAGCGGTAAGCCGAAAAAAGGCAAACAAGTCCCCCTTTCCAAGGTGGCCGAGCCTTCACAAGCTTATGTGGCCTTGTCCTCACAAGATCTTGAGAAGCAAATTCTGAAACTTGAAGGGGAAATGTACCAACACGCCCAGAACCTAGAATTTGAGTTGGCTGCCGAAAAACGTGATGAAATAGAGAAACTTAGACAACACTTCATCGCAAATAGTTAACAAGCCTTGAGCAGTCTGGTAGGCTGCTCAAGCTTTAAACAGCAAAATAAAAATGGTTTTTCTTAGTCAATAATTGCAAAATGCGAATATGCTTATAGAGTAACCACATAAAGCAAACATAATAAAACAACAGTTAGCTAGGATTTATGCAACCTTTATTCGACGAGCCGAAGTCTCGCTACCTCCTGATGGTAGAAGATACGGCCTCCGTTGCTGCATTGTATCGCTCGTATCTTTCTCCATTGGGGATCGACATCAATATCGTGGGTAATGGCCGCGATGCGTTACAAAGCTTACAGCACCGGACGCCTGATCTCATACTTCTTGATCTGCGTCTTCCCGACATGACGGGAATGGATGTGTTGGATGCGGTGAAACAGTCTCATCCCGATGTGCCTATCATCTTCATGACGGCGCACGGCTCCATTGATATCGCGGTTGACGCGATGCAACATGGCGCGCAAGACTTTTTGATCAAGCCTTGTGAGGCCGACCGTCTGCGCGTCACTGTGACCAATGCCATTCGCAAAGCCTCCAAACTACGCGATGAAATAAATGATACCGGCAGCCCAAGTTACCAAGGCTTTATCGGCAGCAGTCAGCCGATGCAAGCCGTGTATCGCACTATCGACTCCGCCGCGTCCAGTAAAGCGAGTATCTTTATTACCGGTGAAAGTGGTACCGGTAAAGAGGTATGTGCCGAAGCGATTCATGCCGCGAGTAAGCGAGGCGATAAACCGTTTATAGCGATTAACTGCGCCGCGATCCCGAAAGATCTGATTGAAAGTGAACTGTTTGGTCACGTCAAAGGTGCCTTTACGGGCGCTGCGGTTGATAGACAGGGGGCGGCAGAGCTTGCTGATGGCGGGACGCTGTTTCTTGATGAGCTGTGCGAGATGGATCTCGAACTGCAAACTAAGCTGCTGCGTTTTATTCAAACCGGTACGTTCCAAAAAGTGGGCTCGTCACGGATGAAGAAAGTGGATGTGCGCTTTGTGTGTGCGACTAACCGCGATCCATGGAAAGAGGTGCAAGAAGGGCGGTTTAGGGAAGACTTGTACTACCGTTTGTACGTCATTCCACTGCATTTGCCGCCGCTTCGCGACCGTGAAGAAGACGTGATTGAAATTGCTTATTCTCTATTGGGCTTTATGTCCCACGAGGAAGGTAAAAGTTTCGTGCGTTTCGCTCAGGATGTGATAGAGCGATTCATTCATTATGAGTGGCCGGGTAATGTGCGTCAGCTACAAAATGTGCTGCGCAACGTAGTAGTATTGAATCACGGTAAAGAAATCACCTTAGATATGTTGCCGCCACCGTTGAATGAGCCAATGGTTGTTGCTAAACCCACGGCATCGATCGCGGTCTCGTCATTTGGCCCTCAAGATATCGTGCCGCTGTGGCAGACTGAGAGACGTACGATTGAACAAGCGATTGAAGCTTGTGACGGTAACATCCCACAGGCCGCTAAGTTTTTGGATGTAAGTCCATCGACCATTTACCGAAAAATTCAAGCATGGAACGCGAGTGAGACCAAAGCATGACGTTTATGAATCAAGAGCGAGTTGAACAGCTTACCAGTGAGATTGGAGTCGCTAACATTCCGATCTTACTCGGGATTTTTACCGGCGAGCTGGTTACCTATCAAACTCAACTTAGTGAAGGTCCGTTGGCGGAGAAAATGGAGCAGTTGGCTGAGATATGTCATGCCTTAAAGAGCAGTGCCGCCAGTTTTGGTGCAGAGCCTTTGTGCCAGTTAGCCATCCAAATTGATACCAAGTCGAAACAGAATGATTTGACCGAAGATCAAGCGCTGATTGATCAGGTTTTAGACTTACTTGCTAACACTCATACAACTTATATGCGCTACTTGGATGCGTTAGAGCAATAAGAAGTGGATACCAGACACAGTAAAAATGCAGCCTACAGGCTGCATTTTTTTATCGCTGGTGTGGAAGAAACAGCTTTAGAGGTGCAATTTTCTTAACTCTTTTTTATCCACTTTGCCGACACTGGTTTTGGCAATACTATCGACAAACTTGATCTTCATAAGCAGCGCCTCTCTGGCGAGAATCCCCTTGCTAATAAAGCCTTTGGCGAAGCTAACGAGCGCTTTATCTGTTACGGAGTGATCGGCTTTGAGTGTGACCAGCGCCAGTGGTACTTCACCCCATTTGTCGTGAGGCATACCAATGACAGCGGCCTCAGAGACGGCTTTGTGCTGATGGAGTATATCTTCGAGCTCGAGTGAGCTGACCCATTCACCGGAGATTTTAATCATATCTTTGACGCGGTCGGTGATCTTGATGAACCCTTCTGGGTCGATAGTAGCGACATCACCAGTATGTAAGTAACCACCACGCCACAGAGCTTTCGAGTTTTTATTGTCTTTGTAGTAACTCGGTGTCAACCAAGGTGCTCGAACCACAATTTCGCCCGTAGTCTCACCATCATGAGGGAGAGGAGCCATTTGTTCGTCGACGATTTCCACATCGACCATCGCGACTTTTTTCCCTGTTTTAGCTCGATATTCAGCTTGCTTGTCCATGTCTAAGTCAAGGTGCTCAGGTGTGAGCTGGACTATCGAAAGAATCGGTCCGGTTTCACTCATGCCATACCCAGCGAAGACGTCGATATCACGCGCTAATGCTGACTGGCAGAGTGCCTTAGGCAATGCTGCTCCCCCAATGACAACTTTCCAGCCAGCGAGATCCACCGATGACGACTTCGGTGCGTTAAGCAACAAATGCAAAATGGTCGGAACGCAGTGAGAGAACGTCACCTTTTCTTGCTCAATCAGCCCAAGCAGTACATCGGGAATGTACTTACCGGGGTACACTTGTTTGATGCCAAGCATGGTTGCCATATAAGGCAGTCCCCAAGCATGAACATGGAACATTGGCGTAATAGGCATGTAAATGTCGCCCTGATGAAGCCGGCCTTGAACGGCATTGGTGCCGAGTGAGCTTAAAATACCTAAGGTGTGGAGCACCAATTGACGATGGGTAAAGAACACTCCTTTAGGTAGGCCAGTAGTGCCCGTAGTGTAGAAGGTCGTCGCTACGGTATTCTCATCAAAGTCAGGAAAGTCAAACTCGGTAGGTTGCGCTGCTAACAGCGTTTCGTATTCACAATCGCCCTCATCGCGCAGAACGACGTAGTCATTAATGGTATCAATGCGCCCTTTGATTTGATCCAAAATAGGTAAAAACTCTTCATGGATGAGCAGTACATCATCTTCCGCATGGTCGATGGTGTAGAGAATTTGCTCTGGTGAGAGGCGTACGTTGATCATATGCAGTTTGGCACCAATCATTGGGATGGCAAAGTAGCATTCTAGGTAGCGATGGGAGTCGTAATCCATCACGGCGACAGTGTCACCTTTATTAACCCCCATCGCGGTTAACGCATTGGCTAGTTGACGCACACGATCATGAAAGGTTTGATAGCTGTGGCGACGATAGTTGGCGTAAACAATTTCTTGGTCTGGGTCAAAGGCAACGGGGGAGAAAAGTAAGTTTTTGATCAGCAATTGATAATTGGATGGGTCATTCACGTACTGGTTCATGTCGATACTTCGCTATTTTGATTTTTGTGATGCTAGAGTGAGGCATTCATGGCAGCGCAACAATTTGCTTGGTTAGCAATTGTTAACTAAGTAGGGTTTTTATCAGAATAGCAGTGAGGAAGTGTGAGTGAATACTTACCTTGTATACAAAAGAGCCCCAAACTAGGTCTAAGTGACTGAGTGTGAGGCTCTTTGTTGTGAAGTATGTGTATTATCACAAGGTCATTGAAGTAGTGATTCAATCGCTTCTTTGAGTTTATTCCTATCGTGACGCCAGTCTCGATTCGGGGAAGCCAGTGGTTGCGTCATACAATTCCAGCGTGAACAAATATCAGGGTGTGCCTGCTCACCTAAAATGACATCAAGTTTTCTGCCTTGTAAGGCGCGTTCACACCAAAGCAGCTTCTGTTCCAATGTCATTCGTCCAGCCGGACCATATTCTGGAGACAGGTTCTCAACAAATACCACCTTAGCTTTGGTATTGCTATTGATGGCTTGGCTAAGGTCTGCAAGCAATAGTGGTGGCATGATACTGGTTAAAAAGCTTCCAGGACCAAGCACAATGCAGTCTGCTTGATGAATGGCGTCGACCGCTTCTTTGGTCGCCGGTACCACGGGTTCTAAATCAAGACGCTGCAGATCTTGTTCCATTTCATCGACCGAGGTTTCGCCTGTTACCCATTTTCCTTCTATCGAAAGAGCTTTGAGATCGGATGGGTGTTCGGACATCGGAATGATGTTCACGTCGACTTTGAGTAGGTCTCTGATTAGTTCAATAGCATCAAGCGGGCGCACAGATAGGTTGTCCAGTGCAGTAAGCATAAGGTTACCTAAATTGTGACCATTGAGATCACCGGTGCCTTTGAAACGGTACTCAAACATCATTGAACCGATGGATGGATCCGTAATCAGCTGATTAATGCAGTTGCGAGTATCGCCCCAAGCAATACCACCTTGGCATTCACGAATGCGGCCAGTGGAGCCGCCATTATCAGTGGTCGCAACAATGCCTGTGGCATTGGAGCCAAACTCTTTTAGCGCAGCCAACATACGCCCTAAGCCGTGACCACCACCGATCGCCACGATTTTTTTTGATGAATAGTTGCTCATCTTATTCTACTTTTGTGTTACTTCGTCGTCGTAACATAGGGTAAATTGTTCATTTGCGATACTCAACTATAATAAAAATGACGAATAGATAAGGTTTTTTGATTACAAAGCTGGAAAACCCTGTCGTTATTGAGTATTTTACTCTCACGCTGTTAGGGACTCATGTCGCTAACTGCCATAACTCCGAGCTCACGACGCTAAGTCTTTTTCGAACCCATCCTGTTGGTAACGTTAATTAAGATAAGCGTGTTGAGCCAGTGACAAGAGGTCACAAGGGCATGATTGGAAATGATCACGCCTCCCGTGTTTGGAAAGGTGTTCCGTGGCGCAACAATTCGAAGATAAATTCCATCGCAAGTTCTATTACTTGCGCTTGTCGGTTACAGACGTCTGTAATTTCCGATGTACATATTGCCTCCCTGATGGCTACAAACCGCCTGGTCAAAAAAGACCGGCCTTTTTAACGCTGCCTGAAATTAAGCGTGTTGTCACTGCATTCGCAGATTGTGGCACGTCAAAGGTGCGTATTACTGGTGGTGAGCCAAGCCTTAGGAAGGATTTCCCTCAGATCATTGAAACGGTCGCTAATACTCCTGGCATCAGCAAAGTGGCTACGACAACCAATGGTTATCGTATGGCAAAGCAAGTTGATACATGGCAGCGAGCGGGTTTGACTCATATTAACGTCAGCGTTGATAGCCTTGACCCTCGTATGTTCCACCAAATCACGGGTGAGAATAAGTTTACTGAGGTGATGGCGGGTATCGACCGCGCGTTTGAGATCGGCTACGAGCAGGTCAAAGTCAATGTGGTGTTGATGAAAGATCTCAACGCTAAAGAGCTGCCGTCGTTCCTCAATTGGATCAAAGATCGTCCTATCCAACTTAGGTTTATCGAACTGATGCAAACCGGTGAAATGGACGAGCTGTTTCAAAATCATCATGTCTCAGGTGTGGACATTCGCAATCAACTCATCGCTAACGGTTGGATACTTAAAGCGCGTCAAAACAACGATGGCCCAGCTCAAGTATTCGTGCATGCCGATTATAAAGGTGAGATTGGCTTGATCATGCCATACGAGAAAAACTTCTGCGAAAGTTGTAACCGCTTGCGTGTCTCTGCAATGGGTAAGCTGCACTTATGCTTGTTTGGCGAGCATGGTGTCGAGCTGCGAGACTTACTGCAAGAGGATGCTCAGGAGCAGGCGCTTATTGAGCGCATTCAAGCACAATTACAGACCAAGTCGGTCAGTCACTTCCTACACGATGGCAATTCAGGAATGACGCCTCACTTGGCATCCATCGGCGGCTAATTCGCGTCGCCGATTTTAATGTTTACAGTTTTTATAGGGTGAAAATCATGGGTCACGCAGAGAGCAAATTTGTGCCTGCGAATATCGCAGTGCTAACCGTTTCAGATACACGTACAGAAGAGAACGACACATCGGGTCGCTACCTCGCAGAAAACCTGCAAGAAGCAGGACACACGCTAGCAGACAAGAAAATCGTTATTGATGATATCTACCAAATCCGTGCTGTAGTATCACAGTGGATTGCGGACGAAAGCGTTCAAGCAGTAATGATTACTGGTGGCACGGGCTTTACCTCTCGTGATAGCACGCCAGAAGCGCTGGTTCCTCTTTTCGATAAGCAAGTGGAAGGCTTTGGTGAGCTATTCCGCGCGGTATCTTACGAAGAAATTGGTACCTCGACGATCCAATCTCGTGCAATTGCTGGTTTTGCTAATCACACAGTGATCTTCGCGATGCCTGGTTCAACAGGTGCGTGTCGCACGGGTTGGACGAAAATCATTAAGCAGCAGCTCGATGCAAGTCATCGCCCTTGTAACTTTATGCCCCACCTAACTAAGTAAGTGTCGGGGTTAGCCATGTCGGAATTTACACATATTAATGCCTCGGGCGAGGCCAATATGGTTGATGTGTCAGCCAAGGCTGAAACGGTTCGCGAAGCGCGCGCTGAAGCGTTTGTGCATATGGCACCGGAAACGCTTAAGATGATCACGTCTGGCAACCATCACAAAGGAGATGTGTTTGCCACTGCGCGTATTGCAGGTATTCAAGCCGCGAAGAAAACTTGGGATCTGATCCCGCTATGTCATCCGCTACTGCTTTCTAAAGTGGAAGTGCAGCTAGAAGCGCTAGAAAGTGAAAACAAAGTACGCATCGAATCCGTGTGTAAGCTTGCAGGTAAAACGGGCGTAGAAATGGAGGCGCTAACCGCTGCCTCTGTGGCGGCGTTGACGATTTATGACATGTGCAAAGCGGTACAAAAAGACATGGTGATCGACAGCGTGCGATTGCTGGAAAAAACCGGCGGCAAGTCAGGTCACTTTAAGGTGGAATCATGATCAAAGTATTGTTTTTTGCTCAAACACGCGAGCTAGTTGGTGTTGACGCACTTGAAGTTGATGCCAGCTTTGACACGGTAGAGGCCATCCGTGCTCATCTTGCAAAGCAAGAAGGTAAATGGGATTTGGCTCTCGATTCAGGCAAGCTGCTGGCAGCGGTGAACCAAGACATTGTGCCGTTGACGGCCACGGTCAGTGATGGCGATGAAGTGGCGTTTTTCCCTCCGGTAACTGGGGGCTGATATGACGATTCGAGTATCGGTTCAGCAGCAAGATTTTTCCGTCGGTGCTGAGTATGACGCATTAGCGCAAGGCAGTGCATCGGGTGCGATTGTAACGTTTACGGGCAAAGTGCGTGATATGAACTTGGGCGACGATGTGCAAGGCATGTCGCTTGAGCACTATCCGGGAATGACCGAGCGTGCATTAGAGAAAATCTGCAACGAAGCGGAGACGAGATGGATGCTAAACGGGATCCGAGTTATTCACCGTGTGGGTGATCTTGATGCGGGTGACCAAATTGTGTTTGTTGGCGTTTCCAGTGCCCATCGAGGCGCAGCCTTTGAGGCATGTGAGTTCATAATGGACTACTTGAAGACCAAAGCACCGTTTTGGAAAAAAGAGCGTACTACCGAGTCAACTCGCTGGGTTGAGTCTCGTGAGTCTGACACACAGGCCGCTGAGCGCTGGCAAAAATAACAAGAGCATGCCTAGGCATGCTCTTTTTTTATATAGCGAACCCTATTTTCTGACGTTTATTCAGCAACAGAAAGTTCAGCATCAAGAAATGCGTTGACCGCTTTAATCACACCATCTTCTGTGTTGCTCGGTGCAGAGAAGCGAGCAAGCTCTTTGACGCCAGGATGGGCGTTTTCCATTGCGTATGAGTAATAACTTTCCTTCAGCATTTCAGCATCATTAAAGTAGTCCCCAAAACTCATGGTTTGTTCAAAGGTAAAGCCGAGCGTATTTTGAAGGTGGCGAATGGCGCTGCCTTTTGATGCGACTTTGTTCATCACATCGAGCCAAATTTTAGCGCTAACGACAACCTGAAAATCTTCGCCAAAAGCGGGACGGATAACGGGATCAATGTGAGCTTCCGAGCCGTCAAAGTGCAGTAAAGCAATTTTAATAAACTCATCATCGACTGCGAGTAAGTCATCTACATATTGGCAGCGGTGATAGTACTTACTGATTTCTTCTAGTGCTTTGGGATCTTGCGTTTCAATGTAAGCACTCTTTTTACCACACAGTACAATATAGCCACCAGAGATGGTACGAGCCTGGCGAATGATACTAGGTACTGAAGCAGGGTCTAGATCGCAGCTATACAGCTCTTTATCTTGATGCATGACCACGGTGCCATTTTCAGCAATGAACAACATCTCATCTTGAAAGTCAGCGAAAGTATCGCGCAAGCTATAATATTGGCGCCCAGAGGCTGCAGCAAATAGGATGCCTTGAGACTTTAGCCTTTGAAATAATTCGGGAAATTGGGCAGGGAGCTGGCCTTGCTCGTCCAACAAGGTCCCATCCATGTCGGTTGCGATGAATTTGATTTTTGAAGCTGTCATAGTTGAACGCGAACTCTTTGAGAAAAGTTAGAGTTTAACGCTCATGATGCGGTAACGGAAGTAGATTACTGGCAGTTACCCATACAAATAATGTGTAATCCCGCCCACTAATTGTGCGTTTCCCCATTCTGGTGCACCTCAAAATCCCTGGCTTAATGTAAGATATTGAAAAATAGACGTAAAATAGTTGGAACTAATCTTGCTGATAGTATTTTATAGGCAGTGCCATGTCTCATGAACAAGGCAGATGACCGTGAACAATAACTAACTCGTCAATGGCAAAGGCGCCTCTTCTTGAAATAAGAAGGGGCGCTTTTTTTATCGATGTCGCCAGGCTTAAGGAGAAGCTATGAAGCCGAGAAGTGTCAAAACAACCTGTCCTTATTGTGGTGTGGGCTGCGGCCTAGTGGCCAAATGTGTCAGCCAACCGAAACAAGCCTCCACGAACGGCGACTATTCGCACCCAGCAAATATGGGGGCACTGTGCATTAAAGGGTCCTCTTTAGATCAAAGCCATACAGGACCTGCAAGGCTGCTCTATCCCCAAATTAACGGCAAACAAGCGTCATGGACGGAAGCGATCGACACTATCGCCACCCGGTTTTATGACATTCAACAGCAACATGGCAGTGATGCACTATCCATGTATGTGTCGGGACAGCTACTGACCGAAGATTACTACGTTGCTAATAAGCTTATGAAAGGCTTTATTGGCAGCGCTAATATTGATACCAACTCTCGCTTGTGTATGTCTTCGGCTGTTGCTTCTCACGTTCGCGCGTTTGGTGAAGATGTGGTGCCTGTGAATTACCAAGATCTTGAACTGGCAGAAATGATTGTGCTGGTTGGTTCGAATGCGGCATGGACGCATCCAATCGTGTTTCGTCGAATTCAACAGGCAAGAGAGTCAAACCCGAATCTAAAACTGGTGGTCATCGATCCTCGTAACACGATGACAGCGGAACAGGCCGACCTACATCTCCCCCTTGTTAGCGATAGTGATGTAGCGCTGTTTATGGGGCTCGCGCGGTATTGCGATGACACGAACCAGTTGGATAGTCGCTACATCGACCAGCACACGCAGGGCGCTGACGCACTGATGAAAGCATTGAAGCAAACGTCTTGTTCTCTCGATGCCGTTGTGGAGCAAACTCACGTCGACAGAACAAGGCTCAAGCAGTTTTATCATTGGTTTGCGACCAAAAAGCGTGTGATCACGCTGTATTGTCAAGGGGTGAATCAAGCACCAAATGGTACTGACAAAGGCAATGCGATTATCAACGCACACTTGCTAACGGGCAAGATTGGTCGTGAAGGCTGCGGGCCATTTTCAATCACCGGTCAGCCGAATGCGATGGGGGGACGTGAAGTTGGAGGGCTTGCTAATCAACTTGCTGTGCATCGCGGGTTTGATCCTCAATCAATCGAGCAAGTTCAAGCGGTATGGCAGGCGCCGAATATGGCCACCAAGCCCGGATTAAAGGCGGTAGATTTATTTGATGCCATCGAGCGCGGTGAAGTTAAGGCGGTATGGATCATGGCGACCAACCCGGTGATTTCTTTGCCTCAAAGTCAGAGAATTAAGCGCGCGCTTAAGCGTTGTGAGCTCGTCATTGTATCGGATATCTGCGCCGATTCAGACATCGCTCAGTACGCTGACATTTTATTGCCCGCTGCAGGGTGGGGAGAAAAGCAGGGCATGGTTACGAACTCAGAGCGCATGATGTCACGGCAGCGTGCGTTTTTACCCTTGCGAGGAGAAAGCAAACCGGATTGGTGGGCGGTCTCCAAAGTTGGCCAGGCGTTGTGCCGCTTAATGGGCGTGACAGATGGGTTTAGTTATCACAGTGAATACGACATTTTTAAAGAGCATATTGCGCTATCTGCGATTAATAAGAGTGCTCCCTATGTTTTTGACCTGAGTGCGCTCAGTTCGCTAAGCGAACAAGAGTACAACAATTGGCAGCCCACTCAGTGGCCGCTCAGTGGTGAGAGGCCGTTCTCGGATGGCTGTTTTGCAACGTCAACTGGACGCGCGAAGTTGATTGTTCCAGAGTCGAATCAGCAGGAGCTGCCACGTGGGCATCAGGAGTTTATTCTTAATACGGGTCGAGACCGCGACCAGTGGCATACGATGACGCGCACTGGATACGTCCCTGCGTTAACACAAAAAGAGGTTGAACCGACGCTTTACCTCAATCCACTATCCATTGAGCGAGCGGAGCTCAAAACCGAACAACTGGCCCAAGTGGCACTTGCTGATGGCAGCAACAGTATTGTTGCCCGCATCAAAGCCGACGACGGTTTAGGTATGGACAGTGTGTATTTGTCGATGCACTGGGCAGGCGAATTTGGCGCTGGCAGTGCCGTTAACCAAGTAACGCCATCTGTTGTTGACCCTATATCCGGCCAGCCAGCGTTCAAATCGGCCATAGTTAGTGTCACGCCGTACAGAATTGGCAGTTATATGGTTGCCATAGGCGAGGGTAGCGATAAGTTATCGGATATCGCTGATTTTGCATCGATGCAAGTGACGGACACTGGCGGAGCTGGACATCGTTTGTGGCGTTATGCCAGTCAGTCGGTGTTGAGCAAGCAAACTTGGAATGAGGCCACAATCACGGCACTAAAAGGCAAGCTTTTGATGATGGATACCGAGCATGGTTGGGTAACTCTGAGCTGCGCTGATGATGCTGGATTGACGGTAAAAAGCGTTATTCAAGTGGAGAGCAAAGCGTTTGATGCGGATGTTGAGCAGTTATCGCAACTGGTGGGACAGCCATTTTCGTTGGCAAAAACTCTCAAAGCCATTCAAACCGGCACGAGCAGTCAATTGGTGTGTAGCTGCTTTAGAGTGACGGAAAAGCAAATCATCGATGCTATCCAAAACCAACATCACACCAGTGTCGCTCAGCTTCAAAATCAGTTGAAATGTGGCAGCAATTGCGGCTCTTGTCTGCCGGAGGTAGAGAAGCTCGCCAATCAGCATTTTCAGCACTCTCAGCACATCGACGTGATAGTGAAATAATGCATCAGTTAACAAAGGAGTTGTAGGATGAATACTCAAAGGAATGAGCGTGCATACCGTCCGCATCAGCAACAAAATGTCGGTTTTATCGATGAGTTGCCACATAAATCAGCGCAAGGCTTTGTTTCAATAGTGGGTGCAGGACCGGGCGATCCAGACTTGTTGACGATGGCGGCGTACAAACGGATTAATGAGGCAGACATCGTGGTTTACGACCGTTTGGTCAGTCAACAGATTTTGGATTTAATTCCCAGCGATACATTAAAATTTTATGTTGGAAAACGTTGCGGTATGCCTAGCCTTAACCAAGAATCTATTAATGCAATCCTAAAAGACTGCGGTCATAAAGGTTATCGCGCAGTACGTTTAAAAGGTGGCGATCCATTTGTGTTTGGTCGAGGTGGAGAGGAAGCGTTGGCACTGAAAACGGCGGGCATTGAGTTTGAAGTGATCCCCGGTATTACCGCTGCGCTTGGCTGCTCTTCGAGTGCACTTATCCCACTCACGCATCGCAAAGTGGCTCGAAGTGTCACCTTTGTTACCGGAAATGTCGTGTCTGGAGCCTTGCCAGCATGGTCATCGCTGATTGCTCAAGGGCAAACATTAGTCTGTTACATGGGGCTGGAAAAAAGTCTCGATATTCAAAATGGTCTAATGCAAGCTGGGCTGAGTGCTTCTACGCCTGTTGCTATTATCGGTAAAGGTTGTAGCGCAGAAGAAGAAGTATATACTTTCGAGCTATCGCAACTGAATCAAATTGCTGAGCAGCTTCGCGGCTTGAGCCCGGCCTTGATGGTCATCGGTGAAGTGGTGTCGATTCGCCAGCAGCTTGTTGATATAGCAAAAGAATATACCCCAGACGAACGATTAGTTTCGTCGCTTTGATGTTCCGGCTCATTGATGTCACCCCTTTAGATGTCGAGGTCGGGAAAGTCACATTAAGTAGGAGAAGATGTGTCGTTAATTCAAGAATGTATTCGCACGGTTGGTCGTGGTTCACGAGGTCGAGGTCCGCTGACGCAAACTCAGGCACGTGAAGTTATGGCCGCGTTTATGAATGGTGAGGTCGGTGATGACCAAATGGCTATGCTGATGATGCTCATTCGCGTAAGAGATGAAACGCCAGAGGAGATTGCAGGCTTTGTGCAGGCGCTGAAATCTTCATCAGAGAGTTTTGCTGATCTCGATTGGCCATTGTATGCAGGAAAACGCACTGGCCAAACGTCAGGCTTACCGTGGCACTTAATCGCGGCCAAGATATTGGCGGACAGCGGCGTGAAAATCTTGCTCCATGGTGATTTGGATAAAATGCATAACCGCTTGCACGCGAGAGACTTTTTAAATCAGCTCAATATCAACACCGCAAGCAGTCTTGCGGATGCGCAGCAACAACTTGATCAGTTCAACATCGCTTATTTACCCCTAGAGAGTTTTCTGCCACAAGTTAAGACCATGCTCGATTGGAAACATCGTTATGGACTCAGAACCCCCGTGAATACCGTCGCTCGCGCTTTGAATCCAGCGAATGCGCCGTTTGCACTGCGCGGCAGTTTCCACCCAGGCTTCCAAGAGTTACACGCGAAAGTCGAATCTCTGGTACACCTACCCACGGCACAAACTCAGCGAACGGTCTCTTTTAAAGGTCAGTCGGGTGAGACTGAATATAACCCCAAAGTAAGTCAAACCATCTGGTGGGCAGAAAACGGTAAGGTGAGCTCGAGTTACATTGAAGAGAGCATGACCCAGCAACGTGAGATTTCTTGTCCGCTGGGCACGCCTGAGGATGAGCAAGAGCTGATGGCCAATACCGTGATTAGTACGATGACGGTGGCGCTGTTTACCTTGTCAGCAGATTGGAACAAGGCACAAACCAAAGCCCAGCAACTTTGGCATACATATTGCGATGGACTAACGAGTGAAGGAACACTATGTTAGGGAAAACGTATGCCAAAAACACCAGTCTTAGTTTGTTGCGATTCAATCGCCGAACAGGCGCATATAAGCGCTAGGCTCGCCAAAGACTTCGATAAAATCATGGGCTGCCAGCTATCACTGCTGGAGTCCATGCTTGAAAAAGAACCCACAGCCACTCTTGTCATTTCTTGGCAGCAACCTTGTGCCGAATTGTCGCTGATCATTGACGTTGCTAAGCAGCTGAAGCGTCCCCTTTTAGTCATCTTAAAGCAGCTTAATGATAGTGATATCAACCGCTTACCGGTGAGTAATGATTATGTTCTGCTACCTCATGACTCCCAATTCGAACTGAGTGCGTGGGTGGTTCACGCCAGACAAGTGCGCGAGAAATCCATTCAAGATGACCAAAAAATCGCCGCGCTGAATCTTAAACTCGAAGAGAGAAAAGTGATAGAGAAAGCGAAAGGCTTGTTGATGAAGCACCACCAACTTGATGAACAGACGGCGTTTTCTGCGCTTCGAAAATCAGCTATGCAGTCGAGTTTATCGCTTGCCCAAGTGGCAAAGAACCTGATCAACACCTTAGAATCCATCCATCTCTGATTACCACTTTAGGGTTAATGATAATTCATTCAATTGGTGCAGGGTGCACACTGGAGAAGCAAAAAACGGTTAGGATAGAGGTTTCAATTAATTAAGTGTCTAATTTTAAAGGGGAAATGAAAGTTGGCACGCAAATTGGATTATTAATACTAACTACAATACCCCCGCCCCTAAGTGGGCAGCTCCTGAACTCATCAACGGCGGTGAATGAAAGGTTGGCGACGGCGTTACTGCTTATATCTAGCAGTAGCGCCTTTTTTTTTGGAAAAAATTTTTAAGCATCACACGGAGATAGTGTTATGAAAAAATGGACGCAACGAGCAAACAAAGTGGGTAAGACGTTTCACCGCGTCAGCACCGCGACTATTGCAACGGCAACGCTACTAGTTGGCACATCGGCTTGGGCTGAGTTGGGTGAGCCGGAAATTGAAGAGCTCAAGTTTGGCTTTATCAAACTGACCGATATGGCACCACTGGCGGTCGCTTACGAAAAGGGCTTTTTCGAAGATGAAGGTCTCTATGTCACCTTGGAAGCACAAGCGAACTGGAAAGTACTGCTAGATCGCGTCATCGACGGCGAGCTAGACGGTGCGCATATGCTGGCTGGTCAGCCTCTGGGAGCGACGATCGGTATCGGTACCAAGGCGGAGGTCATTACCGCATTCAGTATGGATTTAAATGGTAACGCCATCACCGTTTCCAATAACACGTGGGATGCGATGAAGCAGCACATTCCAAAGCAGGCCGATGGCAAACCCGTTCATCCAATTAAGGCAGATGCGTTAAAGCCAGTGGTTGAGGGATATCTTGATGAAGGTAAGCCGTTCAACATGGGTATGGTGTTCCCAGTTTCAACTCACAACTATGAGCTGCGCTACTGGTTGGCAGCCGGGGGAATTCATCCAGGTTACTACGCACCGAAATCAGGTGATAACAGCGGCCAAGTTAATGCCGATGTTCTGCTCAGCGTGACACCTCCTCCTCAAATGCCAGCGACGATGGAAGCGGGCACGATTGAAGGTTATTGCGTAGGCGAACCGTGGAACCAGCAAGCGGTGTTTAAGGGTATTGGTGTTCCTGTGGTTACAGACTACGAGATTTGGAAAAACAATCCTGAGAAAGTATTTGGTGTGTCGAAGTCTTGGGCTGAAGAAAACCCAAATACCCATATCCGCGTGGTGAAAGCGCTTATCCGCGCCGCCCATTGGTTGGATGAAAACAACAATGCCAACCGTCAAGAAGCGGTGAAGATGCTCTCGAAAAGTGCCTACGTTGGCGCAGATGCAGAGGTTATTGCCAACAGCATGACGGGTACGTTTGAGTATGAGAAAGGTGATAAGCGTGATGTGCCTGACTTTAACGTGTTCTTCCGTCATAACGCCACTTACCCATATTACAGTGATGCGATTTGGTACCTAACTCAGATGCGTCGTTGGGGACAGATTGCAGACTCGCAAGATGACCAATGGTACATGGATATCGCGAAAGAAGTGTACCGCCCAGATATCTATCAACAAGCGGCTGAGGCCTTGGTAGAAGATGGCGTGCTAACGTCGAAAGACTTCCCTGATTTCAACAATGAAGATGGTTTCCGCGCCCCACAAACTCACTTTATCGACAACATCGTTTATGACGGTACTAAGCCGAACGAGTACCTGAAAAAATTCTCTATCGGTCTGAAAGGTAACGACAAAGTGTAGACGTAAGCGTCATATCACGAACGTTAAAGCGAGTAAGCCAAGAAAAGCTAAGGAGTATAGGTGATGGCAACGAACGTAATTTCACTTAAGCCAAGCCGCGACATGGTGGTGAACCGCAGCCGAGTGCTGCTGTTCCCCCTCATTGGGATTTTGTGTTTCCTAATGATGTGGCATTTGGCAGCAAAACAGGTAGAGACGTCTTTAGGTACCTTACCAGGTCCAGTTCAGACGTTTGCACAATTCAAAAACCTAGCTGCAGAACATGTTGAGGAGCGTGATAAGGCGGTAGCCTTTATCGAGCGTCAAGAAAAGCGCAATGCAGCCAAACTGGCGAAAAATCCGGACGCGAAAGTGAAGATCCGCCCTTACACAGGGAAACCAACTTTCTTTGACCAGATTGGTACTTCACTTATTACTGTGGCGGGCGGATTTATCTTGGCCTCAGTGATCGCCATTCCACTTGGGATTGTGCTCGGTCTTAATCAAGGCGTGTATCAGGCATTTAACCCAATCATTCAACTACTAAAACCGGTGTCACCTTTGGCTTGGCTGCCTATCGTGACCATGGTGGTGAGTGCGACATATGTGAGCGACGACCCTTTGTTTGCGAAATCTTTTGTCAACTCATTGATTACCGTTGCCCTGTGTAGCCTATGGCCAACACTCATCAATACCGCTGTTGGTGTCACTAGCGTGGATAAAGATCTTCTTAACGTGAGTAAGGTGTTGAAGCTCTCTTGGTGGCAGCATATTCGCACCATTGTATTGCCTTCTGCGATTCCTATGATTTTCACAGGTCTTCGACTTTCTCTAGGTATTGCTTGGATGGTGTTGATTGCCGCAGAAATGCTGGCTCAAAACCCAGGGCTTGGCAAATTCGTCTGGGATGAGTTCCAAAATGGTAGCTCAGCGTCACTCGGTCGCATCATGGTCGCGGTGATCACCATCGGCTTTATCGGTCTATTGCTTGATCGCGGCATGTTGCTGCTGCAAAAGCATTTTTCTTGGAACAAACAGCAATCGCTCCGCTAACTAGGCCCTGTTGTCACTCTGCTCTCATTGAGAAGAAATGACGCCTTGATTATCGAATAAGGAAGTTAATGATGTCGAAACCTTTACTTGACCTGACCCAGCTAGGAATGCGGTTCCCCACGCCACAAGGGGAGTTTGTGGCACTCAAGAATGTCGATTTACAGATCCAAAAAGGGGAATTTATCTCGCTAATTGGTCACTCAGGCTGCGGTAAGTCCACGGTACTGAACTTGGTCGCGGGTCTGCATTTCCCCACCGACGGAGGTGTGATTGTCGATGGCCGTGAAGTCGATGGTCCTGGTCCTGAGCGAGCGGTTGTGTTCCAAAATCACTCATTACTGCCTTGGCTTTCGGTGTATGAAAACATCGAGCTTGCAGTAAAGCAGGTCGCGAAGGGCAAAGATAAAGCCTGGGTGAAAGAGCAGGTTCACCATTATCTCGACCTGGTTGAAATGGCTCATGCGGCCGACAAGAGGCCAGATGAAATTTCTGGCGGTATGAAGCAACGCGTTGGTATTGCCCGCGCCCTAGCGTTAAAACCAAAAGTTCTGTTGATGGATGAACCGTTTGGCGCACTCGATGCACTGACGCGCGCCAAGCTGCAAGATGCGCTAATGGCGATTCAAGCGGAGCTCAACAATACCGTCATTATGATCACTCACGATGTGGATGAAGCCGTGCTTCTCTCCGACAAGATAGTGATGATGACGAATGGACCGGCAGCGACGATTGGTGAAGTGTTAGATATCGATCTGGAACGACCTAGAAATCGCGTCGCGATGGCCGACAATCCGCAATATCAGAAATACCGTCAAGCCGTATTGACCTTCCTGTATGAGAAGCAAGCCAAAAACGAGTTGTCAGCAACGGCAGAAATCAGCAAGCAGCAAGACGCGAAGAAAAGCGCATAGGGAGACGAGATATGGAACATATCGTTGTAGTCGGTAACGGCATGGTTGGGCACCATTTCATCGCTCATCTCATTAGCCTTCAGGGACATTTAAATTATCAAATTACGGTGATTGGTGAGGAGCGTTATGCGGCCTATGACCGTGTTCAGCTCTCATCGTTATTTTCGGGTAACTCGCATGATTCTCTGATGCTTGGGGATGAAGAGTGGTACAAAAAATACGGCGTTGAGTTGGTATTAGGAAGTCGAGTCACCAGCATTGATAAACAGAGCAAGCGCATCACTCTCGATGATGAGGATATTCTAGGCTATGACCACTTGGTTTTGGCGACGGGCTCTTATCCGTTCGTACCACCGATTGAAGGAAAAGATCGCGATAACGTGTTTGTATACCGAACGTTGGACGATCTTTCTGCGATTCGTAAAGCGTGTGAGGGGGCAAAAACGGGCGCGGTCATCGGCGGCGGTTTGTTGGGACTTGAAGCGGCTAATGCCTTAAAGCTCCTCGGGCTTGAAACTCACGTTGTGGAGTTTGCACCAAGATTAATGCCAGTACAGCTTGATGATGGTGCTGGTGGACTTTTGAAGAACAAAATTGAAGATCTCGGGCTAACGGTTCACACCTCAACCGGTACCGATAAGATCTGTGATGGTGAAACCGCGTATCACCGTATGGTGTTTAAAGATGTTGAACCATTGGATGTAGACGTAGTGGTATTTTCCGCCGGTATTCGTCCCCAAGACGCACTCGCAAGAGAGGCGGGTTTAGATATTGGTGAGCGTGGCGGCATCGTGATTAACGATCATTGCCAAACCAGTGATGAAGCTATTTACGCTATCGGTGAATGTGCGCTTTGGCAAAATCGTATCTTTGGCTTGGTGGCACCCGGTTATGCCATGGCGCGCGCAGTCGCAGACCAGCTTATGGGTAAAGCGGCGACGTTTGAAGGTGCCGACATGAGCACCAAACTCAAGCTACTAGGGGTCGATGTCGCTTCCATCGGTGATGCGCAAATGCAAACGCCTGGGGCAAAAGAGATGGTGTTGCAAGATACCGCGCAAGGCACTTATAAAAAGCTTATCGTCGATGAGAGCAGTAGCCGTTTGCTCGGCGCGATCCTGGTTGGAGACACCACCGATTACGATTTGCTCTTGCAAGCGTATCTCAATGAGAAAACTCTACCCGAGCATCCAGCAGAGCTGCTGTTTGATACCAGTTCATTGTCTGGTGGTGCAAGCGCCTCAACCATGATCTGTTCTTGTCACAATGTAACCCGCGGGGATTTGGTCGAAGCCATTCATGCTGGCGCTCATGATCTTGCGACGTTAAAAGACGAAACCAAGGCTGGAACCGGCTGTGGTGGCTGCGCCAACATGGTGAAAAGCGTTCTTGATGAAGAGCTGGTGGCGATGGGGCAAGAGGTTAATAACCATCTTTGCGAACACTTCGAATTTTCAAGACAGGAGCTGTTCCACATCTGCCAAGTGGATTCCATTAAGAGCTTCGATGAACTGATTGAAAAGCACGGTAAGGGTAAAGGCTGTGACATTTGTAAGCCTACAGCGGCTTCTGTGTTTGCCTCTCTGTGGAATGAGCATGTGTTGGAAGGCTCACATCGTGGATTGCAAGACTCGAACGATCTGTTTCTTGCGAACTTACAAAAAGATGGCTCTTATTCCGTCGTGCCACGTGTCCCCGGTGGTGAAATTACTCCTGAAAAACTGATTGTACTGGGTGAGGTGGCGAAGAAGTTCGATCTCTACACCAAGATTACCGGTGGTCAGCGAGTGGACTTGTTTGGTGCTCAGGTGGAGCAACTTCCAGAAATTTGGGACACGTTGATCTCCGCAGGCTTTGAAACTGGCCACGCTTACGGTAAGTCGCTGCGCACAGTGAAATCGTGTGTGGGTTCGACGTGGTGTCGTTATGGCGTCGACGATTCAGTGGGTCTCGCTATCGACCTTGAAAATCGCTACAAGGGCCTTCGAGCTCCCCATAAGATTAAGTTTGCGGTGTCAGGTTGTACCCGTGAATGTGCTGAGGCGCAAAGTAAAGATATTGGTGTGATTGCCACCGAAAATGGTTGGAACTTATACGTATGTGGCAATGGCGGGATGCGCCCACGCCATGCGGATTTACTCGCATCTGATCTAACCACAGAAGAGTTGGTCACTTTGATCGACAGAGTGTTGATGTTCTACGTTAAGACGGGCGAACGTCTGCAGCGTACGTCGGTTTGGATGGAAAGCTTAGAGGGCGGGCTAGATTACCTGAAACAAGTGGTGATTGACGACTCTTTAGGCATTAACACGCAGCTTGAAACTCAAATGCAGCACATTGTTGATACCTACCAATGTGAATGGAAAACCGCCGTCGAGTCAGAAGAAAAACGCGCGACGTTTATGCCTTTTATTAACAGTGACCAGCAAAGTAAAGATCTTGGCTACCAGCGCGTTCGAGGTCAAAGGATCCCTGTGACTATCGTTGACCCGCAACTGGAGGATTAATCATGTGGAATAAGATTTGTGACGTGGCTGACTTGACCCCTTATCAAGGCCGAGGTGCATTGGTTGGCGATGCGCAACTTGCGCTGTTTTACTTGCCAGAGACAGAGCAAGGTGTGTTTGCGATTGATAACTGGGATCCGATTGGTGAAGCCTTTGTGTTGAGTCGCGGGATTGTCGGTGATATCGGCGGACGCGATTGCGTGGCGTCGCCCCTGTACAAGCAGCACTTCGAACTCAGCTCTGGTGTATGTATTGAGGAGCCAAAAATCAGCGTGAAAACTTGGCAAGTGGAAGTGCGTGGTGAGGAAGTGTGGGTGATGTCAGCGTAAGCGATGACCCAGTAACGATGAGGGTGAGACTATTTCACCCTCATAAGCTGGTGAGTGGTTTCACCTAACTCAACAACGAGCACTTGAGAGCGCCTCATTGTCTCGACTTTGTCGAGCATGTTTTGAGAGTAGCCACGGCTTTTCATCCAAGATAACGGGCTTGAAAACTGATCTTCATTGACCACAAAGGATTGGTCTTTAAGAAACGATTCTGAGATGTGAACCACCCAGATGCGCGAGCGAAATTCAACAGCATCGGATAAGGATTGAAGCAGCTTTTTAAACATGATGGCGCCGGTAACGGAAAATCTAATTCACGGGATTGTTACAAAATTCTTATCGATAAGATAGGCAAAATCGAAAAAACCGTCTTACGCTTAGAAATATCAATGCAGTGGAATCAAGGAGTTTCCGCTGTGATAGGAATTCACTATCGATAGTATCGATAAGTCCCATTTCTACCTTGTGATGGATTGCACCAAAATGAACGTACAAGTTTTAGATATCGGGAAGTAAGGAGAGTGCTATGGAGTCGCTAAAAGTAAAAGATTATATGACGCAAAGAACGGTCACGTTCACGGAAGACATGTCGCTCAGTGCAGCACTCGACAAAGTGATGCAATCGACCCACTTAGGCGGGCCTGTTATTGATGATAAAGAGCAGGTGATTGGGTTTATCTCTGAACAAGACTTGCTTGAGAAGTTAGTAAAAGTGAGTTATCACTGTCAGGATACGCATACGGTAGGGGATTGTATGTACCGTGAGGTACTGTCTGTCGCACCGGATACTTCCATTATCGAACTGGCTGATATGATGAAAGTGGGTAAGCCAAAAATGTACCCTGTAATCGACAATGGTCGTTTGGTCGGTGTGATTACCCGTCGTGATGTGCTGCGTGCTATTGGTAAAACTATTGAAGCATGCTTCAAACACCCAGTATAAACTAGATATTATTCGAAACGGGCGCTGCGGCGCCCTTTGTTGTTTGTAGAGCGTTTGTAAGCAGAAAGGGAATTCAATGGCTGAACAGTCTGCCAAGTTTGTTGAAGGTTCGACAATGCGCCACATTTTAGTGATGTCCGGAACATCCACCGTGGGCATCATGGCGATTTTTGTGGTTGATTTGCTCGACATGCTGTTCATCAGTATGTTGGGACAAGCCGAGCTCGCGGCTGCAGTTGGTTTTGCTGGTACGCTGACGTTTTTTGCAACGTCCGTCAGTATCGGCACGTCTATCGCAATGGGCGCACTGATGTCAAAGGCCATTGGCGCGAAGAACATGGCTTATGCTCGGGAGATTGGCAGTAGTGTATTAGTGATCTCCTTTCTGATTAGTGCGGTAGTGACAGCATTGATGTGCGCTTATATTCCTGAGCTACTTACGGCTATTGGAGCAGAAGGAAGAGCTCATGAACGTGCCGAAGCTTATTTATGGATCTTGCTGCCGAGTACCCCGTTGATTGCGTTAGGAATGGCGAGTGGTGCAGGCCTTCGCGCCGCAGGCGATGCAAAACGCTCAATGTGGGCAACGTTAGCGGGGGGGCTAGTCAACGCGGTGCTCGATCCTATATTCATTTTTGGTTTTAACTGGAATGTGGAAGGTGCGGCGGCGGCATCAGTAGTGGCGAGATTTGCGGTGTTTTATTTCTCATTTATGCCTCTACTTAAGGTCCATCAACTGCTCGATAGACCCAGTTTCGCCTCTGTTCGACGCGATACTAAAGTGATGTTGGCGATTGCCTTGCCAGCGATTGTCACCAATACCGCGACTCCGATTGGTAATGCCATTGTGACGACCGCCATTGCGCAATATGGTGAAGATTACGTTGCTGGCTTTGCTGTCATCGGGCGCATCATTCCGGTGTGCTTTGCGTTTATCTTTGCGTTATCCGGTGCGGTTGGTCCTATTGTTGGGCAAAACTTTGGTGCCGTCAGAATCGATAGGGTTGAAGAGACCCTTAAGAACTCGTTAATTGTCACCACTATCTACACGCTCATCGTATGCATGTTGCTTTATTTAGTGCAAGAGCCATTAATTGCTCTGTTTTCATTAACGGGCGACGCGGCATTAACGGTCAGCGCATTTGCAACATTTGTCGCCATTACCTTTGTATTCAACGGAATATTGTTTGTCGCTAATACCTCTTTCAATAACTTGGGAAAACCTTTGTATTCAACCGCGCTCAACTTAGGAAAGGCGACGGCCGGAACTCTGCCATTCGTTTATCTCGGGTCGCTATGGTTTGGTGCTCTAGGTGTGCTCTATGGGCAGGCCGTCGGTAACGTTGTTTTTGGTATTCTTGGTTACATTGTGCTGCGTTTTCATATTGCTGATCTTCGAAAAACAGGGGAATGTTCACAAGCCAAAGACCCCAGTATTGTTAGCGTTAACTCTCAGCCGTTCTGCACCCACGATCCTGTGATGATTGAAGAGGTGTCAAAAGTCGACAAGCAACTTGAGTCTCCCACGCTGTCGGGCTAACTTTTTTCTTGACCTTGGAGCTAGCTCCAAGGTTTACACTTGGGGTTAAGGATATGAAAAGGAGAGTCCCATGTGTAATAAACATAAAGCATGCAGTTCGCAAAATATTAGCGCTATTCGTCCGGCGAGCGATGCATGTGATGCGCCAAAGATCGCTCAAGTCACCACCATCGCAAGCGTCGAGTCGGAAGAGTGCCAATCAGGTGATGGTTGCTGCGCGGCTGACCCAGAAGAGCCCGCGGCCTCCAGTGGCCATTCTCAAGCATCAAAACAAGAATCAGGTTTACTAAAATCTTGGAGGGTTGCCGGTATGGACTGCCCAGCCTGTGCTCGAAAAGTGGAGACCGCGACCAACAGAATCCAAGGCGTTGTGAGCTCAAAAGTGATGTTCGCTACCGAAAAATTGGTCGTGCGAGTCGATGAGCCTGCATTGTTTTCGCAAGTTGAAGCGGCAGTAATGGATGCCGGTTTTACCCTCAATGCATTAGATGGCAGCTCGCCTAGTCAAACCCAATCTAAGCCTAAAGGCTGGAATAAAACCCTTAAAGACAATGTTCATATCCTTGCGATATCCACTGGTATGGCTATCGCTGCCGCATTTAAAGGTAGTTATCCTCAGATAAGTGAATGGTTGTTTACACTGACCTGTCTTATTGGCTTAATGCCGATCGGCGCTAAGGCGATTAAACTTGCCAAGTCAGGCACTCCTTTTGCCATAGAAACACTCATGAGCGTAGCCGCGATAGGTGCTCTTTACCTTGGTGAGACCGTTGAAGCGGCTATGGTACTGCTGCTGTTTTTGATTGGTGAGCGACTTGAAGCGTTTGCTGCTTCCAGAGCCAGAAGCGGTGTTCAGGCACTCATGTCATTGGTGCCAGAACAAGCTACCGTTATTGTTGATAATAACCGCCAGACCAAAAGTGCCGCAGCTTTGGAACCTGGCGATATCATTGAAGTTGCACCAGGTGATCGAATGCCTGCGGATGGTGAGCTTATCAGTTCCAATGCGAGTTTTGATGAAAGCGCGTTAACTGGTGAGTCGCTGCCTGTTGAGCGTGTGGTTGGCGACACTGTCATGGCAGGTGCAGTACTTGCAGATAAAGTTGTGCGTCTCAAAGTGACATCGAAGCAGGGTGAAAATGCGATCGATCGTATTTTGCATCTAATTGAAGAGGCGGAATCTCGCCGAGCACCGATAGAACGTTTTCTAGACAAGTTTAGCCGCTGGTATACGCCGCTTATGATGCTGGTGTCTCTGTTGGTTATTGTGACTCCACCGCTACTGTTCGCTCAGCCTTGGGAAACTTGGACCTACCGAGGACTTGCGCTGTTATTGATTGCTTGCCCATGTGCTTTGGTGATCTCTACGCCAGCCGCCATTACCTCTGGCTTGGCCGCGGCTACCAGACGTGGTGCCCTGATTAAAGGTGGGGCCGCGCTTGAGCAATTGGGTAACATCGAGTCTGTTGCCTTCGATAAGACCGGAACATTGACCTTAGGTAAGCCTCAGGTCACCGATGTCATTGTGACTGGCTCGATAACAGAAGATGAACTTTTGACGGCGAGTGCGTCAATCGAGCAAGGTTCGAATCACCCCCTCGCGACCTCATTGGTTCGCTATGTTGAGAGCAAAGCACTGATCATTCCAGCAGCAACAGAGCAAAAGGCGCTTGTCGGGGTTGGCGTAGAAGGGTGGATTGATGATGTGAAATGGGTGTTGTCGGCACCTTCAAAACTGGATGTGTCGATTGATTCTGATGTTAATCAAAAAATAGCCGAGCTTGAGAGCCAAGGGAAAACGGTGGTTGTCGCATTGCGCGAGTGGAACCAAGCATTCGCAGTGCAGGGTTTGATTGCATGGCGAGATGAAATGCGACCAGATACCGCCGATGCCGTCGCTAAACTCACTAAGCTTGGTATCCGCACCATTATGTTAACCGGTGATAACGAGCGTAGTGCGGCGTCTATTGCTGCCCCGTTAGGTATGGACTATAAAGCACGTCTACTTCCGGGCGATAAAGTGGGCTTTATAAATGAACTAGCCAGCCAGCACCGAGTCGCTATGGTAGGGGATGGCATCAATGATGCGCCCGCGATGAAAGCGGCGAACATTGGTGTTGCGATGGGGGGAGGCACGGATGTAGCGCTGGAAACGGCGGATGCAGCTCTGACTCACAATCGCTTGACTGAGTTACCGGCGATGATTGAGCTATCGCGCGCGACGTTAAACAACATCAAGCAAAATGTTGCTCTTGCCCTTGGTCTGAAAGGCGTATTCCTTGTGACAAGTTTACTGGGTATTACAGGGCTTTGGGTGGCTGTGTTAGCTGACAGTGGTGCAACGGCGATCGTTACCTTGAACGCATTAAGGTTGCTCCGTCATAAATCTTCGCTGGAATAATTGGCATTTGCTTATTACGGCCGCTGTTTGAATTGATTTCAGACAGCGGCTTTTTTGTGAGCGAAGAAACTTAAGTTGTGCAAAATCGACGCTAATTCGACATGAAAGTGTGATGCAAACCGATTTAATTTGAAATTCCAAAGTTTTTGCATTGGATAATTGTGATCTGCGTACGTTTATTGAGGGCGCTATCTTATAAGCTTAAACCCATACCCAAGAGACAAAAGGAGTCCCCCATGTCCCAAGCTGTTTTCCATCTCGGAGTAAATAAAGAAGATCTACAAGGCGCGACAATTGCCATTATTCCAGGTGACCCAGCTCGAGTTCAGAAGATCGCTGAGTTGATGGATGAGCCAGAGTTTTTGGCAAGCCAACGTGAGTACACTGTGTACCGTG
Source organism: Vibrio sp. 10N (assembly GCF_036245475.1). NCBI lineage: Bacteria > Pseudomonadati > Pseudomonadota > Gammaproteobacteria > Vibrionales > Vibrionaceae > Vibrio > Vibrio sp. 10N. Next base: position 2,370,899 of record NZ_BTPM01000001.1, on the reverse strand, counting down.
CAAAACTAGACGGTAAGCCAGTGGTGGTTTGTTCGACTGGTATCGGTGGTCCATCAACATCAATCGCCGTGGAAGAGCTAGCGCAACTTGGCGTGCGTACCTTCTTGCGTGTTGGTACCACAGGTGCGATTCAATCACATGTGAATGTGGGCGATATGATTGTGACCACAGGCTCTGTTCGCCTTGATGGTGCAAGCCTACATTTTGCGCCAATGGAATTCCCAGCGGTTGCGGACTTTGATGTAGCAACGGCAATGAAAGAAGCGGCGATTGAAGCAGGTTCAACAGTGCACACTGGCGTGACAGCATCAAGCGATACGTTCTACCCAGGCCAAGAGCGTTACGATACGTTCTCGGGTCGTGTGGTACGTCGTTTCCAAGGTTCTATGGAAGAGTGGCAACAAATGGGTGTGCTTAACTTTGAAATGGAATCCGCCACACTACTAACAATGTGTGCAAGTTCAGGTCTACGAGCTGGCTGTGTAGCGGGCGTAATCATCAACCGTACGCAAAAAGAGACACCGGATCACGATACGTTGAAACAAGCAGAGACGCGTTCTATTCGCGTTGTTGTGGAAGCGGCGCGCAAGCTACTTGATTAACAGTCGTCGCTGTTAGAGAGAGATTATAGAAAAGCGGAGCAGGAAACTGTTTCGCTTTTTTGTTACTTATCTATCGGTGTGATTATCTAGGTGGCAGATACGAAAAAGCCTCTCAATTGAGAGGCTTTTGTCCGTCCAGAAGCCTTAAGAATTAGGCTTTACGCTGCTTCTCAAGTTCTGCTTTTGCTTTTTTGAAACGCTCTGGAAGGATTTGCGTAGCAAATACGTCTTCCACAGTTTCAGCGCGCTTGATTAGCTCAGCTTCGCCGTCTTTAACTAGTACAGTTGCAGGACGAGGAAGAGAGTTGAACTGGCTCGCCTGAGATTCTGCGTAGTGACCTACATCCATGATAGCTAGAACGTCTTTTGGCTCTAGAGCTGGCATGCGTGCACCGCTTTCCCAGATAGATGGGATACAGATTGGACCCGCTACTTCAGTCGTCTTCTCTTGAAGAGGCTGAGTCATCTTGTTCGCTGGTAGAACAGGGTTCTTAGACTCTTGAGACTCAACTAGCGTTGCTAGGTAAGTAGACGCGTCAACCATTGTGTAGGTGTAGTCCATCTCTTGGTCATCTTTTACTACGTATACAGACGTTAGTAGTGTACCGATGTTACCTGCGATGTAACGACCAGGCTCTAGCCATAGTTGTGGGATCTCGAAGCCTTCTTTGTTGAACTCTTCTAGCATGCCCTTACATACGATAGACGCGTAGTCTTCGATTGTGTTCGGGTTCATCATGTGCTCAACGCTACGACACTCTGGCTCACGCTCGCGTGGCCAACCGCCGCCAAGGTCGATTTGGAATGGTTGAACGCCACATTCACGAGAGATCTCGATAACATTGCGTGCGTACTCACGGTATAGTGCATCCCAACCTTCAGGTTGCTTAGAGAAACGACCTAGGTGAGTGTGGAAACCGTAGAATTCGAATGCATCGATTTCTTTAACGCGGTTAACGATTTTCTTCGCTTCTTCTTTTAGTAGACCGAACTTGATCCACTTCATCGCGCCGATGAAGTTAGGGAACGGGTATGCATCTGGTTCGAAGTCGTTGAAGAAATCTTCAGGGATAACTTTTAGACGTACCGCGATACGTACTTTTTCTTTTGGCTTAACTTCTGCAGCAATGCGCTCTACGATTTCAATTTCTTCGTAAGAGTCTAGGTGGATTGCGTAGCCGTACTCAATCGCTTTGCGGATAGCTAGTTCAGGCTTAACTGTACCGTTAAGTGCGATAGTTTTTGGATCCGCACCTGCGATGTGAGTTGCTTCAACTTCACCAGGACCGAAACAGTCACCACCAACGCCTTCTTCGTTACAGATAGCACGAACAGCGTAGTTAGTGTTTGATTTGATAGCGAACATTACGTTCACAGGCTTTGGCCAGTTTGAACCGAATGCTGCTTTAACGCGACGTAGGTTGCCACGTAGAGTGTCTTCGCTTAGTACGAATAGCGGGCTGCCGTATTGTTCGATTAGATCAGTTGCTTTACAGCCACCGATGTATAGGTCATCACCTTTAGTGCTTAGTTCATCTGTTGGAGTAAGCAGGTTTTGTAGGCGCTCAGCGTAGTTTTGGTTCGCTTTGTGCTCAGCAAGAAGTTGCTTTTGCTCTTCAAGTACAGTGTTTAGGTTTTTTACACTTTCTTCTAGGCGATTTTGGATTGTCATCGTCGACCCTTACTTAATAGTAGTCAATGTTGTATCTACTTTGTGATTCAGAAACTTAAGCTTCTCAATCACTGTGATTAGCTGAAGCCAGTATAGGGTATGGTCATGAAACAGGGCACTTCACTCAGCGTCAAAAAAACTTACTCTAGTGTCCGCACTACACTTTGCAACTGACAATTTGACATTCACACCATGAATACCACTCTTGATGTTCTAGCGATTATTAAACACCGAATCGTAAGCTATCAGATTGATAGCTGCTGTGAATTTATTGCCAACTTACGCTGTGTTACTCAAATCTCCATAGGTAAATTACCTAGTGAAACGGGTGTGTTACCTTAATTCTCGCTTGTTACGTTCGCTCTTCAATATTTCAATTTATTTCTCTAATTCAGTGAAATCTGTGATAGCAACCTGCTTCTATAGTTGCTGGTGATATGAATGCTGCCGATCTATTCACGGTCAAATAAATGTTACCGTAAATCGGTCAAAAAAACTGACACTGAGTGACGTTAATTTCGACAATACCTACGATAAATTCAATCCATCCTTTCACGAGGGTCTAAAAAATAATTCGCTTCAATTGCTCCACAATAACGAATTGTTTTTAGAGATAAGTGTTTATCGATAATAGAAAGAGGGCGAGTGGCTCTCTTCTTAAATATAAGGTATCGCCCCTATGTACAATAAAGACTTCTTTATTCAGCAAGCTAAAAAGTTCGGTAAGAAGCAACGCATGGTTGTTGCAGCAGCGCACGATGATGCAACGCTAGACGCAGCAAACAACGCATTCCAAGAAGGCATGGCAGATGTGATTCTTGTTGGTGAGCGTGCGCTAATCAACGAAGCAGCAGCAAAAGCAAACGTTGATCTAGCAAACTTCGACATTATCGAAGCTGATGGTCTAGAAGCAATCGCAACTGCAGCAGTCTCTGCAATTGCTGAAGGTAAAGGCGACCTACTAATGAAGGGTCTAATCGACACTTCAGTTCTACTAAAAGAAGTGCTTAAGAAAGAGCACGGTCTTCGTACTGGTAACGTTCTTAGCCACGCAGGCGTTCTATTTAAAGAAGGCGGCGACAGCTTCCACGTGTTCACTGACGCAGCGATGAACATCATGCCAACGCTTGAGCAAAAAGCAGGCATCATCAAGAACGCAGTGAGCCTAGCACACTCTGTAGGCATCGAAGAGCCTAAAGTAGCTAACCTATGTGCGAAAGAGAAGCCATACGACAAGATGCCAGCGACGATGGACGCGGCAGAGCTTCAAAAGATGAACCAAAACGGTGAAATTGAAGGTTGTATCGTTTCAGGTCCTATCTCTCTAGATATCGCGGTATCTCAGTACGCTGCAAACCTTAAAGGTTACGAGTCTCCAGTAGCGGGCAACGCAGATATCCTAATGGTTCCAAACATCGAAGTAGGCAACGTATTTGCTAAAGCACTTCAGTACATGGCTGGCTTCAGCATGGCGGGTGTTCTACTTGGTGCACGTATTCCTGTTGTTCTAGTTTCTCGCGCTGACGGCGAAGCTGAGAAGACAGTATCTATCGCGCTTGCATGTTCTGTAGCGGCTATGAGCCAACAGAAAGAAGCAGCAGACGCGTCTGCTTAATTATAACTAGCAATAACTTAATTTAGGTTTATAAGTGATGAAAATTCTAGCTATCAACCCAGGCTCTACGTCTACAAAAATCGGTCTTTTCGAAGGTACAACTGAACTGTTCGAGAAAACTCTACGTCACAGCGCTGAAGAGCTAGCGCCATTCGGTGCAGTTGTTGCAAACCAAAAAGAATTCCGTAAAGAAGCAATTCTTGCGGCTCTAGAAGAAGCTGGTGTTAAAGCTTCTGAGCTAAACGCTATTGCTTGTCGTGGTGGTGTTCTTAAGCCAATCGCTGGCGGTACTTACAAGGTTGACGATGCAGTAATCGCAGACCTTCTAGAAGCGCAAATCCAGCACCCAGCAAGCCTTGCAGGCATCATCGGTAAAGAAATCGCTGATGAGAACGGCATTGAAGCATTCTTCACAGATGCACCGGTAACTTACGAGCTATCTGAGCTAGCGTCTTTCTCTGGCCACAAAGCTATCAAGCGTAAAGGTCGTTTCCACGCTCTTAACCAAAAAGCTATCGCGCGTAAATTCGCTGAAGAGCAAGGTAAGAAGTACGAAGACGTTAACGTTATCGTTTGTCACATGGGTGGCGGTATCACTGTAGGTGCTCACATGGGCGGCCAAACTGTTGACGTAAACGACGCAGTTTCTGAAGGTCCATTCACTCCAGAGCGTTCTGGTGACCTACCAACTCGCGAGCTAATCGACATCTGCTTCAGCGGCGAGTACACGCACGCTGAGATGAAAGCATTCATCCAAGGTAAAGGCGGCGCATTCAGCTACACAGGTAGCATCGACATGCGTGAAATCGAAGAGAAAGCGGAAGCTGGCGACGCTGAGTTCAAACTAGTAACAGACGCGATGGCTTACCAAGTTTCTAAGCAGATCGCTGCTATGGGCGCGGTATTCGGCGGTGAAAAAGTTGACGGCATCCTGCTAACTGGTGGTATCGCATACAGCAAGTACATCACAGCTGAAATCACTAAGCGCGTTGAGTTCATCGCTCCTGTAACTAAGTTCCCAGGTGAAGTTGAGCTAGAAGCACTAGTACTAGGTACGCTACGTGTAGTGAACGGCGAAGAAGCTGCTCAAGTATACGCTTAATTGAATAAAGATTAGGAGCAGGCCAAGAGCCTGCTCTTTTTAAGTGGCTTGCCACCGAATACTTTAAGAAGGTAATAATAATGTCATTCGATATCAACAACGCACAAGGCGTTTTCGAAACTGTAGAAGCTGCAATCGAAGCAACTCATAAAGCTCAAGTTGAGTTCTACGCTAACTCAACTAAAGAAGGCCGTGAAGCTATCCTTACTGCTATCCGTGGTGCAGTTCTAGCTAAAGCTGAAGACTTCGCGAAGATGGTTCGTGAAGAAACTAAACTAGGTCGTGTTGAAGACAAGATCGCTAAGCACCAGCTAACTGCTGCTAAGACTCCAGGTACTGAAGTTCTAGAAACTAAAGTATGGTCTGGTGACAACGGTATCTCTCTAGAAGAGCGTGCACCTTACGGTGTTATCGGTGCTGTTACTCCTGTAACTAACCCAACTGAAACTATCGTTAACAACGCTATCTCTATGCTAGCGTCTGGTAACGCGGTAACGTTCAACGTTCACCCATCTTCTAAAGTTGTTTCTGCGATGATGATCGACATGATCAACAAAACTATCGTTGAAGCAGGCGGCCCAGCTAACCTAGTTACTATGGTTAAAGAGCCAACTCTAGAAACTCTAAACGAAATCGCTAAATCTCCACTAGTAAACATGCTAGTGGGTACTGGTGGTCCTGGTCTAGTTAAAGCAATCCTACAATCTGGTAAGAAAGGTGTAGGCGCTGGCGCTGGTAACCCACCTGTCATCGTTGACGCTTCTGCTAACCTAGACCTAGCTGCGGCTGGCGTTTACGGCGGTGCATCTTTCGATAACAACCTACTATGTATCGGTGAGAAAGAAGTATTTGTTGAAGATTCAGTAGCGGACGAGTTCCTAGCTAAGCTAGAAGCAACGGGCGCTTACGTTCTTTCTGCAGAAGAAGCTGAGAAGCTAACTGCACAAATCCTAACTATGGACGAAATCGACGGTGCTAAGCCATGTACTGCGCAAGAAATTGCTCGCGTATGGCACCCAGTTAAGCAACACGTTGGTCAAGACGCAGGTGAGATCCTTAAGTCTATCGGTGTTGAGTCTGAGACTCGTCTAGCGGTTATGGTTGTTGAGAACGATCACCCACTAGTACACGTAGAGCAAATGATGCCAGTACTTCCAGTTGTTCGTTGTGCGAACATCGACGAAGCTATCGAGCGCGCAGTTGCTGCTGAGCGTGGTAACAAGCACTCTGCATGTATCTACTCTGGTAACATCGAGAACGTAACTAAGTTCGGTCGTGCTATCAACACAACTATCTTCGCTCACAACGGTCCAACACTATCTGGTGTAGGTTACAACGCTGAAGGTACTTCAACGTTCACTATCGCTGGCCCAACTGGTGAAGGTATCACAAACGCGTACTCGTTCACTCGTGCACGTCGTTTCGCAATCGCTCAAGGCGGTCTGCGCATCGTTTAATCGATTTACCCCAATCGATAAAACGAAAAAGCCGAAGCATTTGCTTCGGCTTTTTGCATTCAGAGAACGAAACGAATAAGTTCTCAGAACCTACTCGTTTACTCTTAAAACAAGTCGTAAATCCCTTCTTCAATTCCATCTATCAACGCCTGACGAGTTTCGACGGTATGATCATTCGGTCTCGACATTTCACCAAAGCTCTCGTAATACATACCATTTGGATGCTTTAGCACCACAAGGTGCTCTTTACGCAATTCTTGTTTTACCAACGTTTCTGGAATAATGCCCCAGCCTAAATTATCCACGACGGCCTCTAACACTTCTTGGTAGTTAGAAAAGCTCATAGTGCTGCTGGAAATTGGGCGGAAATCTTGGTGAATCTCATCGAAAAGGTGCGACAAAACGATCTGACGATAGGCGGTGATGTCGGTACTGGTCACGTTAGCGAGTTTAGCGAGATCATGTTGTGGGGAGCACACAGCCATCATGCGGATACGATGCAGAGCACGAACTTTGATCATTGGATCGTCGCCCGAGCTAAACACGAGTCCGTAACCGAGATCGACGTGATTTTCCTTTACTAGCGTCGGGATGTCGGCACTGGATGCTTTGATAGCCGTTAGTGAAATATGGGGAAACTCGTCGGAGAGTGCGACTAACTGACGTCGCCAAAATGTCGATGGCAGCGTATCGTCATAAGCAATACGGATTTTGTCGCTGTCACCTTGGCGGAACTGTTCTGCTTTTGAGTATAAGCTTTCGGCCATATTGAGAATGTTGCGACAGTCGGGCAGTAAAGCGGCACCGGCATCATTCAATACTAATCGGTTACGAGTGCGCTCAAACAATTCAACACCGAGTTCATCTTCTAGGCTAGAGAGCGCCATACTCAAAGATGTGCGGGTTTTACCCATGATGTTGGCAACTTTAGTGAGCGAGCCATGTTCGGCAGTCAGAGCAAACACTCGCAGTTTTGTAAGGTTCATAGGGGAAACTCCCACCAAAAGGATTAGCGTGTTTATCAGTCGCTAATGAGTTTATTGTTATGATGCGTAGAGTATAGCATTTCTGACGCCCAGTGAAGCGTTATGTTGACAGTGGGGAGTCAACACTATTACAGCTAATTTGAGAGCTTGATATGATTGCGGCCCTTAAACGCCCGCCGCAATTAGAGGACGCAAGAGTAACAGATTCGTGCTAGAAACGTGTACTAGTATGTTACTTATTAATGCTGATTGTGAAGGCTATGATGAGTATGGCTGAAAAAAGGACTCTTTTTGCTGTATTACTCCTTAATTCCAACAACCCTATGGATGACTCCTAATGAGGTCTGCAACATGTTGAAAAAACTCGGCTTAGAAGGCTGGTTCTCAGCGCACTTTGCTTACGGCATCGTACAAATCGTATTTATTCCTATGATGGTACCATCATTTATTCTTGCTCGTACGGGCAGTGCAACCGACGCTGGTTTGGCGATGGGTCTATTTGGTCTAGCTGGCCTTTTCGCTCCAATTATCGGCATGCTTGCAGACAAATATAAAGCGCACCGTTTAGCTCAGCTTTTTGGCATGGTCTCTTACCTATTGGCCGGCGCATGCTTCCTGGCAGCAGGCAGCAACTTTGCAATGATGGCGGTAGGCTCAGTGTTCTTTGGTACGGGTTCTGCCATTCTTCTAATGCTTAACCCAGTGTTTATTACTTTCGCGGGTTACGATGCAAAGACAGAAGCGTCTAAGCTAGGTCGCATGGCTCAGGTTCTTATCATTGGTTCGTTGCTGTCTGGTATCGCGCTTGCTTACGTAACCGAACTGGGTTGGTCTTACGAAATGCGCTTTATGGCAATGATGGCGATTGTTGCTGTACTTGCTGTTATCACTATGCTAACCAATAAGAAGCCAGCGCAGCGCATTCTTGACAATGCGGAAGCGATGGCGGCTGCAGCGGCAGAAGACGACGCACCAAAGGTTGGCTTTGTTAAGGTTATCTTCTCTAACTTTGGTCTATTCCTACTCGCGGTTGGTCTACTGTGTGCGGGTCAAGGCGCATTCCAAGCACAATATCCAAACCTACTAGAGAACGGCTACGGTGTGGCTCAGTCACTATCTGCAGCGAATCTTTCAGTGGCGTCAATTCTTGGCCTAGTGATTCTTGTTGCGGCAGAAAAATTTGTTGCTCGTTTTGGTAACCTAAGCCTATTTAAACTGTCTGCAGTCGCGTCGATCGTGGTGATTGGTATTGCGTATGTGATTGCAGAAGCGGGTATGTCTCTACACTACATCATCCCACTGGCGCTTTTCCTTGTTTATCTTCAAGGCATCACAGTAACGGACATGATTTCCCCAGCAATTGCGGCGCGTCTAACGTTTGTTGGTGGTGGTTTGACTCAAGGTCTGATGATGTTCTTCATCTCTCTTGGCTTTGGTCTTGGCAGTGTGATCAGTGGTATTGCTGTTGATGGCTACGGCTGGGCAGCGCTACCATTTGCTATCCTTGGTCTAACAATTGCGGCTTATGTTTGTGTGGTCATCGTTGGCATGAAGCACAATGCAGCGGTAAAGCGTGAGCAAGTGAAATCAGCATAATTTAGATTTCGATAGTAAAAGGCTTGGCATATTGCCAAGCCTTTTTTGTACGTGCTAGTTGTAAATTAACTTAAACGTGCGCGCTCATCGATGCCGCCAGCGCCTTGGAACCAAATAGTGAGGTGGTGTTTAAGATCTTTGAGTTCGTCCGGGCCGATAAGTGCCAGTCCTAGATCTTCTGCGCGAGTGATGTCGTTATGACGTAGGGGTCTAAAGCTCACTAGCATGGCACGTGCTTGCAAGCCGCCCAGAAGATCGCGCAGCGATTCGAGCTTGTAGAGCGTATCGTCGCCATCATCTCGCATGCCTTTAGTCTTACATTCAATAATGTGCAGCTTGTTGTTCACCACTGACGCAACATCTAATTCATTGCGGACTTCACGTTCACCCAGTTGGCGGTATACCTGTACGTTGAGTGAGTGGTCTTGAATGGTTGGCAAGTCATCACGGATCTGTTTTACCGTGCTATGCACTAAGTTCTCAAGCCATTCACCGTTTGAGAAACGGCGCGCGTCTTCACTGATAAAGGTCAATACACCGTTGTCGTAGCTTGCGATTTGAGATTCCACCAAGTCACTGATGAGCATATTAAGCTCTCGGTATCCCTGCTGCTTTTCAGATAGGGCGACATCGAGCTTCTGCTCTTTACGGCATGTGGTTGCAAGATAATTGAGGGTCGCTAGACCTGGGCCAAGTTCTAGCGCGTTACTCGCCCATTTCTCTCCAAGTTCGTACAGCTTTTTATCCAACTGTGGCGGGAGATCATAATCGGTGAACTCACCTCTTGCACCGAAGATGGTCAGATAGTCGCCGATGGTGATGTGATCTTGCACTTGTGCATCTTGCGCACCTTCAGGATAGAGCCAACACATTTTGTCGCTGTTCGGCTCAACGACAAAAATCGGCCAGTGGAAAGTACGAAACACTTCATAGACAGAGAGCAAGCGGTGTCGTAGGCCACAACTCGCATTGAGCTTCACTTCTAGATTTTTCTCTTTGAGCGTATTGGCGAGAGTCAGAATTGATTGTTTGATGGCTGAGGTGTTGACGATGTCAGGGATCTCAAAAAACTCGGAGGTAATATCACGCTCTCCCAGTACCGCGCTTAAACGCTCATACATGTCGAACTGGGACTCGTCGCCAATAAAAATGATATGACGACTGACGGTGCGGTCATCGAGTAACGGGGTGACCAAACGGATGGGATCTTGGTCAATGATGCCTACATGAACGGCCATAGTGTTTCCTTCAACATTTGGCTTGCCGAAGAAAAGAGAAGACGACGCAACGCAATCCTGCGCTAGGTCTTTAAAAAGTAAAGCAAGCCATACTCAAGATATAATGGCGTTAGGTTTAAAAAACAAGAGCGAGACCCTAGGAATCTCGCTCTTGATGAATTATTTACGCTTTGTTGACTAAGTTAAAGCTTAAATCGGTGTACTAACTCACCTTGTTGGTTAGCCAGACTCGTCAAGCTTTGGCTCGTCGAGGCAATTTGTGACATCGCTTGATAACTGTCATCTGCGATGTGATTGATTTCTTCAATGTTCTTCGCGATGTCAGCGGTAGTCTCACTCTGCTCTGCAGCGGCTTGAGAGATGTGAGTACTCATTTGGCTGATTTCAATAATGAGCGCCTGAATTTCTTCCATCGCGCCATTAGCACTTGAAGCTTGTTCAACCGACAGTTCCATGTCTTTCATACAGCTTTCAATCACAGAGCCTGCACTCTTAGAGCTGGACTGCAAATTGCTGATCATGGTTTCAATCTCAGTTGTCGATTCAGTGGTCTTTTGTGCCAACACTCGAACTTCATCAGCAACGACTGCAAAGCCTCGACCTTGCTCGCCGGCACGTGCAGCTTCAATCGCTGCGTTGAGGGCGAGTAGGTTGGTTTGTTCTGCAATGTTGCGTATCACATCAAGAATGCTACCAATTTGGCTACTCATACGTTGCAGCTCACCCACCGCTTCAACCGATTCATTGAGGCGTGTCTCTAGTTGGTTGATGGTGCTGATGTTGGTGCTCATGATCTGACGACCAGATTCAGATGCAGACTCTACGGCATGTACTTTTTCTAGTGAACTTTGTGCGCTGTTTGCCACTTCTTGTACCGAATGGGACATTTCGGTCATTGCTGTGGCGACATTGGCCGTTTGCTCACGCTGTGCGCTCAACTGTTGCTGGGCACTGGCTGATGTCGATTGGTTGCTGCTTGCGGTATCTGTTAGGTTGTCTGACGCATCGTTAAGCTTGACCAGAACGTTGTGTAAGCTGTCCGCGAGGGTATTAATATGGTTACCCAGGCGGCGGAATTCGTTGTTGTATTTCACTTCGATACGCTGAGTCATGTCGCCTTCGGTTAGGCTCTCTAATGTCTTAAGCGTACTGTTAAGTGGCTGGCGTACACTTTGCGCAATGTGATAGCCAATACCAACCGCAATCAATGTCACGACAAAACCGATGCTGACGGCTTTAATGACACCTTCGTTGTAGATGTCACCGGCGTGAGCCAAGGATTGATTAAGGTTACTGGTTGCAGTGTCACTGAAGCCGTTTAGGGTCACCATTGCTTCGTCAACCACTACGGCTAGACTTTCAATGTTCTGGTATAGCGCATCTTTAGCAATCAGGTAGCTGTTGTGTTGATCGAGTACCCCGCCTTTTCGGCCAACGTCCTGAGTAAATTGAGCAACTGACTCAGCAAAAGCGTCTTTTAGCTCCGGCATCTGACTCACCAGGCCGTTGAAGGCGTAGTTTAAGTGGCTTACCGCTTTGCGGTTTTTGTTTACTGCTTGCTGTACAAATTCCGTGTCGCTGCTCGCCAGTGCATCGGATGTGATGATCTCTGCGTCTTTTAGTTTAATGAAATAGCTTTTCGCCATTACTTTAACTGAGATGCTCGATGAATCATCGACATACTCTTTCATACCCACTGACAGGTCAGCGTGCAGTTTTTGGAAGCGACGAGTCGATTGCTGAACTTGCTCTTGTGCCGCAAACATGGATTGGTAGTTGTCCATCGCGGTTTGCGCTTCTTGGTCATAGCGTGTTTGAACGTCACGTAATTCAGTAATCGCAGCTTCAAGCTCTGGGATACCCTGGCTTACTTCAGAAAGCTGAGTGAGCGCCTCGCCAAATTTTTGCATCGATACCGTAAACTCATCACGGCGGATGGTCATGCGCTCTTCGTTCTGCGTGGTGAGAAAGTCTTTGAATGACTTATCAGCGGATAACAGCTGCACACTGGTTTGGTTGGACATGGACACCAGAGGCAACGATGTGTTCGAAACGGAACCAAAGTTTTGGTGAATCTGATTCATGCCGTTAAGCATGATGGCGATAGTGATGACGAATAGTACGACGATCAGCGTAAAGCCGGCATACATTCTTCTGATAACAGAACCCTGCATTTATCTCTCCCTATAAACTGCAGCAATACAAAAACGATACAAAAGTAGTCTGGACGTTTGCCACCAACCTGTCGCACAATCTGCGTGCGAACGAAATATCAGCTGGTGTTATGTCTCTTTATCGTTAGAAATAGCAAAAACTGAAATATATCTAATAAACAGTGCTACGTTTTATGACGCACTCATCAAAAACACAACAAAAGTGATAGTTTTGTGAAGAAGTGTTAGCTCTGTCTGTGAGAGAGAGAGTCGACACGTTGAAGAATTGAACAATAATAAAAACAAGTAGCTAGTAGGGTTTGCTTTCAATTGTGATCCCCATGCCCATGGTGCATACTTTCTTAGTAACCCACACACGTATCCTATTTGGTAATTGGAGAGCTTCATGGCTGAAGAAACCATTTTTAGCAAAATCATTCGTAAAGAAATTCCTGCCGATGTGCTGTATCAAGACGACTTGGTGACAGCGTTTCGCGATATTAATCCTCGGGCGCCAAGCCATGTGCTGATCATCCCAAATAAACTGATCCCAACGGTAAATGATGTTGAAGCCGATGATGAAGCTATGATGGGACGTATGTTTACGGTCGCAAAAAAGATTGCCCAAGAAGAGGGGATTGCTGAAGATGGCTATCGTCTCATAGTGAACTGCAACGCGTACGGCGGACAAGAGGTGTACCATATTCACATGCACCTTGTCGGTGGCCGCCCACTTGGTCCGTTATTGGTTGGCTAAGTCGGTCACTTTACTTATCAAGTCATGACTCTCCCTAGTGGCTCAGTTGCCACACGTGACAGTCATGGCTTTACAACTCAACGAGTCATGTTATTCAGAATTTATGTTAAGACGTTGCGTTAGATTTACGGCAACCGTTGCATTGAGTGCGACCTTGACCGCGTGTGCCGGGCTTACGGCCGGAAATCTTTTTAGTCACTATACTCAGCAAAATACGATTGTGTATCAATCGGTAAAGACTGGTCAGTATGATAAAGCGCTTGCGGCGCTGCCAGCCGAGCCGGTAGCCGGTGATATTTTGGATAATTTTGAACGCGGCAGAGTAGAGTTTCTTAATCGCGATTATCCGCAAAGTAAATCGGCACTTGAGTTAAGTGATAAAGCGATCCGTGTACAACAAGACAAAGCATTAATCTCGATCACTGATACTGCAACAAGTGTGGGCGCATTGGCGATTAATGACAATATCACAGAGTACGTTCCGCCTGATTATGAGTTGGGCTTTTTGCATCTTTATCTCGGGCTTAATTACGTTCAGAACAATGACCTTGAAGGGGCATTAGTTGAGGTAAGAAGGGCGAACCGAGTACAAGAGCGTGCTCGTCAAGCCAGAGAAAAAGATCTTCAATCGTCCGAAAACCAACTGAAGCAGCAAGGCCTGTCGCCAAACCTTGGTTCGGTATTATCACGCTATCCTGACGCAGGTAATAAGCTTAAAGCGATTCAAAACGGCTATTTGCTTTATCTATCAGGGCTACTGTACGAAGCATCTAATGATTTGAATGGCGCTTATATCGATTACACACGCGCTCTCGCGGTGGCTCCGGACAATGAAGCTGTGATTGATGCGGTAATTCGTGTCGCTAAGCGTTCGAGTCGTAACCAAGATTTAGCCAAATTGAAAAAGCAATACGGGGATCGCTCCGGCCCGAAGCAGGGCCAAGGACGTGTCGTCGTGTTGGAAGAGCAAGGTGTGGTCTCGGCGATGCAAGCGTGGAATCTGACTTTGCCTATCTATGACAGTCGAGGTAATACCGCCTTGTATACTGTGGCATTGCCGTATTATGTGCCAAATGTTTCGCCAAAACAGTCGCCTATCGTACTAGACGGTAAATCGATAATTGGCGATGAGTTGGTGGATGTTAACTTGATGGCGCAGCAGCAGCTGTCTGAAAATATGCCAGCTATTTTGTTGAGACAAGCGCTTCGAGTCTATGCGAAAGACCAAATCCGCAAGAGCTCCACTGGGGACGAAGATAACGTAGGTAATTTGCTATTTAATGTATGGAATACTTTAACTGAGCAACCCGATACACGCAGCTGGCAGACCTTGCCTAGCCAAGTCAACGCGGCCAGCGACATAGTGAAAGCGGGCGAGCACACACTCACCGTAGATGGTCAAGACTATACTTTTGAAGTGAGAGATCGCCAAACAGCCTTGGTTTGGATTTCGAGGCAAGGTGGCAACGCCACCATTTGGCATAAGCAACTAGGAAGATTGTAATGAAAAAGTGGTTAGTAGTAATCGGTGTACTGCTCTCAATTGTGGGCTGCGCATCCAATAAAACAGCGGGCATCAAAATTGAAGGACAGACTCAAACCGTCCTATATGGTGATGAAAAAATGGGGAATAAGTTCTCCATTGATGATATCTCTACCGTCGATACCAATGGTCATTCGAGAGCGGTTGTTAAGCTGTCCAATATGACCTCGGTCGATCAAACGATCCAATACCGTTTTTATTGGTATGACGAGCAGGGACTAGAAGTGAACACAAAACAGGCACCGTGGCGTACAGCTATTTTACGAGGTGATGAAACTATTACCCTATCTGAGGTGTCTGTTAATCCAAATGGTAAAGAATTCCGTGTGCAGGTACGCGGAGCTGATGATTAATTTCCACTGGTTGGAAACGTAAGCAAGACTAAGGAAACAAAATGAAAAAGAGTATTATTGCTTTGTTGGGTTTGGCTGTCATTTTAGGTGGCTGTTCAAATAAAGTCAGCTATGGCGATGCACAGGCAACTGAAACGACGACCATTGACTTCGGCTCTACCGACCTGCAAAAAATTGCTGGTGATATGGTTGATAGCATGTTGATGTCCGGCTCGGTTGCTGCTATCACTCGTGATAGTCGACCTATCGTGTTTGTAGAGCGCATTAAAAACAAGACCACAGAGCACATTGATACTGAGTCTATTACCGACACCATCAGCACCAAAATGCTTAACTCTGGTAAGTTCCGTTTTGTTGATATGGATCGTGTAGAGTCAGTACGTGAACAGCTTAACTTCCAAAACAACGATGAGCTGGTTAACCAAAGTACTGCCATTCAATTTGGTCAAATGGTTGGTGCTCAGTACATGCTTTACGGTAACTTGAGCAGTATCGTTAAAGAAGCGGGCAGTGACAAAGATGTGTATTACAAGATGACTATGCGTCTTATGGATCTGGAAACTGGCTTGATTGAGTGGGCTGATGAAACTGAGATCCGTAAGCAAGAGTCTCGCTCTGTACTCGGTCTTTAATGCTTGTTTGGCGACGATAAGATGCAGTCATGGAACAAGGCGCTGCAAGCAGCACCAGAACTCGCCGCCATCCCAACGTTAATTAATGAAGTGCCCCTAGGGGCACTTCCTCTTTCTGGCGGGCTCACCAATCGTTGTTGGCGGGTATTGACGCAAACGTACGGTTGGTTGGTATGGCGAGCCAATTCACCCCACTGCCAAGTGTTTGATATCGACAGGCACAATGAGGCAAATGTGCTGTTAAGTATCGATGGGCAGGTTATGGCCAATCGGCTCGTAGCGCATGATGAACATGGACTACTCGTTACTTGGTGTGAGGGAAGTTTGACGACAGACGAAGAACCTGTTGATTCGCTGCTGCATCAACTCGCGACAGTTCATGCGATTACACCTTCCTTACCCGTGCGAGAGTTTGATTTGTCTGCCAAGCTCGACCACTACTGGTTCCACATTCATGATAACGTCTTAAAAAAGCGTTATAAGTCTTTGTACGAAACCTATCGTGAGCCCCCAAAGCTGAACCATGAAGACAAGGTATTGTGCCATTTCGATTTTGGCCGTCACAATATCGTCAAGTCAGCGGGTAAGTTTGCGGTGATTGATTGGGAATACGCAGCGATGGCGACGCCAGCTTTAGATTTGGTGCTGACATTGGATATGTTAGGCGCTGATCATGAGGAAGGGCTAGATGTCTATCAGCAGTATGCGCCTGTTGAAAACAAGGAGTCTTTTCTTGTCGATATGCGCCGTTGGCAGCCGCACACCGAGATTATGGCGATGCTGTGGTACGTGCTGGCCGCTGAGCATTGGCAAGACTCGGCATTTTTGACCTCAGCGGAGCAAATTTATCAGCGAAATTGTTGATTAGATCACTGTTTATCAGTTCCGTCATTGGAAAAAGCGTTTAACCCCTTTGAAGTTATGGCTTTCATGTTAGATTTAAGGAAAGCGTACCATTATAGGAATGATCGAGAGGTACTATGATTATCTATCTTCACGGCTTTGACTCAACAAGCCCAGGCAACCATGAAAAGGTGCTTCAGTTGCAATTCATCGACGAAGACATTCGCTTCGTCAACTACAGCACGCTTCATCCTAAGCACGATATGCAGTACCTTCTGAAAGAAGTGAATAAACTGGTTCAGGAGTCTTCTGATACTAAACCATTGATTTGCGGTGTCGGCCTAGGAGGTTACTGGTCTGAGCGTATTGGTTTTTTGTGTGGCATTAAACAGGTGATCTTCAATCCGAATCTGCACCCAGAGGACAATATGCAGGGGCGTATCGATCGCCCTGAAGAATACGAAGATATTGCGACTAAGTGTGTGGAGAAGTTCCGTACTAAGAATGCGAAACAATGTATGGTTGTCCTGTCTCGTGAAGATGAGGTCCGTGACAATCAACAAACTGCCGACGCTTTGAGTGCGTACTATGATGTGGTTTGGGACGAGACGCAAACTCATAAGTTCAAGAAGATCTCTCAACACTTACAAGCGATGAAAGCATTTAAAGATGCATGATATCTAACTGATATCCAAGCTTTAAAGGTGAGAACGGCCCTCAACGTAGGGCCGTTTTTTTATATGGCAATAAATTGTTGTTTAAATCACCATTTAATTTATTCAGTAAAAATAATCCCACGGAATAGTTGCGGTCATTGATTTGCTCTATATAATAAAACCGCTCTACAAAATTTGATAAATATCAAAAAAAATTGAGAGCAAGAAGATAACTTGCCGAAAAGGGGCAAAATTAGACGATTTTGTGCCGAAATGTGAAGTGAAACGGGATCTGTAACGCGTTAGGGGCACTCTGTATTCGAGCGAGTTGACGCAGAATGACAAGAATTTTTGTGCTTGGACTTTGTCGGGGCATGTTCAATTTTTAAACTTTCACTTTTTAGGAGAGCTATTGTGACTAATATTGTCGTAGTAGGTGGTGGCGCAGGCGGATTAGAGCTTGCAACCAAATTAGGCCGTACACTGGGACGTAAAGGGCGCGCCAATATTACCCTAGTCGATCGTAAAGCCAGCCATTTATGGAAACCTTTGCTGCATGAGGTAGCGACAGGTTCACTGGATGAGGGCGTGGATGCATTGAGCTACCGAGCGCATGCTAAAAACCATCATTTCGATTTCCAGATGGGCAGTCTGCAAGAGATCGATCGTGAAAATAAGCACATCACGTTAAGTGAGCTTAAGGACGAGCAGGGCGAGTTGCTGATGCCGAGCCGCAATATCGATTATGACATTCTTGTGTTAGCAATCGGCTCGACGTCGAATGACTTCAACACACCAGGTGTGCGCGACAACTGTATCTTCCTAGATAGCCCTGAGCAGGCGCATCGATTCCGTACTGAGATGAACAATGAGTTCTTGAAGTTACACGCGAAAAACGGTCAAGGCACGGTCGACATCGCCATTGTAGGTGCCGGTGCGACAGGTGTTGAGCTTTCTGCTGAGCTTCATAATGCAGTGAAAGAGCTACGTACTTATGGCTTTGGTGATTTGGACTCGAGCAAGCTGAATGTAAACCTGGTCGAAGCAGGTGAGCGTATTTTGCCAGCACTACCGCCACGTATCTCCAGTGCAGCGCATTCTGAGTTGACTAAACTCGGCGTGACAGTACGTACCGCGACTATGGTGACGCAAGCGGACTCAACCGGTTTAACGACTAAAGATGGTGAACACATTCCAGCACAAATTATGGTGTGGGCTGCGGGTATCAAAGCACCGGACTTCATGAAAGACATTGCCGGCCTTGAAACTAACCGCATTAACCAGCTTGTGGTAAAAGACACACTGCAAACCACACGTGACGATGACATCTTCGTCATTGGTGATCTTGCTCAGTGCACGCAAGCGGATGGCAAATTTGTACCGCCTCGCGCTCAAGCTGCTCACCAGATGGCGAGCCGCGCTTTTGGCAATATTGTCGCTAAACTGAATAGCCGTGAACTGAAACCGTACGTTTACAACGATCATGGCTCTCTAGTGTCGCTGAGCCGCTTCTCTACGGTAGGTAGCTTGATGGGTAACCTGACGAAGGGCTCGATGATGGTTGAGGGCAGAATCGCACGTGTTGTGTATATTTCGTTGTACCGCATGCACCAAATGGCGCTGCATGGCATGTTAAAGACCGGTTTGATGATGTTAGTCGGCCGTATTAACCGCGTGCTGCGTCCGAATCTTAAGCTTCACTAATCCTGATTTGACTGGATGAATTAAAGCCCCAACCAAGGAAACTTGGCTGGGGCTTTTTAGTATCGAGAGTTAAGATCTGAGACTACAAGGCGAGAGCTGCTGAATAGTCGCCGCTTTTTATTGCTTTGGCGACGGTGTCGGCCTGTTTTTGTAGTCGTTGGTATGTGTCATCGCTTAGATTAAACATCAAGCGTAGCTCATTCTCAGAGGCGATTGGGATATCAAATTTAGTCGCCACCATGGCCCAAAGGTAAGATTGCTCAGGTTGATCGAGGCTTTGCGTTACGCTTGCGAGTGCTTTGATCACATCGTTATTTACACTGCTTTCCCCATTGGACAGCATCAGCGAACGATTGAGCAACTGGAAGGTCTTGGTCTTGTCGCGTGAAATGTAATAGGTTGCCAGCGCGTACTGCAGTTCAGCCGTGTCTAACTGTGGTAACCCCTCCATGGCGAGGAAACGTCGTCTTGCTGACTGATCGCCGGCCTCACTCCATAAAAAGTAGAGAGTGTCTGGGGAGGTCGTATTACTGAGCGACTGTGTGACTCGCTGTTGTTCATTAATAGCAAACATCAGCGCATCAAAGCGACGTGCTTTGAGATCGGCTTGCTCGATAGGTTGTATTTGCGAAGCAAGTTCTAAGCACTTACGGTACTCTTTGAGCAAGTAATAGTCTTTAATCGAATTGGCTTCGGTAGGGGCGCTGAGCATGTCATAGCGATGCCAAATAAGGTTGGTGCGGGGGATCCGACACTGGCCGTCAGACGTATTCATGACTGCACAGTTCAGCGCGGGCTCTTGCTCGCACAATTGGTCGGTGTTCTTGCGTGTTTCAAAGCAACCGGCCAAAAGGGACGTACTTAAAAGAACGAGCAAAATATGGGGTAAATTCATGTTACTACTTGTGATCGAATACACTGATTTATCTAGCTTAACTTGACTCAGTGTACCATCAGGTTATGGTTCGAGTAATGAATTAACCTCTCAGAACCGTAAAAATGCGGGGCTGTTATCTTTACCACAAGAAGGTTCATTATGGATGTAGAAAAATTATTAGCAGCAATGACACCAGATGTGTATGAAAGACTTCTTTACGCCACGGAAACTGGACGTTGGCCAGAGGGGAGTCGTCTGTCTGAGGAGCAGCGCTCTTCTTGTATGCAAGCGGTGATGCTGTATCAATCAAAGCACAATGTTGACCCTCAACACATGTCGGTGGCCGCAGGTGGGGACATTACTTTTAAAAGCAAAGCTGAATTGAAAAATCAGTTTGCTGACAATTCGAACGAAATTGCCCGCGTGAAAGTTGCTCAGTAACCATCACACTTGGTAATCGCAAATCACAGATAGCAAAAAGGGGTGTTACCACCCCTTCTTTTCGTACCTGCTGATTACCCAGCCAATACATCCGTTGCTACTTTGTAGCTAGGATCTTCTTTCACGTTAATCTCTACCAAGCTACCTGCTTTGTCGAGAAGTTTGCGACAGTCTGGGCTCAAGTGGCGAAGATGTAGAGTTTTGCCGACGGCGGTGTAACGCTCAGCAAGCGTTTCGATCGCTTCAATAGCTGAGTGATCGGTGACGCGTGAGTTAGCAAAATCCACAATGACATCTTGAGGATCGTTTGGTGCATCGAATAGCTCTAGGAAGTTCGCGGCAGAGCCAAAGAAAATCGGACCATTCACCATGTATTCTTTTGAGCCTTCTTCATTGATACGGCTGCTCGCATAAATGTGTTTTGCATGCTCCCAAGCAAACATAAGTGCCGAAACAACCACACCTACAGCAACGGCAACAGCAAGGTCTGTCATCACAGTAACCACCGTTACTAGAACGATAACAAAGAAGTCTTGCTTCGGTACGCGGCGTGCAAGCTTGAACGTCGCCCATTCGAAGGTGCCAATAACCACCATGAACATCACGCCAACCAGCGCGGCAAGTGGGATCATTTCAATCAATGCAGCGGCGAACAGAATGAACATCAGTAGGGCAACGGCAGCAACGATACCAGATAGACGACCACGACCACCTGAGTTAACGTTAATCATCGACTGACCGATCATCGCACAACCACCCATTGCCCCGAATACAGAACACGTGACGTTCGCTAGACCTTGGCCCACACACTCACGGTTTGATTGACCACGTGTGTTGGTCATCTCATCCAGCACGGTCAGCGTCAGTAGAGACTCGATAAGACCGATAGCAGCAAGGATGATCGCGTACGGAAGAATGATTTGTAGCGTTTCCCATGTTAGTGGTACGGCTGGGATTGAGAAGGTTGGCAGCGAACCAGCGAGCGTTGCTGCTTCGTCACCAGACATTGAGCGTAGGAAGTCGACAACGGTGCGCGTATCCAGACCTAAACCTTGTACCAGCAGAGTAACCGTCACAATCGCCACGAGAGAAGAAGGTACGGCTGTAGTGATCTTAGGTAGGAAGTGGATGATGCCCATTGTCAGTGCTACTAAGCCAAGCATTAGCAGCATTTGGTCTTGTGGTAACCACGTTAGCGCACCAGACAGGTCAGGTGCTTTAAACTGACCAAGCTGCGCAAGGAAGATGACAATTGCTAGGCCATTCACGAAACCAATCATCACTGGATGCGGCACCATGCGGATAAATTTACCCAACTTGAATAGGCCGGCACTGATTTGCAGTAAACCAGCAAGCATGATAGCAGCAAACAAGTATTGAACACCGTGAGTCGCGACTAAGCTAACCATGACCACAGCCATCGCGCCTGTTGCACCGGAAATCATACCAGGACGGCCACCAAAAATAGAGGTCACTAGGCCAACGATAAACGCAGCATAAAGGCCAACCATAGGGTCAACACCAGCTACGAAGGCAAATGCCACCGCTTCTGGTACCAGTGCAAGAGCAACTGTAAGGCCTGACAAAACGTCATTCTTTACAGAGTGTTTAGAAAACTGTGGGAATTCAAACATGAAATTAATCGTACTTATGTTGTTGGGTTAATATCCATTTCATCCAGCACACATTCGACATTTAAACTGTGTCATCTGTATTAACAGCGAGTAAAAAAGGCTAATCGAGCGTTACTGATTATGAGTATTGGCTCATAATTAAGGTGTATTGTAAATGAAACAATCAAAGTCGGGCATGCTACCTAATTGTCTCCAGAAGTTCAATATTGAAACAAATTGTTATGCCAAATACCTTAGGAATAGTTGTTAGACCACCAGACTTCTCGAGATATTTGCGGTGAGGGCTTTAGAGCGGTGAAGAGACGGCAACCATTGGGAAATAAAAAGGGCTGCCAATTGGCAGCCCTTGGTTTTCAGATTAACCGCTAATCACACCGTTGTGATCAGTAGTTTGGTTTGGTCATTGCCGCAGATGCTGAATTCGTCGCAACTTGACTACCCGCACCTTTAGGCTGGTAACGCTCGGCTTTTGCTGGCGCAGCGTTGATGATGATCTCACCTAGCTCTTGTTTACCTTCGGCTTTTGCCATTGGTGCACTAGCATGACCTTTAGCCGTTGCTTTAGCAGGAGCAGTTTCTTTAGGCTCAGGAACTTTAACTGGCGCTTCTGCAACTGGCGCAGCTTTGACTGCCGGTTCTGCAGCTACTTCAGCTTCAACAACCGGAGCTGTTTCTACTGCTTTCGGAGCTTCAGCAATGACTGGCGCTTCTACTACTGCTGTTTCAACGACAGGAGCTTCCACAACTTCAGCTACTGCAACGGGTTCTGGCGTAGCGACTGGCTCAGGCTTACGCATAACGATGACTTTCCCCATCGCCATTTCAGGCATCGCCATACCGGTTACTGCTACCGCAGGCGTTTCGATCACTTCCGCTTGTGGCTTCGCTTTTGGTTTTGGTTTC
Source organism: Vibrio sp. 10N (assembly GCF_036245475.1). Lineage (NCBI taxonomy): Bacteria > Pseudomonadati > Pseudomonadota > Gammaproteobacteria > Vibrionales > Vibrionaceae > Vibrio > Vibrio sp. 10N. The sequence continues at coordinate 2,348,135 of NZ_BTPM01000001.1, read as the reverse complement.
ACAATACCGTAGCTTGGCATCACTTTACCCATTGCCATCTCTGGTGATGCAACACCACCTTTACGCAGGCGGAATGGGTTAGGACGACGATCACGACCGCGACGACGACGTTGACCACTTGCACGTAGGTGACGTGGTGAGCGACGGTTACGACGTTGCTTGCCTTCCTCTTTAGCACCCGCTTCAGTTGACGCTTCTGGTGTTTGCGGTTTCTCTGCTGGCACTTGAGCAGCTGCAGCAGCTTGTTGCTGTGCTTCTAACTCTTCTTGCTTCGCATTTTGGTCTTTCACGCGAACTTGTTTAGTCAGCTTGCGACGTTGACGACGCTCTTTAACTTTTGCGGTTTTTTCTTCAGAGCGTGGTGCTTTTTTCTCTGCTTGAACATCCGCAGCAATTTGCTTGCCTTGCTCTTCTACCTTCGACTTGTTAGCTGCTTCGTCGCGTTTCTTATTACGACGGTCTTGCTGCTTGTTACGACGGTTTTGAGGTTTGCGTGGCTCTTGAGCGTTGCTTTGCGTCTCTTTCTCTTCTTCGCGGTCACGGTTAGGTTTGTTACGACGATTTTTGTTGCGATCGTTGTCACGAGTCTCTTTGTTGTTGCGACGACGCTGATCGTTGTTGCGGTTACGGCGCGAACGATTGTGGCGATTCTTGTTTTCTTCTTTCTTCTCTGGCTCTTTCTTTTCAGGCTCTGGTGAAGCGAATAGTGAGCTAATTGCAGAAAGAATACGTGAGAACAGACCTGGTTTTTCAACCTTTGGCTCAGCTGCTGGTTTCTTCTTCTCCGGTGCTTTTGGCGCTGGTGTTGGCGCGCTTTGCGTTGGTGTTGCGAAACCTTGCAGTGCTGGTTGTTCAATCTTACGTGGTTTGATGTCTGACTCGCCCGCTTCTTTAGCTTCTGCTTCACGCAGTGCTTCGAGTTTCTTCGGAAGTAGGTAAGACAGAAGATCTTGCTCTTCACCTTCACGTACACGGATAACCTCAAAGTGCGGTGTTTCCATGTCTGAATCAGGTACGATAGTGATCTTCACTTCTTGAACGCGCTCGATGTGGTTAATTGAGCGGCGCTTCTCATTGAGTAGGTAAGAGGCGATAGGCACAGGCACAATCGCTAAAGCCTGCGATGTGTTGTCCTTAAGCGCTTCTTCTTCAATCAGACGCAATACAGAAAGTGCTAGAGATTCGTTGTCACGAACCACACCAGTACCGCTACAGCGAGGACAGATGTGGTGGCTAGCTTCAGCCAACGATGGGCTTAGGCGCTGGCGTGACATTTCTAGTAGACCAAAGCGAGAAATACGACCAATTTGAACGCGGGCACGATCGATACGAACAGCTTCGCGTAGGCGGTTCTCAACCTCACGTTGGTGACGTACTGGCGTCATATCGATGAAGTCGATAACAACGAGACCACCCAAGTCACGAAGGCGTAATTGACGTGCAATTTCGTCTGCCGCTTCCAAGTTGGTGTTGAGTGCTGTCTCTTCGATGTCACTACCTTTAGTCGCACGAGCTGAGTTGATATCGATTGAGGTAAGTGCCTCTGTCGGATCGATAACAATGGAACCACCAGATGGTAGGCGAACTTCACGCTGGAAAGCCGATTCGATTTGGCTCTCGATTTGGTAATGGCTAAATAGCGGTACTTCGTTGTCGTACTTTTTCACGCGGTTTACGAAGTCTGGGCGAACCAGTTGAATATGCTGGCGTGCACGTTCGTAAATCGTGTTGCTATCAATTAGGATTTCACCAATATCTCGACGTAGATAATCACGAAGCGCACGGACGATCACGTTACTTTCTTGGTGGATTAGGAACGGAGCAGGGTTTTGGTCTGCAGCGCCCTTAATGTTTTCCCAGTTGTTTAGAAGGAAGCGTAGATCCCACTCAAGCTCTTCGGCACTTTTACCAACGCCCGCAGTACGGACGATAAGGCCCATACCTTGCGGTAGCTCAAGAGTGCTAAGTGCAGCTTTTAGCTCAGTACGCTCTTCACCTTCGATGCGACGAGAAATACCGCCGGCACGTGGGTTATTAGGCATAAGAACTAAGTAACTACCTGCTAGAGAGATGTACGTTGTCAGAGCAGCACCTTTGCTGCCACGCTCTTCTTTTTCAACTTGCACGATCACTTCTTGGCCTTCGCTCAATACATCTTTGATGCTTGGGCGGCCTTGATAGGTGTAACCTTCAGGGAAGTATTCTTTGGCAATTTCTTTAAGAGGGAGGAAACCGTGGCGTTCGGCGCCGTAGTCAACGAATGCAGCCTCTAGGCTAGGCTCAACTCGAGTGATACGTCCTTTGTAGATATTTGCTTTCTTTGACTCGTGACCAGGACTTTCGATATCAAGATCGAACAGTTTTTGGCCGTCAACCAAAGCAACACGCAACTCTTCTTTTTGAGTTGCGTTGATTAACATTCTTTTCATTACAGAAATTCTCGTTGTATTTTCTTTGTTTTCATCATTGCTCTTGTCACAGGTTTCGTAACTCGCGGTGCCTGATCCCATGGCTTTATTTAATGCAGCCTCCCGGCTGGAAGGGATGCTCGTGGGCACTACAGTCATCACACAAGGCTGAGGCTGTGTGATCCGCATCTCTGGCGGTATTACTCAAACACGAGTACGTGAGTAGGTGACAAGGAAGACTTAGCTTTCAACGTCTTATGCCAGTTGCTGCGTTTCAATACTAAGCGGTCTACTCAAGATTTAGTTTCGCAAAGATATTAGCGATAAATGGTAAATCGAATCTAATTACCCATTGCAGCTGTGAACTATAGCAGCGCAACGAAATATCAGCAATCAGCTTTAGTGTAAACCACAGAAAAAAACCAAGCTTTTGTGCTGTCTGTATGGTTAATGTACTGATTTTAATAATCAAAATAACGCAGTTATGAATAAGGGGTAAGTGGTGGCTAAATTTTATCCACAACTTGTCCAGCCAACGCTCTCTCGCCAGTTTTGATGTCAGTCACAGGAATCCTTACCGAATACCGCAAAGAGAAAGCGTTCTTTTCTTCGCACTTTGGGTGTTATAATAGCGAAATGAGTGAAATTAGAACAAAAGTCCAGTTCGTCGACATTGATGACGATATGGCTGGTCAACGCATAGATAACTTCTTGCGTAACCAACTAAAGAATATCCCTAAAAGTGTTGTGTACCGCATCGTGCGCAAGGGGGAAGTGCGGGTCAATAAGAAGCGCGTTAAGGCTGAATATAAGCTGCAAGCGGGAGACTTAGTTCGTATTCCACCAGTGACATTGGAAGAGAAAGAGCAAGAAGCCCCGCTTAACACCAATCTAAATCGCGTCGCGGCACTGGAATCACAGATTATCTACGAAGATGATCATATGTTGATTCTTAATAAACCGTCAGGACTTGCGGTTCATGGCGGTAGTGGTCTCAAGTTTGGTGCGATTGAAGCGTTGCGAGCACTAAGGCCACAGGCGCGTTTTCTAGAGCTGGTTCACCGTATAGATCGAGATACATCGGGTATTTTGCTGGTTGCAAAAAAGCGTTCTGCTCTGCGTCACCTGCAAGCTCAGTTCCGAGAGAAAACGGTGCAGAAGTACTACTTCGCTCTGGTCATGGGTAAATGGAAGCCAAGTTGTAAGGTGGTCAAAGCGCCGCTGCTTAAAAACGAAGTGAACAGCATTGTGAGAGTGAACCCAAACGGTAAACCTTCGGAAACCCGATTTAAAGTTCTCGCTTCATATGAACAAGCGACCTTGATCCAGGCGAGCCCGATAACAGGTCGTACTCACCAGATACGTGTTCATACTCAGTATACTGGTCATCCTATTGCGTGGGACGACCGTTATGGTGACCGCCGTTTTGATGCGTATACGGCTAAAGTAGGTTTGGATCGTTTGTTCCTCCACGCTGCGAACATTATTTTCACCCATCCGGGTAAGGATGAGCGAATGGAAATTCACGCGGAGATGGAACCTAAGCTTCAAAAAGCACTCGATAAGCTTAAGTCGATGTCTTGAGGTTAGTGAGTTCTATTAATGAGCGAAGCCAAGTTGGCTTCGCTTTTTTAATGGGGCGTTAACTAGCTTAGAGGAGAGAGGCCGTGCTTATCGAGCATGGTCACCAAATCGATCAGAGGGAGGCCGACCAGTGTGTTTGGGTCTTTTCCCTCTAGGGCGCTGAACAGGCTAATACCAAGTCCTTCGCTTTTGAAGCTGCCGGCACAATAGTAGGGCTGCTCGAGATCAACGTAACGTTCAATCTGCGTTTGGTTCAGCACTCTAAAGGTAACATCAAAGGTGTCGACCGTGACATCACATTCGCCGGTGTTCGTATTGACGACCGCAAGACCAGTGTAGAAACGAATGGTTTTGCCACTTTGTTGACTGAGTTGGCGTATGGCCGTTTCGCGATCAAGAGGTTTGCCGATAATGTGCCCGTCAATCACACACACTTGATCGCTGCCAATAATAAGCGCATTGGTTTCGTTTTGTAGTGCGCGTGCTTTTTCCAACGCGAGGCGCTGGACCAATTGCGAGGCAGACTCGTCACAATGAGCGGTTTCGTCTGTTTGCGGAGCGATTGCCTCAAAGGAAAGGCCTAACTTCGCCAGTAGCTCGGCACGGTAAGGGGAGGTTGAGGCTAAAATGAGTCTTATGGATTTCATTTTCGGTTCAGTTTTTTTATCATAATTGCAGTTTCTAGACATATTGATAGATTCTTAATCTGTAGGCAAAAAAAGTACAACTTTTTCGCCTTTTTCTTTGACTAAATCCGTTTTGGAAGATAATATTCGCGCCCTATGCAAAAGGTAAAAATACCGCGAAGTGTTGACCCGGGTAAGACGGCACAAAAAAGACTCGACTATGATGGCATCATCCAAGTCAGCCTTTTTAAGCGTCTACACGAGTCAGTTAGTAGCGTAAAACGCGATGCTGAAGTGACATTGTCCTTTGGGCATGATGAACAGCGACTCGTTGTTATCTCTGGTAAAGCTAACATCGAAGTTGATTTGGAATGTCAGCGTTGTAATGAGATTTTCACACACTTGTGTGAAGTCCAATTCACTTATACTCCTTATTACAGTGAGAAAAGTGAAGAGGAAGCACCGGAAGATTATGATTTGGTAGATCTTAATGAGTACGGTGAGGTCGATCTCATACAATTAGTTGAAGACGAGTTCATCTTAAACCTGCCTCAAGTCGCAATGCACGATATAGCAGACTGTAGCGTTGACTCAAACAACATGGTTTTTGGAGATATTCCGGAAGAGGTTCCAGAAGAAAAGCCAAATCCATTTGATGTTTTAAAGAGCTTAAAGCGTGAGTAGCTAAAGTTACTGACGTTTAAATTACTAACATAGGAGTAGGGTCCATGGCCGTACAAAAAAGCAAGAAGTCACGTTCTATGCGTGGCATGCGTCGTTCACATGATGCGCTAACTTCAGCTGCACTATCTGTAGACGCAACTTCAGGTGAAACTCACCTACGTCACAATGTGACTGCTGACGGTTACTACCGTGGCAAAAAGGTTATCAACAAGTAAGGTTGACCTTTGCATAATATAACCGTTGCACTTGATGCAATGGGCGGGGACTTCGGTCCTTCCGTAACAGTGCCTGCCGCCGTGCAGGCACTGTCGCATTTCCCAGAGCTAAAAGTGGTGCTTGTTGGCGACGCGCCGTCAATAAACACGCAACTCAAACAGTTAGGTTACCAACGCAGCCCTCGCCTTGAGGTGATGCACAGTGACCGAGTCATTTCGAATTCCGAAAAGCCTTCCTTCGCCTTGAGAAACAGTCACGATACGTCGATGCGTATTGCCCTTGATCTGGTTGAATCAGAACACGCAGATGCGTGTGTCAGTGGCGGTAATACCGGTGCACTGATGGCATTGTCACGCTATCGCCTCAAGCTTCTTCCCGGAATTGATAGACCAGCGCTCGTTTCGGCATTACCAACAAAATCAGGCCATAAGACCTGGATGTTAGACTTAGGCGCTAATGCGTCGGTGGATGCGGATTCCTTATTTCAATTTGCCGTCATGGGCAGTGCGCTTGCTGAGCAGCATTTGGGACGCAGTCCACGTGTTGCCATTCTTAATATCGGTGCTGAAGAAATTAAAGGTAACGATCTTGTCAAACGTTGCTCAGAAATGCTGACACAATGCCCATCCATTAACTATATTGGATTCGTCGAAGGCAATGAGCTTCTGAGTGGCAGCGCAGATGTCATCGTCTGTGACGGGTTTGTGGGCAATACCACATTAAAAGCGTGTGAAGGTACAGCCCAGTTTGTTTTGGACAAACTCAAAGCTAAATTGGCCACGTCGACTCTTAAGGGGTGGCTTGCCAGATTGTTGTTTTCTGACATGTTAAGTGAAGTAAAAGCACTGAACCCCGACCAGTATAACGGGGCAAGTTTGTTAGGATTGCGCGGCATTGTCATAAAAAGCCACGGAAGCGCTGATATTTCGGCGCTTGTTAATGCGATAGGCGAAGCGGTTCACGAGGTCAAGCGCCAAGTGCCAAACCAAATTAGCGATCGTCTAGAAGCAGTGTTACTCGAGAGGCAGTATTAGTCTTCATGTATAGCAAAATTTTAGGTACGGGCAGCTACCTGCCGTCTCAGATCCGCACCAATGCCGATCTAGAGAAAATGGTAGACACGACAGATGAATGGATTGTCACTCGCACAGGTATTAAAGAACGACGCATTGCCGCCGAAGACGAAACCGTCGCGGATATGGGCTATGAAGCGTCGCTGAAAGCGATTGAAATGGCGGGTATCGATAAAAACGATATCGATCTGATTATTGTTGCAACAACGAGTAGTAGCCACGCATTTCCGTCGTCTGCGTGTCAAGTTCAGGCAAAACTTGGTATTCAAGGTTGTCCTGCATTTGATATGGCGGCAGCATGTACTGGCTTCGTCTACGCGCTGTCAGTCGCGGATCAACATATTCGCTCAGGCATGTGTAAAAACGTGTTGGTGATCGGTTCAGATTGTCTATCAAAAACTGTTGAAGAGATTGATCGCTCTACTATTATTTTGTTTGGCGATGCTGCAGGCGCTGTCGTACTTGGTGCGAGTGAAGAGCCTGGAATCATCTCGACGCATCTTTATGCGGATGGTCGATTTGGTGATTTGCTTAGCCTTGAAATGCCAGTACGTGGCGGTGAGCTGGACAAATGGCTCAACATGTCTGGTAACGAAGTATTTAAAGTAGCGGTTACTCAGTTGTCGAAGTTGGTAAAAGACACCCTTGCAGCCAATGGAATGAGCAAAGAAGATCTCGATTGGTTGGTGCCTCATCAAGCGAATTATCGCATTATCGCTGCGACAGCGAAGAAACTCGGCATGTCGATGGATCAGGTTGTACTGACACTTGACCGTCACGGCAACACGTCAGCCGCTACTGTTCCAACTGCGCTCGATGAAGCGGTTCGAGACGGTAGAATTAAGCGTGGGCAGAACCTTCTATTAGAAGCGTTTGGTGGTGGGTTTACTTGGGGTTCGGCGCTGGTTCGCTTCTAACTCCACTCATACCGAGCGATTTAAAAGTCACAGATTGCGTTGTTTAAGGAAATAACGATGAGTAATTTTGCAATCGTGTTCCCTGGTCAGGGTTCACAAACAGTTGGCATGCTAGCAGAGCTAGGTGAGCAACATGAGATCGTGAAAGCAACTTTTGCTGAAGCTTCAGAAGCACTGGGTTACGACCTTTGGGCATTGGTTCAAAACGGTCCAGCGGAAGATCTAAATCAAACACATCGCACGCAGCCTGCACTGTTAGCTTCTTCAGTAGCTATCTGGCGTGTATGGCAGGAGCAAGGTCTTGCTCAGCCAGCACTAGTAGCAGGTCACAGTCTAGGTGAGTATTCTGCACTTGTATGCGCAGGTGTGATTGACTTCAAAGAAGCGATCAAGCTTGTTGAGCTTCGTGGTCAATTGATGCAAGAAGCGGTACCTGCAGGTGTTGGTGCAATGTATGCGATCATCGGTTTAGATGACGAATCTATCGCTAAAGCGTGTGAAGAAGCAGCGCAAGGCGAAGTGGTTTCTCCTGTAAACTTCAACTCACCAGGTCAGGTCGTTATCGCGGGTAACAAAGCTGCTGTTGAGCGCGCTGGTGCATTGTGTAAAGAAGCGGGTGCGAAACGTGCACTGCCGCTACCTGTGTCGGTACCTTCTCACTGTGCGCTAATGAAACCAGCAGCTGAAAAGCTAGCAGTGGCACTAGAAGCGATTGAGTTCGCCGTACCATCTGTTCCTGTTATCAACAACGTTGATGTTGCGACAGAAACTGATCCTGCAAAAATTAAAGATGCGCTAGTACGCCAGCTACATAGCCCAGTTCGTTGGACTGAAGCTGTAGAGAAGATGAGCGAGCAAGGCGTTGAGAAACTGCTAGAGCTTGGCCCTGGTAAAGTTCTTACAGGTCTAACAAAACGTATTGTTAAGACATTAAGTGCTGCAGCGGTAAACGATGCTGCGTCACTTGAAGCTGCAAAATAAAAAGGAATCCAATAATGATGAACCTTGAAGGCAAAATTGCCTTAGTAACAGGTGCTAGCCGTGGTATCGGTCGCTCAATCGCCGAGCTACTCGTTGAGCGCGGTGCAACGGTAATTGGTACGGCTACGTCAGAGAACGGCGCAGCAGCAATCAGTGAATACCTAGGTGAGAATGGTAAAGGTCTGGCGTTGAACGTTACAGATACCGACTCAATCGAAGCAGTTCTAAAGCAAATTAACGAAGAATTTGGTGCAATCGATATTCTTGTTAACAATGCAGGTATTACTCGTGATAACCTTCTTATGCGTATGAAGGACGATGAGTGGACTGATATCATGGACACTAACCTAACGTCTATCTTCCGCCTATCAAAAGCTGTACTGCGTGGCATGATGAAGAAGCGTCAAGGCCGTATTATTAACGTCGGTTCTGTAGTAGGCACTATGGGTAATGCTGGCCAAACCAACTACGCCGCAGCAAAAGCGGGTGTCATTGGTTTTACTAAGTCTATGGCGCGTGAAGTGGCTTCTCGTGGTGTGACGGTGAACACAGTAGCCCCTGGTTTTATCGAAACAGACATGACAAAAGCACTGAATGATGAGCAACGAGCTGCTACACTAGCGAACGTGCCTGCAGGTCGTTTGGGTGACCCTCGTGAAATCGCTTCAGCTGTTGCATTTCTTGCATCGCCAGAAGCGGCATACATCACAGGTGAGACTCTTCATGTAAATGGTGGCATGTACATGGTTTGATCTGTGCAACATTTGTGCATGATTTAAGTCAAAAATGTGCTGAATTTCGGTTAAATTCGCTAAAATTGTGGTTTGACCAGCAAGGACCCCCTTGCAACTTTCAACAGTTCGAATAAACTACGGAAACATCGCATAGAGCGAAATCTGTAAAGGAAAATTAAAATGAGCAACATCGAAGAACGCGTAAAGAAAATCATTGTTGAACAGCTAGGTGTAGACGAAGCAGAAGTTAAAAACGAAGCTTCTTTCGTTGACGATCTAGGTGCTGACTCTCTAGACACAGTTGAGCTAGTAATGGCTCTAGAAGAGGAATTCGACACTGAGATTCCTGACGAAGAAGCTGAGAAGATCACTACTGTTCAAGCTGCTATCGACTACGTAAACAGCGCTCAGTAATATCTCTTTCTAGGCGGCCACCATGGCCGCCTGTGTTTTTTTAAAACGTCTTCTATCCTTTCAAAATAGAATCACAAATATCCCGGAGAAAAAATCGTGTCCAAGCGTCGTGTTGTTGTCACTGGCATGGGTATGTTGTCACCGGTAGGCAACACCGTAGAATCTTCATGGAAAGCCCTTCTTGAGGGCAAGAGTGGTATCGTAAATATTGAACATTTCGATACAACCGATTTCTCAACTCGTTTCGCAGGCTTAGTTAAAGACTTTGACGGCAGTGAGTACGTGTCTAAAAAAGATGCTAAGAAAATGGATTTGTTTATCCAGTACGGCATCGTGGCAGGTATGCACGCTCTTAAAGACTCTGGTCTAGAAGTCACACCAGAAAACCAGCACCGTATCGGTGTTGCGATTGGTTCTGGTATTGGCGGTCTTGACCTCATCGAAGCGGGACATCAAGCGTTGGTATCGAAAGGCCCTCGTCGCGTAAGTCCTTTCTTTGTTCCTTCGACTATTGTAAACATGGTTGCTGGCCAACTTTCTATTCTTGCTGGGTTACGTGGTCCTAACATCGCTATTTCAACAGCATGTACTACAGGTTTGCATAACATCGGCCATGCAGCGCGCATGATTGCATACGGCGATGCGGAAGCTATGGTTGCAGGCGGCTCTGAGAAGGCGTCTACACCACTAGGTATGGCTGGCTTTGGTGCGGCTAAGGCACTGTCAACTCGTAACGATGAGCCTCAGAAAGCATCTCGTCCGTGGGATGTGGATCGCGACGGTTTCGTACTAGGTGATGGCGCGGGCATGATCGTACTGGAAGAGTACGAGCACGCGAAAGCACGTGGTGCTAAGATCTACGCAGAGCTTGTTGGCTTTGGTATGAGCGGTGACGCTTACCACATGACCTCTCCAAGCGAAGATGGCTCTGGTGGCGCACTAGCAATGGAAGCCGCACTTCGTGATGCAGGTCTTACTGGCGAACAAATCGGTTATGTAAACGCACACGGTACATCAACACCTGCGGGTGACGTGGCTGAAATCAAAGGCATTAAACGTGCACTTGGTGAAGAAGGCTCGAAGAAAGTACTGGTATCGTCAACAAAATCAATGACAGGTCACCTTCTTGGTGCTGCGGGTTCTGCTGAGGCGATCATCACGATCATGTCTTTGGTTGACCAAATCGTGCCACCAACGATTAACCTAGATAATCCAGACCCAGAGATCGATGTGGACCTAGTCCCACATACTGCGCGCAAAGTGGAAATGGAATACGCACTGTGCAACTCGTTCGGTTTTGGCGGTACAAACGGCTCACTTATCTTTAAAAAGATGTAATATCTATTCATTGAGATAAGAGACTTGAATTTAAACGGCTTGATGCTTAGCATTGAGCCGTTTTGTTATTTTAAGGGAACAGTATGTACTGGCGAGATGGCCAACCCGTCGAAAGGATTTCGGTGAGTGACAGAAGTTTTCAATACGGTGACGGCTGCTTTACAACCATTCTAACCAAAGATGGCAAACTTCAGCTTTGGGCGCAGCACGTCAAGCGCATGGAGCACGCTCTGCGGCAATTAGCTATCGACCCTGTCGATTGGAACGCTTTGCGTGACGATATTGAAAACCGAGCGCTGCCCGATCCACAAGCAGGCATCAAGCTGCACGTCAGTCGCGGTGAAGGTGGTCGAGGGTACAGCGCGCAAGTGCATCGAGGACCTTTCGTTACGATAAGCTGTTTCGAATATCCGCAAAACTATGATGAACTTCGTGAAAATGGTATAGAAATGACAATTTCCGAAGTTAAGCTTGGTCATAGTCCAATCTTAGCGGGTTTAAAACACAATAACCGGCTTGAGCAGATCCTTGCAAAATCAGATGTTGAAAATGCCGGCTATCTTGATGGTATCGTCCTCGACTTTAAGGGTAACGTCATCGAAACTACGATGGCGAACCTGTTTTGGGTGAAAGGCAAGCAAGTGTTTACTCCCGAGCTGTCACTCGCGGGGGTTTCTGGTGTCATGCGTGAGCAAGTATTAGAACTATTGAACGCACTTGGGCAGTCCGTTACCGTCGATCACTTTACTGCTGAGACGCTCCTTGATGCCGATGAGGTTTTCGTTACCAATTGTATTCTAGGGGTTGCGCCCGTCACTAAAATTAGGGAAGTTGAGTTTTCTAAAGGCTCACTAACAAAACAGATCCAGGAGAAGTTAAGTCTGTGCTAAAGAAGTTTGTAGTATTCGTCATCTTGCTAGGTGCTATCGCCGCTGGTGGCTTTGTATATGTGAAAAATAGTGTCGCAAAATTTATCGCGCAACCACTCAACATTGAGCAGGCCGAATTAGTCACGGTTAAGCGTGGCAACAGCCTCAACACGCTCATCGCAACGTTTGTCGATAATCGATGGATAGCGCCGACGGATTTCGAGCAGCTCGTGCGCCGTTTTCATCCTGAGCTTACTCAAATTAAAGTCGGAACCTTTGAGCTCACTCCGGGGATGACATTTGAGCAGGCCATCAATGAGATCATTCACGGCAACGAATATCAACTAGCCATCACGTTTATCGAAGGCTCTACTTTTAAAGAGTGGCGTCAGCAATTTGCCACTGCGGAGCACCTTGAGCATGCAACCGAAGCCATGACGGAAGCGGAGATTGCTGCTTCTCTTGGGGTTGAACATGAACGACTTGAAGGTTTATTCCTTGCCGAAACGTATCACTATTCGGTAGGTGATAGCGATCTGGATATCTTAAAACGTGCTAACAGCAAGCTTGAAAAAATACTCAATGCGAGCTGGGAGCAGAAACAAGAGAAACTGCCGTTAAAAAATCAGTACGAAGTGCTAATTTTAGCCTCAATCATTGAAAAAGAGACCTCGGTTCCGTCTGAGCGTGAACGTGTTGCTGCGGTGTTTGTGAACCGACTCAACAAGGGTATGCGTCTGCAAACCGACCCTACCGTTATCTACGGTATGGGTGATAGATACGATGGTAACATTCGAAAGAAAGATCTTCGCGAGCGTACCCCTTATAACACTTACGTTATAAACGGTTTGCCGCCAACTCCAATTGCAATGCCAGGTAAAGCCTCTATCATGGCTGCAGTGAATCCAGAAGACAGCAACTATTTATATTTCGTTGCGAGCGGTACGGGTGGCCACGTCTTTTCTAAGAATTTGCGTGACCATAATCGAGCGGTCCAACAGTATTTAAAACAATTAAGAAGTCGAAAATGAACCAAGGTAAATTCATTGTTATCGAGGGCCTAGAGGGCGCTGGTAAAAGTTCAGCCATTAACGTTCTGCGCGAAGAACTTGAGCTAGCAGGCATACAACAGATAGAAAATACCCGAGAGCCAGGGGGAACCGTACTCGCTGAAAAAATGCGTGCCTTGGTAAAAGAAGAGCAGCCTGGCGAAGCACTCCAGGATCGTTCTGAGCTCCTATTGATGTATGCTGCGCGCATTCAGCTTGTAGAGACGGTAATCAAACCTGCTTTAGCCGAGGGAGCGTGGGTAATCGGCGATCGTCACGATCTGTCGTCGCAAGCTTATCAGGGTGGGGGCCGTGAAATTGATGCCCACATCATGTCGTCATTGAAACAGATTGCGCTGGGCAGCTTTAAGCCGGACTTCACCTTGTACTTGGACATTGAGCCACGCTTAGGTTTAGAACGTGCTCGTGGACGCGGTGAACTGGATCGAATTGAAAAAATGGATATCAGCTTTTTTGAGCGTACGCGTGAGCGATACTTAAACTTGGCGAGTGAAGACTCAAGCATTATCACCATTGACGCCAGCCAAGAGATCCAAGCAGTTCAAGCCGACATTCGTCAAGCTGTAAAAACTTGGCTAGCCCAGCAATAGGAAAAGTCATGCAAGCGTATCCATGGCATATCACGACTTGGCAGCAACTCAAGTCTAACTTGGAGCAAGATCATATCCCCGGAGCAATGCTATTGCAGGCTACGCCGGGCCTTGCTCCACAAGCTTTGATAGAGCGCTATGTAAGTGGCCTGATGTGCGAGAATGACGCATCAGAGCCCTGTGGCTTCTGTCATGCTTGCAGCTTGCTTAGTTCCGAGTCTCACCCGGACGTACACATCGTTTTACCGGAAAAAGACAAAAAGAACCTTTCGGTTGAACAGATCCGTCAGGCTAATAAGTGGGCGTTGGAGTCGTCGCAGTTTGCGGGTTATCGAGTGATTGTGATCCCTCATGCTGAACGTATGAACCTATCAGCGTCAAATGCTTTGCTAAAAACGTTGGAAGAGCCACCTAGAGCGTGTGTGTTTATTCTCTCTACAGACAATGCTCAGCGTTTGTTACCAACGATAAGAAGCCGCTGTGAAGTCTGGACGCTGCCTGCACCATCTCAGAAAAGTGCCTGTGAGTGGGTTGGTCAGCAGTTGAACAAAGACGTATCACCTCGGGTGGCTTACCTTTGTCAGAGTGAGCCTTTAGTGATGAAGGCGTTTATTGAGCAAGGGCATGAGAAAGTCTTTACCACGTTACTGGATTCATTTATCCAGTTGGCAACCAGCGCACAAGTCGATGTCTCGACGCTGTTGACGACTTTAACCAAGAGTGATGTGGCTGTGGATATCCAGCTTTCATGGCTTTGGTTAGTGTTAATGAGTGCCCAAAAGCAGGCGCTTGGCGTGGACGATGACACGACGATTTCAGAGGCAAAGCAATTAGCAGTGCATTTTGACTATCAAACCCTGTTTCAGCAAGCAGAAGCGCTAGCCGAGTTAAAACAACAGCTTTCAATGTCTAGTGGGCTGAACACGGACTTGCTGGTGACTAACTGGCTGTATAGTTTCCACTCTGCTTAACTCTCAATACGGTTTTGGTCTACTCTTGTTGGTAGGCCAAAATCGAATATCGCTTTGTATAGCCACTCATTTATCCCCTTTTTATTCTAAGTAAATCAAGTAAATTATTATGTTTGTAGATTCTCACTGCCATCTCGATAAGCTCAATTATGACGAGCTTCATGATGGCCTCCAAGATGTACTGAATAAAGCGAAAGCCGCCAATGTGGAACAGTTACTATCGGTAGGTGTTACGCTTGATTCGTTTCCTGCCATGATGGAACTTATCCAGCCTTATCCACAGATCATGGCCTCTTGTGGCGTTCATCCTCTTGATGTAGAGAGTGATTTCTCGCTCGATCAGTTTAAACGCTATGTAGCCGATGAACGCGTGGTGGCAGTCGGAGAAACGGGACTTGATTATCACTACAAGCCAGAGACCGCAGACTTACAGAAACTTCGCTTTGAGCAGCAAGTTGATGTGGCCGTGGAAGTGAACAAACCGCTGATTATACACACTCGAAACGCACGCCAAGACACGCTCGATATTCTTAAAAATGGCCGTGCTGAACGCTGCGGTGGGGTTATTCATTGCTTTACGGAAGATCTTCCTTTTGCTAAAGCAGCAATGGAGTTGGGCTTTTATATTTCCATTTCTGGCATTGTGACGTTTAGGCAGGCGAAAGAGCTCAAGGAAGTTGTCAAGCAGTTGCCGTTAGAGCGTCTATTAATAGAAACGGATTCGCCCTATTTAGCGCCAATTCCACACAGAGGAAAAGAGAACCAACCGGCTTATGTAGTGGAGGTTGCAGCCTATATTGCCCAGCTCAAAGGGGTATCATTGACTGAGGTTGCTGAAAAAACCAGCAAAAACTACCGCGATCTTTTTTTGAAGTAGGAAATAACAAATCGGATACATTTGGTCACTAAAGGCACAGATAGTGCCTTTTTTATTGAAAAAAATTGAAGAATTCAAAAAAAGTTAATGTTAACGATTTCTGTTGAGAAAAAAGAAGTGATTCTGCACAAACTGTAATTATGTTACGTAAAATAACTTAGTGGCCTATTTTATTCACCCAGTAAAATTAATTGATATAAATATAAAAACTATATATATCAATTGCTTATACCTACTGAAAACCATTACACAGGGCGATTTGAAACGTGATCCATGCAGAGTTTTGAAACTAAATTTCGTAAGTGTGTAGAAACCATGAGGGCCATCAAGATATATTTAGAGGCAGAAAATATAATTCGAATCGTGGTTACATTTTCTATGGGTGCTAACATTTAGGCTACGGGGGTGTGCCGTTAGAGCCCATAAATACTAATAACTTTATCAGGAGCATAAACATGTTTAAGAACCTTTTTGCTAACCTGCAAAAAGTTGGTAAGTCTCTGATGCTGCCAGTATCGGTACTACCAGTTGCAGGTATTCTTCTCGGGGTAGGTGCTGCCAACCTTGGCTTCATTCCAGATGTGGTTTCTAACCTTATGGAACAAGCTGGTGGTTCAGTGTTCGGCCAAATGGCGTTGCTATTCGCTGTAGGTGTAGCACTTGGCTTTACTAACAACGACGGTGTAGCTGGTCTTGCTGCTATCGTTGGTTACGGCATCATGACTGCAACGCTAAGCGTTATGGCTGGTGTTATGGGCGTTGACAAAATCGATACAGGTGTACTTGGTGGTATCCTTGTCGGTGGTGTTGCTGCATGGGCATTCAACCGTTTCTTCAAGATCCAACTTCCAGAGTATCTTGGCTTCTTCGCTGGTAAGCGTGCAGTGCCAATCATCACTGGTTTCTCTGCGATCGCTCTAGGTATCGTTCTATCTATCGTTTGGCCACCAATTGGTGCGGCAATCGGTTCATTCTCACACTGGGCTGCAGAGCAGAACCCACAACTAGCATTCGGTATCTACGGTGTTGTTGAGCGTTCTCTAATCCCATTCGGTCTACACCACGTTTGGAACGTACCATTCTTCTTCGAAGCAGGTACTTGTGTGAACGCTGCAGGCGAAACTCAAAACGGCGTACTAACTTGTTACCTAGTTGCAGACGAAGCGTCTCGTGCTGCTGGTAATGGCTTCGGTCAGCTAGCGGGTGGTTACATGTTCAAGATGTTCGGTCTACCAGCTGCTGCAATCGCTATTGCACACTGTGCTAAGCCTGAGAACCGCGCTAAAGTTATGGGTATCATGGCTTCTGCTGCTCTAACATCGTTCCTAACAGGTATCACTGAGCCAATCGAATTCTCATTCCTATTCGTAGCTCCAGTACTGTACGGAATCCACGCTCTACTAGCTGGTTCTGCATACGTTGTTGCAAACACAGTAGGCTTCGTACACGGTACATCATTCTCACACGGCCTAATCGACTTCCTAGTTCTATCTGGTAACTCTCAGAAGATCGGTCTAATGGTTGGTATCGGTCTAATCTACGCGGCTATCTACTACTTCGTATTCCGTACAGTTATCACAGCTATGGATCTTAAGACTCCAGGTCGTGAAGACGAAACTGAAGAAGCAGGTGCAGCAGTTTCTGGTAACGAAATGGCTGGTGAGCTAGTTGCAGCATTCGGCGGTAAAGCAAACATCACAGGTCTAGATGCATGTATCACACGTCTACGTGTTGCTGTAGCAGACACTGAAATCGTTGACCAAGACAAGCTTAAGCAACTTGGTGCTGCGGGTGTTGTTGTAGTATCTGGTGGTGTTCAAGCTATCTTCGGTACTAAGTCTGACAACCTGAAAACAGACATGGATGAGTGGATTCGTAACCACGGCTAATCAGCTCACTCCAAACTGAAATAAAAAAGGAAGCCTAGGCTTCCTTTTTTTTGATCTGAAATTGGTAAATGTCAAAAGTGTCGAAAGGTAAAGCTACGAATTACGCGTACTTGGTGTGAGTGAATACACCATCCCTGCTTTTGGTTGACCATTAAATATATAGCGATTCTCCGCAGTACATTCAAAAGTGGCACCTAAACGTTCCGCAAGCTGATGACTAGGGAGGTTTCTTGGGTCACAGACGATTTCTAGCCGTGTTAGAAGCAAGTGCACAAAGGCAAACTCGATAAGTGCGTCCATCGCTTCAAGCGCATAGCCTTGATGCTGAGCGACATCTTTTAGCCAGTAGCCTAAACTACCCATATTGAAGGTATGGTAAAACTCATTGAACGCAACCATGCCAAGAAACTCATTGCTATCACGAGTAAATAGTGCAAAGCCAAACGAGTTCGCTTTGACCCAATTCAGACGCGTCGCGCTGATAAAGTCTATTGCTTCACTTTCAGTGTAATCAGGGTGGCACCAGTCAATCCATTGGTGAAGTGACGGTGAGGTTTTGATGGCGTTAGCAAGCTGTGGCGCTTCTTCTGGCGTGAGCAGGCGTAAGCACAAACGTTTGGTGTAGATAGTGTAATTGATGTTCATAGCCAGAGTATAAACCGAAGTTCGACTCAGATCCCAGAGTGATGCGGCGCTTTGAATATTAACGAAGTGGAAAGCAAAAAAAGACCCGCATTGCGGGCCTTTTGATGTAAAGCGGGGGATTAATTCTCGACGCGTCTCACTTGAATAATCATGCCCATTAACGGGTGATCGAGATAATGCGTTTCACTGCTACGCATACGACGTTTTTGATCGAGGCGATAGTCTTTTAAGAACGTCAATGTTTCACGTTGAGGCTCAATGGCTTCTAGGTTACCAGCGATGACGTTA
Source organism: Vibrio sp. 10N (assembly GCF_036245475.1). NCBI lineage: Bacteria > Pseudomonadati > Pseudomonadota > Gammaproteobacteria > Vibrionales > Vibrionaceae > Vibrio > Vibrio sp. 10N. The sequence goes on along the minus strand of NZ_BTPM01000001.1, from coordinate 2,329,961 downwards.
CTGTCTTGTTGAGGCGCGTCTAAACCAGTTTCCGCAGTGGCATCATCTGATACGTCTACTACCGCTTCTGGTGCCTCGGTGAGTGGCGCTTCAATAATTACGTCTTTGGTGCTTGGTGATTTAAGGTCAAGCTGAGCTTCGGCGTAAAGATAGTGCTGAACGTAAATCTGCAGCTTTCCATCTAATTCATAAAGCGGCTTATCGATAGCTTGCTCTGTCACACCCTCAACTGGTGATGTTGTGTTACTTAGGCGACCTTTTTCTGTGCCATCAGAGTAGAACTCGGTAGAGTAGTCTTTACCAGCACGAAGGTGGAAGACAGGTGCAGAACCTTTGCCATTATCACCTTGGCGCCATGCTTTATGTAGTAGCACGGTATAACCGGCGTGGTTCTTAAGCTTGTTGGCTTCTTCGTTCAATTGAAAAGAGGCTGTCGGTAACACGGTGACATTTTTCGACGCACGGTAGCTGGCATCGTTAAGGGAGCCGGCGCGACTGAAATCAATTTCTGGCATCTCATTCGGCCATGATTCATTCACTTTTTCAGGATTGACGGCGCGCTTAAAAACGATCACTTCTATGTCAAATTGTCTCTGTGCCAAGCTTGGCATTGAGACCAATAGGAGTAGCAGTGGGATCAGCTTTTTCATTGTTTCTCCATTGATGGCCACTGTCGGTGAGTGGAACCCAGTATATCAATTAATACAAAGTGTTGCCGAAACAATTTGTGCCATTCATCAGCTTTATGTTTCGGCAAGCCTCAGCTTGGCTGTTACTTAGGCCGTTATTCGATTGGCCTCAAACTCGTCAAGCATGCTGTTCAAGTAATTCAAGCGTTTGCGGCGGTCGGTTAATGACTCCATAAACTTGAACTTAGTTGGCCCTTCCATCGCGAACTTAGTTGGCTGAGCTTGCAGTAGTTTAACCAAGAAGGCAGGGTTAATGTCAGCGTCTGGATAAAACTCAATATAGCCGCCTTTATCATGAGCTTCTACTTTCTTCACTTTTAGGTTACCACCACGAAGCTTCATTTTTGCGACTTCGAGTAAGTGTTTTGCTGCGTCTGGAAGTAGGCCAAAGCGATCAATGAGCTCGACTTTAAGTTCATTAAGCTCGTCGTTATGACTTACACTGGCGATGCGTTTATACATAGACAGGCGAGTATTGATGTCTGGAATGTAGTCGTCCGGCAGTAACGCAGGAATGCGCAGCTCAACTTCTGTTTGTTCACGAAGCAGGTCATCCAACGAGGGCTCTCGACCTTCTTTTAGCGCTTCCACAGCTTGCTCAAGCATTTCCATGTACAAAGAGAAGCCAACGGATTGAATTTGACCGCTTTGCTCATCACCCAGCAGTTCACCCGCTCCACGAATTTCGAGATCGTGGGTGGCCAGGGTAAAGCCTGCTCCAAGATCTTCGAGTGACGCAATGGCATCCAAACGCTTAATCGCATCCTTGGTCATGGCTTTAGGGTGCGGTGTAAGTAGGTACGCATAGGCTTGGTGGTGTGAGCGACCAACACGACCGCGAAGCTGGTGCAATTGCGCCAGACCTAAGTTGTCGGCTCTGTCCATAATAATGGTGTTGGCGGTGGGGACATCAATACCGGTTTCAATGATGGTCGTACATACCAGCAAATTGAACCGTTGGTGGTAGAAATCGTTCATCACACGCTCAAGTTCTCTTTCTCGCATTTGACCATGAGCGACGGTGACTCGCGCTTCAGGTACCAGCTTTTCAAGGTCGGCAGCGACTTTTTCAATCGTTTCGACTTGATTGTGCAGGAAGTAGACCTGACCACCACGCATGATCTCGCGCAGGATCGCTTCTCTTACCACACTGTCTTCGCTCTGGCGTACAAATGTTTTGATTGCAAGGCGTCTTGCTGGCGGTGTGGCGATGATTGATAAGTCACGCATACCACTCATGGCCATGTTTAATGTTCTTGGGATTGGTGTCGCCGTAAGCGTGAGAATGTCCACATCAGCGCGCATTGCTTTGACTTTCTCTTTTTGACGCACACCAAAGCGGTGCTCTTCATCTACGATCAGCAGACCTAAATCTTTGAATCGAATATCACTGGATAGTAGCTTATGGGTACCAACGACGATATCGACTTTGCCGTCGGCGACATCTTGTAAAATGGCTTTTTGCTCTTTTGCTGACTTAAAGCGTGACAGCACTTCTACTCGAATTGGGAGGTTGGCAAAGCGGTCGCGGAAGTTCTCAAAGTGTTGCTGGGCAAGTAGGGTGGTAGGGACTAAAACCGCCACCTGCTTGCCATTGTCAGTGGATACAAAGGCCGCTCGCATTGCGACTTCTGTTTTACCAAAACCTACATCACCACAAACGAGGCGATCCATCGCTTTCGGCTGACACATGTCAGACATGACGGCGTTGATAGCCTGAGCTTGATCGTCTGTTTCCTCAAACGGGAAACCAGCCTTGAAAGTCGCGTATTGGTCGCGGTCTAGTTTGAATTTATGCCCAGGTTTGAGTTCGCGTTTCGCATACACATCAAGCAGCTCTGCGGCGACATCGCGCACTTTCTCAGCAGCTTTACGGCGCGCTTTCGCCCACGCTTCACCGCCAAGTTTGTGGAGCGGCGCCGACTCCTCTGCGCCTCCTGAATATCGGCCAATAAGATTTAGCGAAGCAACAGGGACGTAAAGTTTAGCGTCATTTTGATATTCGAGCGTCACGTACTCTGTTGTCATGCCGCCCGCTTCAAGAGTCTGCAAGCCAACATAGCGGCCGATACCGTGGTCGATGTGAACAACAGGTTGTCCTGGCTTGAGTTCTGCCAGATTGCGTATAACGGTATCGCTGTTGATCGAGCGTTTTTCTTTTTTACGACGCTGAATAACGCGATCGCCAAGCATGTCACTTTCACAAATGAGCGCAAAGTTATCTTGATAGATAAAGCCGTGCTCACATTGGCCAATGATGAGCGTAAATCGGTCACCAGAATCCAATGCATCAGTAAGATTTGCTCGTTCTACTGGTCGAAGCTTGATGCGGTGTAACAGTTCAAGTAGCGCTTCACGGCGACCTTCTGACTCCACCGAAAACACGATTTTACCGTTAAATTGCTCAGTAAACTGACGAATTTGGGCCATTGGTTCTTTGAGCTGATGCTGAACGCTAATATCCGGCAGGGCCTCGATCGGCGTGTTGATACGGCCGGATTTTTCCTCGATGGCATCGCTGTGGTATTGCAGTTGCGGATATTGCTTTAAACGAGCAAAAAATTCGTCTTTTTCAAGCCACAGTTCTTTTGGCGTGAGCAATGGTCGAAGTGGGTCGACCTTGCGCTGCTCATAGCGGGTGTCCACATCGGCAAGGAAGCTATCGACGGCTGTTTCGACGTCGCCCACCATGATGATTTGTGAGTCATCACTAACATAATCGAATAGGGTTTCAGTGTGGTCGAAAAACAGCGGTTGCCAGTACTCGATACCTGCAGGCCAAGTCCCTTTACTCACTTGCATGTAGATCGACTCAGGCTCGCGTCTAGCATCAAATTGTTGACGCCAACGAGTTCGAAACTCTTCAATGGCGTCTTTAGTGGTAGGAAATTCGTGTGCAGGCAATAGACGAATTTCTGATATGTCTTCAATGGAGCGTTGATTCTCAGGATCAAAGGTACGAATAGTGTCTATCTCATCGTCAAAAAAGTCGATGCGATAAGGGGCTGAGCTGCCCATTGGATATAGGTCTAGAATGGAGCCTCGACTGGCATATTCGCCCGGGCCAAACACTTGGTCAACGTGGCGGTAGCCGGAGTGTTCTAGTTGAGACCTTAATTTATCTAGGGAAAACAGATCGCCAGTTTTCACCATTAAGGTGTGCTGCATCAGGTAGTCACGGGGACTTTGTCTTTGCAGCAAAGTGCTAACCGGTACTATGGTGATACCACTGGCTTGTTGCGGCAATGCGTATAGCCTAGCAATACGATCCGAAATAATATCTTGATGCGGTGAGAAGTTGTCGTAAGGCAACGTCTCCCAATCAGGGAACAGCGCGACACCACCAGAGTAGAACTGTTCCAGTTCACCATGCAGTTTCAAGGCCAGCTGTGGGTCGGGGACAACCAATAAGGTGTGCTGGTTGTGTGCTAAGGCGTGTTCACCAATCGACAGCGCCATTGCACCGCCAATCAGGTTACCGAGGTGTTTTTTGTCACCTTTGCCCTGTGGGGCATTCAGTGGAAGTAAGGGAGAATGACTCATAATGAATTAGTTGTTTTCTCTATCTAATGAGCGCTGACGAAGCAGTTTTTGTTGTTGATGCAAGGCTGCCTTAATAAGAAGGTCTTGGTGCTCTTCTAAAATACGAACGAATGAGAGCGTGGTGAGGTAACCGTCGTCTTGATGTTCAACATGAGTTACTTCGGCATAACAATAAACGCCAGAGGGTGGATGATCCAAAAACAGTTTCAGTTTGGCATATTGACCCACTTGAAGCGCCTCGCGGCTGACATAGCTTAATTGGCTCGCACCAAAGCTTTTGGTCGTATAGCGATACTCAGGATCGTCTTGCTGGGCAATCATGTAGTTGAGCAGTAAATTGAGTTTATTGTTTTGCTGCTCTATAAGCTCGGCAACATGCTTTAGGTTGTGCTGACTGAGTTCAAGCTGCGCCGCATCTGTCTTTTGGTCAAGCTGACTGAACTCGCTCGATGCGACAAATGACGCTGGAATTTCCGCGATGTAGTCCGTCAATTCAGGGAGCTGACAGCCAATCGAGAGTGGCTCAATGTTCGCTTTAAGCGGCCCGTTTACGGTAAAGAAGTCGTTGTGCTGCATAGTTTTTCCCTAAATCAACATCTGTTAATTATCTCTGTGTATCTATGAGTTATCAAGAAAACGGCGGATTAAATCGGCAAAAGTCAGTAATTTAAAAGGAAAATGACATCCAGGGCTACAACCTTGACAATTTTCTGGTTACATTAGCTGGTAGATTTCTTTCTATGGCGAACACTATGTTTCACCCCTTGCCAATATTTATTGGACTGCGTTATCTCAGAGGCCGCTCCGGCGACCGATTCAGCCGATTTGTGTCTTATATGTCTACGGCCGGTATCACGATTGGTGTGCTATCACTCGTCACGGTGCTGTCTGTAATGAATGGTTTTGAAGCCCAATTGAAGGGCCGGATATTAGGTGTGCTGCCACAGGCTGTCATTAGCCATGATTCGGGACGAGTACGCATTGACGAAGAGCCATTGGAACTGCTCGCACGTTATCCAAGCAGTCAAGCGGCCGTGCCGATTGTGCGCAGCGAAGCGGTACTTCAAAGCCATCAGGGCCTTGCTGCAGCGATGATGATTGGTATTGAACCAGAAGGTGATGATCCTATCCGTTCTAGATTGGTCAGCGGCAGCCTAGAGAGGCTTACAGCAGGTAAGTATCAAGTCTTGTTGGGGCACAGCTTAGCGCGTGAACTTGATGTCCGAGTCGGCGATAAAGTTCGATTAATGGTGACCAGCGCCAGTCAATACACGCCTCTTGGCAGAATTCCTAGCCAGCGTATGTTTACGGTGGCGGGGCTCTATAGCACAGGCTCTGATGTGGATAGCCAGCTTGTTGTTACCCATATTGCTGATGCCGCTAAGCTTATGCGCTACAAAGCCGGTGAAGCTAGCGGTTGGCGCCTATTCTTTGATGATCCTTTCGTTGTTTCAGAGCTGAGCAGTCAGCCGTTACCTGAAGAGTGGCGCTGGAGTGACTGGCGTGAACAAAGGGGCGAGCTGTTCCAAGCGGTGCGTATGGAAAAAAACATGATGGGTTTGATGCTTGGGCTGATCATTGGTGTTGCGGCGTTTAATATCATTTCTGCGTTGATCATGGTGGTCATGGAGAAGCAATCGGAAGTGGCCATCCTTAAAACGCAAGGGATGAGTGATAGACAAGTGCTGACGATATTTATGGTTCAGGGAGCCAGCAGCGGCGCTCTTGGGGCCGTAGTGGGTGGCGTGCTTGGTGTGTTACTTGCGAGCAACCTCAATAGCTTACTCGATGCCATGGGTGTGGCGTTGTTTAGTTTTGGTGGTCAGTTACCTGTGGTGATTAACCCATATCAAATTATTGTTGTTGTGGTTGGCGCCGTGTTGCTCAGCTTAGCCGCAACGTTATTTCCTTCTTATCGAGCATCGTCAGTGAAACCCGCAGAGGCCCTAAGATATGAGTAATCCATTAATCGCGTGTCGTAATATTCGCAAAACTTACCACGACGGCGCAGTTGATACGGAAGTGCTAAAAGGGGTGAGTTTTGACATTCAGAAGGGTGAGCTGGTTTCTATTATTGGCTCATCCGGTTCGGGCAAATCGACACTGTTGCACGTATTAGGCGCGCTGGATGAGGCAACCGAAGGAAGCGTTGAATTTCTTGGCCAATCTTTGCTTGATATGGGCAGTAATCAGCAGGCGAAGCTTCGCAATCAGCATTTAGGGTTTGTGTATCAATTTCATCACCTGTTGAGTGATTTTACCGCGGTAGAAAATGTCGCCATGCCACTGCTCATCGGTGGGGCGAAAGTCAGTCAGGCACAAAAAGAGGCCAGTGATCTTCTCGAGCGTGTTGGGCTGGGTCATCGACTTAAACATCGACCTTCTGAGCTGTCTGGGGGCGAGCGTCAACGAGTTGCTATCGCGAGAGCTTTAGTGAACAAACCGGACTTGGTGTTGGCTGATGAACCTACGGGTAACTTAGATCACACGACCGCGCTGGCGATTTACGATCTGATGCGTACTTTGAATCGTGAATATGGTACGGCTTTTTTGGTAGTAACACATGACAATGAACTTGCAGCGAAAATGGATAAGCAATTGCACATGCAAGATGGTCTTCTGGTGAATGCCACCCCTGTTGGCGCATAGGTAAGGAGCTGTCGTGTCATTATCGTTTTTTATTGGTAAGCGCTTTAGTAAAGCCAAGCAACGTAACAAAATGGTGTCGTTTATTTCCATGTCGTCAATCGTTGGGATTGCCGTGGGGGTTGCCGTCATTGTTATTGGTTTATCGGCGATGAACGGCTTTGAACGTGAACTCAAAAATCGAGTGCTGTCGGTCATTGCTCACGGTGAGTTTGAAGGGGTCAATGCGCCGATCAATCATTGGCAAAATGTGGTGGATGCCTCGCTCGCTCACTCGAGAGTTGAGGGCGCTGCCCCGTATGTGCGGTTGACGGCGCTGGTCGAAAAAGGTGCTCAACTTAAAGCTGTTGAGGTTCGAGGGGTGTCTCCGGAGCTTGAGCGCGAGGTGTCTACATTGCCAAGCTTTGTATCACAGTCCGCTTGGGCCAACTTTAAGGCGGGCGAGCAGCAAGTGATTTTAGGGCAGGGGGTGGCTGACCAAGTTGGTGTGAAGGTTGGGGACTATGTAACTTTGATGATCCCAACCAGTGGAGATACCAGCAAAGTGCAGTCACCAAGGCGTGTTCGAGTGAAAGTCACAGGATTACTTGAGCTCAATGGCCAAATTGATCACAGCCTCGCTATTGTGCCGCTGCAAGATGCACAAAGCTACGCGCGACTTGGCGACAAGGTAACCGGTGTTTCAATTAAAGTTGATAACGTGTTTGATGCTCCGTTGGTCGTGCGCGAAGTTGGCAATACGCTCACTGAGTATGTGTACCTGCGTAGTTGGAAGCAAAAGTATGGCTTTTTGTATCGTGATATCCAGCTAGTGAGAACCATCATGTACCTAGTCATGGTACTCGTTATTGGAGTGGCGTGTTTCAACATTGTTTCGACACTGATGATGGCAGTTAAAGATCGTGCATCAGAAATTGCGATCCTACGTACTATGGGCGCGACCGATGGCTTGATAAAGCGCATCTTTGTTTGGCAGGGGGTATTCTCCGGTGTGGTGGGCAGTGTCGTCGGTGGGGCTGTAGGCAGTCTTGTTGCGCTCAATTTAACCCCTATCATTTCTTCTTTGGAGAAGCTGCTAGGGCATAAGTTTTTGTCGGGAGATATCTATTTTGTCGACTTTTTGCCATCACAGCTGGTTTGGAATGATGTATTACTGGTTGCCGGGACGGCGACATTATTGAGTTTGATTGCGACTTGGTATCCAGCTATGAAAGCCAGCCAGCTTAATCCAGCGACGGTATTAAGTGCGAAATAGCCTTTGTGACTGAATGAGCCCGTTTATAATCATTCCTTCAGAATGAAAAAAGGACCACAGTATGTGGTCCTTTCAGACTGCTGACAAAGGTCTAGCTTTCGAGCTAGACCTTTGATCTAATAGGAGTATCGAAATATGGATACTCCGATATGCTTCAAGAACCTTCTCCTCAGCAATACGAACTCGAAATGGTCACGATGGAACAGCTTGTTCCACAAAATCATCTCGTTCGTAAAATTGATAATGCCATCGACTTCGAATTCATCCGAGACGAAGTGGCACATCTATATTGCAAAGATAACGCCCGCCCGTAGACCCTGTTCGCTTATTCAAAATCATTTTGCTTGGCTACCTATTCGGCATCAAAAGTGAGCGCCAACTGGTCAAAGAAATTGAAGTGAACGTCGCTTATCGTTGGTTCTTACGAATGTCACTGACCGAAAAAGTTATCCATGCTTCGACGTTAAGCCAGAACCGAATTCGACGCTTCAATGGTACTGACGTCTTTGAGCGCATCTTCAACAACATAGTGCTTCAAGCGATGGAGAAAGACTTAGTCGCAGGACAGGAGCTCTTCACTGACAGTACACACCTTAAAGCCAATGCTAACAAGAACAAGCACATGAATCGTCTGCGTCCAGTTAGTGCAGGCGCTTATCTTGATATGCTGAATGAAGATGTGGCTGCAGACCGAGAATCTGAAGGTAAAAATCCATTCAAAGAGACGCCACCAAAGACAGACGTCAAAAACACTAAAGTCAGCACCACCGACCCTGAAAGTGGCTTTATGACACGAGACAATAAGCCTCAAGGCTTCTTCTATCTTGACCACCGAACCGTGGATGGTAAGCACGGTATCATCGTAGACACATACGCAACACCGGGGAATGTGAATGACTCACAGCCCTATATCCGTCGTCTCGATCACACACTAGAGCAGTTCAACCTCAATCCTATCGCAGTTGGTATCGATGCAGGTTACTTCACTGCGCCTGTTGCTGAATCACTCGAGCGCCGCAGTATATTAGGTGTGTTCGGGTATCGCCGCCCATCAAGAACTAAGAACAAATTTAAGAAGAAAGACTTCAAATACCAAAAAGAGACCGATACCTATCGCTGTCCAGAAGGGCAAGAACTTATCTATAAAACCACAACACGCGCAGGCTATCGCTCATACGCTTCAGACCCGAAACAATGTGCGTTTTGCCCCGTTCGGGACGACTGTACTAAGAGTGAAAATATGCAGAAGGTCATAACGCGTCACCTTTATAGTGAGACGGTGGAGCGAGCCAATCAAATGCGACTCTCTAGCTACGGAAAGAAGACGTATCGGAGGCGAAGTGAAACAGTAGAACGAAGCTTCGCCGATGCAAAACAACACCATGGCCACCGTTACGCGCGCTACCGCGGTCTCGCAAAAGTGCAAATGCAATGTTGGTTAGCCGCTGCCGCTCAAAACATCAAGAAGATAGCGTTGGTGGTGAGCTATCTGCGAAAAATGGGCCTAAATAAGGCAGAAATAAGTCAAATACTAGTCTCTGTATGCCGATTTAAGCCTTACTCACTTCAGAACGCTATCTAACAAAAAATATCGCGATCGCGGCCTACGGCCGCTCCGAAAAAAGAACCCCGCTTGAAAAAGGTTCATCGCGGCTTTCCGGGGAAGGCCGCTTTAATCTTTAGAAAGAAGTAGTCCGTGTCTCGGTAACCATAACCCATTCGCTTGATGAGTTTTATCTTGTTATTGATACCTTCCAAGGTGCAAGTATTCAGATGGTATGAAGCTGATGCCACTATTCCGTGAAGGTAAGGTTTGAGCTTTCTAGCAAAATTAATAAGAGGTTGTATGCCACTTTCATTCACCTGCTGCCACCATACTTCCCATAAACCTTTAGCGTGCTCCTCTGAGTCACAATACCAAAGTTCCTTGAGTTGAGCTCCAAGCAGATGAGTGATCATGAGGTCTCGGTTGATTGAGAGTATTTCATCAAGATAACTCTGTTGTTTTACGTTCAAGTTCTCTCGGTTTTTCAGAAGCACCCAACGGGAACGTTTTATCCAACGACGTGCTTTCTTGTCCGTTTTTAATTGATTTGCTTGGTCTACACGAACCCTATCCATGACCTCTCGACCGAACTTGGCTACAACATGAAACATGTCATAGACAATACGAGCATTTGGGCAATGCGCCTGCACTTCAAGGTCAAAAGCTGTGTTCATATCCATTGCCACAACTTCAATGTTGACGGCATTGTCGCCGAGCTCTTCAAAGAATGGGCGAATGTCCTTTCGGCTTCGGCCTATGCCAATCCAAAGCACTTGGTGTGTTTGAGCATCAGCAATGACCGTCGCATATCTGTGCCCCTTGAAGATGGCGAACTCGTCCATAACAAGTTGACGCAAATCACTCCAAGGCACCGTTGGCACAACTCGCTTAAGACGTTGTTTATCAATTTCTTTAATCGTATGCCAATGCACTCCGGTCAGCTCGGAGATATGCTTGATAGGCAATAGGGGCAGTAACTTTTCAATATAGCCCTTCAAGCGATTTGTGATTCGAGCATATGGTGCAACCCATGGTATAGCTTCCGTTTTTACGCCACAGTCAGGACAGTTTATCCGTCGAGTTTGTACCAAAAGCTCAACAGGAATATCGAACATCATTGTTTCTTTTAGCACTCGCCATTGGTAGTCATGAATAGAGTCGGATGAGCGACCGCATTGGCAGTGAGCGGTAGAGTCAGGCTTCAAGGTGATTGTAATTAAGGAGTCAGTTTTGTGGGACTTTATGATTTCAAAGCCTTCCCAGAAGGAAGATAGGAAAGTATTATTCGACATGAAAACGGTAGTTTTTGGCAGGTTGTGTTTGGCGATGTAACCATACCATTAACTACCGTTTTTGTTTTCAGCTCCCGCTAATCCGCGATGAACCTTGAAAAAGCGGGGTTCGTCAGCAATCTGAAAGGACCACAGTATGTGGTCCTTTTTTCATTGCTATCAAACTTATCAGTTTCAGTGCTACTGTGTTTGTTTCGCAGAGTTTGCGAGTCACTTTGTGCGAGCTGAGTAATCCAATTACCGTGTGGAACGTTGCTGCCAACTGCGGACGACGGAATAGCGCCAAAGTCCGCGAATACCAAAATAGCCAGCCAGCGCGCTGACAATACCACATATCGTGCAGCCGAGTAGGAAAGGAGGACCAATGGTCGCCATCTGCTCAGAGAGATACTGCCATGACAGTTCAAAGTGGAATGGTTGCGGTGGTGTGTTCATACAAAACGCACCAACTTTGTAGGCAAAATAAAACAGTACAGGCATGGTGACAGGGTTACTGATCCAAACCAAAGCAACAGAGAGAGGTAAGTTAACACCAAATAAAATCGCCAGACCAGCCGCCATGATCATTTGGCTTGGTAGCGGCACAAACGCCATAAATAGACCAACCGCAAACGCGCCAGCCGCAGAGCGACGGTTTAGGCACCACAAGTTCGGGTTGTAAAGGACATTGCCGAACACTTTCAATGCCTTTTGTTTTTTGATCATCTCGTGATCAGGCATGAAACGTTTAATAAACTTTCTTGGCATAGGAAAACATGGCTCTGTTAACAAGCATCGCAGTTCCACTTAGCTATTCATTGATCTTGATTAGCGCCGTCTGGTGGCCTGTGATGCCAAGTAATCTCTGGTTGATCCCGACGTCCTTATTTAGCATCGCCTGCTTAATAACCCGTCGCTGGTTACTAGCAGCGGCGTGTATTGCAATGTCCTTGGCGTTGATACAAGGGAATCTATACAAGTACCAATCTAGGGTACTTTTTCAATTTGGCACAGATATTACCATAAAAGCGCGAGTTGACAGCTATTTTAAAAAAATAACTCATGGCTATGAAGTTAAGGCCACAGTCATTGCGGTTAATGGGCAACCAATGCCATTGTTTCTGCGACCTAAAGTGCAGTTAAGAGCCCCGTCAGCTCTGAGTGCTGGCGCTTTGGTGACAGCTCAGGTGTCAGTTGATGCGATATCCGGTGTACTTAATCGCGCTGGCTTTGACCGTGAAAAACATGCGTTTTCGCAAGGTATCGTTGCTTACGCGACGATGTCGTCCAAAAAACCGACTATTGTTGTCACTCACTCCCACTGGCGAGCGTTGTTACATCAAGCGGTTCGAACTGCCACGCAGGATAGTCGCTTCCAAGGTCTTTATCTTGCTTTGATATTTGGTGACCGCAGCGAGTTACCCAATGAATTACGGCGTCAGCTACAGTATAGCGGGCTCTCCCACTTAATCGCTATTTCTGGGCTGCATGTCGGTATTGTATTCGCATTAGGTTACGCCTTAGCGAGTGTACTCATTACTTTGAGCAAAATGAGCATGCGCTCGGCGGGTCGAGCTTGGTTAACGCAATATGGCTTCGCAATCAGTTTGCTTATCGGGTTTTGTTTTGCCTTGTGCTACTGCGCTTTGGGGTACTTCGCCATATCAACGGTACGCGCATTGATTATGTTAGCGGTAATTAGCTGCTTGTTGTTGGTACAAGCGAGAATCCATCGCTTAGTGGTCATTCTGTTGGCGTCGTCAGCGGTATTAACACTGGTGCCATTTTCTGCGGCCAGCCTCAGTTTTTGGCTGTCTTTTGCAGCGGTAACCATACTGCTTTTGAGCCACACCTTGCTGGGACAACGGCGACAAAGGCGTAATGCCTTTACGATGGCATTGTCACTACATCTATTGTTGTCGTTGTGCTTTATTCCCATCGCAGGTTACTTGTTTCACGGAATATCTTTGGTAAGTGCCTTCTATAACTTGTTGTTTGTGGCCTGGTTTAGTGTTTGTATTGTCCCACTTTCCTTATTAGCCGCTTTGTTCAGTATGCTATCGACGGAGCTGAGTTTGCTGTGGCGTCTCCTCGATGTTGCCTTATTGCCATTAGAGTTCGCACTTCGCTATGCATCTCAGTTTTGGTTTGACATCAGTGCTGCGGGTTTAGTGACGTTACTTCCAATGGTTGCCTTGGTATTCACCTATCGCTGGCTGTCAACGCCAGCGGTGTGCTCGGTTATCTTGTTGACGTTCTTAGCCGCGCTAAGTGCCAATCGAAAGCCTCAGATATCAGTGCAGTTTCTCGACGTCGGGCATGGACTCGCTGTTGCCATTATTCAGGGGGATGAAGCAGTAATTTACGATACAGGCAGTGCAAACGAGCATTTTTCAATGGTGGATTCGGTCGTGACACCAAACTTAATTGCTGTGGGCGTATCGCGCATTGAGGGGCTGATTCTCAGTCATGCCGACAATGATCATGCTGGTGGGGAGGAGGCACTGATACGCCGTTGGAGCCCAAGTTGGGTGCGCCGACCTGAGGGTAAAAGCGTTGATTCACAGTGTATTCGAGGTACTCAGTGGTACTGGAAAGCGATAAAATTTTCTGTGCTTTGGCCACCAAAGCGGGTTCAGCGCGCCTACAATCCTCACTCTTGCGTGGTGTTGGTCACTTATAGAGAACGTCAGCAAGCAAAGCGACTGTTATTGACTGGCGATATTGAAAAAGTCAGCGAAATATTGCTGTCTCGCCAACTCGCTCCGTTAGCGATAGATGTGATGAGTGTGCCGCACCATGGGAGCAAGACGTCTTCGTCGCCGTTTTTACATCGAACCATTCGAGCGAACTATGCAGTAGCGTCAACGCGGTTTCAGTCTCGATGGGCACTGCCCAACCCTGTGGTAAGAGAGAAATATCGAGGAAATGGCAGTGTGTGGTTTGAAACCGGTGTAAATGGACAAGTAAACTTTGACTTTTCTGGTCAAGAAATCATCGTTTCCACTGTGAGGTCCGAATACCTCGACCCTTGGTATAGGCAGATGTTACGAAGCAGAGTAGAATGAAGGGATAGTAAAAAGAAACGATAAAGAATTATGTCGCAAAATCAAGACGAAACTACGCTGCAAACGTTTAAGCGATTGTGGACGTATATCCGTGAATACAAGACAGGCCTTGTAGTGGCTGTGATCGCTCTGGTCATCAATGCTGCCGCCGATACCTACATGCTTTCGTTACTGAAACCCTTGTTGGATGAAGGGTTTGGCGATGTCGAATCCAACTTCCTGAAAATTCTGCCACTTATCATTATTGCTATGATGTTTATTCGTGGCTTGTCAGGGTTTGTTTCCACCTATTGTTTGAGCTGGGTGTCGGGCAAGGTGGTAATGCACCTTCGACGCGGTATCTTCAACCATTTCATGCATATGCCGGTCTCATTCTTTGATAAAGAATCGACAGGTGGCTTACTGTCTCGAATTACTTATGATTCAGAACAAGTGGCTGGAGCAACAAGTCGCTCATTGGTCAGCATTGTCCGTGAAGGCGCAAGTATTTTAGGCTTACTGTTCTTAATGTTCTGGAGTAGTTGGCAGTTGTCATTGGTTCTGCTGGTTGTTGCTCCGGTTGTCGCATGGGCAATTCGCTTCGTCTCTAAGCGTTTTCGCAAGATTTCTCATAACATGCAGACGTCCATGGGTCACATGACGACATCGGCAGAACAGATGCTGAAGGGCCATAAAGTGGTTTTGAGCTACGGCGGTCAGCAGGTTGAAAAGGCGCGTTTCGATGACATGAGCAACCAAATGCGTCAGCAGACCATGAAGATGGTTGCGGCATCTGCAATTGCGAACCCTGTGATTCAAATGATTGCTTCGCTTGCGCTTGTAGCGGTGCTGTATCTCGCGAGTTTTGATGAAATTCGCGAGCAGCTAACTGCGGGTACCTTCACGGTCATTTTCTCTGCGATGTTCTCATTGATGCGTCCACTTAAAGCACTGACCGGTGTGACGGCAGAGTTCCAGCGCGGTATGGCCGCGAGTCAAACCTTGTTTAGCTTAATGGATCTCGAAGTAGAGCGTGATAATGGCACGGTTGAAATTGAGAAAGCGAAAGGCGATCTGTCGGTGAAAGACATCACCTTCACATACGAAGGAACCGAGAAACCGGCGCTTCGCAATGTGAGCTTTGATTTGCCAGCCGGTAAAACTATTGCGCTAGTAGGGCGTTCTGGCTCCGGTAAAAGTACCATAGCAAACCTATTTACTCGTTTCTATGACATCGACAGTGGCAGCATTGAGCTTGATGGTCACAAGATCGACGACATTAAACTGACCAACTTACGCCAGCACTTTGCGCTGGTATCGCAAAATGTTCACCTGTTTAACGACACCATTGCTAACAACATCGCTTATGCGACCAATGGACAATACTCGCGAGAGCAGATTGAGCACGCAGCCAAATTGGCGCATGCGATGGAGTTCATTAGCAACCTTGATCAAGGGCTAGACACGGTTATTGGCGAAAATGGTGCGAGCCTATCGGGTGGCCAGCGTCAACGTATCGCCATTGCCCGAGCATTGCTGCGTGATGCGCCGATTTTGATCCTTGATGAGGCGACCTCCGCACTGGATACCGAATCTGAGCGAGCGATCCAGGCCGCCTTAGACGAGTTGCAAAAAGACAAGACTGTACTGGTGATTGCTCACCGTTTGTCGACCATTGAAGAAGCCGATGAGATTTTGGTGGTGGATGATGGTGAAATCATTGAGCGTGGTGACCACAAAACGTTGCTCAACCATCAAGGCGCTTATGCTCAACTGCACAAAATCCAATTTGGTGAGCACTAGTGATTGAGCAGCTTTGGTTTGGTAAGCACCCGCTAGGATTCGCACTGTGGCCGCTCTTGTGGCCACTGAGCAGGCTGTATCGCTATATTGCTGCCAGACGTCGTAAAGCTTATATGGACGGCGACAAGTCTCGTTATCAAGCCTCGGTGCCTGTTATTGTCGTGGGCAACATTACAGCTGGTGGTAATGGTAAGACGCCGATGGTTGTTTGGCTTGTAGAGCAGCTTCTACAACAGGGAAAAAAGCCTGGTGTTGTCTCACGCGGTTATGGCGGTAAAGCAGCCGCTTATCCACTGCTGGTCACTGCCGATACCCTGCCAAGTGAATGCGGGGATGAGCCCAAGCTGATTTTTGATAGAACTCAGGTACCAGTTTGTGTCGATCCGATTCGAGCCAACGCAACTCAGCATTTAGAGTCGCTCGGTGTGGATGTCATTATTACTGACGATGGTTTGCAACATTACGCGTTAGATCGTGCGTATGAAATCGTTGTTATTGATGGCGTGAGGCGATTTGGCAATCAGCAACCAATACCGCTTGGCCCCTTGAGAGAGCCATTATCTAGACTTGATGAAGTGGATCTTTTGGTGGTAAACGGTGGGTTGCAACAGCAGCATCAAGATTGTCGGCTAGAGAGACGATTCACCCTGTCACCAGACGTGGCGATTAATTTAAACACTGGCCAAACGGCTTCGGTGGAGGCGTTGGGAGCATTGGCGGCGTTTGCTGGCATTGGTCACCCACCGCGCTTTTTTGATACGTTAAATCAGCTCAGTGCCAATCTGGTAAAAACCCAAGGGTTTGCGGACCATCAAGATTTTGATGAGACTGAGTTAGCAGAATTTGGTCGTGGCGTTGAGAACGTCATTATGACCGAGAAAGACGCGGTAAAATGCCGTTCGTTTTCAAAGGACAATTGGTGGTATTTACCGGTGTCGGCGCAGTTTAGCGTCCAAGACAGCGAGCAAATACTTCAAGAAATCAATAAGGTAATAGAAAGTTATGGATCATAGACTGCTTGAGATCGTTGCATGCCCAGTATGCAAAGGGAAGCTAACATTCGATAAGGACAAACAAGAGCTTATTTGTAAGCTAGACCGCCTTGCTTACCCAATCAAGGAAGGTATCCCAGTGTTACTTGAGCCTGAAGCACGCCAAATGAGCATGGAAGAGGGACGCTAAATGGCATTCACGGTTATCATCCCTGCCCGATACAACTCATCACGTCTACCGGGTAAGCCTTTAGCGGATATCGCTGGCAAACCTATGGTGCAACATGTCTATGAGCGCTCTCAACAATCGGGTGCCGAGCGCGTTATCGTGGCAACGGACGATTCGCGCGTTGAAGCGGCAGTAAAGGCATTTGGCGGTGAAGTATGCATGACCTCACCAAACCATGAATCCGGTACTGAGCGCTTGGCTGAAGTGGTTGAGCTAATGGGTATTGAAGATGACCATACTATTGTCAACGTGCAAGGTGACGAACCGCTCATTCCAGCCAGTATCATTGCTCAGGTCGCGGAGAACCTTCAATCGAGCCAAGCGCCAATGGCCACACTTGGCGTCGCTATTGAGCACGAAGCAGAAGCGTTCAATCCTAATGCAGTGAAAGTGGTTACGGACAAAGAGGGTTACGCACTGTATTTTAGCCGTGCCACCATTCCTTGGGACCGTGATGCTTATGCAAGTGAACCTAAATCGGCGGCCAAGCAGCCTTTAATGCGTCATATTGGCATTTATGCTTACCGTGCTGGCTTTATCAACACCTATATTAATTGGGCGCCAAGTGCACTTGAGAAGATTGAGTCACTAGAGCAGCTCAGAGTGCTTTGGTATGGAGAGCGTATCCATGTTGCGCTTGCCAGCGAAGCCCCACCTGCTGGTGTTGACACCCCAGAGGACCTCGAACAAGTTCGAGCGTTACTTGCCTAATAAACAAAAACCACCGACGAACTTACGTCGGTGGTTTTATTTTGGGCTGATCATTTTTATTTTAAGTCAACGCCGTGGCCGGAACTTCGCGCCATTCCCCAGGCTGAAGCGAGTTCAAGGCAAACTTACCCATACTGGCTCGAATAAGGCGCAAGGTTGGGAAGCCAATATTGGCCGTCATTCGGCGTACTTGACGGTTTCTACCTTCGATAATAGTAATACTTAGCCAAGTTGTGGGAATGTTGGCTCTAAAGCGCACGGGCGGCTCTCTGTCCCATACATTTGGCTGTGCCATACGCTCAACTTTCGCCGGTAGAGTGGGGCCATCTTTAAGTTCGACGCCGTGTCTCAACTTATCCAAATCCGCTTCACTTGGATCACCATCCACTTGAACCCAGTACGTTTTTTCTGACTTAGATTGAGGTTGGGTGAGTCTCGCCTGCAGAACGCCATCGTTAGTAAGCACCATTAAGCCTTCGCTGTCGCGATCTAGCCTTCCTGCGGCATAAACATCTTTAACTGGGATGTAATCTGCCAGCGTTTTTCTTCCCTCTCCGTCGGTAAACTGACTGAGCGTATCATAGGGCTTATTAAACAAAATGACTTTACGCTCACTGGGGGCGGGGCGCTTTTTATCGGGGCGCGACACTGAGGCCGGTTTGCGTTTTCGACCCGGTCCAGATTGCTGGCGTTTTTGTTGGCTTTTCTGTTTGAATTTATCCGCGGATGAACGGTTAGGACGAGAGGAGCCTTTACGCGCTGTTTTAATTGTCATGTTAACTACCTTGCAAAAATGTAAACAAACTGTGTGGTTTAGTTTTGTCTACGAGTGTTTTGAGCTATCATGAGCGCGCTCAAAAACAGGAATAACGCACAAGATAATAGACTAATTGACCAATTTTGTTTAATTATAAGTGCTTAGGATTTCGTTCGACTGAATAAAATTACGCCAAAACCTTGGGTTTTCATCTGAAACTGTCTTAGATTTGCCCGTAGCTTGGCGTCCAGTCGTAACGTTTACGCCACCCAAAAGTGGGGGGCGTTAATTGATAAGGGTGCTCAGCCCGATTAGAACGATAGGGAAATTTCATGCCTACAGAAAAGCCGACAATCATCTATACCATTACTGATGAAGCGCCAGCGCTGGCAACATATTCATTGCTACCGATCATTCAGTCTTTCACCGCTTCTTCAGGTATTGATGTTGATACACGAGATATTTCACTAGCAGGGCGTATTATTGCTAACTTCCCTGACTACCTCAAAGAAGAGCAGCGCATTGGTGATGCACTGGCTGAACTTGGTGAACTGGCGAAAACGCCAGAAGCAAACATTATTAAACTTCCAAATATTTCTGCTTCAATCCCTCAGCTTCAAGCGGCAATTAAAGAGCTGCAAGCGAATGGTTACGATCTTCCAGACTACCCAGAAGAGCCTGCAAATGCAGAGCAAGAAGCAGTAAAAGCGACCTACGACAAAATCAAAGGCAGTGCGGTAAACCCAGTCTTGCGTGAAGGTAACTCAGATCGCCGCGCACCGCTGTCTGTTAAGAACTACGCGAAGAAAAACCCACACTCAATGGGTGCGTGGTCTAAAGATTCTAAGTCGCACGTTGCGAGCATGTCTGGCAATGACTTCTTCGGCAGCGAAAAGTCGGTGACAACAGAGAGCGCAACAGATGTGCAGATTCGATTCACCTCAGCGTCAGGCGAAACAAAAGTTCTCAAAGAAAAAGTTGCGCTTCAAGCAGGTGAAATCATTGATGCTTCAGTGATGAACAAAAATGCACTGGTTACTTTCTTCGAAGAGCAAATTGAAGAAGCGAAGAAACAAGATGTGTTGTTGTCGCTACACATGAAAGCGACCATGATGAAGGTCTCTGATCCGGTCATCTTTGGTCATGCAGTCAAAGTGTACTATAAAGCTGTCTTCGACAAGTACGCGGCACTATTTGATGAGCTAGGTGTTGACGTTAACAACGGTATTGGTGACGTTTACGCGAAAATTGCTTCGCTACCAGCAGCGCAAAAAGCTGAAATTGAGGCTGATCTAGCGGCAGTATACGAAACGCAACCACCACTAGCGATGGTTGACTCTGACCGCGGTATCACTAACCTGCATGTACCAAGCGACATCATTGTTGATGCGTCTATGCCAGCAATGCTGCGCTCTTCTGGTCAAATGTGGGGCCCAGATGGTAAGCAGAAAGATACTAAGGCAATGATCCCAGATCGCAGCTATGCAAGCATCTATCAAGCTGTGATTGATTTTTGTAAGCAGCACGGCGCATTTGATCCGACGACAATGGGTAGCGTGCCTAACGTTGGCTTGATGGCACAAAAAGCAGAAGAGTATGGTTCACACGATAAAACATTCATCTTGGATGCTGCAGGTACGGTCTCTGTTGTTGATGCAGAGGGCAATGTGCTTATTGAGCAATCGGTTGAAGAAGGTGATATCTTCCGCATGTGTCAGGTGAAAGATGCACCTATCCAAGACTGGGTGAAACTGGCTGTGACGCGTGCACGTGCTTCAAGCACGCCTGCGGTATTCTGGTTGGATGAAAACCGTGCACACGATGCTGAGCTTATCAAGAAGGTGAACCAGTACCTACCAGAGCACGACACAGCAGGTCTTGAAATCCACATCAAGTCGCCTTTAGACGCGACGCTATTCTCGCTAGAGCGCATTAAAGAAGGTCTAGATACCATTTCTGTCACAGGTAACGTACTTCGTGATTACCTGACGGATCTATTCCCGATTCTTGAGCTTGGTACTTCTGCGAAAATGCTGTCTATCGTACCGCTTATGAACGGTGGCGGCCTATTCGAAACTGGTGCTGGTGGTTCTGCTCCTAAGCACGTTCAACAGGTTCAAAAGGAAAACCACCTACGTTGGGATTCTTTAGGTGAGTTCTTAGCATTGGCTGCATCACTAGAGCACCTTGCGGTTGTCTCTGGTAAAGAGAAAGCGAACGTTCTGGCCAAAGCGTTGGATGCCGCGACAGGTAAATTCTTAGATGACAACAAGTCACCATCACGTAAAGTGGGTGAGCTTGATAACCGAGGCTCTCACTACTACCTGGCGCTGTACTGGGCCCAAGCACTGGCAGTACAAACGGAAGACGCAGAGCTTGCGGAAGAGTTTGCCCCAGTTGCGGAGCAGCTTGCATCGAACGAGAGCATCATTGTTTCTGAGCTTAATAATGCTCAAGGTGTGGCTGGCGACCTTGGCGGCTACTATCAGCCAAGTGACGCGAAAACTTCTACGCTGATGCGCCCAAGTGCAACGCTAAATAGCATCATTGGCTAATAGCGATTAGACATAAAAAAACCACCTTCGGGTGGTTTTTTTATGTCTTAAGGAAATGTAATTAGAAATTAAATCCTTATTTTACAGTGTATTGCAGCCCGCTTTGATGTGGTTAAAGGTCATAAGAAATTATATGTGTGGTCACAATGTGGACATTGATAGCGGGTTCATTCTAACTGCGTCCTGAAGAAAGTCGGGAGCAAGGTGGGCATAGCCTAGTGTTTGCTTTATATCGGAGTGCCCAAGGATTTTTTGTAGTGTGAGGATGTTGCCACCATTCATAATAAAGTGACTTGCAAAAGTGTGGCGTAGAATGTGCGTTTTCTGACTTTTTGGTAACTCAAACTCCAAGTCTATTAGTATCTGTCGCAGTTCTTTTTGAAAGTCGTAAGGGAATAGTGCCCCACCGCGTTTTGGGTAAATTCTCTCGTAGAGTTCTTCACTAATTGGAACTGTTCGAGGTTTATCAGTTTTAGTTTGCGTGAACCTTATGCGATGTGGAGATAGGTTACTTGATTTAAGCAGTATCATTTCACGCCAACGTGCGCCAGTTGAAAGACAAATATCAACGGCGTTTAGCATCATCTCATTACTTTGGATCTCTGTTCTTAGAATCTTGATTTGCTCCAACGTTAAAAAAGCCATTTCTTCTCTTTTTACTGTGGGGCGTTTGATGCCTTTTAGCGGGTTCTCATGGTGGTAGTTACCTGACTCAATGAGCACGGTAAAAACGTTACTCAAGCACTGCATTGAGCGTCGAATTGTGCTGTCTTTGAGATTTCTGCTTTGCATGTCTGTGACCCAATCAGAAATGAGCTTAGCATCAATCTTGTTAGCTGCGGGGTCATCTAGTTCCCGACAAAAACGCGCAAGGTCGCGCTTGTATGGCACGGCTGTTCGTTTAAATTGTCCTGAAATAGTCCACCAAACCTCAATGAGTTCGGATAGATTTCTAGTGTCTTTGGGCTTGCTTATCCATTCTTTGTTGTGCTCAGTGGCTAGTATGTGTTTTTCATACGCTAGCGCCTCAGATTTTTTATCAAATTTCTTGCGAAAACGTCTGCCTGTTCGCCCTGCTGGACGAACATCGACAAGCCATTTATCACCGTCTTTTTTGATTGTCATAGTGAGCGCATTACCATTGCAGCACGACCAATGATTTTTAGTCGGTTTAAGTCTTCGCCAAACATTGAGAAGTTTTCATAGTCGGGATTATCAGAGATGATTTCGTACCCTTGCTCTAAGATGTTCCACTTCAAGCGCTTCACATACACCATGTCATCTACTCGAATTACGTAGACGCCATCTTTCACAGGCTCTGTTAACTCGCGGGTATCAACCAAGATTCGGTCATTGTCGTTCATAGTAGGCAACATGCTTGAGCCTGAACAAAAAACAACGGCGGTCAATTGAGGCTGTAGCCCCAAATCTCGGATAAGTTGCGCTGAAACGGTGAAAGTACCTGTTTGATGTTCACCACTAACTAGCTTGCCAGCACCCGCAGCGGCATTGACGTTAAACTCAGGAATTGAAACGGAATCGTCGTTAGGTGCAGTATCGAAAACGTGCGAAACGTTACTTTCGCCAAGTGTGCCGTACTTCTCATTTAGCGCTTTTACTACATCATCATGAAAATTGGAGATATGGTACTCCAACGCCCTCCCGTTACCCGAAGCCTTTCTACTTAACCAATTGTTTCTACGGGCTTTTTGTCCTATTCCCGTTAAGGAGTTCGGCATTCCTTCTAGACCTAAAAGCTCATTGCTAAGAAACCATTCACGCATAATAAACCTTAATCAAACATTGACAGATGGACTCGTTGCATATTTAATGAACCTTAATAAAACATGATAAACCAGTAAGTTCACTATAAAACGAGAGATACTAAAACATGATAGACCATAATGAAGTGTTAAGAAAAGAACCAAAGCATCAATATGCTCCTTTTGTGACTCCTGAGAAGTATGCCGAGCTAGCAGGTTTTACGGTTGATGCGGTGAAGTGCCAAGTTCAAACGGGTAAGTTGCCAGTAATTCGCCGTGAAGGTGGTCGCCGAGGACGCACACTAATCAACATGAAAGCACTTGAAGAGTATGCGCAAGAGCAAGCTCAAGAGTTCACTGATTGGAAAGCTGCGATTTAAGGGGCGATTATGCAAACCACTACGACACCCATTCACTCAATTAGTATCGACTTTTCACATTCGAGCGAAGCGTTGGAGCTTTTCAAGATAGTCAAAGCGCGTTTGGATTGGCTTAGCCCTAGCTCTCCTGAGTTCGCTTTTTTGCATCCCGTATATTTGCAGCTCAAGCAAGACGTTGAACTGTTAGAAAGCTTGGAGGTTTAGTTTGGACGTTGACTATACCCCAGCAATCTCAATTGTTGACGCGCCAATCAGCGACCCAATACATGCACCCTGTGAAGATATGGCGGGGTGCGCCAACTTCGACCCTGACAAGAGTGAGAAGTCAGCGCGTATGGTTGAAAAGCTACGCTCTGAGCTTGGCTTGAACCGCCCACGCGCTCGCAAACTCAACGTTAACCCTCTGACTTGGACTAAGCGTTAATCAATGCAGAAAATCGGTAAAACCACCAATAATCCGTTGACTAAGCTCCCGACCAATCTGCGTCAGGAGCTTGCAACGTATGTCATGAAAAACCAAGCCACGGCGCCGCATTTAGCGATGGTAGCGGAAAAGCATCAACCGCTATGTGGTGCCACGCCCAAAGAGCGCGTGTTTGAGTTCGCTCACCAAGTCGCTAACAAGTTCAAGCTACCTAATGATATTCGCAACTACCTTGATAAAGCGTCAGCGGTTCGTTTTCGCAAGTACGGCTTTAAGCGCGCATTGCAGTTCATTGAGTCGCGCAGTGCGGCGGCATCGTCAGCGCTTGGCGTATTGCCAGAGCCATATTGGACTATCAACACAGAGTTAAAACGTGCTCGCCTTGCAACTGAGTTATCAGGGCGCGCAAGTTTTCACTTTGAACTCGTCGCCAAGACAGGCGGCACGGCGTTTGATGCGATTAAACGCATTCATGAGTTTGTTGGGGCTTGCCTTTGGATGCCTCAATTTGAAGTTGCCAACGATGAAGATGAGGCTTATTCCATCCTTGCCCGTTTGCTTGATGAGGGCGTATGGCGCCGAGCTATCGACAAACAGACCATTGCAGCGTTTGAGAATGCGCGCAGGGCGGCGGGAATGGTATCGCCGCACATTTCCCCTTATGCGTCGATTTCGGCGTGTGAGTGGCTCAAGATTCGCCAAGAGCGACAGCGTGAGTGGCTAGAACTCATGGCGATTGAATCCGTTGAGGGTGATGTGGTGGAAATGTCACAGGTGCATGAGTCGTCACAGTCCAATCCTGTTAATCGTCGTCATGAACTCATGACCCGTATTGCTGGCTGTCAGGAATATGCCGACTCAAACAACCACGCCGCTATTTTTATCACCATGACGGCACCTAGCCGTTTTCACCGACTGACCAAGCGCGGTGAATACTGGATTGAAAACGCCCATTGGGACGGTGGCACACCGAAAGGTGCTCACGCTTGGTTGTCTATGTCTTGGAATCGCTTTCGAGCATGGGCGGGGCGCCATGACTTGACCTATTACGGGATGCGAGTCGTGGAGCCACACCAAGACGGCACACCGCATTGGCACGGCGTGTTTTTCATGCCGCTTGAGCAAATGCCCGTGTTTATCAAAATGCTTCAGGAATACCAATTTCAGCGTGACAGCGATGAGCTTTATTTCAAGAACGGAGACCCTAAACACCGAGCTATGAAAGCGCGCTTTGAGGCTAAGATGTTGGACGGCACCGAAGGCGGCGCTGTGGCTTATCTTGCCAAGTACATTTCTAAGAACGTAGACGGCTTTGGGCTTGAGGATTTATCGGATCTCGACAACAAGAAAGCCAAGCTACAAGACACGGTGAAAAACGTCACCTCATGGTCGCGTACCTTCTGTTTTCGTCAGTTCCAGTTTCAAAAAACACCGTCAGTCACCGTTTGGCGCGAGCTAAGACGCATTAGCGACGAACAAGAATATTGCACCTTTGAGAAGGCGCGCCGTGCGGCTGATGCAGGTTTCTTTTCTGCCTTTTTCGATTACATGGGCGGTCACAGACTGCCTCAATCCATGCGCCCAATTACCACCAAGAAAGAAGCCAAAGAGAACAAATACGGTGAAATGACAGCGCGTGTTATTGGGCTACGTGGAAGCGGTCTAGAAGTGCTCACCCATGAGATAGAGTGGAAGCTCATCAAAAAGCCTTCCGACTTGTCGGAGGCTTCTTCAAGAAAGCGGGAGCTTGCGCCTTGGTCTAGTGGCAATAATTGTACGCAGAAAATTTCGCCACCAAGACAACAACAAATCATTGATAACTTTTTCCTGTTCAACGAGCTAGATAGGTTTGGCTCGCCAGAGTGGGAGGGGTTCGCCGCCAGAGGTGGCACCTAGCTTACTGCCAACGATGTGAATCAGGGGCAACCTTACCAACAAATTAACCAACGTCGAGAGACAGGGGAACACCATGAAAACCATGACCAAAGATGAGTGCCAAGCCGAGCTTGCGCGCCTTAACACCATTGACGCACTGGAAACCGAGTTAGAAACGGCGTTTGATACCGTCAAAGACCTGTCACCGAGTGAGCTTTTATCACTGGCGCCCAAAGTCCTCATGGGCGGCGCAGACCCGCTTTCCATGCTTGGCTTAGACCCCAAGCTCATCGACAAAGCAAAACTGGTCGCCAAGTCTAACCGAGTCATTCGAGCGCAGCGCAAACAAGCGCTTGAAAAGCAGTTGAATGCAGTGATTGAGGAGGCGACCACCGATGAGTAAAACGCCCAATCCAGTTCGCGGCTATGTGCCGTGTCCTGTTTGCAGCAGCACTGCCACCGTTCACATGGTGGGGGAAGGTCGCTTGATAGATAGCGGGGAAACGGTCAAGAACGGTCGTAACCTTGGTTTGCTCTATTACAAGTGCCCTAACTGCGGCAACAGTTCAATGAGCAAAACCGTGAGCGGCTATTGCTCTGACAACATGACCGAAACCGCCGATGCGCTCCAAGCCTTATCTGACAAGGTTGAGCCAACGGTGAGTGAGTCGGTTGAACCAACGGTTGAAAGCGTTGAGAGTATTTCGCCTACGGTAACCCCTCCCGCCGAAGTGCTGCCACCAACCGAGCCAAGTACCACTGAAACCACTGAGTCAACACCGCCAGAGACAAGCCTGAAACCTCAAATCTTCAAGGTTGCCGCCTGTCTTGGCGTCATTGTCGTGTTGCTGTTTGCCATCAAACGCATGTTAGCCAAGCCACAACCGAGTGAGGAGGGCGATAGTCATGAGTAACCCAACCGTTGAAACAAGCGCTGACAACCTTGATGAGTTGGATGCGTACATTGCCAACCTCAACAATGAGCCGTCAGCACAAGAAGGGGCGTTAGCCTCAGCAGGTGTTGAGCCAGAGGTCGATACAAGTGAGGCGTTTGATGCACTAGTCACAACGGGGCTTGTGGTGGTTGAGCAAGCTGTGTCGATTCTCAAAGATATTGATTTTGAGTTTGATGAGCGCGCCAAGCAAAGCGTAGTGAATGCGGCTCGCCCTGTTGCCAAGCAATACGGCGGGGCACTGCTCGACCAATGCGGCGACTACATGAATATCATGACCCTTGCCTTGGCCATCCTTGGTTTGTGGTGGGCATCGAAAAAGCAAATCACCGCCCTTGAACTGAAAAAGCAGCAGGAGGCCGAGCGTGACTCTCATCGTAAACCCGATTAACTCCAACCCTTCCCATGATGCCGAGCACACAGTGTACCTTGGCGGTACGGGCAGCGGCAAAACCAGTGCGGTGAAATACATGGGGCTAGTACCTAAAAAGTCACAAGCTCTGTTCTTTGACCCGTACCGCAACTATGCAGGTCAAAAGTTTCACGGGCAAATGTGCCACGGCTTTACTGACCCCGCCAAGTTTATCAAGGCGGCGGTACAAGGGCGCCGTGCGGGGTGTTCGTTTAAGCTCGCCTACATTCCCCCAAAGGGCGCGTGTATGTCCGAGCTTGAAACCTTCAGCGCGATTGCTTGGGCGCTGGGCGATGGTCATAAACCCAAACTGCATGTGGTGATTGAGGAGTTGGCAAGCTGTGCGGAAACTTCAGGCAAGCTTGAAGGCAAAACGGGTGAATTGCTTCGTGGTGGTCGCCAGTTTGGTCATGTGGTTCACACCATCTTTCAGCGTGGGCAAGAGGTACCCAAAACCGTGACCAACCAATCAAGTGTGTGGTGGCTCGGTGCGGTCAACTCTGGCGTTGATGCCGATTGGGTCGCCAAGCAAAAAGGGGTGCATTCTAACGAAGTTGCCGATCTCAAAAGTGCCAAGGTCAATAAGCAGTGTATCGGCAAAGCGATTGCTGAATACCTGATTATTCGTGACGGCATCGGCAACCTAGAGCGCGGCGCGCTGAACTGCGAAACGGGCAAAAGGCTCTCACGAAACTACCGCTAAACTCTCATTTCAACCTATAGGTTAAAAGTTATACCTATAGGTTGAACCTTAGTGACGAAATCCCCGCCACCTGATTTGATAATGACTCCTTTAACCGTTCCAACGCTGTGAAGCAGGGGAAACACATGAAAGCAACGCACAAAACAATGCTAATGACCATCGTGGTCATGTTGATTGCATTGGCAGTCATTAACAACGTAGGCGCGCTCAAGCCTATCAAAGAGCAAATCAATGGTAACTCAGGGTGGTTTTAAGCTATGGAACTACTAAACACGCCATTTAACCCGCGCCCACTCGATTTAGACCCTGTTGAGGGTGTGAATTGGGGCAACCAAGCCACACTGCGCTTGGTCAGTGGTCCAACTTACCAATCCATCGAACTGGTCACTGATATTACTGACCCTGCCGATGTTGAGCGTGTACGTATCACGCTGAACGGTAAGGAAGTGTATAACCTGACAGGTCAAGACTTGGTTGACCTTCAAGAACACCGTAAGCAATTTACTCAAGAAGGTCGCTACGTTATCCCATTTGCGGATTTAACCCTTCGCACCAAAGGCGGCGTTCGTACTGGTGAACTGGTCACGCTGCAAGGCGAAATCTGGTTTGTGTATATCCAGCTTGCCTCAAAAGCGGGTGGTACGCCTGCGCCAAGCATTCGTGCTCGCTCTCATACGACAGCCGCACAATCAAAGCGTGTTTACCTACCACGTATCTATTCACTGACTTGGTTCGCCAGCGCGACAGGTCGCACCCCGTTCGACTTTGCCGAGCGTTCACCCCTGTTTTCACTCAAACGTGTGCACTTCAAAGACTCGTCTATTGACCGTGTTCGTGTTCTGCGTGACAGCGTGGAAGAAATCAACGTCACTAAAGCGGATAACGCTTTTGACTTGGCGATTTCAGGTTTAGAGCAGAACGCAGGTTGGTTCAGCCTTGATTTTGTTCGTACTGGTTTCGGCGTTGAGGGTCGCTTGCCAACTAATGCAATGAAGCAATTGCAGTTCGAGCTTGATAAATCACAACACGGCAGTGTGCCCGTGCTGATTGAAGCGATTGAGCAAGTGGGCGTTATCGCACAACCAAAGTAAGGGGGTGACCGATGGAAAACCCTAGTGTGACGCAAACTGTCACAAGTGGTGGCGGTTGGTTCGATGGCATCTTAGAGGGTGCAGGTGAGCTTGTGGGTGGTGCCGTCGATGTGGTCGGTGGGTTTGGTGAGGATTGGCTTGGTATCAAGATGGATAACGAGTTAGACCGCGCGAAGTCTGCCAGCCCTGACGAGAACCGCGCCAATAACAACGACTATCAGCAACCCAACGGGCAACCCGTGCACACCACCTCTGGCGGCATGCAGTGGCAGACCGTGGCAATTATCGTGCTCATTGCGTTAGTGGTACTCGGTGGCTTTGCTTTTGCGCTCAAAGGGGGCAAGTGATGCCGATTCTTTACTTGGGTTTGGCGGGGGTAACCCTTGGGTTTCTCACCGCCAAGGAAATTAACAAATCGGCGTGGCTTATCGTGGTCATTTTAGCGCTGATTATCTGGATGAAGATGGGTTGATATGTTTGGAGCTATGACCAGCTTAACGGGTGGCGGTGGCTTAACGGGTGGCAGTGCTGGCCCGTCTACCGCAACCAGCAGTAACCAATCGGGGCAATCTATTGGCGGCATCAACATGGGCGGGGGTGTCAGTCCTTGGCTCATCGTCGCGGTTATCGTGCTGGCGGTAATTGGCTTAAAGGTTCTCAAATGATTCAAGTGGTAACGCATTCTGAAAGTGTGCAAGAGCGATTGCGTGAGGCATTTCGCGCTTGCCCTGACGATTTTGAATTGATGCAACGCGCCATCGCAAACGACACGGTAAGTCTTTATTTGATTAAAGGTGAAGATTATTACCTGACGGTAGCGGGTGAGGTCGTTGGTGACTCTTATTTCGTTTGGGCAGTGGTGGGTACTGGCGCAGTACAAGCGACGCGAGAACTCGCGACTTACGTGAAAGGCAGCGGATTAAAAGCGATTACCACAAAAACTTATTTTCCGTTGGTGGCTCGGCTTCTAAAACGGCTCGGAAAGGTGACAACCAATGAGCACGGCGACCACCAGTTTTTACGATGGGAGGTGTAGCGCATGGGCGGCAGTTCCAGTTCAAGCAATAGCACCAGTACAAAAAACACCAGTAGTCAAAATGCCATTAGCGGCGACAACCTTGGTATTGCACTAAGTGGGGTTGAAGGCTCAACGATTAACGCCACGGTCACCGACCACGGCAGTGTTGAAAAAGCATTTGATTTAGGTCAGCACTCGCTTGATTTTGCGGGTGACGCGCTTGATGAGTCATTTGAATTTGCCAGTGGTGCAATGAGCGAATCTTTGGCGCTGGTAGACCGAAACACAGAAAACAGTTTGCAGTTCGCTGCGGGCGCACTCAACGAGTTCAGCTCGACCAATAGCGAGAACCTGCAAATGATGGCAGGACTTGCGGGTAACCAAGCGGCTCAAAACACCGAGAACCTTGCCAAGCTCACCGAGCTTGCGAAGTTCAAACAAGACAACGGACAAAGCGCACTCAACAAACAGCAATTGATACTCATGGCAGTGATTGTGTTGGTACTGGGCTTTGTGCTGGTTAAGGCGGTAGGCAAATGAACCTAAATCTCACCAAGGGGCAAACCATTCCCCTGACCATTGATTCTACGTGGCTCTTTGTTGAGTCGATTTCAGGCAAGTTATCGGTGCAAATTGATGCGACAGGGGAAAGCTTCTCGCTACCCAATCGCTCGGTGTTTCGCTATGGCAAGCCATTAGGTCGAATCCTTCTTTCTGGTGAAGGGGCGCTGTCTCTTGAGCATGGTGTGGGTGATTTCACCCCGCCAGTGGAAGGGCAAAAACTCGATATTCAAACTATGCCGTCAGTCAGTTTCTTGCCAGGTCAAACGGTAGGGGTAACCGAGTTACCCAAAGTCGAAATTGAAGTAGGGCAAAGTGTTGGCGTGTCCTCTCTGCCAAAGGTGCAGATTGAAGATGGTCAGCAAGTTGAAGTTAAAACCCTGCCTGACGTTCAACTCAAAAGCGGTCAGTCGGTGAATGTTGGCACCATGCCAAGCGTTGAACTGGCAGCAGGGCAAACAATCAAGGTGCTCTCTGGTAGCGCACTTTCATCACTGAGCGGAGAAATGCCGTTAGAGGTACCCGCTAACCCCGCCCGTAAAGGCGTCATCATCAAAGCTAGTAGCGCTAATGCAGGGCTAATCAGTCTTAACGGCTTTGAGCTTACGGCAGGCGAAAAGCTTACGGTTGAAACTGCCGCCACATTCACATTAACAGGAACCGCGCCCGATAAAGCGCAGGTATTGGAGTATTAATCATGTCTAACTTTCCAGCGTTACCCACGGGCAGCAGCCGCAACAAAATAGAGTTTCTTTATGACCTGCTTAGTGGTTTGGGTGGCGGCGGTAGCACCGAGTTAATACAAACTATGGTTACCCCAATCCCCAGCACATCAATGAGCGCGGGCTTTAGCGAGAAGAAATTTGCGTTAAAAAAACTCATGCCGAGCACCAATACGGCGGGAGATAAAGCGTTTTACCAGTACCAGAATGACCCAGAAACAAAAGTGATGGTGAATGGCTTGGTTGAGCAGTTTAAAGATGAAGACCCCGCCGCGATGGTTGCACTCACGTTCAGCCTGAACATTCCATTTCGCATAGATTGGGCAAATGGCGGTACCGACTTAACAGACGCCGAAAAAGTGTCACTAAGTCGTTTTGTGCGTGGTTCGATGAGCTCTTACATCATGGAAGCAGAGACTTATATCTTTGATGAAAAAATCCATCTAGTTAGGACTGGTGAGGGCTCAACGGGTCAAAGCTTTTTCTCTTTTCTGGGTGAGTGTGTCGCGACGGTTTTTGTCCGTGACATAGTGGAAATATTCGACCGATATTTCGAAGGCTTTCCCATTGAAATTGGCATCAAAATGCACGGTGATTTGGACGGAGCTGACACCAAGTTCAACGCGGCGAATATCTTGTTTGAAGATTCGGGAACGTTGCGACTCGTCGGGTCTGAAGTTATTGCGCCACCACCAATGCCAGAGTAATCACCATGCGTCTAATCATCATTGTTCTGATAGTTGGTGCGCTGATGATTGGCGCACCCAAAGGGGTAAACATCGTGAAATCACAACTCAATCGCGGGATTCGTAACAACAACCCGCTCAACATTCGCATTAGTAACAATGCTTGGACGGGGAAAGTCACGCCTTCCAAAGACAAGGCGTTTGAAACCTTCTCGCACTCGAAGTACGGCTTTCGCGCGGCGACCAAGCTCATTCGCAACTACCAAAACCTTTATGGGCTAAACACCCTTCAAGGGATTATCAGCCGCTTTGCGCCAAAGAGTGACAACAACGACACCGATAACTATGTGCAGTTCGTGGCGGGTCGGCTCAATGTAGGCGCCAGTACGCCGCTCAACCTCTTTGATGATGAGTTTATGACTCGCCTTGTGCATTCCATGTCGATTATGGAAGTTGGGCGTTACTACTCATTAGAAGATGCGGCGCAAGGGGTAGCACTAGCATGACCCAAAAAGAAGTAATACAACGTCTAGCGGTTGGCATCCTGACCGCTTTAATCAGCGCTTATATCTGGAAGCGCATCAACGGTTAGGAGTAACAACAATGAAAATAGATTTGAAACAGGCATCGACAAAGAAGGGGCTTGCACTCATTGGCGCAGGTGTAGCACTGGCAACAGGGCACCCTGAACTATTAACCGCGAGTGTGACGCCTGAAGGTGTGCAAGTGGGTGGCTTGATTGGTGTGGCTGCGCCGACTTTGTTGGGTTTGTGGGAAGCGATCCGGGATGAGTTTAATGGCTGAGTATCAAACAATAATTGTTGCTGCTGTTAGTGCGCTATCAAGTGGTGTCGGTGTGGGAGTAGCGCTTAAAACAGATATTAAGTGGCTGAAGATTATGATGGAAAAGATGGAGCGGCGACTCACGCAATTAGAATTGAAAAGCCCAAATTAATTGGGCTTTAGTTGGATTGCTTCAAGAGAATTATTTACCGTGAGTGGATTTGAATAGCTCTGTAATGTCTTTTACTATGTTGTTATTGAGAGTGTTTGATACATGATGCTTGCTGTCAAAAACTTCGGTTATGAGCTTAATTTTTATGTCACGTTGCAGCTTGATTATTTCATCGTCAGACTTCTGTCCAAGATCTAATGAATCAGAAATTTGCCGTGCTAGAATGCCAGCTTTAAGCATCGTCATTTTTTCATTGTTGATGGAAACGATTTGTTTAATTAGAAAAAAGAGAGTGGCAGAGAGTGCCCCTATCGTTAGAGCGGTAGCTGTCATTAATGGAAGTCTACTTAGTAATATGTCCCAAGGGCTGGCATCTAATAGGACGAGCTTTGTGAGTAAGTTTTCAAGGGTTATTGCATTCTGATAAAGGTGATTAACGAAACCGCATAGAGCCACAAGAACTAATGTGGCAACGAAGTAATATCCAACTAACTGTATCTTGGCTTCATTCGTATGTGCTATCGACTCATAATTGGATAGAGATTTGTTTTTTCTTGCTTCACTAAGTTCGCTACGAATTGAATTCAGTTCTTTTTTATCATCTTTCAGCTGTTCTTGAACGAAAGAGTGGTCTTGTCTATCTCTAGTTAACAGCCCAGACAATTTTTGGTGGCTCTCTTCGAGCTCCTGTACTTTTTTATTTCCTACCTCAATGGAATCTTGGATTTCATTCTGTAGTTTAGTAGCCGAATCCATGCTTTCATTCAGGCTTAGTAGTCTTGTTTCAATGCTTTCTTTTTGGCGATCGAGTGATGATATTTCGACTTGCAAAGAGTTATATCGAGCACTTCCCTCACGGATCAAATCTCTAGCCTGAACAATAGTACTTTGCCATGCAAGTGTTGCTTCGGAGCCAGAGTTTCGTAGTTTTAGGTATGCCCCTTGGATTTTGATGATGAAGTCTTGGTCTTTAACAATACTTCGTATGGGCAAAGCGGTGAGAGACTTAAAATGGCAGTTATTAGGAAGTATTAACCCTGATACAAAATCATAAATTTCAAAGGTGGTTATGCTTGTTGTCATAGAACTTTTAGCATTCCCCAAAACATCACGACTAATGATTTTGTTCGCTACTTTTTTTTCTGTTGAACCGTAGGAGATTAGTCGAACAATCTTCGCAGAATCTGAAGCGAGAAGGTCACCTAACTTAAGTTCAGCAACAAGCATTGGTTCGTCAAATATGATGACGTGCTCTCCCAATAGGGCTGACGGCTCATAGTTAGATAAAGACAACGTTTCTTTTAGTTTACTTTGAGATTCGTTAGATTTTATGGATAGAGAGTCGCTATATAATAGGTTTTCTGAGTTTTGATGATATCTATGAAAGGCAGTATTGATAGCCTCCGTATATTCGTTGACGGCTTTTCTAACATCGCTGTCGTTTGGCTCAGGGAGGTGTACGTTAAAGAAATCATCGTCATGATCTGATTTGCTACTTTTCATTTTATAGTCTGCTTGTTGCAATAAATACGGTAATAATACAGAGGTTTGCATCCTCTTTCATTGCTTTGGCGCTAGTCTGTGATCAATAGTTCACACGCTAAAACCTATCGATGTTGAAATTGCAATAATTATCGATGAAGCTTGTGGGGGAATAGTTGTGTATATACCTGCCACAATATGTTTAGGTTACGGTGCCCTGTCACTTGAGCAACTTCCTCTATTGAGTAGCCTTTCTCAAACAAACGACTAGCCCCCTCACGACGTAAATCATGATAACGTAAATCTTCAATCCCTAGCTTATTCCTAACTCGCTGAAAACCTGCTGTCACACTTCGAGAGTTAAAAGGAAAAATCAATTCACTCTCTTTTGGTTGGCGCATAGCAATATCAAACGACTCAGCCAACAAAGGAACAATCATGTGATTCCCCTGTTTCTTGCGTGGGTCTTTACGGTCACGCACCACCACAGTTTTATGTTCTTCGTTGATATCTTCCCAACGCAGAGAGCAAACCTCACCAATCCTCATGCAAGTCAAAATGCTAAACTCAAGGATATCGACAAATGGGATGCGAGCTTGCCCATTGGCTCTGGCGTTTTGGCGCTCAATCTATCCTTGCGTGAGCGCTTCGAGTTCGTCACCAGTAGGGCGGCGAGTTCACTTATCACTTTTATGATTTAGTTTAGATGGCGTGGTCATTATGTGGACGTTGTTTTTGGGCTTTGTTTTTAACTGTATTTAAATGTCTGAATATATTGGCTTTTTTGGTGGTTCTGATGCATAAAAAAACCACCTTCGGGTGGTTTTTTTATGTCTTACGGTCAGTATGTTCGGGTAATTCGTATTGATTAGTAAATGACAACTACTTCGCTAGATCACCTTCTACCGGTGTGACTACGCTGGCGTGATAGCCCTTTGGACCTTCTTCTACTTCATAGTTCACTTGTTGGCCGGCCTTCAACGTGCGGTAGCCATCCATTTTGATTGTCGAATAGTGAGCGAAAATATCGCCGTCTTCACCTTCTGGACAAATAAAGCCAAATCCTTTGGCATTGTTAAACCATTTTACTGTACCTATCGCCATGCTATACATCCCTCATGCATTTTGTAACTGAAGTTGTGGTAGAAGATACTGACCGACGGTAAATCTACGTACTTCAATGAGACTATCTGTTTTGAATCTTCGTACCTAACCACAGGGCAGTTCTCTTACAACAGGCGTCACGATGGCGCGTTATGCTCAATTGGAGCCCTTTTGCTGTGAGAATTTTCCGATGGTTTGGGGCATAGTGATTCATAACTTGTTAAATTTTAGTCACTAGTTAACCACTCTAGTCAAACATTGAGCGTAGTCAATAGGAAATAGGCATAAATAACTACATATTCTATACATATGCGCTTTGGTTTTAACAAATGTGCAATAGAAAGCTTTTGTTTACATGCTCTTAATGTATGCTAGACAAAAGGAGGAATAACTTTTTTCAACGTGGCTCATATGTGACACACTCTAATAGCATTGTTTTGTTTGCAGCGATACAATTGGTGCATTAGTCTCTTTATAAGAGATGTTTTTCGAGTGACAGACACTGAGAGCACATTGGCGTTTGCTATAACTCCAGTTACTGACACAATGTTATGAATTTTAAAGAAAACTCTCAAACATTTGGCCATGAGTAAAAATTTTGAATGGGTGACTCCAGACTCAGATTTATTGGAGAAAGAAAAAACTAAGGTTGAGCCACCGGCGCTGTATAACGTTATTCTCAATAACGACGACTACACTCCGATGGACTTTGTTGTAGAAATCTTGGAACGCTTTTTTTCACTCAACGAAGATAAAGCAACGCAGGTGATGCTGGCTGTACACTACGAAGGCAAAGCCGTATGTGGTACGTTTACCGCTGAAGTTGCTGAAACGAAAGTTGCTCAAGTGACCATGTATTCAAGGGAAAATGAACACCCACTATTGTGTACCATGGAAAAAGCCTAATTTTCGCTTGAATGGCGTTTGCCATTCCCTAGGAGGTACTTATGCTGAACAAAGAACTAGAATCGAGTCTGAACGGTGCATTCGCTCGTGCCCGTGATAAAAGACATGAATTCATGACCGTAGAGCATCTCCTTTTAGCTTTGTTGGAAAATGACTCGGCTAAAGAGGCCCTTACTGCTTGTAACGCAAACCTAGAAACGCTGCGCAACGAACTCGATATTTTTATCGACCAAACGACGCCGCTTATCCCTGACTCTGATGATACCAGAGAGACACAACCAACTCTGAGTTTCCAGCGAGTACTTCAGCGTGCTGTTTTCCATGTTCAGTCTTCTGGCCGCAGTGAAGTCACTGGCGCTAACGTTTTGGTTGCGATTTTCAGCGAACAAGAATCACACGCCGCTTACCTCCTCAAAAAGAACGACATTAGCCGCCTAGATATTGTGAACTTTATCTCTCACGGCATTACTAAAAATGCCGGGCCTTCAGGTGACGAGCCGTCGAGCGGCTCACTGGGTGGCAGTAGTGAAAGCATTGAAGATGCAAACAGTGAAGATCGCCTGGAGAGCTTCGCGACTAACCTAAACCAAGTTGCGAAAGCGGGTAACATCGACCCATTGATTGGTCGAGACAAAGAACTCGAACGCACCGTACAGGTACTTTGCCGTCGTCGTAAGAACAACCCGTTACTCGTGGGTGAAGCTGGCGTAGGTAAAACTGCGATTGCTGAAGGTTTGGCGTGGAGAATTGTCGAAGGACAGGTGCCGGACGTGATCAGTAATAGCGTGATTTATTCGCTTGATATTGGTTCATTGCTGGCAGGTACTAAGTACCGTGGTGACTTCGAGAAGCGCTTTAAAGCAATTCTAAAGCAGCTAGAAAAAGAAGATGATGCAATCCTCTTCATTGATGAAATCCATACCATTATTGGTGCTGGTGCTGCATCTGGTGGTCAAGTTGACGCCGCGAACTTAATCAAGCCGCTTCTGAGTAGCGGTAAGCTTCGCTGCATTGGTTCAACGACTTACCAAGAGTACAGCAACATCTTCGATAAAGAGCGTGCGCTGTCTCGTCGATTCCAGAAAATCGACGTAGTGGAACCATCACTTGATGACACCACCAAGATCTTAATGGGTTTGAAACCGAAATACGAAGAACATCACGAAGTCCGTTATACCAACAAAGCGCTTCGTGCTGCGGTAGAGCTTTCGGCTAAATACATCAATGAGCGTCACTTGCCAGACAAGGCCATCGATGTGATTGATGAAGCCGGCGCTCGTAGTCGATTGGTACCTGCAAGTCGTCGTAAGAAGACGGTTAGCGTTGCAGATATCGAAGCTATGGTAGCGAAGATGGCTCGTATTCCAGAGAAATCCGTGTCATCGTCTGATAAAGATATTCTTCAGAACCTTGATGAGAAGATGAAGATGCTGGTGTTTGGTCAAGATCAAGCCATCGATGTGTTGTCTGAAGCCATCAAGATGACTCGTGCAGGTCTTGGTAATGATGACAAGCCAGTAGGTTCTTTCTTGTTTGCAGGTCCTACCGGTGTTGGTAAGACGGAAGTCACGGTGCAGCTATCAAAACTGCTTGGTATTGAGTTACTTCGTTTTGATATGTCTGAATACGGTGAGCGTCACTCTGTCAGCCGCCTAATTGGTGCCCCTCCAGGTTATGTTGGTTATGACCAAGGTGGTTTGCTTACTGATGCGGTCATCAAGCACCCTCATTCAGTGGTACTTCTTGATGAAATTGAGAAAGCACACCCGGATATCTTTAACTTACTCCTACAAGTGATGGATAACGGTACACTGACGGATAATAACGGTCGTAAAGCCGATTTCCGCAATGTTATTCTAGTCATGACCAGTAACGCTGGTGTGACAGAAACTGAGAAGAAATCGATCGGCCTGATCCAGCAAGATCACAAGCCGGATGCGATGGGCGCTATCAAGCGTGTGTTCACGCCGGAGTTCCGCAACCGCCTTGACGGTATTATCTGGTTCAATAGCCTAGATGATGTTGTTATCCATCAAGTGGTTGATAAGTTCATTGTCGAGCTTCAAGCTCAGCTTGATACGCGTGGTGTATCGCTTGAGGTTTCTGATGAAGCGCGTGATTGGCTTGCAGTTAAGGGTTACGATAAGACCATGGGCGCACGTCCAATGGGCCGCGTAATCCAAGATAAGCTTAAGAAGCCACTGGCTAACGAGCTTCTGTTTGGTAGTCTGGTTGACGGTGGTACGGTACGCGTATCGCTTAAAGATGATGACCTCGTGTTCGACTACGTTGGAGCGAAAGAAGAAGCTGAAGCTCATCACTGATAGGTTATGAACATCACAAAAAAACGTGCGAGTAATCGCACGTTTTTTTTATCTACTCAGAATGATACGCAATAAAAAACGGAGCGATTGGCTCCGTTTTTTATTGCATTCGGCAATCGTAGATTAACGAGCGCGGAAGACGATGCGGCCTTTAGACAGGTCGTATGGAGTCATCTCTACAGTTACTTTGTCACCAGTAAGGATACGGATGTAGTTTTTGCGCATCTTACCAGAGATGTGTGCAGTTACTACGTGACCGTTTTCTAGTTCAACACGGAACATTGTGTTTGGTAGAGTATCAAGGACAGTGCCTTGCATCTCAATTACGTCTTCTTTAGCCATTTAATCCTCTTTCGAAATGTGGCGCTTTTAACGGCGCGCATTGTGCCGTTAAAATCTCAATAAGTAAAGTTGCGGTGTATTCTACCCTTGCCAACGCTGATTTACTAGCCTTTGATGACGTTGGAAACGGGTTTTGTAGTTCATTGCTGCACAATCATCGATCTGATAACCCAAGTAGAGCCACTGCTTTTGATATTGCCGACAGTAATCAAGCTGACAAAGTACTGCATACGTCCCTAGAGAGAGCGCGTAGTCGGGATCAAAGAAGGTATAAAATGCACTGGCACTATTGTCGAGCACATCGGTAATGGCGATAGCGATTAGCTTGTCGTCGTCGAAGATGTGCAGATAGTGCATGCTGAGCCATTGGCACTGAGCAAATTCAAAAAACTCTTTTTCACGTGGTGGATACATAGAGCCTGTGGAATGACGCCCTTCGATGTACTTTGCATAGAGAGCAAACCAGTCTTCATCAAGCTCAGTACGTATTTCCCAGCGCAAATGTTTCCCTTTAGCAAGTAGACGCTTTTGACTCTGCGAAGGCTTAAAGTCCGGCACTGATACGCGCAGCGCTTGACATGCTTGGCATGCATCGCATTGTGGTTTGTACAGCGTATTGCCGCTGCGACGAAACCCGTTGGCAAGCAACATTTCAAAGTTGTCTTTATTGTGCATATCTTTTTCCAGCACAATAGCGACGCGCTCCTCTTTCGAGGTTATGTAGCTACAAGGCTGCTTTCGGCTTAGCCCTATCCGGATTTGTTGCACGGCCATAGTCATCAATTTTCACCTCTTTCTTTAGGCAATGATAGCGTTTGCGGTGAAAAACAGGAAAGTTCGATGGCAGATTGTTGATGTTGCTGCAAGCTGGCAAGAAAATCTTCGCGGCTCATTTCGATCGCGCCAAGAGACTCTAAGTGAGGGTTCATGACCTGACAGTCGATGAGCTTTCCCCCAGATTGCGTAAAGTGATGACAGAAATACCACAAGGCTATTTTTGATGCATTGGTGGCCAGTGAAAACATGGATTCGCCGCAGAAAACCTGACCGATAGACAGTCCATATAAGCCGCCGACCAGTTTGTCTTCTTGCCATACTTCTACCGAATGACAGTAGCCCCTCTGGGACAGCTCGATATAGGCGGCACGCATATCGTCGTTAAGCCAAGTTTCCTCCTGAGGTCGCGTACTTGAGCAATATCCTATGACTGCTGCTGTATCCTGATTAATCGTGACCCGGTATTGGTGTTTACGTTGGAACTTTTTGAGACTTTTTGAAGGCTTGTAAGTTTGAGGTATAAACACCGCCCGTGGAGATGGACTCCACCAAAGCAGCGGTTCGTTAGGGCCAAACCATGGAAAGACACCGCTTTGGTACGCGCGAATGAGGCGCTCGGGACGTAGGTCCCCCCCAAATGCAAGGAGTCCGTTAGGTTCTTCTAATGCCTCGAAGGGAGAGGGAAAGCTCAAGTCTTCAACATCCAGCTCTGGAAGATAAATGGTCATACGAAAGTGGCTCTGAATTCTGTTGTTTTTGCACTGTACTAGCTAGCTAGTATTTGTTCGGTTGTTTTTTAACCCGTAATGGCATGATTAGGGGTAGCGCTGGGTCACTATTTTCGATAGTCTGCCAGTACGAAGAATTATAGAGGATACTTCACGTTAGGATCGAAGTATCGACAAAGGATTAAACACCCCAATGGAAAGCTTAACATTACAACCAATTCAGAAAGTATCGGGAACCGTTAATCTTCCTGGTTCGAAAAGCGTTTCCAACCGTGCCTTACTTCTTGCAGCACTTGCTGAGGGCACGACAACACTGACTAACTTACTTGATAGTGATGATATCCGTCATATGCTTAACGCGCTCACCAAACTAGGCGTTGAGTATCAGTTATCTGACGACAAAACTCAATGTGTGGTCAAAGGTTTAGGTAAGGCGTTTACCGTAGACGCAGCAACTGAGCTGTTTTTGGGTAATGCGGGTACCGCTATGCGTCCACTCGCGGCAGCATTGTGCTTGGGACAAGGTGAGTTTGTACTCACTGGTGAGCCACGCATGAAAGAACGACCAATTGGTCATCTAGTTGATGCCCTTGTCGAAGCCGGTGCGGATATTACCTATCTTGAAAATGAGCACTATCCACCATTAAAAATCAATGGTACCGGCTTGAAAGGCGGCCACGTTAAAATTGATGGTTCTATCTCAAGTCAGTTTTTGACGGCCTTTTTGATGTCAGCGCCACTTGCGAAAGCAGATGTGACGATTGAGATTGTAGGTGATTTGGTTTCTAAGCCATACATCGACATTACACTGCACAT
Organism: Vibrio sp. 10N; assembly: GCF_036245475.1. NCBI lineage: Bacteria > Pseudomonadati > Pseudomonadota > Gammaproteobacteria > Vibrionales > Vibrionaceae > Vibrio > Vibrio sp. 10N. The sequence goes on along the minus strand of NZ_BTPM01000001.1, from coordinate 2,288,895 downwards.
CATGAAGCAGTTTGGTGTGGAAGTCGAAAACCAAAACTACCAGCAATTTGTCGTGAAAAGTGGCCAGCAGTACTGTTCGCCGGGTCAATTCTTGGTTGAAGGTGATGCGTCATCGGCATCGTACTTTCTCGCTGCAGCAGCGATAAAAGGCGGTGAAATCAAAGTCACGGGTATTGGTAAAAACAGTATTCAGGGTGACATTCACTTCGCTGATGCGCTGGAAAAAATGGGGGCCGATATCGAATGGGGTGATGACTACATTCTGTGTCGCAAAGGAGAGTTAGTTGGCATCGATATGGACTACAACCATATTCCTGATGCAGCAATGACCATCGCGACAACTGCGCTGTTTGCTAAAGGTACTACGGCGATTCGCAACGTCTACAACTGGCGCGTAAAAGAAACGGATCGACTGGCTGCGATGGCGACAGAGCTACGCAAAGTTGGAGCGAAGGTTGAAGAAGGGGAGGACTACATTATTGTCGAGCCTACTTCAGATCTTAAACATGCAGCGATTGATACCTATGATGATCACCGCATGGCGATGTGTTTTTCACTGGTTGCATTGAGCGATACACCGGTGACGATCAATGACCCTAAATGTACGTCAAAAACCTTCCCGGATTATTTTGACAAACTAGCCGGACTTAGCCAGTAATTTACACAGCGCCTTATCGAAAGATAGGGCGCTTTGTTTATAGGGATTGCCGAGATTATTCGAGTGTGAACTCTTTAGAAAGATGGTGAGCTAAGTATTTGAACATATTAAAAACGGCTGTCGTTTTTTCTGTCGGCAGACCATTGTCATCTAAAAAGTAGTTACCTTTAAAGACCAAAACACCGTCTTTTTCTTCCACGCTATCAGCGCGCATGCCATCTAGGTAGTCGTCATGCTCTTGGATGACTTGGTTAGCAATTAACAATAGGTCGAATGGTGAGATAGGCGTTTTTTGTGACATATTGATGTCCTCTATATATATGGCTTTGCCGTAGTGTATGAGCGACACCACATTTTGCAAGGGTAAATATCTCAGCTATAGTTAGCAGCAATTTGTGATTTGCGACAAACTTTGCTTAATGTTGCTGGTCAAGCTGGGTAAATGACGTTTAATATTGCGCCATTTTTCAAATAGCGAGCCGGTTTCGATCGGACATTTGTCGACCAATTAGCGTCTGATTGTAAAAAAACAGGTTGATCTTCTTTTGTTCTCGCTCAATAGTAAAAAAGAAGCATACATTTCGAACATCGTGCGATTAAATGTCGCAATGTGATATAGGACGTTAGTGTCATTATGGGAAAGTCACTAGTTATAGTGGAGTCACCTGCTAAAGCTAAAACCATTAATAAGTACCTCGGTAAGGACTTTATTGTTAAGTCGAGTGTGGGTCACGTGCGTGATTTGCCAACTGCCGGTCAGAGTACAGGTAAAAAAGCGGCAGCGGTATCTACCAAAGGCTTAAGTGCTGAAGAAAAAGCACGCATTAAAAAAGAAAAAGACCGTAAGGCACTCATCAAAAAGATGGGCATCAACCCATTCGACGACTGGGCGGCAAACTATCAAGTGCTGCCTGGCAAAGAAAAGGTAGTTGCAGAGCTGCAAAAGCTTGCCAAAGACGCTGACCACGTTTATCTCGCAACCGATTTGGACCGCGAAGGAGAAGCTATCGCATGGCACCTTCGTGAGATCATCGGTGGCGATGAAGAGCGATACAAGCGTGTGGTCTTTAATGAAATTACTAAAAATGCTATCCAACAAGCGTTCCAGGATCCTGGTGAGCTGAACATGGATGGTGTTAATGCTCAGCAAGCTCGTCGTTTCCTCGACCGAGTTGTCGGCTTTATGGTGTCTCCACTACTTTGGAAAAAAGTAGCCAGAGGCTTGTCTGCTGGCCGCGTACAGTCGGTGGCAGTAAAGCTGCTGGTTGAGCGTGAGCGTGAAATCAATGCCTTTATTCCAGAAGAGTTCTGGGATATTCATGCAGACACCAAAACAACAGACAAAACCGACTTCCGTTTACTTGTTGCTCAGAAACAAGGCAAGGCGTTTAAGCCTGTTAACGAGGCGGAAGCGAAAGCAGCGGTCGCAACACTCGATAAGGCTGTATACGAAGTTTGCAAACGTGAAGATAGACCGACACAGAGCAAACCATCGGCGCCATATATCACGTCAACACTGCAGCAAGCGGCAAGTACGCGTCTAGGCTATGGTGTGAAAAAGACCATGATGCTCGCTCAAAGGCTCTATGAGGCGGGTTACATCACTTACATGCGTACTGACTCGACTAACCTCAGTGCAGAAGCTGTGGATGCGGTACGTGGCTTCATTGACAGCGAGTTCGGTGACGCTTACCTACCGGCGAAGCCAAACTTCTACGGTAGCAAGGAAGGGGCGCAAGAAGCGCACGAAGCGATTCGTCCATCGGACGTGAATGTTAAAGTTGACGATCTGAAAGGGATGGAAGCGGACGCTCACAAACTGTATGCGTTGATTTGGAATCAATTTGTTGCGTGTCAAATGACGCCAGCGAAATACGACTCGACGACTATCAGCGTAAAAGCAGATGATTACACGCTAAAAGCGAAAGGCCGTATTCTTAAATTTGATGGTTGGACTCGCGTACAGCGTCCAATGGGCAAAAATGAAGATGCGATTCTTCCAGCAGTTCAGTTGGGCGATAAGCTCGACTTAGTCGCACTGGATCCAAAGCAGCACTTCACTAAGCCGCCAGCGCGCTTCACGGAAGCGGCATTGGTTAAAGAACTTGAGAAACGTGGCATTGGTCGTCCGTCGACTTACGCTTCTATCATCTCTACAATCCAAGATCGCGGTTACGTGAAAGTGGAACAGCGTCGTTTCTACGCAGAGAAGATGGGCGAAATCGTCACAGACCGTCTAGATGACAGCTTTACCGATTTGATGAACTACGACTTCACTGCCCGTATGGAGCAGAAGCTAGACCAAATCGCCGAAGGTGAGACCAACTGGAAGCAAGTTCTTAATGATTTCTTTGCCGAGTTCACCACCGATCTTGGAAAAGCGGAACTTGACGAAGACCATGGCGGTATGAAGCCAAATCACATCGTTGAAACTGACATCGAGTGTCCAACATGTGGTCGCCCAATGGGCATCCGCACTGCGTCAACAGGCGTATTCCTCGGTTGTTCTGGTTATGCGCTGCCACCAAAAGAGCGTTGCAAAACCACCATTAACCTTGGTGATGAAGAAGGCATTATCAACGTTCTAGAAGAAGACGTTGAAACCGCTGCACTTCGCGCTAAGAAGCGTTGTCCAATCTGTGAAACGGCGATGGACGCGTACTTGATTGACGACAAGCGTAAGCTGCACGTGTGTGGTAACAACCCGAACTGTGAAGGGTATGTGGTTGAGCACGGCGAGTTCAAGGTGAAAGGCTATGATGGCCCGACCGTTGAATGTGATAAATGTGGCTCTGAGATGGTGTTGAAAAACGGCCGTTTTGGTAAGTACATGGACTGCACCAGCGAAACCTGTAAGAACACGCGTAAGATCCTTAAAAACGGTGAAATCGCGCCGCCTAAAGAAGATCCTGTGCATTTCCCTGAGTTGCCGTGTGAAAACTCAGACGCTTACTTTGTATTGCGTGACGGTGCTTCTGGTCTGTTTATGGCGGCAAGTAACTTCCCGAAATCACGTGAAACACGTGCCCCGTTGGTGAGTGAACTTGCTCGCTTCAAAGAGCGCTTATCGCCTAAGTTTGTTTACTTAGCCGATGCGCCAACAGAGGACCCTGACGGTCGTCCAACGGTCGTTCGCTTCAGTCGTAAGACCAAAGAGAACTACATTCGTTCAGAGATTGATGGCAAGCCATCTGGCTGGACCGGTCTTTATGTCGATGGTAAGTGGGAAATCACTGACAAACGCAAGAAGCCAAAAGAGTCAAAAGCGTAACAGCGCTTAATGGCCTTAAAGTGATAATAAAGCCTGATGTGTCGTTAGATACATCAGGTTTTTATTGGGCTGAAAACACCCTGTTAGCTAAAAAACAAAGAGCTGCATTACTGCAGCTCTTCAATGTCTTTCGCTTGTCCTGTCTTACGACGGAGTTGTTACTTGTCTTCTGACAAACCTACAAGCGCCGACTGAGTTTCCATAATGTGAGCATCGATATCGCTAGTATCACTGATACCTAATTGCTCGCGAGCCTCATCTTCACTGATTCCCAAGTGGCAGCACAGCAAATCGATGGCCATCTGAAAGTTGTTGTTCTCTACCATGGTGGTTTCCTTTTCCTAAGGGCTTTGGACTGATTGGGACTTTATCTCGTCAGTGTTAGAGTCACAATAAGACTAAAGTCTAAGACCTATTCCCGCAATCTCCTCTTGCAACAAGCTATGCATCACATCACTTGTGAAGCACGTATGCGGTGTGCCGATAATAGCTTCACTAATTCAATACGTTATTCTTTATAAAGTAGTCAAAAGATTAATGCTTTGTTGCAATTTAAAGCTTAACCTTGAATTTCAAATCCACGACACTATGTATATATTGAATGTGAAAAATGCCACTTGGATCTCAAAGTAGTGTTGATACTGCGAGCAAGATAACAATCACAAAGGCATAATGCTCAAATATTGTTGAGCAGATAGAATATAGCTTCTTAATCTGGAGAAATGTAAATGAAGCGAGTAGCACTCTTTTTAGCGACTAACCTTGCAGTAGTTTTGGTGTTGAGTATTGTCCTCAATATCGTCTACGCGGTGACAGGTATGCAGCCTGGTAGCCTATCAGGGTTACTCATTATGGCTGCAGTATTTGGCTTTGGTGGCTCGTTTATCTCTTTGATGATGTCAAAGAGCATGGCGCTGCGCTCTGTAGGCGGAATGGTGATTGAAAGCCCACGCAACGAGACAGAGCATTGGCTATTAGAAACAGTGAGCCGTCAATCACAGCAAGCGGGTATCGGTATGCCAACCGTTGCTATCTACGATTCGCCTGACATTAACGCGTTCGCAACTGGTGCTAAACGTGATGACTCACTGGTCGCAGTATCATCGGGCTTGTTGCACAACATGACTCGTGATGAAGCTGAGGCAGTTCTCGCGCACGAGGTGAGCCATATTGCCAACGGTGATATGGTGACGATGACGCTAATGCAAGGTGTCGTTAACACCTTCGTTATCTTCCTGTCACGCTTCATTGCCAACATCGTTGCCTCGAACAACTCGGATGAAGAGGGCGAAGGTGGCAGCAATATGATGGTGTACTTTGGTGTTTCTTTCGTTCTTGAGATGGTATTCGGCTTCCTAGCGAGTTTTATTACCATGTGGTACAGCCGTCATCGTGAATTCCATGCGGATGCAGGGGCTGCAAGCCTAGTAGGTAAGCAAAAGATGATCGCGGCGTTAGAGCGTCTGAAAATGAGTCAAGAATCTCAGCTTGAGGGCTCAATGATGGCATTTGGTATCAATGGTAAGCGTTCTATCACAGAACTACTGATGAGCCATCCACCGCTAGAAAAACGTATCAACGCACTACGTAGCGAACAGTACTAGTACTGAACCCCAAACAACTCGAACCTATTAAAAAGCTTGGAAAATTTTCCAAGCTTTTTTTTGATCCTTTCAAAATTGCGACCCGTAATAGTTATACAAAAAATTGGAAACGCAAAAACTTGTATAAGTTTTAGGGTGTACTAACGTGTACAGTAGGAACAAATGTATAACTAACAAAGGGTTGTTATGAATATCGAAGCCGTTAGCGAAGTTTATGGAAAACTGAGCAAAGACAACCTCTATTTGCTCGAAGACATTTATCACAAGGACGTGGTGTTTGAGGATTCGGCTCACCGTTTTGAAGGCTGGGATCAACTCTCCGCGTATTTCGACTCTCTTTATACCAACGTCATTCAATGTGACTTTCATATTCGTCATCATCAGCAAGTTGAAGACACGGGTTTTCTGACTTGGACAATGAAGCTTAAGCATCCAAAACTCAACGGGGGGCAGCCTGTAGAGGTTAACGGGGTCAGCCAGATCCGCTTCAGCGGTGACCGTGTGATTTACCATCGCGATTATTTCGATTTAGGCGAAATGCTGTATGAGAACATACCGCTGCTTGGTGTGGTCATCAGAAATATTAAGCAAAGGCTAGGGAAGTAGCGCTATGGAGCATCAGTCGGTATTCATCACAGGCGCTTCGTCAGGCATAGGACGTCAATTGGCTGAAGACTATGCCGCGACGGGGATACATGTCTACGCATGTGGGCGCTCGGAAATGAAACTAGAAGAAGTGAAAGCAGGCCGAGATAACATTACGACCTTGAGTTTCGATGTGACTGACATAGAGCAGGTAAATCACGCCATCAGCGCGTTAACAGAGCCACCGACGCTCTGGATAGTGAACGCCGGGGACTGTGAGTACATTGATAATGGCGAGCTCGATGCTGCACTTATTGCGCGAGTGATGAACGTCAACGTCAACGGCAGCGTGAATGTGTTAGCAGCTATCCAAGACAGACTGGATGAGCGTCAACACGTTGTTGTCGTGAGCTCTATTGCAGGTGAACTGGCTCTGCCCCGCGCTGAAGCGTATGGCGCATCAAAAGCAGCGATCACTTATTTAACCAGAACATTACAGCTTGATTGGCAGCATAAGGGCGTATTGGTGAGTTGTGTGTTTCCTGGCTTTGTTAAAACACCGCTCACCGACAAAAATGATTTTGATATGCCAATGATAGTCTCTGCCGAAGAGGCTTCTGTGGCAATACGTGAAGGAATTGAGAAGCGCCGAGCGACGATTTATTTCCCGAAAAAGTTTACCTCTATTCTTAGGGCAATTGCAGCTTTGCCCTATCGTTGGCAAACCAAAATAGTGGCTAAACTTCTATAAAAGAGATTAAGGATAATAATAATGAAGATTGCAATTGTAGGAACCGGAATTTCAGGCTTAACGTGTGGTTATTATCTACATAAAGATCACGAGGTAACGTTATACGAGGCCAATGACTATATAGGGGGGCACACGGCGACCATCGATATTGAGCACAATGGTAAGCAGTACGCCGTCGATACTGGCTTTATCGTCTACAACGACCGTACTTATCCAAATTTCATCAAAATGATGAACGAAGTTGGGGTGAAAGGTAACCCAACTCAAATGAGCTTCAGTGTAAAGAATGCGGCGAATGGTCTCGAATATAACGGGCATACTATTCCTACTCTATTTGCCCAAAAACGCAATCTACTCAACCCAACCTTCTACCGCTTCATCTTCGAGATTTTAAGGTTTAACAAACTGGCTAAAGCGTCTGCCGATGACGATAGCTTAGTCGAGCAAACTCTGGGAGAGTTTTTACAATCGAACGGCTTTTCAGATTACTTCACTCAAAATTATATCTTGCCAATGGGCGCAGCGATTTGGTCGTCGACGTTGGCAGACATGCGTGCGTTCCCGTTACGCTTCTTCCTGCGCTTTTTCTTGAACCACGGCTTACTTGATGTGGTGGATCGCCCGCAATGGTATGTGATTGAGGGAGGCTCGCGCGCATATATTGAACCTCTAACTCGTGGTTTTTCGGAATGCATACGATTGAACTCACCAGTCAGTCGTGTTGAACGTCATGATAACGGCGTCAGTGTCACATCAAACGGCGAGACCGAACGTTTTGACAGAGTCATCTTTGCCTGTCATAGCGATCAGGCTTTGGCGATGATAGATGATGTTTCAGATGAAGAGCGCGAAATTCTGGGCGCAATGGCTTACCAAGATAATGAAGTGGTTCTGCATCGAGACACTAGCGTATTGCCGAAGCGCCAAGCTGCTTGGGCTTCATGGAATTACGCCTTGGATGGCGGAGAAGACGAGCAGCAACGCTTGCCAACGCTAACCTACAACATGAACATCTTGCAGCACATCGAATCAGAAACCACCTTCTGCGTGTCACTGAACTCAGCAGACAAGATCCAGCAAGACAAAATATTACGTACTTTCAACTACAGTCATCCTGTTTTTACTACCGAGAGTATTGCCGCTCAGCAGCGACGTGAAGAGCTATGGGGCAAGCGCAAGACTTGGTTCTGCGGTGCCTATTGGTACAACGGCTTCCATGAGGATGGCGTTCGCAGCGCACTAGATGTGGTGAAAGGAATCGAGCAAGAAACTTCGCAAACAGCGCCTGTTGCAGAAACGTTGGCACGAGGAGCGGCGTAATGTCTGTTTCAAGCCGCTTGATGATCGGTGAGGTCGGGCATCGGCGATTTGCACCGACCAAGCACCACCTCTCTTATCCGCTGTTTATGCCCGCTATCGATCTCGATGAGATCGATTCCCTTCAGCGACGGGTATGGGGCTTTGGACGTCGTTGGTGGCATTGGGCTCGGTTTAAGCGTGAGGATTATGTTGGTGAAGGGGATTTAAAGTTAGCGGTTCAAGACAAAGTGTTTGAACTGACTGGAGAGAGGTTTAACGGCAAAGTTATTGCGGTTTGTCACCTTCGCTATCTGGGTTTGTATTTCAGTCCGGTCAATTTTTACTATTTATATGATGAACAGAACCAGTGGCGCTATTTGTTGGCAGAGGTAAGTAATACACCTTGGAACGAAAGGCACTATTACGCCATTGCTGCCGAATCTGGCGATCAAAACGTCAATTGGCAGCATGACAAAGCGTTTCACGTCTCACCGTTTAATCCGGTAGACCAACGTTACCACTGGAAGCTTAAACCTTTGAGTGAAAGGTTATTTGTCCATTTGGAGTGTCACAACCCCCATAAAGTCTTCGACGCGACACTTCAAATGAAAGCGCAGCCGTTCACATCATCTTCTTTACTAAAACAATTGGTCAAAACACCAATAATGGCCGTAAAAGTTGTGGCTGGAATATATTGGCATGCCTTTAAGCTATGGCGAAAGGGGGTACCAATATACGACCATCCAGGAAAGAACAATAAAGAATTTTCGCAGCAATCGAATTCTAAGAATTAGGGAGAATTCCAATGTTACAAACTACGTCCCTAGACGTACCAAAGTCACTCACTGGCTTACAGAAAACCGCGAAAGGTGTTGCCTTTGGGTGTTTGCAGAAACTGGAAATTGGTACGTTAACCATCATTGAGAGCTTTTCTAGCGACGGTGCGAGTACACGTCAAGTGGAAGAACGCTTTGGCTCGCCGAGATCAAATGAGCCAGCGGCCGTAATCGAGGTGAAGCATCCTGAATTTTACCGTCGCTTGCTTCAAGGCGGAAGTATCGCCGCTGGTGAGGCGTATATGGATGATTGGTGGGATAGCCCAGATCTTTCTGCGTTAATGGAGTTGATGGCGCTCAATCTTGCTGCGTTAGACTCGATAGAAGATAAATCGAGCCTGCTGACCCGAATCATGTACAAACTGGGTCACTGGGTGAACCGAAATACGGTCTCTAAATCGAAAGAGAACATTGAGGCGCACTACGACTTAGGAAACAGCCTTTATGAAACCTTCCTTGACGAGCGCATGCTTTACTCTTCAGGGATCTACCAGCAAGACACAGACACCCTAGAGCAAGCGCAGATCAATAAGATGGATCGTTTGTGTCAGCAATTGAAACTGCAGCCCAGCGACCACGTCATTGAAATTGGCACTGGTTGGGGCGGTATGGCGATCCATATGGCGAAACATTATGGATGCCGTGTCACGACGACCACCATCTCGGAAGAGCAGTATGCGTATGCACAGCAGAGAGTGGCCGAAGAGGGGCTGACGGATAAAATTATCCTGCTTAAACAAGATTATCGCTTGCTTGAGGGGCAATTCGATAAGTTAGTGTCCATCGAAATGATTGAGGCGGTGGGTAAACAGTTTTTAGTTTCCTATCTCAAAAAGTGTCAATCGCTCCTGAAACCAAAAGGTTTGATGGCGATACAAGCGATTACCATCGCAGACCAGCGCTACGAATATTATTCTGACAACGTCGACTTTATCCAGAAATACATTTTCCCTGGTGGCTTCTTACCTTCCATTACCGCGCTAACATCAAACACCACCAAGCACACGGATTTGATCGTCCGCGACTTATTCGACATTGGTCAAGATTACGCGAAAACCTTAGTGGACTGGCGCCTTCGTTTCGAAGCGGCGTTAACACGGGTGCGTGAGCTCGGATACGATGAGCGCTTTATCCGTATGTGGCGTTACTACTTTTGCTACTGTGAAGGTGGCTTTAGAGCGAAGAGTATCAGTACTGTCCATATCACGTTTCAACGCGGCCAGTAGTAGCGGCTAAATGGAGTAGAGTGGTCATGAGTCGTGGATGGAAGCTATTAATAGTGAGTACTTGGTTCGAGCTGATGTGGGCGTTATCTGTATTGGGTCAGGAGCGTTTTCAGTGGCTCGCACTTGCCCTCGCTGCGATTACTGTTGTGACCACCTTTAACAAGCTCAACCTGTCACTGCCTATCTGGGGCGCCATTGTTGGACTTGGTTTAATCGTGGATAGCGTGAATGCACTGACCGGCGTGTTGGTCTTTGATTCGGCGCTGCTTCCAATTTGGCTAGTGGCTCTATGGCTTATTTTTGCTTGGTATGCATACTTTCTTGCTAGTTTTCTGACTTCTTATCCGATTTCCATCGTAGTAATAGTGGGTGGTGTGGCCGGAGCGCTCAGCTACTTCGCAGGGTTTAAACTCGGCGCTGTGGATACACACCTTTCTGTTTTTACGATGATGGCGCTACTTTTCTTGCAATGGGTTGCCATCGTGTTCGTTGTTCTTCGATTGAGCACATACTCGGAGCGAAAGGTGAGTCATGAAAGCTAAAGGATTACTTGGATTATGTTTAGCGTTGGCCGTAGGCAGCGCCTCTGCAACCAGCGATAGACCCGTAAGTTATGAAGGTTGGGGACAATGGAAAGTTGTCGGCGAGGCGCAGCTGTCATGGCTTTTCTTCGATATATACCGTTCACAGCTGCTTGCTCCCCAAGGCACGTATGCGTTGGGCAACGATGTCTCTCCTCATCCTATCGCGCTGCGCATTGAGTACCAGCGTGACATTAGCCGAGAGCAACTTTTAGAAGCGACTCTCGACCAATGGGAGAAAATGGACATCGACAAAGAGACGCGAAGCAGCTGGATTGCCAAGCTATATGACATTTTCCCTAGCGTCGCCGACGGACATCAGCTCATCTACGTGACCGACGGTGCTGCGGGTAACTTCTATTACTTAAACAGTGACAAACCGATTCAGAAAGTAGGGCGTATTGAGGACGAGTCACTCAATGATGGCTTTCTCTCTATTTGGCTAGGCAACAATACTCAATATCCTAAGCTGCGCGCTCAGCTGATAGGTATGAATCGTTAATAAGGAACAATAATGAAACGTATGCGGTGGTTGGCTTCATTCTTGGTGCTTCCTCTTATCTTACTGCTTAGTGCTTGCAGTGCGGATTTAAAGGACTACCAAGGTTCTAATCCTGAATTTAACTTGTTTGAGTACTTCGAAGGTGAAACCAAAGCTTGGGGGATGGTGCAAGATTACACCGACAAGCAAACTCGCCGCTTTGAAGTCGTGATTGTTGGAACCGTGCAGGGAGACCAAATCACACTGGTTGAGGACTTTGTGTTCGACGATGGAGAGCTGGATCAGCGTACTTGGACGATAGACAGACTGGCTGACGGAACCTATAAAGGCCGCGCGGATGACATCATCGGTGAGGCGACTGGAGAGGTAGTCGGTAACGCGCTGCGATGGCAATACGACTTTGAATTGGAAGTTGACGGTTCAACATACACGGTAGCGTTTGACGATTGGATGTACCGCCAAGACGACAAGCATTTATTCAACCTAACGAGTATCCGCAAGTTCGGTATGGAAGTGGGAACGATAACCCTGTTTTTTCAAAAGCAGTAGAGACTCTAAAAGCAGCAGCTCTGTCGCTTCAAGGACTTGGTGCACAGACGTAAAAACGGCGGCGATATTACTATCGCCGCCGTTCTATTTTGCACTCTAACTCGCGCTTTCGCCAAGCTGAGTCGTCAAGCCTTACAGCTTGTCAGTGAGCTCGATAGCTTGACCGATGTAGTTCGCTGGTGTCATCTGTTTTAGACGCTCTTTTTCATCTTCTGGAAGCTCTAGGCCGTCGATGAAGTTACGCATCGCTTCACCGTCAACACGCTTACCACGAGTCAGCTCTTTTAGCTTCTCGTATGGCTTCTCGATGCCGTAGCGACGCATCACTGTTTGTACAGGCTCTGCCAATACTTCCCAGTTTTTGTCTAGTTCAGCAAGAAGCGCTTCACGGTTTACTTCTAGCTTGCTGATACCTTTAAGCGTAGATGTGTAAGCGATGATCGCGTAGCCACAGCCAACACCTAGGTTACGCAGTACTGTTGAGTCAGTAAGGTCACGCTGCCAGCGAGAAACAGGCAGTTTTTGCGCTAGGTGAGCAAATACAGCGTTTGCTAGACCTAGGTTACCTTCTGAGTTTTCAAAGTCGATTGGGTTAACTTTGTGCGGCATAGTTGAAGAGCCGATTTCGCCAGCGATGGTCTTCTGCTTGAAGTGACCAAGTGCGATGTAACCCCAAACGTCACGGTCGAAGTCGATCAGAATCGTGTTGAAACGTGCAATCGCATCGAATAGCTCAGCGATGTAGTCGTGTGGTTCGATCTGAGTTGTGTATGGGTTCCAAGTTACGCCAAGAGATTCAGTGATAAACTCTTCGCTGAACTTGTGCCAATCTAGCTCTGGGTAAGCAGATAGGTGAGCGTTGTAGTTACCGACTGCGCCATTGATTTTACCTAGGATTTCTACAGACGCGATTTGCTTGTATTGACGTTCCATACGGTAAGCAACGTTTGCCATCTCTTTACCCATAGTAGTAGGTGAAGCTGGCTGGCCGTGCGTACGAGAAAGTAGTGGAATATCACGGTACTCTTCAGCAAGTTTGCTGATAGCGTCGATGATGTTACGGATTTCAGGAAGAACAACCGTGTCACGAGCTTCTTTAAGCATTAGCGCGTGAGAAGTGTTGTTGATGTCTTCAGAAGTACAAGCGAAGTGGATGAACTCGTTTACCGCGTGAAGCTCTGGTACACCCGCTACTTTTTCTTTTAGGAAGTACTCAACCGCTTTAACGTCGTGGTTAGTGGTACGCTCGATCTCTTTAATGCGTGCAGCGTCTTCTTCGCTGAAGTTAGCCGCTAGCTCATCAAGAAACTGGTTAGCTTCTGCACTGAATGCTGGAACTTCTTTGATTGCATCCGTCGCTGCAAGTTTTTGCAACCAACGAATTTCAACGATAGAGCGGTACTTTAGTAGGCCAAACTCACTAAAGATGCTGCGAAGTGCAGTTGTCTTACTACCGTAACGGCCGTCTACTGGTGAAACAGCAGTCAATGCTGACAGTTCCATGATGTTCTCCTGAATTGGGTTTCTAAATTTCGTGAGCTTTATACCAATAACTGCGGCATTTGTCACGAACATTGCGCAAACGTTTGCGCTAAATGTATTTTGGTAGAAAAAGTAAACTCGCACAGGGTGCGAGTTTACAGTGATTCGTATGAGTAATAGTGATTCGAGTTGCTATACCGATGTCTATTACATGCGAGCAAGCAGAATCTGTGCTTGTTCAATCATTTTTTTGCGTCCGAACACTAAGTGTCTGCGCTTACCACCTACTTGGCGCCATAAAACAGCACTACGAATACCAGACAGTAGCAGAGCGCGTACTTTCTGTTGAGTCGAGGTTTGCTGAAGTACCGCTGGAGTACCCGTCACTTGAATACGAGGTCCAATTGGGCTTATGACGTCTAAGTAAACGCTAGCGAGGTTGCTGATCATTTGCTCATCGAGTAGCTCATAGTGATCAAGTTGACGCTCAACCATTTGCAAGCGGTCGCCAAGCTGTGCCATCGCATCATTGCGGCTATTGAGCTTACGCTCCAACGCCATAAGGCTGATGATATAGCGAGTGATTTCACTGCCTGCTGGTGTGCTGTCGATCCCGTTCACCAAGCACTCGAGCCCGATTTTTAAGTCAGATTCTATGCCGAACACGTCGAGCGTGCTCGACGGGTTCATGTTAGTGATCGCTTTGATTGAGGTTTCAAACGCGTCTGAATCACAGTAACCGTCTTTAGCAACACGTTGAACGAGGGCAACGGCTTGGCAAATCCCTGCAAACGCTATAGTACGGTCATAAAGTGTATTAGCCACGTAGTTCTCCTAAGAAAATAATCTGCGAATTGTGTTTAGATGCGCTCTTCGATGATGCCGCCACCAAGACAAACATTGCCACTGTAGAATACCGCAGATTGACCTGGGGTTACTGCGACTTGTGGCTCATCAAAGATCACTTTAATGTTTTCATCGTCGATAGGAATGATAGTACAAGGGATATCCTGTTGACGATAACGGGTTTTCACTGTGCATTGTAACGGCTGCGTGATCGCTTGACGATCGACCCAGTGCAGTTGCGAAGCGCGAAGTCCATTAGATTTTAGCAGTGGGTGATCAGCACCTTGTACCGCGATAAGGACATTACGTTTAAGATCTTTCTCCGCAACGTACCAAGGCTCTTCGTTGCCACCGCCGCCTTTTTGACCACCAATATGCAGGCCTTTACGTTGACCAAGCGTGTGGTACATAAGACCTTGGTGTTCACCGATTTCTTTGCCTTCAGGCGTTTCGATTTTACCCGGTTGTGCTGGCAAATAGCGAGACAAGAAGTCTGTAAATTTGCGCTCACCGATAAAACAAATACCTGTAGAGTCTTTTTTCTTGGCGGTGATTAAACCTTGCTCTTCAGCAATGCGGCGTACTTCCGGCTTCTCAAGCTCACCCACAGGGAACAGGCTGCGCGCGATTTGTTCGTGGCTTAGCGTGTACAGGAAGTAGCTTTGATCTTTATTGCTGTCTAGGCCGCGCAACATTTGTGGTGCTTCACCGTTTTCCGGGAAAGTGCGGCTTACATAGTGACCCATGGCAATATAATCGGCATCTAGCACTTCATCTGCAAACTCTAAGAAGGCTTTGAACTTGATTTCTTTGTTACAAAGAATGTCAGGGTTTGGTGTGCGACCTGCTTTGTATTCCGCTAGGAAGTATTCGAATACGTTGTCCCAATACTCAGCAGCAAAGTTGATCGTATGCAGGTGGATACCTAGCTTGTCACAAACCGCTTGTGCGTCAGCAAGATCTTCCGCTGCCGTGCAGTATTCCTCGTTATCATCTTCTTCCCAGTTCTTCATGAACAGGCCTTCTACTTGGTAGCCTTGCTGTTTCAGAAGATAGGCAGAAACAGAGGAGTCTACACCGCCGGACATACCGACAATCACTTTCTTTTGGCTGTTATCAGACATGTATAAATACCACCTAATTAAATTGGACGCCGATTTTAGCAGAAACCAAACCAGCAATACAGTTCCGCGAACTGAATCACACTTTTATAAACAGATGAAGTATGTCCTGATTGAGAGAAAAACAAGGCTTTTAACAAAAAAATTGATACGTAAACGTTTGCTAAAATTGCGTATGTTGCCGAGGTAATCTATACAGAGGTAGAATCGCCGCCCTTAACCCTTCTTATTTACTTATGACGAAGACAACCGTATGAAATTCCCTGGCCAAAGAAAGTCAAAGCACTACTTCCCTGTTCACGAGAGAGATTTGCTTGTTAGCCAATCACAAAGCAGCAAGAAGATGTCACGCACGCACATTATTGGTATTGACCAAACCTTGGTCGATATCGAAGCAAAAGTCGACAGCAGTGTGATCGAAAAGTTTGGCCTAAGTAAAGGGCACTCGTTGGTTATTGATGACCAAGCGGCGGAAGCTTTATATAACGAGTTGAAGGATAAAGAACTGATCACCAATGAATACGCTGGCGGAACCATTGGTAATACCTTGCACAATTACTCTGTATTAGCAGACGATAAATCGGTGCTGCTTGGCGTTATGAGCGCTGATATTAAGATTGGTAGCTATGGTTACCGCTATCTATGTAATACGTCGAGTCGAATGGATCTTAATTACCTTCAAGGGGTGGAAGGGGCTATTGGTCGTTGCTTTACCTTGATCACTGAAGATGGCGAACGTACTTTCGCAATTAGTGAAGGACAGATGAACCAACTTCGCGCAGAGAGTATTCCTGAAAAAATCTTCAAAAAAGCGTCGGCTTTGGTTTTAACCGCGTACTTAGTGCGCTGTAAAGATGGCGACCCAATGCCAGAAGCAACAATGCAAGCAATTGAGTACGCCAAAAAATATAATGTCCCAGTTGTATTAACGCTTGGTACACGCTTTGTTATTCAAGACGATCCTGAATATTGGCGCGACTTCTTGAAACAGCATGTTTCTGTTGTTGCAATGAATGAAGATGAAGCGGAAGCGCTCACCGGTGAAAAAGATCCATTGGCAGCTTCAGATAAAGCGCTTGATTGGGTTGATTTGGTGCTTTGCACTGCGGGCCCTGTCGGTTTGTACATGGCGGGTTATACAGAAGATGCATCTAAACGTGAAACGAGTTTACCTTTATTACCTGGCTGTATTGCTGAATTCAATCGTTTTGAATTTAGTCGACCAGCGGTAAAAGATGCCTGCGATAATCCTATTAAAGTTTATTCACATATTGCGCCTTATATGGGCGGCCCAGAAAAGATTAAGAATACTAATGGTGCGGGTGATGCTGCGTTGTCTGCGTTGCTACATGATATGGCAGCGAATAAATACCATAAAGAAAATGTGCCTAACTCAAGTAAACACCAACATACTTTCTTGACTTATTCGTCGTTCTCACAAGTGTGCAAGTACTCGAACCGAGCAAGCTATGAGGTATTGGTTCAGCATTCACCTCGTCTTTCTAGAGGTTTACCTGAAAGAGAAGATAGCCTTGAAGAGGCTTATTGGGAAAGATAAAAAAAGCGCCAGTTATTGGCGCTTTTTTATAAATGACTAAAGGAGTTTGAATTAGATTTCAAAGTCTTCTAGTGATTTACCTGCATCTAGTGCTGCTTGGATAACTGACGGTGTACGACCTTGGCCAGTCCAAGTTTTTTCTGCGCCTGTACCGTCAACGTACTTGTATTTTGCTGGGCGAGGAGCACGTTTAGTTTTTGCTTTGCCTTTAGACTCACCAGACAGTGCCGCAATAAGATCTTCAACGTCAATGCCGTCTTGAGCGATCATTTGTGCATATTCACTTAGCTTAGCTTCACGTGCTTGTTTTGCTGCACGTTCTTCTGCTTCAGCTTCTTGTCTTTCACCCACAACGGTAGTTAGCTTTTCTAGTGCTTCTTCCAATTGCTCAAGAGTAAGTTCACGAGCAAATGCACGCAGGCTACGAATATTAAGTAGAGTTTTAGTTAATTCAGACATGACATTCCCATGAGTTATTTATTTGGTTTCGATTAATAATAAACATCAAATTTAAAATTGACAATATTTTCGTAGTATTCAGACAATAAAAATAGAAATTCTTACAGAAACTTGATAATTGATGCTTAAACATGGGATTCAAAATCTGAAAGCAAGGAGAAGTAACGATAATATTGATTCAATTGTGAATCTTTCTTCATAATTGTCATTCTCCGTCTGGATTTTGTTGCATATTGTACTAGCAGCTTGGTTAATCAAGTTAACCTGCAGTGGAAGAAAGTAAATTGTCAAAGCAATAGATGGCTTATTAATAAGCACATACACATTAAAAGTTTATAAAACTATATGTCTTGCGTCGCATAAATCGTGAGTAGTGTGACTAAGTGCGCTAATTCCATTCTCCGTAGTCGTGTGGCGTTAGGATTTACAATCAACCAAAAAACTTTACAACGATGCAACATCATTCATGTTGCAATTGACGGTTTGATAAGTACAATGGCTCGCACCTAATGCAAGAGAAAGCACATTCTTTCATCATAGTCAGTCTGACTAGTGAATGATTTCTCTTGATGTAGAGGCGCGATAGTGATCAGTAACCATCGTTGGGGTGATACCAATGAACGATGATGAAAGGCGCTATCGCCGAAGTGAGAAAAGACCATCAATCTTGCTCGCTGGGGTTGTCTTCGAAAGGAACAACACTGCCATAGTCTATTATATTGTTAAACTATGGAGCGCTACTGTAGGGTTGGGTGAAGTGTTCACTTCCCTTTCGCTTAGTTCAACGTTTGCGTCTGGACTTCTCGTCTCTATGACGCATGTCTGCAGTAGATCTCTGACCATAATAAAAACTGGTTTTTGAAGATCATGAATTTAATCGATTTTGCTACATCACCATTGTCACTGCTACCGCCGATCGTAGCATTGAGTTTGGCTATTATTACCCGTCGCGTTTTACTATCGTTGGGTGTGGGTATCGTTTTGGGTGCCTTCTTACTTAATGACTATTCTGCAGTAAACGCTGCAGGCTACGTGTTCGACACCGTTTCGGGTGTGGTTATTGAAGATGGCGGCCTAAATACTTGGAACATGAGTATTGTTGGCTTCTTGTTGCTATTGGGGATGATGACTGCGTTGCTGACGCTGTCTGGCGGCACGAAAGCGTTTGCTGAATGGGCACAGGCTCGTGTGAAAAGTAAACGTGGTTCCAAACTACTGGCTGCTTTCCTTGGCGTATTTATTTTCGTTGACGACTACTTTAACAGCCTTGCTGTAGGTGCGATCTCTCGTCCTGTTACTGACCGTTTCTATGTATCGCGCGCTAAGCTAGCCTATATTCTTGACTCGACTGCCGCGCCAATGTGTGTGCTTATGCCAGCATCTAGCTGGGGTGCATACATCATGACTATCGTTAGCGGTATTTTGGTTGCTCACGGTATTACAGAATACTCCGCAATTGGTGCTTACGTTCGCCTAATTCCAATGAACTTCTATGCTGTGTTTGCGCTCTTGATGGTATTTGCCGTTGCCTGGTTCCAACTTGATGTGGGTCCAATGCGCAAGCATGAACTGAATGCGAAACAAGGTCTAGGTTTTGATAAAGATAAAGAGAACGACGCAAAAGAAGCGCATGAACTGAATGAAGAGCTGGATATTAAAGAAAGCGAGTTTGGTTCTGTTTCTGATCTAGTACTGCCTATCTTAGTTCTAATTGGCGCAATGATTGCTGCGATGATCTACACCGGCGGTCAAGCTCTGGCGGCGGATGAGATTGCGTTTAACCTACTTGGCGCATTTGAAAATACAGATGTCGGCACTTCGCTTATTTATGGCGGCTCTGCAGGTCTTCTAACAGCGGTATTTACTGTTTTGAAACAGAAGCTGTCTGTTGCTGATATCGCAACGACGATGTGGATTGGTGCAAAATCGATGTTTGGTGCCATTCTTATTCTATTCTTCGCTTGGTCTATCGGCTCGGTTATCGGTGACATGAAGACGGGCGCGTACCTTTCTTCAACGGTTCAAGGCAACATCAATGTACATTGGCTGCCAGTCATTCTGTTCTTATTGTCTGGCCTAATGGCGTTCTCTACAGGTACATCTTGGGGTACGTTTGGCATCATGCTCCCAATCGCAGGTGATATGGCGGGTGCAACAGATATTGCCATGATGCTACCTATGCTAGGTGCGGTGCTTGCAGGTTCTGTGTTCGGTGACCACTGCTCGCCAATCTCTGACACGACGATCTTGTCGTCTACAGGCGCACGTTGTAACCACATTGACCACGTCTCTACGCAGCTTCCGTATGCTCTATCAGTGGCGTTGGTTTCTTGTGTTGGCTTTATTACTCTAGGTATGACTACCTCAGTGGCGATTTCTTTTGCAGCGGCATCAGTGACCTTTATTGGGGTATGTTTCGTGCTATCCGCTTTGTCGAAAGCGAAAATGGCGAAAGAAGCAAACGTATAATCACAGTAAAGTTATCTTTGAGGAGCTCATTAACAGGGCTCCTTTTTTTTATTTGTGGCTTTGCGACTCGGTATTAAATGCAGTCAATTCCATACTAATTGGCGAGTACGAAAAAAAAAACTCACGATCTGCTAAATAGGGGTTGAAAATCCGCATGAGCTTAGTTAGTGTGAGGGTACAGATACAAAGGAACCCAGTAATAAGTATGCAAAACTTTGATATGAAAATTCATCATCATTACCATCACCCAGCTTAGTCTTTCGGGAGATGTCTGCATACCCGAGAGCTAGGTAAAACTCTCGGAGGTTCGATTTAAGATTTAAAGAATGAAACCCTCGGGAGACCAAAACTCCCGAGGGTTTTTTCGTTTTATAAGTTTAAAATCAATAATTTGCACAGGGATACAGCAATGCAAACACAACGCCTAAGAATTGCGATTCAAAAAAAGGGTCGCCTAAGTAAAGAGAGCCAAGACCTACTGAAAAAGTGTGGTGTGAAGTTCAATGTAATGGGTGAGCGTCTTGTTGTGCACTCACTAAATATGCCAATCGATCTGCTACTAGTTCGAGATGATGACATCCCTGGCCTAATTATGGATGGTGTGGTTGATCTTGGCTTCATTGGTGAGAACGAACTGGAAGAAGTACGCCTTGACCGTAAAGCACTGGGTGAGGCTAACGAGTTCAAAACGCTTCGTCGTCTCGATTTTGGTGGTTGCCGTCTATCTATCGCTATTGATAAAGACGAAACATACAACGGCCCTCAAGATCTTGCTGGTAAACGTATCGCCACCACCTACCCACAACTTCTTAAAGCGTACATGGATGAGCAAGGCGTCGACTTTAGTGCATGTATGCTAACCGGCTCTGTTGAGGTTGCGCCGCGTGCAGGTCTTGCAGACGCAATTGCAGATTTAGTTTCAACAGGTGCGACGCTTGAAGCGAATGGCCTAAAAGAGGCTGAAGTTATCTTCCGCTCGAAGGCGACACTTATTCAGCGTATGGGCGAGTTTGATGCTGACAAACTTGCGCTTATCGACAAGCTGCTTACTCGTATGCAAGGTGTTCAGCAGGCGAAAGAGTCTAAATACATCATGCTGCACGCGCCAGTTGAGAAACTAGAGCAAATTAAATCACTGCTTCCTGGTGCAGAAGATCCAACTGTCTTGCCACTATCGACAGACAAAGAACGCGTAGCGGTTCACCTAGTGAGCACTGAGAATTTGTTTTGGGAAACCATGGAACAGCTTAAAGAACTGGGTGCAAGCTCTATTCTTGTCCTTCCAATTGAGAAGATGATGGGGTAATCGATGAGAACGGTAGTTTGGCAACACTTAAGTCAATCTCAGCAAGAGTCTGTGCTAGAGCGTCCAGCTATTGCTGAGGGCGCGAACATTACGGCTGCCGTCGCTGAAGTGATCGAGCAAGTTCGTCGTGAAGGTGACAAAGCGCTGCTTGATCTGACTGAAAAGTTTGATCGTGTTCGCCCGGACTCGATTCGAGTTTCGGCTGATGACATTGAAGCGGCATCCGAGCGTCTATCTGAAAAGATGAAGCAAGCACTAGAGCAAGCGTATTCTAATATCGCCAAGTTTCACAAAGCGCAGCGCCCAGAAGCGTTGCGTGTAGAGACCCAACCTGGCGTGGTATGTGAGCAGGTCACTCGTCCGATCAATAAAGTGGGCTTGTATATTCCAGGAGGCAGTGCGCCGCTACCGTCAACGGTTTTAATGCTTGGCGTGCCTGCACAAATTGCAGGCTGTCGTAAAGTGGTACTTTGTTCGCCTCCGCCAATTGCTGATGAGATTTTGTACGTTGCCAAGCTATGTAAAATCGACGAAGTGTACAATGTCGGTGGTGGCCAAGCTGTCGCAGCCATGGCGTATGGTACTGAGACTGTGTCTAAAGTGGATAAGATTTTTGGTCCTGGTAACGCATACGTTACGGAAGCCAAGCGCCAAGTGAGCAACGACTTCCGTGGTGCGGCGATTGATATGCCAGCAGGCCCTTCTGAAGTGCTAGTTATTGCCGATGAAACGGCGGATCCAGATTTCGTCGCATCGGATCTATTGAGTCAAGCTGAGCATGGTCCAGATTCTCAAGTTGTACTTGTGACACCATCACCAATCATTGCTGATCAAGTAACAGAAGCGGTGAAGCGACAATTAAAGCAATTATCTCGGGCAGATATCGCTGAAAAAGCATTGGGCTCTAGCTTAATTATTATTGCTGAATCGCTAACGCAATGTGTCTCGATTTCTAATTACTATGGCCCAGAGCACTTGATTGTTCAAACTGAGAGCCCACGCGAGCTTTTGCCTTTGCTGGACAATGCAGGTTCTATTTTCTTGGGTGACTGGTCACCTGAGTCGGCGGGTGACTACGCATCAGGCACTAACCACGTTTTGCCAACCTATGGCTACACTCGCACCTACTCAAGCCTTGGTTTGGCGGACTTTTCAAAACGCATGACGGTTCAAGAGTTAAGTTCAGATGGCTTACTAGGCTTAGCACCAACCGTTGTGACTATGGCGGAAGCCGAAGGTCTAGACGCCCACAAACGCGCCGTGACAATTCGTGTAGAGAAACTGAACGCACAAAAAGCGTAGACAGGAGAGTGAATGATGGAAAAATTAGCTCGTAAACAAGTTCAACAACTGACGCCTTATTTGTCTGCGCGTCGTATTGGTGGTAGCGGTGATATTTGGTTAAATGCCAACGAATCACCGTTCAACAATGAATACAAAACCGACTTTGCGCGTCTTAATCGCTACAGCGAATGTCAGCCAAAGCAGCTTATTGAAGCCTACGCTAATTATGCAGGTGTTAAGCCAGAACAAACGCTAACATCACGTGGCGCTGATGAAGGCATTGAACTGCTGATTCGCGCTTTCTGTGAGCCAGGTGAAGACAGCATTCTCTACTGTCCGCCGACTTATGGCATGTATGCCATCAGTGCAGAAACCATTGGTGTAGAGCGCAAAACTGTGCCGCTAACCGCAGATTGGCAGCTCAATCTACCAGAGATTGAAGCTAACCTAGATGGCGTTAAGTTGGTGTTCGTTTGTAGCCCAAATAACCCGACAGGCAACTTAGTTAACCGAGAAGATATTGTGTCTCTTCTTGAGATGACCAAAGACAAAGCTATCGTGGTTATGGACGAAGCGTATATCGATTTCTGTCCTGAAGCGTCAACGGTTGATCTTTTGGCTCAATACCCAAACCTCGCGATTCTGCGCACACTGTCAAAAGCGTTTGCACTAGCGGGTCTTCGCTGCGGTTTCACATTGGCGAATGAAGAGCTCATCAATGTACTACTTAAAGTAATTGCACCTTACCCAGTGCCTATTCCTGTTGCCGAAATTGCGCAGCAAGCACTCTCTGAGCAAGGCCTAGCCCGCGCTAAGTTCCAAGTGTTGGATCTCAATGCCAATCGCGCGTATTTGCAGGCCGGTCTATCAACGATTTCCGGCGTGACGGTATTTGAAGGCTGGGGCAACTATTTGCTGGTCAAATTTGAAAATGGTGATGCGCTATTTAAAGCAGCATGGGACACCGGCATTATTTTGCGTAATTCACCCATCGAAAATTGTGTGCGCATCAGTGTGGGGAATCGTGATGAGTGTGAAAAAACTTTGGCATTCATCCGCAACCAATTAGAACAAAGTGCCGCTTAAGCACTGGTG
Source organism: Vibrio sp. 10N (assembly GCF_036245475.1). Taxonomy (NCBI): domain Bacteria; kingdom Pseudomonadati; phylum Pseudomonadota; class Gammaproteobacteria; order Vibrionales; family Vibrionaceae; genus Vibrio; species Vibrio sp. 10N. Next base: position 2,265,413 of record NZ_BTPM01000001.1, on the reverse strand, counting down.
CAATAGAAAAAGGATTTATAGAGTGAGCAACCAACAGAAAATTTTATTTATTGACCGCGACGGCACGTTAATTGTCGAGCCGCCAGTGGACTTTCAAGTTGACCGTCTAGACAAGTTGAAACTTGAGCCATACGTCATTCCAAGTCTGTTAGCACTGCAAGATGCAGGCTACCGTCTAGTGATGGTGACTAACCAAGATGGACTCGGTACTGACAGCTACCCACAAGCCGACTTCGATGCCCCACATAATATGATGATGGAAATCTTTGAGTCTCAAGGTGTTAAGTTTGATGATGTGCTGATTTGCCCGCACTTCGACGAAGACAACTGCTCGTGCCGCAAGCCTAAGCTAGGACTGGTCAAAGAGTATCTACAAAGCGGCAAGGTGGACTTTAAAACTTCAGCTGTGATTGGCGATCGTCAAACGGATCTACAACTTGCGGAAAACATGGCGATCCGCGGTATCCAGTACAACCCTGAAACCATGGGTTGGAAGCAAATCCTAAAAGATCTCACCGTGAAAGCACGCACGGCTGAAGTGGTACGCACCACGAAAGAAACCGACATTAAAGTGTTCGTAAACCTTGATGAAGCTGGCGGCAACGAAATTTCAACTGGCATGGGTTTCTTCGACCACATGCTGGATCAAATTGCCACGCACGGCGGCTTCCAGATGAAGTGTCTTGTGAAAGGCGATTTGCACATTGATGATCACCACACCATTGAAGATACGGCATTGGCATTAGGCCAAGCGCTAAAAGAAGCGCTTGGTGACAAGCGTGGTATTGGCCGCTTTGGTTTCAGTCTGCCAATGGATGAGTGTTTGGCTCAGTGTGGTTTGGACCTTTCTGGCCGCCCATACCTTAAGTTTGACGCTGAATTCTCTCGGGAGCAGGTTGGTGATCTCTCAACGGAAATGGTGGTTCACTTTTTCCGCTCTCTCACAGATACCCTAGCGTGCACTCTGCACCTCTCATCATCTGGCGACAATGATCACCACATCATTGAGAGTCTATTTAAAGCGTTTGGCCGCACACTTCGTCAAGCGATTAAAGTGGAAGGCAATGAGCTACCAAGCAGTAAAGGAGTCTTGTAATGACCACCCAAAATGTTGTCATTATCGATACTGGCTGCGCTAACGTTTCTTCGGTTAAGTTCGCGATTGAGCGTCTGGGCTATCAAGTGGTTATCTCTAAAGAGCCAGACGTGGTTTTAGCTGCAGATAAACTGTTTTTGCCAGGCGTTGGCACGGCTAGTGAAGCGATGAAAAACCTCGAAGAGCGTAATCTCATAGAGCTAGTAAAACAGGTTGAAAAGCCCGTGCTTGGGATCTGCCTCGGTATGCAGCTGCTTGGTAAGCTTTCTCAAGAGAAAGGCCAAAAGGCAGATGAGCTTGTTGAGTGTTTAGGTTTATGTGAAGGCGAAGTAAGACGTCTAGAAACGGGTGACTTGCCACTACCGCACATGGGCTGGAATACCGTGAAAGCGGCTCCGGGTAACCCACTTTTTGCCGGTATTGAAGAGGGCGAGTACTTCTACTTTGTACACAGCTTTGGTATGCCAGTGGGCGACTACACCATTGCGGAGTGTGACTACGGAAACCCGTTTAGCGCAGCGATTCAAAGTGGTAACTACTTTGGTGTGCAGTTCCACCCAGAGCGCTCTTCGAAAGCGGGTTCAAGGCTGATTCAGAACTTCTTAGAACTGGTATAACGCCGTTTTTGCCAAGCAAGTGCTTTGCACTAAATAGAACAGACATATGACGCCTCACAAGGCCGTGAGGCTAAAGGATTGAAACGTGATTATTCCTGCATTAGACCTTATTGAAGGACAAGTAGTACGTCTTTATCAAGGCGACTATGGTCAAGTGACCGAGTACAAAGTGGATCCTGTTGAACAGTTCAACTTGTACCACCAAGCTGGTGCGAACTGGCTGCATCTTGTGGATCTGACAGGTGCGAAAGATACGACAGCACGCCAGCTTGATCTTATCGCGAAATTGCTCGCGGGTACGCCGGCGAACATTCAAATTGGCGGCGGCGTTCGTAGTGAACAAGATGTCGTTGACCTGCTCGAAGCAGGTGCACAGCGTGTCGTGGTTGGTTCTACGGCCGTTAAACAGCCTGAGTTAGTAAAAGGCTGGATGGAAAAATATGGCGCTGAGCGTATTGTGCTTGCGCTGGATATTAACATCGATGAGAACGGCACTCGAAAAGTGGCGATTTCTGGTTGGCAAGAAGACTCAGGCGTCACCATTGAAGCACTGATTGATGATTACCTAACAGTGGGTCTTAAGCACGTATTGTGTACAGATATTTCTCGTGACGGCACGCTAGCGGGCAGCAATGTTGAGCTATATGTCGACCTATGTAAGCAATACCCACAGGTTCAATTCCAGTCATCGGGCGGTATCGGCAGCCTAGCGGATATTGAAGCGCTGAAAGGCACTGGCGTATCTGGTGTGATTGTTGGTCGTGCATTATTGGACGGTAAGTTTACCGCAGAGGAGGCATTCCAATGCTGGCTAAGCGAATAATTCCTTGTTTGGATGTCCGTGACGGGCAAGTGGTTAAAGGCGTCCAGTTTCGCAATCACGAAGTCATTGGTGACATCGTACCGTTAGCTGCTCGCTACGCGGAAGAGGGTGCGGATGAGCTGGTCTTTTATGATATCACTGCATCCAGTGATGGCCGTGTTGTTGATAAAAGCTGGGTCGCGCGTGTTGCGGAAGTGATTGATATCCCTTTCTGTGTTGCTGGTGGTATTAAATCGGCTGAAGATGCGGCGCGCATTCTTGAGTTTGGTGCAGACAAAGTCTCTATTAACTCCCCAGCGCTTGCTAACCCTGAGCTTATTACCGATCTGGCTGACAAGTTTGGTGTTCAATGTATCGTGGTCGGCATCGATTCTTATTTTGATAAAGAAACGGGCAAATATCAGGTTTATCAGTTTACCGGTGATGAAGCGCGCACTAAAGCGACCAAATGGGAAACTCGTGATTGGGTTCAGGAAGTACAAAAGCGCGGTGCGGGTGAAATCGTTCTCAATATGATGAACCAAGATGGCGTTCGCAATGGCTACGATATTGAACAGCTCAATATGGTACGCGAAGTGTGTAACGTACCGCTTATCGCATCAGGTGGGGCGGGTGCTATGGAGCACTTTGCAGAAGCCTATCAGAAGACTAACGTTGATGGCGCACTCGCGGCATCGGTATTCCACAAGCAGATCATCAATATTGGTGAGCTAAAGCAGTATTTGAAACAACAAGGTGTGGAGATCAGATTATGAGCCAAACAGCGGCCGATTTAACACAGCGTATCGACTGGGAAAAAGTAGACGGCTTGGTTCCAGCGATCGTCCAAGACTTTCAATCCAGCCAAGTGCTTATGATGGGTTACATGAACCCAGCTGCGCTTGAAAAAACGCTAGATACCGAGCAAGTGACTTTCTTTTCACGCACCAAATCTCGCCTTTGGACTAAGGGTGAAACATCAGGAAATGTCCTTCAGTTAAAGAACATTTCTTTGGATTGTGATAATGACACCTTGCTAGTCAAGGTCGATCCAATCGGGCCTACTTGCCACACCGGAACAACAACGTGCTTTGATGGCGATCCTCAAGAGGAGTCGCAAATGGTGTGGCTTCATCAGCTTGAGCAACTTCTTGCCGCTCGAAAAGATGCGGATCCGGAATCTTCTTATACCGCGAGCCTCTATGCCCGTGGCACCAAGCGTATATCGCAAAAAGTGGGCGAAGAAGGCGTTGAAGTTGCGCTTGCGGCAACGTCGGGTGACAAGGATGAGCTAGTGTGTGAATCTGCCGATCTTATCTATCACTTGATGGTATTGTTGCAAGACCAAGGCTTGTCGATGAATGATGTGGTAAACAAGCTTAAAGAACGTCATAAGTAGCGTTCTTTCGGTATAAAAAGCCAGCTTGGTATGCTTACCAAGCTGGCTTTTTTACACCGGATTAATAGCCAAATGCGGGCGCTAGAACCTTGTACATAAGTCCCGGGAAATCATCTGGTAGATGTAGGGTGTTTCGATGGTTGTCTTCACTCTCTACACTGAAATCAAGGTGTATGTAAAATCGCTCAGACTTTCTATAAGTGTCGATATCGAAGTCGGAGAGCCCATAGTAGGGCGTGCCGTCAGAAGTGACATGGTTGCCATTAGATCGGATGTTCAGAGTGTGTTGAATACCATTGCAGTTCTCTTCAATACAATCATAGCCCACGCTGTACATGGCGCCATCTGGAGCAATGCTGACCGTTTCGCTGTCAAGACCTACAGCTTTGTGATTGATTCCAGGCCAAAGTTTTCCGTTGGCAATATGCTCATCACTGACAGCCCATGTAAATGCATGGTCAAAGAAATACTCGGGTTCGCTCAAGCTACGAGAAGCAAAATAAACGATGGTCAACTCGTCATTTTGCCAGTTACAGGAGACATGAATGTCCATTTGAGGATGTGTCCCTTGATAGCGGCAGACATGGTCAAGCGCCTCAGTTGTCATGCCAAAACGATTCGCCACTTCTTGATACCAAGTAATCGGTAGCCTGTCTGGAATAAGGTCGCCTGGAAGGTGTCCTGGCTCTCCAGCGTCTGGGTGAGGACGGTCTGGAACGGATCCTTCTGGTAAGTGTGCCGGAGGAGGAGTTTGAGGTACCGGGTTATCTTGATCGTTACTTGATGAATTACAACCAGTTAATATCGCAAATGCCGCAAGAGGAAGTAGATATTTCATACGCACCTTGGTTTATTTAAAGAACTTGGCGTACTTATATCAATTGGTGAGTCGTGCCACTATTTATGGTTTCTTATAACGATCATAAGAGTCACTAATCATGTTTCAATTTCAGAAAGACAAGAGCCAGCGAAATACGCTGGCTCCAATATGATTACTGTTTATTCATTGCCTTACGAATACAGTAAGACGCACCGCCCCAGGTAATTCCTAGGCCTAGAATCATCATAAAGATTGCACTTGTGGTCATCGTTACACTCCTTAACTGTTAAGCATCACTGGATGTAGAATTGCTGCTGGTGGCGTTAATGACAATGCCAATCACGACGAGTAATCCCATTAGCCCCCAGCCAAGGAGCATGAGATCAGATTGAGCATAGCCGCCATAGCCATCTGAAATTAGTGTTGCGAACTTAGTCGCCACGATAATGGCCAAAATTACCGGGGTAATGAAGCGCAGACAGACATCAAACCATGTACCAATAGTAAAGTCAGATATTTTATTGACGTAGTCGCGTACGTCGGCAATTTTTAGCAGCCATGCCATGAGGACTATTTCAATTAAGCAACTGGTGACGATACCAACGTTGTTTGCAAAGTGATCAACAAGATCCAGTAGCAGTAAGCCTCCATTAGTTGCAAACGCCATAGAGATCACAAACCCCGTACCACAGATAATGGTGGCAGCTTTACTGCGACGCCATTTCAGTTTGTCGATGACTGCCGATGTCACAGCTTCCATGATTGAAATGTGCGAGCTAAGTCCAGCGACTACCAATGCAAAGAAGAATAGGGGGCCGAGAATATAGGGAGCTGGCAGTAGGTTGATCGCGGCAGGTAGGGTAACAAAAGCCAAACCAACACCCGCAGTCACTACTTCAGTGAGTGGTTTGCCTTGCTCTTGTGCCATATAACCCAGTACAGAGAAAATCATAATACCGGCTAAGATCGAGAAGCCGCAGTTAATCAACACGGTCATAAACGCGTTGTTGGTAATATCAGACTTCTCAGGAAGGTAGCTAGAGTAGGCAAGCATAATGGCAAAGCCGATACTCAAGGTGAAGAAAATCTGTCCATACGCAGCAGCCCAAACCTTTACATCCCAAATCTTGCTAAAGTCGGGTTCAAACATGTAGTTGATGCCGTTGAGAGCACCTGGAAGAAAAGCCATACGAGCGATAAGCAGCAGTACCATGATGAACAGGATTGGCATCATAATTTTCGCTGCACGTTCAATACCAGACTTCACGCCACCGGCAATGGCGGCATAAGTAATAGCCCAAGCAATCGCCATGGAACCTGCGATCTTCCATTGAATAGAACCAAGGTTTGTTGGTGAATTGTCGCCTAGCTTTAAATACTCGCTAAAGAAGAAAGCGTTGGTATCGGTGCCCCAGCTTTGAGTAAATGACATGCCAAAGTAGGAAATGGCCCAGCCAATGACTGCAACATAATAAACCGCAATGGTTGCCGCTACACCGACTTGGAACCAGCCTAACCACTCAAACTTTGAATTAATTTTTGCGAGCGTTTTAGGTGCAGACCCACGATATTTTTGCCCCATACTAAATTCAAGGATCATAAACGGAATACCCGCAGTAATCATGGCAAAGAGGTAAGGAATAAAGAACGCTCCCCCACCATTTTCATAGGCCATGTAAGGGAAGCGCCAAATGTTCCCAAGACCAATCGCGGATCCAACCGCGGCAAGAATAAATCCCGCTCGGGATCCCCACTGTTCACGTTTCATAGTGAATTCCTTTGTGTCATCTGTGATGTTGTGTTTGTTAGTCTAGAATAATTCACCAAAACACGATGCTTGCATCAAGCGCCTGATGTTGTGGTCAATAATGTCGACATTAAATGCTTGGATGAAGTTATTGTTTGTTTTTCTTGGTATATTGGTTTTTTGTGTTTTTAATGGGCGATTGAATATTTAATTATTGAAATATAAATCTGCCTATTGAGAGTTAGATTAACGATGTGAAACCTTATTAGCAATACAACTAGTAAGGTTATTTTATGGGTGGCGTCAGTTTTAATATCTTTTGATGGGTTTATTTGTAGATGTTAATTCTGAAATGAAGGCTTTGGGCGATAATAGGCTACGGCCTAGCTTATAAAACTTGGTGCAATGGTCTTATTTTTACAAGCAGTGCTTTGTTTTAGGCATGTTGCTAACTTGTAGTTAAATTGTGTGGCTGGTCAGGTTGTGGCTGAGCTAAAATTTCATGCTCAAGCCGAGGTTGGTTTGTAGCTGATTCATCCAACTGGTTTTAAAAGCAATAAAACAGCTTTGGTCATCGGTTGGGAGATTGCAGATCGAGACCGATTCATTACTCACCACTGTTCCCTGCCAGCGAAGTTGGCCATTGAAAGCGAGGTTTTCGGTAAAATAATATTCAACACCCCCGAAAATACTTGCTGCGAAACCTGTGTGCGACTTTGTCCATTGCCCTGAGGTGTGCGATGCGCCTAATCCTGCCCCAATATACGCTTGAGTGCGGTCGTTTGCTTGATAGAGAGCACTGCTCTGAAACTGCAAGTACTGGATAGTCGTGTCGAGGTTAAGAGTATCGAGAGAGGAATCTTGCCTTGAATAAAAAGCGCCCATTCTGCCGTTTCGGAACGGAAACTCGATAGCCAAGGCCAAGTTGGCGGAAGGTGAAATGTCATAGTTGGCGCCGTCGGCACTTTCTGCCGCTCCTCCAAACGAGTAGCCGATAAACGGTGTGACCGTTACGTCGGCCAGAGTATGAGTGCTAAAAAGTGCGGCGGTGGTGAGTATAGCTTTGATCGTCATTGCGGTGGAACACGAACGCATTTTCTCTCTCCTAAACAGAATCTCTGTTTTTCAAATCACATTTCTTCTACTAGTTTTAAACATAGTGTGACGCTAACGCCATAATTTTTGGGTGGTTATTTAATGGTTGTAAATACATGTCACAATGATAGATGAAATGTTACAGAAAGGAGAGGTTATGGAGTACGATCTAAAATTAGCATTCACAATTACAGCTATTGCGTTTAGCACGATTATTGCCTTCGGTGCCATCGCGATTTTCTCAGCTTAGACACTGATATGGCGAACGCTGGCTTAGTAACCAATGCCCGCACCGTCATCGACTATCAACAATTTGGTAAATATTTAGACGGAAAAACGGCGTTAGTGGCACAAGGTGGAGGTCAACGAGGGATCTTCACCTCGGGTGTGCTCGACGCCTTTTTGTTGTCAAACTTTGACCCTTTCGATGAGTTTTATGGCACCTCGGCAGGCGCGTTGAATATCTGTGCATTTCTTTCTCGTCAAGCTGAGCTAGGCAAGTCTTTCATTCTCGACTTAACCACAGATCCTCAGTTTTTTCATTTATTTAGCTTTATGCGTCGCAAGCAGTATCTCAACCTAAAATGGGCGCTAGATAAAATTTGCGATTACCCTTACAAACTAGACATCGATATGGGGCGACGGGTGATAGGTCATCGACGCGCGTTTGCAGCAACCACCGACGTCAATACGCTCAAAGATCACTACCTACCTATGTTACAAGATGACTGGTATCAGGTTCTTATGGCGACCAGTGCTATTCCAACCTTATTTGATGGAACCGTTGCTCATCAGGGAAATGAATTTATTGATGGCGGCGTTTCAGCCTCTATTCCAGTGCAGCAAGCGTGGCGGCAAGAGTGTCGGAGTATTATCGTCATTCGCACTGAACAGTATGTGACGGATGAAGCTAAGCTTGTTGAGGATCAGCCCGTCGCGACAGAATCACCAACTTGGCTCAGAGATTCGTTAAATAACCTGCAACTGCAATGGCAAGATAAAGTAGAGCAATGGTCAAGTGATTGGGGGGCGTTCTTTGAAAATCGTAAGTTGAAAGCTGATGCATTGAAGCACGCGGAGCATCTCAAGCTTATTAATGGCGGACGTTGGTTATTTGGTGCAGGGGATATCTACCGCCTTAGTCACTTGTTTGGAGAGCGTTTCGACTCAGGGCTTGCAGACATGTTGATGGTGCATTATCAAACCTATTCACTGACAAGCGAGTTTCTAAAGACTCCACCAGATGATTGTTTTATTTGGCAAATAGCCCCCGATCAGCCGTTAAAAACCTCGTCATTACTCAGTGATATCGACGATATACTCCATGACTATCAAGTGGGTTTAGACGCCGGATTCCGTTTTGTGGATAGTTACAACCTCGCTAAGCGGCACAAAGCCCTCACAAGTACCAACAATGACTTATGGCAACCCTACCAAGCCAGCTAACCCTAATGGGTATTGACAAATTGAATGGTTATTAATAGGTGCTAAATAAGTACCAATGTGCGCAACAAACTTTTAAAAACAACTGGATATTATTTGAACGTTCAAGCGGCAAACTGTGACAGGCTCTTCAGGTGTAACTTGATACGTGCCCCAATCTTCCACCTATATGCGTGATATTTGTCACGGCAATCCTATAAACTGCTTCACAATTACTTCGCAAAGTAAAAAAATTAACAGGTTGTTGTTTTCTGGAGTTCAAAATGTACATGGCTCAACCCGGGCACATTGATCATATCAAGCAGATCAATGCTGGTCGTGTGTATAAACTGATAGACCAATTTGGGCCTATTTCGCGTATCGACCTATCTAAATTAAGCAGTTTAGCACCCGCGAGTATCACCAAAATTACGCGAGAACTCATCGAAGCACACCTGATCCACGAAACAGCGGTGCAAGAAGCGACCAGTCGAGGTCGACCAGCCGTCGGTTTGCAGACCAATAATCAAGGCTGGCAATTCTTATCTATGCGTCTGGGTCGTGGTTACCTATCCATTGCGCTGCACGAGCTTGGCGGCGATGTTCTTATTGATACCAAAATTGAAATTCATGAAGTCGATCAAGAGGATGTGCTTGCTCGATTACTGTATGAAATCGATGATTTTTTTGAAAGCTACAGTGAACAGCTGGATCGTGTCACCAGCATTGCATTAACCCTTCCTGGTCTTGTGAATTCTGACAAAGGCATCGTGTTACAGATGCCACATTACAACGTAAAAAACCTGAATGTCGCTGAAGAGATATTCAAAGTGACGGGTTTACCAGTATTTGTTGCTAACGATACGCGTGCATGGGCGTTGGCAGAGAATCTATTTGGCCACTCCCAAGACTGTGATAATTCGGTCTTGATCTCTATTCACCATGGTCTCGGTGCCGGTATCATCCTAGATGGTCGCGTGCTGCAAGGGCGTCACGGTAATATTGGTGAGTTGGGACATATTCAGATTAACCGTCAAGGTAAGGATTGCCACTGTGGTAATACGGGGTGCCTTGAAACCGTCGCTAGTTCCCAAGCTATTCGTGATGAAGTGACTCAACGCTTAGCTCGAGGTGAGGCGTCGATACTCGCCGATTATGAAGAGATTTCCGTTGAAGCGATCTGTGAGGCCGCCGTTAAAGGTGATGCACTTGCCGTCAATGTGGTTGAGAAGTTAGGCGAGCATCTCGGTAGTGCGATCGCCATTGTTATCAATTTATTCAACCCTGAGAAAGTTTTGATTGGCGGCGTCATCAACCAAGCTAAAGAGATTCTCTATCCAGCGATTGAGCGCTGTATCGCCAATCAAAGTTTGCCAGTTTATACCGAAGATTTGAAACTGGTTGAATCGCGTTTTTATAAGCAAGCGACCATGCCTGGTGCCGCCTTGGTAAAACAAGCTTTATACGATGGCCTGTTATTAATGAAAGTTATTGAAGGATAACGCTTTTCACACTCTTTGCTGACGGTCATATTTTTGTTTGTTAAGTCAGTAAACTTCTTGTGCTTCCTGCCGATATCATGAGATAAGAAATTGTTAATGTTTTTGCCAAGGAAGCCTCATGTCGAGCGTATTGAGTTCTGTCGACCAGCGTACCCAGCTAGTGGGTGAAAATAGACTTGAGCTGTTGATGTTCACGCTGAACAGTCGTCAGACTTTTGCTATCAATGTTTTTAAAGTCAAAGAGGTACTCAAGCTACCTCCGCTAACCCAACTTCCTGGCTCACATCCAAGTATTCGTGGTGTTGCTTCTCTTCGTGGGGAGTCACTGCCAGTGATTGACTTGCGTCGGGCAATTGGCTTTCCTGCGCTGCAGAATGAAGCGGTGCAAAACCTGATTATTACCGAATACAATCGTACGGTTCAGGGCTTTCTTGTCGGGGAAGTGAAAAATATCGTCAATACTGCGTGGACAGAGATCCAGCCGCCGCCTCGCACAGTCGGTCGTTCCAACTACCTGACTGCTATCACCAAAGTTGAAGAAGCTGACGGCGTAAGCTTGGTGGAAATCATCGACGTAGAGAAGGTGCTGGCTGAGATCATTGACTATGACATTGCTATCTCGGAAGAAACACTCGATCGCGCCTTATTACCGCATCTTGCTGGAAAGAAAATCTTGATTGTTGATGATTCATCGACCGCTCGTCACCAAGTTAAAGCGACGCTTGCTCAGCTTGGTGTAGAAATCATTGAATGTTTCGATGGTGCGATGGCACTGAAACTGCTTAAGCAGTGGTGTGATGAAGGGGTTGATGTGTGCAGTGAGCTTCTGATGATGATCACCGACGCGGAGATGCCCGAGATGGATGGCTATAAGTTAACTCACGAAGTGCGAAGCGATCCGAGAATGAAAGATCTGTTTATCACCTTGAATACCTCGCTTAGTGGTAGCTTTAACGATGCGATGGTCGAGAAGGTAGGGTGCGACCGATTTATTTCTAAGTTCCAACCAGACTTGTTAGTGGATGTGGTTCAACAGCGTATTCGTCGTGATCTTTGATTTTTCGCGTTGCGAATTAAATTACGACATACGGTAAAGTTTGTTCTATAATAAAACAGTATCTATGGGGTAGTACTCTTAGATCAGCGCAAGATATTTTACTACCAGCTAAAGGTTGTTCCATCAGAATGATTTGGTTAACTTCTAAGGTCTTAATGACTTTGAGTTTACTCATCTACAAGGAATGGAAGAAAAGACGTACGGAAGCGGCAGTAAAAGTGGATGTTTAATCCATGCGATTTAAAAAAAGCGGGAACGTCGGTTCCCGCTTTTGTATTTTTTCTTTCGGTAAAAAGCACTGGATTAGTGAAACTCACGAGACTGTACTTTCAGCTCACTTAACTGCGCTGTCATGTCAATAAGCCGGCCTGCAATGACATGTGTTACCTCACCTTCACGTTCTAATATGCCTTTCACCTTGAGGATCTTTGAGGTGAGATAGGCTTGCTTTTGTGCCCTAGCGGTGGCTTGCCATACTACGACGTTAATGTTGCCAGTGTCGTCTTCTAATGTGAAAAAGGTGACGCCAGCTGCCGTTCCCGGAGACTGCTTACCTGTGACCATACCGACTACCGTGACCAGAGTTTGATGGTCTTTATTCACTAATTCAGTCATTCGGGTGAAGCGTCCAAGCTTGCCTGCTTCATCGAGTAAGGTGATAGGGTGCTTGCTCAGTGATACATTCATCGATGAAAAATCTTCAAGCATATCTTCAATGGCTGAAGGCTTGTAAGGTAACGGATCTGCTGATAGCGATTGAGCACCGTGCTGGAATAGGGGTAAATCATCTAAGCTGTCCATCATTGCCCAGCGTGTGGCGTAGCGATCCCCCGAAATACACTGCAGAGCATTGGCTGAGGCGAGAGTTTCCAGTTCACGTCGATTGAGCCCGAGTTGCTTTATCTGCGTTGGAGTTCGAAAGCCCTCTGGTGGCCTATGTTGTAGAAGTTTTTGAATGCTCTGCTCACTTAATCCATTGACCTGCCTAAATCCCAGTTGCAGTGTCAGCCCTTTGGCACTCTGTCTCAGATAGTGATGGTACGTCGAGCGATTGACACAGACAGGCGCGATATCGACCTGATGTCGCTTAGCATCTTGAATTAATTGTGAAGCACTATAGAAGCCCATAGGAAGGCTATTTAGCAATGAGGTGTAAAAGGCCTCAGGATAGTAATACTTCAGCCAAGCACTGCAATAGGCCAGTACTGCAAATGACGCAGAGTGACTTTCTGGAAAGCCATACTCACCAAAGCCACAGATCTGATCAAACAACCGCTCGGCAAAGTCGATTTGATAGCCGTTTTGCTGCATGCCGTCGATCAATTTATGGCGAAACTTGGCCAAGTTGCCATTTTTCTTCCAAGCTGCCATCGCGCGGCGCAGCTTATCAGCCTCACCACCGGTAAACCCTGCTGCGACCATCGCCAGTTTGATCACTTGCTCTTGGAAAATGGGCACGCCTAATGTGCGTGAGAGTACGGCTTTCACTTCCTCAGAGGGATAAGAGACAGGCTCTTCACCATTGCGACGTTTAAGAAACGGATGCACCATATCCCCCTGAATGGGCCCTGGTCTGACGATGGCAATTTGAATCACGAGATCGTAATAGGTTGCTGGCTTTAGGCGAGGCAACATGCTCATTTGCGCGCGAGATTCAATCTGAAACACGCCCACAGTATCGGCACGTTGTAGCATGCCGTAGACATTGGGGTCATCTTGAAGCCTCGTAATATCCGCGATGCTCAGCTTGCGGCCGTAATGCTTGTCAACCAATTGGAAGCATTTACGAATGGCGGTGAGCATACCTAAAGCAAGCACATCGACTTTAAGGAGTCCTAAGCTCTCTAGGTCATCTTTATCCCATTGAATAACGGTGCGATCAGCCATTGCGGCGTTCTCTACCGGTACGAGTTCGTATAAAGGGCCGGATGCAATCACAAAGCCACCAACATGTTGAGATAAGTGTCTAGGGAAGCCGGTGATGTCGTTAACGAGCTCAATAAATTGTTGTCCTTTGAGAGAGTCTGGTTTTAGCCCAAGCTCGACCAATTGCGCCTGCCACCCTTGTGAGCGATCGCGGCGGTTGATGTTTTTAATAAAGTAATCAAGCTGGGTTTCGCTAACGCCTAGCGCTTTGCCCACATCGCGTACCGCACTTTTAAATCGGTAAGAGATCACCGTAGCTGCAAGCGCTGCCCGCTCACGGCCATATTTTTGATAGATGTATTGAATCACCTCTTCACGGCGTTCGTGCTCAAAGTCGACATCAATATCAGGCGGCTCATTACGCTCTTTACTGATAAAACGCTCAAACAGTACCGAGATCTGTCTTGGGTCGACGGAGGTAATTTCGAGGCAGTAACAGACCACCGAGTTAGCCGCAGAGCCACGGCCTTGATAAAGGATCCCTTGCCGCTTAGCGAACATGACGATGTCATGAATGGTCAAAAAATAGAAAGGGTACTTAAGATCCTCAATAAGAAATAACTCTTTTTCAATCGTTTGCTCAACTTCCGCAGGCACCCCTTCAGGAAAGCGCAGCCGTTTACCGTGTTCGACCAACTCCCTTAAATAGCTCATAGGTGTTTTACCATTGGGGATAAGCTCGCTCGGGTACTCATATTGGAGCTCTTTTAACTTGAACTTACATAGGCTGGCAATGTAGATACTTTCTTCTAGCCACTCTTCACGATACAGCTTAGTTAGCTTGGCCTTAGGGCGTAAGCTGCGCTCAGTATTTGCCAGTAAGTGACCACACACTTTATCGATAGACGTATTGAGTTTAATCGCGGTTAAGGTGTGCTGCAGTGGCAAGCGTGTCGCGGTGTGCATTAGTACACCACCACAAGCAGTAATAGGGCGCTGCAGCTCTACGGCTAATGATTCACAGTGGGCAAGGTATTTATGCTCATGAGAATTAAGGTGACGCTGCACACCAATCCAAAGTCTATGGGCGTGGTATTGTTCGAGCCAGCGTCCCCACTTGAGATCACGCTCATCGCCACAAGGCAGCCAAATGACTAGACAGTGACGCAGTGACATCACGTCCCATTCAGAAAGTTGATACTCGCCTTTCTCACAGCGACGCCTCGCGTTAGTAATGATGCGGCACAGCTCAGCGTACGCCTCACGACTTGGACATAGCAATAGAAATTGGCACTCACTATTGAGCCAAAACATGCTGCCGACAATCTGCTTAATCGATAAGTCGTGCTGCTTAATGGCTGTGTGGGCGCGTACCACACCCGCAACTGAGCATTCATCGGTTATCGCAATGGCGCTGTATTGTAAAAAATCGGCCTGCAGCACCAGCTCCTCCGCATGGGAGGCGCCAGTAAGGAAGGAAAAATTGCTCTGACAAAAAAGCTCAGCGTACTTCATGGTTAACGGTCTACTGATTGACGAATTAAAGGTTAACTAAATTGCCCGTGGATAAACCACTGCTTGTCTTCGGTGCGAAACACCCAAAGCCATTGGCCTTGATCGCTGCGTGCCACATAGTAATCACGCTTTACTGGGTTACCATCCCACCAGCCGCTGACAATACGCTCGGGACCAACGACTACACTGACTTTTTGCTCCAGTGGCATTGGCGCGCTAAACAGCAGGCTTGGACGCAGCTTAATCGGTAAGTGAGCATTTACCTTGGGTGATTCTGTCGCGGCTGGGGCGCTCGGTTGGGTTGCGTATTCCGGTCTTGGATCGTCGGTGAGTGTTAATGAGGTAACACTTTGTTGCCCAAGCTTTGCTTGCAGCGTGGAGATAAGCTCTAGCGCCGTTTGACGACCTTTCACCCCACTAAACAGATCGTGTTCATGCACTTGCACTTCATCGGCACGTACTATGCTCAGAGTCAAACCACTCACCGCGCCGTCTAGTTGAATGCTCTCTAAGGTGAGGGCGGATAAGGCTTGCCATTTTTCAGCCAGATAATCCCCTTGCGCCGAGTGAAAGCTCACTGATTTATCACTGTGATCACGTTGATGTAGCGTCAGTGACAGTTCAAACGCGACTTTGTCCCTCAGCTTAAGAAACACTTCCAGTTGTCGGAACAAGCGCGTTAAGGGCTTCTGCAACCAATCGATGTTCTCGATATCAAACAGCAGCTCTAAGTACTGGCGAAAATGTTCTGGTGGATGATAGAAATCAACCGGGTGTTTAAATTGCCCAGTAAGCCGGCCGGTATAATTGACTAAGTCGATATCAAAGCGTTTGGCAATGTCAGGAAGTGGCAGCCCGAGTAAATCTTGGATGGTTTGGATCCCCACGCGCTGCAATTTTTCGACTTGCTTGGTTGGTAGCTCAGAGCAGGTTAGTGGATAGCGTGCGAGCGCCTTATTAAGTTTGTCTCGGTTGGATTCTATCCAGTTACGCCCTTGTTTTGCCATGAGCATCGCCGCATAAGGCGATACGCCGGTTGAGTAGTGCGTTTGTACCTCTAAATGCGCGAGGTGCGTCTGTAAAGCGTGCCAATAGTTTTCGATGCCGTCGTAAAGTGACAGCATATTGGTGACTTTAAGCAGTAGGCCATTGGGAGGGCACAGACAGATATCCGAGGTGATCATATAGAGCCACTGCGCAATGTCTTGCAGGCGGCGAGTTTCAACATCACTGTCATAAGGGTGCACTTGTAGATCTTGGCAAAGCGCAGCGGCGCTGCCAAGCCCCATGCCTAATGTCACGCCTTGCTCTAGTGCGCGTGTATTGACTTGCACAACGGTATGCCGGCGACCATCGACAATAGCGACGGCGAGCGATTCTTGTTGTTTATCCGCCGCGTTAGGTTGCGCCTGCTTAACAGACGCAAATAAGGTGTCGAGCTGTAAGGTCGGAAAATGTAGATATAACCACAACAACATCGACTATCCTTGCTGGCGCATTGGAAACGCAACCACGGTTGAAGGGCTAGTTTGGTGAGTGCGAGTAAGCTCTGGCCAGCGGTCGTGCATATTAATCACGAACTGATCGCGTACAAATCCGCCTTTACGTTTAGTAATGGAGACCGACAGCCCCATATCGTGAGGTGCTAGAGTCAGACTGAGTGAGACAGGCAAAGAAAAGACCTGTGAATCACCTTGGCTGAGTTCAGGCTTAAACAGAAACTGTAGGCAGTGGCCTATGTCACTTGCCACTTGAAGGCGCTTCGCTTGATGGATCTCAATCCCACTATGCCATAGACAGACACCGCAACATGCACCACTTTTTAAGCATTGCTCTGCGGCCCAAAGTGCGTGTTGAGGAGAGTCTGGATAGATCAAAAGTACTTGCGACGGAGCGATGCCTTGAGCGTAGAGATACTCGGCACACAAATAGCCCGGTGGATTAATCAGTACGAACAGTCGTTGTGCCGCGTGTTTTTGTACGTAAGGCATCAATAATCTAAGCTCGCCAATACCTTGCTGTGATTGGATATCAATAACGCCGGAAGTAGGAAAGCCCCCACCAAGGCGTTGGTCGAGTTCGGGAAAACCAGTCGCTTTATACTCGCCAGGAGAGTCGATTCGATTTCCTTTCCAAATCAGTTGCTTGCTTTGTAAATCACTAATTAATTCATGCATAATAAAATACCTGTATATATATACAGTATATAAGAATTCATCGCCACCGCAAGCCTTGATGAAGACACAATGATGCTGTTTGATTACAGAGCGAGCAGAAACAAAAGGTTAGTGGAAACAATCTTGAAACACTGCGGAATCAGAGCTAACAAAAAAACAGTGTAAACAGTAGAGCAAATATTTTAATCTCAACTTATGACTATCGTTTATGGCCGAATGTAGCGGAGAAACAGGACGTGGAGAAAGCTGGCGTGTTCAATCAACAACAAAAATACTCGCTGATAGTACAGGGTGGCGGGCAAAAAGGGGCATTTGCCTCTGGCGTGCTAGATAAGTTTATCGATGCCGATTTCGATCCATTCTCACTCTATATTGGCACCTCGGCAGGGGCATTGAATGTCTCTTCGTTTGTTGCGAAACAGCGCGGAATAGGGCTGGATTTTATTCTTAACTACACCACCCGTGAGCGCTTTTTCGATATGAACAAGTTCTTGCAAAAGCAGCAGCCAATGGACTTGGATTGGGCGTTTGATTTCGTCAATAGTGGTGAGTTTCCGCTCGATCTGGAAAGAGGAAAGCAGAATCTTGGTGATGAGCGTGTGGCACTTGCTTGTATTACCGATGTGGAAGAGCTCAAAGATTACTACTATCCCATTTTTGCGGACAATTGGTTTGATGTGCTGCGAGCAACCTGTGCGATTCCAATGCTTTATTATCATGATATTGAATTTGATGGTAAAAAGTGGGTAGATGGCGGCGTATCGGCGACGATTCCAGTAGAAGAGTCCTATCGTCGTGGCATCAATAACATGGTTGTGATTAGCACCATTCCAGAGCCAAAACAACCCGTTACATCCATGTCACCAGTGCGCGAATCAGTGGAAAAGTGGAAGAAAGAACTGGAAGCAGGTCTAGAGACGCACATTCGCCACCTTAAAGTGTCTGGCACTAAGGAGAAGTTGACTGAGTTCCAAAAGCAGTTTCAGGAAAAGGTCGCCAATATGAAGGCTGATTATCAGCGTCTAACCGAATCTCGCCTTGCGTCTTACCGAGAGCAATATCAGTTGATGGCAGGAGAGAAACTGAACCTAAAGCAATGGATCCAAGACAACGAAAAGCTGGCTAAGTTGATCGATATTCAGAACAAACGCACCCCGTTTAGTCGCAGTAGTACCAGTCATCTTGATATGTTGGTTTCTCACTATGCTAACCATGCTGAAGTTGAGCAGTTTCTATTGTCGCCTCCGGAAGATGTCAATCTTTGGCACATTCAACCCAAACACGAACTCTCCTCAAAAGGGCTATTGAGCCAAAAAGACCAAATATTGGAAGACTACGAACATGGCTGTGCTGTCGCTGCCGATTTTCTCGCACAGCATCATTTCACTCGCTCATAATGAACTTAGGCCGCCGTTGAATTGGATAGTAACCAAAACTAGTGAAAATTGAACGGCGATCCAAATACTTAACGTTACTCATATGGTTTTAGTTGAGTATTTGTTTGCTGCGGCTTGGGTCACAGATATTCTTTTTCGCTTCTCATACACTCGCGATAAATTTCGAACGAGCATTAATTTGCTCGTTCGAGCGTTGTTGTTATATCGCTCAATAATGAGGTAGCTATGTTCGGAATATTTAAGCCCAAGGCACATATCGAACGTTTAGCGGGCGACCAAGTCGACCGCACCTATTCACGTTTAAGATGGCAGTTGTTTATCGGCATATTTGTTGGTTACGCCGGTTACTACCTAGTCCGTAAAAACTTTAGCTTGGCGATGCCATACTTGATCGACCAAGGATATAGCCGTGGTGATCTTGGTGTGGCGCTGGCGGCCGTATCGATTGCCTACGGACTTTCCAAGTTTCTGATGGGCAGCGTGTCAGATCGCTCAAATCCGAGATATTTTTTGAGTGCTGGCCTGTTAATGTCGGCGACTGTGATGTTCTGCTTCGGCTTTATGCCTTGGGCGACGGGCAGCATTACCGCCATGTTTATTCTGTTGTTCCTCAACGGCTGGTTTCAAGGGATGGGGTGGCCTGCTTGCGGACGTACTATGGTGCACTGGTGGTCACGCAAAGAGCGGGGCGAAATCGTCTCGGTGTGGAATGTGGCACACAATGTGGGCGGTGGATTAATTGGTCCGCTGTTTATTCTTGGCCTATGGGCGTTTAACGATGATTGGCGCACCGCTTTTTATGTTCCTGCTTTCTTTGCCACTCTCGTTGCTATCTTTATTTGGTTTACCTTGCGTGATACACCCCAGTCATGTGGTTTGCCGCCTATTGAAGAGTACAAGCAAGACTACCCAGATGACTATGACAACTCACACGAGAAGGAGATGACGGCAAAAGAAATCTTCTTCAAATATGTGTTTTCTAACAAGCTTCTATGGTCGATTGCAATTGCTAACGCCTTTGTCTATTTGATCCGCTACGGAGTGCTCGACTGGGCTCCGGTTTACTTGAAAGAAGCCAAAGACTTCTCGGTAGATAAATCATCTTGGGCGTATTTTCTGTATGAGTGGGCGGGTATCCCAGGAACACTTTTGTGTGGTTGGATATCGGACAAACTATTTAAAGGCCGACGCGCACCAGCGGGCATCTTGTTCATGGCACTCGTCACCGTTGCAGTCATGGTTTATTGGTTTAACCCAGCAGGAAACCCAGCAGTCGATATGATGGCACTTGTCGCGATTGGGTTCTTGATTTACGGCCCAGTAATGCTCATTGGTCTTTATGCTCTAGAGCTGGCCCCTAAAAAAGCCGCAGGTACGGCAGCAGGTCTGACAGGGTTATTCGGTTATCTAGGCGGCGCCGTAGCGGCCAATGCCGTGCTTGGTTATACCGTGGATCACTTCGGGTGGGATGGTGGTTTCATCTTGCTAGTGGGTTCGTGCATTGTTTCCATCATCTGCTTAACGTACGCATTATTAGGCGAAAAAGCGCACCATGAGGCTAAGCTTAAGGCGTCTCAGCAACAAGAAACAAAACTGGAAGAAAAACAGGCGCTGTCATAGAACCAAAAGGAAAATATTGATGAAAACCAATACATTTATTGTCTCTGCCGCTGTGCTTTGTTTACAGACTTTCCTGACAAAGCCGTAGAGTTTTTAAACCAGTATTAAGTTAGGATTAATGACGACAAAAAAGCGGTGCACCCTATGTTTCTTACTAGAGATAACTATGAGGTACACCGCTTTTTCAGTTTTTATTGGTCTTGGTTATTAAGCGTTAGCGCTTAGGCTGCGCGTCAATACACTGACCGTTGACATCCGTTACGCTTGGATCCATAAGGTGTAGATAAAGCGGCATGATATCCAGTGGCGTTTTTAGCGTGTTGGCATCTTCACCTGGGTAGGCTTTTTCACGCATACGAGTACGTGTCGCGCCAGGGTTAATTGCATTGACGCGAATAGCGGTATCGCTTAGTTCATCAGCCAGAATTTGCATCATGCCTTCGACAGCGAACTTGGAGATTGCGTAAGTGCCCCAGAACGCGCGGCCTGAGTGGCCAACAGTTGAAGAGGTAAAGACAATGCGAGCTGCGTCTGCTTTTTTTAAGATTGGCAGCAAAGCTTGCGTCATCAAAAATTCCGCTTTGACGTTAATCTGCATTACGTCATCAAATGTCTCTTCATCGATTTGGTCGAATGGGCTTAGCGTGCCAAGTACGCCAGCATTGTGCAGAACGCCATCGAGTTGACCGAATTGGCTTTCAATCGTTTCTGCCATATCGACATAGTTTTGTTTGGTTGCGCCTTTTAAATCAAGAGGAATGATAGCTGGTTGAGGACAGCCGCGCTTCTCGATCTCATCGTACACCAACTCTAGGTTGTTAACGTTTCGGCCTAGTAAAATAACCGTGGCACCATGTTCGGCATAACTTAATGCGGCTTGGCGACCAATACCGGCACCCGCGCCGGTGACCAAAATCACTTTGCCTTGCAAAGCGTTAGGAGCGGTTGAATATTCCACGTGACACTTCCTTGGGTATAATTCTTGTTGGTAATCGTGACAAGTTAGTTACAATACACTAATTCGTCGTACAGGGGATAAGACATTGGAATTTTTATTAGACTACGGATTATTTTTAGCCAAGATCGTGACAGTGGTCGTCGCGATTGTCGCGCTGATCATTGTTGCTAAGTCGGTCGGCGGCCGTTCAAGTGCAGCAAAAGGCGAGTTGGAGATCACCAACTTAACCGAGCAGCGTAAGCAGACGGTTGAACATTTGGAACATCACCTTCACGATGATGCGTTTCTTAAAGCGCGCAATAAAGCGGAAAAGAAAGCGCAAAAAGAGAAAGACAAACAGCGTGAAAAAGAGGTGAAGAAGGCCGCTAAAGAGGGTGAGCTAGAAAGCCAGCGTGAACCACATCTGTTTGTTTTAGACTTTGTTGGTAGCATCGATGCCAAAGAGGTTGCATCGCTACGTGAAGAAGTGAGTGCAATATTGGCCGTTGCCAAAGAAGGTGACGAAGTATTGGTACGCCTTGAGTCAGGCGGCGGCATGGTTCATGCCTATGGTTTGGCATCTTCTCAGCTTGATCGCATCAAAGCAGCGAATCTGCCACTGACCATTGCGGTAGATAAAGTTGCTGCCAGTGGCGGTTATATGATGGCCTGTATCGCCGATAAGATTGTTTCAGCACCGTTTGCGGTTGTTGGCTCTATCGGTGTGATTGCACAACTTCCTAACTTTAATAAGCTTCTGAAAAAGAATGACATTGAGTTTGAACAACTCACTGCGGGTGAATACAAGCGCACGTTGACCATGTTTGGTGAAAACACCGATAAAGCGCGAGATAAATTCAAGCAAGAGCTAGAAGAGACCCACGGCCTGTTTAAAGACTTTATTCGCCAGCACAGACCTGAACTGGAACTAGAAAAAGTGGCCACAGGTGAACACTGGTTTGGTACTCAAGCCAAAGAATTGGGCTTGGTCGATGAAATTAAAGCGTCGGACGATATTGTTATTGAAGCCTGTAAAGACAAAACGGTACTGGCTATTTCTTATGTACAAAAGAAAAAGCTTACCGACAAGTTGTCTGGTGTCGCAGGTGAGGCAGCCGACAATGTGCTGATGAAGCTTATCAATCGTGGCCAACGTCCGATCGTGTAGTGGATTGTTAACGCGCGATAGAGCTGCAGCTAAATTAAAAAAGCGACCTAAAAGGTCGCTTTTTTTGTGTTTGATACTGATGACTGGCTTCGAGTCCAACCAAGCTCAGTGATTAACGTGTGTACTTAGATTCTAAGCTGATAAACCAACGGGCAAGCTGACCATTGCCTTTGTCGACCCACACATCGTTGTGAAACTGATGAACGCGCCCACGTAGGGAGATGTGTAGGGTTTGATCACCCGTTGTCGAGACTTTCGCGAATTGATCTGAAGTGACTAAGAACGGCGCATTTTCATCGGCGGGGTAATCTCCAGCAACGATAAAGTAGGCGAATTTGCTGTTAGCATCAGGATCAGTGGATAGCACACGATAGGCCTGAACCGTAAACTCATCATTCAGTGTGACAATATTGGTTTGAGGACCAAGACGCTCATGGTTGGGAATGAATACCCAGGCGAGTAGGGCAATAACAGCAGCGAGTAGCGCTGTCACAGATAAAAATATTTTCTTCATACGAATCGTAAATGAGTGAACCTTGTTGTTACCTTCGCCTTTATATCACGTATACTAAAGTTCAGGCCGAAAAAATTAAGCGGATTACTGCAAAGCAGTAATCCGCTTAGGCTCAGGTCACGTCCTAAGGGGAATAAGGGGTTACCTGATTCGTTAAATACTGGCGTTATACGGCTCCCGTTTTGGGCATGTCCCCAGTATTTCTCGTCGGCCTGAATCTTTCACTTCTTCCAAAATCACATCAAAGCCCCACAAACGGTATAAATGTTTCAACACCTCTTCGTGCCCCTTGTCGAGAGGTATGCGGTTGTGTGGAACGTGTTGTAAAGTGAGAGAACGGTCGCCTCGAACATCAACATTGTAAACTTGGATGTTCGGCTCTAAGTTGCTTAAGTTATACTGCGCAGCGAGTTTTTCTCGAATTTGTCGATAGCCCATTTCATCATGAATCGCAGACACTTCAACGAAGTTTTTACGATCATCATCGAGTATCGAGAAGAACTTAAACTCACGCATTAAACGAGGTGACAGGTACTGACTAATAAAGCTCTCGTCTTTGAAGTTGTGCATGGCAAAATGCACCGCTTCTAACCAGTCGCTACCCGCAAGCTCTGGGAACCACTCCTTATCTTCGTCTGTAGGATCTTCACAAATACGCTTAATGTCTTGGAACATGGCAAAGCCAAGCGCATAAGGGTTAATACCGCTAAAGTACGGACTATTGTAGGCGGGTTGAGCCACCACACTGGTGTGACTGTGCAGGAACTCAAGGATAAATTTATCCGACACCAGACCTTCATCGTAAAGATGATTCAAGATGGTATAGTGCCAAAACGTGGCCCAGCCTTCGTTCATGACTTGGGTCTGTTTCTGAGGATAGAAGTATTGGCTTATCTTACGCACAATGCGTACGATTTCTCGTTGCCAAGGCTCCAATAGCGGCGCGTTTTTCTCAATGAAATAAAGAATATTCTCCTGAGGTTCGGTCGGGAAGCGTACTTTTTGCTGCTCTTCTTTAGCTCGGTTTTTTGGTACTGTTTTCCAAAGTTCATTGACCTGTGATTGTAAGTAGGACTCGCGCTCTTCTTGGCGTGCTTTCTCTTCGGCGATCGAGATCTTCTCCGGTCGCTTATAACGATCAACGCCATAGTTCATTAGAGCGTGGCAGGAGTCGAGGATTTGCTCGACCTCTTCCACACCGTATTTTTGTTCACAGTCAGCAATGTATTTCTTAGCGAACAACAGGTAGTCAATGATAGAGCTGGCATCAGTCCAGGTTTGGAACAGGTAATTACCTTTAAAGAATGAGTTGTGGCCATAGCAAGCATGCGCCATTACCAGTGCTTGCATCGTGACCGAGTTCTCTTCCATTAGATAGGCAATACAAGGATCTGAGTTAATCACTATCTCGTACGCCAGACCCATCTGGCCGTGTTTATAGCCTTGTTCGGTTTGAATAAACTTCTTACCAAACGACCAATGGTTGTAGTTAATAGGCATGCCTATACTCGAATAGGCATCCATCATCTGTTCTGAGGTGATGACCTCGATTTGGTTTGGATAGGTGTCCAAACGGTAATGCTTAGCCACGCGTTTTATCTCAACGTGGTAGCGCTCGAGCATATCAAAGGTCCAATCTGGGCCGTCAGGCAACACCTTAGATTTTGTCTTAGTCTCTGTGGTCATAGCACGTCTCCCTATGCTGTCTCTTTATGAAACAACTCCCTAAACACAGGGAATATGTCATCAACCGAACGGATATTCTTCATCGCGAAGTTGTCAAAATCATTCTCGAGTTTCTCGTACTCATGCCATAACGTCTGGTGAGTTCGACGAGTGATCTCGATGTATGAATAGTACTGACAAGCTGGCAGCAGCTTGTTGACCAATAGGTCACGACAGCGCGGTGAATCGTCGGCCCAGTTATCGCCATCAGAAGCTTGCGCGGCATAAATGTTCCATTCTCCCGTTGGGTAGCGGTCTTCCACGATTTCCTTCATTAGCTTTAATGCACTGGAAACTATGGTGCCACCGGTTTCTTGAGAATAGAAAAACTCATGCTCGTCCACCTCTTTAGCTTGAGTGTGGTGGCGAATAAACACCACTTCGACGTTTTCATAGGTTCGTGTTAGGAACAAGTACAGCAAGACATAAAACCGTTTGGCGATGTCTTTTGTGGCTTGATCCATAGAGCCAGATACATCCATTAGGCAGAACATCACCGCTTGGCTGGATGGGACTGGACGTTTTTCGTAGTTTTTAAATCGCAAGTCGAAGGTGTCGATAAACGGCACACTGTCGATTTTCTTGCGCAGCTCGGCAATCTCCTGTTTGAGACGATTTTCTTCCATAGGTTGAGCGGGTTCACTAATTTGGATCTCATCGAGCTGCTTGGTGAGCTCGTCAAGCATCCTACGCTTACCTGCCGTCATTGCCGTTCGGCGTGCCAGTGATTGTTGCAGTGAACGCACAATAGCAATGTTAGAGGGCATGCCCGCGGTTTGATAACCGGCGCGATGGGTTTTCCACTCTTTGATTTTGTTGATTTGGTTTTTCTTTAGATTAGGCAGAGCGAGATCTTCGAACAAGATGTCGAGATACTCGTCCTTCGAGATTTGAAATACAAAATCGTCCTCGCCCTCTCCGTCGGGGCTGGCTTCACCTTGACCAGCACCGCCACCTTGTCCGCCTTTTGGTGGACGTTCAATCTTGTCACCAGTGATGAACTGGTCGTTACCAGGGTGGACGCGCTCTTTTACGCCTCCTTGACCCTGGTGAAAGATAGGCTCGTTGAGGTCTTTGCTTGGAATAGAAACGTCTTCACCGGTTTCGGTATTCGTGATCGAGCGGCGGTTGACGGCATCGGTCACCGATTCTTTGATTTTCTGCTTATGTCTGCGCAGAAAACGCTGTCGGTTAACGGCACTTTTGTTCTTGCCGTTTAAGCGTCTATCAATAAATTGTGCCATGAGTAACTCCCTGTCTTCCCCTCACCATACAGCACCCGAGCGAACGCTCGGGGCTGCAACTAATCAGTCAGGTGGGTCTATGAGGATTTACGAACTCTCAAGTACCACTCAGACAGCAATCTGACTTGCTTCTCGGTGTAGCCTTTTTCCATCATGCGATTGACGAAATCATCGTGCTTGCGCTGGTCTTCAGAAGACGTCTTCGCGTTAAACGAAATAACAGGAAGCAATTCTTCGGTATTCGAGAACATTTTCTTCTCGATAACGGTGCGAAGCTTCTCGTAACTGGTCCAAACTGGGTTTGAGCCGTTGTTATTCGCACGTGCACGAAGCACGAAGTTGACGATCTCATTACGGAAATCTTTCGGGTTGCTGATGCCCGCTGTTTTTTCGATTTTCTCAAGCTCTTCGTTAAGTGAAGCGCGGTCGAACAACTGGCCGGTTTCTGGATCGCGATATTCTTGATCCTGAATCCAGAAGTCAGCATAGGTGACATAGCGGTCAAAGATATTTTGGCCGTACTCAGAGTATGACTCTAGATATGCGGTCTGAATCTCTTTGCCAATGAACTCAACGTAGCGAGGGACTAGGTAGCCTTTCAAGAACTCAAGGTATTTTTCACCCACTTCTTGTGGGAACTGCTCACGCTCGATTTGCTGTTCAATGACGTAGAACAGATGAACCGGGTTTGCAGCAACTTCGGTTTGGTCAAAGTTGAATACGCGAGACAAGATCTTAAATGCGAAACGGGTAGAAAGACCGGACATACCTTCATCAACACCGGCATAGTCGCGGTATTCTTGGTAGCTCTTCGCTTTCGGGTCGGTATCTTTGAGTGTTTCACCGTCATAGACGCGCATTTTCGAGAACAGTGAGGAGTTTTCTGGCTCTTTCAAGCGAGAAAGGACACTGAACTGACCAAGCAGCTCAAGGGTACTTGGTGAGCATGGCGCTTTAGAGAGCTCACTGTTTTCAAGCAGTTTCTGATAGATCTTAACTTCTTCAGACACGCGTAGACAGTAAGGTACTTTTACGATGTAGACACGGTCTAAGAATGCCTCATTGTTTTTGTTGTTACGGAACGTCTGCCACTCAGATTCGTTCGAGTGAGCGAGGATCATGCCGTCAAACGGTAGGGCGGACAGACCTTCAGTACCGTTGTAGTTCCCTTCCTGAGTTGCAGTTAGGAGCGGGTGAAGCACTTTAATAGGTGCTTTGAACATCTCCACGAATTCCATCAAGCCTTGGTTAGCACGGCAAAGTGCACCCGAATAGCTGTAGGCGTCTGGATCGTCTTGAGAGTAATGCTCTAATTGGCGAATATCGACTTTACCTACCAATGCTGAGATATCTTGGTTGTTCTCATCACCAGGCTCGGTTTTAGCGATAGCTACTTGGTCTAGAATAGATGGACGCACCTTCACGACTTTGAATTTAGTGATGTCACCGCCGAATTCATGCAGACGTTTTGCTGCCCATGGCGACATGATGGAGCGCAAGTAGCGCTTCTCAATGCCATATTCACTTTTCAGTAGATCACCGTCTTCATTGACATCGAATAGACAGAATGGATGGTCACTGACCGGGCTACGTTCGCCGTTTGCAGAAAGCACATAGATTGGCATTTTCTGCATTAGGGCTTTGAGTTTCTCGGCAAGAGATGATTTACCACCACCTACAGGACCGAGTAAATAAAGAATTTGTTTGCGTTCTTCGAGACCTTGAGCGGCGTGTTTTAGGTACGACACAATTTGCTCGATGGCGTCTTCCATGCCATAGAAGTCTTCAAAGGTTTTGTAACGAGAGATAATACGATTTGAGAAGATACGACTTAAGCGTGGATCTTGCGCCGTGTCGATGACTTCAGGCTCGCCGATAGCGAGTAGAAGACGTTCGGCAGCGTTGGCGTAAGCACTTTTGTCGTCTTTACATAGAGCTAAGAATTCCTGAATTGATAACTCTTCATCTTTTGCGGCTTCATAACGCGTTTGATAATGATCGAAAATACTCATAGCTGATTCCCCTTAACCTGCAAAGCTGACTGTCAACACATATACAATGCGACTCCATGTCAATTTAAAGACTAGTAGGGTTTTCGGATTTATGCTTAACAATTATGCATTTATTTACAAAGTCCCTCTGCGATTGCAGGATTAATCGCGCCTAATAGTACGTACGTCCCAACTATGGGAGATGACCGTGTAATGAGAAAAAAACGCACAAAAAAATGCCCGCTAAAAACAGCGGGCATTGATTTGAAAATCGAGTTGAATGGAAGCGAGTTGCGCTTATGCGTTGAAAATCTGTCTGAATTCTGCGCTTGATAGATGGTATTGACGAGGGCAGTTTCTCCAAGTCACCAGCATGCGACGGTACTTTTCGAGCATAGGCACATGACTGTTGAAGTGGTGGTCGCCTTTTTCAAACTGTGGATACAGGCCTTCAGAGTCTACTAAGAAGCGTACATAGTTCACTAGTTGCGCTTCGGTCGCGATATCGAAGCCCAAGAACTGCAGACGGCGCTGATCGACATCTTTGCGCTCTTCATCAGAGAGCATTTTATTGGATTCCTGCATCGCATGATACATTTCCATAATGTCGATTACTTCACGACATTCGTCTTCCACTAAGCAGCCAAATTCTTTGTTCATTTCGCGCATTTGCAGTTCATAACCACGTTCAACGATGGTTTGTAGGCGCTTATACTTGGCGGCATTTTCTGGCGTGAGTTTCGCCATTAGGTAGTATTGATTCGATAGGATTAGACGTTGAGCATTTGTCATTTCCATGTTGAGAGCCTCACTAAATACTTTGTAATAAGTTTACTTATGAATAGGAACTAGCGACAGATTAACAGTATCAGTATGAGTTATAACATGATCTCAACACGTATTTATGACAAAAAACGCGCCTTCTAGCGCGTTTTTTTCGTGTCAAAGCCTTGCGGGAAAACGCGTGGCGCGTTTATGTCCAGATTAGTATTTGACGGTATCTGTGTACTGAAGCAGGATGCTTTGAATTTCATCCATCACTTCTTTCTTCGGTGGCTCGACACCTTCCAATGGGTAGTCAAAACCAAGCGCTTCCCACTTGTGTGCACCGAGTTTGTGGTATGGCAAAAGCTCCACTTTTTCGATGTTGTCCATGTCTTTGATGAACTCACCTAGCATGTGGGCCGCTTCAGGGTCGTCGGTGTAGCCAGGTACAACCACATAACGGATCCAAGTCTTTTGGCCAATCTTGTGAAGGTAGCGAGCAAAGTCCAATACACGGCGGTTTGATACGCCAATGAAATCTTGGTGAATTTCATCTTTCATATGTTTTAGATCAAGCATCACAAGGTCAGTGGCTTCGAGCACCTCGTCGACGACGTCGGTGTGTTTGCGGATATAACCGTTAGTATCAAGACAGGTATGAATACCTTCGGCTTGCGCGGCTTTAAAGAAGTCACGTACAAACTCAGGTTGAAGCATAGCTTCACCGCCAGAGCAGGTCACACCGCCGCCTGATGCATTCATAAAGTGGCGGTAAGATTTCGCCTCTGTAATTAGCTCATCGACAGTAATTTCTTTGCCGTCATGCGTATCCCAAGTATCACGGTTGTGGCAATACTGGCAGCGCATAAGACAGCCTTGCATAAAGACAATAAAACGAATTCCCGGTCCATCGACGGTACCGCAAGATTCGAATGAGTGAATGCGACCTGTTGTTGACATATGCTCTTCTCTACTAACTTATTTTTACCCGCTATTTTATTACAAAACCAAACCCTACGACAGGAAAAGTGGGCTCCTATTCATAGTCTGTATCGATCAATAAACGGCTTTTGTTGCTCATGGAACGACAATGTTATAGCGTTGTTAATTATATTATTAGTAAGTGGTACATGGATTGCTTGTTTGCTTAGTCTAGGCCAATGGTATTGGTTGTGGTTGTGGTTGTCGCTGTTTGTTTTGGTCGCACGACTAACACGCTTGTCGCTATAAGGGGTATACATGGAAGTTGCTTTATCACAAAAACAAAAAACCTTATTTTCGATGCTCACTCTGTGGTCAGGGTTCATCATTTTGGTGCTGTTTATCTTCAATTCACTCGCCAGCTTAAATGAAAAGTTTACCAGCAGCAGTGGCATGAATAGCGCGAGCGCTCACCTTGCCTCTACTCAAGTACTGTTAATGGATACGGTTAACCGCCGCACGACATTATCCGTTGAAGGAATGGACGCGTTTGAAAACAGTATGGATGAGCTAGAATCGAGTGCTGAGCAAGATTTAGCAGTCTTACAAAGCGCAGGTTTAATGGCCGAGAGTGATACGATTTCAAATTCGCTTGAGTCGTTTATCTTCAACCTAAGCCCCTGGTTAACCTTAAAGTCTGAGTTAGGTTTTTCGGTGAATGATGGCTTGTTGGAACAGCTTCAGCAAAACAATGCCAAAATCGATGCTGCCATCAAAGAGACAGGTATGGTGACATTGACATCGGACTTTCAGAAGGTCGTCACGAGTTTGCAAGAGTATTTAATCGATCCAAATGAGCAGAATGAGAAAGGTTTTAAACGCGCATTAGCAGGGTTTGTTAATGCTTCAAACACCTACGCCATGCTTGAGTTGTACGAGAAAGAAGTGAAAGCTTTAGAGCTTGGCTTTACTCGAGTTGTCGAACTCTCCGGCACATTAGTTGGTCTTGAGACTAAGCTCGATCAAGCGCAAGCTACAACGTTAGCGGCATTCGACAGTGCGGCATTAGCGCTCAATCAACAAGCACAAATGCTAAACCAAGAGGCAAACCAGGTTTCGAGCATGGCCCAGATTTCAGTGGGTATTGCCTGTGCGCTACTGGCGCTGTTTACCACTGCCATCTTTCTAACGTTGAATGTGTCTTTAGCTCGCTCTTTAAAGCAGACGTTGAATGCACTAAAGCAAGTGGAGAAAGGGGACCTATCGACGCGACTCCCAGTCAGCAGCAACAATCGTGATGAGTTTAATCAATTGAAGAAAGCGATTAACGTCAGCTGTGAAAATCTAGGTACCTTGGTTGATGGTGTTAAAGTCAACAGTCAGCAGTTGTCTAATAACTCGGGAGAGCTGGACACTGGCATTAATCAATTGCGTCAGCATCAGAGCCAGGTTATCGAGCAGACGCAGCTGCTTGCCTCAGCAACCGAAGAAGTGAGTGTGACGACACAAGAGATCTCAGGGTCTCTAGAGTACGTGGCAAGCATCAGTAAAACGTCGGCTGAATCGGCGCAGGCTGGTGGTGAGATTATCGTGGATACGATCGCCTCCTTTGAGCAAGTAGGCGCTATTCTCGAAGATGCAGCTACCCATATTGAGCAGCTAGAACAAGCGTCGCAAAAGATTGACTCCGTGATGGAAATCATCAACGGCATTGCAGAGCAAACCAACCTGTTGGCGTTGAATGCGGCGATAGAAGCAGCAAGAGCAGGGGAGCAAGGTCGTGGCTTTGCCGTTGTTGCCGATGAAGTGCGTAGTCTTGCCGTTAGAACGGTTCAAGCTGTGGAGGAGATATCTGGCACCATAGATACCATGAAGCAAGAGAGCACGCAGGTAATACAGTTTATTGCGCAATCCGATTCATCGATGCAATCCGGAAGAGAGCAGGGCAACCAGGCGAAAGCCGCGCTTGAAGAGATCATGAACAAAGCGCAGGAAGCGAGCTCACAGACGGAAGTGATTTTTGCCTCAGTGAAAGAATTAGCAACGACCTCGCAATCGATGGCAAGCAACATGGCACAAATCAATGAGTCTATGGGGGAGCTGGAGACAAGTAGCCAGAGCTTAAAACAAACCAGCGATGGTGTTGATAAACGATCAACTGAGCTTTATCAAGAATGTGAAAGGTTTAAAACTGCATAGGTTGTCTTATTAGATTTCGCAAGATAAACAAGCAGAATACAAAACAGGCACTTAAGAGTGCCTGTTTTGTATTTAAAAGAAGGCAAACAGTGAGATACCACCATTACCGTATATCGATTTCGATGCCTCTTTGTATTCTGCCGACTTCGTCCCGGCAAAGACGTTGACACCTACGTAGGTGTTGTACCATGTCGCACCTAAAACGGCTTCACCTTGAATCGGTTGTAGTGTTACATCATAAGCATCACTTGGCTCTGGTATTCCAGGGCGCTCGCCCTCGATGGTAATATCGTTAAATCGATAACGGGCTTTCACACCGAAATAGGTAAACCAGCCCTGATTTGACGCGCCAATCATACCGGCTTTAAATGGATTTTCAGTTCCGATGTTGGCCGCCCCGAAGTTGCCACCTAAGTCTGACCCAAATCGAAGCATCATCCCGGTTGAAACATCGCTTCTAAAATTGCCTAAGTTAGCTTCTGTGACATTAGAGATTTCCCAGCCGGTATTTCCGGACAAGGGCTCTCGCTTTAAGTTTAGGTGTGTTAGATAACCAACACTGCCAACGACTCTATCTTCAATTTGATACGCCCAACCTTTCGGCTCTTTCGAGCCAACAAGGGAGTGGACTAACTGTTGAGCTCTATCTGCAAATGAACCTTCGCCAGTACTGCCCAACGTTACGTTAAATCGCTGGGCCTGCTGCGGGTGCAAGCTAATGTAATTTAACTCACCATGAAAATAGCCCGCGTAAGGGCGGTCGCCCGCGATTGGGACATCGGCTTCAATATCGGAAGGTGTCCACATCTTGTGGCCAAGTTGGAACTCAACCTTATCAAGCGAAGACGCTCCCCAGTAGGAGAGACTCAATGGCCTAAAAATCGCCCAAGGCGTAATGGCACCGCTGGTGTACGAAAGGAAGATCCCGTTGGTGTAGTCCTCGTCGGTACCCCAAATTCCGTCGTTGTCGAGAGAAAAGGAAAGGGTAGAGCGCTCAGAAGCTAGCACACAGCTGCTGGCGAGAAGCATAGGCAAAGCGAGTAAGATTTTCATGATGTGTCGACTCTCTTCAAATACGGCTAGTAGAGATGTAGTTATGTAAAGTGAGTGTGACACGTTTGCAAATATGACGTCAGTGATCCGTGAGCCATAAAGGTTGAGCAAAATCGATTATTTGTAACTAATTCTTAGCAGGTGAGAACAGTTGTAAATGAGATATGGCAGGTATAAAAAAACCCCGCCGAAGCGAGGTTTTTATCTCAATCAGTATAATCGAAGATTATAGAGATTCAGTGAACGTACGTGCGATTACGTCCGCTTGTTGCTCTGCAGTTAGAGAGTTAAAGCGTACAGCGTAACCAGATACACGGATTGTTAGCTGAGGGTATTTCTCAGGGTGCTTAACTGCGTCTTCTAGAGTTTCGCGGTTAAGAACGTTCACGTTTAGGTGTTGACCACCTTCAACGCCAGTTTCGTGGTGGAAGTAACCATCCATTAGACCAGCAAGGTTAGAACGTTGTGACTCTTCTTCTTTACCTAGTGCGTTTGGAACGATAGAGAAGGTGTAAGAGATACCATCTTTAGCGTCAGCAAACGGTAGTTTACCTACAGAAGTAAGAGAAGCTACAGCACCTTTCTCATCGCGACCGTGCATTGGGTTTGCACCTGGAGCGAATGGAGCACCTGCTTTACGACCGTCTGGTGTAGTACCAGTCTTCTTACCGTATACCACGTTTGAAGTGATAGTCAGAATAGACTGTGTAGGTACTGCATCACGGTAAGTCTTAAGCTTACGGATCTTGTTCATGAAGATAGTAACAAGTTCACAAGCCATGTCATCTACACGAGCGTCGTTGTTACCAAATTTCGGGTAGTCGCCAGAGATGTCGAAGTCGATCGCGATGCCGTCTTCGTCACGGATTGGCTTAACTGTACCGTATTTGATTGCAGATAGAGAGTCAGCTGCAACAGATAGACCAGCGATACCACAAGCCATTGTACGACGTACGTCACGGTCATGTAGAGCCATAAGCGCTGCTTCGTAGCTGTACTTGTCGTGAGAGTAGTGGATTGCGTTTAGCGCAGTCACGTATTGCTTAGCTAGCCAATCCATGAAGTTGTCTAGACCAGCCCAAACTTTATCGAAGTCTAGAACTTCGTCAGTCATTGCTTCAGTTTTAGGACCAACTTGGATCTTAAGCTTCTCATCTACACCGCCGTTGATAACGTAAAGTAGAGTCTTAGCTAGGTTTGCACGAGCGCCGAAGAACTGCATGTGCTTACCGATAACCATTGGAGATACACAACAAGCGATAGCGTAGTCATCGTTGTTGAAATCTGGACGCATTAGGTCATCGTTCTCGTACTGGATAGAAGAAGTATCGATAGATACCTTCGCACAGAACTTCTTGAAGCCGTCAGGTAGCTGCTCAGACCAAAGTACAGTGATGTTTGGCTCTGGAGAAGGACCCATAGTGTATAGCGTGTTTAGGAAACGGAAGTTTGTACGCGTAACTAGCGTACGACCGTCAACACCCATACCACCCATAGATTCTGTTGCCCAGATTGGGTCGCCAGAGAATAGCTCATCGTACTCAGGAGTACGTAGGAAGCGAACCATACGTAGCTTCATTACGAAATGGTCGATCATTTCCTGAGCTTGTTCTTCAGTGATGATGCCAGCAGCGATATCACGCTCAACGTAAATGTCTAGGAAAGTCGAAGTACGACCTAGAGACATAGCCGCGCCGTTTTGAGATTTAACAGCAGCTAGGTAACCGAAGTAAGTCCACTGGATTGCTTCTTGTGCAGTAGTCGCAGGACCAGAAATGTCGAAGCCGTAAGAAGCGGCCATTTCTTTCATTTGACCTAGTGCGCGGTGTTGCTCTTGAAGCTCTTCACGCAGCTGCATAGTCATTTGTAGATCGTCGCCAGCTTCTAGTTTCTCTTGAGTAGAGTGGAACTGAGCAACTTTGTCCTTCATTAGGAAGTCAATACCGTAAAGTGCTACACGACGGTAGTCACCGATGATACGACCACGACCGTATGCATCTGGAAGACCAGTCAGAACACCAGACTTACGACATTTTAGGATATCTGGAGAGTAAACATCGAAAACACCTTGGTTGTGTGTTTTACGGTACTCTGAGTAGATTTTAGAAACTTGTGGGTCAAGCGTACGACCGTATGCTTTACAAGAACCTTCGATCATGCGCACGCCGCCGTTAGGCATGATTGCACGCTTAAGAGGTGCTTCAGTTTGTAGACCAACGATTGTTTCTAGGTCTTTGTTGATGTAGCCCGCATCATGAGAAGTGATGGTAGAGATAACAGAAGTATCGAAATCAACAGGAGCGTGAGTGCTGTTTTCCTGCTTGATACCTTCCATTACTTTAGCCCAAAGCGTGTTAGTCGCTTCAGTACCTTCAGAAACTAGGAAAGACTCGTCGCCTTCATAAGGAGTGTAGTTCTTCTGAATGAAGTCACGTACGTTTACTTCGTTTTGCCAGTCACCTGCAGCAAAACCTTCCCAAGCTTTAGCAAATTGCTCTGCCATGACATACCTACCTTTTTAGTAGAAAAAACACGTACTGTGCGATTTATACGCGTGCTCTTCAGAGGAAGAGCCAGTACCATTGAATAAAAATATCGTATAACCACTTATGGTTAATATGGTTATAGATATTGTCACTCTCACCGTCAAAATCAATAGTAAACTAAAAATAAATTGTAAAACTTAAACTAAATCAATAAATCTTAAAAATGTTTGATAAAAATTTGGGCAGTGAATGTCACTGCCCAAATAATCAACTAGATATTATAGGAAAGCTGGGATGCCGTACTGGCCTTCTAGCATACCTACAGCAAGCATTGCTACTAGACAGATTACGAATACACCGACTGGGATGACAATCTTATCTACAAAAGATAGACGAGAAGCACGCTCTTTGTCACCGATCAGACCATTATTATCTAGGAACATGGTCAGAGCCCATGCAAGTACTGGGTTTGCAACTACTGATGCAAAGATACAGATACCCGCGGCTTGCGAATCTTTAGTCTCTTTCACCATCTGCATGCCCGCTTCTAGTAGCGGAAGGAATACACCTACTAGTAGTGCAACACGCATCACTGGCGGCCATACCGCAACATCCATTGGGAAACCAAGGATTGCCACGATGATACATAGTGAACCAAGAAGGATTGCACCACCTGGAATTGGACGCTTAGCGATAGCCGCTGGGATCATGTACGTACCCCAAGAAGACGTGATGTTACCACCACCTACTGCCGTACCAACCATCTGACGTACAGAACACATAGTCATAGTGTCATCTACGTCCATAAGCACTTTTTCAGTCTTACGTGGGTAGTTTAGCTCTTGGAAGATACGGTGACCCAGGAAGTCAGGAGACCACATCGCTACAGCAAGAATCGCAAACGGTAGAGAGGCAATGAAGTGTTGTAGGTTAGGAAGACCTAGCATCCAACCTTCTTCTGTGCTGCCCCACCAGTAAACTGGGTTAAGGTTAGGTAGACCCATTTCTGTTTCGAACGTCAAGTCGAAGCCCGCACCTAAACCAAGCGCAAGAAGTAGACCCGTTACCGCACATACTGGGATGGCCAACCAACGCATGTTGATTTTTGCAAGGTATGCGTAAACAGCAATGTTGATGCCTAATACGATTAGACCAACGTAACCCATGCTACCTGCTTCAACGTCCGCAGACTGAAGACTTACCGCCCACTCTTGGATTGAACCGATTTGGCTCATCGTGCCGGTAAAGCCTAGGAAGATTAAGAGGCCACCTGCAGTACCTTGAGAGGTGAGGTTAACCAGCTTAGAACCACCTTTGAAGTAGCTAAGTAGTAGACCGAACACACCAAGAAGAATAGCAAGAGCAAGAGGGTGAGCACCGGCAAGCGCGATAGAACCGATAAGCGGGATCATCGGGCCGTGGTTACCAGCAAGGTTGGCACGTGGGTTAATGAAACCTGATGCGAGAATACAGAACAATAACGCTGGGATGAGCATTTCAACACGAGCAACCTCGATGGCAAACTCTTTACCAAGGTTAACGTGATCCCAAGCGGCGGTTAGACCGTCTGCCCATGACATCATTACCGCAGAGTACATTGCGATAATGCCGATAGTACCAGCAAGAGCAGGTACCAAATCTTCGAGTTCAAAGCGGAAGTCGCGGCCTGGTAGGTTAAGACCAAAGCGGCGCGGTTTCATGATTTGAAGTTCGTGGTCTAGGTATTCAGAGCGGCTGGCAAACTCAGATGCTGGACGGTGAAGCTCTTGATAGCTCTTAGTCTCGATATCCGAATCAGAATGCGCTTTGTTAACTGCGTCTGACATAGATTCCTCATTTATATATAAAGTTAGTCGTTTGGCTTGATATGCGAACTCAATTCACCGTTCGCCTCGGCTAGGAGGTGCACGTGGTTAACGTGCTAAGGATAGACAACATTCTAAAAGTCAGGTGAATAATTCGTGCTATATCAATGCTGCCGAGTCTAACAAGCAACAGTAACACCTTGATTGATCTTGATCACTTTAAGAAAAAATGTGAAAGAAAACTACAACAGTTGTTTGAAATGGCGCACTTTATTAACAATCTCCGTAACTGACTTTCAGTAACTTTCCCTACATTCCAATTACATTCATTGGATGAATTGTAGAATTCTTCGCCGCTCCTAAAACTTGGCACAGACTTTGCGACATTACCCGCATATGAGAGAGAGTGGCAACACTTTGCCGCCAGGATATGAATTAGGAATGTAACTATGAAAAAAGCAGTAATGTTGCCACTCGTCGCAGCGATTTCAGGCGCCATGGTTGGCTGTGGTGGCGGCGGCGGTGGTGGCGGGACTACAGCACCTTCACCAACTGTATATACGATTTCTTTCGTAAAGTTGGAACGAGATCTAGGTAAAAACATCCCTTCAAACTGTGCAATTTATGGTGAGTATCAGCAGCCAGAGATCGTCAGTAGCATGTTAAATGCGATGAACGCTACTGATGAAAAGACTTATGTCTATGGTGTGGTTGCAGACAGCAATTTCAACATCTTGATTCATGATGAAAATGGTAATGTAACAGACAAAACTAGCTACCGCCCGAACAGCAATGGTCAGATTAGCTTGAATATGTCTAGCGTACCTACTAATGGCTTTCTAACCGTTGAAGAAGAAAGCGGTACAACAGTCGAAGATCTATCTGTTCACTCACTTTCTATTCACCGCGATCTATTGCAAAACATGACTATAGCGGTCCGTAATAACCAGTCTGCTTCGAATCGTTGTGTAACGGCAAGTGGTGACGATTTATTCCGTTCCGCTGAACTCGATGAAACTGCGGCGACTAATGTTGTCGTTGTTGGAACCACACAAGGATATTTGGCAAATGGTTCACGTCTGGGTGAGATTGCGAGCCATACCAACTCTGCACGTGATATTCCGGTTGTGTCGAAGAACCCGAATGACCAGAAAGTTCTTTTAACGGCTTACGCGCAAAGCACTGAATCAAGCACAGATTCAGGTATGTCTTTAAGTTTGACGGGAATGAACGGATTTGCGTTTGTTGATTCCAAATCTATTTACTTTGATGGCAACTCCTCGAATGCAATTCCAGTAACTTTAGACGAGGTTGGTGCACCAAGCGTTAACTTTAATCATAGTGGCTTAAAGGCTTTTGATGGAGGACAGGTTGTCGTCCAAAATGATGGTGACCTTTATAAGTGGCAACCTATTTATGGTGACTCAACATCCTATGCATACGCTGACACCGCCCCAGTCCAGAAGTGGGCTTTGGATGTAGAAGGGACGACAACAAACGGCTGGAATTACAACGGCGTCTACACTCTAGATGGAACGGCTATCAATTTCAGTGCGCCAACACATGGCAGCAGCTCGTCGCTTACTGTTAGCACATGTGGGAACTCGGGTTTTGGTTATTGCTTCTCTCAAGCCAGCTTCGATACTTCATATAAGTTAGCTAGATATCAAGTAAGAACATATACTTCAACGTCGATCCCTAGACCTTTCTCGCAGACTATTTATTCTGTTGCAGGTACACAGCAGCCGATGATGAAGCCATCCAATAATAATGTGGACATTAACTTCACACCGGGCAGTGACATTGTTGAAGTCTCGATGCTAGCATCTGCATCAACCTCGAAAGATACTGGTCAATTCTTTATGACCAATCACTCCGACTACGCAAAAATGACTGAGTTGTACGATTTCCAGGCGGATGAGTTTGTTGATTACACTGGTATCGTTCCGCTGTTTACGCAGGCCGTGAAGTCATATTCAAATGTTATGAACAGTGATGTTAGCCAAGTGCAAGGCAGTACTCGTTAATTAACAGGTTCAGGTATAAAGCCCTCTCCACCGCGAGAGGGCTTTTTTGATCCAAATATCAAAACTATCAACTAGTCCATAATGTTGGCTAATGGGTCATTAGTAGATCTTATCCACTAAAAAGGCACTCAAAATCAGATTTAGATTCCAGATAACCCCTCTTTGGTGTAACAAAATCGCAATATAATGCACTTCAGTATAAAAAACAGCCACTGACTAAAAGTGCAGCATTTAGAAAAGAATATTCACAAAACGCAGTGGTAAACACTTTAATTTGCATATTCTGTCAGATACAATGCCTGCGTAGTCAAATATTACAGGTTAATAGTTTGTTGCAACCTTCGCTTTCTAGTGCTAGCTTGTATCGAACAAATAAAAGGTCGGAGTACCTTTGCCTATCAAATAGGCTTAGCAGTCAATAATATACAGGGAGCACAAGCGCATGAATGAAGTACCCGCGCTGGACATAAAAGAACTGCACAAGACCTTTGGTCAAAATGAAGTTTTAAAAGGGATTTCCCTTGCTGCACATAAAGGTGATGTCATCTCAATTATTGGCTCATCAGGCTCCGGGAAGAGCACCTTTCTACGTTGTATCAACCTACTGGAAACGCCAACAGAGGGTGAGATTTGGGTTAATGGTGAATTGATCCAAATGAAAAAGAACCGTCAGGGCGAGTCACTTCCTGCTAATGAAAAACAAGTTCAGCGAATCCGTTCTCGCTTGGCGATGGTTTTTCAGGGTTTCAATCTTTGGTCGCACATGACCGTTCTTGAGAACATCATCGAAGCGCCAATCCACGTTTTGGGTGTACCAAAAGCGCAAGCTATCGAAAACGCCGAACTGCTTCTTAAGAAAGTGGGTCTGTATGAGCGCCGTGATTACTATCCAGGGCACCTTTCAGGCGGTCAGCAGCAACGTGCAGCGATTGCACGTGCGTTGGCGGTAGAACCAGAAGTGATGTTGTTCGATGAGCCGACATCGGCGCTCGATCCTGAATTGGTCGGCGAAGTATTGGGTGTTATGCAAGATCTGGCTGAAGAAGGCAGAACCATGCTGGTGGTGACACACGAAATGGCGTTTGCTCGTGACGTATCTAACCACGTGATGTTCTTGCATCAAGGTCGAGTAGAAGAGCAGGGCGACCCAGCAAAACTGTTCACCAACCCAGAATCAGAACGTCTACAACAATTTATTTCATCTATCTACTAATATAGAAGATGGTCTTCTGGGCTAAGACCTAGAAAACTCGATAAAAACACAACACAAAAACAAAAATTTCAATCACAGGAGTATGGAAATGAAAAAGTGGTTAATGGTAGCAGCACTGGCTGCAACAGCTGCAACTGGAGTAGCACAAGCTAAGGAATGGAAAACTGTGCGCTTTGGTATCGAAGGTGCGTACCCTCCTTTTAGCTGGACTGAGGCTGATGGTTCTCTAAAAGGTTTTGACGTTGACATGGCTAACGCGCTTTGTGAAGAGCTAAAAGCTAAGTGTGTTATCGTTCCTCAAGATTGGGACGGCATTATTCCGTCTCTACTTGCTCGTAAATACGACGCAATTATCGCTGCGATGTCTATCACTGAAGAGCGTAAAAAGAAAATTGACTTCACTGGTAAATACGCTCAAATCCCGAACAAATTCATCGCTAAGAAAGGTGCGGGTCTAAACTTTGATAACCTTAGCGGCGCGAAAATTGGTGTACAGCGTGCAACAACGCACGACAAATACCTAACAGACAACTATGGCGATCAAGTAGAAATCGTACGTTACGGTTCATTTGATGAAGCTTACCTTGATCTAGCAAATGGTCGTATCGCTGCGGTACTTGGTGACGCATCTGCTCTAGAAGAAGGCGTGATTAACAAAGACGGCGGCGACGCTTATGAGTTCGTAGGTCCATCTCTAACTGACGCTAAGTGGTTCGGTGAAGGTATGGGTATTGCGGTACGTAAGCAAGACAAAGACCTAACGAAGAAACTAGACGCTGCAATCACTTCACTACGTGCAAGTGGCAAATACGACGAGATTGCGTCTAAATACTTCAACTACGACGTTTACGGTCAATAATCTGACTGCTGAACAAAAGACGAGGGCTTGAGCTAGTCTCAGGCCCTTTTTACTAAAGGGCGAGTCACAGGCCTTTTGGTAAGACTGACCAACAATTTTGCTGTGCTGTTGGAAGGAACTATGCTCGATTTACAAGGATATGAAGCCTCAATTTTAAAAGGGGCCGTACTCACCATAGAAGTGGCGATATTGTCACTGATCCTCGCTATGGTGCTGGGTATGTTAGGTGCACTTGCTAAGATGGCACCTTACAAATGGGCGCGTGCGATTGCGACCCTTTACACGACTATCATCCGAGGCATTCCAGACCTCGTATTAATGATGCTGATTTTCTTCGGCGGACAGATTCTTCTCAACAACAGTTTGTATGCGACAAACGAGTGGTTGAACGAGTGGTTTGCTTCTAGCGATCCTAACCATGAATGGACATCGTACCTTCCAGATTACATTGATGTATCGCCTTTTATTGCCGGTGTACTGACGATTGGCTTTATTTTCGGCGCTTACATGGCAGAAACCTTCCGTGGTGCGATCATGGCGGTAGACAAAGGTGAGATGGAAGCGGCAAAAGCGTATGGTATGAGTTCGACACTAGCCTTTAGACGTATTCTGTTGCCGCAGATGATACGTCACGCGTTACCGGGTTTTGGTAACAACTGGCTGGTACTACTTAAAACCACGGCACTGGTATCAATTATCGGTCTTGAAGACATGGTCCGTATGAGCTCGCTTGCAGCGGGTACCACTAAGATGCCGTTTACGTTCTACATGGCCGTTGCCATCATCTTCTTAATCTTCACAAGTATCTCTACCGGGTTCCTAAAACTGGTTGAGCGCAAATTCAGTATTCATGTGAGGTAGGCTATGGACTTTTCTCTGATTATCGACAGCTTGCCTATCTATTTTGATGGCCTTTGGACCACAGTTTGGTTGGTGCTATCAGCACTGATTATTGGCTTGTGTGTTGCCATTCCGCTCGCGGTTGCACGCAACAGCGATAACTATTTGCTGAGCTTGCCGTCATGGGGTTTTATCTATTTTTTCCGTGGCACGCCGCTGCTGGTTCAGCTTTACCTTATCTACTACGGTATGGATCAATTCTTCCCGGTGAAAGATACCCTTTGGGAACATGCTTGGTTCTGTGCGCTGGTGGCCTTTGTTCTTAATACCTCTGCTTATACTGCGGAAATCATCCGTGGTGCCATAAATGGCTTGCCACGTGGCGAAGTAGAAGCGGCAAAAGCATTTGGCATGAGCACTTGGAAAACATATCGCCGCATCATTTTGCCATCGGCATTGCGGCGTGCACTGCCTGCTTACAGTAACGAAGTGATCTTTATGCTTCACGGCTCTGCCGTTGCGGGTATCGTGACAATTATGGACCTGACCGGCGCAGCTCGCTTGGTAAACTCTCGCTACTACGCACCATTTGAGTCGTTCTTAGCGGCGGGTATGTTCTACATGGCACTGACGT
Source organism: Vibrio sp. 10N (assembly GCF_036245475.1). Lineage (NCBI taxonomy): Bacteria > Pseudomonadati > Pseudomonadota > Gammaproteobacteria > Vibrionales > Vibrionaceae > Vibrio > Vibrio sp. 10N. The sequence goes on along the minus strand of NZ_BTPM01000001.1, from coordinate 2,222,900 downwards.
TCATTATTCTTTGGTGCTTCAAAAAAGCCGAAAAACGTTTCTTGGCGTATTTGAGACCGCTTGGCTCTCAGTAAAGCTTAAGCCAGAAGAAATAGACGTTATACAAAAGAAGGGGGCGATATCATCAGATATCGCCCCCTTTATATTTGTCGCTATTCACGTTTAACGGCTAACTACGAAAAGGTAGACCAAATTGGCGCGTGGTCAGACGGCTTCTCAATGCCGCGTAGCTCGTAGTCGATGTCTGCTTCAACACATTTTGCCGCTAGACCTGGCGTTGCCAGTACCACGTCGATGCGCAGGCCGCGGTTGTCATCAAAGCCACGAGAGCGGTAATCGAACCACGAGAATTTGTCGTCCGCATCCGGATGAAGCTGACGGAAGGTGTCCACGAAGCCCCAATCAAGTAGCGTTTTTAGCCATTCACGCTCTTCAGGTTGGAATGAACACTTACCCGTTTTTAGCCAGCGCTTACGGTTAGGCTCACCGATACCAATATCAAGGTCGATTGGGCTGATGTTAATGTCACCCATCACGATGACTTGCTCATCGTTATTGTGGTACTCGTTCAAGTACTTCATAAGATCTTGATAGAACTCGCGCTTGTAAGGGTATTTAGTCTCATGAGCGATGTTGTCACCTTGCGGGAAGTAACCATTAAGTACGGTGACTTTTTCGCCGTTGTCATCTTCAAACGTCGCCATGATCATGCGTTTCTGATGGTCTTCATTATCGGTTGGGAAACCTTTTTGAACCGAGATAGGCTCTTTTTTGCAAAGCATCGCAACACCGTAGTGCGCTTTTTGACCATGGAAGTAAACTTTGTAGCCCATTTCTTCAACGGCTTCGACCGGGAAGGCTTCATCGTGCACTTTGATTTCCTGCAAGCCGATGACATCCGGCTGATGCTTGTCGATGAGCGCTTGCAATTGATGGAGTCTTGCACGTAGACCATTGATATTAAAGCTGATGACTTTCATTTCTCACTAATCCTGTGATTTTTAAAATCGAAAGCAAAATACTAGCATTCTGGCTCAAACACATCCATCGATAGTGTTGAGGTAAAGATGTAAAAATGCTGTAATAAAACACTCAACAAATAAGACCTTTGGTCGATATAAAAACAATACACGCTCCCCGTTTGCAAAAAGGATGTACTATGCGAACTCTCTCCGTGCAGTGGAAAATCACGGTATTGGCAGGCTTGTGCTTGCTGTTCACCTCTATCGCCTTAATCGGCTTTTCACTTTATAACGCCGTCAATAGCCAGCAGTCGATTCAAGCAATGAGTTCGAAATCGGTGTCCGAGAAATCTCAGGCACTTCTGGAAGCTCAAGCTGAGATCAATGCTCGTGAGGTGAAAGCCTACTTTGATGAAGCGGTCTACCGAGCTGAGATGCTGATTGCTAATGCGAAGTTTCAAAAGTACAACGCAGAAGAGAACTTCCTCCCGAGTGAAGATCTGAGGGTGGCGTTGGACGAAATGATGCGTCAAGCGGTTATCCAATTTCCGTCGATACAAGGGGCGTACCTTGTTTTCAAACCTGATCAGCTTGACGGTGAAGACAGCAACTACCAGGGAGCGGACTACGTAGGTTCAAACGAAATTGGTCAGTTTGCGACGTATTGGCAAGTTGCTGCCAGCGGTGAAAACGCGGTTCGTACCGTATTAACCAAAAGCATTCAAAACTCGATGGAAAATGCTGAGCGCTTCTATTGCCCAATGGCAAGTGAGTCTGCGTGTGTGAGCACACCAAGATTGACGCAAGTGGGGGATAGCCAGCATCTCACCTCATCGCTGTCACTGCCCATCGAAGTAGATAGCCAAGTCATTGGATTTTTAGGTATTGATCTGCAATTAACTCAACTTGCTAAGACGGTACTTGATTCCGATGCCAGCCTATTTGGTGGTAACGGTCACGTTAATATTATCAGCTTAGATGAGAGCGTGATTGCCAGTGATAATAGTGAAGTCGCGGTTGGCTCACGTTATCAGAGCCAGGTACTTTCCGCCGACCAAATTACCGACCTGATGTTTGGTGAAGAAGCCGCAACACTGTGGAGCACTGACAATCAGTGGTTAACGGTGTTCAGTCCAGTCACTATTGCCAACCAAACTTGGGGCGTTTTCTTTGATATGCCTCGTGATAGCGTACTTCAAGATGCGATTACCCTAGACACGATCATTTCACAGCAATTAAGTGACGGCATTGTATTCGAAACCTTGGTCGGTGCGGGTTTTGTACTCGTTGGCCTGATCATTATCAGCGTTATGGCGTCACGTTTAGTGAAACCCATTCGTGAAGTGGTGACTCGTTTAGAGGACATTGCTAGCGGTGAAGGGGATCTGACTCAGCGTTTGGATGTGAAATCTCAAGATGAAATCGGACAGCTGGCGAAACAGTTCAACGCGTTTCTCGCTAAGCTGCAGACGACGATTCAGCAAGTAGCCGTTTCTACCGAGAAAATCAGCGGCACTGCAGAATCCGCCAATCAAACTGCTATCGCAACCCGAGAAAGCAGTGAGGCACAGTTCCGTGAAGTCGATCTAGTAGCCACTGCTTCAGAAGAGATGACACAAACGGCTGCGCTAGTCGTACAAAATGCCGAAGTGGCGGTAGAGGCAGCTTCCAGCGCTAATGAGTCGGCAAGTCATGGTCAGGAAGTGGCAGAGCTGTCGGCAAGCGAAATGGTGCGTTTAGTGGAGCAGATGAAAGTAACGGTGCCAGTAGTGGAAGAGCTTGCGAAAAACAACGCCAACATTACTGAGATATTGGCCGTGATTGAGGGTATTTCTGAACAAACTAACCTGTTGGCACTGAATGCAGCGATTGAAGCGGCTCGCGCCGGAGAGCAGGGCAGAGGGTTCGCGGTGGTTGCCGATGAAGTCCGCAGCCTAGCGAGTCGTACGCAAGATTCGGTTGGCGAAATCCAGCAAGTGATTGAGCGAGTACAGAAAGGCACGGCAGATGTGGTGGCTGCGATGCAAGAGAGCTCCAACCTCGCTGACTCAACATCGAATCATGTTCAGCAAGCGGTATCAGCACTTAGCCGTATTTTCGAATCGATTTCAGCCATCAACGACATGAATTCGCAAATCGTCCGTGCCGCTGAAGAGCAGCAATCGGTATCGAGTGAGGTGAATCAGAATGTGAGTAATATTCGTGATCTGAGCGCGAAGATCCTTGAAAATGCCGGTGAGTCAGAAAAAGTGGGACAAGAGATCAATGCACTGTCTGATACGCAGCAATCACTGATGAATCAATTTAAAGTCTAGTATCTTTCCAAGACACAAAAGGCGCTCTCCTTAAAGGAGAGCGCCTTTTTTATGACATTACGGAAGGTTATCCGTTACGCCGTTTGCTTAGTGTCGACTTTCGCTTTGCCAAATCGCTCACGCATACGCTGTAGCATGACCCACACAACAGGCACAACCAAGCAGCCCAGTATAGTTGCAGCCAGCATGCCGCCAAAAGTACTGTATCCCACCGCACGACGCGCACCGTCACCGGCACCGGTTGCAATCACCAAAGGTACGACACCTAAAATGAATGAGAAAGCCGTCATCAATACCGCACGAAAACGCAGTTTAGTCGCCGAGACGGCAGCATCGACAATCGATAGTCCCTGAGCTTCACGCAGTTCTTTAGCAAATTCGACGATCAATATCGCGTTTCGACTTGCCATGCCCACCATAAGCACCAAGCCCACTTGAGTGTAGATATTGATATCACCACCCATAATCCAAGTGTGGAATAAGGCGCCAAAAACGGCGGTCGGCACACAAAGAATAATCGCTAGAGGCGTCACCCATGACTCATACTGTGCGACCAAAAACAGGAAGGTAAACAGCATGGCCATACCAAACATGATTGGCGCAGCGTTGCCCGCTTTTTGTTCTTGATAGGTCAAGCCAGACCAATCGTATTTATAACCGCTTGGTAGTGAGCTATCGGCGATGCTTGCCATTGCAGCGACGGCTTCACCGGAGCTATAACCCGGCGCAGCCACACCATTAATCATCAGTGAACTGTACAGATTAAAGCGTTCGACGGCTTCTGCTCCAAGCACATTCTTTATCTCAATAAGCGAGTTTAATGGCACCATTTTTCCATCGTTCGAGCGCACATAGTAGCTAGCGATATCACTGCTGTCAGAGCGGCTTTGCGCTTCAGATTGCAAAAATACTTTGTAGTTACGGCCAAACTCAGTGAAATCGTTGACATACAAACCACCTAGGTAGGTTTGCAGTGTCATGTAGACCGATTGCAAATCCACATTGGTTGACTTGATTTTGTCACGCTTGAGTTTGACTTCGACCTGTGGCGTATTGGCGCGGAACATGGTGTAGGTAAAATCAATCGCAGGGTGCGCCATCGCTTTCGCCATCAGTTCATCGCCGACTGCGGCAAGTTCGGCAGGAGAACGGCCTAAGGTGTCTTCCAAGCGCATTTCAAAGCCAGAGTTCATACCGAGGGCAGGAATGGGGGGCGCAAAAAAGCTAATGATGTCGGCATTCCTGATGCGATTGAGTTTATCTTGAACGCGTCCCATGATGGCTTTCATGTGCAAATTGGCATCAGTACGCTCAGACCAATGATCGAGGTTTACGATCATCATTGCAGAGTTAGACGCTGCCGCGTTGCCGAGCAGGCTAAAACCCGGTGCAGAAACGACGCTTGATACGCCTTGCTCTTCAAGAACCATATCAATCGCATCACGGGTGATTTGCTCAGTACGCGCCAGTGATGCAGCTTGCGGCAGTTCAATATTCACAAAGAAGTTACCAGAGTCCTCATCAGGCAAGAAGCCACTTGGCATCTTATAACCCATGAGCACGATGGCAATGATCATCACGCCAAAACCCATCAAGCTAAGAGTAAGGCGCTTAATCATCAGCGTGACGCTATTCCCAAGGCCTGCGGTTGCTTTATCTAAGTAAACGTTGAATGCTCGCAACCATTTGCCCGGTTTCGGACCTCCTGGACGCATTAAGATGGCTGCAAGTGCTGGCGTTAATGTCAGCGCGTTCACAGTTGAAATCGCAATCGAAACTGAAAGCGTAATACCAAACTGTTGATAAAGCTGGCCAGTGAGTCCTGGCATCATAGTAACAGGACCAAACACCGCGAACAGTACGAGTGCAGAAGCCAGGATTGGACCGGTAACTTCTTGCATCGCTTTAATGGTGGCATCCATGGCCGAGAGATCCTCTTCCGCCATCAAGCGTTCCACGTTTTCAACAACGATGATTGCCGCATCCACTACAGCACCAATGGACAGAACCAGACCTAGCAGCGTTAACATGTTCATCGACATGCCCATTGCTTGCATAACTGCAAACGTCGCGATCACGGAGACCGGGATGGCAATCACCGGGATGATGGTTGTGCGCCAGTCTTGAAGGAAAATATAGGTCACAGCGGTTACCAAGATGATGGCAATCACTAAGGTTTCCATTACTTCGGCAATCGAGACTTTAACAAACTCGGTTTGGTTATATGGGATCTGATAATCGATACCTTGCGGAAAGCGCGCTTTTAGCTCTTCCATCTTGGCGTAAATGCCTTCGGAGATCTCCAGTGCGTTGGCGCCCGGTGCTTGATAAATAGCGAGCAAGGCGGCATCTGATTGATCATACATTGCCTTCACAATGTATTGCTGTGAGCCTAGCTCAACACGACCAAGATCGGAGATACGAACCAGTTTACCTGCAGTGTCAGCTTTGACGACGATATCTTCGAACTGCTCTTTATGACGCAGGCGACCTTCGGTACGGACGACCATTTGGAAAGGCGATGTTTGTGTGGCATAAGGCGCTGCACCGACACTACCTGCAGGGCGAATCACGTTTTGCTCACCAATCGCGCTTGCGACATCTTCCGGAACGATCCCAAGGCTGGCCATTTTCATTGGATCGAGCCAAATACGCATCGCGTATTCCATGTCACCAATGTTGCGAACTTTTGAGACGCCATTGACACGTGCCAACTCATCTTTGATGTTCATGTTGGCGTAGTTGTTGAGGAACAGGCCATCTTTGGATTGATCTGGTGAGTGCACCATGACTGCCATCATGATATTCGACGCAGTTTTTTCGACTTTCACACCAGAGCGTTTCACTTCTTCTGGAAGTTTGGCCATGGCGCGGTTTACGCGGTTCTGTACCAGAATTTGCGCTTTGTCGGCGTCAAAGCCTACTTCAAACGCCACAGTCAGAATGTAGTTACCATCACTGGCAGATTTAGAGCGCATGTAAATCATACCCTCGACGCCATTCACCTCTTTTTCAATCTCTGTGGCGACCGTATCGCGCAGAACTTCCGCGTTGGCACCAGTAAATTCAGTAGACACCTCAATCTCCGGAGGCGCGACATTTGGGTATTGCTCAACAGGGGCTTTGAGTAGGGCAATCAGACCGATGATGGTCATGATGATACTCAATACGATGGCAAACTTAGGACGACGAATGAAATACTCAACCATGTGTTAACCCTCAGCCGCCGAACTTGTCTCTGGAGAGTGAGCAGATACAGATGACCCTGGTTTTACTTTTTGCAAACCTTCAGTGACAACTTGCTCACCAGACTCAACACCGGATTCAACGAGGAATACATTTTCAAGCTGCTGGTACCACTGGATGTAGCGTTTCTCGATCAGACTTTCGTTAGTAACCACATAAACAAAGTGACCGCCTTGGTCGAACTGTACCGATTCACTAGGCACCGACAGCGGCGATAGGGAGTCGTCCACCACTTCTACCGTGACATATTGACCGGGCAATAACAGTAAGTCTGGATTCGGGAAGTTGAGACGAACGGTAATAGTGCCTGTTTCGACATCAACTCGGTTGTCGACAAAGCCCACTTGGCCAGCGTATGGATATGTCGCGCCGTTAGACAGTTTGAGGTGTACCTCAAACTCACTGGCATGCTTTTCATCAAGCAGCATAGCTTCTTGGAATTCGGCCAGTCCAGAAGTCTCATTTACGGAAATATTCACCCAAGTGGTGTCGAGTTTAACCACCGTTGTTAATGGCTGGCCTTCTGGCGTCACAATGTCACCGATACTGTAGCTAGAGTTACTGACGCGGCCGTCGATAGGGCTATAGATTTTAGTCCAATCGAGCTCGAGCTGAGCTTTGTCGAATTCAGATTTAGCGATTTCATAAGCGGCAATTGACGTGGTCTCTTCCAACTCCACTTCTTCAAACTCTAGGGGAGAGAGGGAGCCTTCGTTATGAAGTTTCACTGCGCGATTTAAGGTACGCTGAACCTGAAGCATCTTAGCTTTTGCTTTTGCAAGCTCAGCCTTGGCCGCGTTGAGGCGGACTTGAAACGGCTGCGGGTCTAGCTCATACAAAAGTTCGCCTTTTTTCACATCTGCACCTTCAGCCACCGCTTTGGTGATCAATCGTCCAGAAACCAGTGGGCGAATTTGTACGTCTTCAGGGGCACGAGTTCGACCGACATATTCAGTCGTTGGGAAGACCTCGCTGTGGGTTATCGCCACAGTGCTCACTTCAACAGAAGAAGAAAGTGATTCGGAATTTTGTTCAGCACCACATCCAGAAAGAAAAAGAAGTGAAAGCGAGAGGGCAGTGCTTATTGCGGTTTTGGTCATAAAGATCTCCGATGTGCAAACTCATCAGCGGTCAAACAAGAGGCGATGGTCGTTTCTCGTTTTTTGCTTTGGCGCTAGAGGTTTGCGAAACAGTGATGGTTTTATTGCATCATTTAGGCGCGTGCATCCTAGACGCAAAGACCTAAACCGCGGAGTGAAATGATACAAATATCAATTTATGTAGAAACAACGTGACAAGGAGTATGTTAAGGAGATAAAGCGTAATGCAACAATGTGAACGATAGCTAACTATCTGAATTGTGGAGGCTATATCGTAAAGGAATACGCTCCTACGAAAGGTGGAATTTACTTGGTGAATGTGAGTGGGTTTGGTATTTTTGAGTTTTCCCTTGTAACGTATTGATTTTATTGCTTAATGTTGAATTTTGAAGTGTTTGGCTTTGTTTTGAGTGTGCAGATGGAAACTGTGAACTTGATCGGTGGGGATTGAGAATTGGCGTATGTTTTTGATAGCGCTTGATATGGAAAAAATAAAAGCGCCCTTGATAAAGAGCGCTTTGTTCTGATTAGTGTCCTTTAAGCGTCTTCGCCATGACCAAACATTTTTGCAGCGTACTCGACGCGCTCTTCTGGGCTCGGATACTCGAATGGGTTTGGTGTACCCAAAGATTCGATGTGCTGCAGTCTTGGCAAAATGCCACAGCCGTTAGCAATCTGAATCGCGAGTCCCGGACGTGCGTTAAGCTCGAGGACCATAGGGCCTTCTTCTTTGTCGAGAACCATGTCGGTACCCATGTAACCAAGCCCGGTCATTTCATACGCGCTAGAAGCCAGAGTTAACAGTCGCTTCCAATGCGGTACAGCGAGCGTTGCAAGCTCTTTACCCGTATCTGGGTGATGGGTCACAGGGCGGTCAAACTGTACTGCACGTACTGCTTTACCAGTGGCAATGTCGATACCAACACCTACGGCACCTTGGTGCAGGTTTGCTTTGCCGTCAGAAGCTGACGTAGACAAACGCATCATCGCCATCACAGGGTAGCCTTGGAATACGATAATACGTACATCTGGCACACCTTCGTAACTAAAGCCATCGAAGCAGTCGTCAAACTTAATCAAGTTTTCAACCACCGCTACGTCGTTCTTACCACCAAGTGAGAACAGACCTGCAAGGGTGTTACTGATATGACGTTCAACATCTTCTTTGTTGATCGTGGCGCCAGATGGCTTAGTGTAAACACCATCCTTGTGGCTCACTATCACCAAAATGCCCTTACCACCACTGCCTTGCGCAGGTTTAATTACAAAGCCAGGCCAATCTTTAACCATAGTATGGATGCGTTTTGCTTCCGCCTGGTTATTGACGACGCCAATGAGGGCTGGCGTGGTCGCGCCAGCTTTTTCAGCAATGATTTTGGTTTTTAGCTTGTCATCCACAAGTGGATACTTCGAGCGGTCATTGTATTTACCGATGTAACCATGGTTACGCTGGTTCATACCCATGATACCGCGATCACGAAGCTTAAAAGGACTGGTTAGCTTTCCAAGCATAGATTAGTCCTCCGTCAGTGGTTTAAAGCGACGCAGTTCAGTGAGTCGGTAACCTGTGTAAGTACCTAGTAGCAAGATACCACCAAGGATAACCAGCTGCAGACCGATAAAGTTAAACGTTAGGTGCTGAATATATGGGTTGGTCATCGCAAGGTATACCAGTACTGCTGTCAGTAGTGAGCCACCGCCTTGCAGCACCACTTCTTTGGCACCTTCTTCTTCCCAAAGGATAGACATACGTTCGATTGTCCAAGATAGGATAATCATAGGGAAGAAGGTAATAGATAGACCTTCTGTCAAACCAATCTTAAACGCTACTACGGTGAAGATAGAGATTATCAAGATTACCGTGATGATGACCGCGGATATACGAGCGACTAACAGCAAGTTGAGTTTTGATAAATAGCTACGGATCACCAGACCGGTACCGACAATCAATAGGAAACCGACAATACCCGTCACAAGCTGAGTTTGTACGAATGCGACGGCAATCAGTACAGGCATGAAGGTACCAGAAGTTTTAAGACCGATTAGGATACGCAAGAACACCACAATCAGCGCGCCGATAGGGATCAGCATAATGGTCTTAAACATGGCTTGCTCTTCGAGCGGTAGGCTATGAATTGAGAAGTTCAATAGACCGTCGGCATCCACTTTGCTGTTGGTTGCTTCTTGAGGAGAGACCTCTTGCGCAATCATGGTGAAATGCACTTTACTGTCTTTACCACCGACAACATCAAGCAGTGATACGTTGGACTCGTCCCACACTAGAAGGTTGGCTTGTTTCTTACCTTCTGTCGATTCTGGTGAGAAGATCTGCCATTTGACTCCGTCCCAGACACTCAGCATTTGTTGTATGGACTGACGACGGCGACCATCTTCCAGTTCAATAACGCCGACGACTTTGCTTGGAACTTCAGCAAACGCGAGCAGTTTTGCTGCCGCTTGCAGTTTAGTCATGTTATTAAGAATGAGAGCTGAGTTTTGGCTGTCGTTGTCGTTCAGCGCTTTGATAAGCTCACGAGTGAAAGTGACATTGTCCGATGAACGAGATTGAGCGCGGTCTAAAATGGCAACTGCAGCGGCTTCTTCTGGACCATCAAAGGTAGGTTTAATGACATCTTCTGTTGGCGGAGTTGAGTTTGCCAACGCTTGGTCGTCCACAAGGAATTGAGTCTTGTAATAGATGGTTTGTGGACCTTGTGCTTCGCGAATCGACCATTCAGCGCGGCGACCCGCATCAGAGTCAACATAAGACACACCATAGCCAGGTGAGGAAGCGGACTCACCAATTAATGTGAAACCTTCTTGAGTGTATGGTGCCGCTAACGAAACCTTCGCTGGTTTGCCAATGGCGTTAAACTCGACACGGGCTTCGATGTCCCATACTTGGCGTGTTTCGCCAGGAGTCCATGGTACGCCATAGGTATCGTGCCTAATAACACTGAGCGCAATACCCGCTACAATGAGTAATCCTACAGATAGGAAAAATGGAATACGTGAAGTCATAAACAACCTTATTATTGTAATTGCTTCCCTGAAGGAGGTGTTATTTTAAAGAAAACTACTTGTTAGATGAAAGTATATATTGCTGACTTACATCAACTAAAGCAATATCTTTAATAAATTCTCGTCCTAGTAATATAGGGTGGGTCATTTGTGAGCGATCTGCCAGTGTAAATTGTGCTTTTTCATGGATTTTTCCAACACGGATCCAAAGTTCAACTACGGCTCTGCGCTCCATTTTTTCACTGGTTGATTGACGAATCTTCACATATCGAATTACCGGTGCTTCTATCCAGCGATCGTTTCCTTTGCGAGACTTTTCTTCAAGAAGTTTAAATTTCACCCATTGTTTGCCATCTCTTTCGAATGCTTGAATATCTGATGCGCTGAGTGAAGAGGTCACAGCGCCGGTATCCACACGCGCATCAAAACTGCGGTCGAGGATATCAAGATGGACTTGTTCAACGGAGCCTAAAACAACAGGAGCAGAAGAGGACGCTTTAGGTGCGATAATTGGTAGTGGCTTGCTTTGCTTTTCATCTAGGTCTTCGCCAAGTTGTGCTTGCTTTAAAGCTTCGACTTCTTTGGTGAGGGCGATGACTTCGGTTTCTAAGCTATCAATGTAGTCTGCGTTATTGCTCAACTGAAGCGTGAGGTTAGTCAGTTTGTTGTCGAGGCGAGCTTCAGATTCTTGAATTGCACTGATGGTGTTTTGATGAAGTTCTTGGTGATTGATTGTAGAACAACCTGAAAGTAGGCCGATGGCGACAAGAGGTGCCAAGCGTTTATACATCTTAAACCCTAAAAAACAATAAAATGGAACTGGAATTGTAGGGATTTTATCGTAACCAATAGGGAGTGCGATACTCCCTATTGTCAGAGCTACGTCAGACTTATAAAAGCGCGGTTAAAGTTGTCGTATTTGGCAACGATTTCTCATCAAATGAGATTATTTGCTCGGATTTTCAGCAACTAACACGGCACGTCGTGGTGCAGGGTAACCTTCTACGGTTTTGCTTGGGTCGTTAGGATCCAAATACTCCGGCAGTGAATTGTGAGTCATCCAGCCTGTCGTGCGTTGCTCATCCGTCGTTGTCACGTTTTCATCAACGATGCGTACGTTGACAAACCCAACCTTTTCTAACCATACCTTAAGTGCGCGTGCCGATGGGAAAAAGTACACATTACGCATTTGGGCGTAACGATCGACAGGCACGAGTACCGCATTTTCGTCGCCTTCAATCACCAAGGTTTCAAGCACCAATTCACCGCCAGCAACCAGTTGGTTCTTCAATTGGATCAGGTGATCGAGTGGTGAGCGGCGATGGTACAGAACGCCCATACTGAATACAGTATCGAACGCTTGCAGTTCCGGTAGCTGCTCAATGCCCAGAGGCAATAGATGTGCACGTTGGTCACCGCCCATAAGCTTACGGATGGCTTCGAACTGCACTAGGAAGAGATGTGAAGGGTCAATACCGACACATAAGCGCGCGCCTTCACCTAGCATGCGCCACATGTGATAGCCATTACCGCAACCTACGTCCAGAACAGAGCGGTTCTTCAGCGGTGAAATGTGTGGAAGTACGCGGTCCCATTTCCAGTCAGAGCGCCATTCTGTGTCGATATGAATGTCATGAACACGGTATGGGCCTTTGCGCCATGGGTGGAAGGTGCGCAGCAGGTTTTCCAGCTTTTTCATTTCACCCATCGCCAGAGGGTCATTGTTTGCCAATGACACTTCCGATTTCAGTTCAACGTTATCAGGCTGGCCAGTCGGGATTTTCGCCAGGGCGCGTAACCAACGGTCAAAGTCACCATGCTCGGCATTCTGCCAGTCGGTAAGTTGCTGAGGCAGGATGTTGAGCCAAGGCTGAAGCTTAGTGTCTTGAGCGATGAGCTGATAAAAATTAGCAAAGTTAAACATGAAACTCTCTACGGATAATGGGTGACAATAGCTAGGGTACAAACAGTGTGCAGGTTATTTATAGCTTGCAGACTACTTTATGGCGAACATCGAGCCGAAGTTAAAGCATTGGAACCAGACTTCGTAGCTGGTAAAGCCAATCTGTTTAAATCGCTCTTTATGAACCGAGATGGAGTCTGGACGCATCACATTTTCAATCGCGCTGCGCTTTTGGCTGATTTCCAGCTCGCTGTAGCCATTCGCACGCTTGAAATCGTGGTGCAAATCGATAAGCAATTCATTGGAGTTCTCGTCTTCGAACACATACTTCTCTGACAAGATCAAAATACCACCAGGGCGCAGGCCTGCGTATATCTTTTCGAGTAACGCTTGGCGATCGTCAGGCGATAAGAACTGTAGGGTGAAGTTAAGCACCACAACCGAGGCATCTTTAATTTCGATATGACGAATGTCGGCTTCCACAACCTTTACCGGTGTGTCTGAGCGATATGCATTAACGTGCAGTTTACAGCGTTCAACCATCGCAGATGAGTTATCCACGGCAATGATTTGGCAGCCTTCTTGGCTGATATTGCGGCGCATCGATAAGGTGGCAGCACCCAACGAACAACCTAAGTCGTAAATGGTAGAGTGCGGTTTGGCAAAGCGCTCAGCAAGCATACCAATAGCAGAAATTATATTGCTGTAGCCAGGTACACTACGCTGGATCATATCCGGGAAGACTTCCGCTACTCGCTCATCAAAGGTGAAATCACCAATCTTGTCGATAGGAGCAGAGAAAATGGTGTCTTGATTCTGCATATTAAGGTTCCCCCATTGCCGATTCTGACGGTCGCAATAAAAAAGGCGCGCATTTTACGTCATTTAACGCGAAATGTCATTATTGCTTTCAATAGCAAGCCTACTGAGCTCATCCGCAGCTAAAACATAGAGATTTGATGGTCATCTCGAAGACAAGGAAATGTCGGCCTATCAACTAAAGTAATGTCGCCAGCTAACGATGTTTTCAGTTGGTCATACAGCTTTATTGCGAGTTCCGGCGCTTCTATATTATCGGGGGTGTGGATCATTAAATAGGGTTGCTTACCTTGTTTGAGCCACTGTGCCAACTTCTTCTCCCATGGTTTAAAAAACTCTTTATTGGCCTCCATCTCAGGGTGGCCAATAAAGCGGATCATTGGATGATCCGCGGTGGCAATGGCGTGCACAGGCACTTTAGGTTTTTTCTCGTGAGCATCAATGACGGCTGCTGTTGTGGGAGCTGCGGAAAAAACGGGGCGAGAATCCATGATAATGCGGTCGATGTGATGCTCCATCAGCCATTGATTAAACACTCGCTCTTCATCGGATTTATTGAAAAAGCCCAAATGCCTCACTTCAACGCCAAGTTTCATTTCAGATGGAAACTTAGCACAGAACGCTTGTAAGGCACGGAGGTCAGCGGGTGAAAACTTGCTCGGCAACTGAATCGTCCACATGCCGACTTTGTGGTGCAAAGGTGCCATCACCTGTAAGAAAGCCGTGAGCTCGTCTTGGCATTGGTTAAGCATTCGCTCATGGGTAATCGCCTTAGGGAGTTTAAAGGTGAAACGAAAATCATCGGAGGTGGCATCATTCCAACTAGCGACGGTCTTTGCGCTTGGCGTAGCGTAAAACGTTGTGTTGCCTTCTACTGTATCAAACACAGACGCATAGCGTGCTAAGCGCTCCCCAGGTTTGGTGCCTTTGCCATAGAAGGAGTGCTGCCACTCATTGTGAGACCACATGGTTAGCCCAAGTCGCAAATTCGCTTCACTCATTTTAGTCCCTTAAAGCCGATAAACAGAAGTCAGTAAATAATAGGATTTGTTGATATTTTGTCCGTTTCAGGTGTTCTCGCGTAGCAACAGGCAATTAAACACAACAATTCTGTCAAATTAGGTCGATTTTAGACGATTTTCCGAGTATAAATGAACCTTTGATTTTGTGGGTGGATTTAGTATTGGCGACTTTTCATGCCATCACCCACAATATAGATTTCATATAAACAATCGGAAATTGGGAAATTCATTATGCGTAGCCATTACTGTGGTCACCTGAACAAGTCCCTTGCAGGACAAACTGTAGAACTGTGCGGCTGGGTAAACCGTCGTCGTGATTTAGGCGGTCTTATCTTTATTGATATGCGAGATCGTGAAGGTATCGTTCAGGTTGTTGTTGATCCAGATATGGCTGATGCGTATGAAGTAGCGAACCAACTTCGTAACGAATTCTGCATCAAGCTAACTGGTGAAGTTCGTGTACGTCCAGAGAGCCAAGTAAACAAAGACATGGCAACAGGTGAAGTAGAGATCCTTGCAAAAGGTCTTGAGATCATCAACCGTAGCGACGTGCTACCTCTAGACTTCAACCAAACGAACACTGAAGAGCAACGTCTGAAGTACCGTTACATCGACCTACGTCGTCCAGAGATGAGCGATCGTATTAAACTTCGTGCAAAAGCATCTAGCTTTGTTCGTCGTTTCCTAGATGACAACGGCTTTCTAGACATCGAAACGCCAGTACTGACTAAAGCAACGCCAGAAGGTGCTCGTGACTACCTAGTACCAAGCCGCGTTCACAAAGGTTCGTTCTACGCACTTCCTCAGTCTCCACAGCTATTCAAACAGCTACTGATGATGTCTGGTTTTGACCGTTACTACCAAATCGTTAAGTGTTTCCGTGATGAAGACTTGCGTGCTGACCGTCAACCAGAATTCACTCAGATCGATATCGAAACGTCATTCATGTCGGCTGACCAAGTACGTGAAGTGACTGAAAAAATGGTTCGCGACATGTGGCAAGAGCTACTGAACGTAGACCTAGGTCAGTTCCCAGTAATGCCATTCTCTGAAGCGATTCGTCGTTTCGGTAGCGACAAGCCAGATCTACGTAACCCACTAGAGCTAGTGGACGTTGCTGATCTAGTGAAAGACGTAGAGTTCAAAGTGTTCTCTGGTCCAGCAAACGACGAGAAAGGTCGCGTAGCGGTTATCCGTGTACCAGGCGGCGCTAAACTGACTCGTAAGCAAATCGACAGCTATGCTGAGTACGTAGGTATCTACGGCGCGAAAGGTCTAGCATGGATGAAGGTTAACGACCGTGCTGCTGGCATGGAAGGTATCCAATCTCCAGTAGCTAAGTTCCTGAACGAAGAAGTGATCAACGGCATTCTTGAGCGCACTGAAGCTGAGTCTGGCGACATCATCCTATTTGGTGCCGACAAAGCAAACACAGTGGCTGAAGCAATGGGCGCGCTACGTCTTAAGATTGGTAAAGATCTTGAGCTTACAGACGAGTCTAAGTGGGCACCACTATGGGTTGTTGACTTCCCAATGTTTGAAGAAGATGACGAGGGTAACCTGCACGCAATGCACCACCCATTCACGTCTCCTCTTGGCATGACAGCGGAAGAGCTAAAAGCGAACCCAGCGGCAGCAAACTCTAACGCATACGACATGGTTCTAAACGGCTATGAAGTCGGCGGTGGCTCTGTTCGTATTCACAACGCAGAAATGCAAGCAGCGGTATTCGAGATCCTAGGTATCGATGCAGAAGAGCAACGTGAGAAGTTCGGCTTCCTACTAGACGCACTGAAGTTCGGTACACCACCACACGCAGGTCTAGCATTCGGTCTTGACCGTCTAGTGATGCTTCTATGTGGTACAGAGAACATCCGTGACGTTATCGCATTCCCGAAAACAACCGCAGCAGCGTGTCTACTAACAGACGCACCAAGCGCAGCAAACCCAGCTGCACTTGAAGAGCTAGCGATTGCAGTAACGGCAGCGAAAGAGAAGAAAGACGCTTAATCTTTCTCGTGTGTTACGGCGGTACGCAGCGAGCGTTTCAACTCCCCCTTACAAAGGGGGGGGAACAACAGGATCGTTACTATGTAGCATCGCAACACACAACAAAAACTCCCGCATTTGCGGGAGTTTTTGTTTCTAAATTCGGTATAGTTAATACCACTATACAAGAAACAATGTCACAAAACCCACAGGACTCACCATGGCAGGTAACTCTAAACGGACGCATACATGTCAATTATTTTAGGAATCGACCCTGGCTCACGGATCACAGGCTACGGCGTTATTCGTCAGCAAGGTCGACACTTACAGTATCTGGGGAGCGGGTGTATCCGTACCTCAGAGAAAGAACTACCCGGTCGATTAAAACAAATCTATGCCGGTGTTAGCGAAATCATAACTCAGTTCCAACCGGACGTGTTTGCCATCGAGCAGGTCTTTATGGCAAAAAATGCCGACTCTGCTCTCAAGCTAGGTCAAGCGAGGGGCAGTGCCATTGTAGCTGCGGTGAATCACGACCTTCCTGTCTATGAGTATGCGGCAAGGCTCATCAAGCAAGCCGTTGTGGGGACTGGTGGTGCAGACAAAGCTCAGGTTCAGCACATGGTTATGGCGATGCTGAAATTGCCTTCAAAACCGCAAGCCGATGCTGCCGATGCATTAGGTGTGGCGATTTGTCATGCCAATACTAACAAAACGTTAGTGGCACTGGCGGGTAAAGCGACAGGGGCCAGAAAAGGTCGCTATCGCTAACAATTTAAACATCCGGTTCAAACGTTTATAGCAGTGGATACCGATAGTTTTAACGATAACTAGTCCACAGTTTTAGAGTCTTTTCCCTATCTCACCTTGTTAATCATTTGTTAACTTTCTAATATTGGTCCGATGAGTGCGTCAAAGGACCAATAATAAGGAAAACAAAGGCATGTGGCATAATTTAATTAATAACGCTCAAAGTCTCTCCCGCAACACACTTCGTAAGGCCGAAATCACCGCAGTGTTTACTGTCATCGCGTTAATTGTCGGTCTATACAGTGCTGTAAAATGGCAATCTAACGGCCATGCATTGCTGTTTGTGACGTCTGTATTGCTCATCGTGCTAGAAATAGTAGGTCTAGCGGTGCTGCGCTTTACTAAGCAAATCACTCTTGCACTCAACATAGGCTTTTTGGGTATGGTGTTACACGCAGTGAACATCATTTATCAAAGCGGCGGAATTGTGGACTCGACCCAATCATTTTGGGCGCCACTGTTGATCGTCGCGTTTTATCTGTCGGCCTCGAGAGCAATGGCTCTGACATGGAGCTTAGGGATCTTGGTCGTAGCGGCATGGATGACCTACCAACATACCAGCGGATTTTCTTTCCCTACTATTTCACTCTCAGAGTCAAAACAGAATGTAGAGATATGGTCTGGGATGCTGTTGCCCCTTTGTGTGATTTGCTTTGCGCAGAGCTTTACCGCAAAACAAAAAGAGCATGCTATTCAACGGGCAGAAAAGGCGATGAAAGAGAGTGCCCTTCAAGCTGAAAAAGCGTCACAAGGTGAAAAACGAATGGATGGCATGCTGGTGGCGGTCAACGAAAGTGTGCAGGAACTGGATGGCGTGATACACCAAGTAAACACTCAGTCGTCGCAGCTCAACGCCAACGTCCACTCTTTGGGGATCAATAGCGCTTCCCAGGCCAGCGCTGCGGAAGAAATGAGCCAGCAGCTTGAGCAGCTCTCTTCCTTTACTCAAGAGTCGGTCAATTTCATGGAGCAGGTGATTGGGCAAACGGACGCCATTAAGCAGCAAGCGGAAAGCAGTTCAGAAATGCTCAACGCGTCGACAGAAGCGATAGCTAATATTGATAACAGTAACCAGAAAGTGGTCTCAGTGATCGAGCTGATAACCTCAGTGGCTGAACAAACCAATTTACTTGCACTGAATGCGGCAATTGAAGCGGCGCGAGCCGGGGATCATGGTCGAGGTTTTGCTGTGGTAGCTGAACAGGTGAGGGAGCTGTCGTCGAAAACCAGTAACTCGGTAGAAGAGATCCGCACTTTGATCAGCAATAGCCAGCAAGAGATCGACTCAGGCCAGCAGACCATTCAAACCACGGTGAAAGAGCTCAGTCAAATGATCGAGCAAGTGCAAGTTATCTCAACTGAAATCACCGATCTTAGCCATTTAGTCACGCAGCAAAACCAAGCCATTGGTGAGTTGGACCAAGCGAGTAGCGATGTAGCGCGCTCTGTGACCGGCAGTAAAGCGATAGCGGAAGACATTCAAACCATCAGCGATCAGCTCAATCAACAGATCGCCGAAGGCACGGAACTGTCGGAGCGGCTACGTGCGGCCATGAGCTAAAATTTGATGAGAATAACTGGATACCCATCCAGTTATTCTATATCCTAAGCCCTATTGCAACGAACATGAGATATAGACTGTGATAGGACGACTGCGTGGCACGCTAATCGAAAAGCAACCCCCTGAACTACTGATTGAAGTGGGTGGCGTCGGGTACGAAGTGCAAATGCCGATGAGCTGCTTTTACGAGCTGCCAGAAATTGGTCAAGAAGCCATTATCTACACCCACTTTGTCGTCCGTGAAGACGCGCAACTGCTTTACGGATTCAATACCGTTCGTGAACGTGCACTGTTCCGTGAAGTGATAAAAGCTAACGGTGTCGGTCCTAAACTAGGTCTGGGTATCCTATCTGGCATGTCCGCCAGCCAATTTGTCGCATGCGTTGAGCGTGAAGACATTTCTACTTTAGTCAAACTGCCAGGCGTTGGTAAGAAAACGGCTGAGCGTCTTGTGGTTGAAATGAAAGATCGCCTGAAAGGGTGGGGTGCTGGTGATCTGTTCACGCCTGCGACCGATGCTGCACCAATGGATAGCGTTGGTGCGATGTCTAGCGAGAGTGCTGAAGAAGAAGCGGTGAGCGCACTTCTGGCGTTGGGTTATAAACCAACACAAGCATCCAAAGTGGTTTCCCAAGTGGCGAAGCCTGATATGACCAGCGAAGCGCTGATCCGTGAAGCGCTGCGTGCTATGGTTTAATAACGTACTTTTGGTTTCATAACCATGCGATCCATCTAGAGAGACATCACCCATGATTGAAGCTGATCGCTTAATCGCACCAGAAAATCCGGTTTTTCGTGATGAAGACGTCATCGATAGAGCCATTCGTCCTAAGAAGCTGGCTGACTATGAAGGTCAGGAGCACGTTAGTGACCAGATGGAAATTTTCATCAAAGCTGCCCAGCTACGTAACGAAGCGCTCGATCACCTGTTGATATTCGGACCTCCAGGTCTGGGTAAAACCACGCTGGCGAATATCGTAGCTAATGAAATGGACGTCAACATCCGTACCACTTCTGGCCCAGTGTTAGAAAAAGCGGGCGACCTTGCGGCGCTATTGACCAACCTCGAAGAAAACGATGTGTTGTTTATCGATGAGATCCACCGCTTAAGCCCGATGGTTGAAGAGGTACTGTATCCGGCGATGGAAGATTACCAGTTAGATATCATGATTGGTGAAGGACCTGCGGCGCGTTCTATTAAAATCGATTTGCCGCCGTTTACGCTGATTGGTGCAACGACGCGGGCAGGATCATTGACATCACCGCTTCGTGACCGATTTGGTATTGTTCAGCGTCTTGAATACTACAAGATTGCTGACCTACAAAATATCGTGCAGCGCAGTGCTCGATGCTTGGGACTGTCGATGGACCCAGAAGGGGCGCTAGAAATTGCTCGACGTGCTCGTGGTACACCACGTATTGCCAACCGTCTACTGCGTCGCGTCCGCGATTACGCAGAAGTCAAAGGTGATGGCCATATCTGTGCTGAGATTGCCGATAAAGCGCTCAACATGCTAGATGTCGATAACCAAGGCTTCGATTACATGGATAGAAAGTTGCTGCTTGCGATTATGGAGAAGTTTTCTGGTGGTCCTGTCGGTCTCGATAACCTTGCTGCGGCGATCGGCGAAGAGAAAGACACCATCGAAGATGTGATTGAGCCTTACCTTATTCAGCAAGGCTACCTGCAACGAACTCCCCGAGGGCGTATCGCCTCAGACAGAGCCTATCTGCATTTTGGGATTGATAAAGCTTAAGGCGGTCACTGTACCGCCTTCTTTTCTCACTCTGCATTCCCAATTTTCCCCCATTCTCTTGCAAAACTGCGCCCATATCGTGAAGACTCATAGATCTCGTCATTCCCTTGCAAAAGGGAATCTCATGCAGCGAGTGATTCATTAACGGTAGGGCACAGAGAGTAGAATGACTAAGTGAGTTAGTCTTGCGCTATGGGAGATCCTCATTGTCATCAGGATGACGAGCCTACATTGGTATTAACAATGTAGAGTTGTGATATGCAATTCAAGTATTATTCCGAGCAAATGAAATTAGTTAGACCAATTTATGAGCTGCATATTTGTAAAGTAATATTTCATATGTGCGACTTTATTTTGGCATTTGTTTTATTGCTGCTTTTAATTTAGTCATCGATTGATTTTCCTTTCAATCACGAAAAACGCTATAATCCATTGCCCCTAAAGGGGTATTGCCCTCCCATAGCCGAATTTATCACTCCCCAAATTGGTTACGAAAAACACACAAACTTGACCTGCATCAATGTGACCAAAGATCGTACAATCGTCGTTCAGTGTTTATTGACGTAAATCAAAGCAATCCCTGCAAATAAACCTTTTGAAAATGAATTAATTTAACAGTAATATTAGCGCCAGCTATATTAGCGCAAGCTTAACAATTAACTAACCATTGAGGTACATTTTTGCAACAAGGATGCTGGTTTGCTCAACAAGTTTAATTTCACTTAAACAAGTATCCTCGGCGCATAATGTAGAAAGTGTCGTTCAGCCGACACAAAAGGAGTTACCATGATAGACGTTGTTGATCTGTCGAGATTGCAATTTGCAATTACGGCAATGTATCACTTCTTGTTCGTTCCATTGACTCTCGGTATGGCATTCTTACTTGCCATCATGGAGTCCCTCTACGTAATGACCAACAAGCAAATCTACAAGGACATGACCAAGTTCTGGGGTAAGCTATTTGGTATTAACTTCGCACTAGGTGTGGCTACTGGCCTAACCATGGAATTCCAGTTTGGTACGAACTGGTCCTACTATTCCCATTACGTGGGTGATATTTTCGGTGCGCCGCTGGCGATCGAAGCCCTCGTTGCCTTCTTCCTCGAATCCACCTTTGTCGGACTCTTCTTCTTCGGATGGGATAGGCTTTCAAAACGTCAACACTTAGCGGTTACCTGGTTGGTTGCGCTTGGTTCTAACTTCTCAGCACTTTGGATCCTTGTGGCGAACGGTTGGATGCAGCACCCAGTGGGCGCAGAGTTCAACTTCGAAACCATGCGTATGGAAATGGTTAGCTTCGCAGAAGTGGTACTCAACCCAGTTGCTCAAGTTAAGTTTGTACACACAGTAGCATCAGGCTATACCACAGGTGCGATGTTCGTACTGGGTATCAGTGCTTACTACCTACTGAAAGGCCGTGATGTGGCGTTTGCGCGTCGTTCATTCGCGATTGCAGCGTCATTCGGTATGGCTTCTATCCTTTCTGTTATCGTTCTTGGTGACGAATCTGGTTACGAGCTTGGTGATGTACAGAAAGTGAAGCTAGCAGCAATCGAAGCAGAGTGGCACACAGAGCCGGCTCCAGCAGCGTTTACTGTGTTTGGTCTTCCAAACCAAGACAAGATGGAAACCGACTTCGCGCTTAAGATCCCATACGTAATGGGTATCATCGCAACACGTTCTATCGACACACCAGTTCAAGGTCTTCGTGACCTACGTGAAGAGCACGTGGATCGTATCCGTAACGGTATGTACGCGTACGAACTCCTAGAAAAACTGCGTGCAGGCGAGCGTACAGACGCAAACCTAGAAGCGTTTGACGACGTGAAGCAAGACCTTGGTTACGGTCTACTGCTTAAGCGTTACACCGACAAGGTGGTTGATGCGACAGAAGATCAAATCCAAGCAGCAGCGGATGATTCTATCCCAACAGTTTGGCCACTATTCTGGTCGTTCCGTATCATGGTTGCGTGTGGCTTCATCATGCTATTCGTATTTGGTGCGGCGTTCATTCAGACATGTCGTCAGAAAATTGAACAGAAAAAATGGATCCTTAAAGCGGCACTATTCAGCATTCCACTACCATGGATTGCCGTAGAAGCCGGCTGGTTTGTTGCTGAATTTGGTCGTCAGCCATGGGCCGTAGGTGAAATCCTGCCTGTACACGTGGCAGCATCAGCCCTGACAGCGAGTCAGATCTGGACATCCCTATTCGCAATCATCGCTCTATACACGGTGTTCCTAATTGCCGAAGTTTACCTAATGGTGAAATTTGCACGCAAAGGCCCAAGTAGCTTGAAGACAGGTCGCTACCACTTCGAACAAAACGTCGAAACGGTAGAGAACAAAGTTAGTCGTCAAGTAGAAGCGTAAGCAAGGAGAAAAAGAATGTTTGATTACGAAGTCTTACGATTCATCTGGTGGGTACTGATCGGCGTACTGTTCGCTGGTTTCGCTATCACCGATGGTTTTGATATGGGGGTAGGTGCACTCGTGCCTATCCTAGGTAAAACGGACACACAGCGCCGTGTAATGATTAACTCTATCGCCCCACACTGGGACGGTAACCAGGTTTGGCTAATCACCGCTGGTGGTGCGCTATTCGCTGCTTGGCCGCTAGTGTACGCAACGTCGTTCTCTGGTTTTTACCTAGCGATGATCCTAACTCTAGCAGCACTTTGGCTACGTCCAATCGGTCTAGACTACCGCTCTAAGCTAGAAGACAAACAATGGCGTAACGCTTGGGATATCGGTATCTCAATCAGTGGTTTCGTACCACCACTTATCTTCGGTGTGGCGTTTGGTAACCTGCTACAAGGCGTACCATTCCAGCTAAGCGACTTCATGATGCCGACTTACCACGGCTCATTCTTCGGCCTGCTTAACCCATTCGCACTACTGTGTGGTCTGGTAAGCCTGTTTATGATCTTGCTTCAAGGCTCTACTTGGCTACAAATGAAGACGACAGGTGACATCCATACTCGCGCTCGCAACACAGCGCAAATTATGGGTCTACTTACAGTAGTGGCATTTGTTGGTGCAGGTTTCTGGATCCAAGGCATTGATGGTTACCTAGTAGTAAGCAGCATCGACGGCAACGCCGCTTCAAACCCACTGGTTAAAGAAGTGGTTCGCGAAGCAGGTGCTTGGATGACAAACTTTGAGAAGTACCCACTACTATGGATTGCTCCAGCACTTGGCGTGGTTATGCCTCTGCTAGCGGTTCTAGCGTCGCGTCTTGAGAAGTGTGCGGTATCGTTCATTGCGTCTTCTCTAGCGAACGGTGGCATCATCTTCACTGCTGGCTTTGCAATGTTCCCATTCGTAATGCCTAGCAGCATGAATCCAAACCACAGCTTGACCATGTGGGATGCGACGTCAAGTGAGCTGACTCTGAACCTGATGACAGCGGTAGCGTTTGTTATGGTTCCAGTCATTCTTTGCTACACAGCTTGGACTTACTACAAAATGTTTGGTCGTCTTGATGACAAGTTCATCGAAGAAAACAAGAATTCACTTTACTAAGGAGCATTTAACATGTGGTATTTCGCTTGGATTTTAGGTGTTCTTTTGGCTTGTGCGTTCGGTATCATCAATGCACTGTGGCTTGAACACAGTGAGATGATGGACGAAGACAGTGAGTAAGCTTAACCAACAGTTAGAGCAGCTCCACAAACCAATGGATAAGGTGCTACTGCGCGCCTTATCCCTGGTGCTTGGTTTTGCTAACGCAGGCCTATTTATGTGGAGTCCAGAGGACTACGATGCAGCGATTGGTGGCTTTGCCCCATGGTTAGGACTGGCGTTCGTACTGTCTCTCTGTTCGAGTATGGTCTATGGCATCGGCTTCAAACCAAGGTTTTGGCTATGGCAACTGGTGTTTAGTCCCTACTTGTCACTAACTGTGCTGAGTTACTTAACGTTAATGTACGTTTTCTGATAACAAACCCGAGCCATTGCTCGGGTTTTTTACTTTTTGAAACAATGAAAAGCGAGTAATCGCTAATATCTTCATCAATTAAGTGTAAATTTTGGCACTTTAATCAAAAATTCTTGTCAGCACTTATAACAATCACAATGAGTTGCGTTATATTAATGCGTAGTTTTATTTAGGAAGTGATCAGTTTGTCTCAGTTATCATCGTATTTCGAATTTCCTGTGACCGTCTATTACGAGGACACGGACGCGGGAGGTGTCGTTTACCACTCGAACTACCTCAATTTTTTTGAACGTGCCCGCACCGAGCTACTCAGGAGTAAAGGTGTTAATCAGCGTGTGTTGCTAGAAGAGCACACCGGCTTTGTGGTTCGTCATATGGATATCGACTTTATCCGTGGTGCGCGCTTGGATGACCAGCTCACCGTAAAAACCTATATTGAAGAATTTAAAAAAGCGTCGCTGACTTTTGCTCAAGAAATTGTCGACCAACAAGGTGTGACAATAGCGAAAGCACTGGTTAAAGTGGCGTGTATAGATAATGTTAAAATGAAGCCGAAGGCCATTCCTTCGTCTATCTTAGTGGAGTTAAAACACAGTGACGGCTGATATTTCATTTGTAGACCTCATACTCGAGGCAAGTCTACTCGTTCAATTGGTAATGCTGATTTTGATGGGCATGTCAGTCGTATCTTGGGCGATGATCATCAAGCGCAGTAAAGTGCTAAAAGAGGCCACCAAAGAGTCTGAGACGTTTGAAGACCGTTTTTGGTCAGGCGCCGATCTTTCTCATATCTACCAAGATGTGAAAAAGCGTAAAGATGAGCTCTCTGGTACAGAAGAAATTTTTTACTCTGGTTTTACCGAGTTTTTGCGCCTTCGTAAATCGAACGCCGACTCGCCAGCTTTCATCATGGAAGGCACGGGTCGTTCAATGCGCGTTGCTGTTTCCCGTGAAGTGGAAGATCTAGAGACCAATTTGCCATTCTTAGCGACCGTGGGTTCTATCAGTCCTTACATTGGGCTGTTTGGTACCGTTTGGGGCATCATGCATGCGTTTATCGCGCTGGGTGAAGTAAAACAAGCCACGCTTGCCATGGTAGCGCCAGGTATCGCAGAAGCGTTGATTGCAACAGCGATGGGTCTATTTGCGGCTATTCCAGCAGTTATGGCGTTTAACCGTCTTAGCAACAAAGTGAGCAAGCTAGAGCACAACTACGCCACTTTCTCTGAAGAGTTCCACAGCATTTTGCACCGTCAAGCGATGGCCGCTAGGGAGCAATAATGGCTGGCTACCAACCGAAAAAACGCAAGCTAACCTGTGAAATTAACGTCGTACCTTATATCGACGTTATGCTTGTGTTGCTTATTATTTTCATGGTGACGTCGCCTTTTGTTACACAGGGTGTGGACGTAGAACTGCCAAAAACATCCACAGCCAAACCTGCTTCTGAGTTAGCAGGGGATAACAGTGCCAGCTTCATTATTGTCGAAGTGGACCGTGACGGAAACTTAGGGCTAAGCGTAAACAACGAAGACGTAAAGCGTGGTTTGAGCCTGCAAGATATCATCGTACGTGTCAAAGCTGAACTGTCTATTAACCCTAACTCACCGGTTGCAGTAGGGGGCGATGCCTCCACGCCATACGCAGAAGTCGTGTTACTGTTAGATGAATTGAGCCAAGCTGGAATTCCAAAAGTTGGCCTACTCACGGACTTAAGGGAATAGTTGTCGCAGCCGTATGAAAAGCAATAAGCACAATAAAAACAGCTACGGAAAGCCAATAGCGATCTCTTTGTTTGCTCATGCATTGCTTGTCGCCGCATTACTGTGGGGCACCGACTTTAATATGGATAAAGCGGAGCCAACTGGAATGGTGCAAGCGGTGGTGATTGATCCAGCACGCGTTCGCCAGCAAGCGGCAGAAATCCGCAAGCAGCGTGAAACCGCGGCTAAAAAAGAGCAAGACCGTCTCGATAAATTGCGTCGTGAAAGTGAACAGCTCGAGCGTAATCGCAAAGCCGAGGAAGAGCGAATTCGCAAGCTGAAAGAGCAGCAAGCGAAAGACGCTCAAGCCGCTCGCGAAGCAGAAAAGCGTCGCAAGGTCGAAAAAGAGCGCGCTGAAAAAGCCGAGGCTGAGCGTAAAGCGAAAGAAGAAGCGATTCGCATCGCAGAGAAAAAACGCATTGCTGAAGAGGCAGCGATTGCCAAAGCAGAGCAGGAACGTTTAGAAAAAGAACGTGCTGTGAAAGAAGCACAAGAAAAAGCGAAACGTGAACGCGAGGCCGCAGAGCGTGCTGAGCAAGAACGTATCGCGAAAGAGAAAGCCGCGGCGGAAGCCGCCGAAAAGGCGCGTATCGAAAAAGAGCGTCTTGAGCAATTAGAGCGTGAGCGCAAAGAGCAAGAGGCCGCGCTGAACGATATTTTTTCAGGACTAGAAAGTGAAGCCGCGAGTAACTCCGCGGCTCGTTCCAGTCAGGTCGATATCGAGCTCGCGAAAATGGGTGAGATCTACAAGCAGCTGATTCAGCAGCACATTCTTACCGATTCCAGTTTTCGCGGAAAAGAGTGTCGTGTAAACCTGCAACTTATTCCAGCAGGCAGCGGTGCGATTGCCGGGGCAGTAAAAGTATTAGAGGGCGATGCTCGCTTGTGTAATGCCACCAAGAGTGCCATTTCACAGGTTCGTTCATTTCCCCTTTCAGAATTTCCTGAAGTTAATGCTCAGTTAAAGAACATTAATTTGACGTATAAGCCACAGTTATAAGGAAAAACCTGTGATTAAGCGAATATTACTAGGAATGGCGATGGTCATGAGTTTTGCTACTCAAACTGCCAACGCCGCATTAGAACTTGTTATCACCGATGGTATCGACTCAGCAAGACCGATCGCCATCGTGCCTTTCAAATGGGAAGGCGAGGGCAAATTGCCGCATGACGTGTCGGCAGTGATTGCCTCTGACTTGCAGCGCAGTGGTAAATTTAGCCCGGTTGCGACCAGCAAAATGCCGCAAACGCCTTATGATGCATCGGCAATTAATTTTGAAGCGTGGACTGGCCTTGGCGTTGATTCGCTGTTAACTGGTACTATCGTTAAAAATGCCGAAGGCAATTACGAAGTGAGCTATCAGCTCGTTGACGTGGTTCGTGGCCAGCTCACCGGTGGTCAGTCGAAAGCATTGAGCGATGATGGTCAGTTGGTATTGTCTAACGACCATATTCTGTTTAAGAAGAAAGCGACGGTGCCTGGCCAACGTCTTCGTGAATATGCCCACCGCATTTCTGATCTTGTCTACGAAGAGCTAACGAGCGAGCGCGGCGCGTTCCTAACTCGTATCGCTTACGTGGTCGTTAACGACAAAGACGCGTACCCATACCAAATGCGTATTGCTGATTACGACGGTTACAATGAAAAACTGGTTCTGCGCTCTAAACAGCCATTGATGTCGCCAGCTTGGTCGCCAGACGGTAAGCAGCTAGCGTACGTTAGTTTCCAAAATGGCCAAGCAGAAATCTTCATCATGAATATCTACACAGGTAAACGTGAGAAGGTAACGTCATTCCCTCGTCACAATGGTGCGCCAAGATTCTCTCCGGATGGGAAGTCTCTCGCAATCACCTTGTCGAAGACTGGGCAACTGCATGTATATACGCTAAATCTGGAAACCAGAAAATTGCGTCAAATTACCCGTGGCCGATCAAATAATACAGAACCGTTCTGGAAACCGGACGGTAATTCACTTATTTTTACCTCGGATAGGGGTGGTAACCCTCAGATTTATGAAGTAAATTTGTCTGATGGCAAAACCAAACGTATCACGTGGCAGGGTAGCCAAAACCTCGGCGGGCAGATCACCCCTGATGGTCGTTACCTCGTGATGGTGAATCGCTCCAATTCTGGATTCAACCTTGCGAAGCAAGATCTTGAAACCGGTTCGGTGCAGATCCTCACCAAAACACTGCTCGATGAATCACCAAGCATCGCACCAAATGGTGGCATGGTGATATACAGTTCCATCTATAACAAAGCTAACGTCCTTTCTATGGTTTCCATCGATGGACGATTTAAGGCTAGATTACCGGCAACAAACGGGCGTGTTAGAGCGCCTGCATGGTCACCGTTTTTATAGCAATTAAATTTTTTAGGTTAAGGAAATAACAATGCAATTAAACAAAGTTTTTAAGGGGTTGCTAATCGCACTGCCAGTTCTTGCAATGACGGCGTGTAGCTCAAGCGACGACGCTGCGTCATCAACAGGTGCAGAGACGAACAACCAAACGCAACAAGAAACAACAACTGTTGCTACACCAATTGATGAGAATGCACAGCTAACTGAGCAAGAGCTAAAAGAAAAAGCACTTCGTGAAAACCAAACGATTTACTTTGCATTCGACAACTCTACTATCGCTGGTGATTACGAAGATATGCTTGCAGCACACGCAGCATACCTAAGCAAAGACGCATCACTAAAAGTGACTATCGAAGGTCACGCTGATGAGCGCGGTACACCTGAGTACAACATCGCACTAGGCGAGCGTCGTGCACAAGCGGTTGCTAAGTACATCCAAGCTCTTGGTGTACAAGCAGACCAAATCTCTATCGTTAGCTACGGTGAAGAGAAACCACTAGTACTAGGTCAATCTGAAGACGTGTACGCGAAAAACCGTCGCGCAGTACTAGTTTACTAATCCAATCTGCCCAAGATTGAACATGTTGCAGCGTTCGCGCTGCAACATTGTCGTTTTAGGGCTCGGCAGTTAAGGATCCTACCTTTATGAAAAGTAACACTAAGCGCGTTGTTACGCTTACGTTACTAGCCGGAATGGCAAGCTCAGCGCTTGCTGCGAAAGCACCGGTTACCGACTTGAGCGCAACATCTTCTTCGGCAACCGCTGCCAGTATTACGGCGGCATCTGCTGCTAACGAAACCGACGTTCAGCGCCTAGAGCGCCTATTGCAAAACCGCAACCGAGTACAACTGCAAATGCAGCAGCAGCTCGATGAAATGACGCAAGAAATTGCCACTCTTCGCGGTCAGCTAGAACGCAATACTTATGACATGGAGCAAATGCTTCAGCGTCAACGCGAACTGTTTATTGAGATCGACAAGCTTCGCTCTCAAACCAATGCTGCGGCAGTCGCAGTGCCGGTTGCCGCCGATAAGGCGAAACCAGAAGGCAAGTTCACGACCAATGTTGATGAGCAAACTGCCTATCAAAATGCCGTCGACCTGATTTTGAAAAAACGCGACTACACAGGCGCGATTGAAGCCTTCAAACAGTTCCAGACTGATTTCCCAGAATCGACCTTCATGCCAAACAGCCATTACTGGTTGGGACAGCTTTATTTTGCTAAGCGCCAAGACGCAGAAGCAGAGAAAAGCTTTAAGGCAGTGCTTGGTTTTGCAAAATCCAACAAACGAGCGGACGCTTTAGTGAAGTTGGGGGACATTGCCAAACGCGGCAACAAAGCGGATGAAGCGAAGAAATACTACGAGCAAGTGATCAGCGAATACCCTGGTAGTTCTTCTGCTAAGGTAGCCAAATCAAACTTGAAGTAAATGGATTTTGTGGGGCTAGGCGATATTGCTTAGCCTCCAATACGCTTTAATTAGACGCGAGTCTGCGCAGGGGCGACGCCCTAAAACCCCAAACTATCTCCTCCACAGCCTGTTCAGGCCACTTTCTATTCAACTTTGGTCGATTCCTACCCCACTGCCTTTGTTCTATCAATAATATCCGTGTACAATGCTCGGACTATTTGGAAGTAGCATAGAGCAACCGCTATGAGCCACATCTTAGACTCAATTGATACGGTATATCCGTTTCCCCCTAAGCCTGTTCCGTTATCTGATGACGAGAAGCAGCAATACATCGCAAGCATCAAATCGCTATTAAAACAAAAAGACGCGGTTCTGATTGCGCACTATTACACCGATCCAGAGATCCAAGCTCTTGCAGAAGAGACCGGTGGATTTGTGGGTGACTCGCTAGAAATGGCGAAATTTGGTAACCGTCACGACGCATCAACGCTGATCATTGCTGGTGTTCGCTTTATGGGCGAATCCGCGAAGATCCTAACGCCAGAAAAGCGCATCCTAATGCCAACACTGGAAGCAGAGTGCTCGCTTGACCTTGGCTGTCCGGCCGACAAGTTCTCAGAATTCTGTGACGCGCACCCAGACCACACTGTCGTGGTTTATGCCAACACATCAGCTGCGGTTAAAGCACGTGCTGATTGGGTTGTCACCTCTAGTATCGCGCTAGAAATCGTTGAGCATCTCGATGCGGACGATAAGCCAATTATCTGGGGCCCAGACCGCCACCTAGGTTCGTACATCGCGAACCAAACCGGTGCCGACATGCTACTGTGGCAAGGTGAGTGTATCGTTCACGACGAGTTCTCATCAAAAGCTCTGAAAGACATGAAGTCAGTTTACCCAGATGCGGCGATTTTGGTGCACCCAGAATCACCAGCAAGCGTTGTCGATCTCGCTGACGCCGTAGGCTCAACCAGCCAACTTATCAAAGCAGCGAAAGAGCTACCAAATAAGCAGCTAATCGTGGCCACTGACAAAGGCATCTTCTTTAAGATGCAACAGCTAGTGCCGGAGAAAGAGCTCATCGAAGCACCAACCGCAGGTAACGGTGCGACATGTCGCAGCTGTGCACACTGTCCTTGGATGGCGATGAACGGCCTGAAAGCGATTGAGAAAGCGCTAAGCGACGGCGGTGAAGAGCACGAAATCTTCGTTGATGAAGCACTTCGCGTGAAATCACTGATCCCGCTAAACCGCATGCTTGATTTTGCTGAGCAGCTACAAATTAAAGTGAAAGGTAACGCGTAACTCGCTGATTCATTCACATTAATAACTAAAAACCAGTCTTCGGACTGGTTTTTTCGTATATGCTTATTACAAAAAGCTCACAAGGAATCACGTGGTTATTTGGATCCAGCTTCGCAAGTGGTTACACAGCCATTTGTTTGAACTCAAATTTCGAACTTTGATGACAGCGCTGCTCATTTACGTTGTCGCCTCTTGGGGACTATTGTCGCTCAGTGGTGAGACAGAGCTAACAACGCCAATCTCTCAGTTCATTTACTTTATCGTCGTGACCGCATCGACGGTAGGCTATGGTGATCTCTCTCCAAGCACAGAAGCTGGACGCTGGGTTGCCATTTTGTTTGTGATCCCTGGTGGATTAATGTTGTTTGCCGCCTTGCTTGGCAGAATGGCGGCGTTAGGTTTGGAATCGTGGCGTGCAGGTCAGTTAGGAAAAAGGAAGGTAAGAGTGGATAACCATATTTTGATGTTAGGCTGGAATGGACAACGAACGATTCACTTGATTCGCATGCTACAACACGAAGAAACCGGACGCAGGCCGATTGTCTTGTGCAGCCGTTCCGACATTGAAAACCCACTGCCGGGAGAAATCTCCTTCGTTAAGGTCAACAGTTACACAGACGGCCGTGAGATGGAAAAGACCAACATCGAATCAGCCAGCTGCATTCTTATTGATAACCCAGAAGACGATATTACCCTCTCTGCAGCGTTATATTGCGCTAACCGCAACCCAGACGCGCATCTGCTGGTTTATTTTAAAGACGAAGCACTCAGCGATTTGCTTCACCAGCACTGCCCAAATTCTGAGTGTATTCCTGCTGTGGGCGCTGAAATGCTGGCTAAGGCCGCTGTGGATCCGGGCTCAAGTGCTTTGCATCAGGAACTGCTAAGTTCCACAC
Organism: Vibrio sp. 10N; assembly: GCF_036245475.1. Taxonomy (NCBI): domain Bacteria; kingdom Pseudomonadati; phylum Pseudomonadota; class Gammaproteobacteria; order Vibrionales; family Vibrionaceae; genus Vibrio; species Vibrio sp. 10N. Next base: position 2,190,715 of record NZ_BTPM01000001.1, on the reverse strand, counting down.
GAGGCATGACCCAGTACTCCGTGACGTACCCATCTTCCGCCAAACCGACACAGGTGAATACGCTGTTCCAATGGATGAAGGCAGACTATCAGGCCACGTTGATCGCGGTCGATGATGGGTCTGGCATCGTGTTAAATCCTGAGTTGGAACTTGAGCTGAAACCTGGCGCGAAATTGTTTTACATTGCCGATGAACGTATTGATACGTTTCGCTGGGAAGAGTCATAAAGCACCGCCAGAGCCCTTTGTGTAAGTAAAGTATTCCTACCATCGATGTTAATTGTCGTTAGGTTCATAAATATTTATTGATACAGTTGTCTGTTCTGTATATTATGCGCGCGTTTTATAATAATTGTGAATGAACGTTCATTCATTTTTTAAGGTAACCCTGCTATGCGCGTTAGTCTGCTGTCGTTTTATCTTGTCGCTGCGGTTTTCTCCAGCACTCCGGTGCTTGCATCCACTACGTCTGTATCCAGTCCACACACAACGCTTCCTGTAAAGAAAGAAGCGATGCAATACGAACCCGATCTAGACCAAGCCAATGCTCGCGTTAAAGAGTATGAAAACGCCATAGATTCGCTGAAAGAGCAACCAACCCGAGATAAAAAAGCAATCGACGATCTTAAGTACGCCAAGAAGTACTATCAAGAAGCCAATGGCCTGCCAATGTTCAGCTTTTTAGGCGGCCCTGCTTATACGCCAGAGCAGGGCTTACTGGTTGCGGTTGGCGGGTTGTATTCATTCAAGACAGATCGCTCTCAAGACGCATTGCAGCGCTCGAGCGTGTCTGCGTTTGTCATCGGTAACTACGTCGATTCGGAGATTGGCTATGGTGTCCGCGCTAACCATGACCTGTATTGGAACAACAACGATATTCAGTTTAAAGGCAATTGGAATGCAGGGACTCAGGGAAAGCACTACTGGGGGATCGGTTACGATGCGGCTCAGGACTTCGAGTTTGGTGAGGTAACGCAATACAAAGCGACGGTAAACAACTACAAAGGCAATTTGATTTTCCGAATGTCAGGCAACTGGTTTGTGGGCCCTGCACTAAAGATCAACTATTTCAGCCCAACGAGTGAGCCCGCGGCAGCATTATTGGATGACAACTTTAATACCTTTAAAGACAAGCCATTTACTTGGGGCTTAGGCGGCAGTGTCCAGTACGATAGCCGTGATGTGGCCGTCAACCCTTGGCATGGCTCCCTATTTCGTACCGAGATTTTGATGTTCAGCGAAGCTCTGGGTAGCCAGGCGGAGTATCAAAAGCTTGATATGGAGTATCGAACATTCCACAGCTTTGTTGAAGGACGCGTATTGGCCGTGCTCGCACGCTATCAACAATCCTTCGGTGACACGCCTTATTACGATATGCCAGAAATTGGCGGTGCAAATTCGATGCGTGGTTATTACCAAGGGCAGTACCGAGACAAAGTCACCGCCGAAGTCACCACAGAATATCGTCACACCTTTCGTCGCAGCTCCGGCGTGTTGTCAAACCATGGCATGACGGCTTGGGCGGGTGTAGGGTCGGTGGGGGACTCGGTTGACGATCTCTCCGGTCATGCGATTTTGTCATACGGTGTGGGTTATCGCTACGAACTGCAGCCAAGAATGAACATTCGCCTCGACCTTGGTATGGGCAGACACGGCGCAGCATTTTATTTCAACTTTACCGAAGCGTTTTAACTCTCCTTATACGCTTTATTACTCTGAGTGGTCGGTGACTTCGGTCACTCAAAAGCACTTACATTAGATAGCAAATAAATAGGTAACGAGGTTTGAGAACAGTTATTAGCCTTGGGGCGGTGTTACTACTACAAATGGTGTGTAGTCCGGTATATTCAGCAGAATACGGCACGGACAGTGAGTTAATTCAGCAAGTTGAGCGTGAGAAGAATCAAGCACATTGGAGCGGGTTGCCTATTTGGGGCGAACAAGTTCGAGAGTTAGGCTATGAGTTGCCCATTCCGGTTGGTTTTGGCATTTATATGAACACTCAGGATGTCGAGTATGTGGCTACGGATGATTTTCACGTTAACGCAGTGGGTGGCATCTTGGGTGGTCTTGGACACGGACCTCTAAGTGAATGCAAGCGTTCGCCTGGAATGGAGTGCAGCCAGCAGTACAGCATTCCAGCAGAAGATGTTCGCATTACAGGGCAGGACAAGAGTATTCAGTTACGCCTAGACGCATGGGTCTTCCCATTTTTAAATGTCTATGGCTTAGCAGGGTATACAAAGGGTACCAAAGAGATTTTGGCGGATCTTTCAAATGCACAGATGGGCGATACTGCATTTCCTATTCCGGCTACGTTGCCACTCAACCTTGAGTACGAAGCCTACAATTTAGGTCTAGGCTCTGTGCTAGCCACACAGTTTGATGTCGCAAAAGGCATTAATCCAATCATCGTAACGGTTGCAGGGGCAGTGACTAACTCTTGGACCACTACGACAGACAGCACCATCTTAACCAAGATTGCTGCAGTTCGTGTGGGTCAACGTTATGACGTGCCTTATGGCAAGCTTGCACTGTTGGTGGGTTATCAGTATCAAAGTATCGAACAGAATATTACCGGTAGTTTGTCTGATCTTGGGGTGTTGGCGAATGAGTTACAGTTTGATGTTGATTTAAAAAGTAAACACACATCCAACCTGTCTCTTGCCGCGGTATATGACTTCGGCTACCAGAAAGAGTGGAACCTGATGGCGGAGTACAGTTTCTTAAACTGGAACCAGTTGATAGTGTCTATGGGCTATCGATTTTAGACCATTTCGATGGTAAACAAATAATAACAACGTCGGCGAAAAAGGGCTGCTACCAATCTTGGTAGCAGCCCTAATGATAAAGATCTGCGAATGCAAAATAAGGGTGAAAGCGCGCTTACAGCTGCTCGGCCAATACCGCGCCTTTTTGAGTAATGCCGCAAAGCATCACAGGCATCGCTGCAAAGATCTCATTGAACTGTTCAAGACCTTCAATACCTTGTGCTTGCAGTGTCGCTATAGAAGTTTCTGGATCATAAAGCATGCTCAGAGAAAGCAATACACCACCAAGCAGGGCATTGTCTTCGCTTTGCTCAGGCATTAACGTTTCCCAATCGTCACGGGCTAGCTGCCAGCCTTGCAACACGCCTTCACAGAAATCCTTCGTTTCTTGAGTGACGATCTCTTCTTCATCCAGACCACAGCCTTCAGGCCACTGCCATTCGCCATCCAAAAGGGCAGGACGGTATTGATTCCAAAGTGTGATGACTGCTTGTGCATAGCTTTCTAGCTGCTCGCCAGAAGTAAACGGCGCGACTTCTTCACCGCCCCACAAAAACGGTAGCCATTCTTCTGGTGGCAAGGTGTGTGGAGCCGATGCCATAGAAGTCACAAAGCCTTGTGTTTGCGCGTTATTGAGTAGTTTTCCTTCTAGCTCAGGAAGGGAAAGTATGTCTTTTAGTTCCAAAATGCTTTACCGTTAGGGCTGAATTAAGAATATCTTGAGTATAGTAACAAGCTAGGCAGCAATTACCTATAGCTAAGTCACCGAGCCTATACTTAACAAACGAGCCAATCCGGCTACTTGGCTCAGAGACAGTTCATATAACACGAAGAAAGGATGTCTTCTCCCGCTATGGCTTTGCAAAAATCGGTTATCAAAGAGTCGCTGAAAAAAAAGAGCATCATTGCCCTTGCGGTTTACTTGGCACTGTTTATCGCCATTTTTGGTAGCATCACCTATTGGGTGGTGGAATCGCCAGTTCGTGCCAAGCTTGAACAGAACCTTGATATTCGAAGTGAGTTCCTCGCCGCTGAGATCTCAGCGCCGCTACTTAACTCCCTAGGCGTGTTAAAAAGTATCGCCGCAATGGGGGAGACCATTGACGACCGCGAATCTCTGGATAGAGCACTATGCCAAGTCTTTAAGCTGAATGATGGGATTGCCGTTAGTGGCGGCATCTGGCCCGAGCCGTATTCGATTGACCCGAATGAAAAGCTCTCCAGTCTGTTCTATAACCGCACCAGCAGCGGTGAAGTCGACAAGATTGACCTCTGGAATAACCCTCAAACTGCCGGTTATCACATCGAGCCGTGGTATACCTCGGTAAAAGATACCCCTAGCAACACCATTAGCTGGTCAGAAGTCTATGTTGACCCTTATACCCACGTACAGATGATCACTGCATCAACACCTTATTACATTAATGGCCAGTTTGCTGGGGTGGCGACCGTGGATCTCTCACTGGAAAACTTGATCGGATTTGTGAAAAACAAAGCCAGAGAACACGATCTCGGTGCGATTGTGCGCGATGCCAACCAGCAAGTGATCACAGAGCACAACTTTCGTATCGAACGCGACATTTACATTAGCCAACAGAGCTTTGGAGACTTCAACTGGAGCCTAGAAGTGGTTAATGCCAGAAGGCAGGTGGCCGATGAAGTGTCGGACATTGTAAAGAGTGTTGAGTTAGGTATTGTCCCTGTGATGCTGCTTTGTTTGATGTTTGGCTACTACCTCATCAATCAGTACCTGATCAAACCGATCGCGGTGATCGCCAAAGAAGTCGACGAGTCACGCCACAGCGGCAGCATAGATATCAACTATCGCAGTCCAGATGAGATCCGCTATCTTATCGACAGTTTTAATCAAAAAACGGTCTACCTAGATCAAGAACGCATGAAGGCGCAAGCCTCTACCAAAGCTAAAACCGCGTTCCTAGCCACACTCTCACACGAGATCCGCACCCCGATGAATGGTGTACTCGGCACGGCACAGATTCTACTTAAAACCGATCTCTCGGTAGAGCAAAGAAAGCACCTTAAGACACTTTATGACTCTGGCGATCACATGATGTCGCTGCTGAATGAAATTCTCGACTACTCCAAAATTGAACAGGGCCACATCGAGCTCGATAGCCACCCGTTCCCATTGAACTCTATTATCGGCAGTATGCATAGTGTGTATCACACCTTATGTAACGAGAAAGGGTTGAAGTTTAGTGTCTATTCCGATGTCGAGGACGAGCGTTGGTATCAAGGCGACAAAGCGCGCTTGCGCCAGATTTTGTTTAACCTGCTCAATAACGCCGTGAAATTCACCTCACAAGGCACAATAGAAGTGTACCTGTCTGAACAAATTGGTGCCGAGAGAAACACATTAACCATTCGTGTGAAAGATACCGGTATTGGCATTCCTCCAGAAGCGCAGGCTCGTATCTTCAAGCCTTTTGAACAAGCTGAGTCGAGCACCACTCGCCGTTTTGGTGGTACTGGCTTAGGGCTGGCGATTGTTAAAGAGATCGCCCTTGTCATGGGGGGCGACATCAAGCTGACGAGCCAAGAAGGCATGGGGTCCGAATTTGAAGTGACGGTGCGACTGGCCAGCTGCAAACCTAAACCACTGGACGTGCAAATTGAGCTCAACCTTGATTATCGCGGCCTTAAAGCACTGATTGTGGAAGACAACCGTACCAATACCATCATTATTGAAACCTTCATGAAGCGAAAAGGCTTTATTACTTATTCTGTGGTCAATGGCGAAGAAGCGCTGCAAGCAGTCGCCACACAAAGTTACGACCTGATTTTAATGGATAACCACATGCCCGTTATGGATGGGGTGGAAGCTATCGCAGGCATTCGTAACATGCCAGGCCGAGAAAAAGACACCCTTATCTTCGGTTGTACTGCCGACGTCTTCAAAGAGACCCGCGAACGTATGATGGGCGCGGGGGCAGACTTTATTGTCGGAAAACCGATTGATGAGCGCATTCTCGACGATGCGCTGTACCAGTTCGCCAATAAACTGTTTCAGTTCAGCGGCCGTAAAGACAGCAATGTCACTTCGCTAGGCGTTTCCAAATAATCTTCATGTTCTGGTACCTTGCAGGGTAACGGAATTACCATAAAGCGCCTCTCTCGCACTCACCCCCGAGCTAACCACGGATAGTCGCTAGCAAACCTAGCTTCTATCGCCCTTGAATCTGTTATTAACCTACAAAATTAAATCGATAACCTGCTGACGGATAGGGGTTTAGCGTAATAGATGTAATAAAACTACAACAAATAGCGAGTTCCACTACTTTGAATGCCGAAATTGGTGATAAATTTACCTTGGAGTTAAAAATACGGCAGGTAAAACTAGTTAAATGGTGATTTAATAGCGGCGTAATCTGGATGAATGTATATATCCAGTCATATGGGTTGCTATTCAACTTTATGTTAGTTTATTGTCCTGTGAGATTGTAAGTGAAACCGAAAGCTCCTTTCTGTATTCGTAACGCGGCTGCCGACACCTTTGCGATGGTCGTGTTCTGTTTTGTATCTGGTATGTTGATTGAAGTGCTTGTCTCTGGCATGACCTTTGAGCAATCATTGGCGTCACGCTTGTTGTCGATCCCAGTGAACATTGCCATTGCATGGCCATACGGTGTATTTCGTGACTGGGCACTGCGCCAAGGTGCGAAAGTCTCCACTTCAGGTGGCATGAAAGCGTTCTCGGACTTGATAGCGTATGTCGCATTCCAATCGCCAGTCTACGCAGCGATTTTGTTTACTGTAGGCGCATCAACAGACCAAATCATCACGGCCGTGTCGAGTAATGCTGTTGTATCTTGCGGAATGGGCGTTCTATACGGCTACTTCCTAGACTTATGTCGCCGTTGGTTCCGCGTACCAGGCTACTACCAAAGCGTATGATTTGCCGATCATTTGATCGAATTAATCACAAAGTAAGCAAACAATTAAAAAAGCGCACCTTTTTTCCCTTTTAGGGTTGACCAAGCGGGACGGAATCATTAAATTACCACCCCGTTAGCCAAGAGCGCTAACCAAATCAAAATACGGTGAGTTGTCCGAGTGGCTGAAGGAGCACGCCTGGAAAGTGTGTATACGGCAACGTATCGAGAGTTCGAATCTCTCACTCACCGCCACATTCTAAGCCCCAGCAGAAATGCTGGGGCTTTTTCGTTGTATTTACCTGAACAAAAACAAAAAAATGCCGTCATCCTCATGCAAATGAGGATCTTCTAAAGCGAGTGACTACCTTAAAATATTTCGTAATCTGATAGCGCGTTAACGTGGTAGCTAGAAGATTAGAATGACTGCCTTTGATACAAAAAAGGTGCTCACGTGAGCACCTTTTGTCTACTTGTCAATGTCTAAATTACGGCTCGCAAGAGTCACCCGTTTTAGCTGTCCAATTCGCCCCTGCGTCGTAAGAACACTGCTCAGCATAAGTGCCGTTCGTGTATGTCAGAGTGCGAGACCAATGGCCTGCCTTGTTGTGAGATGTGGTACGTTGGGCCAGTTCAGCGGTTGGCTCGTACTCTGCCAAGATACGCCCCCATGAATAGGCACCATAGTCATTAGTGTTATTAAAATCTGTACTGATGAAGTTGACGGCATCAAATTCACTGGCGCCTACAGAGTTTGGGTTAACCATGACAAGATGGCCTAGACCGGTTTCTGTTGTGCTGGCAAAGAAGTGTTGTGAGGTCGCGTTGCTATTGGCGGTTTGCACTCGCGTAGTTAATTGCTGTTTTACCGTGCCAGCAAGCGCTGACCAGTCTTCATTGATACAATTATCGGCTTCGGTAGCGCTTGAACTAAACACGTTGAGAACCCCATAGGCCCTAGCGGAGGTTTGCTCAATCCACTCCATTGCAGAGCAATCGTTGGTTGACTCGTTGTCATTGAAAGAAATACTCCACTCGTAAGTGATATCTTCTAAATCAATACGATAGCCAGAGTTGTACTCGATGGTATTTAACACGGTTCTGAGATTGTCTGATACCGCCTCGGTTGTGGTTGACCACCCCTCAGCATCACCCAGGTTCAGGTATGTCTGTTTGTACCAACCTTCAGCGAAATGACCACGCTCATCCCAATCGCCATTAAAGTACTCAACCCATGCTGCAATGGCATTTGGGTTATCTGCTTCAATCGCTACGGTATCGGCATAAGACGCTTTCATCGACGGGACTAACGCCGCTGCGATGGCATGAAGGTTTGTATCTCCTGATTTAACATAGTCACCGTATAGCTCATCAACGGTCACGTTGTAGCGTTGGGCTACGCGAAATTCCTGCTCACTTAAACGATCTTTTATTCGCTCACGAACGTCATAACTGGCCTTTATGTTGTCACAGGTGAGCTTTTCACCTTCTGCATGAAGTTCTTTTTGAATCGTGCCCCAAACAACGGTCGTCAAAGGCGTGGTGTTCTTGATTTCCTGATCCGAAGCAATGGCAAAGGCTGGTGGATAGGTCATCTGATATGCATCTGTTACTTCGCCATAATCAGAGTCAGTAGCACCCACAGGCACATTAACGACCAACGGAACATATTCTGAGCATTCAGCGTATGTTCCACTTGTTAGCAGTTCCCATGAGCCATCTTCACCAGTGATAACTCTTGGTTCTCCGTTATTCAGTTTGCCATCAAAGTTGACGTCTAAGAATACAGTGGCCCCAGTCAGGTAACCATCAATAGCCGTGCCCTTTAGAGTTGCAGACGCTGGTGAGTCGCTGGTAGAACCACCACCTCCGCCGCACGCAGCAACTGCGATCGATAGAGATGTTGTGATTATAAGTTTATTTCTATTATTCATTCTGACAGTACCGTTTTAATGCTTATGCTAGCCAAGTCGAGCGCTATGATAATTAACATGTATCCATACATGCTGTGAGCTTTGTTGAGTAATTACTCTTTTATTACTTTTTTTGCTCAAACTTAAGATGACAGATAAAGAACTCGGTACAATGAATCTTCATTTTAGGGTCATCTACTTGAGTAACTGTCTGACTTATAAGGCAACGTGTCGGAAAAAAACTTGCGAGGTTACCAGCAGTTGATAAGCTGTTTGGCTTATGTATAAGCGTATAGTCATTTGATTGGCTAAGCGTTGTCATTGCAATCTTTGGCTGTTTTGGGGCAATCCATTGGGATAAAGGAGATAAAATGCGGCAGGTTGGAATTTATGAGCAGCTAGTAACACAGCTTATTGATAGTCGAATTGACCGAGAGCGCTTCTATGTGGGTGAACGTGAGCTCAATAGCAGTGAAGCATCAAGTTGGTTATCTCGTTTTCTAGCACACATACTTGAGTATGCCATTGGGGCTGTGCCTGTGAGTGATGACCGCCTACAACATCAAATTGCTTTATCCAACCAATTGTTACTGTGGTTAAAAGAGCAAATTCAAGATGAGGATTTTATCGAAGATAATTTACTCGTCAGCCAAGGCAAAATTCTTACCGCGCTATACGAATTAGAGAATCCCGTCTCAGCCGATTTAAAAAATTATATTAACGAAATTTTTCCTTTAACCGGACTAAGTCAAAGCGAGCTGTTTTGTGGCAGTAATGCTGGATTGTCGCTTGAATCTGAACTAAAGCGAGAGATCTTGTCTGCGGATAAAATCTACTGGTTGGTATCCTTTATTAAGTGGGCAGGGATACGAATTTTTCGTAAAGAGTTAGAGGAATTTACGTCTAGCGGCCGCGAGCTAAAAATTATTACCACCTCTTATATGGGGGCGACTGACTCTAAAGCGGTTGAGTATTTGGCGAGTTTACCTAATACCGAAGTGAAGCTGAGTTACAACACTGAGCGCGAACGTTTACATGCAAAGAGTTACCTATTTTTGCGAAATACCGGCTACCACACCGGATATATCGGATCTTCCAATCTTTCCCATTCAGCGTTAACCAACGGTTTAGAGTGGAATTTAAAAATTACCTCGCAAGAAATCCCACACATCATCAATAAGTCATTGAGTACCTTTGAAACCTATTGGGCATCCAACGAATTCGAACACTTTAGTGGGGATGCAAAGAGCAGCGAAAAACTCAAAAAATCGTTGAGCCAGCAGCGGGGGGATTACGAGACCAGTTCAACCCATTTTTTTGATATTTCGCCTTTTCCTCATCAAAGTGAAATCCTAGAGCAACTTGCAGTTGAGCGAAGTATTCACCAGCGATTTCGTAATTTGGTTGTTGCGGCAACAGGTACTGGCAAAACCCTTATCTCAGCCTTTGACTTTGCGCGCTTTTTAAAAGAGAAGCCACAAGCTAAGTTTCTGTTTGTCGCGCACCGAGAAGAAATTTTGAAGCAAGCCAGGGCCGCGTATCGCGGCGTATTGCGTAATGGCACTTTTGGCGAACTATGGGTTGGAGGTAATACGCCTGAGCACTATCGACAGTTGTTTGTTTCTATCCAAACACTGAACAATCATTTAGATCAGCTTAACCTAACCGCTGACTATTATGACTACATTGTGATTGATGAGGTGCACCATATTGCCGCGATAAGCTACCGCGCACTACTAGAGCATTTTTCCCCTGCCATATTACTTGGCCTTACCGCAACACCAGAGCGCCATGATGGTGGGGATATTCTAGCGGATTTTGGTGGTGTGATTGCCGCTGAGATCCGTTTGCCGGAAGCGATTAATCGTCGTCACCTTTGCCCATTTCAGTATTTTGGTATTGATGATGATACAGACCTTCGCAAAATTGCGTGGAGTCGTGGGCGTTACGATATAGCTCAGTTGACCAATCTTTACACCCACAACCAAGTCCGCTTGGACAAGATTTTGCTGAGTATGCAGGAGATCATCACCGATACAGACAAAATGAAAGCATTGGCCTTCTGTGTGAGCAAAGAACATGCGCTGTACATGACACAACAGCTTCTATTGAAAGGCATTAAAGCGGATGTGTTGACTAGCGATAACTCCCACGAGAGGCAACAAAAGCAGCAAGCCATTCGCACTGGTAGCATTAACGTGTTATGTGTGGTTGATATCTTCAACGAAGGTGTCGATATTCCGGAAGTGGACACGTTATTGTTTTTGCGGCCGACAGAAAGCTTAACTATTTTCTTGCAACAGCTTGGCCGCGGCTTACGTTTGGCTGATGGTAAGGAGTGCTGTACTGTGTTGGATTTTGTTGGCAACTCGCGTCCTGAATATGATTTTGCAAATAAACTTAGAGCGTTAGTGGGTAAAAGTCATCGAGCGATCAGTGAAGAGATAAAGCAAGGATTTCCACACGCGCCTCTCGGTTGTCGCATTGAGTTGAGTAAGCGCACTCAAGAAATGGTACTCAGCAATATCCGCCAAGCTTCGTTAACCCTAAGGCGTTTAGTTGCAATGATCCGCCAGTATCCACAGTATTCGTCACTGCCACTAACGCTGTCGAATTTCCTAACCCTAAATCCTCATATCGACTTGAATGAACTTTATAAGCGAGGGAGTTGGTCGCAGCTGGTTCAGCAAGCCAAAGAAGAAATCAACAAAAATACGCTTGATGAAAATCTCCTTATGATGCTTAAAAAGGTTATCCATAATCGAATTTTGACCTGTGATGATCATGCCTATTTAAGTTTCTTAAAGCAGCTTTGCCATAGCAACTTTGCAGTAGATGATTTGAGTCACCGCCATGCTTTGATGTGTCATTATGATTTCTGGCAGAAAACGGGGCCTGAATCTGGATTCGATTCCATAGAACAGAGCTTAGCGAAACTAAATTCTAGTGAATTAAAAGCAGAGTTATTGGATGTTGTAAATTGGCAACTAGCACAGACCAAGCATGAACAGCCGCCAATGCATGCTTTACCTGAGGTTTCATTAAGGCTGCATGCTCGCTATGCACGTGAACAAATATTGGTTGCGTTTGGTGCGACCACGTTTGAGCGCCAACCGCCAGCTCGCGAAGGTGTATTTGTGCTGAAAGAGCAGAATATTGAACTGATGTTTGTCACCTTAGACAAAAATGAAAAGCAATTTTCACCAACCACCATGTACCACGATTACGCGATTAACGAACATCTTTTTCACTGGCAGTCGCAAAATAGTGCACGCCCAGACAAGGGGCGTGGTTTGGAATACATCCAACATCAATACATTGGTAAGCGTCTGTTTTTATTTGTGCGTGAACAAACCAAAGATGAATACGGCCGTACTATGGGTTTTGTGAATTACGGCGAAGTAGAGTATGTGTCACACACGGGTTCACAGCCGATGAGTATTACTTGGCAGTTAAAAGAGCCAGTACCGCACTTTATGTGGCAACAAGCGGCTAAGTTGGCAGTGGGGTAGTTGAGTTGACATTGGCATTAGGTGAGTTACGTGGCCGCGACAATCGCATGCACTGTGGTATTACTTGCCACAAAGCCCGTTCTAGCATTATGCAACCAAGCCATATACTATTGAATCAAATCAATAGCAGGTTAGAAAGATGTCCATAACTCGCTCTTTTTACGATAAAAACGCAGACTCCTTGGCGGCACAATACAACTCAGTAAAGTTTGAGGATGTGCATGCGTCGTGGAAGCCGTATTGGCCGATTCAGGGCGATATGGTGTTAGATGTTGGCGCGGCGTCTGGGCGTGATGCGAGGTGGATGGCGGAGCAGGGAATGGAAGTCTTTGCGCTGGAGCCGTCGCAAGCAATGATGGATATTGGGAAGGTTAATACCGGAGATGAAGTGACATGGTTACAGGATGAGTTACCTGGCCTCAAAAATGTGCAAAGTCTTGGGATTCGTTTTGACCTTATCCTAGTCAGCGCGGTTTGGATGCATATCGCTCCAGGCCAGCGAAGCAGGGCATTTCGCAAATTGTCTAACCTACTTGCACCAAATGGTAGGCTGGTTATTACATTGCGTCATGGTTCGTTCGCTGATGATCGTGTTAGCTTTCCTGTTTCGGTGACGGAGATAGAAAAGTATGCCAAAGATACGGCTTTGCTCGTAAAAGATATTAGTGATTCAGATGATTCTTTAAATCGTGAGCAAGTGAGCTGGCAGACGGTGGTTCTCAGTCTACCTGATGACGGTTCGGGAGACCTCAACAAAGTACGCCATATCATTGTAAATGACAGCAAAAGTGCCACCTATAAACTGGCGCTGCTCAGGGTGTTGTTGAGAATCGCGGATGCACACCCAGGGTGCGTGAGTGATCATACGGATGGGGAAGTTGCCATTCCATTAGGACTCGTAGCATTATATTGGATCAAAGCATACAAGCGACTTATCGACTATGGAAAGCTTCAACAAAGTAGTGACCCCAACAAAGGGTTAGGCTTTGTTACTGATGATGGTTGGAACAAGCTTAAACACCTGTCCGCAGACGATCTTGCAGTAGGCAACATATTCTTTGGTGATGATGCAAAAGCTCTGCAAAAAGCCATTCAGTCGACCATCAAAACGATGAAAGAAGGGCCAATAAAATTCATTACCACAGGCTCTAGTCACGAAAAGGAGCGTGAGTTTTCTACAGTCGCTTCTGCGAAAAGGCGTAGGTCCCAAGATACTGTTTATTTGAATACGGATTTCTTCGAAAGCTATGGTTTTTTTACCCTCAAACAGAGCCTTTGGGAGTGCTTTAGAATCTATAACGCATGGATTGAGCCACTTGTAGTGAATCAATGGGTGATGCAAATGCAGCGTTTTGAATTGAATAGAAAAAATGAAATTTCGCTGCAAACCTACCACAATTGCTTGGTTTGGTTAGATAAAGATCGTGACACGCGAGAAGTACGAAAAAGAGTTAGTGAGTTGCAACAAAGCAAGCAACGAGTTTCGAGTGTTTGGAGCAATACCAAATTGAGAAAGGCGTTTCACGTAGATCACTGTTTACCTTTTGCATACTGGCCGAACAACGATATGTGGAATTTGATGCCTGCTACTGAAAAAGAGAATACAAGCAAGAATGATCGACTACCGAGTAAGCATAGGCTTGCGGAGTCTAAACATCGAATCATAGAGTGGTGGAACCTTGCTTGGGGAGAGCAGGAGCATGATACACGGCGATTTTTTACTGAAGCCTCGCTGTCTCTGCCTAATCTTCCCGTTCATTGCCAAGATTTCGAAGAAGTGTTTGAAGCTATGGGGTTGCAGATTCGTGGCTTGAAGAGCCGGTTATTGATTGCTGAGTGGTAGATTGGCTGAAGCGTTTGTTGAAACCAATGCGCCTATTTACTCCTGCATTTATCCACCTTTTACGTTATCGCCCCTATATCTTAGGGGCGGCTTATTAATCTATTCTTTATCCTGCTTCCCTCACACTCCGATACTCATAAGTCTCCGAGAACCTCGACAAAATCCAATCTCCTGCTGTGATAGTGGGATAACGGGATTCTTCACCGGGTGATAAACATGAGTCCAACGTGGTGACTGGGGTATCAAAATCCGGTTCGACAAAGAACGGCATTGAGAACCGCGTAATGTTGTCGGTTGGGCTGACCACTCTGTGCGGCGTGGATTTGTAGCGGTTATTGGTCCAGCGCTGCATTAGATCACCAATATTAACCACAAAGCTATTGGCAACGGGCGGCGCATCCAGCCAGGTGCCATTTACGTCCTGTACTTGTAATCCACCAATATTGTCCTGATACAGCAGGGTAATGCAGCCATAGTCGGTGTGTGCGCCAGCCCCATTGCTGTTTTGGGCCTGAGGCGGGTAGTGGATCAGACGAAGCACACTGATAGGGCAGTTGAAATATTGAGTGAAAAAGTCTTCCGGTTGATTAAGGGCCAGTGCCATCGCTTTAAGTATCTTAAGGGCGACTTGCAGAGTGAGGTCATAGTGCTGCTGCATGACTTGTATGAACCCCTCGAGGTTGGGGTACTGGTTAGGGCCGTACAGCTGAGGGCATCGCGCCACCTGGGGGTGATGCTCACTTAAATCGAGCGCCATATCAAACGTCTCTTTAAAATCCTGAGGGCCAGACGGGTCGAGCTGTTCGGCGTTCACCTGGCCCCAACCACGATGGTTGGCAGACTGTTTAATATTGATTTGTTGTTTTTCATTTTGGTCCAAAGCAAAAAACGCATCGGCTATGGCTTGGACTTTGGTAAATTGCTCGGCGGGGATGCCATGTCCCACCACATAGAAAAAGCCTTTATCACGGCAGGCGTTATCGATTGTCGTGATGACCTCCTGCCATTGTTTGGGGTCAGAGCCGGAGAGTGTGGATATATCGATAATGGGTAAGCTTGCATTCATAGAGTCGTCCCAATTTAGCCCAATTGATATTGGGCTAATGTTTTTAGTCGTGTTGTGAAGTGGTGTCTTGTTATTTTGGAATGGTCGCGTCGATGCCTTCGACATACCAGTTGACTGCGGCCAGTTCTTTGTCGTTGAGGGTGTAACCCGCCGCAATCACTTCTTTACCGGTGTTATCGACCATAGGGCCAGTGAACGGGTGGAACTCGCCAGATTTGATTTTTGCGTGAGTTGTCTTAATCGCTGTTTGAATGTCTGCAGGCAGATCAGGGTTGATAGAAACGATCTGTAAGATGTCTTCCTGGAATCCACCCCAGAAGTCTTCTGGTTTCCATGTTTTTGCCATTACCTGCTTAACGGTATCGATGTAATGAGGCGCCCAGACATCGCGAACGGAAAACATGTGCGCTTTCGGAGCAAATTGGCTCATGTCAGAGGCTTGTCCAATACCCATCACGCCACGTTTTTCAGCCGCGATGAGCGGTGCTGGGCTATCCGTGTGTTGAACAATGATGTCTGCACCCTGGTCGATCAGGGCATTGGCCGCGTCAGACTCTTTGCCTGGATCATACCAGGTGTTTACCCAGACAATCTTTATCTCGATATCAGGGTTCACGCTTTTCGCACCAAGATAGACGGAGTTGATGTCACGAATTACTTCTGGAATCGGGAACGAAGCGATATAGCCAATGGTGTTGGTCTTGGTCGCCATGCCGGCTGCAACACCAGAAACATAGCGGCCTTCATAGGTACGCAATCCATAGGTTGAGACGTTCTTTGATTGTTTGTAGCCAGTTGCGTGTTCGAAGGTGACTTTCGGGAAGCGTTTAGCCGCTTTGATGGTGGGGTTCATGAAACCAAATGAGGTGGTAAATATCACATCATGACCAGATTTCGCCAATTGGGTGATGACGCGCTCTGCATCCGCACCTTCAGGTACATTCTCCACAAAGGTCGTGGTGACCTTACCGTCAAAATACTGTTCCATCTCCTGTCGTCCCTGATCGTGCTCATAGCTCCAGCCGTGATCCCCGACCGGGCCGACGTATACAAAGCCCACTTTTAGCGGTGACTCTGCCAGCGTTGAGGTGGAAAAAATGGCAGACATGGTTAATGCTGCCGTGGTCATCCATTTGTTCAGTTTCATGAAATTCTCCATTTCTCTTTATGATTGTTGGAATGTGCCCTGTGCTACTGCAAAATACTGACCAACTTGTTGCTATTGTGTTAATTGTTGATTTGTGGCGGTGCAAGGCTTATTTGATAGGGGGTAGCGCTCTGTTCAGGCGAGTTACTCGTTGGCCAGTAGAGGCCGTGCAAGACTCATTTGAAAGATAATGGTGAAACGTAGCTGATGATGCGCACCAAAGCTGTGCGAACGGAATGTGGGACAGGGGACTGGAGAAATTGCCCTTTGCACGCTTTGGCACAAAGGGCGACGTTAAAGGTGAAAGGCCTTTAGTGTAACTTGGGGTCAAAGGGCTTGCCTAAGCTCGCTGGTGTGGCCAGTTTTTGCTTAAGCGCATCTGAGCTGATGATCACCATCACCACGATGGTCGCCAGATAAGGAGTCATGGCGAGCAGGTTAGGGGAGATATCAAAACCGAAGCCTTGCATCAGAAGATGCAGGATGGAAGCCGCGCCAAACAAATAGGCTCCCAGCACTAAGTATCCGATTCGCCACGACGCAAAGACAACCAGCGCCAGAGCAATCCAACCACGGCCGGCCGTCATGTTCTCCATCCACATGGGGGTATAGACCAGTGACATGTAGGAGCCCGCGAGTCCCGCCATGGCACCACCGAAAAGAGTGGTCAACATACGGACTTTCAATACGTTGAATCCGAGCGCAGTGGCAGAGTGAGGGTTTTCACCAACTGCCCGTAATGTCAGGCCGATGGTGGTTTTATTGACGACCCACCAACATACTCCGACCAACAGCAAACTCAGATAGATAAACACGTCTTGACTGAATAGCAGCGGGCCGAAAAACGGTATGTCCGACAGAAGTGGGATGTGGATATCCTGAAACCCTTCGATGGTAGTACCGACCAGACTGGTGCCAAGAAAAGCACTTAATCCGGTACCAAAAATAGTGAGCGCCAGTCCAGTGGCGACCTGATTGGTATTTAAGACCTGTGTCAACAGACCGAAAATCAAAGCCATCATCATCCCTGAGAAAATCGCCAGGCAGACACCAAAAAACAGATTGCCGGTGTAATAAGCACCTGCAAAACCCGCCATGGCCCCCATGAGCATCATGCCTTCCTGTCCTAAATTCAGTACGCCGGATTTTTCGCTGATCAGTTCGCCGAGTGCGATCAACAGCAAAGGGGTACCCGTTTTCAACGTCGCGATGAGGAACTGTTGAAGCAGTATGATATCCATTAGAGTACTCCTTGATTTTGCGATTCAGATTGAGTGTTTGATGCTGTGGACGTCACCGCATTGATGGACTGACGTGAGGCGGACCTTTTGGAGAGGTAGGCTTTCGGGGACATGACTTTGATGCGATAGAAAATCAGAAAATCGCAGGCCAATAAGAAAAACAGTAAGCAGCCCTGAAATAATCCGGTGATGGCTGTGGGCAGTCCGAGTTCAATTTGGGCTAAATCACTGCCCATATAGAGCGCGCCCATAAAGAGAGCAGAGACAATGATCCCATAGGGATTCAGTCGCCCCAGATAGGCGACAATGATCGCGGCGTAACCATAGCCGGGCGACACCGAAGGGATCAACTGACCAATGGGGCCGGTGACTTCGGCGGCACCGGCAAATCCGGCTAACGCTCCTGCAAATAGCATCACCCCCCAAATGATTTTGTTACCGCTGAATCCGGCATAGCGTGCCGCAAGCTGGTCTTCACCGTAGACACGTATTTTAAAGCCGGGCAGGGTCTTGAATAAGGTGAAGCCACACAGCAGTGCCACTACAATCGCAATCAGAATGCTGACCGACGCGCGTCCTTCATCGAGTATCAGAGGGAGCAATACGCTGTCAGAGAACATCACCGACTCGGGAAAGCCAAACCCTTGTGGATCGGCAAGCGGGCCATGAACAGCCCAAAGCAGGGTATAAAGCCCGATATAATTGAGCATGATGGTGGTTAAAATGATGTTGGTATGGAAGGCCCGGTTCAAAAAGGTGGGTATCGCTGCCCAAAACATACCAGCAGCGGTACCTGCAAGCAGAGCCAGAAATAGCAGGCCGAACCCACTGGTTTCGGTGGCATTGATTGCTACGTATGTGGTGGCGATGGCGCCGACGAGTAGCTGTCCCTCTGCACCGATGTTCCAAATATTGGCCCGATAACAAATCGCGAGTCCAACGGCACACAGTAATAGGGGCGTCGATTTAACCAGCAGCTCGCCAATATTATAAGCATCGCTAAACGGTTGGATAATAAACACATTAAAAGCTTTGACGGGACTGACATCGAGCAGCATAAAAATGAGGCTAGAGGTCAGCATGGTCAAAACAATGGCAATAAATGGAGAAACCCAGGCCATCGCTTTCGAGCTCTCCACCCTTGGTTCTGCATTAAGCATACTGACTCTCCTTGTCTTGAATGAACCCGCCAGCGATCCATTTGCCGATTTCTTCTATGGTGGTGTGTTGAGTGTTGACGGTAGGGGACAGTTGCCCTTCGTAGATAACGGCCAGCTTGTCGCAGATGACAAACAGTTCATCAATATCCTCGGAGATAACCACAATGGCGGTGCCGGCATCTCTTAGTTTAATGATCTGCCTGTGGATGGCGCTTGCTGCACCTATGTCTACACCCCAGGTAGGGTGGGCACAAATCAGTACCTGTGAGGCTTGTTTTACTTCTCGGCCGATGATGAATTTCTGGAGGTTGCCACCGGATAGGCTTTTTGCCTGTGAATAGCGATCACGGCATTTGACGTTATTGTCGGAGATGATCTGCTGCGCTAATGACGCCAGTTTACGATTCTGAATAAGACCATGTTTGGTCAGGGTATCAGAATTGGTTAGAAGGGTATTGTCTTCCAGCGACATCTCAGGAACAGCCCCTTGACCGAGTCTTTCTGCCGGGACGTATGCCATACCCAGTTTGCGGCGTTTACCGGCGTCGAGATGACCAATTCCACGCCCTTTAAACGTGATGCTGTCACTTTTTGCACGAATGTCTTCACCGCTTAACGCCGCCAACAGGTCCTCTTGCCCGTTACCGGCGACTCCGGCGATACCAAGGATCTCTCCTGCGTTCAGCTGAAACGAAACATTGTTCAATCCGCACCCAAATGGATGAGAGGGTGTTAGCGACAGCTGGTGGATCTCAAGTGCCGTTTTATCGGAGATCTTTTTCGGATAGTGTTCAGAAAGCTCCGCGTCGGACCCGACCATCATCCGGGCGATGGAGTCAGCGGTTTCATTGGCAGGGATGCATTCTCCGGTTACTTTACCCGCGCGCAGGATGACTGCTCTGTCACACAGTTCCGTTACCTCTTTGAGTTTGTGGCTGATAAACAAAATGCTGCAGCCTTCTTTGGCAAGTTTTCGCAGTACACGAAATAGCCCGGTGACTTCCAGAGGGGTTAATACCGATGTTGGCTCGTCCAGTATTAGCAGTTTCACGTCTTGCATCAGGCATCGAACGATCTCCACTCGCTGACGTTCGCCAATGCTCAGGCTGTGTACATATCGGTCTGGATCGACGTGAAGGTCATATTTCTTGCTGATGTCGAGAATGTGCTTACGCAGGTCGTCAATTTCTTTGCGAAACTCTTTGTCGAGGGCAAGCTCGATGTTTTCTTGGACGGTTAAGGTTTCAAATACAGAGAAATGCTGGAACACCATGCCAATGCCCATCCGCCTCGCCTGGCTGGGGGAGTCAATGGTGACTTCATGGTTATTCCATAAAATGGCACCGCTGTCTGGCTGGTTAGTGCCATAGATCATTTTGACCAGCGTCGATTTTCCTGCACCATTTTCGCCCAGTAGCGCAAGAATTTCCCCTTTATTGAGCATTATGTCGACATTGTCGTTGGCGATCACGCCGGGAAAAGCCTTACTGACGTGCCAGAGTTCCAGTAGTGGTGGGTTTTTCATTACGCATAGAATCCTTTCAAATGCTTAAGGTGAAGAGCTCAATGCAATAACCTGACCAAGTTTTGTCGTATCGACTGGCCAACGCTTGATCGCTCATCTTTGAAAGGCTTGGGATTTACTGTTCAGTTTGGTGCGTATGCACCAGCTTGGTTGGCGCAGTGGGTAGGTGAGTCATCCAATGAGCTTTGTTGCTTAATTCAATCTATTGAACTAAGCAACATGACAGTAAAGGGAAGGGGGATGTATAGCGCGGAGCTTGTTATTCCAATGAGTCTCTGGCTGACTTGGCTCACTAAAACTCACTATCAACCTGAAACACCAATCGCTCCTTACTATAAGGATGCTCAAGTTCCAACTGCTCCGCGTGCAAATGCAAACGATCGGCCTTCTCACCATATAGCGTGTCGCCAACCATAGGCATATTTAACCCAAGATGGTGAGCGCTGTGGACACGAAGTTGATGGGTTCGACCGGTTTTAGGATACATGTACACTTTGCTTCGGCCATCACGCACTTCAATCAACTCCCAGTGAGTCTCTGCTGGCTTACCATGTTCGTAACACACCAGTTGTCTTGGTCGATCATCTGGGTCGCCACGCATGGGCAGTGAAATGTCACCTTCACTTTGAGTAAGCTCACCTTCAAGTAACGCTACATAGCGTTTTTGTACACCACGGGTAATGAACTGCTTTTGTAAGCTTTTATTGGCGCGTTTGGTTAAGGCGAACACGAGTAATCCAGATGTCGCCATGTCTAGGCGGTGAATCACGTATGGGCCTTCAACATCAGGGAACAGGGTTTGCAGGCGCGTATAGGCAGAGTCTTTAATGGTTTTGCCTGGCACGGACAGTAGACCTGATGGTTTGTTGATGACCACCATCGCCTCATCCTGGAACACAATTTCCAGCTCTTTATCTTTTGCCCAGTTCTCTTCAAGCGGGTTCGGCTCTACGTTCAGGCCTTGCAGCATATGCCCTAAGATAGGCTGGCATTTGTTATTGCATGATGGGTAAAAACTGCCGTGCTTGCGAATTTCCGATTTGGGCGATGCGCCCCACCAAAACTCGGCCAGCGCTAAGGGTGTAAAGCCGTGCGTATAGGCATAGTGCAGCAGTTTGGGCGCGGCACATTCGCCTGCACCGGCTGGTGGGATTGGGGTTGTGGTTGCCGCGAAAATATCAACCAAATCGCGCGTCTCACCCTGTTGATTTAAAAAGCGATACTGCTTGTGAAGCTTGTGCTGCAACGCGTTAGAGAGCGCTTTATGGTGCTCTCTAAGCTCTGCAAGGTTGATTTCAAGTTCCGCTAGGCGCTGCTCTTTAACCGCGAGCTGATCTTCCCACTTGAGCTTTAGGTATTTGAGCGTGTTTTTTTCTGCGACACTTTGCTTGCCGAGCTCGTCGAGTAGGGTTTGAAGGACGTCGCCACTGAGGGTTTGCTGCGCCTCTTTTCGTTGCAGCTTACGCGTGGCACGTCCCTGAATCATGGTCTCGCGATGCGCTTGTTCTTCTTGTTGGTAAGCGGCGCGCTCCGCTGAGATTTGCTCTTTGAGCGTTGTAATTTCTGGCGCATTGGCGAAGGTTTTGTAGGTCGCAAGCGCTTTGGTGATAGCGTCGGTGTCTTCTCGGAAAAAGCCGTCTTCAGTGAGCATATCGAAGACAGGCGGCACAAAACCTGGTAGGAGATTTTGGTCTGCAATCTTGCCAGAAAAGGCATTCAAAAAGCCGATTTCACCCTGCGGGTTTTGTACCAGCAAAACGCCGAACATTTTGCCTCGACCCTGGCTGTCATCATCTATTCCAAAATCATGTTCGAAATCGGTTTGCGTTTGCAGATACTGCTGAAGCTGTTTTGCTGCCAATACGCACAGCGGGTGTGGCGTGTAGTAGAACGGAAACGTAAATTGTTCTGGTAAATCATAGCCTTCGATAGCAACGTCAAATCGGTTAAAGCAAAGGTGGGGCGAGTGCATATTAAAGGCCGTAGGGTCGTAGAAATTTGAGCACGGATTGTACCTATTTTTTTTGGAATTTCCTATGTTCGATCCCGTTAGCAACATGCTTGCTGAGAGGAGGCATTGTAAATCCAGATGCGTAATGAACGATTGGTTGCGGCATTAAACATCAACCTAATGCGGACAGTATCTGGATAGACCATTGCGCCCTCCGTCATCAGTTATACTTCGCCCAGTTTCTAGATTAATAGTGTCGATATATGTTTCTAACACCTTATATTTCAAAAGAAAATTCGAAGTTTCAGTTTACTCGTCAGCAAGCCAGTCATTTTGCGAAAAAAGTGGCAGGGGACTTTAACCCTATTCACGATGAAGACAGTAAGCGTTTCTGTGTGCCAGGTGATCTGTTATTTGCTGCGCTACTGGACAAAGAAGGCATTAGCCAAAAGATGCGTTTCGAGTTTTCTGGAATGGTGAACGACGGTGTAGAGCTTGAGGTGCAACGGAACAGTGACAGTGAGTCGGTTGTAGTGGATGAAAGTGGTAAAGAGTATTTGCGCTTTTCTCACTCTGGCGAGCAGAGCCGTTCGGCGGAATTTATTGAACATGTGGTTTCGAACTATGTGCAATTTTCTGGCATGAACTTCCCGCACATCATGGTGCCGTTGATGCAAGAAAAGCAGATGATGATCAACTGTCAGCGACCGCTAGTGATTTATGAAAGCATGGAAGTGGAATTCTCGCGACTGGACCTTACTTCTCCTGAGGTGGAGTTTAGCGGCGCCACGTTTGATATTGAAGGTAAGCGCGGCATTGTGACTTTGAACTTTAACTTTAAAGAAGACAGTGTTGTCATTGGTAAAGGCGTGAAGCGCATGGTGGCGAGTGGTCTTAAGCCGTATTCGGATCAAGCGATTGATGAGCTAGTTGAGCGATTTAATGCGCGTAAAGATGCGTTCTTTATGCAGCAAGCGGCTTAACTTGTCTGGATCCAAATTACTCAGCAGCCAATTTTCTTTAAGCAATTTTTGTTAAAGAACAAAGTTTGCTAGTCTGGACGTCAAGACGTCGTCCAGTGCGGATGATGAGTTTTAGAGGAAGGGCAAAACACACTTCCTCTTTCCAAGGACAGGAAACATGACCCCGAGTAAAACCAAAACTTCATTCTATCGCCGTTTATATATCGCCCATCTGATAGACTCTGGTTGCAACACCATCCCCAAAATCCAATCCAATATCGAAATCCCTCGCCGCACGGCTCAAGATACCATTAATGCCTTACATGAGCTCGATATCGAATGTCAGTTCACGGGCGCGCTAAAGAATGGCCATTACCAGATAGTCTCTTGGGGGCCGATTGATTTAAATTGGGTTACTGCTAATGCAGAGCGCATAGCGGAGACATTAGGATACTAATAAAAGTAATGTGGCTAATCTATTCACCCATCATTTGGAGAGATTAGCTCGGCTGCAGTTCCGCCTGCCAACGCATAGAATATTGAGAGAAATGCCCAAACCACACCTAGACCACAACAAATGACGACGATGTTCATTATATCGCTACGTAGAATCCATGGATTGTCAAATACACTTAGGAAGTAGTGCGTAATTTGTCGGTCATTGTTGTGCGCTCTAAAGTTAATTTTAGAGTACGGTGTTTTTAATGTATGCCGTATTCTATTAGGTGTTTTTTATTAAGCGATTTCTGAAAAATAGTAATTGTTGAAATTAACCAAACTTATTAGCTAGCGCAGTGTAAAGTTTCAAAGACGCTTTCTATTCGAGTGTGTTTACCCTATCGCAACTGGTAATTTGGTTGCTGATTCATTGTATAGTGATTTTGTATCTTCAATTTTATGGGTTGCTGTGTGGTTGTGCAACTGAGTATTTACCTTGTAAATAAATTACTCTTTATGATAAGGTTTTTCGAGTCAAATCAGTCTGATAGCAATAGTACTTTTTAAAGATTAATTTCTAAGCGATATTTTATTGTCAGCTGAACCGAGAATTCAAAATATTTATAAGTCGACAAGGTGGTAGGGGTATATGCAAGAACAAGGCTCAGCACATTTCGAGAGCATTAAAGAGTTTAAACGCGCATTTTTGCCGATACATAAAGCTAGGGTGGAAGCGGGTAAGAACATTGAAAATAGTGAAGAGGTACTCAAAGATAGTATTCACTCAATTCGTACACACACTCGGTCATTTAAAGGCGTTTTATCTTCAGTTGAAAGCTACTTGCCAAAGAATGCTGTATTACTCGAATCCTCGTTAGAAAAATATATTAAAGGTGGTAAGCCTTCACCATCATTCGAGGAGGCTCAAAAGCATGCTCAAGCGTTTAATCATCTTAACAATCATCTAGGTCAGCTCAGTAAAATCCCTCTCAGAAGCCGACTGTCTGCAGATATTACTAATCAGCTTACTGAATACAGCCAAGCGCTCCCTTCGAAGTGGAAACCCGTTCAGGATATTTTGGAAAGTATTCGCGAAACAGAAAACGAGTTTTTTACACACTATCGTTCACTGCTGAAACAAAAAGAAGAACAGCAAAGGCGTGAGCGTGAAGAAGAAGAACGTAAAAAAGCGGAAATCGAAGCGCAAGCTGCATTGGTAGCGGCACGCCGAAAGAGCTTAAAGAAGAAACTTATTTGGACGATGTTGTTCTTAGCCGCTCTTGGTGGCTTCATCCAAACACAGATGGTTTAAGGTTTACCCAATGATTGAATTTGATACAACACTAACAGAAGCGGATCAGAAGCGAAAAACGCTTGGCCAACAACTAAAACAGATAGTGAATGGCAAATTCGCTGGGCTTCACGATCTGGTGAACTTCCTAGAGAATGATGTTGAGAATGACGCGAGAGCAGAAGCGGAAAAAGCACTGGCACAAGAGCAGGAGCAATTGAATAACAGCATTAAAGAGATGCAAGAATTGCTAGCCCGTTTGCCTGAACCTTTGCGTCCTTGGCTAAAGAGTGTCAATTGGAATGACTACGCGTTTGACCAGAACTTTTTGCCACGAACGCTAGTAACCGGCATGGAAGAAATTGTCTACCATGATGGTCAGCAGTTAGAACATCGCGTTAAAGTGCCAAAAGAAATTCCATTCTATGGTTCGGACAACTGCTATTACTTCCACACGGATGAGCATTCGGTCAGTAGCATCAATGCGGTTGTATTTAGATTAGCGACCATGCTGCCTTATTCTTCTCAGTTTACGTTGATCGATCCGATCAAAATGGGACAAAGTTTCCCATTCACTAAACGTTTGCCTTTTAAGCGAATGGTCGACAATGACGTTTCCCGCGTGCTGGAAGAGATCCTTACCGATATTGTCCGTATTCAAAATAGCTACCTAGACAACAATACCGAACGTTTGATCGATGTCGATGAGGATATCTTGGGTAACGCAAAGTTTGAGCTTATCGTCGCGAAGGACTTCCCTAAAGCTTACGACAGACGCTCGATAGAGCTGCTGGCGAAAATAGCCAACACGGGACCAAAAGCGGGCAAAATGGTATTGCTTGACCTTGATCCTATGGCAGAATTACCGAACGGATTGTCTCTAGATGATCTGTTTGCGCAGCGTCGTCATATGTACGACAGAGGTAACCAAACGAATTGGAATCTGGGCGATAGCTATCGTGACAGTGTCGATGATTCTGAGGTGATGAATGCGATTCTAGATGGTCTTGGACGTGCAAAACCGAAAGAAACGAAACTGGGCTTCTCTGATGTGATTGCTACTGACCCAGAGATGTGGTGGCAGGAGAGTGCGACGGAAGTCATCTCAGCACCTATCGGTGGTTCCGGTAGCCGTAAGAACGACATTGAGCTTTGGTTTGGTGAGCGTAACAAACAGCCGTCTTCACACGGTATGTTGGCGGCAATGACAGGTGCGGGTAAATCTAACCTGTATCATGCATTTATCCTTTCTATGGCGAGCCGCTACAGCCCAGAGGATGTTCAGTTTTATTTGATTGATGGTAAGCAAGGGGTAGAGTTTCAAAACTATCCGCAACTCCCTCATGCGCGCGTGGTGTCTCTCAATACCAGCCCTCAGTTAGCTCGCAGTGTTCTTCAGGAACTGCTTGATGAAATGAATCGTCGAAACGATATGTTTAAGGAGCTAGGCTTCTCTGATTTTATCAGCTATCGAAAAGCGGGTTCACCGAAAGGCAAGCTGCCTCGTCTAATGCTCATTATCGATGAATATCAAACTCTGTTTGAAGATGACAAAACAGGGTTAGGCTCACAGCTCATGATTGCCATTGCTTCGCAAAGTCGAAGCGCAGGTATTCACATGTTTGTCGGCTCACAGAAGTTTGTTGTACCGGGTATGTCACAGCCGCAAGCGACGTTTAGTAATATTAACTTGCGTGTCGCGATGAAAATGAGTGGTGAAGAGATCACGTCTTTGCAAGAGTTCGGCTCTAAGGGCAAACAGTTGATTCGTGGCTGTACTGAAACCGGTCAAGTGGTAGTGAGTCACAATGGTGGTGTTGATGAAGTGCCATGTGACACCGGACGCGTTGCCTACATTGAAGAATCACAGCGTCAAACCTTGATTGACCAATTGATTGAAAAGTGGGAGCAAAGTGGTGGCAGCAATCATACCGTATTGCTTGATGGCTCTGAGCAACCTCAACCAGAGGATAACTTGCAACTGAATACACTCTTTAGTCGTTATCCGCAACGCCCAGATGAAGACGCTTGGATTCAGTTTGCGAACCAACCTCAACACCTAGGGGGCCTGAACGAACATGAATGGTACCCGATTGAAAAACCGTCTGTTTTTTGGCTAGGTAAAGAAATGAATATTCACGGTCAGGCAAAAGTCGTGCTTCGCCGTCGTTCGAATGAGCACATTTTGCTAGTGGGCGACAGTAATGAAGCGCGCTTGGGAATGCTTGGCTATATCGTTGCACAAATGCCTGTCAATGCAGCCAATGAGCACTATGAACTCCACATTTTGGATCGCAGTATCAAAGGGTCACAATGGTACGGTGTGATGGAGAGTGCGAATGAAAAAGCATTGGCAAGCAAAGCAACGGTTTGTGAAATGTATAAAGACTTTGCTCCTCAGCTCGATACGATATGTGCTGAATTGGAGAAGCGTCGTACTATGGATGAAGAGGAGATGCTGTCTGAACCATCTATCTACATCGTGATCAATGAAGCTCAGCGCGTTAAAGAACTCGCCAAGCAAGATAACGCCTTTGGTATGAAGGCGCACGCTGATGAGAGCGCCGCTCACTTTTCGACAATTTTGGAGCACGGCTCAGAGTATGGCATTCACTTAATTTTGAGTTTCGATAATGTCCGCTCATTGACGAAGGCATTTGATCGCAATGAAATCGAAAGCTTCCGCAATAAAATTGCCTTGCAAATGTCTGAGGAAGACAGTTTCCGCCTGTTGAAGACCCGCGATGCAGCGAAGCTTCAAGCGGATGGTAAGAAACCGATTTATGCCTTGTATATCGACCAAATGCAAAACCGCCCTATGAAGTTCAAGCCGTATTGTTACTCTCAAAAGAGCATTCTTGAAGAAAACCTATCTTACTTTGCTCGCTTATATGAGAAGTGGAGCTAGGTATGTCATTAGATCGAGTTGAGGAGCAACTTCCTTTATTGCTGACGGAGTTAGAAGCGTTTAGCAGTCAAGCGAAAAAGCATATCGGTCTTCTTAGTGTTCAGGCAGAAAGTTTTCTGCCTGATCTTCCTGAAGAGCTGCAAATGAAACTACAAACTGAACTGTTGGAAATAGAGGAGTTAGTGAGTCAAATCGCAAACTCTCGCTGTACAGAGCTGTCTGACCAACTCCGGCTTAGGTTGGCTTTGATAAGGAGCTACCTGCATGAGTAAGTTGCGTCAAAGAGAAGCGTTTCAAGAGCTGGCTATTGCCGCGAATCAGACCCACACGCAAGTAGAAACGTCCGTTGACCTAGTGAAGGCTCGGTGGGCGTCACTGCGTGAGCATTACGCTGGGGTGGCGGCGGAAGATGTCGAATCGGAAGTGACGACCATCGTTGCGTTGACGGAGCAATTGCTGGATAAGTTGACAGACTGGAGAGATTGTTGCCAGTTGTACCAAGAGAAAGTAGTGACGGACGTTCACGATTCAGAAAGCCAAACTGAGGAGGTTGGGGAGGCCGTATGCAGCCAAGATGGTTAGTCAGTCAGTTAGAGGAGTTAGATTATCAGGCCGACTATCAGCTCGATTTAGTGATGTCGTTGTTGCAACAATCACAGTCGATGAATGCTCTAACACAAGACTATATTGGTTTGGCTAAGTCCGATGTCTTTGCCTGTCATGAACTGTATGAAGCATTGCTGAAGGGTTATGAGCAAACAAGAGAAGAAGCCCAAACCCGCCACGCGCGTGTTGAAGAGCAATTGGATCACGCCAGTGAGACCGAGCGAGCGAGTACCCGAAGCTTAGAAGATGCGCACAACTTGTGTTCCAAATGGGGTGAGCAGAAAGACAAGGCTGAGCGTTGGTTGTCTCGTGCCAAAGCTCATCTCGCACACTGCCAAAGTGAAGTGGCTAGAGCCCAAGGGGACTATAGCCAAGCTCAACACGTATCGCAATTGGCGTTGGCTGCTCTTGAAGCTGCACGAGCTCGGCCTCCAGTCAAAGTCTACGATGGGCAAGATAGCAACGGTAATGCTCGATATCGCTATGAAAAGCCAAGCACACACGCGGAAGAAGCAGCTCTAGCCGCCGCTAAAGTTCATGAAGCGAATTGTCTCCAAATACTGAATGCGGCAATCAAGCAGCGCAACTTGGCTCAAAAAGAGTGTGATCGTGCGGAGCATCAGGTGAATGGTGCGACTAGAGCCTTATCGGAGTCTCGGCAGTCTGTTGTGCTTGCAGACCAGACGTTAGCTGTTTCAAGTGATGCAAAGCGTCAGGCAAATCAGAGTCTAGATTATTCGATGAAGTGCTTGGCGCTATTAGAGCAGGTCAAGGAGCTTTTGGAAGCGTTCGAAGCGACTTGCCTAGACCAAACTCACACTGTGTCAGGCCTTCAAAATAATGCCAACCAAGCCTTGCTTGAGTTACGTGACCTAGAAAATCAGCAAGAAGCAATTCAAGGTGAGGTGTTTTCGTTAAAGTACACCTTGCAGGATAAGGTTTCGCTATTAATTGCCTTTGATCAACCGCTAAATCATCGCTAAAGCTCAGAGTGAAATATGCCTTCATTTGAACCCGGATATTATAGAAACACACTTACCCATTTAGAAGATGAGCGTGAGAATACCTCATACTCAAAGTCAAACTTTGAGGAACATTGGGAGACGCTGCGAACCCAATGGAATGATGCGGCCGGACGTACCGTTGATACACGCACTATGATTCCTCTTGTCGATGCTTACTCAGAAAAACTGATAAAGAGTAAAAAGTACAATGAGACGATTCAACAGTGCGCCGAGCAGTTTGACAACCTTACTCGATTATTGGTGGACGCATCGCATCATCACGAGCAATACAATCGCTTGATTGCCGAAGTGAATAGCCAAAGCGAAGAGCGAGATCGAACCTTACGTGGTAGCGAAAATACCGTTAAGCAAGCAGAACAACAGCAAGTGGAAGTCGATGAAATCAAACGTTCAGCAGACAGTCACGTTCCGTTAATTTAAGGATGAAATGATGGGGCTAATAAGGGCAACCCTAATTAGCTTGAGCATCTTATTGTTTGGATGTTCTAGCAGTAATAATGTCACTCAGGTTGAAACGACACCACAAGATCAGGACAAAGTGGCAGGCCTAGCCGGTTTGCCAATTGGTGCTGAAGGGCGAGTGCTTAAGTTTTCACCGTACACATTGGAAGAAGTTCAAGATATTCAGTATGCATTGAATGCGCGCGGTCTATATTGGACGGCGGCGCAAACGCCAGCGTATCTCAACAATCAGTTGTGTCCTATACACGTCTACGCACACCGTGGGCATTACAAATACCCTGAAAATTCCTCGTCTTCCGTTCTGATGGGCGCCATTGGCGGTTTTGATGGGGTTGAGGTGGATGTCATGTTGACGCGTAGTGGCTCTTGGGTTGCTCACCATGACAGTCAAACAGGTAGAGCGACCGGAAGAAGCGATGGTAAGCGATATCGAATGTCGCGTATCAATGATAGCGAATGGAACACTTTGGCGGTACGCGGGAAAGATGGCCAATTAACCAATGAGCGTGCCCCTTATGCAATTGATGTGTTTAGGCAGTGGAGAAACAGTCATCACTATGGCCAGCAGCTCAATATTGAGGTCAAAGGTGAGGCGGATATTGTCGAGCTTAACCTTCTGCTAACCACGGCCAGACAAGTCCTCCCAACCGGCAGTTATTTCTTTAGTTCTATGGAATTTGACGTTCTAAAAAAACTCAGGGAGCTTGATAAGCATGTGTACTTGGGATACGTCTGGGAACCGCACCCGACATCCATTGCTAAGGCAAAGCAGGCGGCTCGTTCGGCAGTTAAATCGGATTCGATGTATCAGCGATATAGTCGGGAAGTGAACTGGGTATCCGACTACGAATCACGTAGGCGCTCACGCAAGCAATCGAACAAGCATTCGGCTAAAACAGTGAGAAATGCCCTCGGCACTAATAGTGGTTTACATGTTGATATTCGTAGTTTTGTAGGGGCGCCGACTATCTATACCCGCTCACGTCAAGCTGGGCTGATGCGCGTTGTTACTTACACTATTAATGGCTCTGACTATCATCAATCCGAGCTTGCTTCGCTTAAACGGAAGGGACGTCAGTTGCCGGATGAGACGATAATGGATACATCGAAGTTCGAGGCGTGTCATCGGCTTTATCCGGAGTTAGTCAAACCGACCCGAGATTACAAGGCTCGGACACGCTATGGCGAGGCCATAATGATGTTGCCTAACGATGCTGATTTCAAGCGATTAGACGATCAATTGATGTATCTAGAAGATGATCATTACATTACATCGACGGGGCGAGTTCGTTCTATTAAGCGAGCGAAGACTTCTACTCGGTCGAAACCAAAGACAACCACTAAAGCTGAAACATCTGCCTTTTTTATACCGGAAGATGAGAGCCTGATATTGGACACCAGCCCAATTAATATTGAAGTTCCAAAATAAGAAATCAGTATGGATACAAAGATTAATAAAAATAAAATGAAAAAGTCACAAAACAAGAAACCTAGATGGTTGGCGATTACTTTCTTCGTTATGTCGCTCTGCTATTTGGTACCTGAGGTCGTGTTTAATGCCAAACTGGTGGAAGTGACTGGTGGGGTCGACGTAGATGATGAGACATTACATCTCATTGAACTGTTTGGCCGCTCTATCTCTGGTATTGGTGTTACGCTTCTCGTTGCTGACCTGTTACTTAAAGGACGTTGGGTCAGTAGCATCCCAAGAGCAGTCATGAGCTTCAGCCTTGTTGCTCTATTAATATGGCCAACGGTTTTCTTTGGACAAAAACTCCTGATTGACAAGTTGTTGATAGAGCCTTCAACGGCGAAGCAGCGTCAGGAAGCGTTTTTCTCTTCCATACTACGTTCGAGTTTGGCTGCGAATGCACTGCAAATTCAAGGGTTGCCGTACAACGCTAAACATGCAACATCTTCAACAGAAATGACCTTCTTAGCCATGATGGGAGGGTTGGTTTATGCCAATGATGACTTTATCCAACACGTCGATGATAAAAAGCGTCAGATTCTAAATCGATATATTGAGAATAAGGCGAATAATCAGTTTGAAGAATATTACCGTCAGTACAAAGAAATGAGAGTGCTGGTCTCGGACAACTTCAAAGACTATCAGTCGGGTGTTAAGCAATACAACAAAAATATGGGCAGTATTGCTTCGGTGGCGAACGATGCTTGGGAAGACGTTGAAACGCAAATAGCCAAGGGCTGGAAGGACTATCAGAAAGCTGAGAAAGCCTATTTTGCGCGAGCGGAAGCCCGTGCTCAAAAAGTAGCCCCGAAAATCTATTCTCACTTTGAGTCACGAAACAGATGCATTGATTCTTATGGTGGTAGAAGCGGTAATCGTGAATACTTAAATAGATGTATCACCAACGTCGAAAAGCAGTACGCCAAAACACTAAAAAATGCGGGTATACCTTTTAAGGACATGGATTACTGGCTAAAACGTGAATACCGCAGGACGAAAGGTGAAACGTCATTGGGTGAAACCTTTTCTACGCTCGGACTGTCGGCAATCTTGGCGGGCTTAGAGATTGCCACAGGTGATGGTGGCAAAGAGGATGTCCGTGAAGTGTTCACAAATGAAGTGGCTCACTATACACCTCGCATCCTCGTCTTGTGGAAAGACAAGTTTAAGCGAGAAACAGGTTATCCTATGGGCATAGCTGGTATGAAGGCGTTTCGCCATCACCCTGTTACTGCTCAGAAGGTACGCTCTCGCGCAGCCAAAAAGGGTATTCACCTGAAGAAGAGCTGGCAAGTGTCGCAAATTACCAGCTTTAAGAATACGGTGAAGGCGAAGGTTAGAAAGGAAGTCAACAAAGAGTGGAATGCGAAGATGGCAGAACAGGGGGTTGATATGAAACCCAACTTGTCATGGACAGCATTTCAAAAACACCCTGTTATTCAGGCGCAGATTTTAGAAAAAATGGGTGAGCGCAATTACGTGAAACCTATGATGGCCAGTTGGAACAATAAGCAGTTCTATGACAAGGTCATGCGCGTCAACATCGAACGAGAAACTCGCTACTGGCTTCAGTACATTGAGTCAGCTAGGTCACAGTTCGAAGATGGAGGGCCATTGGCGGAGAAGAGTAAAGCGGCGTTGAGATCCATTATTGTGCCCCCAATTTCCATGACGCTGTCGTTGATGTTGGTCCTGCTTACGTTTGTTAAATTGCCATTTAAGTTCTGGGCACTCATTGACTATGATAAGGACTTTTCAAAACACAGCAAGCCTTGGGAAAAGTACGTTGGACCTTGTTTGTCTGTTCTCTTAATGGGCGCCGTATTCGCACTGCCGTTGGCCGTTGGCAGTTCGAAATTTACCGCCAATGAGTCAACCACGCGCTATTTCCTAGATAAGTTTGATGACTCGGTAACGCCATTTGGTTCGGTAGCATTGAGATGGGTTTTGCATACTCAGCCAATCGTGCAGCCTATCGGCGCGCGCCTAGATCAGAACATGAAAATTACGGACTGGTTTAAAAACTCGGTAGAACATTCGATTGCTGAGATGGATAATTTGGTTATGGCGAAATTCAGTACCAATGAGCCACAGCAAACGAATGAAATGCAGCAAAGTTTCGAGGATCAAAAGCAGGCCATTGTTACTACAGGTCAGTTAGTGGAAGTGCCATTTACGGTGGATACAAATGCACCGAACTTTAAGGTGAGGGTAATGAACATTAAACCCCGCTACACCTCTGGAATGAAGTTACCTGTGGGAAATTATGATGTGGAAGTCAGTGCTCCGGGGTATCAATCGAAACGAATCTGGGTTGCGCACAATAAGCAAAATCAGACACACCGAATCGAATTATCTAAAGGCTAACTTAGCCATACAATAAACCAAAATAGTGACAGTAAAAAGCCCCTGATATCGTATCAGGGGCTTTTTGTATGTGTCGAGAAGTAGTGTTAAAACGAAAACCCGGCCATAAAGCTTAATGTCGTCGCATCGAAGCCGGAATCAAGTTTTTGGCCTTCAACCTCAATGGTGTCGATGCCTCTTAAATGTGCGTGTACGTTAAGTGAAATACGCTCGCTAACGTGATAGCCAATACCAATGAAAGGCTGGTATTTACGCTTGTTAATATCGTAAATAATTTCGGACGTGACATTCGAGGCGCTATCGGAGCCGTAAACGTCTTCGCTGACATTGATGTTCATTTGCGCGATACCGAGTCTGAGCGCCAAACCGTCGAACATGCCGTCATTAAACCGGTAGCCAGTGTACAAGCCGTAATGCTGTGCCGATTTTTTACTGGTAAATGTGGGGTTGGTAATACCAGGGTAAGAGCCTGTTTGAGTGTTGCTCTCGTCAGAAGAGCCTAAATTGAACTGGCCGCCGATAATAAAGTTGTCGTAGACCACAGTTTCTAAGCCGCCAGCAAAACCTTTA
The DNA here is from genome assembly GCF_036245475.1 of Vibrio sp. 10N. NCBI lineage: Bacteria > Pseudomonadati > Pseudomonadota > Gammaproteobacteria > Vibrionales > Vibrionaceae > Vibrio > Vibrio sp. 10N. Next base: position 2,156,594 of record NZ_BTPM01000001.1, on the reverse strand, counting down.
TGGCTGTCGACGCCAATTAAAAACTGTACTGGGCTTGCGTAACTGGTCGCGGAGGCTAGGAGCGTCAGTGTAAGAGTGATACGAGAAAGAGACACTGTAATTCCTTTTGAATGCGTGTAATTGCAATTAGGCTAAAACAGCTAAGCAGTGAGTTGCAATACAAAATTTCTAGTTTTGCACTCAATAGCAAATAAGGCGCAATATATGTGGGTAAAGACGAGACACTGACTGAAAATAGCCTAAAGAAAACTCCGCCAACCTGTCGGAAAAAGCGGAGTTCTATGTTGTATGCCTTCGACGTTTGCGCTCAGTTCGCTTTGGCTAACCTTCCTAATGAGCGGCTTACCAATTAGTGACCGGCAAATTTAACGCGGATCTTGCTGCCACCAAACATGGTTAGGTTTAGCTCTTTAATCGCTACCTTTGCTTCTTCAACTTCAGGCATAGTTACAAACGCGAAGCCCTTCGACTTTCCTGTCTCTTTGTCTAGTACCAGTGTGCACTCGGTAACTCGGCCGTACTCACGGAACTGAAGGCGTACATCGTGCTCTGTGGTTTCGCGAGATAGGTTGCGTACTAAGATTTGCATAATTGACCATCTGTAATCAAGGGTGAATAACGGGCGGATTGTCGCAGGTTATGCCTTTGAAACCAAGTGATTCCTGCCCGTTTCTTCGATTTTCTTCCCTTCTTTACATGACTTCAGCGCTCTTGCACAAAGGCTAAGGCGTGATGTCACTAAAGCTTACAGCCTGAACCTTGCCATTATTGAGCGATGTAGTCTTGTTTACTTTGCCTTGGTAGTAGTATGGCGTGAAGCTTGGGAGTGTTTCATCTTTGACCGCGTAATACAGCGTCACGGGGTTATGATTAAGTGAACCTGACGTCAGTGTGCCAATGAGCGCGTGTTCAAATTGGTGATAACCATTTCCCCAATGGAACGCTTTGGTCGATTTCGGGTTTAGGCCCACGCCGCCATATTTATGGTCAACCCACACATTCATAAAGCCAGTAGTGGTATCACTGAGCGGTGCTTTAACTTTGTCGGCATCCATAGAAAGCGTCATAGCCGCTTGGTCAAGCTCTGCCCATTCCCAAGAAGAGGCGCCACCACTGTTGGGTCTGCTTTGCCATGACGGGATAGTGGTTCCCTTAAGCGCTGCTTGTTGCTCTTTGGGAAAGTAATGGGCGACATAGTCAAATGGCATATTGTACTGGGCTCTTTCTAGCGTTACTTCCATACCTTGTTTGGCGAAGGCTTCCCAGTCAGGCTTATCGAGTAGCTGTGCGGTGAGATAGGTCATCCAATACGCTTTAATGGTATGACCGAAGTCATTATGTTTAGCGTTTTGCTGCATTACAGCTTTGTGGTGTATCGCTCCGTAGAAGCGCTGCTCGTCATCAGAGTGGTAATCATTAACCAAGACTTGTGTTAGCCATTTGAGATCCGCTAGCCATTTGGTTTTGTGAGGCTCGGGAAGTAGGGGAGCCACGAGTAGCATGTAGCCATTGATTTGATCAAGCTGTGCGACGAGTTCATGTTGTTTGGCACTTTGATCATCACCGTCTTCTAATACCCAAGCTAAGCCAACGTCGTCGTTGAGTTTGTATTTATCAAAGATAAACGCTTGTTGTTCGATGAGCGCCTTTTCTACCTTAGGGTCACGCGTTAGGTAGTAGTACATGGCCAGACCGACAAGGGCGTAAGCTTGGTCTTGTGAGGTGCGTTGTGTCCACTTTAGACCGGGTTTATCGTCTTCGGTGAAGGAGATAAATCCACCGTTCTCGGCGTCTTGAAGTTGGTCAATGAGGTAGTAAGCCCCGTCTTTGGCAAGCTCAAGCGCTTTAACATCGCCGGTAAGGTGAAATAGAACTCCATAAGCGTAGGTCTGACGCGACTTCATACGTGTGTATTCGCGTCCAAAGTGAGGCATGATCCAGCCGTGTTGCAGCTCTGGGCAGACATTGGAGACGTCGAGTAACTCTCCGTTATCGCAGCGAAATGTTGGGAAGTTGCCAACGGGCACACCTTGCGCTGCTTCATGCATCCAATAGGGAGCGAGACCTTGTTTCGCATGTGTGAGCCAAGCTTGTGTGGTTGGGAATGTACCTTCTGGTGTCACTGGTGTTTGTTGCGACGCCATCGCAGCACAAGAGGCAGCAATAGAAAGGGCTAAAATTGAGGTACGAAGAGAATAAGACAACATGACGTATCCTTGTTTTTTATAAGTGTTTGAATTGCTGAAACTATAGCGCCATGACACCTATACAAACTGTTGTGCAGTTCAAGACTTTAACAATGAAAAAAGCCAAGCAGGGGGCGCTTGGCTTGGTCGTAACGCTTTATCAAGCGCTGGTTTTGGAGAGGGGGTGTTGTTTACAGGTAACGTCTTTGATTTTCATAAACAGAATGATAGAAGCAAGCAATAAGGTGATGGCGTTAGCGATGATAATAGGAGGATCGGTCACTAACACCCCATACGCGAGCCAGAGCGCGACACCGGTGACGAAGATGGAATACATTGCGAGAGAAATAGATTGGGTATCTCGGGTTTTAAGAATGTGCAGCACTTGCGGAATGAAGGAACAAGTAGTGCAAAAGGCGGCGATATAGCCCAGCGTAGTAATGTCTAACATTAACCGTGCTCCGTAAAATGCCCTGTCGAGACAGGGCATTGTTTATGATTTAGCTGAAGTATAGGAGGGAAATGAATTATTTCATTTCAACCCAGTACTCCTTGTTGGCTTCAATCAGGTCATCCAAAATCGCTTTCGCTACTGTTGCGCTTGGAATGGTTGCTGAAAGAGTCAGTGCTTGCCATAGTTTTTGGTAAGAGCCTTCTACGTGTGCTTCCACAACCAGCTTCTCAACCGAAACCTGTTGGCTCATCATGCCTTTTTGGAACTCAGGAATCGCACCAATTTGAAGTGGTTTCGCACCTGTGTTGTCAACGATACATGGGATTTCCACCATGGCTGTTGGGTCAAAGTTCGCGATTGCGCCATTATTTGGAACAATGAGTAGCATGCGCTCTTTGGTGTTGAATGCAATCGCTGTAGCTAGGTCAACAATGTAAGACGCGTGCTCTTCGACTTCGATGGTTGTGTCGACAGCTGTACCAGCGGCAATGATGCGGTGACATTCTGTGAACACTTCTTTTTCACGGCCTTCCATGACTTCGTTAGCACGAGTGAACTCTTTGTTTGAGTGCTCAACCACGTAGTCTGGGTACATGTAGTACTTAAGGTATGTGTTCGGAATCGTTTCTGGGTCAAGTGCGTACACGTCACGAACTTTGATGAAGGTTTCCTTCCAAGACTCATCAGTGTGTTGTGCTCCGTTCATTGCGCTTGGTGGCAAGTAGCCGTTCTCTTTGATGTACTCTTTGATGCGTGGCATCAAATCTTCACCTGTTTTCGCATCTTTGAACTCTTTCCACCAACCGAAGTGGTTTAGACCGTAGTACATGATGTCGAACTGTTTGCGATCTTCGTAACCTAGGATCTCTGCGATACGTGTTTCGATACCGATTGGCATGTCACAGATATTCAGAACTTTTGAGTTAGGGCGCATTACGCGACACGCTTCTGCCACGATAGCTGCTGGGTTTGAGTAGTTCAGCATCCACGCGTTTGGCGAGTATTTTTCCATGTAGTCAATCATTTCGATAACTGCAGGGATTGAGCGAAGGCCGTAAGCTACGCCGCCAGCGCCACAGGTTTCTTGACCGACACAGCCATGGCGTAGTGGGATCTTCTCATCTTGTTCACGCATTGCGTAAAGACCAGCGCGAATGTGAGCCATACAGAAGTCGATGTCTGTGAACGCTTCTTCTGGGTCAGTGGTGTATGAGAACTCAATGTGTGGTGCGCGCTCTTTTAGCAAGATTTTACATGCTTCAGCGATGGTTTCTTGGCGCTGAGCGAAGTTGTCGTAGAATTTCAGTTTGCGGATTGGGAAACGCTCTTGGTTTTCAAGCAACATCATAACGATGCCAGGAGTGAATGTTGAGCCGCCGCCTGCGATAACTACTGAGAATTCTTTTTTCATGATATGCCTCACTTGGACTAGGGCGGCACGCTACCGCCCTTTGGTCATTGGTTATTAGTTTCTATTTTGTTTACAGTATTGGGCTAGATTGTCGTTCTAGACCTAGGTGTTCGTTGATGGACTACGTAGCGGGAGCTAGCGTCATGTCGACAGTTTTGGAAGCGCCGTATATCTTTTCGCATTCTTCTCGTAGCTGAGGAACATTCAGTCCAATGATGACCTGGATGGCTTTGCCGTTTTTCACGATATTCACCGCTCCCGTCTGCATAAAGTACTCTGCAGATTCAACTTTGCTTGGGTCTTTCACCGTAACGCGCAGTCTGGTTGCACAGTTGCTTAAGTCTTCGATGTTTTGAGCGCCGCCCAACCCTTCGATGGTTTCAATTGCCTGGATTTGCAGTGGTGTTGCGTTGCCTGCGTCACCTTTGCCAGTGATACCGTGCTTCTCATTGAAGTCTTTTTTGGTGTGCAGTTTCATTTCTGCATCGCCGCGACCTGCAATTGGCACATCAAACTTCACGATGAGGTATTTGAATGTCACGTAGTAGATCACTGTGAAGCAAAGGCCAATGGCGATTTGAGTCACGACCATGCCAGTGTGGTTGCCCAGCAGTGGGATCCAGTTACCTGTTGCAAATTCAATCAAGCCACCACCCATGTTGCCAACCACACCAAAGGTGTACATCACCATCGCCATCGTGCCTGCTAGAATCGCGTGGATAGCGAATAGCCAAGGCGCAATGAACAGGAAGGTAAACTCAAGTGGTTCAGTGATACCTACCAACACTGCCGTTAACGTTGCTGGGATAAGAAGTGCCGCTACTTTCTGACGGTTTTCAGGTTTTGCTGTGTGGTACATTGCTAGCGCAATACCAGTACAACCGAAGATCTTAGAGTTACCGTGCAGTGCAAAGCCGCCAGCAGGGAAGAGATCTTTCATTGATTGCGTTGATTGAGTGAACGCTTCTAGGTTGGTAAACCAGTCAACGGTGATGCCGTTAGGTGTCGCTACGTTACCGAACACAAATGGTGCGTAGACGAAGTGGTGCAGACCTGTTGGGATCAAAATTCGTTCTAAGAAGGTGTAAAGCCACACACCGAATGAACCTGAGCTGACCAAGAAGCCTTGTAGGTTAAGGATGCCGTGTTGAATTGAAGGCCAGATGTAAAGCGTTAACCAAGCCGCTGGCAGCATTGCAAAGAATGAAATCATCGCGACAAATGACGCACCTTGGAAGATCCCTAAGTACGCTGGTAGCTGTTTTTCAAACGTACGGTTGTGGATCCAGGTAACAAAACCAGAGATGATGATGGCACCAAAAATACCCGTATCTAAGGTTTTAATACCTGCAATCTCAGTTAGGCCCGATGTTCCACCAATCGTTTGAGAGAAGTCGACACCGAAGAACTCACCCCAGAATCCACCCATTGCCCCGACAAAGTAGTTGAAGGTTAGGTAAGAGACCATGACCACCATAACGGCACGAGCATGAGCGGTTTTCGCTAGACCAATCGGCAGACCGACGGCAAAAAGTAGCGCCATATTGCGGAAGATAGTCCAGCCACCTTCTTCAATGACTTGTAAAACTTGATAGTACAGACCGTCTTTATCAGCGAGGTCGCCAACAAATATGGGGTTTTTGAGAACAATGGTCAGTCCCACTAAGATCCCGACAAAAGGAAACAGCAAAACTGGGGTAAACATTGCTCCACCTAAGCGTTGTATAGCACTTAACATGGAAAGGTCCTTTTTTATTATTGGTGTAGATATTTGTTTTTGTAATTCTTGTGTCTCTCGACAGGTCCTAAATTACTCCTGAAAATAAAATATGACAAAAGCATGATAAGTAAAGTGTGATTGAGTACAAATAAAGCATGTATTTTGTGATTCATGGCATAAAAAGAGACCTATAGATGATGTTTGTCGCTTTTTTGTCCTGACCTGTGACCAATGTAGGGTGATTGGTTATTGATTTGTATCTTTTGGGGTGATAGCGTGAGGGCTAAGAGGTGAGAACATGCTATACAAAAAGGTAATGCAGGATTTAAAGTCCCGCATTGATTCGGAAGAGTTCGCGATTGGCGATACTCTGCCTACCGAAAAAGACTTGATCGACGCGTATTCAGTAAGTCGTATTACCGTGCGCAAAGCGATAGAAGAATTAGTAAAACTTGGCTTGGTAGAGAAGCGCCAAGGGGCCGGCTCTACCGTGATCGGCAAAACCATGACGGGCTCCATGTCGAGTTTGCGCAGTACAAGCGAATATATGAGCGATACCGGGACCAAACTTGAATACCAAGTCGTCGAGTTTACGTTGATGGACCCTGATGAAGAGGTGGCATCGGCACTGAATATTGGCACCGACGATAAGGTGTATTTTATTCGTCGCTTTAAGCTGATAAATGGCGTGCCTGCTATCTATGAAGACTCGTTTATGCCAGTGGCGATGTTTCCACAAATGAACATCATGTCGCTTCAGGGCTCGAAGTACCAATATCTTGAAAAAGAGTTGGGCTTACACATTGACGGTGCCCTTCAAGACTTTGAAGCCGTGATGCCGGGCGAGCATTTATGTGAAGTGTTTGAATTGTCACCTGAAGTGCCGATTATTTGTTTGCTTTCAACTGGCAAACTGGGGGACGGTCGTATCTTTGAATACACTAAGCTGTACTTCAAACCGAATACCTACTCTTATAAACACTATTTGAAACGTTAGCCTAAACCATACAGAGGGCGCATCCCCTCTGTATGGCCTTTCTATGCTGATACTTAAGCCACGGTTACTCAACCGACAGCTTTCGATGACTCGGCGATATACCTTGACTCACTCATACCCAGTTCAATACAAAGCATTACACGTCTTGACGGCATAAATATATAGACTAATTGTTAATGTGCGGCCGGTAATTCTCTAGGTTCATGAACAAATGGGGAATTTACAGAGAATTGACCTAGTTTACTTTTCTCATACGCTTAACCTGAGTACAGTTTGCCGCCAAACCCCTGAAATTAACTGAATCCAAGGGCGTCTATGCTTTCGACTATTCTTCATTTTGACCAACCTTCAAACTCACCAAACGACATTGCACGCTCGCATCGCGCCGCGATGATTTGGTGCTTTGTCTATGCTGTTGCTTGGGCGCTGGTTTCCTATCATCTTGATCCTACGGTACCTTATGATGCCGTCGAAGCGTTAAACTGGGCCAGTAATGGAGAATGGGGAAGTCCAAATAACCCATGGTTTGTGGGTTTCGTCGCCCGTATTTTGCTGATTTCTTCGTCAACAGAGTTTGCATCGGCGTTTTGGTATGTGGGGCACTTTAGTGTGGTTGCTATCGGTATGCTTGGTTGTTACCGATTGGCCTATAAACTGACGGACTCGATTGCTCTTGCTTGGCTAGGTATGTTGACCCTGAACCTATCCGGTGTGATCAACTTTGATGCCATTCCTTATAACGACAACTATTTGTTGTTTGGCTCTTGGTCATGGCTATTGCTGATGTTTGTAAAGGCGGTGTACGAAGATTCAAAATGGTGGATCCCGTTTGGTATTCTGGCTGGTTGCTCAGCGATGGCGAAGTACACCACATTTGCCCCCGTGGCGATGATCTTCATTCTAAGCCTGACAGTACCGAGTGTGCGTCGTAACTGGAGCGATCGTAATTTTTATCTTGGTATTGCCGCCTTCCTTGCCTTGGTAACACCAAACTTCTTTTGGATGTTCGCCAATAACTTCTCATCGGTGAAATGGGTAAGTGGTCAAGTATCGGCTCAACTAAGCCCTGGCAGTTGGCTGGCACTGCTGTCGGTATTTTATCCGCTGATTTTACTTGCAGGTCTGTTGGGCAAACGAGGCTTACGTTTTACCAATAAGGTCCCAGAAAAAGTATGGCTGACAACATTCGTCTTACTTGCTCCACTGGTGGTCATCATGGGGTGGTTTACCTTTCATAAGGGCGGCCGATTAGTGGAATGGTTGCACCCGTTCTTTATGCCGGCACCAGCGGTATTGGTCGCGTTTTTAGCCAAAGATGTTATCGGCAAGCTGTCACGAGCATACAAAGTATTGGTGAGTATGGCGCTGCTGATGATTGTAGGTTATAGCTCGGTGATGGTCTTCAATGTGCGCAATGCTGGTCAGAACTTTGAAGGTATTAAGGTTTTGGCTCATGACGCTGAGACATTTTGGTACGAGAATACAGACAAGCCTCTTAAGCTGGTGGGCGGCGCTGAGATTTCTGAATGGTTAACTTTCTACATCGCACCGCATCCAGAAATGTCGAACCAATGGAGTAACGAGACTCTGCCGAACGTTTACAACCGCCATATCACTGCGGAAAAGATTGAATCACAGGGTGTATTGTTGCTAAGCCATGTAGGACAGAGCTGTGAAGCTCAAACGTTTAGCCGCTTTACCAATGAATGGCCACAGTTTGAAGTGGCGGTGACCAAGCAGATTGATTACCAAGATTCACCTCAAGAACCGGTTCAGGTGATTTGTGTAGGTATGATTGCGCCTAAGGAGTGAGTGTAAGGGACGCTGAACTGATCACCCGCTCACTTAATTCCCTGAGGACTTAATGACCTAATAATCGATGCGATGTCTGAGGCAAACCTCTGACATCGCATACGAAATACTTTACCGTGACAGTGCGCTAGCACGTGCTACGCGACTTTAATCCCTTCTAAATGCTGCTTACACTGCGCTCTTGCGGTACTAAAAAACGCCTGCAGATAGTGCTTATCTTTTTCTCCATTCCGAACGGCTGCAAACAGTCTGCGCCATAGTCCTTCATCTAAGGGTTTGCTGGTGATTAAGCCTTGACGAGAAAACTCACTGACGGCCCAGTTTGGTAGGGCAGCAACGCCAAGACCCGCAGAGACCATTTGTACAAGCATCAGAGTATTGTCCGCTTGCTTCCATTTGTTCGGTTCCACACCTGCGGGTGTTAGGAAGTGTTTAACGACATCCAGGCGCTGTTTTTGGACCGGATAAGTTAAAAGGGTTTGGTCGGCTAGATCGCTTGGCTCGATATGATCTTTGCCTGCTAGCGGATGAGAGATTGAGGTAACAAGGCGCATTTCGAAGTCAAATAGGGGCTCGTAGTGGATTTCTGAGCGCGGTTGAATGTCTGAGGTGATCACCAAATCCAGTTCGCCACCGACGAGAGCGGGAATAGGTTCAAAACCAAAGCCTGAGGAGAAATCCAGTTCTACATGCGGCCAAGCAAGTTGATATTCTTTCAAAGCGGGCATTAACCATTGGAAGCAGGAGTGACAGTCGATAGCCATGTGCAGGCGGCCGTTGACGTCTTCTTTGAGTCCGGCTAAATCCCCCTCCGCTTGTGCGATACGAGGCAATACGTCATTGGCGAGGTTGAGAAGTATTTCACCTTCAGAGGTAAATTTGACTGGCCGAGTTTTGCGAATAAACAGTGGTGAGCCAATGCGTGCTTCGAGATCTTTAAGCTGATGAGAGAGAGCCGATTGCGTGAGGTGCAGCGACGTCGCTGTAGCAGTAAGTGATCCGGTATCGCGCAGTGACGCCAGTGTTTTTAAATGTTTTAGCTCTATCATGAAAATCCCTCATCCTTTATCCCTTCTCATTAACTTACCGTGCTTTTAGAGATATGTAAACGTCTAGACGTCTAAAAGAACAATTCTTGATGCATGAGAAAATTTCATAACTTGAGTGAATGAATTGCGATTGTTCATATTGGCTCAGTGGGCGATGCTTTAGCCATCCAGACTGCTAATGAATAAAAAGGACAACATCATGACGGCAACACATATTCTCGGTTATCCACGCATCGGCGAAAAGCGTGAACTCAAATTCGCGTTGGAACAATACTGGCGCGGTGAGCTTGATCAGCAAGGCTTAAAACAGGTCGCATCGGAAATCCGCAAACAAAATTGGGACCGACAAAAGCAAGATGGCCTCGACTACGTAACGGTGGGCGACTTCGCTTGGTATGACCATGTACTCGGTACCAGTCTTCTTTTAGGTCATGTGCCTAAGCGACACAATAACGGTTTCCCAGACCTAGACACTCTATTTCGTATTGGTCGTGGTCAGTCTCAAACAGATTGTGGCTGCGCAGGGGAAGCCGCTTCGGATATGACTAAGTGGTTTAACACCAACTACCACTACATTGTTCCTGAATTTTCCTCAGATGATCAGTTTAAAGTGAGTTGGACTCAACTGTTTGATGAAATTAACGAAGCGCAGCAGCAAGGCCATAAAGTGAAGCCTGTGCTTCTTGGTCCGTTAAGTTACCTTTACCTTGGTAAAGAGGTCGAAAATGGCTTTGATCGCCTGTCGCTACTACCTCGATTACTGACTGCTTATCAGGCAATCTTCGCTAAATTTGAAAAACTCGGTATCGAATGGGTACAAGTGGATGAACCTATCTTGGCGCTTGAGCTTGAAAAACCGTGGTTAGATAGCTTTAAGCTCGCTTATCAGGTGATCCGTAGTGATGTGAAAGTGCTGTTGGCGACGTATTTTGACTCTGTTGTAGACTCTTTGGATGCCATTTTGGACCTCGAGGTCGATGGCCTGCACATTGATTTGGTGGCGGCGCCTAACCAATTGGATTCGGTGGTCAATCGACTGCCAGCCGATTGGGTTCTGTCTGCAGGCATTATTAATGGTCGTAATGTTTGGCTTGCCAACCTACACAGTGCACTGCAAACACTTAAGCCCGTGAAAGCGGCGCTAGGTGAGCGTCTTTGGGTTGCATCGTCATGTTCGCTACTTCACAGCCCTGTGAATGTGGAATTAGAAACTAAGCTACCAGAGGGGACTCAGCACTGGTTCTCGTTTGCAAAACAAAAGGTGTCTGAAGTGTCATGGCTTGCTAAAGCGTTAGATGGAGACCAACAGGCGATAGAGCATTGTGCCCAATACAGTCAACCTATCTTACATCGCGCGCTCTCTACATGGGTGAATAAACCGCATGTTCAAAAGCGTGTGGCGACATTGGCGACCACCAACGGTGACCGAACTGCGCCATACGCAGAGCGTGCTCATCACCAACAAGAAGTGTTGAATTTGCCTAAATTGCCGACGACAACGATCGGCTCTTTCCCGCAAACGGTCGAAGTGCGTAAAAGCCGCGCGGCTTTCAAACGTGGCGACATCACTGTGGCAGAATACGAGTCGTTGATGAAAGGGTTTATCAAAGATACTGTTCAGCGCCAAGAAGCGACAGGACTTGATGTTTTGGTTCATGGTGAGGCAGAGCGAAACGATATGGTGGAGTACTTTGCCGAAAACTTGTCGGGCTTTCAAACAACAGAGTTTGGCTGGGTACAAAGTTACGGCTCCCGCTGTGTTAAACCAGCGATTGTGGTCGCTGATATTGAGCGTGATAAACCGATCACGGTGGAGTGGTCCACTTACGCACAGTCACTCACGGACAAACCAATGAAAGGCATGTTGACGGGCCCCGTAACTATTCTATGTTGGACATTTCCTCGTGAAGACGTTTCACGCGAGACCATCGCCAATCAACTGGCCTTTGCACTGCAAGATGAAGTGGATGCGCTGCAACAGGCAAACATCAATATTATCCAAATTGATGAACCTGCGATTCGAGAGGGGCTGCCACTGAAAAAACGCGATCACAAAGAGTACTTAGATTGGGCGGTGAAGGCATTTAAAGTGTCTGCTGCAAGTGCGCGACCTGAAACACAAATCCACACTCACATGTGTTACAGCGAGTTTAATGAAATTATTGAATCAGTGGCCGCGCTGGATGCGGATGTGATTACCATTGAGACGTCACGTTCAAACATGGAGCTTCTGAACGCGTTTGAAGAGTTTAACTATCCGAATGAAATTGGTCCTGGTGTGTACGATATCCACTCACCAAACATTCCAAAAGTGGAGTGGATTGAGCAGTTGATTGAGAAAGCAGCGACCCGTATTCCAGTAGAGCGACTTTGGGTGAACCCAGACTGTGGTCTTAAAACTCGTAACTGGGAAGAAACGGAGGCTTCGCTGACCAACTTGGTACAGGCGGCGAAGAACCTAAGAGAGCGTTTGCTGTAATTGAAACCAGTCATTACAGAATGAAAAAGAGGCTTGCATCTGCAAGCCTCTTTGTTTTGATAGGTTGAGCAATGTGATCGTTTTACTACTGTAGAAGTGGTTTATCACAGTACTGCTGATTGACGATTTGGTCGATCATCAACTGACCACGCGCGTTGCGGATCATGATGCGGTAAGCGAGTCCTAGGTCTAGATTTGCCTTTACTTCGCGATCGGTGCAGTAGTAGTTCATGCTGTTGCGAAGAACTTGGTCTAACGGCAAGGCACCCTTAGCATCGGTGTTATAAATCATCATGATTTCAACAATGCCTTTGCTTGCTGAGGCTTTCATGATGGATAGCGGACCTTGTTCAATCGGCAACCCAGAAGAAATCACGCTGGCGCGGCTCTGCGCCAACAGCTCGAGTTTACGGCGTTCATCGTCGCCATTGCTTGAGCAACCCACTAGCGTGGTTAGCGTAGCGATTGCAAGCCAACTTAGTGTTTTTTTCATTATGCTATGTATCGCTTTTAGAATACTTTCTTAAACGGTTTGACGATCACGTTTTGATAAACGCCAGCTTCAATGTATGGATCGGCATCGGCCCATGCTTGTGCGGCGTCTAGAGAGTCAAACTCAGCAATGACAGTCGAGCCAGTGAATCCAGCTTCGCCTGGATTGTCACTATCAATCGCTGGCATTGGACCTGCGGTTAATAGGCGACCTTCGTCTCTAAGTGCTTGAAGTCTTTCTAGGTGCTGTGGGCGTACACTCAGACGCTTTTCTAGCGAGTTCTCGACATCTTGAGAAAAAATAACGTACCACATATTTGTATCCTTCAAATAGTTCAGTAACTTAATCGTCCTATAAGATGTCACTTTTTCACTGAAAAGTCATCGTTAGCCGTCGCTTAATTTGGATTAATTGGACGTGGGCGCCCATTTACATCGATAGCAACGTAATTGAAGGTCGCCTCACATACTTGATAGCGTTCACCAACACCTTCAACTCTAACTGGTTTCACCCAGACTTCAAGGTTGATAGACATCGATGTGTTACCAATCTTGGTACACTCACCGTAGCAACATACGACGTCACCTACCTTAACTGGGTGTTTAAAAGTGATCCCTGATACGGACACGGTGACGATGCGGCCATGAGAAATCTCTTTGGCAAGAATACCGCCAGCAAGATCAAGTTGAGACATGATCCAACCACCGAAAATATCACCATTAGCATTGGTGTTTTCAGGCATCGCCAGTGTGCGAATGATTAACTGGCCTTTAGGAGTGTTCGATGTTGTATTCGTCATGTTTATTGTCTTCCAGAAACAGCACAGCGACCCGTAGGTCGCTGATTCTTAATCGTTCGCGGAGTATACAAAAGATCCACCAGTGATCAAGATGTATGATCTTGGTTCTCATTTTTGGTGGCTTTATCCTGCGCGTCTTTTGGCATGTGCTTATAGATGTAAATCCCGGTTATCACGGTAAATAGCAGTGTTGCTGTCAAGAGCCCAAACACCTTGAAGTTGACCCAAACATCAAGGGGTAACGCGAAGGCCACATAGATATTGAGGCCAGCGCAAAACGAGAAAAATCCGACCCATGCATAATTAACTTTAGTCCAAACGCGCTCCGATAGCGTGATCTCTTTACCCAGCATGCCTTTGATCAAACCACGGCCCATGGCATGAGTGACGGTGAGCGCAATCGCAAACAACGCGTAAACAATGGTGACTTTCCACTTAATGAAGTTGTCATCGTGGAAGAACAGGGTCATACCGCCAAAAACAGCGACCATCGCAAAAGTAATCAGCTGCATTTTTTCAACGGTTTTATATAACCAATAAGTGACAGCAACTTGCACCGCGGTGGCGACGATAAGTGCTCCGGTAGCGACATAGATATCCTGCATCTTATAAAGAACGAAGAAAATAATCAGAGGGATGAAATCGAGCAGTTGCTTCATGGCTCAGTTAGACCTTTCTATAAATCGTGTGGTTAGTGTAACCAAATGCCGCTTGAGAGCAAACGTCAGTTAACTATTGTAAACAAGAACACAGTTTTCAGTGTTATGATCCACTAGCACTTCAATGTTTGCAAAAAACAATAAAAAAACGGGTTGCCACTAAAGGTGACAACCCGTCTTGGTATCCACTAGTTAATACTAGGCTTGTTGTTTTTCAAGCTGTGCTTCTTGCTCAGCTTCTTCTTCAACCAATGCATCAACGATAACCGCACATGCCGCGTCACCTGTGATGTTTAGCGCAGTACGGATCATGTCAAAGATACGGTCAAGAGCGAACAGTAGCGGTAGACCTTCGATTGGAATACCTGCCGCTAGCAGTACTGCTACAACAAGGAATGAAGGACCAGGAACACCTGCTTGACCAACTGCGCCCAGGGTAGACGTCACGATGATGGCAATGTAAGCACCCATTGATAGGTCAATGTTGAACAGCTGTGCAAAGAAGATAGCAACTAGACCGTAGTAGATCGCGTTACCAGACATGTTGATCGTCGCACCTAGAGGAAGAACGAATGATGCGGTAGAGTTCTTAACACCAAGCTCTTTCTCTACTGTGTCCATAGTGACAGGTAGAGTCGCCATTGATGAAGCCGTTGATAGGGCAACAGCTTGCGGCTTTTTCATTGCACTGATGAACTTCTTAGCCGAAGTCTTAGTGAACAGTTGAATCATCAGTGGGTAAGCTACGAAGCCGAAGATTAGGATAGCAGCGATGTAAACCACGAACAGCTTGAACACAACCATGAGTGCGCCAAAACCGAATGTACCGACCGCTTCTGCCATTAGACCAAATACACCGATTGGTGCGATGATCATTACTTTGTTGATCATCCATACCATCACGTCAACGATAGCGTTTACACCGTTAAGTAGTGGGTCGCGGCGAGTTGCTTCAAGCTTAGATAGACCAATACCGAAGAACAAACAGAACACTAGGATCTGCAGGATGTTTGCTTCATTAAGCGACTGGAAAACGTTGGTTGGGATCATACCGGTTACGGTAGCCCAGAAAGTGGGTAGTTCACCTTTTGAAGCGTATTCAGATGAGAACATGCCTTCGATACCAGCTGTATCGATGTTCATGCCTGGTTGGAACACTTCGCCCATGATAAGAGCCAGTGCGACGGCAAGCGCCGAAGTAAGACCGAAGTAAGCGAGCGTTGTAACACCAACTTTACCTGCGTTGCTGCTGTTGCCAAGGCCTGCTGCACCAGAAATTAGGGCAACGGCAACCAGAGGGATCACCAACATCTTGATTAGATTGATGAAGATGGTACCAAGTGGCGCAAACATAGACGCAGAGTCACCCATAGAGGCACCAACGAAGGTACCGAGGATCATTGCAATCACGACCTGGATGCCAATGTTATTTAGCATCAACTTTTTCTTTAACACTTCCTTAACTCCTGTGCTAATTATTTATCAATTCCTAGGATAGTCTTCTATTTGAACGGTAAATGTCAGACTAATCGTCGATGGCAATTTTTACACTTATTTAGCACTCTGTGCAACCTCATAAATCGAAATCACAAGAAAAACCGCGAAAAAACCGAATAAATGGTGAACGAATACTCGAAAGCAAACGTTTGCTATTGGTTGGTTGAATTAGTGTTGGTTAAGGTTTGTTCAGGAAAATGGATGATGAGGTTGGACGGAAAAGTGATATGTAAAAAAAAGGTTGCACCTAAAGTGCAACCTCTCAAAGTGATATTTGAGCGATTAACGTTGAGTCGCTGCTTTCATAGATTTAACAAATTGAGCCAGCTCGCTCAACATGGTTTCTGGTGCATCGAGGTTTTTCTCGATGATTTTTACAACCGCCGAGCCTGAGATTGCGCCAGCAGCACCAGCGTCGAGCGCTTGCTTAACTTGCTCTGGCTCTGAAATACCAAAACCAAGCAGCGATGGCGGTGCATCAAACTTATTGAGTTTGTCGAGTTGAGTGTTCATCGGCATGTTTGCTTTGGTCTCTGTGCCGGTTACACCTGCGCGAGAAAGCAGGTAAGTGTAGCCGCCGCCAAGTTTCGCTACTTGCTCAATCGTCGCTTCGCTTGCTGTTGGTGGAGCAATGAAGATAGGGTGAACACCGTGTTTATGTGCTGCTTCTACAAACTCTTTGCTTTCGTTAGTTGGAACGTCGGCAATCAGTACCGAGTCAACGCCTACATCAGCACATTGTTTGTAAAAGGCATCTAAGCCTTTTGAGTAAACTAGGTTGGCATACATCAGTAGGCCGATAGGTGTCTCTGGGTATTTTTCGCGAACTTTAGCTAGCAGCTCGAAGCAGATCGTTGGTGTTGTTTTCGCGTCCAATGCACGGATGTTTGCACCCTGAATCGTTGGACCATCTGCCTGAGGATCTGAGAATGGCATACCCAGCTCTAGCGCGTCAGCACCAGACTCAATCAAGGTCTCCATGATTTGTAGTGACAGTTCTGGGCTTGGATCGCCCATAGTGACGAAAGGTACGAATGCGCCTTGGTTCTTCTCGCCTAGGCGAGCGAACATCTCTTTATAACGGTCTTGATTCAGGCTCATTACATTACTCCTTTGTCTTTTAGAATGTCGTGTACAGTGAAGATATCTTTGTCACCACGACCAGATAGGTTGACGACAAGAAGCTGTTCTTTTTCTGGGTTTTCACGCGCCATTTTAAGGGCGTAAGCTAAGGCGTGAGAAGACTCAAGCGCTGGGATAATACCTTCGTGGCGTGCTAGCTCCTGGAATGCATCTAGTGCTTCATCATCGGTAATAGCACCGTATTCAGCACGGCCAGTCGCATTTAGGTGAGCGTGTTGAGGGCCCACAGATGGGAAGTCCAGACCTGCTGACACCGAGTAAGACTCTTCAATCTGGCCATTTGGATCTTGCATTAATGGCGCTTTCATACCAAAGAAGATACCCGTTGTACCATGTTTAAGTGGCGCACCGTGCTGATCGGTGTCGATGCCTAGACCTGCTGGCTCAACACCAATGAGGCGTACAGATTCTTCTTCGATGAAATCTGCGAACATGCCGATAGCGTTAGAGCCACCGCCCACACAAGCAATTACCGCGTCAGGCAGTTTGCCTTCGCGCGCTAATACTTGGTTCTTGGTCTCTTCGCCAATCATGCGCTGGAATTCACGTACGATGGTTGGGAATGGGTGAGGACCTGCTGCAGTACCAAGTAGGTAGTGCGCATCTTCGTAACTTGCTGACCAGTCACGCAGTGCTTCGTTACACGCATCTTTTAGTGTTGAAGAGCCAGAGTGTACTGGAATCACTTCTGCGCCCATTAAGCGCATACGGAATACGTTCGGACTTTGACGCTCAACGTCTTTTGCACCCATGTACACGCGGCATTTCAGACCCAATAGAGCACAAGCAAGAGCCGTCGCTACGCCGTGTTGGCCAGCGCCCGTTTCTGCGATGATTTCGTTTTTGCCCATGCGCTTAGCCAGTAGTGCTTGACCCAGTACTTGGTTGGTTTTGTGCGCGCCGCCATGAAGAAGGTCTTCACGCTTTAGGTACAGCTTGGTTTTAGTACCCTTGGTTAGGTTGCGAGTTAGAGTGAGTGCTGTTGGGCGGCCTGCGTATTCTTGTAGCAACTCCATGAACTCAGAGCGAAACTCTGGATCGTCTTGGGCATCAATGAAAGCTTGCTCGAGTTGATCCAGTGCTGGTACCAGGATCTGTGGCACAAATTGTCCACCGTATTCGCCAAAGTAGGCATCTAATTTAGACATGGTTAAATCCTCAATAGTCAACTTGCTCGAGCACTTGCGTGTGCGTATTGGTTATCGAGCAAGTTTTAATCATTCTTAGTGTTTTGCAGACCGTTAATAATCTCTGATTAGCGCAAACGCTTGGTTCAGTTTCTCTGCGTCTTTCTTTCCTGGTGCTGACTCGACTCCTGAGTTTAAGTCTAGTCCGATGCAGCCAAGGGTACTGGCTTGCTTAACATTGTCTGGAGACAACCCGCCGGCCAGCATCACATCATTCGTATCGTTTAACAGTTGCCAATCAAAGCGTTGACCCGTACCACCGGACTGCTCGCCAACTTTTGCATCCAGTAGATGGCGGTCGACCTTGATGGTTGTTAAATCTGGCATAGCATCGGTTACGCCGTGTGCTTTCCAGATTTTTACGTCATCGCTGAGAAGAGTAGTTAACGCATCCACATAAGCTTGGTCTTCGTCACCGTGAAGCTGAACTGCTGATAGCTTTAATTGATTCGCGGTGTTAGCGACGAACTCGACATCGTGGTTTTGAAACACGCCAACAAACTCAAGAGGTGCGCCGCTCATTACCATACGAGCAGCCTCGACATTAACGTAACGAGGTGACTTTTCAACAAAGATAAGACCGCCTTTTACCGCACCAGCTTGGTAAGCCTTCGCTGCATCATCGGCATGAGTTAGGCCGCATACTTTGTTTTCACCTAGCAGCACTTTACGAACGGCAAGTTCAAGGTTGTCTTCTGCCATGAGCGAGCTGCCGATTAGGAAGCCGTTTGCGTAGTGGCAAAGATCACGAACCTGCTGGTGGTTGTAGATACCAGACTCAGAAATAATGATGGTGCCTTGTGGCAGTTTCGGTGCCAGTTCCTTGGTGCGATCTAAGTTAACCGACAAATCGCGAAGGTTGCGGTTGTTAATACCAACGACCTTAGCGCCAAGCGCAATCGCACGCTCAAGCTCTTCTTCGTTGCTAACTTCAGTCAAAATGTCTAGCTCTAGTGATTCAGCGACTTCAGCAAGCTCACGGTACTCGTCATCATTGAGTACAGAGAGCATGAGTAAGATAGCATCAGCATTGTAGTGACGAGCGAGATACACTTGATAGGTATCGATCATGAAGTCTTTACAAAGTACAGGCTGCTTAACTTGACGGCGTACTTGCGGCAGGAAGTCGTAGTTGCCTTGGAAGTACTTTTCATCCGTCAGTACCGAAATTGCGCTAGCGTGGTTGTTGTAGACCGAAGCAATGTAGTCGAGGTCAAAGTCATCACGGATAAGACCTTTTGATGGTGATGCTTTTTTGCACTCTAGAATGAACGCGGTTTTACCTGTCGATAGCGCGCCATAGAAGCTGCGATCTGACGGAACAAGATCCGCTTTAAAGCTCTCTAATGGCTGAGTTTGCTTGCGCTCCTCAACCCAAATCTTCTTATCATCGACGATTTTTGCTAATACTGTTTCCATTGTTTCTTCCTGTTGATTCGTCGAGTTACTTGCCGTGTGCTGCCAGCTTTTGAACCAGCTCGTAAGCTTTACCTGAGTTCATCGCTTCGATGGCTTGTGCTGCATTGGCTTTGAGGTCTTCGTGACCAAATAGTTTCATTAGCAGCGCAACGTTTACCGCAACTGCGCCTAACTGCGCGTCTGTTCCTTTACCCGTTAGCATATTAGTGATGATGGCGCGGTTCTCTTCTGGCTCACCACCTTTAATTGTTTCGAGTGGGTAAGACTCTAAACCGAAGTCTGCAGGCGTTAGCGTGTATTCGGTGATCTTGCCATCTTGAATTTCAGCGACCAGAGTTTCGCCGTGAATAGCAACTTCATCCAAGCCACTACCGTGAACGACGGCTGCACGCTTCATACCCATTTGTAACATGGTTTCGGCGATAGGACGAACCAGTTTTGCATCATAAACACCCATCAACTCGATGTTAGGGCGCGCTGGGTTAATCAGTGGGCCTAAGATGTTAAAGATGGTGCGAGTTTTCATGGTTTGACGCACTGGCATGGCATGGCGTACGCCACCGTGATATTGCGGCGCAAACAGGAAAGCGACGCCAATTTCATCGACAGCGCTGCGGGTATCTTCCGCAGACATTGCCAAGTCGATACCAAATGAGTCAAGAAGATCGGAAGACCCAGACTTGCTCGATACGCCACGGTTACCGTGTTTTGCCACTTTAAGGCCGCACGCCGCTGCCACAAACGCTGCTGTGGTTGAGATGTTGATGGTGTTGGCACCGTCGCCGCCTGTGCCCACGATATCGGCAAAGTGATAATCCGGACGAGGGAATGGGTTGGCGTTAGCAAGTAGCGCTTTTGCCGCACCTGCTATTTCGTCAGGCGTTTCGCCTTTGATTTTCAGAGCTGTAAGGGCCGCAGACATTAAGATTGGGTCTAGCTCACCTTTAATAATAGTGTCAAACAACGACTGGCTCTCTTCTTGAGTTAGATCCAGTTGGTCGTAAAGTTTGTTGATGATGTTTTCCATAATTACGATTCCTTGAGTTGTTTGATTTGTTAAGCCGATTTTGATTCAACAGACTGTTCAGTTGCCCACGCGATAGCATTACTCAGCAGTGTCGCACCATATGTCGTCATAATTGACTCAGGGTGGAACTGGAAGCCACAGATACGATCTTGTTCGTTCGCCACTGACATCACTAGCCCATCTACTTGAGCGGTCACTTCTAGTGACTCAGGCACTTTTGTTGCCACCAGTGAGTGATAGCGCGCAATGGCTAGCGGTGAAGGTAAACCTTGGTAGATGGCATGATTGTCATGCGCCATCATCGATACTTTACCGTGAATGATTTCACCGGCACCAGCAACGACACCGCCGTAGGCTTCGACAATCGCTTGGTGGCCAAGGCAAATACCGATCATCGGTACTTTGCCACGAAGGGTTTTAATTAGCTCAGGCATGCAGCCAGCATCTGATGGTGCGCCAGGGCCAGGGGAGAGCACGACAACAGGGTTCTCTAGCTCTAGTACGGCTTTGGCGATTTTTTCCGCAGCGATATGGTTACGATAAATCTTTACGTTGTGGCCTAGGCTTCGGAACTGATCCACCAAGTTGTAGGTGAATGAATCAAAGTTATCGACAAAAACGATATTGGCGAGTGTGTTAGTCACTGACTTTGGATTATTAGACATCGTGATTACCCCTTGTGCGCCGTTTTGATTGCTGAAATGACGGCTTGCGCCTTACCACGAGTTTCGTCCGCTTCAGATTGAGGGTCAGAGTCGAATACGACGCCAGCACCCGCTTGAACTTGAGCAATGCCATCTTCGACATAAGCAGAGCGGATAACGATACAGGTATCCAAATCACCGCCGCCATTCATGTAGCCAACTGCGCCTCCGTAGCTGCCGCGAGTTTGACCTTCAAATTGACGAATCAACTGCATAGCACGGATCTTTGGTGCGCCGGTTAGCGTTCCCATGTTCATACACGCTTGGTAACCGTGCAGCGCATCCAGGTCACCGCGAAGCTGACCCACTACGCGTGATACCAAATGCATCACGTGACTATAACGGTCGGTCTTCAAAAGATCGGCTACGTGGCGAGAGCCTGGTTCAGCAATGCGAGCCACGTCATTACGTGCGAGGTCAACCAGCATCATGTGTTCTGCGTTTTCTTTCATGTCGCTACGCAGTTCGAGTTCGATGCGGCTGTCGAGATCTTTGTTGATGCTGCCATCGGCGTTTTTGCCGCGACGGCGTGTACCTGCGATCGGGTAGATCTCAATTTGGTTGGAATCTTTACCGTACTTCAGTGCACTCTCTGGCGAGGCACCAAACAGAGTAAACAGCTCATCTTGCATGTAGAACATGTAAGGGCTTGGGTTGCTTTGCTTAAGTTCTTTGTATGCCGCAAGTGGAGAAGGGCACGGTAGGGTAAAGCGGCGAGACGGGACCACTTGGAAGATATCGCCGCGAACCACGTATTCTTTAAGGTCGCGAACAATTTGGCAGAAGTCTTCATCAGAGATACTGACTTCTTCTTCAATGCCAGCAACTTTCGTTGCCGCTGGTACCGTTTTTAGGTTCTCACACTGCTGGCTAATCTCTGTGATTCGGCCACGAATACGCGCAAGCTCAGCGTATTCGTGGTTGAACAGTGTCGTTTGCAAATCGCAAGATTCTTTCTGATGGTCTACGACCAGAAGGCTTTCAGCGACATAGAATACGAAGTCTGGGCATTGGTTCGCTTTGTCGGCATCACCAAGTGGTTCAAAGTTTGCCACGATGTCGTAGGCAAACAGACCGCCCATGAAAATCGCGTTTTTATCAAGACCCGTAAGGTCAAAGCTGTGCTGAACAAGACGAAGCGCATCAAACGATGAAGCCTCACGAAGGCGAGAGTCTTCATCAAGCGTGTCGTCTGGCATTTCAAACTGAACGATGAGCTCTTTTTCTGTCAGCGTATGCTCAATATCTTGGGTGATGTTTTGAGCAATGATGTTAAGAAGATTCACACCGTTAGTGGTGAGCGCTTCGTAGCGTACTTTGTGTCCTTCACAAACTATACGAACCGCGGAATCGACAATCAGTAAGCTTTGCAAGTCTTGCTTCGAGTCGATTTCAGCAGACTCAAGTAGCAGACTATCAGTTTTGTTTTCACACAAAGTGTGAAACAGTCTGGTTGGGTCTTGCGCGTAAGGCACTTGGAGAGAAAGTACTTCCAATCGACCCTGTTTATTGATGCTAATGGCTTTATTCACAAAAGCTCCTTTTATCTTGAATCTGCTGTTGCAACAATCTTGGTACACCTATTGGTTATCTAGGTATAGTCGCACAATTAAAACGTTTGCCCAACGTTCAATGTTCCCAAATTGTTGCTAAAATAATCGTTTAAATTGAAATCTTTGTAAGATGAATCGAAAAACAAAAAAGCCCACTCAGTTGAGTGGGCTTTAATCAAATTCGGGTTTGATTATGCACGCAAAAAAGCCCACTCGGATTGTGTCCAAGTGCGCCACCAACCTACTAGAGCGTTAACCCCACGGTTTAAAGGTTTTTTGAATGTATGAATATCGAGTAACATACGTGCCTAATCTCAAAATCTGTATCTGCGTACTAGTTAACTAGTTCGAGATATAAAAGTCAACCGAAAATGTGAAAAAATGAAGATAGATTTACACAGTCACACAACCGCCTCTGATGGCCGATTATCGGTTGCTGAGCTCTTGGACAGAGCCATAAGCTTTGACGTGAAAGTATTAGCGATTACCGACCACGATACCTTAGATGCATTGCCTACCGCTCATCAGCTAATTGAAGAGCAGTCACTGCCAATTGAGTTGGTGAACGGTATCGAGATTTCGACGGTTTGGCAGAATAAAGATATTCATATTGTCGGGCTTGGCGTAGACATTGACTCCCCAGCGCTGAACGCGTTGATTCGTGCTCAGCAAGCAAGAAGAGTAGAACGTTCCGAGCTTATCGCTCACCGATTAGAAAAAGCGACCCGAGAAGGTTTGCTTGAGGAAGTCAAAGCGATCGCGGGTGATGCGCCTATAACACGTGCTCACTTTGCCAAATGGCTAGTGGACAACGGCTACGCGAAAAATATGCAGCAGGTGTTCAAGAAGTTTATGACTCGTAATAACACCGGCTATGTGCCACCAAACTGGTGCACGATGGCTGAAGCGGTGGAGGCGATTCATCAAGCGGGCGGTGTGGCGGTACTCGCTCACCCTGCTCGATATCAATTGACGGCGAAGTGGCTGAAGCGCCTATTAGCGGCCTTTGTTGAAGCGAATGGTGATGCTATGGAAGTCGCTCAGCCACAACAAAGTCAACAAGAAAGGCGCAACCTCGCGGATTATGCGATACAATACAATCTATTAGCTTCACAAGGGTCAGATTTTCACTATCCTTCCCCTTGGATGGAGTTAGGTAGAAACCTTTGGCTGCCATCCGGCGTAGAGCCAGTATGGGATCGCCTATCATTAAAGACAGCAACTTCGCTGACGACCACTACAATTGAGAGTGGTGCAGAAGATGGTGAAAAAGAATAACGACGTCGACCTTGTAGCATGTCGACCTTGAAACATGTCGACCTTGAAACATGTCGACCTTGGAACAAGCATCTTCACCGCACTTTCTTTTGATTCATTATTGTATTAAAGCGATAGCTCTTGAAGTCGAACGACAGGGAAGGTCGTACCGAGAGCGTCCTTAAGTTTGAAGGAATAACAATGAGCCAATTTTTTTATGTACACCCAGAAAACCCGCAAGCGCGTTTGATCACTCAAGCGGTTGCCATTGTTCGTAACGGTGGTGTCATTATTTATCCAACCGATTCTGGTTACGCACTAGGCTGTCAGTTAGAGAACAAACAAGCGCTTGAACGCATTTGTCAAATTCGTCGTCTTGATGACAAACACAACTTTACTCTGTTGTGTCGTGACTTATCTGAGTTATCTCTTTACGCACGTGTCGATAACACGGCGTTTCGTCTGCTAAAGAACAACACTCCTGGACCATACACCTTTATCTTCAAAGGCACCAAGGAAGTACCGCGTCGTTTGATGAACCCAAAACGTAAAACCATCGGTATTCGTGTTCCAGACAACCAAATTGCCCTAGATTTGCTTGAAGCATTAGGTGAACCGTTGATGTCAACGTCTCTGATTTTGCCTGGTAACGAAGTGACAGAATCGGATCCGGAAGAGATCCGCGACAAGCTAGAGCATGCGGTTGATTGTATTCTAAACGGTGGTTATTTGGGCGAGCAACCAACCACCGTGATTGACTTTAGTGATGACGAAGCAAAAGTTCTGCGTATTGGTGCGGGTGACCCTGAACCATTCGAGTAGAGTTTTGAATGTTTTCTTACTAAATTAGTGAAGAAACTTGGTGCGTGAACCAGGTTTCTTTGCGATAATACGCGACCGCGATTTTTAGGTCGCATTATCTGGTTTCGACGTCTGTGAAGACGACATTATAGGTAGGTAAATGAGCGAAAAATTACAAAAAGTGCTTGCTCGCGCAGGCCACGGTTCTCGTCGTGAACTTGAAGCCCTGATTAAGTCTGGGCGCGTGAGTGTGAATGGTCAGGTAGCAAGACTGGGCGAACGTCTGGAAGACGAAAATGCGGTCATCCGTATCGATGGTCATACTGTTTCTGCCAAAGCACAAGAAGAAGTGGTTTGTCGAGTTCTGGCCTATTACAAGCCAGAAGGTGAGCTATGTACACGTCACGATCCTGAAGGCCGTCGTACTGTATTTGATCGCTTGCCGAAAATCCGCGGTTCACGCTGGATTTCAGTTGGCCGTCTTGATGCCAACACATCAGGTCTACTTCTGTTCACCACCGACGGTGAGCTGGCTAACCGCCTAATGCACCCAAGCCGCCAAGTTGAGCGTGAATACCTAGTACGTGTATTCGGTGACGTTAACGAGCAGAAAGTTCGCAACGTAGTAAACGGTGTTGAGCTTGACGATGGCATGGCGCGTTTCGAAGACGTGGTTTACGCAGGTGGTGAAGGTATGAACCACACCTTCTACGTAGTTATCAACGAAGGTCGTAACCGCGAAGTACGTCGTCTATGGGAATCTCAAGACACTACGGTAAGCCGTCTTAAGCGTGTTCGTTACGGTGACATCTATCTAGACAAGAAACTGCCTCGTGGCGGTTGGATGGAACTGACTCTGAAAGAAGTTAACTACCTACGTGAGCTAGTAGAACTTCGTCCAGAGAAAGAGACCATGCTAGACCAAAGCCAGAACACTTCTCGTCAACGTGAGCGTTCTCGCAGCCAGAAGATCCGTCGTGCAGTACGTCGTCACGAAGAGCGTGCAAATGCACCAAAAGGTCGTAGCAACCAACAGCGCCGCAATAAGAAGTCTTCAGGCGAGCAAGGCTCTCGTAATAAGACGCGTCGCTAATCCGGTATAAGTGTTAAAAAGCCAGCTTGTTAGCTGGCTTTTTTGATCTTAATAAGTTCGTCATCCCCATTAATCGCGTCACCCTCTTAAAGTTCGTTATCCTCTTTAAATTCGTCATCCTCATGACAATGAGGATCTCTTCAAGCGCCTGACTCTTTCGATTAGTGCGCTGAAGTAACAGCATAGTTTGGCTTTATGGCGCGTTGAATGAGATTCCCTTTTTCAAGGGAATAACGGGCTGTTGAGGAAGGGTAGGATTTTCTACTGATTGTAAAATGTTATCCTACCGATGCATCGGACTCTTCATAAAGTGACTCTCTACCATTCGCTGGGTAACAATGTGTTGAGGGTTAGTAATGACATCATTGGTGTTCCCATACTCCACAACGTCACCTTCGTGCATCACCATGACCTTGTCAGTGATGTGTTTCACTATCCCTAGGTGCTGAGACACGTAAACAAACGCGACCCCCATCTCTTCCTGAAGCTCCAGGAACAGGTTAATGATCTGCGAGCGCATCGCCATGTCTAAACCATTCAGCGCTTCATCAGCGACGATAATAGATGGCTGGAGTATTAACGCTCTCGCCAAACAAACGCGTTGTTTTTGTCCGGTGGCCAGCATTTGCGGATAGAAATACGCGTGCTCTGGCAGCAGCCCCACACGGATCAGCGTATCTTTAACGCGCTGCATGCGCGCTTCTGGCGGCATGTTGGTGTTTCGTTTGAGCGGGCCTTCAAGGATGCGACCAATCTGAATGCGCGGGTTTAATGACGTATTCGGGTCTTGGAAGATCATGCGAATCAGTTTGCATCGCGTCGAATAGTCTTTGTGTTCTAACAGGTCACCATTGACTCGAATTTCACCCGAGGTCGGTTCGACCACACCGGCAAGCATACGTGCCAGTGTCGATTTCCCAGAGCCGTTTTTACCAATGAAGCCGATAGTTTGACCCGCTTCAAGGCTAAAACTGACCGGTTTTACGGCGTGCTGCACCTTTCTCTGGAACAGCTTAGAACGTGTCACAAAGTCTTTTTTTAGGTCGGAGACTTCTAACAAAGAACTCATGCTTTTTTCTCCGTGTTCAGTGGAAAGTGACAACTGAACTTATGATTCTTAATTCGTTTTGCTTCGGGAATTTCCACACACTGCCTTTGCGCGTATGGGCAGCGTGGCCCCAAACGACAGCCAATAGGTAAGTGTTGCAGTGGCGGAATAGAACCAGGAAGAGATTGCAACTTCTCTTTGTGAGGGATCCATTCACCAAAGTCTGGCATCGCTTTCAGCAGAGCCACCGTATATGGATGTTTGGGTTTCGCCAAAATCTTAGCGGTATCTGCCGATTCGACCGATTGTCCGCAGTACATAACCGTAATGCGCGTCGCCCATTGGGTAATGGTGGTTAAGTCGTGACCAATCAACACTATGGTGGTGTTATTGAGCTGGTTCATACGACTCAGTAGTCGCAAAATTTGCGATTGAGTAATCGGGTCTAAGTCGTTGGTTGGCTCATCGGCAAGCAGCAGTTTTGGTTTCGCTGCAATCGCCATCGCAATCATGATTTTCTGACACTCACCGTCCGTCAGTTCGTATGGGTAGCTGTTCATGACGCGAGTGTGTTCTTTAATGCCGACCTTGTGAAGTAGGGCAATGGCCTGTTTTTTGCGCCACTTGAATCGCTCCCACCATTTGCCTTCAAAAGAGCGAGACGGAATGGATTCAATAAGCTGTTTGCCCACTTGCTCAGAGGGGTCTAAACAGGTGGTTGGCTCTTGGAAAATCATCGCCACATCACGAGCAATCACTCGGCGGCGCTCGCGCGGTGTTAATTGCAGCAAGTCAATGTTACCAAGGCGCATGCGGTCTGCAGTGACTTTCCAGTTATCTTTAGTCACGCCAACAATCGCCTTGGCAACTAAGCTTTTTCCTGAGCCCGACTCGCCTACAAGGCCACGTATTTCACCTTCGTTGATGGTGAAACTCATGCGATCCACCGCTTTCACTAACCCCTGAGGGGTTTCGATTTCGATGGTGAGATGTCGAATATCTAATACTGGCATTATTCGATCCCCGCACTTAGTGCACTTCGGATACCTTCTCCGACGATGTTAACAACCACAACGGTAAATAGGATCGCAAGACCCGGCAAGATAACGGTCCAAGGCGCAAGGTAGAGCAGCTCGGCTGCATCGCCAAGTACTGCGCCCCATTCACTGCTTGGCGCTTGGGCACCAAGGCCCAAAAAGCCGAGGGCAGTAATATCAAGAATCGCGATAGACAAAGCGAAGGTGACCTCTGCTGCAATCACTGTTAATAGGTTGGGAAAAATTGAGTTCCACAACAAGTAAAACTCATTCGCGCCATCGAGTCTGGCTGCCATGATGTAATCTTTTTCGACTTCAGTGTGCACGGCAACGTAAATTGAGCGGATAAAGCGAGGGATCAACGCTAAGCAGATCGCCAGCATGATGTTGAACTCACCAGGCCCTAAAAAGGCGACGAAGATGATTGCAAGCAATAGCGATGGGATAGACATTACTGTGTCGAGCAAGTGGTTGAGCGTGCTCGACAGCAGACCGCGCGTCATACCGGCCAATATACCGATGAAACACCCGACTAACGTTGCGATCATTGTGATGACAATTGCCGCGCCAAACGACAAGCGCGAGCCATCGATGATGCGCGACAAAATATCGCGCCCTAAGTCATCAGTACCGAAGAAGAAATCGACAGTACCTTTCGGATCCCATGATGGCGGCACTAACAGGTTAGAGCTTTGTGCCATTGGATCGTATGGGGTGATGAACGGCGAAAGCAGCGTGATAAGGATGATAAAAATCAGGCACCATAAGCCAAACATCGACAAGCTGTTTGAGCGATAGCTACGCCAAAAACGCTCAAGCTGAGTAGGAATGCGCTCTTCCTGATACACGTTATCTGACAGCATACCATTCCTTCCTTACTAACGGGTTGATCATCGCTCCAATCAAATCAGATACAATACTCGCAGCCAATACAATCGTTGCCACCACTAATACACCGGCTTGAATTGACGCGTAGTCCTGATTGGAAAGTGCGTCGAGAAGCCAACGACCCACACCAGGCCAGTTGAAGATAGACTCTGTCATAATGGCGAGCGTGATCATGCTAGAGAGCTGCACCCCAAGTTTAGGGATGATAGGTGGAATCGCGTTACGAAGTACGTGCTCGATAACAATCTCGTAGTTAGAAAGACCGCGAATACGTGCCGCGCGAATGTAGTTTTGTGCCATCACTTCTGTGACCGAGGTTCGCATCATTCGAATGACTTGCATAGTTGGCGACAGTGCCAACACCAAGCAAGGTAGGATCATATGCTCGATGACACTTTGTAGTGCCTCTTTACGATATGGTCCCTCAGAGAGCAGGGCATCAATCAACGCGAAACCGGTGACATGGTCGATTTCGTACAATAGGTCGTACCGCCCGGCCACAGGGAACCACTGATAGTTGAGAGAGAAATACATGATCATCAATAACGCTATCCAGAACAGTGGCGCGGCATAACCGACCATGGAAGAAAATGAGATCACATTATCCAGCCATTTACCTTTGCGCATACCCGCGATGGTTCCGGCAGGAATACCCAAAAATACCGAAATGGTAAAGGCGGCAAAACACAGCTCTAATGTAGCGGGTAGCACAGAAGCGAGTTCTTCAGTAATGGGAACACCGGCTTTGGTTAGACCAAAATCAAGCTGAACAAGTTTGCTCAGATATTCAAACCATCCTGAAAGCATCGGTTGTGTCGCCCATTGCGATGATGGGTCGAGCCTTACTAAGCTGTATCCGACAAAGGTGAGGAGCAGCAACGTGATAATAAATAGATTAAGGCGACGTATTGAATACCAGAACATTTACTTCAACCTCACCACTTGATCAAACGGCTGAGCATTAAACGGACTGGTTCTGAAACCGGTCAGATTGTCATTGTGCGCTTGGTATTTTTGTCCGTGAGCGATAGGCAGCACAGGCACTTCCTCATTTAGAATGTTTTGCGCTTGGCGATATAGGTTAATGCGATATCTTGGTTGGTTGACCTCAAGCGCCAAGTCCAAAATAAAATCGAAGTCGTCATTGCACCACATTGAAAGGTTCAAACCTTCACGTTTTGAGGTGCAAGAGAGCAGAGGTCGCAAATAGTTATCCGGATCGCCGGTATTGCCAACCCAGCCTGTGAGCAACATATCGACAGACTCGATATTAGAAAGCTCTTGGCGATCGACGCGGTCGTCGGTCAACAAATTAAGTGTGACGCCAATATCTGCAAAGTTAGCTTGGATAAGCTCTGCGGTTTTACGTGGGCTTGGGTTATAAACTCGTGGCTCTAGTGGGACTGCCATAGTCAACTCCAAACCATGCGCGTAGCCCGCCTCTCGAAGCAATGCCATTGCATAGTTACGATCGTAGCGAACTTGCACCGTGTCTTTTTGGTGAGCCCAGGAGCTTGGTGGAAGTAGGCTATATGCGGTTTCACCACTGCCAAAGTAAACGGCCTCTAAAATGGTGTCTCGATTAATTGCCAAATTAAGCGCTTTACGAACGCGAGGGTCGCCCAGTGCGCGATGTTGAGTGTTCATGGCAACAAACGCTACGTTCATTGCTGGCTTGGCTTGTAAGACGACTGAGTCTTCTTCCAAGATCACCGGAATTTGGCTCGAAATCGGTGAATTGAGCACATCACACTCGTTACGCAGTAATTTCGCGAGTGCGCCGGCACCTCGGTGCGAAATATCAAATACAACCTGAGACATCTGAGCCGGTCCACGCCAATACTGCTCATGACGTTTTAAACGCACCAAATCGGCTACCTGATATTCGTCTAGGTAAAAAGGACCTGTACCAACCGGCTGGATATCGATATTGAGTTTGTTGTCCGTCTCGAGCAACTGGCTTGCGTACTCGGCAGAGAAAATCGGCGCGTGCGCAGTAGAAATGTTCGACAAAAATGAGTTATCAGGTCTCGAAAGGGTAAATTTGACCGTCACATCGTCAAGCGCTTCGACCTTTTCAACTAGGTTGGCGAAATCGATGCCTGCAAACCACGGGTATACACTACCGCCCACTTCATGAAATGGGTGATTCGAGTCTATGATTCGGCTAAAGCTAAACACAACGTCGTCTGCGTTCAATGGACGAGATGGTGTGAACCAATCTGTGCTCTGAAACTGCACATCATCTTGTAGCGTGAATGTGTATTCTGTACCGGCTTTATTCACGTTCCACGCTTTTGCGAGACTAGGCACAGGTTGATGTGTACCGGAGTTGAGCGTAAGCAAAGTGTCGAACAGTTGCGGTGCAATTGATTCGACGGTAATGCCACCGTCCACGAGTTGTGGATTGAACGAACTCGGTCGGCCTTGGTCGCAATAAACGAAACCGTCTTGTCGTATTTTGGAGTGGTCGACTTTGTCTTCACATCCAGCGAGCAAAATTAAGCCACAGAGCCCGAGTGATAATTTGATTAATGCCTTCATAAACACGCTACATTCTTTGGCGAACGTAATATACCCAAATGACCTAAACCTGTATCTTGAGGTTACTTGGGTATACCTATATTCAGATCAGGGTAATTTACCACTAATTCGCTTGCTAAACCAATAACGACAATTACTTATCGCTGAGTTTGTTAGATAGGTAGCCTCAGTCACCCATCAATATCAAACCAGTTTATACTTTCGCACTAAGCCTCTTAGCTGGTCATAACTCAAGCTTAGCAGTTTGGCTGCACCACGTTGATTGTATTGAGCTTGTTTCAGTGCTTGGTTTATCAATTTAATGTTCTGCTCATCTTGCCAAGACTTAAAGTCGAGAGGGAAGGCCCAGTCGGTGTCTGTTGACTCAGTTTGAGCCTCTACTGACATTGCTGAGTTCTCACTAGATTCTTGTTCTGTTTCTTCGTCTTTGCGTGCCATGGTGCCCAAATCTCCGAATTGGCTGACAAACGGATTGAAAATGAGTGACTCGATGGGTTGTTCGTTGGTTCCTTGCTGATAGACCGCGCGCTCGACGACATTTTTCAGCTCACGCACGTTACCAGGCCAATGGTACTCATGAATGCTTTGCCACGCATCGTCGGTGAAACCTACGAAAAAAGGCAAGCCTAACTCGCGGCACATCTTAATTGCGAAAAACTCGGCGAGCAGAGGGATGTCTTCTTGTCTGTGTCGTAGCGGTGGGAGGTGAATGACATCAAAGGCGAGGCGATCAAGCAGGTCGGGGCGAAACTTTCCTTTCTCAGCAAGTCTCGGTAAATCTTCATTGGTCGCGCATACTAAGCGGACATTGGCCTCTAGCGCTTTGGCGCCGCCAACTCGCTCATATTGACCATATTCAATTACCCGGAGCAGTTTTTCTTGTACAGATAGAGGCGTAGTGGCGAGTTCATCGAGAAAAAGCGTCCCGTTTTCAGCACGCTCAAACCGGCCTTGATGACGACCTTTAGCGCCAGTAAACGCACCAGACTCATGGCCAAACAATTCTGAATCAATAAGCCCTTCACTTAGGGTCGAACAATTTAGGGACACTAAAGGTTGGTCCCAGCGTTTGGATAGATAGTGAAGTCTCTGAGCAATTAACTCTTTACCAGTTCCGCGTTCACCAATGACCAGTACGGGTCTATCGATCGGGGCTAGTCTGGAGACTTTGTCTAATACCGCTAAAAAAGCCGGAGATTCACCGATTAAGTTCTGCGCCATGATTCCCTCTTCAATGTTGGTAAAAAATACCAATTGTTGGCTTATGCATCTTAGCATGGCGACTGGTGAAAGCGAGTGATTAATGTTAAGTTATTGATATGTAAGAAATGAAAATGTTGGCACGGTACTTGGATTACTGCTATCAACAACCAAAGAGTTCATTGGCGAACTCATCCAGATAGGAGATGTATTATGGGTATTTTTTCTCGTTTTGCCGATATCGTAAATTCAAACATTAGTGCCTTGCTTGATAAAGCGGAAGATCCAGAAAAGATGATTCGCCTCATCATTCAGGAGATGGAAGATACGCTTGTTGAAGTTCGCACCAACTCCGCAAAAGCCATTGCTGATAAAAAAGAGCTGGCGCGTAAAGTAACTTCGATTGAAGAGCAAATTGCAGAATGGGCGCAGAAAGCAACATTAGCACTGACTAAGCAACGTGAAGATTTGGCGAGAGCCGCGCTTATTGAAAAGCAAAAGCTTGAAAACGTTGTAAAAGGCTTGCACGATGAGCAGACCTTAGTGGAAGAAACCATTGACAAACTGACCAACGAGATTGCTAAGCTAGAATCTAAAATCACGGAAACTCGCGCTAAGCAGCAAGCATTGGTGATTCGTTCGGAAGCGGCGAGTAACCGTCGCGATGTACAAAAACATTTGCACACAAGCCGCACTCACGAAGCGATGGCAAAATTTGAGCAGTACTCACGCAAAATTGATGAGCTGGAAGCGGAAGCGGATCTGTACTCCAAAACAGGTAACGCCAAATCTCTCGACCAAGAATTTGCTGAGCTGCAAGCCCAAGATGAGATCGATCAAGAGCTTGCCAAACTTAAAGAGCAGATGAACAAAGACAAATAACAACGGAGTAGGAGAAAAACATGTCGACTTTTTTAATTGCGGGTCCATTAATTGTCTTTCTGATTTTTGTCGCACCGCTGTGGCTTTTTCTCCACTACCGCAGCAAACGCAAGTCAGAGAATGGATTGTCTGAACAAGAGTTTCAAAAATTGCAGTCTTTGTCGCAGCGAGCAGAAAAAATGCAAGCTCGAGTCGACAATCTAGAGCGAATTCTAGATGCAGAGGCACCGAACTGGAGGCAGAACTATGACGCATAGAGAGCTGTATAAAGATCCGGTTAACGGAAAGCTCACCGGTGTCTGTGCAGGATTGGCCAATTATTTTGGGCTTGAGGTGTGGCTGGTACGCATTCTGGTTATCTCCGCTGCTTTATTAGGCGGAAGCTTTTTGGTCATTC
Source organism: Vibrio sp. 10N (assembly GCF_036245475.1). NCBI lineage: Bacteria > Pseudomonadati > Pseudomonadota > Gammaproteobacteria > Vibrionales > Vibrionaceae > Vibrio > Vibrio sp. 10N. Next base: position 2,122,858 of record NZ_BTPM01000001.1, on the reverse strand, counting down.
TTGCTTACGTGGCCATGAGCTTAATGTTGGAAAAGCAACCTGATAATTTTGTTCAGGCAATGAAAACGAAGCAAGAGCACTCTCTAAAGAGTAAACCTTGGCAGCAAGGACAGACAGCTAAGGATCTCATTAATACGTTGGAACGCGACTTTGACTCAATGGAGCATAAAGTGCGAGACATGGAAGCGTATGTCACATCCGAAGCGTTTAAGGTTAATCGCGAGTTCAGTAAGTTGTAAGCAAACAGGCACAGCTTGTTTGGAATGTTAAAGGCGCTGCGGCGCCTTTTATGTGTTCGGTAATTTATGGCTAATGGGGTGATATTAATCTCAGATGGGTATGCCTTCATCACTTAACAGCGATTTGATCTTTCACTTGACTCTGAGCGAACTCTAATCGCTTGAGCTACGCTATTTTGCGACAAATTCATTAATTATTAATAACTTGGTGGCAAGCACTGACTCTCTAGACTATGTTTAAAAGTACAATTAAAACAAGGTAGTTAGAGAATGAATAGTAAGTTTACCTTGCTGGTGGTCATCACAAGTTTCCTCAGTGGTTGTGGTAAGGAGCCACCACCTGTTCCAGAGCCAGAATCTCGTCCCGCTAAGCTTTTCACCGTCTCCGTCGGCAACAGCCAATTTGAACGTACCTTTCCTGCCACCTCGGAAGCTGGAGATAAAGCAGTACTGGCGTTTCGCGTTCCTGGGCAGCTTGAGGAGATTGCCGTCCGATCGGGCCAGCGCGTTACCAAAGGCGACTTTCTAGCCGGCCTTAATCCAGACGAGTATCAACAACTAGAAAAACAGGCACAGGCGAACTTTAGGCTTGCGGATGTGCAATATCAGCGATCACTTAAGCTTCGCAAAGAGCAAGTCGTCTCTGAACAGGATTTTGACCAAGCGAAAGCGAACATGAACTCTGCCCGCGCTAATTGGTCACAAGCTAAAGCCAATTTAGGCTATACACGGCTACTCGCCCCTTATGATGGCACTATTTCGATTATTCCTGCCGACAACTATGAATACATCCAAGCCAAAGAGGGCGTGATGAATATTCAGTCTAATCAGCTACTCAAAGTGAACTTCCAATTGCCTGATGCGTTACTCAACCGTTTTCAAAGCGGCGCTAAAGTTGAAGCGACGATGAAGTTTGATGCCTACCCAAACAATGATTTTGAACTGACTTTTCAGGAAATTGATACTGAGGCTGATCCGAAAACCGGCAGTTATAAAGTGACCATGGTGATGGAGCGCCCATCAGATGTTGGCATCTTACCGGGTATGGCTGGTCAAGTTCGAGTGATAGCAAAAAGCGCGACAGCGACTGTGATACCAACATCGGCGTTATTTATGGAAGCAGACAAGCAGTGCGTTTGGCGCGTTAATGGGCAAGGTATCGTGGAAAAAGTTGCGGTAGAGCTCAACGAAAAACGTCAGGTAGTGAGTGGATTGAATGATGGCGACCAAATTGTGATTTCCGGGGTGCAAGGCATTGATGCCGGCATCAAGGTTCGCGAGTGGGTCAAAGAGAGAGGGCTGTAAGATGAAGTGTCACTATATGACTACACTTTTGCTTGGCCTTGCCGTTGTTGGTTGTAGCAAACCTGAAGTTGGTGAGCGAAAAGAGGTACCTAAAGTACGAGTGGTAGAACTTGGCCAAACTGAGTTAAAAAACCGGCTCTACTTTCCTGCGTTGGCGAGCGCTGCTGATCGCTCTCACTTGAGCTTTCGGGTTGCGGGTGAGATCAGCTCAATTGATCTCAAGGAAGGCGACTTTGTGAATCGCGGCGATGTGTTGGCGGTGTTGGACCCAACTGACTACCAGCTGGCGGTCGATAATGCGCAGGCTCGCTATACCGTGATCGACAGTCAATACCGACGTTCGAGTCCGCTTGTTAAAAAAGGGCTACTGGCTCAGTCACAATTCGATGAGATAGCTGCGCAGCGTGCTTACGCAAGAGCGGAGCTGGATCTGGCTAAACTTCGTTTGTCATTCACTGAATTAAAAGCACCAGTAGATGGCATTATTTCTCGCGTTTCCGCGGAGAAATTTGAGAATGTGCAAATTGGGCAGCAAGTGGTGAACATTCACAGTGTTGAAGAGGTAGAAGTGGTGCTGCAACTGCCAGATAGCTTCTCGCTCAACCAACCTAAACAAGAAGATATAACCAACATAGAAGCTCTGGTCCGCGTGCCATCCGGTAATGAGTACGCTGCATCACTAAAAGAGTTTACGACTGAGCCTGATCCGGCTCTGGGTACTTTTACTGCCACTTTAGTGCTGCCAATGCCTGAGAACGAATACATTCTTGACGGTATGGCGGTGGATGTAACATCGAATGCATCGGACGTTGGAATGAACTTTAGTGTCGGCGTTAGCGTGCCTATTGAGGCGCTCTTCAATCAAGATGGTGATAGTTTAGTCGCGAATGAAAAATTTGTCTGGGTGGTGAATGACGACAGTACCGTTTCAAAACAACAAGTTGTGACCGGTAAGGTATCCCAGTCGACGATACAGATCCTGAGTGGGCTGGAGGCATCGCAACAAATTGTTGTGGCAGGGATTGCACGACTCAGGGAAGGCTTGAAGGTCGAAGTATTACCGCAGGAGGCGAAGTAATGAGCCAAGAACAACAAAAATCATTACCGCAATCCGATGATGAAATCACAGGGGTAGCGGCGTATTTCATTCGTAATCGCGTCATCAGTTGGATGGTATCGCTGATCTTTTTAATTGGTGGGGTGTCAGCGTTTTTTGGATTAGGTCGACTGGAAGATCCGGCGTTTACTATCAAAGATGCAATGGTGGTTACTTCTTATCCGGGGGCGACGCCTCAGCAAGTTGAGGAGGAGGTGACGTACCCGATAGAGAAAGCGATCCAGCAACTGACTTATGTCGATGAGATCAACTCCATTTCCAGTCGCGGCTTGTCGCAAATCACCGTGACCATGAAAAACAATTATGGTCCGGATGACTTGCCACAGATTTGGGATGAACTGAGACGAAAAGTGAACGACGTCAAAGGCTCTTTGCCACCAGGCGTGAATGAGCCGTCGGTCATTGATGATTTTGGTGATGTATATGGGGTGCTGTTTGCATTAACGGGGGAAGGGTATAGCTACAAAGAAATCCTCGATTATGTGGATTACTTACGTCGCGAACTCGAGCTGGTTGATGGCGTGAGTAAGGTATCCGTGACAGGAGATCAGCAAGAGCAGGTCTTTATTGAGATTTCCATTAAGCGAATCAGTGCGTTAGGTATTGCGCCAAGCACCATATTTAATCTTCTTCAAACTCAGAACATTGTTTCTAATGCCGGTGCCACTCGTATTGGCGATAAGTACATTCGTATTCAGCCAACCGGTGAGTTTACGGACGTTTCCGAACTTGGCGATTTGATTTTAACCGAAGGTGGTGCGCAGGGGCTTATCTTCTTGAAAGATGTCGCGGAAATAAAGCGTGGCTTTATCGAAGTGCCGAACAACATTATTACCTACAATGGTGATGTTGCGCTCAATGTGGGCATATCGTTTGCCTCTGGTGTCAATGTTGTCGAAGTGGGTGATCGTTTGTATCGACGACTCGCTGAACTTAAATTTCAGCAGCCTGTAGGTGTCGAAATCAATGAAGTATATAGCCAACCAAAAGAAGTCGATAAATCCGTTCGTGGCTTCGTCGTTAGTTTGGGTCAGGCTGTTGCGATAGTCATTATTGTACTGCTGTTTTTTATGGGGCTTCGCTCAGGGCTATTGATAGGCTTGATATTGCTGCTAACAGTACTTGGTACTTTTATCTTCATGCAATACATGGCTATTGATTTACAACGAATATCGCTCGGTGCACTGGTTATAGCATTAGGGATGCTGGTGGATAATGCCATTGTGGTGGTCGAGGGGATATTAATAGGCACCCAAAAAGGACGAACCAGGCTCCAAGCTGCCACGGACATAGTAACTCAAACCAAATGGCCCTTGCTCGGAGCGACGGTTATTGCCGTCACTGCGTTTGCACCAATTGGGTTATCGGAAGACTCCACGGGTGAGTACTGTGGTACCTTGTTCTCCGTTCTACTGATATCACTGATGTTGAGCTGGTTCACGGCTATCTCTTTGACTCCATTCTTCGCCGATATCTTTTTCAAAGGTCAGAAGATGAACGAGGGCGATGAAAGTAAAGACCCTTACAATGGGTTTGTGTTCGTCGCCTACCGTAAGTTCCTGGAATACTGCATGCATCGTGCATGGTTAACGGTGGTGGTGTTAGTTGTCGCATTGGTGGCGTCTTTGTATGGCTTTACCCAAGTGAAACAATCGTTCTTCCCTGCATCTACAACTCCTATGTTTCAAGTAGACGTGTGGTTGCCAGAAGGGACCGATATCCGTGCGACCAACACCAAACTCAAAGCGATAGAAACTTGGATTGCCGAGCAGCCGGAAACGGATCATATTACGACGACGGCAGGTAAGGGTTTGCAGCGCTTTATGTTGACCTATGCCCCAGAGAAGAGCTATGCCGCTTACGGGGAAATCACCACGCGAGTGAATAATTACCAAGAGTTAGAACCATTGATGGCGCGTTTTCGCGACTATTTGGATGCGACATTCCCAGAAATCAATTACAAGCTTAAACAGATTGAACTGGGCCCTGGTGGCGGTGCGAAAATAGAAGCGCGTATCATCGGATCGGATCCAACGGTACTGCGTGGTATTGCTTCGCAAGTCATGGACATCATGTATGCCGATCCTGGTGCTTACAATATTCGCCACGATTGGCGCGAGCGTACACAAGTACTGGAGCCTATCTTTAACGAAAGTCAGGCAAGACGTTACGGCATCACAAAATCGGATGTTGATGATGTTTTGATGATGTCGTTTTCAGGAAAAAGTGTCGGTTTATATCGTGATGGCACTACGTTGATGCCGATAGTCGCACGACTGCCTGATGAGGAACGTGTGGATATTCGCAACATAGAAGGAATGATGATCTGGAGCCCGGCTCTTAGCGAATTCATTCCATTCCAACAAGTGACTCAAGGTTATGATACTCGCTGGGAAGATCCTATTATTGTGCGCAAAAACCGTAAACGCATGCTAACCATTATGGCGGATCCTGATTTGTTGGGTGAAGAGACCGCGGCTACGTTACAAAGCCGTCTGCAGCCGCAAATTGAAGCCATTGAGCTTCCACCGGGTTATTCATTGGAATGGGGCGGCGAGTATGAGTCGTCTGGTGATGCACAAGCATCGTTGTTCCAGACCATGCCTCTTGGTTATCTGTTTATGTTCCTCATCACCATTTTCCTATTCAACGCGGTGAAAGAGGCGTTAATCGTGTGGTTAACGGTGCCGCTTGCGGTGATTGGTGTAACTACGGGGTTACTGGCGCTGAATACACCATTCGGCTTTATGGCGTTGCTTGGGTTTTTGAGCTTGTCAGGCATGCTTTTGAAGAACGGCATTGTACTGCTTGATCAAATTGAGATAGAGATGAAGTCGGGCAAAGAGCCGTACTTAGCGGTAGTGGATGCCGCATTAAGTCGTGTGCGACCGGTATGTATGGCGGCGATCACCACGATACTCGGTATGATCCCGTTGTTGCCAGATATTTTCTTTAAACCCATGGCGGTGACGATCATGTTTGGCCTTGGCTTTGCGACAGTGCTTACTTTGATTGTTGTTCCTGTGTTGTATCGGATTTTCCATAGGGTGAAACCGATTTAGCTCAGCCAATAACAGTCGTTGCCCTTTTTTGCTTCTGCGTTAAATAACAAGACGCAGCAAGAGAGGGCAACTCTCCCCCATTTTATAATTCTTTCACCCGCACTCGTTTCACTTTCTCCTCCCTACAATATGAGTGTTAGGTCATATTTTTGCGAGCTAGGTTGGCTCGTGCATCCCTTTATTGAACAGTAACTTAGCCCCTCTCGCAATTAACGATAAAAGTGTGATTTCGGTTCAGAATTTCTCTAGCTTCCAAGATGAAATTCTGTTTAGATAGTTTTTGGTTGATTTATCAAGAATTTGAATAGGTTCATGCGGATATTAATATGTGATGACTCTAAAGTCGCACGCAAAAGTTTAGCAAGCTGTATCGATGCGAGTTTCGCGGGCGATATCGTGTTTGCTGCAAACGGGCATGAAGCCATTGAAATTATCGACAATCAGTCGATTGACGTTGTATTTCTCGATATCACAATGCCGGGTATGGATGGCTTTGAGGTACTTGAGGTTTTACGCCAGCGTCAATGCTCCTCAAAAATCGTCATGGTGTCGGGTGATATTCAAGAGTTAGCGCAAGAGCGCTGCTTTGAGCTTGGTGCGTACGCGTTTATCCAAAAGCCATTAACACCAGAAGCGGCATTGCCGTTGTTTGGTGATTTAAATTTGCCTTTCAATCAACCTGAAGTTCTGCATACTCAGTTCTCTAAAGCGCAGATGTTTGAGCGTTTTCAAGAAACGTCCAATATTGCGCTCGGCGCGGGCGCAGCAACAATTTCCATGTTGCTGAAAGAGTTTATCTTATTGCCAGTCCCAACCGTTGGCGAACTATCATTCAGTGAGCTGACTATGATGATTCAGGACACGTTAACTCGCGAAAACAGTTGTGCTGCAGCGCAGCGCTTTGTGGGAGGCGGACTGCATGGTGAGGCACTGGTGTGTATTGAGGGCGACTCCATTGAGCAGGTCGGTGAGCGTCTTGGGTTTTGTAGCGGCGATGTCTCGAATGATGAGATAGTCGTTAACCTTGTGAATGTTTTGGTGTCGTCGTTCCTAGTGTCTTTGTCTGAGCAGTTGTGCCTTGAGTTTTCCCTTCGAGAGCCCCTTAGAATTAATGACTTCAGCCCGGATAATTCTATGTTAGGTGACAACGAACACGTCTTTACGGTGGAATACACGTACGATGCTGAAGCGTTGGATCTATTTTGTTCGGTATTGTTTATGTTTGACGAAGAGTCTGTGGATATCATTCGTCGCCAAATGGAGCTTCTACAATGACAACCATGACTTTAGATCTCTCCGATTTCCACTGGACGATGCAACTACTGGATACATTGGATGCAGGGCTCGTTGTGATTGATCGTGATTATCGAGTTTGTGCTTGGAATAGCTTTATGCAGAACTACAGCGGTATTCATGCAGAAGCCATCATGGGTAAGAGCTTGTTTCACAGTTGCCCAGATTTGCCGGAAAGCTGGTTACGTGCAAAGTTAGAATCCGCCAGTAAATTGAAGACTCGAGGGTTTTCAAATTGGGAAGATAGACCGGTCGTGTTTGAGTTCAAGAACTTTTCACCTGTATCCCAAGGATTACTAAAAATGTACCAGAACATGGTGATCACTCCGCTAAAATCACCGACCGGCGATGTGACGCACTTTGCGATTATGCTTCAAGACGTAAGCGATGTAGCGAAGAGTAAAATGCACCTAAAGCGCTCAAACGAAAAACTTACCGAGATTGGCCGCACAGATGGCCTGACCGGACTGTTTAATCGTGCCTTTTGGGAAGCCAACTTTGTGGATGAATTCCACATGGTGCAGACCACAGGGCAGGTCTCTTCACTGGTGATGTTCGACATTGACCGCTTCAAGCGAGTCAATGACACCTATGGTCATGCGTTAGGCGATAAGGTGATCAAAGAAACCGCCAAGCAACTAATGAAAGCAGCTCGCGGCACCGATGTGTGTGGCCGTTACGGCGGTGAAGAGTTTGCGGTATTGTTATCAGGTACCACAGCCGATCAAGCGAAGTACTTTGCTGAGCGCCTGAGGAAAAAAATCGAGCAAACGCCCGTAGTGCTAGATGGCAATGAGCTTAACTATACCATTAGCCTTGGTATTACTGAGTGTCGTACCGATGATGCCAATCATCTTCAATGGCTAATGAGAGCGGACAAAGCCCTTTATCAATCTAAAGAGCGTGGCAGAAATAAAACCTCAGTGATTTAGGCCAGTTGCTGGAGCCTATCTTTTAAAGCGTTAGTGTGCGAGCAAGCCGTTAGGAAGGGCTGCTCGTTGTGACAACCGCTTGATGCTTGCGCCTAAGTCCAATAATGATCACTGCCAATACAGTAATGACCACACCGCTGACTAACAAGAAGTTCATCACGCCTAATATGTTTTGCGCATCAATCAGTACTCCCACACAATAAGTGCCTACCGAAAATCCTAGTGAGACGGCAGCAGCCATGTAACCTTGTGATGTTGCAGGAGAATAAGGGCTAATTTGATCTGCGAGTGCGGCAATGGAAATGTCATTCCAGGCGCCATTTATGATAGAGAGTAAGATAAGAGAAAGAGGTAGTATCGCCACGATTTGATTGCCATACATTCCCCACATGACGACTGCAACAAATAGATTAATAACAATGGTGACGAGCCAAAGCGCTTGGGAGCCATGTTTTTCCATCCATTTACCCGCAGGTGCCAGAGAAACCAGTGTGATCATGGCTGCGATCGCCATCCCAAATGCACTGCTTGCCACGCTAACTCCAAATGCTTGCTCAATGATGACGGGGCCAAGCTCAACCATGTTAGAACCGATAAACATCGACAGTGCTACGCACACAACAAAGCCAAACCAAATCGCAGCAGAAGGTTTACGACTTTGCGATACCGTTACTTCGTCATTAGCCGGCTCAAAATTGATAGTAGCAGGCGGGGCAATCGCAATGAGTATGAGCAAAGCAAAATCAAACACAATGAGTGAGACTATTTGTGCTGTTTGCGACAAACCAAAATAGTTGAGTGTTCCGACGGATACCCCAGCAATAGCAACCCCCAACATTTGTATCTGAAATAGACGCTTCAGCGCCCGCGTCTGCATCGCTGGCTGATTATTAAGTTTGAGTGCAAATGTCGGGTTTAGAATAAGGATGAGGTTGCTACCTAATCCCACCAAGATAGCGATCAGCCAGTAGTGCCATACTGTTTGACTTGCCCAGAGTAATATCAGTAACGCCTGACAGTGACAGGCAAGGGCGAAGAAGTGTAATTGTCGATGCCATGAAAAACGATCAGCCAACGCGCCTAGTACCGGTGCAACTAGGCCGATAAGACCCAGAATGAGCATGACTTGACCTACTAAAATCGCGCTTCCGGTACGAGACAAAATAACCGGGGCAATGATGATCGCGACCCCAATCCATTGGACAATGCCCATAGAGGCTTGAGAGAACTGCCAAAGGTTGTTTTTATTCATAATAATCATGGCTAAAGAGTTGAAGCATGATTATATAAAAAGGCGAGCACGGGGACGTGCTCGCTCACTGTCAATAAAATTGAAGCCTAATTGAAAGAGCGGTTATTAGCTCAGTACAAGGCGAGGGTTGGAGACAATTTGCTGCCAACGTTTTTTATGATCTTTAAGGTTTAAGTCGAGCTGTTCGAGTCTTACTCGCAGAAGTGCTTGCTCATATTTCTCTTTAACGCTGGACTTCGCTGAATCGATAACCTGGCTTCGCAATTGATCGTATTCCGTCAACTTACTTAGCAGTAACTGAAACTCTTGCTCTAAGGCTGCTTGAAGCTGGTCTGCATTGGGCAACGTAAAGATTTTATCTTTAGCGTTTGCCATGGTCTGCATCAATCTTGCTTTCTCAATTCGGTATGCTGACACGGTTTTCAGATTTGAAGTTAGGCCTAAGCTCGCACACGAGCGAATCAACCATTTGGTAGGATCGAATTGCCACCAGCGAATACCATTGCGGTAGTCGTGCTCGAAGATGTGATGGAAATTGTGGTAACCCTCCCCGAAGGTAAAGAAGGCCAAAATGCCATTGTCTCTCGCGGTGTTTTTACTGGTGTAAGGTTGAGAGCCCCAGATATGCGCTAGAGAGTTAATGAAAAATGTGGTGTGGTGACTGAGTACTAAACGTAAGGCGCCAACAATCAGCAAAAAGCCCAAAACATCACCGTACCAAAGTCCAAGTGCGAGAGGGATACCAAAGTTCGTCGCCAGAGCAAGTAATACATAATGCTTGTGTTGCCACATGACAATCGAATCTTTTTGTAGGTCGCGACAGTTTCGGTAGTCTTCGTAGCGCTCGGCTTGATATTCTCGAAGCATCCAACCTATGTGTGAGTACCAGAAACCACGCTTGGCAGAATAGGGATCTTTGTCGTTGTTATCGACATGCTTGTGATGGACGCGATGGTCTGAAGACCAATGTAAGGCACTGTTTTGTAGTGCAAATGCTCCGCCAATTGCAAAGAGGAACCTTAGAGAGCGATGAGCTTGATAGGTCTTGTGAGACCAAAGGCGATGATAGCCTGCGGTAATTGATATGCCGCAAAACACGAAAGCAATGACGAGCCAAATCCAGTGAGCTGCGCTGTAGCCTTCAACCATGCCGTACCAAATAACACCGACTGTCGCCAGAATAAATGTGCCTAGAAATATCGTCACATTTAGCCAAATTACCGGAGGCTTTTTCACCGTTTCCATTTACCAACTCCATTTAAGCTTACAACTGTTCGCTAGAATATCAGCGTACACGTGTAAGTCAAAGAGTAAGTTGTTAATTTGTTTGTCGATATTTGCATCAATTGAGAAAAAGCATGCAACTTTTCAGTGCATTCTTAGTGAGTGAGTCTTTGTAACTTACTGACTTTATTGAGTTCACATGAATGGCACACATATTGCTCACCATACTGTCGTTAGTTTGTATACAATTAAAAATACAGAAAGGAAGTCATATGGAACACGACAAAGGCGATCTCATTTATGGATTGGACGACAAACCGTCAGTCAAAGCAGCAAGCTATGCGGCACTGCAGCATGTGCTGGCGAGCTTTGTAGGGATCATCACACCGACACTTATCATCGGCGGCGTGCTTGGTTTGGGCGAGCACGTACCTTACTTGATTAGTATGGCGTTGATGGTTTCGGGCGTCGGTACGTTTATTCAAGCTAGGCGTATAGGCCCTGTGGGCGCGGGCATGATTTGCGTACAAGGAACGAGCTTTGCGTTCTTAGGCTCAGTATTAGGTGCGGGTTTCTTAGTCAAAGCCAATGGCGGTGGTCCTGATGAAATGTTGGCGACGATTTTCGGCGTTTGCTTTTTTGGCGCGTTTGTCGAGATAGTGTTGTCTCGTTTTATCGATAAGCTCAAAGTCGTCATCACACCAGTCGTGACCGGCATTGTTATCACTACCATTGGTATCTCTCTAATTAAGGTCGGTGTAACAGACATCGCGGGTGGTGTCGGTGCAGAGGACTTTGGGTCAGCGAACAACCTATTATTAGGCAGCCTAGTGTTAGGCATTATTGTGGCGCTTAATATGAGTCGCAACATTATGGTAAGACTGTCCTCAATTCTTGTGGGATTGTTAGTGGGCTGGTTAGTGGCTTTGATGATAGGAAAAGTATCGATGGCTGATTTCTCTGCTCAGCCGCTATTGAGTATTCCTATTCCGTTTAAGTACGGCTTTGCGTTTGATTGGCAAGCATTTTTGCCTATCGCTTTTATCTATTTAATTACCGCTATCGAGTCAACCGGTGACCTGACGGCTAACTGTATGTTCTCGAAACAGCCTATCAGTGGAAATGGTTATCTGCAGCGCATCAAAGGTGGCGTTCTAGCGGACGGTATTAACTCGCTAATTGCTGCTACTTTCAATACGTTCCCAAATACTACATTCAGTCAAAATAATGGGGTGATCCACTTAACCGGGATTGCGAGTCGATACATTGGCTATTTCATTGCCGGGATCTTATTCGTACTCGGTCTGTTTCCTGTATTGGGGGCGGTATTGATGACTATTCCAAAACCCGTTCTTGGTGGAGCAACACTGGTTATGTTTGGCACTGTTGCAGCGGCGGGCATCAAAATCATCGCTAACGAAGAACTCGACAGACGCAAGATCATGACGATTGCTATCTCATTCGGTTTAGGGCTGGGCGTCATGCTAGTTCCAGACCTGTTGAAACAAGCCCCTAAGTTGGTGCAAACCGTGTTGGGATCGCCTGTTACTATGGCGGGTGTTGCTGCATTGACAATGGCCGGCTTACTGTCGCTAGTCCCAGAGTCGGAGAAGTCGCCAAAGCAAGTTGAAGCGTCTGAGGCATAATCTAAAAAGAGACATCCTGCGGGATGTCTCTTTCGTTTTCACTTAGCGAGAGTTGATGAGCATTTCGGCCAACTCGGCAAAGCCATAGCCCCCGTTACCTGCCGTAACAAAGCTTGGTAGTGTGCTGAGTTTTCCTAACAGAGGAGTAATGTTGTTTACCCCAAACGTCACAGGAAGCCACTCAAACATCGCTTCATCGTTGAGTGAGTCGCCAATATAAGCCACATTGGACAGATTCAACGTTGCAAAATCTGGCTGTTGCTTAAGGTAGTGTTCACTTGATATGCGCTTACTGTGTTCTCCAACCCAAACGTTAATGTGAATGGAGCTTTGAGTGGCTTTCACCTTCTGTCCATTCAATGTCAGTTGGCGAATCTCACTGAGCAGCTTTGCTGCTACATCCTCTTCAACAGGGTCGCGATCTTGCCCAAGATTAATCGCGACATCGCAGAAGCGAAAATCCTGATCACTGGCAAAGTCGATACCGGGATAGTCGCGTAGCAACTGAGTCAGCTGTTTAATGAGAGCTTGCTGTTGCGCTCGCATCGTGGGAAGTGGGCTGAGTGACTGAGTATGGAAACCGGACTGATTCTTCTGCATCCAAAATGCACCATTTTCGCCGATAACACCATGAAGCGGCCACAGTTTCGCAATTTGGTCACACCAACCAGCACACGCACCAGTAACGGCGACAACCTTGATGCCTGCTTTTTGTAGTTTCGATAAAGCGTCGAGTGTTTCTGGCGGAAGTTGTCCTTGCCACGTCAAAGTATCATCGACATCGGTTAGTAACCATTGGATCTCTTTTGCCTGAGCGTGAGACAGCGCTGCTAAAGACTTAGGCATTCATAACCTCTTGTGGTTGCGTTTTGCTATCAAAGTGAATGCGTTTTGATGTTTTACTATCAAAAAGGTGGATGTGTTCTACATCGATATCAAGGCCTAGTTTGTCGCCAATGGCGATTTTTGAGTGCCCCTCAACACGTACGACAAGTTTTTGAGGTTGTGAGCCGAGTGTTTTGCAGTAGAGCAGTAAGTCGGCACCCAGCGCTTCGATGAGCTCCACTTCGACATGGAACCAAGGATTGTCCTCATTGAGAGATAAATGCTCTGGCCTTAGACCTAATTTTATCTCGCCAAGCCCAAGCGACGAGGTATTGATATCCATACGCGCGTCATCAAGTTCAATACCTTCAATGGATACACTGGCATCAAGGATGTTCATTGACGGTGAACCAATAAAGGTCGCCACAAAGAGAGAGGCGGGATTATCGTAGATTTCAAGCGGTGTTCCGACTTGCTCAACGTTGCCTTTGTTGAGGACGACAAGTTTGTCTGCGAGTGTCATAGCTTCCACTTGATCGTGAGTCACGTAAACCGACGTCGTACCTAAGCGGCGCTGTAGACGTTTGATCTCCAGGCGCATTTGAACGCGTAGCTTTGCGTCTAGGTTCGAGAGAGGCTCATCAAATAAGAATACTTTGGGTTCACGAACGATAGCGCGCCCCATGGCAACACGCTGTCGTTGACCACCAGACAGCTGCTTAGGTTTGCGATCGAGCAGACCATTTAGTTCGAGCATGTCTGCCGCCTCCGATACCAAGCGTTGGATTTCTGCTTTTGGTGTCTTACGATTTCTTAGGCCATAAGCCATGTTGTCATAGACGGTCATATGTGGATATAGCGCATAGTTTTGAAACACCATGGCAATATCACGCTCGCCTGGTTCGAGATTGTTAACGGTTTTATCGTCGATTTTCAGGGTGCCAGAGGTAATCTCCTCAAGACCCGCGAGCATACGCAGCAGTGTCGACTTGCCACAGCCACTTGGACCAACCAAAACGACCATTTCGCCGTCTTCAATGTTCAAATTAATGTTTGGGATCGCTTGGTAGCCATTTGGGTAACATTTAGCGATGTTTGAAAGAGTAAGTGTAGACATTTATTTCTCCGAATCTACCAAGCCTTTGACGAATGCTTTTTGCATAGCAATCACAACAATGACGGGTGGCAACATTGCGATGATGGTGGTTGCCATAATTTTGTTCCATTCAATGACGCCATCCACCACACCGAGCATCTGCTTAATCCCCATGACGATGGTGTAGTACTGGACGTCGGTTGTGATCAATAGCGGCCACAGATACTGGTTCCAGCCATAGATAAAGGTAATCACAAATAGGGCAGCGATGTTTGTGCGAGACAGTGGCAGCAAAATATCAAAAAAGAATTTAATAGGGCCGGCGCCATCGATTCGTGCTGCCTCAACCAACTCACTAGGGATCGTCATAAAGAACTGACGGAACAAGAAAGTGGCTGTAGCACTGGCGATCAATGGAATCGTTAGGCCATAGAATGAGTTGAGCATATTGAGGTTAGTAATGACCTCAAATGTCGGCATGATCCTCACTTCAACGGGCAGCATTAGGGTGAAAAAGATCATCCAGAACGCGATCATCCGACCGCGAAAGCGAAAGAACACGACGGCGTACGCGGACATAATCGAGATCACAAGTTTTCCAAGCGTGATACACAGCGCCATGATTAGCGAGTTGGTCAACATGTGTGTAATCGGCAACGCACTGTTGTTAAAAGAGCTTTGGTTACTGAGTAGTTCACCAAACACACTCAGGCCAAGGTCACCAAACCACAGAGGAGTTCCGGTGGCGAATGCGGTATTGTCGTGTGTAGTCGCAACCAAGGCGATCCATACAGGGAGCGCTATAGAGATAATGCCCAGCGCCAAAATGACATGACAGAAAATCGTGAATAGGGGGCTTCTTTCTACCATTAGTACGCCACCTTCTTCTCAACATACTTAAATTGAATCACCGTGAGTAGCGCGACAAGAATCATTAGGATGACCGATTGCGCGGCGGATGAGCCGAGATCTAAACCGATGAATCCATCGTTATAAACTTTGTAAACCAGAGTAGAGGTACTGTTGCTTGGTCCACCTTGAGTCATAGCATGAATGATGGCGAACGTATCAAAGAAGGCGTAGACAAAGTTTACGACCAACAAGAAGAAACTGGTGGGTGAGATAAGAGGGAAGCTGATGGTTAAGAATCGCTTAATTGGACCGCTGCCATCAATAGCTGCCGCCTCATGCAGTGATTTCGGTACCGATTGCAGCGCTGCCAAAAAGAATAGGAAGTTGTAGCTGATCTGCTTCCACGTTGAGGTGATAACGACCATCCACATTGCATGAGTGCCATTTAGAGTCGGGTTCCAGTTAACACCGAACCACTTGAGTATATCTGTGATAACACCAATTGTTGGGTCGAACAGAAACAGCCAGAGTGAGCCTGCGACCACCGGTGCGACGGCATAAGGCCAAATTAAGAAAGTGCGGTACATGGTCGCGCCCCGCACTATATGCTCGGCAAACGCCGACAAAATCAAGGCGCTCACCAAGGCCAATACTGCTACGCAAACACTGAACTGTATGGTGGTAAAAAAGGAGTCAAGGTAATAGCTGTCATTGAGTAGTTTGCTGAAGTTTTCTAACCCGACAAACTCTCGACTAATGCCAAATGCGTCTTCCAATTGTGAAGATTGGAAAACGGCCTGACCGGCTGGCCAGATAAAAAATACGATTGTGATCACCAACTGCGGCGCTATCAGCGCATAAGGCAACCACTTATTTTTGAATACAACTTGTGAAGACATAAACGATACCGAAATGCCGCCACTCAACGACAGTGGCGGCGTAGACAAGACAACGGGTTATTTCTGTGTGCGCTCAAAGCGACGAAGCTGTTCGTCACCACGGCGAACCGCGTTGTTCAGTGCAGATTTAGCTGAGGCTTTGCCTGCCCAAACCGCTTCTAGCTCTTCATTGATGATGTCGCGAGTTTGCAGAAAGTTACCAAAGCGGATCCCTTTAGAGTTGGCCGTCGGCTCCGTCGATGTCATTTGAATGACCGCGGTGTCCGTGCCAGGGTTCGCCCTATAGAAGCCTTGTTGCTTGGTGAGTTCATACGCCTGTTTAGTGATCGGTAGGTAGCCAGTGAACTGGTGCCAATCAGCTTGGACTTCTGCGCTTGAAAGGTAGCTAAAGAATTTCGCTACACCTTGGTATTCTTCAGTTGAGTGACCGCGTAATACCCAAAGAGATGCGCCGCCGATAATGGTGTTTTGTGGCTTTGCAATCAGTGCATCATCGTAAGGAAGCTCTGCAACACCGACATCGATGCCTTTCATGTTCTCTTGGATACCAGCAAGGCCAGCAGATGACCCCATGGTCATTGCACATTCCTGAGTGTAGAACAGTGGCATACCATCCGATTGGCGGCCACCATATTTATACAAACCTTGTTTTGACCATTCGCCAAGCTGCTCAATGTGTTTTACATAAGGTGCAGCGTTGAACTTAAACTCGGCGTCAAAACCACCAAAGCCATTGTTTTGGGTCGCAACCGGAATGTTGTTGCGCGCGCCAAAGTTCTCGATTTGAGTCCAGGATTGCCATGTGGTGGTGAAACCACACTTGGCACCAGAGGCCAGCAGTTTGCGAGACACCTGTTCCATCTCTTTCCAGGTTTTTGGTGCAGACTCGATACCGGCTTTGGCAAACATATCTTTGTTGTAGTACATCACTGGGGTCGAGCTATTAAACGGCATCGACAGCATTTGACCATCGTTGGTGGTGTAGTAGCCCGTTACAGCAGAAAGATAGTTTTCTGGGTTGAACGGCTCTTTGGTATCGGCCATTAGCTCATAGACAGGGTAGATGGCTTGTTTTGCGCCCATCATCGTTGCTGTGCCTACTTCAAACACCTGCACAATAGCTGGCTGCTCTTTCGCGCGAAATGCCGCAATGGCACTGGTCATGGTTTCAGCGTAGCTACCTTTATAGACAGGTTTTATTTCATAGTCATCTTGGCTGGCATTGAAGTCAGCAGCGATGTCATTCACCTTTTGACCTAGAGCTCCGCCCATTGCGTGCCACCATTCGACTTCCGTTTTCGCTTGAGCATTTGTGCTCATTAGCGCCACTGCCACCGCCATTCCAGTGAGGTGTTTTATAGACATATCGTTTCCCTTTAACGTGAAAGTTTCTATTTTCAGTTCGAAAAAGCAGAGGTTCACTTGATGTAGAGTCACTGCTTCAAAATGTTCAAGTGAAAGTTAAACCGGACAAATGACGATTAAGTGACAATTAAATGAACTTATTTGAAATCTTTTATGGCCATTGAAACGCCATAAAAGCGCAATAATAGTGTCACAGAGAGTTGTAATGCTTTCATTTGAATGTAAATGAAAATGGTAAAGGAACCGATGAAATTAACAGCGCATCGCGGCGTATCCAGTCTTGCACCCGAAAATACCTTGGCGGCGTTTGAACAAGCGTCATTGTTGGATGTTGAATGGATTGAGATAGACGTTCAACTCAGTCAGGATAAGGTACCCGTTGTTATTCATGACCGAACGGTCAACCGCTGCACCAATGGCAGTGGTCGAGTCGCCGATTTGAGTGTGCAGGCGCTTAAATCTTTGGACGCGGGGCTTTGGTTTGGTGATGCTTACCAAGGAGAAACGATCCCTACTTTGGCGGAAACCTTACTGTTGGCGCATCGTCATGGCCTGACGGTCAATATAGAACTAAAGCATTATGAAGGTGACGATATAGAGCTTTTGTGTGAGCAAGTCAAAATGGTGATGACAGAGCTAAATGTTGCTTCCCAGCACGTGCTGTTTTCCAGTTTTTGTACCCAGGCCTTGCAGACTATGCAGCGTATTATGCCCACAATACGCCGCGGTCAATTATGGCAGCAAATACCTGCTGATGCGCTGAGCCTGTTGAGTGACCTTGACGCATACAGCGTGCATTGCGATTACCGCTTCCTCGATGAAAAGACCGCACGATGGATAAAGTCTTCGGGTTACCAGCTGTATTGTTACACTCCTAACCATCCTGAGTTGGTTGAGCCACTGTGGGGTTGGGGGGTGGATATGATGATCAGCGATGCACCGCAGGACTATCTATCGCAATCCTCTACGCAGCGTACTCAAGAGCCTGTAGAAGCGTAATATTGAAGAGGGGGGGGGTGCCATTGCTATGCACAATTTGAGTTTACGGCAAAAAAGTATGATTGATCTGATTCATACTCAAGAGTATTGCACTATCGAGGCGCTAGCGAGTCACTTTGATGTCACGACTCAAACTATCCGCCGAGATATTAATCAATTGTGCAGTCTTGGACTGGCGCGTCGCCATCATGGCGGGGTGGGTTTACCAACGACGTTAAGTAATCGCAGCTTTACCTCGCGTAGTGCGACTAATTTGACGGAAAAACAACAGATCGCCAAGCAAGTGGTGTCGAAGATCCCAGATGGCTGCACGTTATTTCTTGGTATTGGCACCACGATTGCCGCGATAGCTGAGCAACTTGGCGATCACAAACATTTGCGAGTCGTCACCAATAACTTTCAAGCTGCGCATATCTTAGCTGAATTCGAACAGGTAGAAACCTGGCTTGCTGGTGGGCGGTTACGCACGAATGATGGCGATGTGGTTGGCGATCATGTGGCGAGCTTTTTTGGCCAGTTTGCTGCTGATATTGGCATTGTGTGCTGCGCGGCGGTGAATAAGGTCTCTAGCGTCACGGACCTGACGGCTTTAGAGCCCAACAAAGAGGAGTTTGCTTTGGAGCATGAACTACGTGAAGCCGCGGTTAGTCAGTCCATTCTTGCAGGAGCACAGCAAAGATGGCTGGTGGCAAACAGCACAAAGTGGCAAAGCAAAGCCAGTGCACGGGTAGCACCATTAAGTTACTTTGATCGTGTATTTGGTCGCCCTAAACTGTGAGGCACTGTGCGTTAAGCCACATGATCTTCCGATTCCGTTTGAGGTGGAAAAGTATGATATATGGCTTTAAATCGCTCTAAATTGTTGAGTAGTGTATCAACCAGCAGTGGATCAAATGCGGCTCCAGCCTGTTCAGTAAGGTATTGCTGAGTGTCTTCAAGACTCCAAGCTAACTTATAGCTTCGTTTACTAAGAAGTGCGTCAAAAACATCGGCTATGGTGATAATTCTTGCTTCTAAAGGGATATCTATTCCACCGATCTTGGTGGGATAGCCAAGCCCATTGAATCGCTCATGATGAAAGTAGATGATGTTCTTAAGGAACGTTACTTCAGCGCTTGAGGCACTCACTACATCGATATCGGCGATCACTTCATCAATGATATCGACGCCATAATCAACATGCTTGTTCATGACCGCGCGCTCTTCCGGTGTATAACGGTGTGGGCTGAATAAGATGTGATCGGGGATACGGTATTTGCCGATATCGTGGAACGGTGAATAAAGCTCAATCCACTGAATGAATCGGTGATCGACAGGCATTTTATGGGCCAGCAACTCGGCCAAAAGTTTGCTGTATTGACTCATACGCTGTAAGTGATCCGCAGTTTCTGGATCTCGTTTATGGCTGATCTTTAGTGCTAGCTTTAAAGCCTGAACAAACATTTGATGCTTATAACGGTCATGGCAAAGTAGGCTGATGATCACTTCTCTGACAAAGAGAAGATCGGTGTGCAAAGCGCCGTTATCAAAGTAATCAGTCTGAGTGGCATTAAAAAACAGCACCGCGCCAAAGCCGCTGTCGATATTAAGCCCCATGGTAAAGCTGCTTTGATGTCCAAGCGCTATAAGACGTCTGTTGCGTGCGTTTGAGTTGAGCTCTTTTAGATTGCCAACGACTCTAATTTCTTGATTTTCAATGATCCTCATCAGTGGGGAGCACTGCGCTGAGTGCATAGCGATCACATCAAATTTATCGGAGTCATCTTGAAAGTCGATGACATGAAAGTTCTCAAGGTGATCGGCTGACGTTACCGCGAGGCACAACCGTGATAGCTGTGGGTATTTGGTTTTTAGAGTGTTAAATAAGTCATCAATGCCGTTGCGGCAACTCAGAGCTCTGTTGGTGCTGGCAATACAATCAATATAGTCCATACATTATTATCATTAGTTTTAATATGGTTAATTAATAGTAGCCAGTGAGAGGCTGTTCCGACAAGTGATCGATTTCACAGCAATGGATGCAATCACGTGAATATCGAAACTGTCGAGGTCACTCGCAACTGGAAAAGCTACTTCTTGGTTTACTAGTACATTGATTCCTTAGGCTCTTAGAGTTAATAATATGCAAATGTATGTTTATAGATGCGGACGTTTGTTCTATGACTGAGCGTGAACAACAAATATTAGATCTGATCAAACTTGACCCGATGATTGCCCAAAGTACGTTGGCAGACATGCTCAACATTAGTCGCAGTGCGGTGGCAGGACATATCACGAACCTGACTCGAAAGGGCTTTATTCAAGGTAAAGGTTATCTTATTGCGCCGGATCGTTTTGCCGTTGTTATTGGTGGAGCGAACATGGACTTGTGCGGTCGTTCTTGTTCAGACTTGGTGATGGGGAGTTCGAACCCTGGCACATTAACAGCAAGTGCTGGTGGGGTTGGACGCACGATTGCTGAGAATATCGCTCGACTCGGAAGCAAAGTTGAGTTTGTCAGTGCGGTTGGCGAAGACTTATGGGGAGAGCAATTATTAGACTCTTGTCGTGACGCCGATGTTGGGGTTGAGCACTGCTTGATCGTTCCTGGCAGAGCGACCAGCACCTATCTCTCGATTCAAGGGCCTGACGGCCAGTTGCAAGTGGCGCTCAATGATATGGCACTGTTTGAGGAGCTCAATGCAGAGCGGCTCGCAAAGCGCTCACCGCTGCTAAATCGTGCAACAATCATTGCTGTTGATGCGAATCTTACCGAATCAGCCTTGGAGCATGTGTTTCAAACACAAGCGGCAAAGCCTATCTTTGTTGATCCGGTCTCGGTACTGAAAGCTGAAAAAATCAAACCTTTCCTGTCGTGCATTCACACCTTAAAACTGGAGTTGGCGGAAGCTGAACTACTCGCAGGGTATCCTGCTTCTCAGCATCATCATCTACCTAAAATTGCCAACAAGCTCCATGATATGGGGGTAAAGCAGCTGGTGATCAGTCTGGGTAATAAAGGCGTGTTTTCGAGCCAAGATCGAAAAGGCCATTTTCACACTTGCAGTGACTCCACGGTCAATTTAACTACAGATGGACGAGAAGGACTGCTGGCTGGCTTGGTTCATGGCTATTTGCAAAGCACCAGTTGGCAGCAAAGTGTGGAGTATGCGTTGGTCTCGGCTGGGCTTGCTCCGCAGAATGATTATGCGAATCTCTTAAAACAAGGAAGACACGGTAGCCAATATCGCACTGCGGACAAGTTTGAAAATGATGCTGACCTTGGACTGTATTACGACTAAAGAGCTCCTGGGAGCTTAAGCAGCGATTACATCTTGCTCAATCGTCGAAGTGGTGACTTTAGGGCAGCCGGCATCATGTATAACATCATTAGCCGCATCACGTGATTGATGGCAACAAAAGCAGGCTCTAGTCCTAATAGCAGCGCTACCGCGGTCATGGCTTCAACACTTCCCGGCACCCAAGCGAGCAATAGCACCTGCCAATCTACGTCTGTAACAGCATGAAAAATGGCGGCAAAACATAGAGTGACGCTCACACCTAGCAATGCAACGATAAACCCAGCTTTAGAGTAGCTCAGCGCCTCTCTCCACGTGGTTGGTGCCAAACGAACCCCAATCAGTACGCCCAAAATAGCAGTAGCAAACATAATCAGAGACTCGGGTACGCTTAAATTGAGCTCTGGCAGTGAACTATGATAGACAGTCGCTGCGATAAGGCTGGTGAGCAAATAGGGCGCAGGCACCCCCAACTTTCCCAATACTTTACCTAGTAACCAGCTCGCAACGGCGAGAAAAGTGAGATGCCCAATGAGCGTGAGGCTAAACGACTGGCTAAGCTTAGAAGCACTGTCTTCGCCGGTCGAAGCGATGACACCTGCCAATACCACCAGTAGCAGCAGACGAATAGAGTGCGAAAAGACAATTTTGGGTGATGGTTTTTCCTGCTCTTCACTTATCACTAATATCGCCGCCATGGCACCTGGGATCGCGCCGAGCAAGGATTCAAATGGTGTCCACTTTTCACGTTTGTAAAGCCAGAAAAAGTTTACGGTGGTTTGTGAAAGCATGCATAGCACCAAACCAAAAAACAGTGGTAGGGAGAATGAGCCTGTCAGCTCAGCGACGGGAACCGTGATTCCAATGCTCATACCAAGTATCAGCTGGATGAGGGTGAGAATGAAATCGGGAAGCTTGATGATTTGGTGACTGCACCGCAGATAAACGATGGTTGCAAATGCCGCTGCGAACAGCTCAGACAGTGGCAGTGGGATCGGGCTTGCGAGCACTGCGCCAGCCAAACCTACCAAGATGGTTTTCCATACCGCCATAACTAGTCCTTTGATTCGATTTAACTTTCTGCTGTCGATTATATACCCAACTCCGTACCTACAGCGAGGATAGTGAGCAATACCTAGACACGAAACTCATCTGCTATTTGTTTGGCAATACCCGTTAGGATACGGCACAATGCGCACTGAAAAGGGCATTGACCTGTTTTGGAAGCACTGACTAAAGAGAGAGAAATGAATTTTAAAGCTGCGATTTTCGATATGGATGGTTTGCTGTTGGATACAGAGAATGTATGCAAAGGTATCTTTGAGAAGGCTTGCGAGGCATTAGGGGTGCCATTTCTCGAAGAGAAGTACTTGTCGATTATCGGCTGTAATTCCAAAACCATTCACGCCAAACTCGGCGAGGCTTACGCTGGAATCATTGACTATAAAGTAATTAATGACGAGTGGCGTCAGCGCTATACGAATGTGGTGTTTCATCAAGCGATTCCCAAAAAGCACGGTGTTATTGAGCTGCTTGATTGGCTTACGTCCAAAAACATTCCAATCGCTGTTGCGACCTCTACTCATCGCGATGTCGCCGAAAAGAAACTGAAACTTGCGGGCTTAGACGGCTATTTTAACTGTTTGGCTACTGGATGTGAGGTGACGCATGGTAAGCCGGATCCAGAGATCTACCACTTAGCGGCAGAGCGACTTGGCGTTGCTTCAGAGCACTGTTTGGCGTTTGAAGATTCCAATAACGGTGTCAAAGCGGCCGTGGCTGCGGCCATGCATACTTATCAAGTACCGGATTTGGTTGCACCATGTGAGGATGTGAAAGCTCTGAATGTGCAAACCAGAGCGTCACTGTTTGAAATATACCAAGAACTGTCAGGTTGTTATCCAATCCGCTAATATCGCTCAATACTCAGCTCGGACATTTCCTGTTTTCCGTTCGAAGTAATCAGCTCCGTGAGTATGTCCGCGGATCCGCAGGCCATTGTCCAGCCTAAGGTACCATGTCCGGTATTCGTATACAGGTTGTTCAGCTGAGTTTTGCCAATAATCGGTGTTCCGTCCGGGGTCATCGGGCGGAACCCAGTCCAGTATTCTGCGCGCCCCAAATCTACGCCTTTAGGAAACAAATCACTGACCACGTGGTTTAGGGTTGCTAACCGTTTGTCTGGGAGTGCGGGATCAAATCCGGCTAATTCTGCTGTGCCCGCCACACGAATGCGATCATCAAAACGAGTCACAGCGACTTTGTAAGTTTCATCCATGATGGTCGACGATGGCGCGTGGCTTGGATCGATAATGGGCAGAGTAAGTGAGTAACCTTTGACGGGATAAATTGGCAGGTCAATGCCATGTGGTTGTAGTAGAGCTTTCGAGTAACTGCCCAGCGCCACCACAAAGTGCTCTCCAGTGATGGTGCCTTGAGAGGTTGTTACACCGACAACACGGTGTTTCTCAGTTATTAGGGCGTGGACTTGAGTATTGAACAGGAATTTTACACCCGATTGCTCCGCCATCTTTTGCAGTTGTTGGCAGAAAAGGTAGCAGTCTCCGGTTTCGTCGTCGGGTAGGTAAAGTCCACCAACCAGATCCCCATTCATATTTGCGAGCCCCGGCTCTTGTTGCAAGCACTGCTTGGTATTAAACAGCTCGAATCGAGTTCCGCTTTCCGCCAATAACGCCATGTCTTTTTCAATCGCGTCCAGTTGCTTGTGAGTACGGAAAATTTGCAACGTTCCTTGTGTCCGTCCCTGGTATTGGAGATTGAGGTCTTGGTTTAGCTGCGCTAAACAGCGACGACTTCGATTGGCAATGGTCAGCATACGGGATTTATTCAATTTATATTTGTCGAGCTGACAGTTGGTAAGCATCTGGCTTGCCCAGCGAAGAAGCTCAGGATTCAGGCTCGGCTTTATCTTAAGCGGCGCGTGTTGCTCAAACAGCCATTTAATGGCCTTAGTGGGAATACCCGGGGCAGCCCAAGGTGAAGAATAGCCATAGGAAATTTGTCCAGCATTGGCGAAACTGGTTTCTTCGCCAGCTCTAGACTGTCTGTCGACAACCGTCACGTCAAAGCCTGCCTGAGATAAATACCATGCACTTGTGAGTCCGATGACTCCGCTTCCCAATACAATGACTTTCACTATCGCTTCTCGCACTTTTGAGTTTTACTCAGAATGAATAATTTACATCTGATTAACAATCGATAAGAATTAATAGTAGGTTTTAGAAATTTTAAAGGCTTGAGATGAAGTCAGCATTGCTAAACGGAGTAAATTTGGTTTGTATAGTTGCTCGGCATGCCAGTATTACCAGTGCAGCCAAGCACCTTAATCTAACGGTCGGTGCAGTGAGTCAGCAATTGCAGCAGATAGAAGATAAGCTAGGTTTTAGTGTTTTTGAACGACATGCTCGTGGAATACGACTGACAGAGCAGGGGACTCGGTTGGTGGATGCGACGAGTCATCACCTGACCGCTATCGAGGAAAATGTATTCCAACTGACTCGTGTTTCTGAGCGTAAACAGATCAGGCTCAAGCTTACTCCCTCGCTTGCGTTTAAGTGGCTAGTGCCAAGGCTTGAGGACTTCCATCGTCGTTATCCTGATGTTCAGATCCATACCTTTGCAGAGGGAGCGCTGGTGGATAGCGACAATCGGGACTTTGATATTGCCATTGATTATGGACCAATCCCCTATAAGCGCATAGAGGCTGAACTGTTGATGGAGGAGTGGCTGATTCCGGTATTGAGCCCAGACTATCTAACAAAACATCCTGAGCTACAGCAAGGAAGTGAGGCTTGGCGGCAGGTAACACTGCTTCACGACATTATGCCGTGGCAGGGGGCACCCAAAGACTACGAATGGCGATTCTGGGCTACTGAGCACTGCTTCGATTTGGAGACCAATAAAGGACACTTTTTCAATCGAACTGATATGGCGATGTCAGCGGCGGAGGCGGGTGTAGGCATAGCGTTAGCCAGACAGGCATTGTTGGGGAGTGAAATTGAACAGGGACGATTGATCGCCCCGTTTGCTCCGATAGCGGCTCATGCTGGGTACTTCATCATTACCCAATTCGATGATCCGTACACTAGGTTATTCAAAGACTGGCTTAAAGAGCAGAGCCAGTCTTTGATGCGCTAATCTAACGCTGACAATAATCGATGTGGTCACCCATTTCGATAAGCTTGTCTAGAATGCGCTCTCCATCGGCTCGCAACCCATTATGTTCATACTCGTTGGTGATCCAAGCTTTCGAGTTAGGGATGTTGGCGAGTGTTTCACGGCTGATGTCCATCTCGACAAACATATCGTCAGCGTAGACGGCGCAACTGACGGGGACGCGGTTTTTCGCCAATACTTCAGCATCGTAGAGTGGGCCCCAATCGTCTTTCTGTGCCAGTTGGTCGGCAGCTTCTTTGAGGGGCTTTAAGCATTCGTATTGCTCAAACATCCAAGGGAACACCATCTCCCCAGTAAAGTAGAAACAGTCGTCGCCCGATCGGTAGTTAAACTCATCATGCAGCTGACGAACTCGCTCAGCAGACCAACTCGAAGCAAAACCTTGGCAATAAATCGACTCGTGCAAGAGCGCGTAAATAGGGTTGGTTTGAAATGCCTGTTGCATCAGCATTTCATTCAAGAATTCATAACGTAATGTTGGTTTTCCATCCACTTCAATGAACGCATTTTCAAGAGAATAATAGGTTGGAAGGAAGGTATCGCTGACACCAAAATTAATCCCGATTTGCTGAAATTGTTCCACAGTGAAAACTTGCCCATTCGGCAATAGCACCTCGTTTGTCGCCAGATGGTCAGCAATCTTTTTACATAGCGACTGGGCATGTGGGAACTGATTGAAAAATTCTTGGTTTTTCTCTTTGGTACGCTTGAACGTCGCCTTATAAACATCATCAGGATGTCGTTCTATTGAGGGCACGCCGCCTGTTATGTAGGCACGATTTAGACTGTCGGGAAACAGTGACAGATAGGTTAGCGAGCAAAAACCACCAAAGCTCTGCCCCAAGATTGCCCATTGTGTGACCCCAAAAGCCTGGCGGATAAATTCCGCATCACGAACAATATTATCGGCTCGGAAATGGCTTAGGTAGTCAGCTTGCTCACCAGGAGACAGATGAGCCAAGGTCTGATGACTAATCACACTGCTGTTGCCAGTCCCGCGCTGGTCAAGCAGCAGCACACGATAGTCCTGAAGGGCGCGTTTTAGCCAGCCGCTGTGACCGTTCGGGCGCGGAGATGGAAAACCAGGGCCGCCTTGAAAAAAGACCAGCCACGGCTTGTCAGCGCAGTCTTTCGCAATAGAGACTTCTCTTGCGAAGAGTTGCAACGAACCTTTGTTTGGGTCTTGGTAGTCGAGAGGAACCGTAAAGTAGTGTGGGGTATATTTTAAACCACCATCAATAAAAGCAGAGGAAGTGTGAGTCATATTCAAGCATCCGTGAAGAATAACAGTACATTTAACAATAGAATCAACGCGCTGTTACTCTGACAGCGCTCGCTGAAGTTAGCGGTTTTCTTGGGAAAACACCACCGTTTAGTGCTGATTCTTTTGATTCGTTTAGCAAGTTAGACTAAGCGGGCGCGTGTCATTTTTAGTCCGTCACGAATGTTGAGCCCCATCAGAGTGAGATTGGTAAAGCCTGCCACAAGTTCGATGCCCTGTATCACGTAGAAGGTGGTATCGAAACTTCCAATACTCGCTAGGTGCTGAAGATAGATAGCGGCAGGAAGCAAAATCAGAAGACCATTGGCGGCAACAAAAGGCATACGCTTTTTCTTCGCACCAATGAGCCCGTTTGTTGCCTTTGGCGCGAGCTTGGCGCCAGTAATTCCCGCTGTCGCCATCGCAGGGATGAGTAACAACACTGCATAACAAATGTAGGTCTTAACCGTTTGAATGGCGTTGTACCCTCCAAAAATTTCGACCAGAACCGTGCTTAGAAAAAATGACAAGATCAAAAGAAATGCCGTTAAAGCGGCGGTGCGGTGTATTGTTGATAGCGTTTTTTTCATACCAATAGTCTCACAGTTGAGTGTTGAGTAAGAGATGATGAGGTGGTCATCACTCGATGAGATATAGATTACGCCGCAATAGTTGCAATTGCAACTATTGCGGCGTAAATGTTTTAAATTAAAATTTATCAGGCTAGGAAAATAGGTATTGATTCAGGGGTGGAAGCAAAAAAACGCACCCAGCGGTGCGTTGTTGATCTTGAATAAATCTAACTGCTTTTGGTTCGCCCAATGGCAGCCAACCAACCGCTGTACAGAGTCTCTCGTTTGTCGCGCTCTAACTCAGGACTAAAGGTGCGCTCAATCTCTTTTTTATCGGCGAGTTCTTGTTGGCTGTTCCAATAACCGACCGCCAGTCCAGCAAGCATTGCCGCACCCAGCGCCGTGGACTCGCGAACTTTCGGGCGAACCACTTTGCTGCCCATAATGTCGGATTGAAATTGCATCAAGAAATCGTTGGCGACAGCGCCACCATCGACACGTATCTGGTTGAGCTTTATGCCTGAATCCTCTTCCATCGCCAATAACACATCTTTACTTTGATACGCGATGGCTTCCAGTGCCGCGCGAATAATGTGATTGCGATTGGTACCGCGAGTCAGGCCAACTAGGCTACCTCTAGCATGAGGATCCCAATAAGGCGCGCCCAGCCCGACAAAAGCTGGCACTAGGTAGACACCGTTTGAGCTGTCCACTTGTGTAGCGAAATACGCCGTGTCTTTGGCGTCCCGAATCAACCCTAACTCGTCCCGCAACCACTGAATCGTGGCACCGCCCATAAACACGCTACCTTCAAGGGCATACGCGACTTCATCGCCAATTTGATAGCCCACTGTAGTGAGTAGGCCATGTTGAGATTTAACGGGCTTGTTCCCGGTGTTCATCAGCAAAAAGCAGCCAGTTCCGTAGGTGTTTTTCACCATGCCTTTTTTCACACATTGCTGACCAAATAGCGCAGCTTGTTGATCGCCTGCGATACCACTGATGGCAATCGCATGGTTACCGCCGCCTATTTGTGTATGGCCATAGATTTCGCTCGATGACTTCACACTTGGCAGCATGGTTCGAGGAATATCAAACAGCGCGAGCAGTTCGTCGTCCCATTCTAGGGTGTGAATGTTGAATAGCATGGTTCTGGAGGCGTTACTCACGTCAGTTACATGCGTTTTACCGTGGGTTAGCTTCCAAACTAGCCACGTATCCACCGTACCGAACAGCAGTTCGTCTTTATCGGCTTTTTCGCGTGCACCTTCGACATTGTCTAGGATCCATGCAATTTTCGACGCCGAGAAATACGCATCCACCACTAAGCCCGTTTTGTTTTGAATCATTTGCTCGTGGCCATTGGCTTTGAGTTTGTCGCAGTAATCGGCGGTGCGGCGACACTGCCAAACGATCGCGTTGTAAATCGGTTGGCCTGTGTTTTTGTCCCACACTATGGTGGTTTCCCTTTGATTGGTAATGCCAATCGCGGCGACTTGGTCACTGCCGATGTCTGCTTGAGCAAGGGCTTCGGTGAGTGACGAGCGCTGTGTTGCCCATATTTCCATAGGATCATGCTCAACCCAGCCTGGCTGTGGGTATATCTGGGTAAATTCTCGCTGAGCGGTGGTGATGATATTAGCGTCATGATCAAAGACGATCGCTCGCGAGCTGGTAGTGCCTTGGTCGAGAGCAATGATGACGTTTTTGTTATTCATAGAGTGTCCGTCTGTCAATGAAGGTAGATGAGGGTGCCTGTTCGTTTTCGACCACAGGTCGAAGGCGACGCAAAGCGCACTAACTGAAGATAATAGTGTTGTTGCCGAGATTGTTCAAAGAGTGTGGCGGAATGTGTGAGCGAAGTGATGGAAATGAACAAATTTAACATTTTGCTATCAAAATGCTCGCAATGTTCGTTTTCGCGCATTATATTGTTCGTATATGCTCATTTTAGATCTTGTATAGTGGAGGCGAACGGTAATGGGGCAAACGAACAATAGTTACGATGTGATAGTGATTGGTGGTGGTATTAACGGAGTTGCTGTCGCTGCCGATGCAGCAGGGCGTGGCTTGGATGTGGCGCTCGTTGAAATGAACGACCTGGCTTCTGCGACATCATCGGCCAGCAGTAAATTAATCCATGGCGGACTTCGATATCTTGAACATTACGAATTTCGTCTGGTTTCTGAAGCGTTGGCAGAACGAGAAGTGTTGTTAAAAAACGCCCCTCACTTAGTTGCTCCACTGCGCTTTCAGTTGCCTCATCGTCCCCATTTAAGACCCGCGTGGATGATTCGCGCGGGCCTGTTTCTCTATGATCATTTGGGCAAACGTGTGTCGCTACTGGGCAGCAACAGCGTGAAGTTTGCTGGCAATGACAGCCCACTGTTGCCGGAAATGAAGATAGGGTTTGAGTACTCAGATTGCGCCGTGGATGATGCTCGCTTGGTTGTCACCAACGCTATGATGGCACGGGATAAAGGCGCTTCCATTTTCACGCGAACTAAATGTATGGGCGCGCGCAGAGTCGCCGATGGTTGGTTAGTTGAAACGACAGACACGTTAACGGGTGAAAGCCAATCCTTAAAGGCAAAAGCCTTGGTGAATGCGGCTGGCCCTTGGGTAGATCGCTTTTTTGATGATCAATTGGCGCTGCCATCACCGAGGCGCATTCGACTGGTCAAAGGCAGTCACATTGTTGTCCCTCGTATGTATGAGGGCGACCATGCTTACATTTTGCAAAATGAAGACAAGCGTATCGTGTTCGTTATCCCTTATATGGATCGCTACTCTGTGGTCGGCACCACCGATGTCGACTATCAAGGCGATCCAAGCCAGGTTGCTATTGATGCCAGTGAAACTGAGTATTTGTGTGAGATCGTTAATCAACACTTCAAGGTGAAAATCAGTCCACAAGACATTGTTTCAGATTGGTCCGGTGTGAGGCCATTGTGTGAAGATGAATCTGATGATCCGCAAGCCGTTACTCGTGATTACACGATTGAACTTGACGATGAACTTGATGACGCCCCATTGCTATCAATTTTTGGTGGCAAGCTCACGACTTATCGCAAACTTGGCCAAGCTGCGGTAGATAAATTGGCTCCGTTTTTTCCTCATATGGGATCGCCTTGGACCCAAACGGCAACTTTGCCAGGGGGTAACTTTTCCACTAGAGATGCTCTTGTTGAGCAGACGGCTAAGCGCTATCCGTGGTTGGATATAGGCATAATCAAACGCTGGGTGCGAGCCTATGGAACGAACTTAGAGCGAATTGTTGCAGGTGCCGAGGAGTTAACAGCGCTTGGAGAGCACTTTGGACACGGCCTTTACCAAGTTGAAGTGGATTACTTAATGAAGAGCGAGTGGGCGACCAGTTGCGCAGATGTTTTGTGGCGAAGAACCAAACTTGGGCTTGAGTTTAATGATCTTCAAATCGAAAAGCTGACAACGTATGTGGAAAGGAGCGTGTCTGTCACGCGATTGGCGATGCTTAAATGTGCAGGTGAATAGCACGATGAGCGCGCACTCGCGCGCTCAATCTTTTCTAGGTTAGCGCTTCTTAAGCGTCACCAGAGAGCTAAGGCGATAAAATATCAGTGAGCCGAGCAGTAACGAGCAACCAATAATCTTGTTAAGTGGCATCGGTTCATCGTAGATAACGACACTTAAAATGAGCGTCCATATGGGCTCTAGAAGCATAAGTAGCGCTGCATTCGTCGGATTAGCCAGTTTCTGTCCGGTGGTTTGCATCAGATAGCGTAAACTCGTTGCCAATACCACACTGAGTGCAAACCACTGCCACGTTGTCGCTGAAATTTCCGTTGGCCAAGTTTCGGTGAATGATGAGAGGATAAGCCCTAGTACGCCCGTTGAAAATAACTGCAGTGTCGCAAGAAGAATAGGGGGCAAGCGCACTGAGTATTTGCTGTTGAAATTGAAATGCAATGCAAGACCGATGGCAGAAATGAAGAACCAAATCTGGCTGGCATTGAACGTCCAGCTTCCTTTCCACGACAGCAAAAACAGTCCCGTTATGGCAATGGGCAATGAAAACCAAAAAGCACGGATAGGTTTAGCTTGAAACAGCACCCAGGCAACGATAGGTACAATCAACATCGAAAGGCTCATGATAAAAGCGCCTTCGCCTAGTGTGTCACTAATGGATACTGCGTAGATCCAGCTAAAAATGGCGGCGCCTAAAAAACCTCCCACGCTTAGCGCACGAAGGCAGTCAGACATCGGCGCTGCTTTGAGCGCTTTGAGACAAAATGGCAACAACAATAGTGACGCTAGTAGAAAGCGCAGCCCGATAAAACCAAAAGGTGGCAACCCAGCAATGGCTTCTTTGGAAAACACCCATCCGGCACCCGCTAGCAGCGTAGTAAAAACTAAAATCAATTCAGCGCGATAGTTCAAAATAGAGAGGTCTTTGTGGTTTTTTGCTTATTCTGCGCCAAATTGTTTCACTTAGCCACAGTAAAGTAAGGGGCAAATAGAATCATTGCTTCATCGGCTACTGTTTGTTGTCGAATGGTGTACGAATAAGTAAATGGACTATATTCATAAGTGCAGAAGTAAAAAAATTTGAATAACCGCACACATCTTGGCTAGAGGTGTTTATGACTTTCGCAACATACAGCAATGATTCACTGACCGTTATCGAGGTCGAGTCGGCTAGGTTTGACGCCAAACTCGTTACTCAGTTTCGCGACTTCGTCGACAATCTTCCAGAAACGGGCAACAAGCCCATTTTACTCGATTTGACTCATGTGAATTTTATGGACAGCAGTGCTTTAGGGGTCGTGATGGCCTTTAAGAAGCATCATCAACATTCTGATATCTCCATAGTGACGGAAAGTGCACCGGTGCTGCAACTTTTCAAGATCACCAAAGTCGATCAAATCGTTAAAGTATACAGTGATTTAGAGCAGGCTATTATGGCTGGTTAGCATACTACGCTCAAAAACAATACAAATCGTACATGCAACTTTCTGTTTTTGTTGACGACTCTCTCGGAGTCATACACACTTAGTGTCAACAATTCGTGACACTTTCTACAGGAACATAAAGTGCGTTTAGAAGTCCTTTGCGAAGACAGACTTGGGTTAACTCGAGAGCTGCTAGATATCTTGGCATCCAATAGTATCGACTTACGCGGTATCGAAATCGATACTACGGGCATTATTTACCTCAATTGCCCGGATATAGACTTTGAAACTTTTCGCGACCTAATGGCCGAAATTCGCCGAATTTCAGGTGTGAAAGACGTGCGTAAAATTCAGTTTATGCCGAGTGAGAGGCACAACACTGAGCTGGTGTCTCTGCTGACGAACCTTCCTTACCCAGTGCTGTCAATTGACCTCAAAGGCGCCATCGATATGGCTAACCACGCGGCTCTCAAACTGCTTGCTAAAAGTGAAGAGGAAGCGATGGGTCAGTTGATCTCTCAGCTACTGCCTAGCTTCAATTTTGCAAAGTGGATTGAAGGTGATATCGCCCGACAGAAGCAGGCCATTGTCATTGATGGTTTGGATTACACCATGGAGATTTTACCGGTCTACATCACCGGAGAGTCTAATGAAACAGTCCTTGCTAGCGCGGTAATGAGTATCCACCCAACCACGCATGCTATGACAACAGAGCCATTGGCAGACAGCAACACATTAGGCTTTGAGCATTTTGTCGGTCTATCTAATCGCCACAAAGCGCTAATGAGTCAGGCTAAGAAACTCGCCATGCTTGATCAGCCTCTATTGATTGAAGGTGAAACGGGCACAGGTAAAGAGATGCTGGCTAAGGCGTGTCACAATCGCTCACACCGTGCCTCTCAGCCATTTTTGGTGCTTAGCTGTGCGTCAATGCCAGACGATGTGGCTGAAACGGAGCTATTTGGTCATGCACCTGGGTCGTTTAATCATCAACATGGTCATAAAGGGATTTTCGAACAGGCCAACGGTGGCACTGTGCTGCTGGATGAAATCGGTGAAATGAGTCCTCACCTACAGATAAAACTTTTGCGCTTTTTACAAGATGGTACTTTCCGTCGTGTGGGTGAAGAGCACGAAGTGCATGTCGATGTGAGAATCCTCGCTTCAACTCGCCATAATTTGGCCGACTTGGCTGAGCAAGGTGCCTTTAGAGAAGATCTCTACTACCGTCTCAACGTCCTCACACTAACCATTCCTCCACTACGAGAGCGCGCCAGTGATATTGCTCCGCTTTTGGAGTTATTTGTTGCAAAACACAGCACCAAGTTAGGGATCACCAAACCAGAAGCTGATGAGGAGTTGCTTGATGCATTAAGCAACTACCCATGGCCTGGTAATATGAGACAGCTAGACAACATGGTGCTTCGCGCGCTGACTCAGGCAAGTGGCGCTAGACTCAAACTCGAAGACTTTAACCTGCCAAAACTGGAAGCGGTGAGCGCGGGTAACGTGAATTTGAACATTGACGGGTCTCTCGATGACATCATGAAAAACTATGAATCAAAAGTACTTGAGAAGCTGTATCAGTCATTCCCGTCCAGTCGTAAGCTAGCGAAGCGTTTGAATGTGTCGCATACGTCTATTGCCAATAAGCTACGTGACTACAACATCAGGAAGAATTAATGGAAGACAGAAGCTCGGCGGTGCAACTGCATCGCTCTGAGGGTAATGTGTTAGTTCGAAGCTCTTCCCCCTCTGATGCTTACACGGTTGCTCAATACTTTCGTGATAACCGCGAGTTTCTAGAGCCGTGGGAGCCCAAGCGAGAGCAAGGCTTCTTTCAGGTCGATACCTGGGCGAATAAGTTACTTAAATTGGAAGAACTGCATCGGCTTGGTTTAGCTTATTACTGTTTGATCTTCGATGCGGATACCAAGGAAATGAAAGGGACAGTGTCGTTTAGTAATTTGGTCCGCTTTCCATTTCACTCCTGCAATTTGGGCTACTCTCTGGCTCAAGATGCGCAAGGGCAAGGGTATATGCGCCGTGCCTTGTCCATGGCTATTCCTTACATGTTCGAATTTCAAAATATGCATCGTATCTCCGCCAGTTACATGCCTCATAACAAACGCAGTGAAGCGGTTTTACAATATATGGGTTTTGAGCGTGAAGGCTTCGCGAAAGATTACCTGCTGATCAATGGCCAATGGGAAGATCATGTACTGACGGCGCTTCACAATCCAAACTGGAAGGAATCATGACCAATAGATTAGAGCAGCAGTTGAACTTACTGATGGAGTTGGACAGGCTTAAGTCTGTTCTGCGCCGAACTCGTATCCGCAGTGCGGAAAGCCGCTTTGAAAACAGTGCCGAACACAGCTGGCATGTGGCGATGATGGCGCTTCTGTTTCAGGAGCACGCGAATGAGCCAGTGGATATTACAAAAGTGATAAAAATGCTGCTTCTGCACGATATCGTTGAAATCGATGCGGGTGATACATTCGTCTACGATACACAGGCATCAGAGCTACAAGAGCAAAAAGAGCTGGAAGCGGCGGAGCGATTGTTTGGTATGTTACCAGATAAACAAGGCGAAGAGCTGTTTGCCACCTGGCGCGAGTTCGAACAAGCAGAGTCAGCAGAGGCAAAATTTGCCAAAGCGCTCGATAGACTAATCCCTATGTTACTCAACTATCACAATCAAGGACAAAGCTGGATTGAGAATGAGGTAACCGCAGCTCAAGCTATTCAGGTGAACCAAAAGATAGAAAAAGGTTCACAAGTGCTGTGGGATAAAGCAAAATCCCTTATTGAAGAAGCCGTCGAAAATGGCTGGTTAAAGAATTAGGAAACTGAATGTCGTACACAACTTTGGATGAATACCAAAGAAAATGGATTTTTACTCATCAATCAATGCCAGTACCAGAGTCTGACTGGCCCCAAATCAAACCTATGACGCAAGCACGTGCTGCGCAGTTTTGGAAAGAAAACATCAGCGCTCAAAGCCCAGATGCAGAACGTTTGAGCAGCCAAGATTGGCCGATGAAAGACAACAACTGGTGGGACGAAGTTGATTGGATGCAGGCGTGGGACGCCGATGAAAATGACTTGCCGGAGGCGGTAGCGCAATTCATCGATTGGCAAGATGATGTGACGGTGTACTTCTGCTATGAAAAGTACAATGTCATCGAGACCAAATGGTCGACGTTTAAGCGTTATTGGAAGAACTTCCTATTTTACGATGATGGTCCAATCCTGTTGGGCCGACGCCGCTCAGAGGCGCTATGGTTCTCAACCGATGGCACCGTAAAACTCGGTAAGCGTAAATAAAGAAAGCCAGCGATATATTCGCTGGCTTTTTTGATTTCGCTCGCTGTGAATAGTGCGCGATTAAAATACCAAACCAAGCTTACGCAGTGAGCTGCCTGCTTGCTCTGCACTGACAAATTGAATGGCATGCATGCCGTTTTTCAGTGCTCCATCGACATTGTAGGGCATGTCATCAAGGAACACGGTTTCACTCGCTTTCAGCTTATTGTGACTAAGTAGTGCTTGATAGATGTCATCGCAGGGTTTTAGCACTCCAAGCTCAGCAGAAACGGTGGCATGTTCAAACAGAGTCCAGAAATCGTAGCGCTGTTTAAGGTGGGTAACAATCTCATGAACATTATCAGTAAGTGCGAAAATACGGTAGCCGGCTTGTTTTAGCTGCCTTATCAGAGCGAGCGTGCCATACAATAAAATCTGCGTTTCTTTCACATAGTAAAAGAGGCGGTCACACTCATCACGAGTCAACCCTAGCTCAGATTGGTAGCGCACTTTCGTTTCTTCTTCGGTGAGATTGCCTTTGTTGAGCTCTAGCCAGGTGTCACTTTGGAAAATCAGCTTTGCTCGCTGGTGGGAGGCGTCGCCTTGCGTGCCAAAGGTCAAATTGACGATCTCGACAGGTGACCATCGAACAATCACATTCCCTACATCAAAGACCACATTTTTTATCGACGTGCTATTCACGATCTGTTCCTTGTTCATCGGGTAGTGAAAAAGCGTATCGTGGTTTGATGACAATTACTGTGTTTTCCAGTCAAAAATCGAACAAAACATAACGTTGCATTCTAGGGAAAAAAAACGGCCGCCTTAAAGGCAGCCGTTTTATGCTAAAGCACGATGTTGCGCTGTTTCATGGTGGTTCGCTGAGCCACGATTATTCGCAAGGCGGCGCTAAATGAATCAACGCCAAACCACCCTGAGAGGTCTCGCGATATTTCTTGTTCATGTCTTTACCCGTTTGGTACATGGTATCAATGACTTTATCGAGAGAGATTAGGCACTTGCTTGTGCGCTTAAGCGCCATACGTGAAGCGTTAATGGCTTTCATCGCGCCCATCGCATTTCGCTCAATACATGGGACTTGCACTAAACCACCGATAGGGTCACAAGTCATACCCAGCGAATGCTCCATAGCGATTTCTGCAGCGATGCACATTTGCTCATTACTGCCGCCACGAAGTGCTGTAAGACCTGCTGCTGCCATGGAAGAAGACACGCCCACTTCGCCCTGACAACCGACTTCAGCACCTGAGATAGATGCATTGGTTTTGTACAAGATACCAATCGCACCCGATACCGCGAGGAAGTCTTTAAGCTGCTTAGTGTCGAGCTCTTTGATGAATCTGTGGTAGTACATCAGAACCGCTGGGATGACGCCGGCTGCGCCGTTTGTCGGCGAGGTAACTACCTGACCGCCTGCCGCGTTCTCTTCACTGACAGCAAAAGCGAACAAGTTAATCCAGTCCATGACTTCCATAGGATCGTTTTCAATCGCTGCATTCGCTTCGAGCTTCTTAAGAAGATTGGGTGCGCGGCGTGTGACATTTAGACCACCGTCTAAAATACCTTCTGTTTCAAAGCCACGTTCCATACAGCGTGTCATTACACGCCAAATTTGTTCGGTTTTTGCGTTAATATCTTCGATGTCTTTAAACGCGAGCTCGTTACGAAGCACCAAACCACCAAGACTCATACCATTTTTTTCAGCCAGAGCGAGCATTTCATCGGCACTGGTAAAAGGGTATTCAACGTTGACGTCTTGCTCATCTTTGCCGTGTTGTAGCTCATGTTCTGTAGCGATAAAGCCGCCGCCAATAGAGTAATAGGTTTCAAAACCAATACGATTGCCTTCGCCATCAAACGCAGAGATGGTCATGCCATTTTCGTGGAGAGGAAGGTTTTCTTCATGAAACAGCATATCGGTTTTGTAGTTGAAAACGATGTTGTGAGTGCCCGAAAGAGGCAGTTCACCTTCATTGATCGCTTTTCTCATTGCTTGATTGGCACTTGAAATCTTAATGGTGTCGGGTTTGTTTCCAAGTAGACCTAGAATAGTGGCACGATCAGTATGGTGGCCGATACCAGTTAAAGAGAGTGAACCATAAAGATCAATTTGCACTCTTTGCACGTTATCGAGTTGGTCTGCGATTAACGTTGTGAACTGATAGCCAGCGATCATTGGGCCGTTAGTATGTGAACTTGAAGGGCCGACGCCAACTTTGTAGATGTCGAATATTGAAAGCATGTTTACTTCTCTTCACTTAGTAGTGTTAAGTCTCTGCGCTAGGGCAAGTTATCTTTATATTATATTGGAGTCTGACATAGTTGACGAAGGAATGTGGTCTGTTTTGCTCACAACGTGAGAGTAATCGCTTGGTTGCTCGGTTCTATCTTTCTGTATGTGCTACTAGTTTATTAATGACGATTGGTTTGCCAAACCTAACTGGTCGGAGCTTATATATCTAACGAATTTACCTATCTTTCTTATAGGCAAAACTTATTTTCTTTTTATCTAGCACGCTGTTAACATTGGCGTCCGCTAAACAATTGCCCCCATTGTCTAAGGAAAAAAGATGGTAATACCTGAAAACAGTAGCATCGTTATTTTTGGTGCTTCAGGCGATCTTACGTATCGTAAGTTGATTCCTGCTCTTTACCATTTGTATGCCAGCGACCAGCTGCCAAAATCATTTGCTATCCTTGGCGTCAGCCGCACCCAGTATAGTGATGAGTCATACCGCGAGAAGCTAAAAGCTTCATTGCAAGAGATGGAAAAAACCGAGCCAGAAACGCTCGACGCATTTTGTAACCATCTTCACTATCAAGCGATTGATACCTCAGATACTCAAGACTACGCGAAACTCGCGACCCGCCTTGATGACGTTGCTGACCAATACGGCTTTGAACAACGTAACACGCTATTCTATTTGGCGACGCCGCCAAGCCTTTACAGCATTATTCCAGCGAGCCTTGCTGCTCACGGTCTTAATGATGAAAGCCAAGGCTGGAAACGCCTCATTATCGAAAAGCCATTCGGTTATGACCTAGCGTCAGCTCGTAAGCTCGATAAAGAGATCCACGAGCACTTCCAAGAGCACCAAATCTATCGTATCGACCATTACCTTGGTAAAGAAACGGTTCAGAACCTTCTTGTTCTGCGTTTTTCGAATGCGATGTTTGAGCCGCTTTGGAACCACCAGTACGTTGACTATGTCGAAATCACTGGCGCGGAATTCCTTGGTGTTGAAGAGCGTGGTGGTTACTACGATGGCTCTGGCGCGGTGCGCGATATGTTCCAAAACCACTTGCTACAAGTGCTAGCGATGGTGGGTATGGAATCTCCGGCACAAATTAATGCTGACGCGATCCGTAACGAAGTGGTTAAGGTGCTGCAATGCCTGCGTCCATTATCTGATGACGATTTGCGTAACAACCTTGTATTGGGTCAATACACAGAATCGAACGTTCGCGGCCAGTTCCTTCCAAGCTACCGTGACGAAAATGGCGTGGCGGATGATTCACGTACGGAAACCTACGTTGGTTTGAAGATGTTTATCGACAACTGGCGTTGGAATGGCGTGCCTTTTTATGTGCGCACAGGTAAACGTTTGCCAACACGTGTGACTGAAGTTGTGATTCACTTTAAACAAACGCCGCACCCAGTGTTTGGTAAAGATGCGCCAGAAAACAAACTGATCATTCGTATTCAGCCGGATGAGGGCATTCAAATGAGCTTTGGCTTAAAAGAGCCGGGTGCTGGTTTTAATGCAAAAGAAGTGAAGATGAACTTCCACTATGCGTCACTTCAAGAAACGCAAATGCTCACTGCATACGAGCGTCTTCTTCTTGATGCGTTAAATGGTGATGCGACGCTGTTTGCCCGCAGTGACGCAGTTGAAGCGTGTTGGGAGTTTGTACAACCAATCTTGGACTTCAAGCAAGACCCACAAGCGCTATTTGGCTATGCATGTGGTACTTGGGGGCCTAAAGAGTGTGATCAGCTGCTTCAAAACGACGGTCGCGCATGGCGCTTCCCTTGTAAGAACCTGACAGATACAGATTACTGCGAACTGTAATCAAAAAATTATGTCGCGCTGGGAGAGCTGCACAACTTGGCACGACCAAAAATTTCAAAGCAGCAAGTTAAGTTGCCGAATTGATGGAGAGAATGATGAAAGGTGATATTGGTGTAATTGGTCTGGCGGTAATGGGTCAGAACCTTATCCTAAACATGAATGACCATGGCTTTAAAGTTGTGGCTCACAACCGTACTGCTGCAAAAGTTGACGAGTTCCTAGAAGGTCCAGCAAAAGGCACTAACATCGTTGGCGCATACTCACTAGAAGAGCTAGTTGAGAAGCTAGAAACGCCACGTAAAGTGATGCTGATGGTACGTGCTGGTGACGTTGTCGATAAGTTCATCGAAGCGCTAGTACCCCTACTAGACAAAGGTGACATCATTATTGATGGCGGCAACACAAACTACCCAGACACAAACCGTCGCGTTGCAGAGTGCCGTGAGAAAGGCATCCACTTCATCGGTACTGGTGTTTCAGGTGGTGAAGAAGGTGCTCGTTTCGGTCCTTCAATCATGCCAGGCGGCGCGGCTGAAGCTTGGGAAGCGGTTAAGCCTATCTTCCAAGGTATCTCTGCAAAAACTGACGCTGGTGAGCCTTGCTGTGACTGGGTTGGTAACGATGGTGCAGGTCACTTCGTTAAAATGGTACACAACGGTATCGAATACGGCGACATGCAGTTGATCACTGAAGCGTACCAGTTCATGAAAGACGGTCTAGGGATGTCTGCTGACGAAATGCAGGCAGTGTTTGCTGACTGGAACAAGACTGAACTAGACAGCTACCTAGTAGAAATCACTGCTGATATCCTTGGCTATAAAGATGAAGACGGCGAGCCACTAGTCGAGAAGATCCTTGATACTGCGGGCCAAAAAGGCACGGGTAAATGGACTGGTATCAACGCACTAGACCTAGGTATTCCACTAACGCTTATCTCTGAGTCTGTATTCTCTCGTTGTCTGTCTGCTCTTAAAGACCAGCGCGTTGAAGCTGAGTCTCTATTCGGTAAGACAATCACACCAGTAGAAGGTGACAAGCAAGAGTGGGTTGATGCACTTCGTCAAGCGCTACTAGCTTCTAAGATCATCTCGTACGCTCAAGGTTTCATGCTAATGCGTGAAGCATCAAACGAGAACGGTTGGGATCTAAACTACGGTAACGTTGCACTAATGTGGCGTGGTGGCTGTATCATCCGCTCTGCATTCCTAGGTAACATCCGTGATGCGTACGAAGCGAACCCAGATATCGCATTCCTGGGTTCTGATGAGTACTTCAAGAACATCCTACAAAGCAGCCTAGCGGCGTGGCGTAAAGTAGCAGCGAAATCTCTAGAAGCGGGCATCCCAATGCCATGCACGATTTCAGCGCTGTCTTTCCTAGACGGTTACACTACAGCACGTCTACCAGCTAATCTGCTTCAAGCTCAACGTGACTACTTCGGTGCTCACACTTACGAGCGTACTGACCGTCCACGTGGTGAATTCTTCCACACAAACTGGACTGGTACAGGCGGTGACACAGCGTCAACGACGTACGATGTGTAATTAGTTCGACACGTAAAGTACTTACTATTAAGCCTCGCTAATTAGCGCAATGTAGATCAGATAAGGATCGGTTGACCGATCCTTCTGATGAGAGACAATCGGAAACCTGTTTATAGGTTTCCGATTTTTTATGTCTATTCAAAACTGTTTTGCCGATTTCCTCGAAGAAAACCCTGTTGATATCGCCCAACTCACCACCTTCTCTGAACACATTCCGGATGAGAGGGTCGTTAAAGCAGCCTCTCTGTCTGATAAGGCGACAATCCGTCGACGCCGATTACCGAGTGATATGGTTTTGTGGTTAATTGTTGGTATGGCTTTTTTCCGTAATGAACCCATTGCCGAAGTCGCACGGAGAATGAACGTCTGTGCTGATGGCCTTGCTGATGAAGAACTGCTGGCAAAGAGTGCTTTAACCCAAGCAAGACAGCGCTTAGGTAAAACAGCACCAGAATGGCTGTTTAAGCAATGCGGAAAAACATGGGGGCTTGAGCGATACCCTGATGATACTTGGCAAGGCCTACAGGTTTTTGCTGTAGATGGTGCTCTTTTTAGAACAGCTGATACACCCGAACTAAGAGAACATTTTGGCTCTGGTAATACGTCTAGCAATAGACAAACACCTCATCCAGTATTGAGGGTTGTGACCATGATGAACGTTCGCTCTCATGTCATCGTTGATGCAGCGATAAGCCCTTATCGCCGAGGTGAAATTCCTCTAGCGATGCCCTTCATCAACGCTTTACCAGACAACTCTGTGACGTTACTGGACAAAGGTTTTTATGGCGCAGATTTACTACTTTCTCTCCAAAACAGTGGAATAAATAGACACTGGCTTCTCCCTGCAAAGAAAGGAGTCAAATACACCCTACTAGACGATAAAGAAAGCAGTGACATGCTTGTGGAGATGAAGACCTCACCGCAGGCTCGTAAGCAGAACCCTAGTCTTCCTGAGAAATGGACAGTCAGGGCGGTCACTTACGAGGTCCAAGGTAAATCCAAGACGGTGTTTACCTCTCTTCCTAGAGATAAGTACGATGCTCAATCCGTGGCAAAGCTTTATCATGAAAGGTGGGAGATCGAATTAGGTTATCGTGACATCAAGAGTTCGATGCAACATAACGCTTTAGTGTTGAGAAGCAAAACAGTCGAGCTTGTCTATCAAGAGTTATGGGGACTGCTACTCGGTTATAACTTGGTGAGACGAGAAGCTAGTCAAGCCGCCGTTGAACACGGACGCTTACCCAATGAAATAAGCTTTAAGTATGCTTGCCAATTTATAG
Organism: Vibrio sp. 10N; assembly: GCF_036245475.1. Taxonomy (NCBI): domain Bacteria; kingdom Pseudomonadati; phylum Pseudomonadota; class Gammaproteobacteria; order Vibrionales; family Vibrionaceae; genus Vibrio; species Vibrio sp. 10N. The sequence continues at coordinate 2,080,283 of NZ_BTPM01000001.1, read as the reverse complement.
CCAGCCAGCTCAAAGTGATGAGTAGAGCGGTATCTTTAGGTAACACGCCGAAACGCCTAAAGAGCCTTCGAGGTGATTTGTCTATCCTCTTCATAGACAAACGCCCTAAGCCAAATCGGCCTAGGGCGGTAAAAATATCAAAAACCCGATACCCTGTTAATCGCAACGCAGCTCCTCTTAAATGAACTACGTTGCGCTAATTAGCGAGGCTTTTTTTCAGCTGTGGAAAAGAAGCTGAAGCGCGTCGCAAGGGTTCTCTATTTGAATGCGAGACCTATTCGAAAGTGATATACCTTTTAATTAACGGAGGGATGTGGCGGCCTGTCATAATGGAAGCTCTCTATTTGGTGATACAGGAAGTTCATCAAAATGACCATTCGAAAAGGAAATAGTATGAGTACTTACCTCAATATTCTCTCCGCTGATGCGGCACTAATGCACTCTATCATCTGTGCACCACCGTTGGAGGACATTGAATTCATTGAGCTGCCGTGTCTAGACGGCAAGCCTACTGTCGCATTCTTTGGTTCAAAATTCGAAAACCACTCGATCTTGGAGCGGCTGTCCAAACAAGTGAAGGATGAAGATATCTATTATCGATATACCAACACAGGGCGAAAAGGCGCTGACAGTGCGTTAGTGCACTACAGAAATGGTATTACTCGCGTCTTATTGAAGTTTTCTGATGATCAGATCGATGCACTGCGCTATCAAAAGGAGTTAATTGCGGAAACGCATCTATTGAACACTTAGGCTAAATGGATACTGTTTAGGTGATATCACGTCAGTCAATGAGCCTGACGTGATGTTTGGGTCATTTATTTTTTCTTCATCATGTTGGCGAGATCGGCAAAAGGGTTATGAGTTGCAGCTTGATGATTGTCCTCTCCAGGTCTAACCTCGCTGCCGTATCGCTCATGATCGGTGTATTTTGAATGCTCATGATCATGACAGTAGAGGCAAAGTAGCTCCCAGTTACTTCCATCTTCGGGGTTATTGGTATGGTCGTGATCCTTATGATGCACAGTCAGCTCACGCAAGTTTGAATACACGAACTCTCGTGCGCAGCTACCACATACCCAAGGATAAAGCTTGAGCGCTTTTTCTCGATAATCACTTTCTTTGCGTGCATACGCGGCACTGGTACCAAAATAGTCTGAAGACATTATGTTCCTTATTCTTTTAACGTGTGAAAGCCAGAATAAATACGTGTAAACGTGGTAAACCAACAGGCTATGCCAAACACAATCGCTATTGGGGCAAAGTGCTGCGGGAGTAGGCAAAGTAGCACAAAACAGCCAATGGTTTCTGTGCCTTCGGTCAAACCACTCATGTAATAGAGCGATTTGTGTTGATAGACAGGGTTCTCAATGCCACGTTTTCCTGCCATGACGGCAAAAGCCAAAAAGCTGGTGCCAGTACCGATAAAGGAAAAAATCAGAAACGCACCCGCTACGCCATTTTGCTCTGGGTTCGCTACCACAAAGCCAAAGGGGATCAGTGAATAAAAAAGAAAATCTAAGCTGATATCTAAAAATCCACCGGCATCAGTAATCCCTTGTATTCGAGCCAGCGCCCCATCTAATCCATCACAAATACGATTAAGCACAATGCAGACTAATGCGAGATCATAGTGGGCATAGGCGAGGGCAGGAAAGGCCATACAGCCTAATGCAAAACCAAATAAGGTAGTTTGGTTTGCCGTGATACCGGCCTTATCCAGCAGCTTAGCAGATTGGGCTAACGGCCATCGGATAAGTTTAATACTCAGTCGGTCAAGCATGTGCACCCTCCCATGGCCATTTTAATACTTGGCTATTAGGGGGGATATCATCTTCATCGTGTGTCACCATCAGGGTGGGAATATTGGCTTCGGCGAGCTGCGTCATCACCCAGTCACGAAACTGAGTCCTCAGCTCTTTATCGAGCTTACTAAAGGGCTCATCAAGCAGTGCGACGTTGGGTTTCGCAAGTAGCATACGGGTTAGACTGATACGGGCTCTTTGACCTCCTGACAGCTGCTCTGGGTATTGCTCAGCAACCATTGAGAGTTGAATTTTCTTAAGTGCTTCTATGGCCTGCTGTTTGCGTGCCTCACCTCTGACGCTATTTGGCAGGGCAAAGGCAAGATTTTCCCATACGTTGAGATGAGAGAACAACAAGTCGTCTTGGAATAAAATGCCCACATGACGCTTATGAGGTGCCATCGTATCAATACGTTGGTCATTAAGAATGACCTTGCCAGAGTAACGAAAATCTGGTGCTAAGTGGCCCGCTACGACATCAAGTAACGTCGATTTGCCACAGCCACTGGGTCCCATAAGCGTAAGTATTTCACCAGGTTGGATGGTGAAGTGACAATCAGAAAACAGCACCTCACCATCTTGCTTACGGATGGTGAGGTTTTCTAGCGACAGCGTCATTGAATAGCAGTCCTTTAATTTGAATTCGACGGTAACGAGTGTGGAAGCGGTTAACCAGCACCGCTAGAGTGAAAAAGAGCAAAGGTAATATTGCTTGGAACAAGGCGTAAATAGCGGTAACACGTCGGTCAAAGCCACTGGATAAAGCGACAGCTTCGGTAGTAATAGTTGCAATCCTCCCCGCACCAAGTATCAGTGTTGGTAAGTATTGAGCCAAAGATACGCTGATGCCAATGGCCCATGCAAACACGACCGCTGGCAATAACGGAGGCAGCTTTACATGCCACCAAGTATAAACCGGGCTCTTACCTAAGCTGAGAGACACTTGAGTAAACTTGGTATTGTAGCTGCGCCACGGACCATCTAAAGACAAGTAAACATAGGGGAAAGCAAAGAAGACGTGTGACCAACAAACCCAAAATAGGTAGTGCCCCTCACTGAACATAAGTGTTACCACTTGCAACCCGAATAAAATGCTGAGCTGGGGTAACAACATGGGGATGGCAATCACATACCCAGGGATTTGAATGCGATGCTTGATGCGGTACTCATGGCCAATTATCGCCAGCAATAGAGCAATAGTGGCAGAGATCATGGCAATCGTAAGGCTTTGGGTCATTACGGAGGACATGCCCTCCCACTCATACTCCCAGAAGCGCAAGGTATAACGGGTTGGCAATATGTCTGGAAAGCGCCAGCGTTGGGCAAATGTCCAAAGCAGAGTGAGAGGGAGCATGGTACCAACAATGACGATGAGCGCGAGGAATATCGATTTGCCCGGAAGATGAAGCGCACCGCGACCTGAATATTGCCAACGATTGTGGTAGTTGATCACCACAAACTCAATGCAACGAGCAACTCCAATCAGCAACGAGGCAATGATAAATAACACGACAGCCCCCGCGCTTGCTCTAGGCAGTAGGCTGAGATCCGGATCGTTGAACCATTGCCACACTAAAACCGCGAAGGTGGGAGGGTTGGTTGGCCCAATAATCAATGCGACGTCCACGACAGATAGGCTATAGGCAATGACCGCGAGCATAGGGAAACGCAGTTTAGTAAACCATTGAGGTAGAATGACTTTCCACCAAGCTTGCGACTGAGAATAGCCCAGTGATGCTGCTATTTTGAGCGACTCGTTAACCTTGAGTTGGCGTAAAATAGGAATGCTCATTAGCAATAAAAAAGGGACTTCTTTCATTGCTAACATCATTGTTAGGCCAATGCCATAAGGGTCTTTCACAAGCCATGCCATTTCATCGACACTGTTTGTGGTCTCAAGCCCAATCACGTCAACCAACGCGCGCACGCCAAACCCGGTCGGTGAAAATAGAAAAGCAAAGCCAATCGCAAAGGCCACATGGGGCAAGGCGAGTAACGGCGAAAGGGTGAGTTCAATTGTATTCCACCAACGGCTGTTCCAACTGGCCGCTAGGATTGCAAAGCAGACAAGACACGCAAGATAACTACTCACCAGAGCAGTACTGAGCGTGAGCAGAATCGATGTCTCAACACCATGCCACGCAAACACCTTAGCAAAGCCTGCGAAAGAGTAGTCCGTTAAGCCTAAAGGGGGAATGTAGCCAAGAGACGCCATCACCACCCCGAGCAGTCCTGGGATGGTGGGGAGAATGCAGACAACCACCAAAAAGGTGTACAACAGTCGTAGCATCATAGCTGACTCAATCCCTTATCAACTGCCGTAACGCTTAAGCCACTCTTGCTCAAGAGCACTTTGCCAGCTTGGGTGAGGCTCGGCGACAGACTTAAACTGTTGGGTTTTTGCTGCGCTTCCTGTTAGATGCTGTTTGTTGAGCACTGAAGGGTCACCCCAGATGTTGATGTCTCCTTTGCGCGACTGTGCTTCTGGGCTAAGGAGGAAGTTAATGGCTACTAAAGCCCCTTCCTTAGCATTTGCATTCCATGGAATTGCCAAAAAGTGAATGTTAGACAACGCGCCGCTTTCCATCGCGTAAGCGGTGGTGGTGTCGCTTAAATTGCCGCTAGCTTGCGCTGAGTAAACTGCGTTTGGATTGAATGTGATGGCAAGATCTAACTGACCATCGTCGAGAAGCTGAATGGTTTCTGCCGTGCCGGCAGGGAATTGTTTGCCACCTCGCCAAGCGACTTTGTGAAATTCATCTAGGTAGCGCCAAAGCGGCTTGGTCACAAGGTCGAAGTCGGCCTCAGATACAGGCATAGCGAGAGATGGGTCGTTATCGGTGAGCTCAATTAACAGTGATTTAAGAAAACTCGTACCATGAAACTCTGGTGGCTTAGGGTAGCTAAGCTTGTTCGGATAGGCCTTCGCGTAATTGAGCATCTCTGTGTAAGAGAGAGGAGGGTTATTAAGGCTTTGTGTATCATGAATAAAGACCAGCTGACCTACGCCCCAAGGCGCTTCTAACCCGTCGGTCGGCTCAGAGAAATCGCTATCAACAGGAAGCGACTGGTCTACGTATTGCCAGTTGGGTAGCGTCGATACAAATGGGCCATACAGTAGAGTATTGTCTTTCATAGACTTGAAGTTTTCGCCATTGATCCAGACCATATCTACGCTACCGCCGCTATTCTTACCAGCCGCTTTTTCGGCCAGTAAGCGTGAGCCTGTTTCTGAGATATCGGTGACCTTAACGTGATTAAAGTTAACGCCGTATTGCTCTTTTAGCTCTTTACCGGCCCATTGAAGATAACGGTTTATCTCTTGGCTTCCTCCCCAGGCGTGAAAATAGACTGATTGGCCATCCGCTTGTTGGACGATGCTTTCCCAAGAGGGTTGTTCAGCAACAGCATATGAGGAGCTAATGGCGGAAGCGATTAACGCTACAGAAGAGACCACTGACGAGTTGAGCATAAAATTTTTCATGTTGTAATCCGTATCTTTATTGTGTTTGGCTAACCTTGCCAGATGAATGACACAAGCAATTTGTGTGTAACTAAATGATAGTAAAGGTTAGAGCACGTTTATCAATACTCTTGTGCTAACTAAATGGTTATCACAAAAATAGATTCAACGAACCTGACCGACTCATCGCAAAGAAACTTTCATCAACAGAAAAAAATTAAGTATGGAAGTCATAAATGGTGATTTATTGCCGTGCTTGAACGCTGAGCTAGCCAACGCTGTTATAACCAGTGGCCGTCTATGAAGTGGTGTATTTTGGTTTTTAGATAAGTACGGTATGAACGCACTAAATGGCCACGCTCAAACACATCGACTCGAGCATAGTGACACTCTTGTGCTTCACACTCGACTGAAAGCTCATCGAGCAGCATACTGAGTTGATAGAACTCGAGGTCAGTTTGATAAAGTGGTATGTGGCTGTCACCAGCATAAAGTTTGACGTGCGTTGACATACGTATTTTCCTTTCGCTCCTATGACAAAGGCACCCTACAAGACCAAAGCAAAAGGGAAAAAATTTCAGTTATCGTTATTTATGTGACGTCAATAGCTAGCTCGCTGCGTTTTTACTCACCAAACCATTGCGCATCAAGCCGCGTCTAACGCTGCTGCAAAGTTTGGCGAAGCGCCGAAACTGCTCAAAATTTGGTGCCACGCCGCGCTTTAGCGAACTCTCCCAATAACTCACATCTGTTTCTACGAGTTCCATGAGTTTTTTAGGACACCCAATACAGCTATTATCGGGCCCACATACAAAGGTATCTTCGTTATATAAAGGGAGCTCGGCTTTTACTTGTTGGATCAACTGTTGCGTGGCAATGGCGAGTGTGGGTTTGTTGCTCAAGGCTCAACTCCGAAGCTGGAAAGAGCGATATGATATGCGATACCTATGCCCCAGAACATTCTACTTTGGAGTTAAAGCAAACAGCTGTTTGAGGTTGTCTCAATTTTGAGTATATGATTAATAGACGCTTTTTCGGGTGGGATAACTCTTTTTAACTGTTGCACTATGTATAGGAAACCAATTTTTTCAGGGGTCCATCCGCCGATGTGATGTCATACAAACGATATTCATCATAGCGGGTGTTGGGTGAGGAGGGAGCTAATGGACAAGCCTTTTGCGAGACTCGACGAGTCGATATCGCGTTTGTTCGACGTGACGCCAATTCCCACGGCTATTACATGCCCCGATGGGCAGTTAATCTATGCGAATCCCGCACTGTGTCGTTTTCTTGGTTACTCACCCGCGGAGCTGATGTCCAACGACATAGTGATGACTCACCCGAATGATTTGGAGCTCAACAGGCGCATTCGCAGCCAACTCAGTCATAACCCTCACATGCCGATACAGCTAGAGAAAAGGTACATCCACAAAAATGGCCATACGCTTATTGCTCAACTTAACATTGCAGCCGACGTGAGCGCATTGGGTAAGGTTCAGCACTTTGTCTCACAGATAGTGGATTTGTCCGCAACCCGAAAATCCCATGCGACTGAGCTACTGCTCACACAAATGGTCGAAAAGTCTTCGGATGCTATCTACGTTGTTGGCATCGAGTATGGGCAAATCCTGAATTGCAATGAGCTGGCGTATAAGCGGCTTGGATACAGTAAAGAAGAGCTGCTTCAATTGACCGTTACTGACATTAACCCTAGGTTCAGTAAAGAAACAACTTGGAGTGAGCATGTCAGGCGTATGCGGCAAGCCGGTGAAGCGTGTATTGAGGCGACACATAAACGAAAAGATGGAACCGAGCTGCCTATCGAAGCCAGCGTAAACATGGTTGAATTTGCTGGGCAGCAATATTTGCTGGCGATAGTTCGTGACATTTCTGAGCGCAAAGAAAAGGAGCTAAAAGCGATTGAGGCACAAAACCTAGACCCTTTAACGAATTTGCCAAATCGACGTTTATTGGAGTCACAACTTAAGAGGCTCGCTCGAGAGTGCCGCAAGCGATCTGAAAAAGTCGCGTTTATGTATGTTGATATCGATGATTTTAAGTCTTTAAATGATCGGCATGGTCATTTGGCAGGGGATAAAGTACTAGTGGAGTTCGCCAAGCGGTTACAAGATTTTACCAGACAGTCCGATTTAGTGGGACGTCTTGGTGGTGATGAGTTTTTGGTTGTATTACCCGGAATGAAAAACCGTGCTCATGTATTGAGTATCGCTCAGCATATCCTGCAAGTCACGTCACATCCCATTGACGTTGGCACTCAAATGCCTATTCAAATTAATGTGAGTTTAGGGACAACCCTTTGTGACAGCGAGGGACTGGACTGCACCCGAGCAGTGAGTGTGGCGGACAAAGCCATGTATCAAGCCAAAGCACAAGTGGGTTCTGCCTGTCACTTCCTTGACCTAAACCAAGAGTAGCGAACCTAACAGCCTTGCAGTGCTGACTCTTATGCAGAATTTCTTACAAAAAAACTAAACCAAGTTGCCGTTTTTATTCTAATTTGTGGATAGAGGTTATGAATTTTGGCTTCGCGTCTTATTCGTTTTTCAAATCCGTAAAAGACGGCGAAGCTCTCACACTATAAGGAGTCCGTGAGATGAGAAAACCAATGTCTGTTTTGCTTGCGTCGTTAGCGCTTTGCTCATCGGCGACGGCTTTCGCGTTGGTCACCCCAAATCCACCATCATTGAATGCTAAAGGCTATATTCTAATAGACTACCAGTCTGGTGAAATCATTGTTGGCGGCAACCAAGACGCCGCACTTGCACCAGCTAGCCTAACCAAATTGATGACCGCTTATGTGGTTGGAATGGAGATAGCTTCTGGTCGCACGGCGTGGGACAGTAAAGTCGCCGTCAGTGAAAATGCCTGGTCGGTAAAATTTCCTGATTCGTCAAAAATGTTCATCAAGCCTGGCGACGACGTGACGGTCGCGGATCTGATGCGCGGCCTGATTGTACAATCCGGAAATGACGCTGCCGTTGCCCTGGCCGAGCACGTAGCTGGCACAGAAAACGGGTTTGTCGCGCTGATGAATCAGTGGGCGATAAACCTAGGAATGAACAGTTCTCAATTTATCAATGCGCATGGGCTGGATGGCCAAGGTATTCATACAACACCACAAGATATGGCGATTTTGATGAGACGTATCATCGAAGATGTGCCAGAGGTGTATAAGTTGTACTCGGAAAAACGCTTTGAATGGGCGGACATCAAACAGTACAACCGAAATAGATTGTTGTGGGACAACTCTCTGAATGTCGATGGTGGTAAAACAGGCTACACCTCTGATGCGGGTTACAGCTTAGTGAGTTCAGCGACACAAGGGCAGATGCGCCTGATCTCCGTGGTAATGGGAACGCCAAGTGCTCAGACTCGCGTTGAAGCATCAAGGCAATTGCTCAACTACGGTTTCCGCTTCTATGAAACCGATCAACTTGCAGAATCAGACTCGATTGAAGTGACGGCAAAAGTATGGAAAGGGTCAAGTACTTCGATTCCTTTGGGCTTTGAACAAGACGTCTACGCGACGTATCTTCGAGGTAATAGCCGAGGGGTTTCTAAGGAGGTCGAGGTATTCGCACCTCTAATAGCGCCAATCAATCAAGGCGATATTATCGGCAGTGTGACTTGGAAAGTGGGGAACGATGAAATTGCCACTGAACCTTTAGTCGCCAAATCGAGTGTAGAACAAGGTTCTATCTTCAAGCGTGTTTGGGATACTGCGGTGCTTTGGTTCAAATCGCTATTTACCGACACCAAAGATCTTTGGGAGCAGTAGAATAGGCTAGCAGCACGATATTAAAATAAATCCGTCATCCCCTTGAAAAAGGGGATCTCACCCAGCGCGTTGTAAAGTTGATTGACGTGACTTAGTTGAGTTATTTCATTTGGCTACGCGCTTTGAGAGATCCTCACTTTCGTGAGGATGACGGGATTGTGTTGAGGATGACGGGATTGTGTTGAGGATGAAGGGATTGTGTTGAGGGTGACGGGATTGTGTTGAGGATGAAGGGATTGTGTTGAGGGTGATAGGGTTAAAGCTAGGAAGCGTGGTTGTGGTGAGTAAAACGGCCCACATTCCACGATATGAATCGTTACCTAATTACATCGGTTCTTTATTTCATCTCTTAGCCTCGTTAGAATAGCGCGCTCTTTGATAGCAACACCGCAATGGTTATGAGCCCATATCTCAAGTACATATCAGGTTATCCTCAACATCTTGTCGAGCAGATCGATGGTATGGTGTCGTCGGGTCGTTTTATTCAATGGTTTGAAAAGCGCTTTCCAGAACGTCATCAAATTAAGAGCGAAAAAGCGCTTTTCGATTACACTATGGACATTAAGCAGCGTTACATGAAAAAAACGCCGCCCATCTCGAAAGTCATTTGGGACAATAAGATCCACCTCATCAATAATGCGCTTGGTCTGCATACCTATATCTCGCGCGCGCATGGTGGCAAACTCAAGGCAAAGAACGAGATCCGCATAGCGTCCGTGTTCAAAGATGCACCAGAGCCTTTGCTGCGTATGCTGGTGGTTCATGAACTCGCCCACATCAAAGAAAAGAACCACGATAAAGCGTTTTATCAACTATGTTGTCATATGGAACCTGACTACCATCAGCTTGAGTTCGATGCGCGCCTTTTTATGATCTATAAAGAACTTCTCAATGACTCGTCAAAATAAATTTAATCAACGACCTCGCAAGCAAGATAAGCCCTCGACTATGGTTGTCGACAAGCGTAAAGCAAGCGGGCTTCATGCCAACAACAAACACCAGGGCCGCTATGACTTTAAACGTCTGATTGAAGCGGAACCTGGATTGGCAGACCACGTGGTGAAAAACCCACATGGCGATATGAGCATTGCGTTTTCCAATTCCGAGTCAGTAAAAGTGCTCAATCGCGCTCTGCTAAAAGCGTATTACGGATTAAGCCACTGGGATATTCCAAATGGGTATCTGTGCCCACCGATCCCAGGACGCGCGGACTACATTCACCGACTCAACGAATGGTTGCAACACGACTTAATGCAAGACCGTCCTGCTAAAGCACGCCTTAAAGTGACCGCGTTGGATATAGGCGTTGGTGCCAACTGCATCTATCCGATTGTTGGAGCGACCCAATACCACTGGAATTGGGTTGGAAGCGACGTCGATGAAGGCTCGCTAGAAAGCGCAAAAAACAACGTATTACAGAATGACAAACTGGCGAGAAAAATTGAGTTAAGACACCAAACTCAAAGTGAACACATTTTTGAGGGTGTGATTCAACATGGTGATGTGTTTGTCGCGACAACCTGTAACCCTCCGTTCCATAAGTCTGCGGAAGATGCGCAGAAGGGCACTGATCGTAAGAACGCGAATCTAGCTAAAAATAGAGAGCAGCGTGGCGATCTGTCACAGGAAGAGAGTCAGCCAGCGAAAAAGAGTGAAGGGCTCAATTTTGGCGGCCAAAATGCGGAGCTTTGGTGTCCAGGTGGTGAGGAAGCATTTGTTCTGAATATGGCAAACGAGAGTAAGAAGTTCGCGCACCAAGTGATTTGGTTCTCGACCCTGCTTTCTAAGAAGGACAATATTCGCCCATTGCAAAAACGCCTAGAGAAACTCGGTGCGACTCATGTACTTATTCAAGAAATGGCTCAAGGTCAGAAGAAAAGCCGCTTTGTGGCATGGTCATTTATGAGTCACGAGCAACGTCTGACTTTGAGTGGGCATTTGTTGTAATTAGCTATTTATTTGTGTTTATAGTTCCATAAAAACAGCGTCATCCTCGTGAAAACGAGGATCTTTGTCAGCGAGTGTTACCCCAGTTTGTGCGAGTCACTGGCTTTGAGAGATCTCCTTTTTCAAGGAGATGACGGAAAATGGGGATGACCGTGATAGTAGATGACGAGGTTGTTTCGGCAGCCAAGTCCACGCCCGTTAACTGTCATTTCTTAAGTCATCTAACAGCGCCTGGTACTTTTCAGCCAAAGCCACATTCCCCACCTTTCGCTCCAAATTACGAAGTACAGATAAGCTTGGTTCTTGATAGCCAAACCTATGATGGAACTTTAAAAGTCGTGCTCGCGCTTTGTTGTAATCACCTGCGTTGACTTCAATGGCTGCAAGCTGAATGGTCGCGTTGGGTCGATAAGGATCATGTTCTAATGCCTTTTCAAAAAACGTTCTCGCTTCTGTTGGCCGCTCTGCTTTAAGGGCACACAAGCCAGCGTTCTCGTAACTTTCGGCAATTTGGTAGTAATTTGGCTGCTCTGTGGCGGCGACTAACATGGCCTCTGCTTGATCATATTCACTACGCTTACAGAGAAAAGTGCCGTAATTGTGGTAGACCTCGCCATTATTTGGCGAGACCTTTAGCGCGGTTTGATAAGCATCGCTGGCGTGTTCAAACTCACCTACAGCCTCGTAATAGTAAGCCATAGACAGGTGGCTTCGGTGATACTTAGGGGCGAATTCGAGCGCTTTTTCGAAGTCTTGCTTGGCACGGCTGTATTGCTTTCGTTTCATGTAAGCAAGCCCCAGTTCTATTCGAGTTTCGGCGGCGTCAATGGGTGCCGCACTCATCTTCGACTCTTCACCGACGGTCACACACCCGGATGTGAACGAAATAATAAACGCAGATAACATTGCCAAGATGAGTTTCATTCGTTTTTACTCATATATTGATAGTCGTGATCATTTTAAAAGCTGGGCTGAACGGCGGGGAGGTGGCGGTATGTTGCTGCGACACACAACACAAACTCTGATCTGTGAATGACATAACTGCTTATAAAACAAGCGATCAAATTAGAATAATCACTCAATTCTTTAGTCCGCACCCCTTCTTAGATAAAGTAGCTAGGTCTAACTATGAAGGTATGAATTTGATGAGCAATGCGAACCGCAACGGACATAAACCTTGGCTAAAGACTTACCCAAGTGATGTGCCTGAATTTGTTGATGTTGACCAGTACGCCAACATCAATGAGATGTTTAAAGCGCCTTTTGAGAAGTTTGCCGATAACACTGCATTTGTGAACATGGGGCATTCTTTGACGTATCGTCAATTGAACGAAAAGAGCGATGCGTTTGCGGCCTATTTACAAACGGAACTTCACGCTAAAAAAGGCGATCGTATTGCACTGATGATGCCAAACCTTCTGCAATATCCTATTGCTATCTTAGGTGCGCTAAAAGCGGGTCTTGTGGTAGTGAACGTCAATCCGCTGTATACGCCGCGTGAGCTTGAGCATCAGCTTCGTGATTCAGGCGCCACCATCATTGTTGCCGTAACCAACTTTGGTAATAGCTTGCAGCAAGTGATTGAAAAGACCAGCATTAAGCACGTGATTTTAACCAGTATCGGTGATGCACTTGCGCCACATAAGCGCACCTTGGTGAATTTTGTCGTTAAGTATGTAAAAAAGATGGTGCCTAAATACAACTTACCCGGTGCCATCTCACTTCGCCGTGCACTGACGGATGGCAAACAAATGACCTTTGTTGAGCCAGAATTAACCCGTGATGATTTGGCATACTTGCAATATACAGGTGGGACAACTGGACTTGCTAAAGGGGCGATGCTGACACACCGCAACATTATTGCCAATGTGCTTCAGGTATTTGGGCACTTCGGACCGCGCACCGCGAAAGATCAAGAGCGCGCGGTGACGCCACTACCGCTTTACCATATCTTTGCTAACTCGGTCAGCATGATGCTAATGATGTACATGGGAGCAAGTAATCTATTGATCACCAACCCTCGTGATCTGAACAGCTTCGTTAATGATTTGAGTAAGTATCCGTTTACCATGATCTTTGGTTTGAATACCTTGCTTGCGGCACTTAATAAGCATGAGAAGTTCAAAACGCTCGATTTTTCAAACGCAGAATTCACGATTGCTGGTGGCATGGCGACTCAAAAGCATGTTGCCGATGAATGGCAAAAAATCACGGGAATGCCAATCATCGAGGGCTATGGTCTGACAGAGTGTTCACCTGTCGTTGCGGGCGGCGTACATACTCAGCAAGCCTACGTTGCGGCGGTTGGTGTGCCGTTGCCAAGCACGGAATTGCGTATTGTCGATGAGCAAGGTCAGTCGCTTGGCGTGAATCAAGTGGGTGAAATTCAAATTCGCGGCCCACAAGTGATGAAAGGCTACTGGAAGCAAGATGCTGAAACCCAAGCGATTCTTGCAGAAGACGGTTGGCTCTATTCTGGTGATATTGGCCGAATGGATGAGGACGGCATTTTTTACATTGAAGATCGTAAAAAGGACATGATTTTAGTGTCTGGCTTCAATGTGTTCCCTACAGAAGTTGAAGAAGTTGCAACCTTGCACCCGAAAGTGACCGAGGCGGCGGCAGTGGGGATTCCAGATGATGTCGCCGGTGAGCGCGTGAAACTGTTTGTCGTTGCTAACGGCAATGTCACCGCGGATGAAATTAAGCAGCACTGCCGCAAACACTTGACCGGCTATAAAATTCCAACGTTTATTGAATTTAGAGACGAGCTGCCAAAAACCAACGTAGGCAAGATCTTAAGGCGCGAACTGCGCGATCAATAGAACACAACGTTCAGATGAAGCGCCGCTAAACTGGCGCAATACGTACTACTAAGCCACACTTAAAATGTGGCTTTTTTTGTTTGAAGGAGATAGCGATGAGAAACGAACTTGATCCCAACAAAATTCTTCGAGCGTATGACGCGGTGATGGAGAACGGTACAGACACCGAATTTGGCAAAATCTATGAAGGCGTTGAAGCCTACTCCGATTACGATGGGTACAATGTCTATATGCGGGGCAATGGTGTAGAACTCAAAGTGGGCTTTCACAACACGTATCATCTTGAATATGACCAAGAGCACTTGCGTGATAGCTTTTTGAAAAAAGTGGCGCTTTTAGCGAAGTAACGTGCCCCCCAAAGTGGGAGGCACAAATTAGCCCGTTATTCGTCTTTGGTGAAAGCATCTTCACTGAAGTGATCCAGATCGTACGGCGTTTGTTGGTAAACGCAGTAGTTCAACCAGTTGGCAAATAATAGGTGTCCATGACTGCGCCAGCTTGCAACGGGCTTGTTGTCAGGGTTGTTGTTTGGATAGTAGTTGATTGGGATAGCGGGCTCCATTCCCTCACCAAGATCACGTACATACTCGTTATGTAGCGTGTTAGAGTCATACTCTGGGTGACCCGTAACAAACACATTGCGTTTATCCTTGGTCGCGGCAAGGTAGACGCCTGCGACATCCGATGTGGCCAAAATATCAAGATCAGTATGTGACTCTAGATATTCAGGTGAGAAATCGGCATATCGAGAATGCGGCGCTAGGAAAGTGTCATCAAAGCCACGTAAGATAGGGTGATACGGCTCGTGAATCTCGTGGTGGTAAACACCAGAGAGTTTTTCTTTACGAGTACGTTTTGGCAGATCGTAAAGTAGCTTAAGGCCAGCTTGGGCAGCCCAGCACACATAGAGTGTAGAGGTGACGTGTTTACTTGCCCAGTTCATGATGGTCTGAAGGTGCTCCCAATAAATCACATCCTCAAACTGAACCAAACCGAGTGGTGCACCGGTGATGATGAGACCATCGAAATTTCGATTCTTGATGGTTTCAAACTGGCGATAGAAGGTATCTAAGTGTTCCGTTGGTGTATTTTTACTTGGGCGATCGTCAATGCGCAGCAGCTCTACATCGACTTGCAGTGGGCTATTAGAGAGTAGCCTCAAAAACTGAGTTTCAGTTTCAATTTTCTTGGGCATCAAATTGAGGATCAACACTTTAAGCGGACGGATTTCTTGGGTCGCCGCACGCGTTTCCGACATTACAAAGATGTTCTCTTGTTGCAATACATTGGATGCGGGCAGTTGATCGGGGATCTTAATTGGCACAGCTTTCTCCCTAAGCTCTGTTTTGGTCTTCTGGACGTCTATACATCTAAACTAACGCAAACGTTATTTCTTGTCGATAATTAATTTTAGCTTACGTCCGACTGCACGCGCGCTACCAATGGTGTCAAGACAAGGTACAATGATGTCTTTGCATAAACTGATAGCGGAAACGAGTTTGAAACTAACGCTCATTCGTGGCTTGCCTGGCTCTGGGAAAAGTACGTTAGCCAAGACCCTCAACGCGGCTCACTACGAGGCCGATATGTATTTTGTGAATGCCGATGGCGAGTATTGTTATGATGCGAGTAAAATCGCCGATGCTCATGCCTGGTGTCAAAAGCAAGTGGAATCGGCGCTTGCTGCCAACCAAGATGTGGTGGTTGCCAACACGTTTGTTCGCTTGTGGGAGATGAAGATTTACAAAACACTCGCTAAGCGCTATCAAGCTGAGCTTGAGATCATCGTTTGCCGAGGTCGGTACCCAAATATTCACGGTGTCAGTGATGATGTCATAGCGTCTATGCAAAAACGCTGGCAAGATTAATCCCAACCATTAGTACGGAACATTAAAAGAAAAATCACCATGGCGAAACGTTCACCTGTTGTAGAAATGACCTCTTATGGCATTTACTCCACTTGGGATTCTGGCTCTAAAGATCTCCCGAAGATTCAAGAATTCACGACTATCGTGCCTGCGGATGAGCATATTGAATTTGGTTTTATTGTTAATATCAAAAAGGCCAAAGGGGAGAAGATTCGATATTGTATCTATCACCCTGGCGTGCTGAGTAAAAAAGGGCAAGTGTTAGCGCCATTTGATGGCGAAGAACATGTCGGTAGCAATGACTGGGACTTCTACCTTGGCGATACCATTCAATTACTCGATCCCATCAACGGCCTTGAAAGTAACTTGGGTGATTGGCGCATGGTGATTGAGATGCAAGGTAAAACCATTGCAGAAAAAACCTTTAAAGTCACAGCAAGAGATGAAGGTCAGTTTTGGAAACGTCGCGGTTTTTAGTGTCGGTAAGGCTGAACAGCTTCGTTCACCGCGTGGAAGATAAATCTATCGTCATGGCCTGCGCAGTGAAATATGGTTGTACGTTAAAGCGTATCCGGCGCTCTCGCAACTGGACGCTGAGCGGAGAGCCTTCTGCATTATCAAAGTTCTCTATCGAGGCCAATGTCGGCTGGATTTCTGTTGCGATAGATAAAGTCCTTGATGGCTACAAATCACCCATTCAAGAACTCCTTGAGAGGGAGCCGGAGATCACTGTGGCTGATTTGATGTATCAATCTGGGTGTACGCTGGCAGAAGCTCGTGCGGCGATTGATGAGTTTGAAGATCTGTGATGATAAAAAAGCCGCCTCGCTGAGAGCGGAGGCGGCTTCTATTTTTACTGTGTGATTAAGCAGTTACGTAGCTAATCACAAAGTCAGTGATCTTCACCATGTCATCAACAGCGATGAACTCTTCTGTGGTGTGTACTTTAGACATACCGGTAGATAGGTTCACAGTTGTTAAACCTTTCTCGTTGAAGTTGTTCGCATCGCTGCCACCGCCAGTGTGCTTAGTGTTTGCTTCCACGCCGTTTGACGCAAACACTTCTTTGATCTTCAGAACGTGTGCATCATCTTCAGCAATAACAAACGCGTCGTAAGCGCGAGTTGACTCAATCTCAACCTCTGCACCAAACTTCTCAGCAGATGCTTGGAACGTCTCAACCATGTGGTTAACTTGTGCGGTTAGCTTGTCGCTATCAAGAGAGCGCGCTTCTGCAACAACGGTTAGCTCAGGCATAACAATGTTTGTTGCTTGACCGCCGTTAACTGAGCCGATGTTTGCTGTGGTTTGCTCGTCGATGCGTAGCAGCTTCATGTTAGCGATAGCGTCTGCTGCAACCATAGCGGCACTGATGCCTTCTTCTGGCGCTAGGCCTGCGTGAGCTGGGCGACCTTTGATCTTAGCAACGATTTTTTGCTGACCAGGTGCACCAGTAACGATAGTGCCGATTGGGCCACCTGTATCTAATACGATCGCGTTTTTCGATTGAATGTAAGACATGTCGAAATGCTCAGATCCAAACAGACCACCTTCTTCATGAACGGTGAATGCAACTTCAATCGTTTTGTGTTCGCGGTTTTGTTCCTGTAAGCAACGAACGGCTTCCATCACTGCCGCAATACCTGATTTGTCGTCACCACCAAGGATAGTGTCGCCCTTTGAGCGGATGATGCCATCTTCGATGATAGGCTCGATACCGATGCCTGGTGTTACTGTGTCCATGTGAGCACTGAAGACGATGCTGCCTTCTTGTTTGCCCTCTAAACGTCCGTAGACGTTAAAGCCGTTGGTGTATTGCTCTGGTACTGGCAATTTGCTTACCACAAAGCCTAGCTCACCAAGTTGTTCTGCGATTGCTTCAGCGACGGCTTTTTCGTTGCCAGATTCACTGTCGATTTTTACTAGTTCACAAAAATGGTTTACGAGGCGCTCTGTATTTACTTGAGTCATGGGGTCACTTCACGTTATGAAACAGGGAAGACCACTTTACACGTTACTGAACACACCAAGACCTGAGATAAATCAATAAAAGTGTCGCCATATAGTTAATCTGACTGTCGTTCGGACTATTTTTGTTCTGAAAATTTGTAACAAGCTGCAATCGTAGTGGTTATGACAATGAAGCACCCTAACCATTGCACTGGAGACATGGTTTCACTTAGGAACAGGCTAGCAAACAGCAATCCAAACATTGGCTCAGTTCCCATAAGCAGTGATGCCTGACTGGCGGGCAAGTGTTTAACGGCGTAGTTTTGGACAAAGAACGCCAGCAATGTACAACAAAGTGCTAGATAGAGTAGGCTCACCCAATCGTGACTATTGAGTGTTTGTAGAATGCTAATCAGAGCCGGTCTATCAGAATCTAATAAAACGAGACAGAAGCTGACCAGCGTCACCACCGACAATTGAATTAGGGTGATAATTTCGATTTCTAATGGCGTTTTAGTAAACGCTTTACGGCACGCAACCACCATCACGGCTCGGAGCAGGGCTGCGATGATCACCAATCCAACCCCGAGGTCTAAGCTCAGCTCATTAGGGCTTGCTATCATCACCATGCCAGTAAAACCTATGAAGCAAAACAGCATGATTCCCTTAGGAAGTTTGACTTTGAGCCATGCCGTTTCTAGCAATGGTGTGAAAAGCACGCATAGGCTAATCAATACCGCGACTTGTCCAGCTTGAGCCAATTTAACAGCCCAGGTTTCGGTTAAGAAAATGCAGCTTAAGATAAGCCCTGTTGAGACTCCAACTTGTAGGTAACGACGCCACTGAGAAATGAACATTCTGATTTGTTGCTTGTAATAGATAACGCTCATCAGTACAGCGCAGCTAATGACAAACCGAATCAAAAGCAGTTCGACCACGGAGAGTTGATTCAATATTTGTTTGGAGACACCGTAGCTTGTGCCCCAAACAATGGATACGACAAGTAAGCCTATGATTGCCCAATGAAATGAGATCTTGTTAGCGAAATTTGTTTCCATATCCACTCTCACCATAAAGTTGAATGCATGTATCTATACGGTTATGCTAACTTATGAATATTAATGTGATAATACTTCCAAACTTCATAGGACTTGTGACTGATGGACACAAATAAGCTCATGGCATTACTACCGGACATTGTGGCGTTCGTCACTGTGGTTGATTCCGGTAGCTTTACGGCAGCCTCACAGCGTCTTGGAGTAACGCCTTCTGGTGTTAGTCGTCAGATTAGCCGACTAGAGACGGCTTTGAATGCGGATTTACTTGAGCGTACAACAAGAAAACAAGTGACCACGGAAATGGGGAAGATTGTGTATGAGTTTAGTCAGAAGATCCTAGACTCTGCTGATGATATTGTTCACGTGACCAGCCAAGAGCTAGGGGAGGTTACAGGGGAGCTTCGTATTGCAGCGCCGAAAGCATTTAGTCGCCGTATTCTCCAACCATTAATGCTCGAGTTTCTTGCCAGATATCCGAAAGCAAAACTGCGCCTTATGGTCAGTGATGAGTTTATCGACCCGTTTGGCCACAACCTCGACTTTGTGTTTGAGTTGACGCACTTCCCCAGAGAGAACTTAGTTGCGAAGTCGCTCGGGCATATCAACGCGGTTCTATGTGCTAGCCGCAGTTATTTGCAAATCAATGGCATTCCTTTTCACCCAGAGAACTTGTCTCAGCATAGCTGTCTCTATTTAAACGAGCAGCCTAATGACAATGTATGGCGCTTTTCCAAAGGGGACGAGAATGTCAAAGTGGAAGTGGAAGGGCCATATTCAGTCAATCATTCAGAAATACGTCTTAACGCGGTCAAAGAAGGGCTAGGGATCGGTATTTTTCCTGAGTTTGTGGTAGATGAAGCGCTGCGAAACGGTGAGGTGATTGAAGTGTTGCCAGAGTGGCGAGTGATCTCACGCTATCAAGGTGAGATCACGTTGCAATTTCCTCAATCTAAGTTCATGCCTGCTCGGCGGCGCGCATTTATAGACTTCATGGTCGAGTCGTTAAAACCTGACGCATAACTTAGTCGGACGTTAGAAACCGTGTAGGGTAATCGGTAAAGATGGCGTCTACTTTATCGAGGTGCTTGAATGACTTGGGATTGTTGACAGTATAGCACCATATCTCCACCTCAAGTTCGCGCAGCATATTGATATGGTTCGCGGTGAGCCACTTGTAGTCTAGATGACAGCTGAAAGCGTTAACGTTTTGAATAGTGGCGATGGCTTTTCGGTTTAGACGTTTGGTGAGTACCCCGAGGCGTACGTTTAAGTTGGCATCATAGAGCGCTTGCATTACATCAGCACTGAAGCTTGAGACAATAAGGCGTTCTTTGTTAATTGGGTGTTGTTCCAGCTCAGAGCGCAGCAGCGACACGACATGAAGCGGGTCGTGGCGATCAACTTTCACCTCTATATTGATACACATGTTGTTTTCATTACAATAATCCAACAACTGAGATAATGTCATGATAGGTTCGTGTTGAAAGGCCTCGCCCTTCCAGTTACCAAAATCCAGGGTGCTTAGCTGCTGCATCGTCAGTGCATCGACTCTCCCTTTGCCATCACTGCATCGGTTCACAGTGTGGTCATGACAGACCACCAATACATCGTCTTTGGTGGGCTGAACATCCACTTCAATCCATTGTAATCCTAGCGTGTGCGCCTGTTGAACACTAACCATGGTGTTTTCTGGGTGCGTTCCAGCTACACCTCTATGACCCACATAAATGACACTCATAAATGAACCTCAGTAAGCGATGACCATCGCTATATAGAATAGGGCTTGTTGCAATATTGTTAATAACGGGTTATCTTGCATCAAGGTTGTCTGACCAGTTAGCAAGGCTTATGAAAATCCATCAGATTTCAGGTTATATCCAACAGATCTATCTCGCTGAGTATCCAGATAAATTGCTGTTACTGGACGGTGCAAGCCGTGCCGATGTCGGGACAATTTTACGCTATATTCGAGACGAACTGAATCGTCCTATCGCGGATCTCAAAGCCATAGTTGTCACGCACATGCACCCCGACCACGCGGGAGCGGCTCATAGGTTGAAAGCGTTAACCGGCGCAGAAATTGTCTCCAGTGGTCAGCCAAAAGCTTGGTATGCGGGAGTTGATGGGGTGGTCATGCACCTAACGGATTTGGTTTTAGCCTGGTATATGGCAAGTCGAATGGGCAAGCCGAAACGTAACTTGTGGTATCGACGTAAACTCAATGTTGATCATGTAGTCAGTGACGGTGACACTTTGCCGTATTTTGAAGATTGGCAGGTGCTCACGACTCCAGGTCATACAGATCGTGATATTTCAGTATACAACGCCAAGCAGTCAACGGTTTATGTGGCGGATCTTATGGTGGAAGTAAAGCAGCGTCTAATCGCCCCTTTTCCTGTTTTTCACCCCAACCAATATCGAAGTTCGATCGACAAAGTATATAAGCTCAATGCCGAGCAGGTGTTGCTTGCTCATCGAGGCCCAGTTTCATTTGATGAAGAGGCCAAGCAACATATCCTGGAAACAGCGCCAATAAGGCCGGTAACCCATTGGCGCGTGACCAAGATTAAACTTAAAAGCTTGGTTAAGTCTTTGCTCGCAAGAGGTTAGCAAGCGAGAGTTAGTTCACTTTTGCTTTATCGTGATTTGGGAAGATCAAACTATCGGTAGCAAATCCGGCGCTTTTCGCACGCTCGACATATTGCTCAAGCTGACTGGCTTCAATCGTCGGTGTTCTTGACAGGATCCAAAAATAATCAGAGTTGTAGCCGCTTACCAATGCCACTGAGTAATCAGGTTCTAAGTAGTAGACAACATAACTTCCATAGAAAGGTCCAAAAAAGGATACTTTCAGATGAGCAATGTCCTCAGACTCTACAAACTTAGCTTTGCCTTCCGCTTCTGACCACTCTAGATCCTCTGTATCCCAACCACGGTTGAGCACTTTAACGCTGCCGTCTTCATTAAGTGAGTAGGTCGCAGATACATTATCTAGACCGCGCTCAAAGCTGTGGTCTAGTCTCGCGACTTCATACCATTTGCCTAGGTATCGGTCGAGCTCAAAGTTGGTTACGGGTTTAACCGTCTCTGGCATACCAGTGCAGCCCAAAAGGAACACGCTAATGGAAAGCAGAAAATAATGACCAAGTCGTTTCATCTTAAAACCTCAGTTAGATTGGTTACTTACTGAATATACGACACTTTGCACGAGTCAGTTTACAAAGATTGCATCTGGTGACTATTGCGCTTAATCTGGGCAAGTATTGTGTCTATTGCGATTGGGTATTGCTGAAAACATGTTTGAGATTTTTATTATCTTTGCTCTGCTGGTGGGCTTTTCCATGGTTGCGCTTAAATATTTTGTGAAACAGGAAGATACCAAGTCCTATCAGTACAAAGTGAAAGGCCCAATTTTGTCATCAGCACAAACCGCTTTTTATAACGCATTAAAAGAGGCGGTGGGGGAGCATGGGGTGATTTTAACCAAAGTCAGCATGGCCAATGTGGTGACTCCTCAACAAACAAAGAGCAAGAAGCAGTGGTTTATTGCTAATAATGTCATCGCTAAAAGCTACTTTGATTTTGTAGTCTGTGACCCAAGAACGATGCAGCCACGCGTGATCATTGAATATGATAATGGCCAGAAATTGCATAAAGGCAAAATTGAACGCCAGCGATTGATTATGCAAGTATGTAAATCAGCTAACATTCCATTAATCGGTGCTTCGGTGAAACTGAGCTATCAAGTGGGTAAAATTCGCCGCTTGCTCGCCGCACACATCGATTTGATTGAACCGGATAAAGAAGTGCGTTTTTGTAAACGTTGCGGCAGTCCAATGACGATCAAGACTGCAATGCAAGGTGAGTTTAAAGGTCGACGCTTTTTCACATGTAGCCGTCAACCACTGTGCCAGTATACAGAGAACTATAATGTGGTGTTTGACGATGAGGAATCGGCATAATCATTCCGTTTATCAGTTTCGATAAATAGCCAACAACCTGATAGCCTTCACATTTTTTCGCCACTGACGCATAAAAAAGAGTCGAATTGATGGCGAATAGACCAAACGGTACCAAAAACACAAAAATGTGCTTGCACAGCTCAGGTAGTCTGGTTAATATCCTTCTCGTTCCAGAGAGATGGGTCCGTAGCTCAGTTGGTTAGAGTACTACCTTGACATGGTAGGGGTCGGCGATTCGAGTTCGCCCGGACCCACCATCCTTCTCTGAATGCTTATTCAGAATGGAACAAAAATTTGGGTCCGTAGCTCAGTTGGTTAGAGTACTACCTTGACATGGTAGGGGTCGGCGATTCGAGTTCGCCCGGACCCACCAAATTTTCGAAAAAGCCCGCTTTTCAAGCGGGCTTTTTTTTATCCGAACATATCTACTTTTCTTTGCTTTTTCAGCACCCAATGCTCGTCGTTATATGATTGCCGGCACAATGCCGTTCTTATTTGTCCAAAACGGTTAAGCCTTTTAAACAGCCGATAGTGCGTGATATTTAGGTTGTAAATATCAGAAATAGATTGTGCCCTATAGTTTGAATAACTCGAGGCGTTTAGGATTTGCACATCTTAAAACATGAAGGCAAAACATCATGAAATTAACCTCGATTCACAAATCTAAACTAGTTTGCTCTGCACTTGCTGTCGCTTTACTTGCTGGCTGCTCATCAAGTGGCGGAAGCTCATCGCCGACAGAACCACTACCTGAGTTTGATGGTGACCTAGGCTTTGAGAATGTCGATCCTGGCTATGGTAACAGCGCGCCAGAAGGCTCTGAGCCAACAGAGCCTGATTTTGGCTTTGACTTCGGCTATGTTTACATTCCAGATTTGGATTTAGGTGTGCCTGTTCACCTACCAGAGTATGAATCACCGGTTAATCCGAATGCGAAGATCTCTACGGTCAAAGAGCGCGAATCGGAAGGAGAGACGCTATATTCCATTACATACAATGGTGTCCGTGTTGGTGAAATCGTAGTTCAAGGCGATGTGATTACGATCTCTTCGCTGCATACGGACCATACCATTACAGGCAGTAAAAACGATAATGGTACTTGGACGGTCCGAGGTCCCGATGGGAATGTTCGCGGTGATGTGAAGCGTATTGATGACGGTAAGTGGGTTGTTAGAGAGGAGATTAGCCGCGCATCTTATGTCGTTGTCTATCATGAGGGCGAATGGAAGGCTATTCCGGTGGCAGACATTAAGCCTCAGCTAAAACAGCGTATCGATAAAGAGCGTATCGACCGAGTTAAACAGCGCGTTAAGATGAGTCGTCCGAGCTAATTAATACCCCACACTTCAGAAAAGCCCATATATGGGCTTTTTTTGCTTTTCTGGTTATTTCACTTCTGAATAATAATTTCTTGTTTATTACTCTCATTGCACACTGTACCAATATCTCATTCGGTTAAACAAAATCTACCCGGCCAATCCCATCCAACATACTACTAACAGCAACGCAGGTACTTGTGTCTAACCTTTGCCTTTATCGCGCCCTATATGAGTTTAATTAAATAACAAAAACAACGTGTTAGCTCCGATTAAACATTGAACTAGACTGCCAATTAGTGGAACTAAGATCAACTTTTTGTTGTTGGGTTCTAACAGAATACACATTAATGGTAGAGAATTGGTTACCTTAGGCAATATCTTGCAACATCCTGAACTTATTGACATTATCCAAACTTAAGGAAATACAAAATGAATAAAGAAGACCAAAACAAGGAAGGCGTCTCAGTCAATCGTCGTAATTTCATCAAAGGTGGTGCAAGTGTAGCCATCGCGGGTATTGGCAGCACAATGTTCAGTTCAGCGTCAGCGGCGGATGAACTAGATAGCCACTGGCAATTGGGCAGCTACTCGAATGATGAAGAGTTTTGGGATGACGTTCGCTCTCAATTTATTCTCGATGAGTCGACAACTTACATGAACATTGGCACAACAGGTTCAATGCCTAAGCAGGTTTTGAAAAACTTCCATAAAAACAATAAAACGGTTGCCAAATACCCGTGGGATATGGATAACAAGTTCGGTAGTTGGCCATATGTCTCTGATATGGTCAATGACATTGCAGCAAGCTTTGGTGCTGAGCCTCATGAGATCATTCTAAGTCGCAATACCACCGATGGACTGTGTTCTATTATTAACGGATTAAACCTTCAGCCGGGTGACGTTATTCTTACCACGCATCACGAGCACGTCGCTGCCGTATCTCCGTTGAACGTTGTTCGAGAAAGGTTTGGTGTCGAAATTGTTGAGATACAATTACCCGTCTTCACTGGCAGCGAGAAAGTCAAAGAGCGTGACTACGTTAAAGCGTTCCGTAAAGCAATTAAAGAACATTCAAACGTTAAGCTGATTACTTTTTCACACATTACATATAAAACGGGCACCAGATTACCTGCCAAGCAAATTTGTGAATTAGCGACAAAACATCAAATTCCAACTCTTGTCGATGGTGCTCATACCATTGGTATGCTTGATCTCGACTTCCATGACATGGATTGTGACTTTTATGCAGGGTCGGGCCATAAATGGCAATGTGGACCTGGTGCTACAGGTATACTTTACGTCAGAGATAATATGAACCGTTTGAAGGAATGGTCAAATGGCGAAAAGCCTTACTGGGCCATCAACTCGTCACTGGGTCATCTTGACTTTTTTGGTAGCCAACTTCAGCTCCAATATATTGGTAATGACAATTATCCTGCTAAGCAAGCATTAGTCGACAGTTGCAAAATGTGGGATGACATTGGCCGTGATCGTATTGAAAAACGCGTTTTAGAACTGGGGTCTTTATGTAAAGAGCTACTGCAAGAAGCGCTACCTAACGCTTACATGTTTTCCCCTAACGAAAAAGGCTTAACGAGTGGATTGACGACCTTTAATCCGTTTGAGCTTGAAGACAAAGAGCTGCTTACGGAGTTTAGAGATCGTTTAAGAGAAGATTACGGCTATATTATCCGCACCACGGATTTTAAATTGTACAAAGACGATACCACAGACGCCAATGCACTGCGGATCTCTACCCATCTCTTCCATAATGAAGAGGATGTGAGAGGTCTTGTCTCTGCTATTCGTGATTTGTATGAGTACATGGTCTAAGAATTATGCGCCTAGTTGAGTTTGGACGTATACTTTAAGGGTTAGCAAGGAGGCTGCCGATGAAAATAAGCAAATTACATCGAAAAACACTTGGTATGGCGGTGGTGTTTTCACTCAGCCTTGCTTCCTCTTTGAGCTTTTCAATGGATTTAGACGAAGTGAAAAAGAGAGGCGTTTTACGCCACTTGGGTGTCAGTTATGCCAACTTCGTCTCTTACATTGATCAAAATGATCTTCAGTACCTAAGCGGACTCGATGTTGAAATCATGCAAGGGTTTGCCAAGTCATTAGACTTGGAATATCAGTATGTTCCTGCTGACTGGAACAACGTCTTTGGAAAACTGACCGGTCAAAATACTCAATTTACCAATAACCAACTCGTTTTCGGTGAAAAAACACCAATAGAAGGTGACGTCATAGCCAATGGCGTCACTATTTTGGAGTGGCGAACTCAAATTGCAGACTTTTCTGATGATTACTTCCCTTCGGGTGTATGGTTAATTGCAAAGTCAGATTCTGCGATGAAGCCTATCCACCCATCAGGCGAAATTTCACAAGATATTGCTCAGGTAAAAACGCTCATGCGTGGTAAAGATGTACTCGCTATGGAGCACTCTTGTTTGGATCCTAATCTATACAATCTTTATGAAACAGGAGCGAACATCATTTTGCCTGTTGAGCAGCGAAAGCTAAATGAAATGGTGCCCGCAGTGCTCAATAGTGATGCCGAAAGCACTTTGCTCGATGTTCCGGACACATTAATTGCTTTAGAGAAATGGCCTGGGCAAATCAAAGTTATCGGTCCGGTGTCTGAAGACCAGCGAATGGGGGCCGTTTTTAGAAAAGAATCCCCAAAACTGAGGCAGGCATTTAATCAATATTTATTAAAAATTAGAAAAGATGGCACTTACGAACAACTTGTTGAAAAGTACTACCCATCGGTTTTCTATTTTTATGGTGATTACTTTAAGGACAATAGTCAATCACAGTTATGATCAAGAATTTTAATAAAAACACCTATATTATCGTTGCTGCGTTGTTATTAGCTGGTTACCTTGTTTCAATTTTGGCGGTAACAAATCTGGGGCAGACTCGTTTGAACGAGTCACTACAGCGAGAGCTTGAGCTCAAAGTTGAAAACTATGCGAGTGCACTAGAGTATTTTTTCTACGTTACAAATGAAGATATTAATACTCTAGCTAAAGCGCCGGTCATGCATGCATTTTTTGCTAACTTGGCTTCTGGAATGTCCATGGAGTACGGTTTAGCTTCCAGTATCTTAGTCCTCGATAGAAAACTGGACTATACGCTTAAAAACAAAACCATAAGCCAGAAGAAAATATACGAACGATTTACCTTAATCAGTTTGAACGGTTCAGTCATCGCCGACACGTCACCAACGTCAGCAACCAACATTGATATCCAAGAGTTGAATAGGCACGCGAGTCGCCCCGCGTTTCTGAGAACAGTCACATATGCTGACAAGCATGAAATTCAGTTAGTGAAAATGGTGTTGTACTCAGGGGTGCCGACAGGTTACTTGGTTGCAACACTCAATAAAGATGTCATTTTTGAACAACTAACCGCGCAAGAATCGGAGCAAAGTAAAAGCCGAATCGAGTTGCTTTCTAAATATGGTCATTCATTTCTGTGGAATTCTCCATTAAATAGTGACGCACTGTTTACACAACAGCAGTTAGACAGCGCAATCAGTTTTAGTCTACCGATTGAGAATACGCCGTTTATTCTAAATAGCTGGTTCGAACCCGTTGAAAATAAAAGTATTTTAACTTCTACGTGGTTTACGCTTGGACTGTCGTTCCTCGCTATTCCCGTATTTGCAGGGCTTATTTATATATTCGTAATAAATAATGCCAATTTGGTTTTAAAAACAAAGGTTGAGGCTTCACGAAAACAACAAGGGGTACTGTCGCTCAAGAATCGTCAACTGGTCAAAGAGATTGAGAGAAGGAAAGAGTCTGAACTGCAACTTTCTTATCAAGCCTCACATGATGCTCTGACAGGTTTACCAAATCGAAGTTACGGCAACCAAAGGCTTGAGATTGAAATAGACAAAGCAAACTATAACAACTCAAAGTTGTTGGTAATGTTTATCGACTTAGATAACTTTAAGCAAATCAACGATACCTTAGGGCACTTAGCGGGCGACGAAGTCTTAAAACAAAGCACCGAGCGTTTAGAGAATGCCGTGGGCAACAAGGAGCTGCTTTCTCGACTTGGCGGCGACGAATTCCTATACATCATTCCCGAACTCGATGATCAGGAAGTATCGAAGAAATACGCAGAAAAGATTTTGAAGCTGTTCGATGAGCCGTTTAGTTGGAATAATCAAAAGTTCTTTGTCTCTATCAGTATTGGCATGTCTCGCTATCCGGAAGATGGCGATAATAACGAACAGTTACTCGCCAATGCAGATATGGCGATGTACAGCGTCAAGCAAGATGGGCGAAATGCCTACAGCTTCTATGATGCAGAAATGAGCAGTAATGTTCAGCGAAATCTAAGCCTAGATGGTCGTCTACGCTATGCGATCGCGAATCAAGAGCTAGAGCTGTATTATCAACCTATCATCAACCTTGAAACCAAAAAGATTATTGGCGCTGAGGCACTGATGCGTTGGAATGACGGCGAGTATGGAATGATTCCGCCTGATGAATTTATTCCTTTAGCCGAAGGTAATGGTCTAATTCACCAATTGGGTGAGTTCGCCATCCAATCTGCTTGTCAGCAAGCGGCTGAGTGGCAATCCATTGCACCTCTGCATGTCTCTGTGAATTTTTCCAGCGTACAATTTCGTTATTGTGAAAAGCTGTTTACGCAAATTCGTTATAGTTTGATGAAATCAGGTTTGAAACCTGAGTTGTTAGATATCGAGATCACTGAGAACCTGCTTTTCAATCATAACGAAGACGTCATTAGCTTGTTGGAAAAACTGCGCTCGATGGGTATTCAGTTGACGATAGATGACTTTGGTACGGGCTACTCTGCTTTGAGTTACTTGCAAAAATTCCCATTCGACAAGCTCAAGATTGATCGCAGTTTCTTGATGAATATTCGCAAGAACAAAGCAGACAGAGAACTGGTTACCGCAATAGTTGCCATGGCAAAGGCGTTGAATCTCACCGTTGTTGCAGAGGGAATAGAGGAGCAATGGCATACGGACTTTTTAAATTCCATCCATTGCGAATTTGGACAAGGTTTTTTCTATAGTAGGCCGGTTCCAGCGGATGAGTTTGAACAGTTATTAAAAGCAAACCTTCACTCAACCGCAGATGACCAGCCAGCTCTTAACGCTGTAACGTAGGCGAGTTTCATCGCGGTTTTTGGCACGTGCTCTCGGGACAACCTGAGAGCACTGTTCCCAATATCAACGACCTTTCCATTCCTGCTTGCTATCGTTGGCCTAAACTTCGTTTGGATCTGCAACTTTCATATTACATGCATGAATGCTAATAAGAAGTAGTGAGTATATTACACTCGCTTAGACAGCAGCAAATCAGATTGAGCGAAGAAGTGAAACGATTTTGAACCAACCAATTTGTATAGTAAGCACAAGAGATTTGACGTACTAATAGTAGAAGATAGCCTCAAAGCCGAGTCGCTTTGAGGCGAAGGGAAAAGTTAGCGAGTCAAACGTAAGACCAGCGTATCGTCTACAATCACCGCGTTCTCTGGCCTAAAGGTCGCGAGGTTTTCCGCAAAGCTCCAATTCGCCTTGCCCCAGCGGTTGCTGTCGAAGTAGTTAAAGTCATCACGCCACATTAAACGAAATTCGCCATTTTCGTAGCTATGGTATTCGATCCAATCGATAGTTTGCTCTAAGGGTAGGTCGCCAGAATTAAAGCGTCCAGCCCAATCAATGGAGTCCGCGACCCATAGATTCATGCGATAGCTTTGCGGAGTATCTCTCATCTGTTGTACTTGCAAAGATTGGGTCGCGAGCTCCTGATGAATAGTGACGCCATCAACTTGCCAGCGAATTTCCTCAGGTGTCCATATCAAGGTGTATTCGTGGAACTGGTCAATATCGGTGATGGTGTGGAGCTGCTCAGAGTGGATGCGGTTGTTAGCCTCGCCAGTAATTAAGTTGGTTTGCAGTAAGTCACTTTGTTTTCCGACAGATTCAATATCAATTTCGCGCCAGGGTAAGCCACCCACCCAGCTTTCATTGTCATAGGTAAAAAACGATGAGATTACCCCTGGTTTAGAGACCATCTTCATACGAATAACGAACTTGCCAAATAGCACTTTGTCATGGCTAAACACCTCTGCACCATACAGAGGTTTGTCAGTAGAATTAACGCTGGGAGTGGTGCTTTCGATATTAGAAAATGGGCTTTTGCTATCTGTGGTACAGGCTGTTGTGACGAGCGCTGGGATAAGTAATAAGAGTTTAAGCAACGTGTTCATTGTGAGCCTCGTAGGAGTAGGCAAATGGCCAGCGACTGCTGCTGGCCATGCAATTAAAAATTACAGAGGAGTAGCATTAATTGAGCTTTCCTTCATCCAGGGCTGAAGCAACCCAAACGAGTGGCGCATTCCAGTTAATGGTGATTTCATTGAGTGACCATGCCCCAATGTTATCTCGATAGCAGGTTTGTCCAATGCATTGCCCTTTCATTGTCGCAGCAATAGGATCAGAGAAACTGATTGAGTTAGGTCCGCCGATTAGAGCCCCAGGAGCGGGAGCCGGAGAATTCTCATCCGCGGCCTTTGCCCAAAAACGGTGATGAGGGTTTTGCGCCGCATGAGTACCGTAGCCTGTGACATAAGAAATATTCATAGGATTAGCGCCTAGAATGTAATCCATCGCATTGGCCGCGGCTTTGAGATACTGCAGCTCTCCACTGAAATCATTGGCATACACCAAGAACAGACTTCGGTTGACTAAATTGGAGTTGGAGCCCCAAGGGTATTGTTCTACAGAGTAAGGAATATTGTAGCCTTCCTTAGCAACTTGCGACGCATAGTTAGACGCTGTCTGGATAATGTTGGCTCTTGCCAGAGAGATCGCCTCTTTGCCCAGTTGGTTGGGAACCACAGCGAGGCTTATTGTGCCAAGTGGCGCGGTGTACTGCCAAAAGATGTCACCATCGGTAGCAATGTTACCTTTTGGTGTTTCGAGATAATGAGGTGAGCTTTTTAAAAACTCGCGATACTGTGAATTACCCGTAGTGATGAACAACTCACTAGCGGCCCAGTAAAACTCATCACTTAAGGTCAGATCATCATAGGGGCCAGAGCCTGTGAAATTATCGTACGCGAAAATATTTGGGTGTGTTAACGCCGCACTCCATGCACGCTCAGCAGCCGTTAAGCAACGTTCTGAAAACGCGGGGTCTATTGGCTTCCAAAGTCGCCCGCATTGAGCGCCAATGGCGGCTAGGTTCAGTGTCGCGGCGGTACTTGGTTGGCCAACATAACGTTTTTTGTCGTCTTTGTGCGGTGGTAATGGCATACCAGTCCACACTTCGTCGGCGACTTTATGAAACGCGAGATGAGAAGCATCAATGGCAGTCAGTTCAAGTGCTTTACTAGCAGATTGATCGCCAATAGGAACGCTAACATTTTGTCCTTCGGGTACTTGCATTGCCAGCATGAACTCCACATTCCAGCGCGCTTCCGACAGTACTGGATTAACATCTTGCGTAGCTTCGGGGATCTTTACTTCTTCGCCGTTAAACGGAAGCTTGGCATTATCAAGCCATAACCCGCGTTCATACAGGTTGAGTAGTGTCCATGTCGTGATGCCGCCATTAACCGTATATTTACCGTGATCGCCCGCATCATACCAACCACCGGTCACGTCGATAGAAAGTTCACAACCTGGCCACTGATTTCCCCATGCATCCTCTTTATCAAAGCAGGTTACTCGGTCGTTAGTATGCCCGGCTGGCCTCGCTAAATCGGCTCTTTGAACATATTCTTTTTGGATCTCAATTCCACTTCGGTTTTGATAGAAATAGGAGAAAGCATCGTGCTTAAGCGATTGGTAAAGGTTCTTTTGAATGCTAAACGGATAGCTGTCTTCGCCATCGACCGAGATCGTCAGTCCGGTTTGTTCAGTGGTTAGGTTTGATAAGTCGATTTGATGAAGGTGCTCACCAGAGGCTGGGTTTAGGCCAAATACTGATGTTCGACCGAGATCGATGTTGATGCCTTGATCATTTTTAAGCGTCCAGCGTAAAGGCTGTTTGGACTCAGAAGTGATAAAGATAAGCTTATCTGCTTGAGGATAAAAGCCGACTTGATTAGCGCGGATGGGCGAGGACTTAGACACTTCAAAATAGGGTTTTCCTTCGATTGATACATTGGTAACACACACCGAACCTGTTTTCTGTGCGCCCATCTGGAATTGGAATTCGCCTCCAGCATCACTGTCTAGCTGATGTGTAAACTCATATTGAAACGATTCAGGCTGGGTAGAAAGTACGGTTTCTGTGAGGAAGTAATGAGTGTAAGGAGGACCTTCATGTTGTATCAGAGTTTTCATTTGGGTATCGACGCTAGCGTAAGCATCAAAGCGAATGGAGTACTTCTCGCCTTGTTCCAAACCCACTCCGGCATGACCTAAGATCACGCTCCAAGCGTCACTGCCGGTGCTCTTTATATCCATGCAAGCGAAGCCATCTTTTTGCTCTGCGCTTGCACCCGCGGTCCACCAACCGTCGAGAGCACTACTAAAATTACCATTACGGATCATCTCATCACTCAGCGCGCCTGAAGAATGAAAAGCGGCACAAAGAATAACAGCACTTACCTTGTTTAGTTTTGTCATATGTCCTCCTTTATTTTGTTTAACCATATATTGGGTAGTGCCTAAGGCAAGGGACATTGGTGGAAAATTGAATTTAAATAAATGCTTAGCATTATAACTGTGAACAAATATACAACGGCCATCGTGCTGGTGAATAGTTTTCATGAAAATATTTATGTAGCCATGAAAGTGTATTGCGAGCTCGCAAGGATAATCGGGACAAAGAGCTGTCAGAAATTAACGTGACTAGCATCACGAAAATGGATATTTTACAGTTCTGTACTACTATTGTATTGACATTTACTTATTGGTTAATGTCGATGGAAGGGCATATTTTCTTGAAACCGGTTTCGTGTTTCAACGTGTCTTATTCGTCTTTTATAAGGTTAAGGAATATTGTTATGAGAGCAAAGTTAATTGCGTTGGCCATTATTGCATCAGCGGTTTCATTTACAGCAAGTAGCCAGGATGCGCTGGATTATATGACCATACAATCGATCAAAAGTAGTATGTCAAAAAGCGATATAGAGCAGGCGCTAGACAACTGGAGGAGCGCACAACTCGAAAACATAGAAGTACGCGCACGATACGTCTCTGACAGAGCGCCAAGGCAGTATGTTATTGATACCATTGAAAATGAATACCAAGTGGCGCGACAAAAACTAGGGCTATAGCCACTACTATTCTTATCATTGCAGTCCGTGCACTCGCTTCTTAGGCGTCTGCATGGGCATCTGTATCACTTAGGCCTCTATTTCCAAATCTGATTTCATGAAAGAGTTTCATGGCGAATGAAAAACTTGCCATTGCACTCAATATTCAGCAATTTCAGAAATTTCCCTTCAATTCCATGTGAGTTATATCACGCTTCACCGACCTCATATAAGAAATACTCTGCTTGAAAACGGTTTCATGCAGGGGCGTATCGAGGTTATTTTGGCGACTATCAAAGATGTTTCAGAGTTAGCAGGTGTATCTCAGGCGACAGTATCACGAGTCATTAATGGTACCAGCCGAGTGAGTCACGACAAAAAGCTAAAGGTTGAAAAAGCCATTAAAGAGCTGGCTTATAAACCCAACTCAATCGCCCAAGCGCTTGCGTTTAGTCGCACCGGAAGTGTCGGCATCATGGTGCCGGAACTGGGTGGTCCGTTTTACTCTGGGATACTTCACAACATGGAAGAGCACCTTAGGCGCTTTGGTTATCACGTCGTCGTCAGTGCGGGTTCGAATACGGAAGCGAGTCAAAAAGAGTCGATCGAATTCTTAATTAGCCGCCGAGTCGATGCGTTGATTGTTCATGCGCAAAATGTTCCCGATGACTACTTAATTCAAATTGAAGAGTCGGGCATTCCGCTTGTGATCATTAATCGATTCATCCCGGAAATGAAATCTAGTTGTATCACCATCGACAATGAACTTGGTGGAAAAATAGCAACACAATATCTCCTTAAAATGGGACACACGGATATTGTTTGTATTACCGGCCCTTTAGATAAATCCGATGCTAGAGGACGTTTGCAAGGTTATAGAAATGCACTGTTTGACGCAGGTATTGAATATGATGAAGTGCTTGTTGCCGAAGCGTCATTTACCGAAGAAAGTGGTGCCAGTGCAATGGAAAAAATAATAAGGAGGAAATGCCACTTTACCGCAGTATTTGCTACTAATGATCATATGGCTTTAGGTGCGTATGAGGTGCTGGCAGAGCATGGATATTCAGTGCCAGAACAAGCGTCACTCATTGGGTTTGATGACATTTTGTTCGCTCGCTATTTAA
Organism: Vibrio sp. 10N; assembly: GCF_036245475.1. NCBI lineage: Bacteria > Pseudomonadati > Pseudomonadota > Gammaproteobacteria > Vibrionales > Vibrionaceae > Vibrio > Vibrio sp. 10N. The sequence continues at coordinate 2,045,896 of NZ_BTPM01000001.1, read as the reverse complement.
CGCCAAAATTAACGACAATGAATTTCCCAATTGAACAAATGAGTTTAGAAGCTGTACAGCTTGTTATTCAAAAATTGGGAAATAATAAGTGTGACGTTAATTTTAAATTACTCCCTTCACTAGTGGTTAGAAATTCAGTTAAGGATCTACTTACTACCCTATAATTCTATTAAGGATATAACATGAAATTAAAGAGTTTAGTACTTTATAGTGCGATTTCGCTTGGAACAATTACCGCTGTTAATGCAGAAGAAGCGATTCGCTTTGATGGTTTTCCAGATTTTGACAGCAGCTTAAAAGTGCTGCTACCTGAGTTTGAAAAGGAAAATGACATCAAGGTTGATTATTTGATGAATAACCATGGTGACCATCACACTAAACTGACGACTAACCTAGCGACTGGCTCAGGTGCGGGTGACGTCATTGTTGTTGATGTGGAGAAAATTGGTCCATTTGTAGCGTCTGGTGGTTTGGTCAACCTTTCTGAAAAATACGGTGCAGATAAATACGCTGAGCGTTTCGCACCTTACGCATGGGCGCAAGGCAAGGGCGCTGATGGCAACATGTACGGCATCCCAGTGGATCTAGGCCCTGGTGTTATGTACTACCGTACAGATTTATTTGAAAAAGCGGGTATCGACGTGAAAGATGCCATCAAAGATTGGGACTCTTACATTGCTGCAGGTGAAAAACTGAAGCAACAAAACGTTCAACTGATCGCCTCTGCTGCGGATGTTGCACAAGCAATCATCTACACCACAGTACCTGAAGGCGAAGGTCTTTATTTCGATAAAGACGGTCAGCCAGTCGTTACATCTGAGCGCTTTGTACACGCTTTTGAAGTCGCGAAGAAAATTCGTGAAAAAGGTCTAGATGGCCGCATTTTGGCATGGTCAAACGAGTGGTATGAAGGCTTTAGAAATGGCACGTTTGCGACTCAACAATCGGGCGCATGGCTGCTTGGTCACTTGAACAACTGGATTGCACCAGAAACAAAAGGTAAGTGGGCAGTATCAAACCTACCTGATGGCATCTACGGCAGTTGGGGCGGCTCTTTCCTTTCAATCCCTACTCAGTCACAGCACCAAGATGAAGCGTGGAAGCTGATCGAATTCATGACAGCAGATCGTGACGCACAACTTAAGCACTTTGAAACAATTGCTGCGTTCCCAGCTAACGTAACGACTTACGACGACAAACTGTTTGACCAAGAAGTTGAGTTCCTTGGTGGTCAAAAAGCGCGTCAGCTATTTGCTGAAGTAGCGAACAACATCAAACCGGTGGCACCGGCGAAAGGTGACCACGTTGCTCGCTCAATCGTTCTAGAAAATGCATTGATGGAAGTATTGGATGAAGATAAAGACATCAAAACTGCATTGGCTGAGGCTGAGCGCCTAATTAAACGCAGAACGCGTAACCTTTAATCCGTTTTTGAGTTTGATTTAAGGAAGCGTGCTAGCGCGCTTCCTTCTTTAAGAGGTCGTTACTATGAGTCATTCAGCGAGCAACGTCATGGAAGCAACATCAAGGCAGAGTATTATTGCTCGTATTAATGCCAAGGCATTCGCCCCCTATGGGTTTTTGTTGCCGTTCCTAATTATTTTTTCTGTATTTGGTATTTTCCCACTTCTATTTTCAGTGTTTCTTTCTTTTCACGAATGGAACCCAGTAGAAGGTCTTGGCGCGATGAACTTCGTGGGACTAGAAAACTACCATATTGCGCTTACCGACCCGTGGTTGTGGCGCTCCCTTAAGAACACATTTTGGCTAGCAATTACTTCTGGTGTGGCGCAGCACTTAGTCGCAATTCCAGTGGCTTATATTTTGGTTTCCCTTGGCGACAGACTTCGCCATTGGCTGACGTCTGCGTACTTTTTGCCTTTCATCACATCAACGGTCGCCGCGTCACTTATCTTCTTCAATATGTATTCGCCAAGCTCAGGCATCATCAACCAAACGTTGATTTACTTAGCTGATACCACGGTTCTTGGTTGGGCATTTGCGTGGGTCAACGACTATCAGCCGATTCGCTGGCTTGACGATGCAACGTTAATAAAACCATCGATTGCCATCATGGTTTTCTGGAAATACACCGGTTTCAACATCGTTCTTTACACCACAGGTTTAATGACGATCCCTAAAGATATCTTAGAAGCTGCACGAATGGATGGGGCTAACGCACTGCGCCGCTTCTGGCATGTTTCACTACCCATGATTCGTCCTTTTGTCTTTTTTGCAGTCACCATGACCATCATCGGTAACCTGCAGTTGTTCGAAGAACCTTTCGTACTGACTCGCGGTGGCGGCGGTACTGGTCAGGCGGGTCTAACCATCTCTATGTACTTGTACAAAGTGGGTTGGGAATGGCTAGAAATGGGCACAGCATCTGCAATTTCATGGTTACTGTTCGCGCTCATCGCTGGTTGTACAACAATTCAATTTTTATTCTTTGGTAAGAAAGGTTTAGGGGAGCACTAATATGACGACTCTAACGCATAACTCGAATGCCGTAATGGCAAAACTAAAACCGAGCGATCGCACTGTAGAGCTGCTGGTGAAAGCGTTGATGGTGCTGCTTGCTGCGATACTCATCGTCTCTGCAATTATCACCGTGTTCCCGTTTATTTGGTCAGCACTGCTATCGACACGTGACCGCAGCGAAATCTTTGGCACTGGTATCAGTTTTGCCATCGGAGATAGCTTGGCAATTAACTACGCGAAGCTGCAAGAAATCATGCCTTTCTGGCAGGCGATGTTTAACTCAGTCTACGTGGCCTTTGTGGGCACCACCATTTCATTGCTGTTCTGCAGTATGGGTGGTTACGCTTTTGCGGTTCACAAATTTAAGGGTAAGAACATCCTATTTGGCATGCTGGTTGGCTCGATGATGATTCCACCAGTGCTGAGCTTGATTCCTTACTTTATGATCGTGAAGTTTCTAGGATTACTCGATAACCATGTCGCGGTTTGGCTTCCGTTTACTACGACGCCGTTTGGTATATTCCTGATGCGTCAGCACGTGGTGGCTTCGATTCCACGTGAGCTTCTTGAAGCGGCAAAACTTGATGGTGCTGGTGAACTGCGTACTTACTGGAGTGTGGTACTACCGCTGATGAAACCCGCACTAGCTACACTCGCGATTGTTCAATTTGTCTTCTTCTGGAACATGTTCATGCAGCCTTTGGTAGTTCTGAACTCTCCTGAAAACTACGTGATTACTCAAGCACTAAGAAGTGTACAGGGCATACCAAATACGCCATGGGGCGCGGTCATGCTTGGTACCACTATCTCAATTCTTCCCCTGGTTGTGACCTATCTGTTTGCCTCTAAACAGATGATTAGCGGTCTAACATCTGGCGCGGTTAAGGGGTAAATGATGGAACAGTTTCAACTGCCACTTGGCTCAAAAATGCGTGACCCACAGTTTGTCTTTGGTGTTGCTACCTCCTCTTATCAAATTGAGGGCGCGACGAAAGAAGGCGGGCGCTGCGATTCGATTTGGGACACGTTCTGCCGACAGCCGGGCAAGGTAGACAACGGTGATAATGGCGATATTGCTTGTGACCATTACCACCTGTGGGAACAAGATATCGAGATGATTCATTCTCTTGGTGTCGACGCGTACAGGTTGTCAATTGCATGGCCGCGCATCCTGCCTGAAGAAGACGCGGTCAACGCTCAAGGCTTGGCGTTTTATGAGCGCATTATCGATAAATGTCATGCTCTGGGTATGAAAGTCTATGTCACGCTTTACCACTGGGATTTGCCTCAATATTTGGAAGACCGAGGTGGATGGCTTAATCGTGAAACGGCGTATAAGTTTGCTCACTATGCTGAGGTAGTGAGTCGCTACTTTGGCAATAAGATCGATGTCTACATCACACTTAACGAGCCATTTGTATCCGCTTTCCTTGGTTATCGCTGGGGGATGCATGCACCTGGCGTAGTCGGGGAGTCCGAAGGGCTTTTAGCGTCGCATCACCTATTACTGGCGCATGGTCTAGCAATGCCAGTATTGCGTGAAAACGCGCCTGATTCATTGCATGGCATTGTTTACAACGCCACACCGTTCTATCCAGAAAGCGAGAAGGACGAAGGTGCGGCTATGTACAAAGACGCCGCGAATTATCACTGGTTTATGGATCCCGTGCTTAAGGGAAGTTATCCCGAATTAGTACTAGAGCGTGAATACGCCCACAAACCTATGGTGCTAGAAGGGGATCTAGAGATTATTTCTGCACCGGTCGATTACATCGGTATCAACTACTACTCACGTGGCGTGGTGCGATTTGATGAAAATGGCGATATCGAAGCCATCCCTCAAACAAACTCGGAGCACACCCATATCGGTTGGGAAATCTATCCACAGGGGCTGACTGATCTATTGGTTCGAATCAAGTCCCGCTATCCCAATCTGCCACCGATCTACATTACTGAAAATGGCGCAGCAGGCAATGATCAGTGTATTGAAGGAAAGGTGGATGACGAGCAGCGTCAGCGCTACCTGCAACAGCACTTGCTTGCTCTAGATAAAGCGATAGAAAGCGGCGTTAACGTCCACGGTTACTTCGCTTGGAGCTTAATGGACAACTTTGAATGGGCGTTCGGTTACGTCCAGCGATTCGGCATTGTGCATGTCGACTATCAAACACAAAAAAGAACACTGAAACAGAGCGCGATTGCCTATCGCAATATGCTTCTGGCGCGCTCTGAGGAGAACAAAAATGGCTAAAGTAGAATTTCGTAATATCAAAAAATCATTCGGCGACGTAGATGTTGTAAAAGAGTTCGACTTTACCGTCCAGGACGGTGAGTTCGTGGTGTTCCTAGGCCCATCGGGTTGCGGAAAATCGACCACATTAAGGATGTTGGCTGGCCTAGAAGACATCACATCAGGTGATATCTTTGTCGGCGACAAGCGCATGAACAAAGTGGACGCAAAAGACCGAGACTTGGCGATGGTTTTCCAGAGCTATGCACTCTACCCACACATGACAGTGTATGAAAACATCGCCTTTGCTCTCAAACTAAAAGGTATGGCTAAGCGTGATATCGACGTTGAAGTTCGTAAAGCCGCGACCATGCTAGAGCTAACGCCACTGCTCGATCGTAAGCCGAAAGAGCTGTCTGGCGGCCAGCGTCAACGTGTAGCGATGGGGCGTGCGATGGTGCGTACACCGAAAGTATTCTTGTTTGATGAGCCATTATCGAACTTGGATGCCAAACTACGCGGCACAATGCGAGAAGAAATCAAAGAGCTACATCGTAAATTGCAGACCACAACGATTTACGTCACCCACGACCAGATCGAGGCCATGACGCTCGCTGACCGTATTGTCATTCTGAAAGATGGCTATGTAGCGCAGGTAGGTACTCCGACAGATGTGTTTAAGCGTCCAGCCAACAAATTTGTCGCTCAGTTTATTGGTAACCCATCAATGAACATGCTGGATGCACAGCTTGTCGACGTTGACGGCGAGTTTGTTGTCGAACTTGGTGACGTGCATATCCCATTGCCAGAACGCTTTAAAGCGCACGCTTCCAAAAATGTCGCGCTGCATTTTGGTGTTCGCCCAACCGATCTTTATCTTCGCCCTGAACAAGTCGACCATGACCGTGTTATTCCAATTCCTGTTTCAATCAAAGACAAGGAACTACTCGGCGCGAGCATTCTGTTGAAAACAGAAATTGCCGGTCAGCCTTTTGTTGTTGAAACGCAAGCAGCAGAGGTCGATGTTGATGAGCTCACTCTTTATCTGGATCTAGATGCAATCCACTTGTTCGATGCCTTAAGCGAAAACTCACTCGCCATCGACTAGTCCGCAGACGAACGACTTTAATTTAACTTTGAATAAGCCCCTTTGAGAGCAAAGGGGTTAGGGAACACGACGATGAAATTTGGATATTTTGATGACGCGGCGAAGGAATATGTCGCCACGACACCGTGCACACCGATTAAATGGTGTAATTATGTGGGCACGCTCAATTTTGGTGGCTTGGTGGATAGTAATGGTGGAGTGCTGCTGTGTAAGGGGGACCCAGCACTCAACAGGGTCACCAAATACATCGCCCAGCTGCCAAACTCCGATTTTAAAGGGTCTACGACCTATATTAAGGTACAAGACACTGATGGTAATGTAGAGATTTTCTCGCCTTTCTACACGCCGACACTCAAGCCTCTGGAGCGCTATGAGAACCATACTGGCTTGTCGTACACCACCATCGTATCGGAAGGGTATGGAGTGCGTTGCGAAGCGACGTTCTTTGTACCGCACAACGACCCCGTGCTGCTGCAGGACATTAAAGTTACTAACATCTCAGACAAACCACTGCATGTAGATGTGATTCCGGTGTATGAGTTCACTCACTTTGATGCGTTAAAGCAGCTCCTTAACGCAGACTGGGTTCCACAAACCATGACGCTGAAAGCGCACAAGCAACAGAGCGGTCATACTGTGCTTGAACAATACGCCTTTATGAAGCGAGATTTTGCCGTAAACCTAATGACCGCAGACAGAATTGCGACTTCATTTGATGGTGATCGTCAGCAATTTCTTGGCAATATGGGCTATGGAAGTTGGGCAGCGCCGCAAGCGTTAAATCACCGAGAGCTGAACAATTCTGAATGTCTGCGTGGCGATAACATTGGTGCACTGAACCTAAGATTAGGCTGGCTAGAGCCAGAGCAGCAAGAGCGCACCGTGGTGCAGCTAACCCAGATGGAAAGTTTAGAGCAAGCAACTGAGCTTCTTGCCAAATATCGTGATCACCAAACGGTCGATGAAGCGTTTAACGCGCTGGCTTCTCATTGGAAGCAGTATTTAGCAACACTGCACGTCGACACGCCTGATCCGGCTATGAACTCAATGCTGAATGTACACAACCCACGCCAGTGTCACACCACTAAAAACTGGTCGCGTTACTTGTCGCTGTATCAGTTGGGTTATGGCGCGCGTGGTATTGGCTTTAGGGATTCTTCTCAAGATACCTTGGGTGTTATTTCTCATATGCCAGAAGAAGCTCGCGAGTTGATTGAGCGACTGCTAACAGTACAAAACACCGATGGTTCGGCTATGCACCAGTTCTTCCCGTCAACCATGGAAGCCAATGCTGGTGACTCACGGGAGGAAGAAGACCGTCCAGATTATTACGGTGATGATCACCTCTGGATTATCTTTGCTGTCACTCAGTACGTAAAAGAGACCGGTAATGCCGCGTTCCTAGATAAGGTGCTGCCTTATTATCAAAAGGATAAACACGGCAACCCTATTGAGTCGGCGAGTATTTGGGATCACTTGTGCCGAGCGATTGAGTTTACTTACAGCAATCGTGGCCAGCACGGTTTGCCGCTGTTAGGTTTTGCTGACTGGAATGATACGGTCAACCTGCCGACTGGGGCTGAGTCTATGATGATCGCCAACATGTATGGTAAGGCGCTACTGGATATGCTCGATCTCTGCAAACTGCGTACAGACAGTGCGTTAGAGTTGCGTTTTGAAGAGTACTATCAAGAGATGCAGCGTATCGTCAATGACTTTGGTTGGGATGGGCATTGGTACATTCGCTACTTTGATGAGAAAGGCGAGCCGATCGGCTCACATGTGAATCAGCAAGGCCAGATATACACTAATGGCCAAAGCTGGCCAGTCATTTCAGGTTTTGCGACGGAAGAGCGTGCGACTCAAGCGTTAGAGTCTGTGTATCAAAAGCTCAATACACGTAATGGTATTAAGTTGTCGACACCGGGCTACAACGGGTTTGATCCAAAATTGGGCGGTGTATCCACGTATCCTCCGGGCGCGAAAGAGAATGGCGGTATATTCTTGCACTCTAACCCATGGGTCATGATCGCTGAAGCGAAAATGGGCAATGGTGATAGAGCTTATGAATACTATCGTCAAATCAACCCAGCATCGAAAAACGATCATATTGATGTGTTTGAATCTGAACCCTACTGCTATCCGCAGAACATTTTAGGGGATGAGCATGAGCAATTTGGCTTAGGAAGAAATGCTTGGTTGTCGGGTACGTCGTCTTGGACTTATGTGGCGGGTACGCAGTGGATTTTAGGTGTTCGACCAGATGTCGACGGCCTGATCATCGACCCATGTATACCAAAAGCCTGGCCTGGATTTAAAGTGAAACGTCAGTTCCGCGGAGCCACTTACTGCATTGAAGTGACCAACCCAGAACACGTTTCGAAAGGGGTTACGAAAGTGCTGGTTAATGGCGAACTGATTGACGGTAACAAGCTCCCGGTGCTTGCAGGAGGTGAACACCAAATCGAAGTGACACTCGGGTAGATAAAAAAAGGGGGCGCTTAGCGCCCCTTCTGACGGTGTGGTGGTTTAGGCTTGATAGCTAACCTGACATTGCCAAGTAAAACGCTCCAGCTGGTTGGGGCATAGCTCTTTAAGACCGATATGATTGTTAAATGCATTCGCCGGGCAAGTCATTGGCTCAATAGCCAACGTGGACTCGGAGTTGGGTGTATAGAGCTGGATGAATGGGTAGCTTGCGTCTTGTTGGTAACGAATAGAGGCTCGTTGATCTGCTCGCTCAAGAGACAAGGCGATAGGGCGTGACAACTCGAACTGAAAACAGTGATTCAGCTCCGCGTCGCCCAACCAAGCGCCTTTGGTAAACTGGTCAAATGGTTTGAATGAACCAGTAGGAAGGCCAGATTCTGAAACGAGTTCTTGGCTTGACGGCATGGTTAGTTTTACTTGGTCACGCTCGCAGCCTAGCGAAAAGTATGGGTGCCATGCATCACCATAGGGCAGAGAGTTAACGCCGGTATTCGTGATTTCGGTGGTGCAAGTTAGAACACCATCACTATCGATACGATAGATGACATCTAATAGGAAGCTGTGTGGAAAACCAGCGCAAAGGTGCTCGGTGTTGTAGCGAAGAGTTACTTCGGCATAGTCAACATTGGCGTCGGTATGAAGGATTGAGAATGGTTGATTGTAAAGTAACCCGTGAACAGCATCTTGAGACCATGGAAAGTTAGCGGGTAGGGCAAATGTTTGTTGTTGGAATTGGTATTGGCCGTTTTCTAGGCGGTTTGGGAATGGAAACAGCTTGGCGCTACGAGAAAAGAACGGATGAGTTTTGGTTAATTCTTCCGCACTCTGATAGCCCTGAATAAATGAGAAAGGACTATTGTTGATAATGAGTTTATTTATTATTGCGCCAAAGTCTTGGATGATTTCCAATAATATTCCGCGCTTTGAATTTTTAATTTGCAACGAACCAAAGTGGCCGAAGTTATCTTGGGTTATTTTAAACATGTTCGACTCCATTTTTAATTGATGCTATCACAATAAAAAAGATATTCAATAAGGGATTGTTATGATTCTTAATATAGAAAATACGACTTACAAGGGCACAGTGAACGAACTGTGTGCTAAGGGAAATGCGGTTGAATTTATTCAACCATGGTACGTGCCTATCTCAACAACCCCAGACAACACCGGGATGGCTGTAGGTGGGATTGGAAGCGCATTCACGCTGACTCCGCTTGGTTCTACACCAAACTTTAGCTTTGTTCCGGGGATTTTTATCGATGTTGAATCTGAGGACTTAAACTTTAACGACTTCCACGTTTCCGTTATGGATATTCCGACGGTTGATAATTTGGAAATATCCGATGTTGACGGTTTGATTCAGTATCTTAAATATTATCCAGTTGTGTTGAATGGTAAATTGGCAACCGATATTTCAATCGAAAATCTAGAGGTTGAAATTAAACGCTCACTGCTCGACGCTACGTTTTATAGTGACAATAAAGATCGTTTTTTAAAATGGCACGTCGAATTTTCTGATAAAACACAGCGTGAGTTAGAGCTTGAAGCGAACAGTGTTTCAACGCAAGTGCGAGTTGCGGTTGATTTCTTTGATGGACATTTGGTCAACAAAACAGCTCAGCTTCGCTCGTTAAATGCAGTTAGCCAGTCGGCGATCGAAAGTGTGGCTCGTGAAGATATTCAGTACCAAGCCATGTATCCCATTGCGCAGTATCAGTATTCATCGTTTGAAGATATCAAACTGACTCGAAACGTGGTATCACCTATTGTTAAGGGCGACAAAACCCTGTGCTCGTTGCCGCTTCACTGGAACCTATTCTCAGCTGAAAATAAGGGTACTGAAACTAAAGTGGTGACGATAGTTCAGCCACTCACCAACCTTATTGGTTCTACTTATCGCAAAGGCCGCGATGGTGTGCAAGATTCATTTTGTACTCTGACGCAAAACCCTATCGATCAGTCGCACCGTCCTGTCACCATTACAACGGATAATTCGGTATTTAAAGGCGTGGCACTGACAAGTCAGTCACCTTATGCGTCTGATATTGAGGGAGAAGTTTGCTTTGGTGTTCTATCGGACTCGGATTTGCTTGAAAGCGGAAAAGTCACCATCTCCGTAAAACCGTCGCTATATACCACACAATCGCAAAAAGTATTGGAAACCAGTCTAAAAACTGGCCGAACCAATCAGTTGTTCGACAAAGGCATATACAGTGGCCGTGAGTGCTTACAGGGCTTGGTTTGTGTTCAAGTGGAGCTTGAGCCAGGTCAAACGGTCGATCTTCGTTTCGTTCAGGTCATGGATCACAGCAAAATCTCCCTTGATGGATGGGAGTCGAGAAAATCGTACGCTCAATTCTACCAAGAATCACAACCTGCGCAGTCGATACTTAAAGATACGCTGCCAAAACTGAGCAATATCGAACATCGAATTGTCTCGCAGCAACAGGCATTTTATCAAGAAGCTCAAGCGAACTTTGAAAGTAGTGAGAGCGCTGCCCGCTTTACCACCATGGCAATGAATACACTGTCGTTTCTAGCAGAGTCGACAGTGTGGGATTGGCAGGATAAGTTCTTGGTGAAAGAGTGCGTGGACTATCCTTTCTTTAACTCGCTTGATGTGTATTTCTATGGCTCATTCTCTTTGCTTTATCTATTGCCAGAGCTCGACGGTGTCGTTATGCGAGAGTTTGCAGACGCGATTATGGCATCCGATCCAACCAAGCGTCGCTATTGGGAGTATGCCGAAAAGCCAAATGCAGAACTATGTGATGCTAAATATGAAGGTGTACGAGCGATCAAGGGTGCGGTAATCCACGACTTGGGTAGTCCTTATGACATCCAGCCAGACGCCTATGATTGGCATAACGTGAAAGAGTGGAAAGATCTTGCACCCAAATACATTCTAATGGTTTACCGTCACTATGTGCATTCTAACGATTTGTCGGTCGTTCAAGCCTGCTGGCCTGCCATTGTGGAAAGCGTTGAGTATTTGACGGCGCTCATTGAAGAGGGTGATACACTGCCGCTGACGCGTGGTACCGATGATACCTTCGATAACTTGGCCTCTCATGGCATCTCCATTTACTGTGCTAGCTTGTGGTCTGCCGGACTCAAAGCCGCCAGTAAACTGGCTAAATTGATGGATGAAAAGGACTTAGCAGATTGGTATCAACAACGCTCGTCTGCTGCGTTAGACACGTTGGAGCGCGCATTGTGGGATGAAAGAAATGGCTATTACCACTTCTTCGCAACGCCAGTCCAAGCCAAGCATTTAACGGGTCAAACTAATGACTCTCTACAGTCATTAGGCCTATCACTAACTGGCGATAAAACTGAAGATAAAAAGGTGATCAACGCTTATTTGGATAATGTTGATCTCGAGTCTGAACTGAGCATGTTCGAGCAGCGAGTCTCCAAAAAGCATCGTTTGCTAGAGCTCGCCCCAGATGTGTTTACCGCGGCGTATAAGGACATCTTACTTGACTCAGATAACAGCTTTGGAGATGCCTTGCTTGCTGACAGTTACTTGAAACTGATTGGTGATAAAGGGCTGTTTGAAGATGACAAAGTCGCTCGTACCCTAGATTACATCTACCGTACAAACTTTAAAGAGAATAGCCCGAAGTTGGGCGTGGCTAACATGACCCTTTGCGATGGCGCACCCCATGATGCGTTTCAGGCACAAGACGTTTGGATTGGTGTGCAGTTCAGTACTGCAACGGCGTTAAAACTTGCAGGTAAGCAGCAGCAAGCTGAGGCTTTGATAGATTCTGTCTATACAGCGCTCTACCACTACGCGAAGATCCCATTCGCCGCGCCAGAAGGGTTTAACTGCTCAGTGGCGGTTTCTCAGTCTGATTTAGTCGAGCAATTTGGCCTAGCGGAATCCACGGCTGAGCAATGGCTGCAAAGTCTAATGGCGACGCACTGTATTTTGGCCGATGGTAGAGTAAATCCAGATTTGACGTCGGACTTTGCTGAGTTTCGTAGCGTGTTTACAGAAGCTATGCCTGACGAACAGGCGGTCAAGCTACATACTTGGTTGCTCAATACAGGGCTCAAATACACCGCTGGGCGCTACTTCAGACCGGGTATGATTTTCTCTTATTTATACTAATTGTTGAGAGAGAAAAGGGTTGGGAGCACATCCTAACCCTTTTTGCATTTATACTATTTTTCTATCACGTAAATAGAATTAATCTATATAGCCGTGTTCATGACTGGTTTGAGAAAGCTTTAGTTGTTGATGAGCTAAATGAATGCTAATTAAAGGGAAGGGATTTGATTAATTTAGACTGTTGGTTGGTAAGTGATATCTAAATACTATGTTGTGTTTACTATTATAATTTATAAAAATAAACCTCCATATATAAATGCATGGAGGTTTATTTTATAAAGGTTAATCTTTGTTGAAAATAGAACAAGTCGACTGTCGTGTGATTAAATCTATGGGCGGCATTCGAGCTTCATATTGGCCTTTCAAAACCATACTTAGAATAGAGTTTGCGCACACAGTTCCAATCTCTTCAATGGGCTGCCTTAGTGTAGTGAGGGCTGGCGTAAAGTATTTTGAAGTTGGCAAATCATCAAAACCAACCACGGAAACATCTTGCGGAACCTTAAGGCCATTATCATGCAGTGCCTTGATTGCGCCATAGGCGGTGAGGTCATTGGCGGCAAAAATTGCAGAAAAATAGATGTTGGAGTCGATCAGCTCTTTTGTTGCGCTATAGCCCAAATCCATACCAAAATCGCCTCTTTTGACCAGTTTGGAATTGACGGGAATGCTAGCTTCACTGAGCGCCTGTTTATAACCTTCAAAACGCGCTGCTGCGTCGGGCTGGGAAGATAACCCTTTGATATGTGCAATGTTTGTATGGCCTTGCTGTAATAGGTGTAGAGTCGCGATATAGCCGCCCATGACATTATCAAGATTGAGTGAACAAATGTTGTCTCCCTTTATGTCGTAGCCAACCGTGACGACAGGGATCGACTCGGCCGTCGCGAGAATTTTTTGGTTGTCTAAGTTGCCAGTCACGATAATGATGCCGTCAACATTACTCTTGATTAAGTATTCAAGTGCATGATTTTCAAGCTTGTTTTGCCAGTGTCCAGAGGCCATAACTAAAGAGTAGCCTTTGCTGATCAGTGTCTTTTCCATATCGTTGACGATAGTCGAGGTATATGGGCTATCTGGGTGTTGTACTAACACGCCGATGGTCATTGAACGTCGACTCAAGTCCTGTTGCATTTGGAAACTGGGCTTGTAGCCGGTTTTTTTAACCGCATCCTCAATGCGTTCACTTTTCTCGTCTGATACGTAGGTGGTACGGTTAAGAAAGCGTGAGACAGTACTGGGTGACACTCCGGCGAGTTTAGCCACATCGTAAACCGTGGCGGACTTTTTTTTCTTTTTCATTATTATGACTTAAGCAGCAAAGCGAAGGTATAAGTTGATATTAATATTATTACCCATTTTTTTGTTAGTTAGATTTACTGATTCTGTGCGGAGTATCAAGCTATTTCTTGGTTATGAAGATAGCTTAATATACCTAGTGCATGAATCTTTCATTAGGGTGGTGAATGTAAGTTATGTAACTTATCCTAACAATTCGTAGTTTTTTGCATTATTTGTTTTAATATTTTTAAATGCTTGTCTTGACTTTTTCCTTAGTCGATTAATGGTGCTATTTCTTTATCAGTCGGAAGCTTGAAATTAGCGGTCAGTGCCAACTGTTTCTCTGCCATTTGCTCTAAATTAAGACCATGTTGAGTGAGGGATTTAAATTTTTCAGCGCTTGATTCGGATAGCTTAAAAATATCATTGACACTGTTTGTTACCTCGCTGGCAACAGATTGGTGTTCTGTTGTCGCCGAAGCAATGTTGGTACTGCGGTTTTCAATATCGTTAAGTAGAAGGTGTATGCCCTTTAGATTCTGTTCGACGCTGCCTGCTTGAGTGATGCATTGGTTCATATCATGAGCACAGAGGTTGATTTGTGAGACAGCAAATTCAGTACTGGTTTGTAGCTGCTCTATCTTCTGCTTAATTTCAAAGGTTGAGTTGGTGGTTTTTGCAGCGAGTACTCGCACCTCATCAGCCACAACTGAAAATCCTCTTCCTTGTTCACCCGCGCGAGCGGCTTCAATGGCTGCATTGAGCGCGAGCAGATTGGTTTGCTCTGAAATTCCTGAGATGACTTCCAGAATTGTTTCGATGCTTGCGACTTCTTGTTCCAACTCTTCTATGGTTGCCGTTGACTCAGAAAGTCGAGCGGACAGAGTACCTAGCAGATTAGCATTGGCATTAATCGCACTTTGTCCTTGAGAAGAGAGGTCAACAGCTTCTGTTACAGTAGATAGAGTATCGTTGGCTGACTGAGCAATTTCCCTTACCGCACACTCAATCTGCTTCATTGCAGTAGCAACTTGAGTTGTTTGCATCGTCTGGCGCGTTATGTCCTCAGTCAGTTGGTCACTGGTGTGTTGGTTCTCGATAGATGCTTGATTAAGTTGATCTGCAGAGCTGCGTAGTTGGAATATCACTTCAGATAAGTGCTCTAAAACCAGGTTCACTTTGTTGGCAATGTTTCCAAACTCGTTGTGGCTTTGACAGTCCACTTTTGCCGAGAGATCTTTTTGTGCTAGGTGTTCTAGCGCAGTTTGCACTTGTTTGCTTGGCCTCCTAACTGAGGTAGCAAGGCGAATGGCAATAACAAGAGCAATGAGGATTGACGAAATAAGCACGCCAACCAAGACAGAAACCACGTGGTGAGCACTGGTTATCGCCTCCGTTTCTACGGTTTTTGTACTCGAGTCTGCATAGTCAGAGAGCTGTTGAATGGCTGTTAGGTGAGCGTCGATTAATGTCGTTAAGTGTGCTCTTTGTGTCAATAGTTGGTCGAATAGGTCGTAAGCCGCAATATGCAGACTCATAGCTCCAGATTTGCTAAATAGCTGAGTTGAGAATAGCTTAGTTGCTTGTTCGGTAGAGCGAGAAAGAGCAGGGGAAGCGGTTCGCAACACATCGACGGCTTGTTGAAAGCGCTCCTTGCGAGAGGAGAAGCTGCGCTTTGAGGCATTGAGCTCGACAATATCTTGCATCGAAAATGCTTTGTTGGCATCTACGCTGAGCACACTCAGTTGTGATAGTAAGCCTTGGATAGCAGCGCGCTCATTCGAACTACTTGCATTGGACAATCCACTAACGAGATCAGAAGTCAGTTGATTAACAATTGGCTGAAACTTTGATTGCTGGAAGTCATCTTGATCCTTTAGGTCGAGGAACTGCTCATACAAGCCGGTTACAGTCGCAATTTGATTCAGTACTTCAGCACTACCAGACTTAATAATAGAAAGTGTTTCTTGTGTATTTGTATTGGACTCTAAGTGTTGTGATATCCATTGCTCCTCGGTGTGGTAGTGGGCATTTTTTTCTTCAATGTCTGCTGCTAATGGTTCAAGCTCGTCAATATACATTGCGGCCAAATAGCGTGTGAGGCTTCGATTGATATCAAGGAAAGCGATGGTCAACGCCGATGTGTGCATCATGAGTGGCGTTGATTCATGGGTGATGGATTCAATTCGATCAGTCATTTTCGAAGTAGACTGAATCGCATACCAAGATGAAGCCATCATAATGGCAATAAGTAGAAAGAAGCTAATGTAAATTCGAGTGACGATTGATGACAGTTTCATCGAATAAACTCCTAGGTGGTCAATACAAATGGTGTGAATGTGGAGTTCGTAGTGCAGACAAAGAGTGGGAAAAAAGGGCCTGACGTGTCAGACCCAAATAGTGGGAACCCTAATTGTTCATTACCACCATGCTTCAAACATTGCGCCAGCTGCTAACGTATCTACCTTCTCAACGTCTGTCGCTTTAACGTCACCTGCTGTTACATAGAAGCGCAGCATTGGACGGCTCCATGGCAAACCACCAAGTGATACGTTTTGAGAAAGCGTCACTTTCCAACCTTTTTTCTCAGTGTCGTCATCGTGATCTTCCATCGCATAACCCGCTTCTAACCAGGTAGAATGAACGTCATCCCATTGGTACATTGGACGAGCAATAACAGAGTATTCATTGCGATCCGACGTGTCTTCACCGTTTAGTTGTTTAAAAGAGGCAAGGTAATCCACTTTAAATGCATCTGTCGGACTAATACCACCTTCTAAACTCGCGTAGATGACTTTAAGATCATCGTTCAAATCGAATGCGCTGTTGTCTGAGTTGTCCGCATATTTAAAAACGAACTTGTTTGATGCGCCTAGACCCAGCGTCGCCCCCAATTGCCAAGAGTTATTGTCTTGCACTGATACATCCGCTTGCTTGGATGCAAAACCATAGTTCGCGTACAGATCCAGGGCGCCAATGCCTAGGTCAATGCCGTGAAGTTTAGAGGTAAGTGCGTACTTACCGTTGTCGTTACCCAGCGCACCCGTCTCAGAGTCGACTTGGCCGACAATACCCATATCAAGTTTTACACCACCAAGGTTTAAGTTGTTGAAACCACCACCTTGGCCATCATGTGACATCCAAAAGTAATCATTTAGACCCTGTTGAGGACGTTGGTGGAAGTCACGACCTGCCCACATGTATAGCTCAGGCTGGCTTTCGAAGACATTAGTCACACCAGCGTACATTTTCTTAAGGTTGACACCGCCTTCAGAACCCCATGCGCGGTTACCCCATTGATCGAACATAGCAACAATATCCCATACTGCGCCATTGTCTGCTTTCTTCGCATACGCAAACTGGATTTCACCACCGTTTGCTTCGTTACCAAGACGACCCACTGCGCGACCGGAACTGCCGACATCAACATAAGCTGAGTCGCTATCCGAATAATGCATGCCATAACGAGCATAACCAGAGAAAATAAGGCCTTGAGGTGGCTCAAAATCCGGAGTAAGCACAGCTGGCTGTTGGTCATAAATATAATCCGTTTCTTGAACTTTGGTTTCAAGCTCTTGAATACGTTTTGTCAGCTCTTCAATTTGAGCCGCATTGTTACTTTCAGTTTCTGAAAAAGATGAAAAAGAGACCAGAGATGCAGCCACTGCTACGGCAACAGGAAGTTTTTTAAGATGGTACATACTATTTCCTTATAAGTTTATTTTGATACTTGGTTGTTTTTGTTATCAATAATCTTAAGGAATGAAATGAATGAAAATATAGATTGGCTTCACATCTAATTAGTGGGTGCGCAGTCCATGAAACAAATTCAATTGGAGGTTTTGTTGTAATGTGTTGATTTATATGTATTTTCCTTTGTTGTGATTTCGATGCTTTGTTTATGAATACGGTTTCGTTTCATGGGTTAGAATGTCATTTATCACAGCTTTTTTTATCTCTGCATATATATTGTGAATGTTTTATTTGAAAACTTTCAATATTGTGTAATGCCTGAAATATTTAGTGTGATTTATATTTGTCTTTAATTGATGGGAGGTGTTTAGTTGGAGTCTCAAGCGGAAAGGTGAGGGGGTAAGATGTGTTAAAGTCGTCGGGATATTACCCGACGACCTACTGTAATTAGAGTCCAATTGTTAATCTTAGCCAAATATGAAGCTATATAAATAACCTGCACTCACCGCCATGCCCAAAATTACCACCAAGAATGCGGCAATCATCTGGTTTTTGAAGATAGATTTAAGCAAGATAACTTCAGTCAGGCTTGCACCCGCACTACCAATAATCAGAGCCATCACTGAGCCTAGCGCCATACCTTTCTGCACTAGTGCCGCACTCAGAGGAATCACTGCTTCAGCACGAATGTATAGCGGAATACCAATGACTGCTGCGATAGGAATCGCGTACCAAACGCCTTCACCTGCGTACTCTGCGATAAGGTCAGTTGGAATAAAGCCGTAAATGAATGACCCAAGTAGAATACCCACCATTAGGTAAGGGAATACTTGTTTGAAGTCTTTCCAAGTTGACTTCCAGATATGAACCCAACGATTGTCTTCTTTTGGTGTTGCTACTGTGTTGTCGCAACACGCGCTGCCGTCTGCATTAATGCTAGCAATAGTCGGCTCTGGCTCTTTTTCTGTACAGCATGATGTTGCCGGTGCAGGTGTTGAGCAAGAACTGTCCGCTGAGCAGCTGCTTACTGCTGGCTTCACTGATTCAATTTTTGGTGAGCCACAGCTTGTAGATGTTGTGCATGACGATTCTTTAGTCGCAGCTGGTTTAGTATCGCCGCAAGACGTACCACAAGAGCTCGCCGTTTGTGCCTCGTATGCTTCAGGTTTTACATAACGCTCGAAACCCAACTTCTCTAATACATAGCCTGCTGTTACTGATACAAACATGGCAATCGCGAAGTAAAAGGCGGCGACTTTTATGCCAAATGTCACGACAAACAGACCAATGATCACTGGGTTTAGCAGTGGGCTGGCGAACAAGAACACCATCATAGGTCCAAATCCAGCACGAGCGCGCAGCAATCCTTTTAAGAAAGGAATCGTTGAGCACGAACAAAATGGAGTGATGGAACCAAGTAGTGCAGCAACAAAGTAACCTCTACCATTCTTTGAGCTAAGAATAGATTGGATCTTTTCTGGTGTTAGGAACTCTTGTAGAACACCAACAATGTAGCTGATAGCCAAAAATAGAATAATTAACTCGGTCGCTAAGAAGGCGAACATGTTGGCGGTTTCTTTGGCCATTGAAAGGAATTCAGGGCTCATATTAGTTTCTCCTAATAATTCGATATGTTTCGAATTATAGAAATAACTAAGCTGAGATCAAGCTTTATTTCGATAAAGGTGGAAATAAAATTTTAAGCTATTGAATAGAAACAAAAACAGCGCCGTAAGGCGCTGTTGTGTTTAGATAGGATCGCGAGACTAAGCTTTTGCTTCCTCGAGCGGCGCTTCTTTGTTTTTCAGTAAGCGGCTGGTGATTGTACCCGCCGTCATAGCACCTGATACGTTAAGTGCCGTACGTGCCATATCAATAAGTGGCTCAATTGAAATCAACAGCGCCGCAATGGTGACAGGTAGCCCCATCGCTGGTAATACGATGAGTGCAGCAAATGTTGCACCACCACCGACACCTGCGATACCAAATGAGCTAATCGTAATGATCGCAATCAACGATAGAATAAAGTTAAAGTCCATTGGGTCGATGCCTACTGAAGGCGCTACCATAACCGCTAGCATTGCAGGATAGATACCCGCACAACCATTTTGGCCGATTGTTGCGCCAAAAGAAGCGGATAGGTTTGCAATCGCTGGTGGTACGTTCAGTTTTGTTACCTGAGCTTCCACGTTGAGTGGAATTGTTGCCGCTGAGCTGCGTGAAGAGAAGGCGAATGTTAGAACTGGCCAAATCTTCTGGAAGTATTCTTTCGGACTCACACCGACAAAGGATACCAGCACGCCATGAACGATGAACATCAGGAAGATCGCAAGGTAAGACGCAACGATGAAGCCAAGCAGGTTTAGGATGTCGCCTGCGCTTGATGTCGCGACTACTTTTGCCATTAATGCTGCAATACCGTAAGGCGTTAATGCCATGATCATTTTAACCAAACGCATCACAATAGACTGAGTCGCTTCAACGAACGTGCGAATTGGCGATTCCAGCTCTTCTTTTTCAGCCATCACTTTACGAGCAGCGATACCAGTAAGTACGCCGAAGATAACAACAGCGATAATTGACGTCGAGCGTGACCCCGTCAGATCAGCAAATGGGTTAGTCGGAATAAAACTCACCAACATTTGTGGAATGGTGAGATCGCTAACGCGGTCTACGCGACTTTCAAGTACAGCAATACGAGCCGTTTCACGAGCGCCCTCAGTCAATCCTTCAGCACTTAGGCCAAATACCTGTGTGACCAAGATACCGATTAGCGCGGAGATCGCAGTTGTTGCAAGCAGGACAGAAATGGTTAATCCACTGATTTTGCCAAGTGAGCCGCCTTTTTCAAGCTTCACGACGGCCGCAATCATTGATACCAAAACAAGTGGCATGATGATCATTTTGAGTAGGCCAACATAGCCACGGCCAACGACGTTGACCCACTCTAGAGTGCCGCTGATGGCAGCATGGCCCTCACCAAAAATAAGTTGCAACGATAGGCCGAATGCGCTGCCTAAAACCAAGCCGAAAAGTACTAAGCGAGAAAGTGTGTGGCTCTTTTGCTGCTGTCCGTATAAAAAGTAGAGAATGCCCAAAAATACCGCGAGTGCTGCGATAACCGCAATTGACATATAAATTATCCTTTTTTGTTCAACTGACGAAGTCCCCACTTTGGATGTGGGAAATGGAAGTGTGGATGGCTAAAGTAACGTTTGACGACGTGAGATAACAATAAGTAAAAGTTATTACTTAGAGGTGTAAGTTATATAAGCCACGTTTGTTAGAAATATTGTGCGAGTCAGTTGGCGTAATTACTGAGCATGTCGCGCATATTTGCTGAATTATACGTGACATATTTGGCATTATTGGGTTGTAAAACGCTGTAGAGCATTGCCTTAGCAACCAGTTCAGCAGGTATGGGAGCAATAGAGCGAAGTGGGCCAAGCATAATGGGCGATAGGACAGAAAATAGCCTTTGCACCAACACTTCGTCATTTCGAATGTCGACCTCTCTGCCAGCCAGTGGGCCTGGCCTGACAAACACAACATGTTCAAATCCCATTTGCTTGATACGCTGTTCTACTCGGCCTTTGCACTTTAAGTAATGCGAGAGTGAACGTGGCGAAGCACCGAGGCTAGATACAACGGCAATTTGCTTCACCCCAACGAGTTTCATTGTTTGCGCTACTTCGCACACTAAATCGAGGTCTATTTTTTCTAGTGCCGCTTTGCTTCCTGCTTTATGTAGTGTGGTTCCAAGGCAGATAAAACCCAAGGTTGGGGTGGGGAGACTCTCATCCCAATCCGTAATTCGCAGAGCGCCATCCATAATTTGGCGTGTTTTTTGGTGTTGGCTATCGAGTGGGGAGCGGCACAATGCATAGATAGTATCGATGTGGCTGGTTTGTTCTAGCAAGGCGAGCAGTTTGCTACCGACTAGTCCCGAGCTACCAGCGATAATGGCGTTATAGTTGTGCTGCATAAAAAGTCCCACTCAACAAGGTGTAGTGGGACTATAGCCAATATCTAGATAACGTGTTGTGATATAGACAAAACTAATCAATTTCAGCCGCGGTTAGGTTTTGTTTTCTCAGTTTATCTCGAAGTGTTTCCATGGCCACTTTTTGGATTTGTCGTACCCGCTCGCGGGTGACTCCGACGATACTTCCTACTTCCTCGAGGGTTTTAGGTTCATCATCAAGAAGACCAAAACGGTGATAGAGAATCACCTTGTGTTTGTCTGGGAGACCATCGACCAAGCTGACGAGTTCTTTGTTTAAATTTTGCGTGACAATGTCACGTTCTGGAAGTTCAAACACATCGTCATCATCGATGGTTTGGAAATGGTCCTTTTTATCGCCATCGTCATCCCAGCCATTATCAAGTGACAGTGACTGTTCTGACAGTTTCATTAACTTGCTTACTTCATCAGCAGAGCGTCCAGTTTTCTCGGCGATTTCTGCAAATGTGGGTTCATGCTTGCCTTCTTTTCGCAACAGGTGGGCTGCTTTGCTGCACTCGCGGATTTGCTTTGTGATATGAACCGGCACCCGAATGGTACGGCCTTGATTCATGATGGCGCGGTCAATAGCTTGTTGGATCCACCAAACGGCATAGGTTGAAAAGCGATACCCCAGCTCGGGGTCAAATTTATCAACGGCTTGAATGAGGCCGATATTTCCTTCATTGATGAGATCGTAAAAGTCGAGTCCGCGATTGGCATAGCGTTTAGCGGTCTTTATGACAAGTCGTAGGTTAGCATTGATCAACTGCTGTCTTGCTTCAACATCACCCGTACGAGCCTTACGAGCAATGAGTTTTTCTTCTTCGGCGGTGAGCAAATTGTGGCTGGATACTTCTTTAAAGTAGCTAGTACCAATATTGACAGTTTCGTCCTTGTTTTTGGAGCCTTGTTGAGCACGGTTTTCTTCTAATTTCAAAATAACCCCTTACCAACTGCGTCATTGGTTTATTATTAGTCTTATAGTTGATGTGAATCCATGTACACATCAATGTTATAAATTACTATAACCAAGTAACAATGAACAGCGTACGTTAATCATGGTTTTATACACAATTGCAACATAATGTATTTGCTGTTTAGGG
Organism: Vibrio sp. 10N; assembly: GCF_036245475.1. Taxonomy (NCBI): domain Bacteria; kingdom Pseudomonadati; phylum Pseudomonadota; class Gammaproteobacteria; order Vibrionales; family Vibrionaceae; genus Vibrio; species Vibrio sp. 10N. The sequence goes on along the minus strand of NZ_BTPM01000001.1, from coordinate 2,023,384 downwards.
CCTTTCGCGGTAGTAAGGAACAATAAGAATCGTTCGTATCTAGAGGTGGGGTTTATTTTCTGATGATGTGGATGTGTATCATATTGAAATAACAGAGTATTAGGCTACTGATAAATTAGAGTATTGCAGCTAACTTAGTTGCCGACTAATTATTGAGTAAGTTGTAAACCTATATCTAGACTTTAAGTTGACATGTGACTTGTAAGTATTTAATGGCGACTTTTGATTGAGAGATTGCTTTTATTTGGATTTAATCACTAAGATTTTGGGTTTGGGCTATGATTTTTGTTTTGAATTATCCACCTTGTGGTGATTTGTACTGTATTTATGGTTTTTGTTTGTTTGTGTGATTCTAAGTCAAAAAATCAATGTAATAAATACTGTGTTACTTCATGATTTTACAGGGAATTTACATTCAGTACTTGTTTTATAAATTAATTGATAAATTCGAAAGTACGAGCGTTCTATCATATTCAAATAATAGTGACTCACTTGGGTACATTTAGTTAAACTTTAGTCTAAGCTAGCGTTAAGAATAATAAATAATAGTTTGGACACAGCAGAATGAATACAGAACTTAAACAAAAAATCGAAGAATTGTTGTTGCTCGCCAAGTCTCAAGGCGTTTCTATTATTGGGGTCGTTGATTCCCCTAACAGCAGTGACTGCCGTATTTTTAAGTCTCTTGAACTGGATTGTAAGGCAGGCACGCGTAATTTGGATAGTTTGTTGATGGGGCAGCACTGCAAAATGGATAAGGAGTGCTGTAAAACCTGCAACTTGGCGAAACCTCGCGTTTCAGATGACGGTTTAGCGGTCTTGTTTTCTGAGTTGCGTGAGGAAGATACGGTCTGACTTACCTTTTAGCTGCTCCTAGTGCATGGGTTACTAACTATAATGATGGGTGTTGATATTTCTTATTCCTATCTGTGTTGGTGGCCTGCTGCATAACCTGCCTCTTTTTCTGCTCTTGTATTATCCGTTATCCCTATAATTGAATCCATTTCATGTGGTTACATCATCAACTTCAGTTGGTTTGAGTGCCGGACATGCGTACACTATTAACCACTACTTTAGGATCAAGTGAGGGTGTAGCTTGCTTGAGACAGACATAGCGAAATGGACACAATGCTAAACAATCAATTTAACTCTCAGATACAACATCATATCGATCAGAAAACCAAACCCCTCGGTGCGCTCGGTGAGCTGGAGCAAGTCGCTGCGCAACTCGCCAAAATTCAAAGCCACGCTCATGGTAAGTTTGTAAGTAAAATAGCGTTGTCTAATCCTAAGGTTGTTGTCTTTGCCGGTGATCATGGCATTGCTTCACAGGGCGTCAGTATTGCTCCGAGTGCCGTAACTCAGCAAATGGTGGCCAATTTTCTTGCGGGAGGTGCGGCGATTAACTGCTTTTGTCGCGCCAATAATATTGATTTTCAAGTGGTCGATTGTGGCATGATAGCCGCCATTGAAACGCAATCCTCCCAACTTGTTCTTAATCGTCTTGGCTGCGGTACGGCAGATTTTTCGAGTCAACCGGCCATGAGTGAATCGCAATTAGAGCAGGGGTTAGATGGCGGAAGCTCCGTTGTTCGCCAGTGTGTGGCGCAAGGTACTGACTTACTGATTTTTGGTGAGATGGGCATAGGTAATACCAGCTCGGCATCTGCCGTGCTCTCTGCGTTAACGGAACTAGCCGTTTTTGAGAGCGTTGGTCTTGGTACGGGGATTGACCCTGAGCAGTTAGCGAGAAAATGCGATTTGGTCGAGCAAGCTCTTTCGCGCTTTGAAGAGCGAGATGTGATGACTGTACTCGCGCAGCTAGGCGGATTTGAGATTGCCCATCTGGTGGGTGGGTTTCTAGAGGCGCGCCGGTTACAGGTACCTGTGCTAGTCGATGGCTTCATTGTTTCGGTTGCCGCCTTAGCCGCTTGCAAGCTTGACCCTGCGGTTCGTGACTACCTGATCTTTTCTCATGTTTCCAACGAAGGTGCTCATCGTTTTATCCTTGAGGAGCTGGAAGCTTCTCCGTTGCTTGACTTGTCATTACGTCTTGGAGAGGGCACTGGCGCAGCATTGGCGCTTCCTCTTATTCGTTGTGCGGTTGAGTTTTACAATGAGATGGCGAGCTTTGAAAGTGCTGGAGTAACCGTGTGAGTGAGGCAACATCCTTTTGGCGTTATCAGTGGCAACTCTTTTGTCTAGCGCTAAGCTTCTTTTCGAGATTACCTATACCCGCTAGCACGCCATACTCTAGCGAAAGAATGAATCGAGCAGGACGCTACTTCGCGTTGGTGGGTTTGTTATTGGGTGGCTTGTGCGGTGGGTTTTATATTATTGCCGAGTGGGTGTTGCCATCGAGTGTCGCCATTGTCTCCACTATGGTATTCAGCCTCTTGCTTACTGGTGCATTTCATGAAGATGGACTCGCAGACATGGCCGATGGCATTGGCGGTGGAATGACACAAGAGCGCCGGCTTGAAATTATGAAAGACAGCCGTCTTGGCACTTACGGTGTAGCGACGTTAGTCATGGCTCTGTTGCTAAAATATGCTGCGTTGGTGGAGCTGTCTCTACAAACCAACCTCGTTGCGGTATTTGTCATCGCTTATGCTTTTAGCCGTGCGGTTGCGGCTTCACTCATTTCCGCTATGCCTTATGTCTCCGATCCTGAGGGAAGCAAAAGTAAGCCTCTAGCGAACAAACAAACGTCGAGCGAGTTGGCTTTTTTAGCGCTATGTGGGGTGCTTCCCGCGTTGTTGTATGACGCCACTTTGGCTGCAGGGCTTGTGGCCTTGGGGCTGGGATTTCGCTTTGCCTTTACTAAATGGTTAATGGCGCGTTTGGGCGGTTTTACCGGTGATTGTTTGGGTGCGGCGCAGCAATTGGTTGAGCTGCTCACTTACATCGTGGTGTTAATGTACTTGGTGCCATAATGAGGAAAAGATGACGGTTGAGTTAGTTTTAGGCGGTGCACGCTCGGGTAAGTCGCGCTTTGCTGAACAAAGAATCGGCGAGTTATGCGAAGGCAGAGTGACGAGTAAACAGCACGTCACTAAGCATTATGTTGCGACGTCAGAGCCTTTGGATGAGGAGATGCAGCGGCGTATTGCTCATCACCAGCAGCAGCGTGGAGAAGGCTGGCAAGAGTGGGAAGTCCCTCATGAATTGGCGAATGCTTTAGCGCAATTTTCTAGCGATGATGTGGTACTGGTAGATTGCTTAACCTTGTGGCTTAACAACGTTATCTATTACTCAGAAGGTAATGAGAGTGATAGGGAGCCCGCGATTGAACAAGCCATTACCTCTTTAGTACAAGCGCTTGAACGTAGTGACGCGCATATTGTGCTGGTGTCCAATGAAGTGGGGCTTGGAGTCGTGCCACTAGGAGAGGTCTCTCGTTTGTTTGTCGACAATGCGGGGCGAATGAATCAACGGGTTGCCGCAGTTGCACGGCAGGTGACTTTGGTGGCTGCAGGATTGCCTTTGGTCTTGAAAGGAGATGCAAAGTGAAAGTAAACCTACTTTTGCTGCGTCACGCTAAAGTGCAGGGCGCAGCGGCGCTGTACGGTCATACCGATGTGGGGGTTGAGGCTGAACTTAGTCACCAAGCATTGCAGTCGTTGTTATCGATTCAGACAGAAATCAACCGTGTGGTTAGTTCGCCACTGTCGCGCTGCACTAGCCTCGCTAGGCCATTCGCTGTGCGGGCTGATGTGGAGCTGACGATAGAGCCTGCGTTGGCTGAGATGGATTTTGGAGACTTCGATGGTGTTCCGTTTGACAGCATGTCGTCACAACAATGGCAAAAGCTCGAGCCATTCTGGTCAGCGCCAGCAACATGCGTTTTACCTAACGCCGAATCCCTAGAGGATTTTCATCTTCGTATACGCCAGGCATGGCAGCGTATTACTCAAATACCTCAACATACATTGGTCGTTTGCCATGGTGGCGTCATCCGTCAGATCCTCGCCGATGTACTTGGGCTCGATTGGCGAAACCCTAAGCTTTACGCCGGACTTACGATAGGCAATGCGACAATCACTCAGCTTCAGTTCGATTCACGTTATCCAGAATCCATACACGTAAAAGTGATTGGGCAGCCCATTAAGCACTTCCAACTAATTCCATAGAGCTAACACCAGTAATACAGACAGGATGAGAGATATTCGCTGCCAGAATAAAACTGGGTTTCTTTCAGCTATAGGCAGTCTAAGGTGTATCTGACTACTTGGGTTGGGGTGTTTTAGGTCATACATAAACTCTGAGATCACAGGGTATCGCTTCGTTGGTTCTATGCGTAGCGCATTGTGAAGCGCATAATCAACCCATGTTGGAATCGCTTTATTATGGCTGTATGCGGGGACGTAACGAAGTTTCTGTTGTGCTTTAGCCGTTGTTGCTTTGGCAATATCGGTGCCATACGGAAAGTGCCCTGTGAGCATGTAATAAGTGAGTACCCCTAAAGAATAAACGTCAGAGCAGGTGTTCCCTTCATGACCGAGAAAATACTCTGGAGCTGAAAATTGAGCGGTACCAGGAATAGAAGTCTCGGGTACGGTCATTTCTGAGAGCCCCATGACATGGGTCGAGCCAAAGTCGATAATGATAGCGGTACCATGTTCATCAATCATGATGTTCTCAGGACGTAAATCTTGGTGCAACATTTGCTGTCGATGCATCGTTTGTAGACCTGATGCTACTTGCATCACTATATTTCGCACTTGGTTTAGTGATGGTGTTGGATGGTCATCTAGCCATTGGCTTAAGGTGGTTCCTTGAACGTATTGAGTAACGCTGTATATGGCAGAGGGGGGCGTTTGATTAACGTATGGCTTTAACAAGTAAGGACTATGTAGGCGCTTGGCAATCCAGTTCTCCATTAAAATTGAATCGGTATGCTGCTCATTAGTACGGCTCTCTATAGAGGGCGTTTTGATGACTACGAGCTGATCATTTAGGAGGGCTTTTGCAAGAAAGACATGGCTTCTACTCGTAATATGAAGTGCGCGTATGATTTTGAATTCATCGATTTGATGACCCGGCTCTAATACTGGGGGCAGTGGAAGTGAAAACAGAGATGCTTTCCATTCTCGCAGTGTATCGTCTGGTAGCGACTCAATGTGAGCAATGATAACCGAGATGTTATCCTTGCTGCCGTTGGCGAATGCTTGACGGACGAGTTCATCGGCTTTATGAGCCCCCTTTAAATCATGATTATTTAGGACTTGGCTTATCTCAGTCTCTGTCAGGAACTCATATAATCCATCTGTGGCGAGTATCAATGTGTCACCGAGGTTAAGTGGAATAGTGTGGTAATCAAGTTCAACAGAAGCGCTCATTCCCAATGCGTTGGAAAGATAACTTTTTTCAGGATTTAAGTATCTCCGGTGGTCACGGGTGATTTGCTCTAACTTACCGTTGCGCTTGATATACAGTCTAGAGTCACCACAATGAAAAACATGTGCAGATCGTGCTTTTATTATAAGGGCACTGGCGGTACACACGTAGCCTTCGTTGAAGTTGAAACGATATGGACTGTTTTGAGTCTGCGCATATAACCAGTGATTTATCGCTTCGAGTACCTTTTTTGCGGAGTGTTTAACAGTCCATGCTTCTGATGTGGCGTAATAGTCATCAAGAAAGCTTGTCACAGCGGTGGCACTAGCAGATTGGCTTACCTTGCTGCTACTAATGCCATCGCAGAGGATCGCGGCTATCCCTTTAGTATTACGTTCGGAAGTTGAGGGTATGTGAAAGCCCGCGCTATCTTGGTTGATAGGCTTCCGTCCAGAGACGGAAGCCTGACAAACGCTCACTTTTAGTTGGCGTGACAAGTTAGAATCCTACTGAGTTAGTTTACTGAACTTTTGGAAAGTGACATTTTGCGCTCTGGGTTTGTGCGTACGTGTGTCAAATAAAGCGGTAAACCAACCATTAGGAATCCACCCACTAAGTTGCCCAATGCGGTAGGAATTTCATTCCAAATCATGTAGTCCATAATGGTAAATTCACCACCCATGATCATCGAGAATGGGAAAAGGAACATGTTAACGATTGAATGTTCAAAGCCCATAAAGAAGAACAGCATGATTGGCATCCACATTGCCATCATTTTTCCACTGGCAGAGGTTGAAATCATCGCGCCAACAACCCCCATAGAAACCATCCAGTTGCACAACATTCCGCGAATGAAAATCGTAAACCAACCAGCCGTGCCATGTTCTTGATAGCCGAGAGTACGAGACTCACCGATCGTACTTACCTTGGCCGCTAATGTGCCGCCATCGGTGTTGTAGCCGTATGTAAGGATAAATGAGGCAAAGAATGCGACGGTCAGCGCACCAGCAAAGTTACCGACGAAGACTAAACCCCAGTTTCGAAATAGCTGGTCCATCGTACAGCCACGGCGTTTATCAATGACAGCGAGTGGAACGAGTGTAAATACCCCAGTCAATAGATCAAACTTCATTAAATACAGCATGATGAATCCAACAGGGAACAAGATGGAGCCGATGAGTGGACTGCCAGTCTTGACTATTACTGTGATTGCAAAGAAGGCGGCGAGCGCCAAAATGGCGCCGGCCATAAAAGCACGAACCAGGGTGTCTTTTGTTGACATAAACACTTTCTGCTCACCCGCATCGACCATTTTAGTCACAAACTCGCGCGGTTCTATATATGACATAGTTTCTCTCCTTAGAATAAAAGTCACTTACAGGGAGTGCTATTTTTGTGCCAAAGTGGATAAGTGCAGTGAAATCAATGGGTTGGGTTTTTCTTGGGTGGTGGGGCTTATTAAGTGATGTGTTAATGATGCAGAGCGCACTACAACAGGGCATGTTGGACTAACCCTAAAGTGGTATATCAATTCAAGCGGAGAGGGGGAGGTAAACCTATTGATTTCTTTGAACCGTAACCCCATATAAGGTGTTGAAAAATAAAGTGTGATAATCGAATTTTAATGAGATGTGCTTTTGAGTGCCTGGAAACATCAAATTGACGGCGTCCTAAATCATATCTAGACATACTAGGGAAAGCTTATGAAAAACGCGGTTTGGGACTTATCGATTGCCTATCAAGGATTGAATGACCCTAAGGTTGAACAAGACATTGAGCTGATTCAGCGCTCAATTGCACTACTGACTCATCATCAAGAAGAGCGTCAGCATGTCGTTGCGATGCAGAATGCGATTCAGACCATGGAAGCGGCGAGCACCTTACTTAATACGGTAAATACGCTGGCAAATTGTCATGCTTCGACTAACGCACAAGATACGCAAGCAAAACAGTTGATTGGCAGACTATCCCAATTGGGTTCAGAACTAGAGCAGGCGTTCAGTCCTTATGAAAACGTCCTTGCCTTCGCCGATGTGGCTTTTATCCAGCAGGTTCTGAGTCATGACAATGCCTCTGTTGCCGGCCAAGGTTTTCAGATTGAATTGTTGCAGCGCAAGGCTCAGACGCAACTAAGTATTGCCGAAGAGCAATTGCTATCAGCGATGCAAGTGGATGGGCGTGACGCATGGGGACGCTTGTATGACAACATTACTGGTTCACTGACTATCACCATCGAAACTGAACAGGGCTCAGAAACGTTGGGCTTTTCCGCGGCGGCAAGCCTTTTGTATGGCAGCGACTTTGAAAAACAAGAAGCTGCGTGGAAGGGCATTCAAACCGCAATGAAAGCGAATGAAACGTCGTTCGCCGCCATTGTTAATGCGTTAGCTGGTTGGCGACATAATGAAGGTAAGAAACGCTCTCACAGTATTGAAGAGCAATTTTTAGATCCAAGCCTAAGAGCGAACCGCATTCAACGTGAGACCTTAGATGCCATGATGTCAGTGGCGAAAAACCACCGCATTATTGGTCAAAAGGCGGGCAAACTTATGGCAAAGGTGCATGGTTTACCGCGTATGACGCCTTGGAATCATTTAGCGGCGATGCCACCTTTAGGCGATGGCGAAGCGAAAGTCTATGAGTTTGAAGAGGGCATTGAGGTTATAAAACGCGCCTTTGAGCGAGTAAACCCAGAGATGTCTGAGTTTGTGCAAACTATGGTTGATAATGGCTGGATTGATGCAGAACCATCAGAAAACCGTCGACTTGGTGCTTACTGTACACAACTGGCCGCGACTCGAACTCCGTTGGTGTTTATGACCTGGGGCGGCAGCCGCTCTGACCTATTAACTCTTGCTCATGAACTTGGTCATGCGTTCCACAATTGGGTGATGCGTGACTTACCTCTTTGCCGCACTAGTTATCCGATGACGCTTGCTGAGACGGCTTCTATTTTTGCTGAGAACATTGTTCGTGATTATTTACTTGAACAAGCGAAAACCGTCGAAGAGAAGTTAGAGATGCTGTGGGAAGAGCTGTCATCAGCGTATGCACTGACCATCAACATCCCTGTGCGTTTTGAGTTTGAAAAAGCCTTTTATCAAGCAAGACAAGACAGCGAGCTGGATGCCAATCAGTTGTGTGAGTTGATGTCGAAAACATGGGCCGATTGGTATGGTGATTCAATGCAAGGTACCGACCCATACTTCTGGGCCAGTAAATTGCACTTCAGCATTTCAGAGTTAAGCTTTTATAACTATCCTTATTTGTTTGGTTACTTGTTCAGCCAAGGTGTGTACGCGCAGCGAGAGCAAAAAGGGGCGGATTTCTACCCAGATTATGTTGCACTACTCAGAGATACCGGGTCATACCTTGCTGAAGATGTGGTATTGAAACACATGAATAAGAACCTGACGGAATCCGAATTCTGGGAGGAAAGTATGCAAAGCTTATCAGCGAAGGTGGATGAGTTTGAAACACTTCTCAATGAGTTGAGTCGTTAATGCTGCATAACCCCCATTGGCAACAAGGTTTTGCTGCTGGTGGGGGGAAACTTTCCAAATGGCCTGTTTTTTGAACAGTTTGGAGTTTTTCTCTCAAAGTTACGCGACTTACTTCGATAAACGCGATCATATTCGTATAATTTTTTCTCTTGTTTCATTACCATACCGCTGTTAGATAGGGAGCAGCGCATGACGAAATCGTTTTTTCGCCAGTCATTTCTGAAAGATACTTTAGAAACTGAAACTGAGTTCACCGCAATATCAAGAACTACCGCCGACGGGGTCAAGTTTGATCACCGTTATCGTGGTGTATTGGAAGTAACACCGAGTGAATTGGATGAGGGGAGTGAGCACATCATTCTTTCTTGTGGTATTCACGGTGATGAGACCGCGCCAATGGAGCTGGTCGATAAAATGGTTGACGATATTGAGTCAGGTTTTTTAAAGCTGAAAGCACGCTGTTTGTTTATCATTGCTCACCCAGAAGCCACCAACCGTCATACTCGTTTTATCGATGAGAACTTAAATCGTTTGTTCGGCAATAAAGAACGCTCGGTAAATCGAGAGGTTGCTATCGCTAAGCGATTGAAAAAACTTGTCGATGAGTTTTTTCAAGGCACCAAAGTAGAGCGTCGTTGGCACCTCGATCTTCATTGTGCTATTCGAGAGTCCAAGCATTACTCTTTTGTCGTGAGCCCTAAAACCCGTCATGCCGTTCGCAGTAAAGCGCTGTTTGATTATGTCTCCAGTGCTCATATGGATGCGGTGTTACTGTCCAATGCTCCTTCCAGCACGTTTAGTTGGTTTTCCGCAGAGAACTATGGCGCACAGGCACTGACCATGGAGCTTGGCCGCGTTGCACCGATAGGTGAAAACGATTTGAGCAAACTACTGGCCTTTGACTTGGCGACACGTGATTTGCTGGCAGCAGAAAAACCGGAGCATCTGGCTAAAACGCCGATTATTTATCGTGTTTCCCGCACTGTGGTTCGCCATCACCAAGACTTTGATTTCTTGTTTGATGACGATGTAGAGAACTTTACCGAGTTTAAACATGGCGAAGTTTTCGGCCACGATGGTGATAAACCACTAATGGCGAAAAACGATCATGAAGCCATTGTGTTCCCAAATCGTAAAGTGGTAGTGGGTCAACGAGCAGCGTTAATGGTGGTTAAAGTGGCAACTCGCTATGAGGATGACCAACTGGTCTACGATTAACAGAAAATCAGTGGCGTTCTTGAGCGCGGCTGTTATGCTCCTCTTATGGAATTCAATCAGTTACTGAATCAAAACCAAAGACGCTGGCACATCCTTATGATAGTGATGTTAGGCGTCTTATTTACTTGCGCGCTACTTCACCTTTCTGTTGGTGAAGTGTTTATTAATCCTTTTTCCCCACAATCGGCGTTAGAGTCCCGTCTGCTGTATGATCTTCGCATGCCAAGGCTATTTGCGGCCGCCGCGATAGGCGCTGCTCTAGCACTCTCTGGAGCATCGCTTCAGGTTCTATTAGGTAACGTGCTCGCAGAACCTGGAGTGCTGGGTATTTCCGGTGGTGCCAGTTTAGGCATGGTTTTGGTTTTGTTTGCTTTTCCGGCAGCGGCCACACCAGCTGGATTCATGGTAGCTGGCGTTCTGGGCGCACTTGGTTTCACGCTTATCTTAGTATCGATGGCGAAAACTCTTCGACTGACGACAACTCGGTTACTGTTAGTAGGGGTGGCACTTGGCATCTTATCGGGTGCAGTGGTGACATGGGCCTTCTACTTCAGTGATGATTTGAGCATTCGCCAGTTAATGTATTGGCTGATGGGCAGTGTAGGAGGCGTTGGCTGGTATCAGCATACTCTCACTATTGCTATGATCCCGGTTGCGATTTGGTTATGTAGCAAAGGTGCAACACTCGATAAACTGATGGTCGGTGAGATCCATGCGAAACAGTTGGGTATCGATGTCATTCGAATTCGTTGGCAACTAATACTTGCTGTATCGTTACTTGTAGGTGGTTCGGTCGCGCTTGGCGGTGTGATCAGTTTTGTTGGCCTCGTAGTACCGCATTTACTGCGCTTGGCGTTTGGCACTGAAAATCGTTATTTGCTGCCGTTGTCGGCGCTAACAGGCGCAGCCTTATTGGTCGTGTCGGATATTTTGGCGAGAACCGTCCTTGACTCGGCAGAGCTGCCTGTCGGTGTAATGACGACAACTATTGGTGCACCAGTATTTATTTGGATGTTGTTGAGAAACCATGATTCAGGCTCATAACCTTGCCATTGGCACTCGACTTTTACCCGCAAGCCTTTCTTTTCCAGAAGGGCAGTTAACGCATGTTATTGGCCCTAATGGCAGTGGCAAAAGTACTTTGTTGGCGGCGCTGGCGGGGGTATTGAATTACGAGGGTAAGGTGGAGATCGCTGGCATGGATTTGGCCGAGATGTCACTGCCAGACATGGCTAAGGTTCGTGCATACTTACCTCAAGCGGCGCGGCCCGCGTTTAATATGCCTGTCTATCAATATCTTTCTTTATCAATCCCGACTGAACATCAAAATGGCAGTCGTGAGCTTGATGACGCGATAGCAGAGATCACGGCGCTGCTTAAGCTTGATAACATGTTGGTGAGAACGGTGCATCATCTATCTGGTGGGGAGTGGCAGCGAGTCAGATTGGCAGCATGCTGTTTGCAAATATGGCGTCCTTTAAATCCATTAGCACGCTTATTGATCCTCGATGAACCGGCCGCTCCACTTGATGTGGGGCAAGAGAAATACCTCAACCAATTGATTGAGTTAGTGACGAGCCAAGGAACGTCTGTCGTGGTGGCGAATCATGATTTAAATACCACACTGAGACGAGCAGACCATGTGGTGATGTTGAACAATGGCGTTGTTGAGGCAGTAGGGTGTGGTGATGAGGTGCTGACACCGGATAACATAGGCTCTGTCTATCAGACATCCGTAAGCAAAATAGAAGTCAACGGGAAGCCGCTACTGATCTTCAATGAATAGCCCCCCTTTGGTAAGAAGAATTGCGTATCCATCGATGAAAAAAACGGCCTCTCATTGAGGCAATGTAGATCAGATAAGGATCGGTTGACCGATCCTTCTGATGAGAGACAATCGGAAACCTGTTTATAGGTTTCCGATTTTTTTATGTCTATTCAAAACTTCTTTGCCGACTTCCTCGAAGAAAACCCTGTCGATGTAGCTCAGCTCACCACATTCTCTGAACATATTCCTGATGAGTGGGTCGCTAAAGCAGCCTCTCTGTCTGATAAAGCGACAATCCGTCGACGCCGACTACCGAGTGATATGGTTTTGTGGTTAATTGTTGGTATGGCTTTTTTCCGTAATGAACCCATTGCCGAAGTCGCACGGAGAATGAACGTCTGTGCTGATGGCCTTGCTGATGAAGAACTGTTGGCAAAGAGCGCTTTAACCCAAGCAAGACAGCGCTTAGGTAAAGCAGCACCAGAATGGCTGTTTAAGCAATGCGGAAAAACATGGGGGCTTGAGCGATACCCTGATGATACTTGGCAAGGCCTACAGGTTTTTGCTGTAGATGGTGCTCTTTTTAGAACAGCTGACACACCCGAATTAAGAGAACATTTTGGCTCTGGTAATACGTCTAGCAACAGGCAAACACCTCATCCAGTATTGAGGGTTGTGACAATGATGAATGTTCGCTCTCATGTCATCGTTGATGCAGCGATAAGCCCGTATCGCCGAGGTGAAATCCCTCTAGCGATGCCCTTCATCAACGCTTTACCAGACAACTCTGTGACATTACTGGATAAAGGGTTTTATGGAGCAGATTTACTACTTTCTCTTCACAACAGTGGAATAAATAGACATTGGCTTCTCCCTGCAAAGAAAGGAGTCAAATATACCCTACTGGACGATAAAGAAAGCAGTGACATGCTAGTAGAGATGAAGACCTCTCCACAGGCTCGTAAGAAGAACCCTAATCTTCCTGAGAAATGGACAGTCAGGGCGGTCACTTACGAGGTCCAAGGTAAATCCAAGACGGTGTTTACCTCTCTTCCTAGAGACAAGTATGACGCTCAATCCGTGGCAGAGCTTTATCATGAAAGGTGGGAGATAGAATTAGGTTATCGTGATATCAAGAGTTCGATGCAACATAACGCTTTAGTGTTGAGAAGCAAAACAGTCGATCTCGTCTATCAAGAGCTATGGGGACTGCTACTTGGTTATAACTTGGTGAGACGAGAAGCTAGTCAAGCCGCAGTTGAACACGGGCGCTTACCTAATGAAATAAGTTTTAAGTATGCTTGCCAATTTATAGCCAGCCAGCTCAAAGTGATGAGTAAAGCGGTATCCTTAGGTAACACGCCGAAACGCTTAAAGAGCCTTCGAGGCGACCTATCCATCCTCTTTATAGACAAACGCCCTAAGCCAAATCGGCCTAGGGCGGTAAAAATATCAAAAACCCGATACCCTGTTAATCGCAACGCAGCTCCTCTTAAATGAACTACGTTGCTCTCATTGAGGCCGTTTTTTTTAACTTTCTAAACCAGCGGCGATAAGTCCGCAGGGCGGTAGTAAACCGACTTCAAGACTTTGCCTTTGCGGATGGTTTTCGCTTCTGATACGAAATCTTCGGCACATTTAGCAATAATGTATTCACCTTTGGTCACCGCCATTAGTTTGATACCTTGCTCAGCATAGTGCGCTTCCGTTTCCTGGTACTCTTTCTCGTTGCGACATACTTTGCTCATGTTGCTCGAGTGAATTTCATCCCAGCATGTAATGAAGTCGATATCACGGTTAGCCGCGACATGTAGCAGCAGTTCGATGAGGTAGCTAATCGCAATGTTGTCTTCGACTTTGCTGTCACCAAGATGAACCAGGCGGCCCATTAAGACATACACGGAATCGATAATTGCGTCTGCTTGTTCTACTTTACAGTCAGCTTCAGCAAGCTCGGTCATCTCTTCAATCGCCAGTGAGCTATGTAGAGTGTCAGCTGCATCATCCAGTGACTCAGCATTATTCACTGGTAAGTCAAAGGTTGTACGAAATTCGGTAATGTCACGGTACAGGTGATCAAAGATCGGTTGGGTAAGTTTGGTTAGTTTCATCGATTTTGCTTTTTAATAACTGATGGCAAGATCCTATCAGAGCTGAGAGGGCTTCGCTACAGTGATGAGCATTTTCTTCAGGCTGGGATATTGAACTACACTTATGTGCAGTATTCAGATATTGTTTTAGCGGGTGATTACAGTTAATATTCGCAGACAATTCAAATGGTTGCTCATATTGTAGTCACATAACCCAAAGAACATAGGGATGATGGTGTTGCATTGGATTGCCATCATGCCAACAGTTTCAAAAAGTACACGTACTTTTTGGAAAACGACGTTTCGGATTAGGGTCCCGAGTCGTCGTATTTAAAGGCCACCTTTCGGGGTGGCCTTTTAACCTTGTTGGAACTCCTCATAGAAGTGATCAAACTTTCCCCACATTTCCAGTAACTGGCCGACGTATCGCGTTTCGATGAATTTACTATCAATATGGTTGTTACCTTCCATGATAACTAGGTAATGCGTTGTCACCTCTGTGGCTCTTGGTATTGCGTCCCAGACGTCAACAGCATGTGTAGCAGAAGGTGCTTGATAGCTTGCTAGTTCAACACCGCTCTCGCCAGCATTAGTAAAAATAGTGAGTGCCAGACTCATTGGCTGTACTTATAAATTAAAACCTATAGATTTGGATAGGCTATCAATGGAGAGGGCGTTAGGGAAGTATGGAATGTAAGAATTTTATCAATTTCTAATGTGCCCAAGTTGTTAAGCTCACTGATATTGAACCTTGAGGATACTTGGGCAGAGAATAGACAACGATTTATTGTGCTTGCTCGACAACGGACGGTGGTGTTGCCGCTTGGCTATGGTCGTATTGATCTACGACGTCATAGATCACAACGTAGCTGACCAAAAGGGCGAGTGGAATAAACTTGAACCAAGATTTCATAGTGATGCTCATCTTTAGACTAATGTCGCTACCTTAACAGCGACGCCAGTCATTGAGTATCTACATTATCGTAACCTAATATTGAGCCAATCTTTCTTTCTGTCAGTGACCAAGATCCCCATAAAGTCATGTCTGTTATCAAGCGCCACTTACGAAAACAGGTACGGGAACAGACGCTTTCTCTCGTGCTCGTCCAGATCACTCACTCGCGCAATGTTGTTGTCAGGGATGGCCTCTGGATCAGGGTAGTGTTTCAGTACGCGTTCCATACTCTCTTCGCGGATAAGGTGGAAGATTGGATACGGTGAGCGATTAGTGAGATTTTCTGGATCTTCTGGCTCGGCGCCCCCAAAACAGTAATTGGGGTGGAAGGTGGCGACTTGGTAGATGCCTTCCCAGCCATTTTGCTTAATTAGGGCTTCAACCCAATCGATGAAGAAGTTGTAGTCGACAAAATCATGCAGCATTTTAGGCACGACAACCAGTGTGGTTTCCAAATCTTTTGCATCGGTTTGTTCAAGCAGCATCAGCTCACTTAAAATATCCTCAAGTAACCCTTCTTCCTTATCAGCAAGGCTGACAAACGTCTTTATCTGCTTATTGCGCTCAGGTTTCGCTGCAAACGGGCAAAGATTTAAACCGATGACCACGTCTTTTAACCATTGTTGAACTTGTTGCTCGATCTTTACTACTTCTTCACGTAACGACATAACATTTACCACTTGTAACACTGTGGCAATTATATGCTGCTATGGCGCCGATAGCGAACGTTTATGTCATTGAGTAAATCGACTGTGTCGCTATGCTGAAATTGGCGAAGTAATCGCTCAATCGCTACGAAGGGTGGTTAATCGGCTTATCGGCGAGTGAACTGCGCTGATTAACGTGATACAGCTTATAGCAAAGGGCAAATAGCGCAATGTAGAGCAACGCACCCCCTTCAACCACGCCCGGCCACCGACCCACTTGCCAGCAATAGAGCAAGAAAAATCCACCCAAACTGCCGCCAATATAATAGTGAACGAGATACAGCGCGGTCGCGGTGGCTTTTGCGTGGGTGGCTTTTTGGCTTACCCAAGCATAGGCCAGCGTATGAGTGAAGAATGCGCCGCCACTAATGAGTAGCAGTCCCAACAGCATCGCGGGTATTACCTCAAATAGAGCGATGAGCATGCCAAGTAGACTTAACAGCGTACCAAGCACCATTCCGGGTATTGGCGGATACTTCTTGCGCCAGTTCGCGCTCACTTTAGAAGTGACGGTACCTGCCAGATAGCACAGGAATATTAACGAACTTAATGCGATGGGGAGGCTATGGGGCGCTTCGACCAATCGAAACCCC
This sequence comes from Vibrio sp. 10N, assembly GCF_036245475.1. Lineage (NCBI taxonomy): Bacteria > Pseudomonadati > Pseudomonadota > Gammaproteobacteria > Vibrionales > Vibrionaceae > Vibrio > Vibrio sp. 10N. The sequence goes on along the minus strand of NZ_BTPM01000001.1, from coordinate 2,007,210 downwards.
ATCACCGAATAGAGGTTAACGAACAGCGCGAAGTTGATACCGCCTATAAGCATTGCTATCCAGACGGTAGGATTGGAAATATGTGCAACCAGGCTGCGGTTGTGGTGATAGAACAGGCCACGTGTTGGCTTAAAGTTTTGTTGTTTGGGCAGCATCATGACCACGACGAGAGCCGAGATTAAAGTAAACGTCGCGATCGCAAATACCGCCGTCTTCCAATCAAAATAGTCAGTTAAGATCCCACCGGCTACGCGACCTGCAATTCCCCCGAGAGAGTTAGCAGCAATGTAACCACCAATTGCCTTAGTAAATGCGTCTGGAGAGAGCTCTTCTACCATATAAGCCACCGCCACAGAGGCAAATGCCGCGAGTCCTACGCCCATAGCCGCTCTAAGGAGGACGATCGCAGTTAGGCTGTCGGTAAGCATCATCGCATAGCCTATGAATGGCAATGACAGGAGCCCGCCTAACATGACAGAGCGCCTTCCGATGCTCTCTGAGGTAATCGCCCATGGCACTAAACACAAGGAGAGCGCAAGTGTAGAAGCTGCGAACACCCAGTTGATCTCGGTTTCTGATACGCCGAAGTGGCTGCTGAGTTGTGGCAAGATAGGCTGGAAAACATAAAGATTGCAAAACACCAAAAACGAGCCCAATGCCAGTGCTAAGGTAATGCGTCGATATTGAGGAGAGTGCAATTCAATCACGGTGAAGCCTTACTGCTTTTCGGTTAACTATGTGATCAAATTAGCATTGTGTTTGAGATTAATGAAATATATTAAAAATATGGATTCGATATATTTTATTTATAGTGGACATTAAGCAGCTTACTCATTTTCTTGCGGTGGTTGACCATCAGAATTTTACTCGTGCCGCGCAAGCGGTGAGGATCGCCCAGCCTGCGCTTAGTATTTCAATTCGAAAGTTTGAGCAACAACTCGGTATTCAACTTTTTACCCGTATCGATAAGCAAGTTCGTCTTACTCAAGAGGGACGAGCACTTGAGCCTCATGCTCGCAAAGTGTTGCAGCAAATCGAGGATGCGAAACTGGCGGTAGATGAAATGAAAGGGTTGTTAAAAGGTGAGGTTCGATTAGGAACGCCGAGTATGATGGGGTCGTATTTTTTTCCAGAAATCGTCATGGCGTTCAAAAGTGCTTATCCACATCTCAAGATGACGGTCGTTGAGGCGGGCACTCAAGATATCCGTAGAATGCTGCTAAGTGGTGAAATAGATCTTGGCGTGATTAGAAACAAAGAGGTACCGGAAGATTTGGAAGTCGATCAGATCTTTCGTTCAGAGATGGTGGCGGTTGTGAGTGAGCACCATCCCTTCGCTACTCGACAATCACTCGACTTTGCTGAGTTTTTCGATGAGGAACTCGTCATGTTTAAGCCTGGATACTTTCACCGTGATTTCATTGATGAAGAATGTAAACGTAGGCAGGTCGACGCTAAATTTTCTTTCGAAACCAACTTATTGCCGATGATTCTGTCAATCGTAAAACATGAATACGCCATCACTGCACTGCTTGAACTAGTGACTGAACACGAGCCAGAAACTCGCGGTGTTTCTTTTGAACCGCCGGTGTATGTCGACCTGGCTTTAGCTTGGCGTAAAGATGGCTATTTGTCTCGCGCAGATAGGAGCTTCATCGAATTCATTAAAAAGCAGGTGTAGTGCAGAGCTGCTGAGGCGTTAATCGACTCAGCGCCGCTTCTATGGGGGTCACTTGATAGTAAGTGCGGCCTTGGATTTGATGATTGCTGGTAACCATGCCTATTAAAGTGCTCGATGTGCCTATCAGACTGATCACCGGGGTGCCCGCCATCAGCTTGCTCATTTCATCACAGTCGCCTAGCGTAAGGTTGCCCTCTTGACTGGAATCCAATAAGCAGGTTTCAACAGACAGTGTATTTCGCGCGTTATCCCATACGGCGACTTGAACAGGTTCAGAATTCCAGCCTTGTTCTGGCATCACCAAGAGCGCGGGTAACTGCTGGTGGCACCCCAGCTCAGTATTCACTTCTATAATTGCCCAGTCTTGCTCTGTGGTGACTTCGGCGAGCTTTTGATGATCGGTTGTAACTGATACCACATGCGCGTAACTATATCTATCATCTTGAGAGAAGAGTGGCGTGAGTCGAAGGTGGCGTAAAGGGTAGAGAGTAGACTCGGTTTCTGAAAACAAACAGCGGGCGGGAGTCACAAGGGTGCTATTACCCACTTGAGTTGCCAAGCAGTTCAATGACGGGTCTTTGGCCTCATTGAACTGCAGCATGTAGAGCCGCTGGTTGGCGATTCTTGCTTCATCTAAGGCAAGAGCTGCATGAGCAAAGGAAAAAAACAGCGAAACCATTAGCATGCTCATCAAACAAGCCATCAAAGGTATGGCAATGTGACGTTGCATTTGATGCCCCTTGTGTTTAGCGGATAGGTTAGCTAGATAGGGGCAGTATAGGAAATGTAGAACTAATTGCTGTTATACATCTTCTCGAAATTTTTTGGGTTCCAGCCAATCATGTAGCGGTCACCAATTTTCAATACAGGTAATGAACGAGCACCAATCGCGTCGAGCTCTTTTCGGCCACGCTGCATTTTCGCGTTAGTTAAGCGATATTTATACCCTTTGCTGTCTAGGTAGCGTTGAGCGTCTTTGCAATGTGGGCATTTGTCTTTTACGTAGAGGACAAGTCGTTTCATGTTGATAGCGCTGTTATGAAAAAGTGGCCGTATGGTACGTAGTTCACCTAAGAACCTCAAGCCACTTTCGATGAAATCGGGGGCAAGCTTAGCCTTGTTTGGCTAAACTGGCTAATCGGTGCTGTTTGACGGCTTGCAGAGTCTGTGGCACCAAGGACATCATGATCATGCCAATCATCAATGCATATTGGGTTTGCGTAAATGACTCGCTAAGCAGCACCATACCACACACAATACCGGCGATAGGGTTAGCGATGCCGCCAAAGGTAAAGTCGACCACACTCATGCGTTGCAGCAGCCAAACGTACATGCCATAACTTAACGCGGTATTGAGACCCACAACCCAAAGTAGCCCCATTAGGTTCTGAGTGGAAAAATTGTCGATCACCGATACGTAGATTTGCGGCTCGAGCGCTGCGTGAACGCCAGATGCGAGCCCAAGTACAGCACCACCCAAAATCAACTGCCAAGTCAAAATCGTCCACCAATGGATACGTCCGCCGAGTGTTTTGGTCATGCCGCTACCAACAACAATACACATTATCGCTGCCAACATGGCGCCTAAACCGATAGGGTTGAGCGAGATTGAACCTGGTGAAAACAGAAAGAAAGCGAACAACACAAGCGCTAGACCGCTGAGTGTTTGCAGCCAGCTTGGACGCTTCTTATTCACGAGCCACTGATACAACATGGCGAATACTGGTACAGACACCATGCCAACGCCGGAAATCGTTGACGGTAGGGTTTGCGCCATGACAAAGATAAGGCCAAAGAAGGTCGCAATGTTTACGGTGCCCAAGATAAACAAAATTTTCCACTCGCCCTTCTTAGGCAGTGAAGGTTTTACTAATAGCAATAACAAGCCCGCTGGCAATGCGCGAAGTGCACCCAGTAGGATCGGCGGCCAGTCTGGAAGCGTAAACTTGGTGACCGCATAGGTTGTACCCCAGAAGAAAGCGGGGATCATAGCTAAAAGTATATTCATTCAATTTATCTTTACGTTAAGATATCTACCGACACTTTAACCATCTTTGAGCTGTCTGTAAAGTATCTTTATGTTAAGCTAGTTTTTCTGAACCTAAATAGTGAGAACATATTGGAATGGACGCGATAGATCGATTGGTCGAACAGTGGGCAACAGAAAAGCCAACACTGGATACGGATCCGATGGCGATGATGGGAAGGCTCATGCGTATCGCTAAGTACATGGAAACCAAAGTGGCAGATTTACACAAGAAGTATGATCTGAAGCTAGGTGAATTTGACGTGATCGCAACACTTCGCCGTAGTGGTCAACCATACTGTCTAACGCCGTCTGAGCTGATTGATACAATGATGCTGACGTCCGGCGCGATGACCAACCGACTCGATAAACTAGAGAGTAAGGGCCTGATCTTGCGTGAGCATAGCAAAGAAGACCGTCGCAGTGTGACGGTGCAGTTGACGCAAGATGGTTTGGTGCTGATTGATCAGTTAATTGAAGAGCATGCCGACGTACAAAAAAATCTCGTGAAATCATTGAGCGCGGCGCAAAAGAAACAAGCTAATCAGTTGCTCAAAGTGTGGCTAAGCCAATACGAATAAATAATAAAGGTCTAGTGCCCTAGACCTTTCCCTTTGATTACGCGGCTTGCTCGTCGCTACATAAATCCGCGGCTGCGATCCCAACTAGTGCGCAGCGCTCGTCGGTATCGGACAGATCGCCACTGACACCGATAGCGCCAATGACATGCTGATCTTTATCTCGAATCAGCAGACCACCAGGTACGGGGACCATGTTGCCGTGTGCCAAGACGTTCACCGCTGAGATAAACGCAGGTCTTGCATCCGCATCTTGTGCCAGCTTCCTAGACGAACAACCAAGCGCTAGTGCTCCCCAGGCTTTCGCAATCGCGATGTCGGGTCTCATCATGCTAGAACCATCCTGGCGTTGCAGAGAGATGAGTTTTCCACCGCTATCGAGTACTGCCGCTGTTAACGGTGCACATGCATCTTTTTCCCCTGCCTGGAAGGTGCCATCAATGATCGTTAGTGCTTGGTTAAGAGTTAAACTTCCCATGTTGTTTCCTCATCGTCTAGTCGCTTGCGCTATTCTCCTCAGTTGGATTAGCCAGCACTTGATCGGCTGGCTAAAGCCAAAACTTAAAGTAGGGAGTAGCTTGGAAGAGTCAGGAAGTTGGCGAATTGTTTCGATGTCGACAGCTCATAGAAAAGGTCAGCAGTTTCTTCAAAGCGTCCGGCATAGTAACGAGTGTCGCCTACTTCCTGTTGAATGGTTTTTAGCTCTTGGTAGAGCCAAGTGTGAAAAAGATCTTTGTTAAACGCCTGACCATCATCGAGCGTGATACCGTGGTGGATCCATTGCCAGATGTTGGCGCGAGATATCTCGGCAGTAGCGGCGTCTTCCATAAGACCGTAGATAGGGACACAGCCATGGCCTTGGATCCATGCTTCGATATAGTAGAGTGCGATGCGAATATTCTTGCGAACGCCAGCCTCGTCGCGAGTACCTTCACAAGGCTTCAGTAGCGTTTCTGCGCATATATCTGTCTCAGGGCTAACAAAATCGAGTTGATTAATCTTGCCGTTGAGCTGCTCATCAAACGTCGACATCGCCAAATCAACCAGAGCAGGGTGCGCGACCCAGGTACCATCATGGCCGTTTTGAGACTCTCTTTGTTTGTCTTCGATGACTTTTGCGGTCACTTTGGCCATTTCTTGTGGGTCTTTAGCAGGGATGAATGCAGACATTCCACCCATAGCGAGAGCACCGCGTGCGTGGCAGGTTTTAACCAGCAGCTGGCTGTAGGCGTTCAGAAACGCCTTATCCATGCCGATACCGTGACGGTCAGGAAGAATACGATCTTTGTGATTCTTAAGCGTCTTAATGTAGCTAAAAATGTAATCCCAGCGACCGCAGTTCATAGCAACGATATGGTCTTTCATTGCATACAATATTTCATCCATTTGGAACACTGCGGGAAGGGTTTCGATGAGCACGGTGGCGCGGATTGTGCCTGTCGGTAGGCCAAAATAGTTTTCAGTAAATGAAAAGACATCATCCCACCATTTGGCTTCTTCCATACACTCTAACTTGGGAATGTAGTAGTAAACACCAAGCCCTTTCGCTGCTCGTGACTGATAGTTGTGGAAGAAGTACAGAGCGAAGTCCATTAAACAACCGGCGATTGGTTTATTATTAAACTGAATCGAGTTTTCTGGTAAATGCAGCCCGCGTGGTCTGGCGATCAATAACGCGGGATCCGCTGTGAGTGTGTAGTGCTTGTTCTTGTTTTCATCGTAGTGGCTAATGGTGCCGTTGTTGGCGTCCCTAAGGTTGATTTGACCTTCCACCATGTTTGCCCATGTGGGTGAAGAAGCATCTTCAAAGCAGCACATAAAGACTTTGGCGCCAGAATTGAGGGCATTGATCACCATCTTGCGGTCAACCGGGCCAGTAATTTCTACTCGGCGATCCAGTAGTGGCTCGGGGATAGTGTTCACTTGCCAGCTTTTGTCTTGTCGGATCGATTCGGTGTCGCTACGAAAACTTGGTAACTCGCCAGCATCATAGGCCGCTTGTTTAACCTCTCTTTGCTTGAGAAGTGCTTCTCTGCGATCGCCAAAATGTGCCACTAAGGTATTGAGAAAACCTAAAGCTTCCTCATTGAGAATCTCTTGATAGTCCTTGCTGTTCATCGACCCTGTTACATTCAGCCGATTCGCGGGTGCTGTTTTCATTCCTTCGATGGTGGCCATAGCCTGTCTCCTTTACACAATATTATTATTTTTTGTATACAAAAATGTTTCTCATATCTACTTATATGAGAAAACCAACAAATGATCAAAGACTATTTTTCATAAAATTAACCGCAGATTCTTTGAAAAATATTTTTACGTAAAGATATTTTACATAAAGCATTGTTTGTGAGTGTTTTCGGGGTTAGTGGCCACTTAGTGTATGAGCTCTAGGTAAGGAATTTATGAATTTTAGGCTTGCGAATACTCGGAATTGGTTCATAGTACACAAAGTGATCGAAAATTGTACACAATTCAATGGGGGGAGTTGCAATGGCAAGAATGAAGGCAATAGAAGCCGCGGTAGCGGTACTTAAAAAAGAAGGGATCCAGATTGCATTTGGTGTTCCTGGCGCGGCAATTAATCCGATGTATGCTGCGATGAAGAAACTAGGAGGTATCGAGCACGTGCTTGCTCGTCACGTGGAAGGTGCCTCTCATATGGCTGAAGGCTTTACGCGCACCGAGCAAGACAACATCGGTGTGTGTATTGGAACATCGGGTCCTGCTGGTACGGATATGATTACTGGCCTTTATTCCGCATCAGCGGACTCGATCCCTATTTTGTGCATTACTGGTCAAGCGCCACGTGATCGCTTGCACAAAGAGGATTTTCAGGCGGTAGACATTGAATCTATCGCCAAACCCGTCACTAAGTGGGCGACAACGGTATTAGAGCCAGCTCAGGTTCCTCGTGCCTTTCAAAAAGCATTTCATTTAATGCGCTCGGGACGCCCTGGCCCAGTGCTGATTGACCTGCCCCTTGATGTACAGTTGGCCGAAATTGAGTTTGATATTGATACCTATGAGCCGTTAGAGGCCTTTAAGCCGTCGGCCACTCGTGAGCAAGTAGAGAAAGCGCTCGACATGCTCACGGAGGCAGAGAAGCCCGTCATTGTTTCTGGTGGTGGGGTGATTAATGCTGGTGCCTCTGAGCTGTTGCAGCAGTTTGCTGAGATAACGGGTATCCCAGTCATTCCAACGCTCATGGGGTGGGGTTCAATCCCAGATGATCATGAGCTGATGGCGGGTATGGTCGGGCTGCAAACGGCGCATCGATATGGTAACGAAACGCTGCTCGAGTCTGATTTTGTATTTGGTGTCGGTAATCGCTTTGCGAATCGACATACAGGTTCTCTAGATGTTTACACTAAGGGACGAAAGTTTGTTCATATTGATATTGAACCGACTCAAATTGGTCGAGTGTTCTGCCCCGATCTTGGGATTGTCTCGGACGCCAAAGCAGCATTGGAGCTAATGGTCGATGTTGCGAAAGAACGCGCGGCGAACGACATGCTTCCAGAGAGATCGGCTTGGGTTGGACAATGTCAGCATCGTAAAGCCACCATGCTGCGCAAAACTCATTTCACTGATACGCCGATCAAACCTATGCGTGTTTATGAAGAGATGAACCAAGCATTTGGAGAGGACACTTGCTATGTCAGTACGATTGGCCTTTCACAAATTGCGGCAGCACAGTTTCTTCATGTTTACAAACCAAGGCATTGGATCAATTGCGGCCAAGCCGGACCGCTAGGTTGGACCGTTCCAGCCGCACTGGGCGTTAAGGTTGCCGATCCCCAGCGCAATGTGGTCGCGATTTCAGGCGATTACGACTTCCAGTTCATGATAGAAGAGTTGGCAGTCGGAGCTCAGTTCAATCTCCCTTATATTCACGTTGTAGTGAATAACTCTTATTTGGGACTGATTCGCCAAGCACAGCGTCAGTTTGATATCGACTACTGCGTGCAACTAGCATTTGAAAACCAAAATTCACCAGAAGTGGAAGGTTATGGTGTCGATCATGTGAAGGTCGTTGAGGGTTTGGGCTGTAAAGCCCTGCGTGTTACAGACCCAGCCAAGATACAGGCGGCTTTCGCACAGGCCCGCTCGTTAATGGCAGCCCATCAAGTACCGGTAGTGGTAGAAGTCATCCTTGAGCGAGTCACGAATATCTCCATGGGGGCAGAAATCAATGCCATCAATGAGTTTGAACCTCTTGCGGATAGCGATGGTGATGCTCCTACGGCATTGGCAAAACGCGATCGAGCACAATAAACGCTGCTTTAAAACACGATAACTAAGGAGAGTATCATGCCCAAATTTGCTGCCAACCTGTCGATGTTGTTTACCGAATTCGATTTTCTAGAACGCTTTGAACAAGCCGCATTGGCGGGGTTTAAGGGGGTTGAATATCTGTTTCCCTATGACTTTGAGGCTCAGACGATAAAGACTCAATTAGAGAACCATCAACTTGAGCAAGTTCTGTTTAATTTGCCTGCTGGTGATTGGGAGTTGGGGGACCGAGGGATTGCCGTTGACCCAAATCGAATTGAGGAGTTTCAGCTTGGTGTCGCGCAAGCGATTGAATACGCGAAGGTATTAGGAAATACACAAGTGAACTGCCTTGCTGGCATCGTGCCGGAAGGTGTCACTGAGCAAGATGCTCATACGACGTTTGTGATTAACCTTCGCTATGCGGCTCAGCAACTCGAGGCTGCAGGCATTGCGCTGGTGATCGAAGCAATTAATACCCGAGACATTCCTGGCTTCTTCCTAAACACCACAGAGCAAGCGCTGGAGGTGATCGCTGAAGTGGGCAGTGACAATCTGTCGCTGCAGTACGACATCTACCACATGCAGATCATGGAGGGCGACTTGTCGCCGACAATAGCGAAGAACCTGTCAAACATTGCTCACATTCAATTGGCGGATAATCCAGGGCGTCATGAGCCCGGAACCGGAGAAATCAATTATCACTTTTTGCTGCCGCATCTTGATGAACTTGGTTATCAAGGTTGGGTTGGATGTGAATACAAGCCCAAAGCCAGTACGCGTCAGGGGCTATCGTGGTTGAACGATTTTCAATAATTTAGAACGTTAAGGAGAATATTCTATGAAAATAGCATTTATTGGTACAGGTATTATGGGACTACCGATGGCGAAAAACCTGCAAAGTGCCGGTTACGAATTGGTACTATCGGATCACTTTACGCCGCCTCCAGCAGAGCTAGTCGCGCGTGGCGCAACGGTGTGCCATTCACCAAAAGAAGCGACCGCTATCGCAGATGTCACGATACTCATGCTGCCCAATACACCGCAAGTTGAAGAGGTGCTATTTAACGCACACGGTGTAGAGGAGGGTCTAGAAGGCAACGCCAATAAGCTGATCATTGATATGAGCTCAATTTCACCGATGGCCACGCAGTCATTTGCTAAGCGCATCAAAGAGAGCGGAGCTCAGTATCTTGATGCGCCAGTGTCCGGCGGGGAGGTCGGCGCAGTCAATGCAACATTGAGCATTATGGTCGGTGGTGATCAATCTGCTTTTGATACCGCGAGACCTTTATTTGAAGTGCTGGGCAAAAATATCACGCTGGTGGGTGATAGCGGTGCAGGGCAAACTTGCAAAGTGGCCAATCAAATCATTGTTGCGCTGAATATAGAAGCGGTGTCGGAAGCCTTGGTATTTGCCTCAAAAGCGGGTGCCGATCCTGCTCGGGTACGCCAAGCACTACTGGGCGGATTCGCTAGCTCAAAAATCCTTGAGGTTCACGGAGAGAGAATGATTGAAGGTAGCTTCAACCCTGGTTTTAAAATCGCACTCCATCAAAAAGATCTCAATCTTGCATTAACGGGTGCAAATGAATTAGGAGTGGCGTTACCCAATACTGAGACGGCGCAGCATCTGTTCGATGAGTGTGTCGATCAAGGGGGTGAAAATTGGGACCACTCCGCGTTAATCAAAGCACTTGAAATGCGCTCTGCACATTCTATTCGTAAGTAGAGTCAGCAGAGACAATCTATCCAAATAGTTTCCGCCTCAATCGCGTAGTTTTGTCTCCTTTTATACGCGTTCCCGAAGTTATACTCATTGCGCTGAAGTTGTCGGCTTCAAACTTCACTAATCAGAGCGCAACGAGTATTGGCTTCGGGATTTTTTATGCCTTGTGTTTGTTCTGAAATCACACCTTAGGCTTTGTACTTAGTTTTTAAATTCATTAAGATAAGCCAAGCATGAGTAACGACAGTAAGGACAAACATGTCGCGCATCCGCAGGAAGAATCAAGATTTGATCATTGAAGTGGCCAGTGAGCAGTTTGCTACCCATGGCTATGCTGCAACCAAAATGGTCGATATCGCCAAGGCGGCAGCTATTCCTAAACCTAATGTGTTTTACTACTTCAGTTCGAAAGATAAACTCTATTACGCGGTGCTAGAAACCGTTACCCAACCCCTTCTTGAAGCATCATTGCCGATCGAACAGCTCGATGATCCAGTTGAAGCGCTTACCCAATACATTCGCACCAAGCTGATGATTTCCAGAGACCACCCACATGCATCCCGTGTATTTGCCAGTGAAGTGATGTCGGGTGCTAAGGTGTTGCCTGAGGGTATTCGCTCTAAGCTATTTCAACAATCACAACTTATTTTAGAGAAGTTCGCCAATTGGGCAGAGCAGGGCTTAATGGATGACGTACCACCGCATCACCTTATGTTTGCCATTTGGTCGGCTACTCAAACGTACGCAGACTTTAGCTGGCAGATATGCAGCGTACTCGACAAGCCAGAGCTATCCGACAGTGATTTTGACGAGGCGGCGACGTTTCTAACTAAGATGGTGATTCAAGGGTGCGGAGTGAAAAGCAGCTAGTTCGTGGCTTTGGTATACAGAATTACACTAATTCACGATGAGCCATAGAAAAGCGGCAAACGAATTTACGTTTGCCGCTTTTCTGTTTATCTCATTTGAAAACGACAGCTTAGCCAATAAAGACCAGCTTCGCGATGAACACGGCGCTCAGGATATACATTGAGATCGAGACATCTTTCGTTTTACCCGTGGCGACTTTTAGTACTGTGTAGGTGATAAAGCCAAGCGCTATACCATTAGCGATTGAGAAGGTCAGCGGCATCATGAGTGCTGTAATGGCAGCAGGTGCACCATTAGTAAAGTCTTTCCAATCAACATGCTGCATACTACTCATCATGACAAAGGCCACGTAAATAAGAGCGCCAGCGGTCGCGTAAGCGGGGATCATACCTGCAAGAGGCGATAGGAAAATAGCCGCAAGGAATAGTACAGCAACGACAATGGCCGAAAGACCAGTTCTCGCCCCTGCAGCGACACCTGCAGCACTTTCAACATAACTGGTTACCGGCGGACAACCTACGCAAGCTCCCGCGACACTAGAAATACTGTCCGCTTTCAGTGCTTTGCTTAAGCCTTCGATTTTACCGGTTTCTTTGTTAACGAGATTTGCACGCTCAGCCACGCCCATAAGCGTACCAGCAGTATCAAACATGTTGACGAATAGGAACGCTAGGATAACGCTCACCATAGAAACATTAAGCGCACCGGTAATATCCATAGCAAGGAAGGTTGGCGCAATGCTTGGAGGTGCTGAGAAAAAGCCATTGTATTGAACTATTCCCATCATCATACCGATCATAGTGACACTTAGAATGCCGATAAGTACAGCGCCGAAAACGCGGCGTTCACTTAGCACGGCAATGATCAGGAACGCCACGGCTGCTAGAAGCGCATCTGGTTTAGTAAAATCACCTAAAGAGACCAATGTTGCTGGGTTTTCGACGACGATACCTGCAGTTTTAAGACCAATCAGACCCAAGAATAGACCTACGCCTGCGGTCATTGCGTAACGAAGACTTTCGGGGATACTCTCAATAATCCATTGTCGTATCTTGTAGAAACTCATCCCTACAAACAACACACCAGAGATAAATACCGCACCTAACGCCACTTCCCAGCTATAACCCATTTCACTGACGACGGTAAATGAGAAAAACGCATTAAGACCCATGCCCGGTGCTAAGCCTACAGGCCAGTTAGCAAACAAGCCCATCAGCAAACAGCCGATGGCTGCGCCAATACAGGTCGCGACAAACACCGCCCCTTGATCCATGCCCGAAGCGGCCATGATGCTTGGGTTTACAAAGATGATGTAGGCCATGGTAGCAAAGGTGGTGACGCCACCTAAGAGTTCGTTTTTAACACTTGAACCGTGTTGCTTGATTTTAAAATAGCGCTCTAAGAGGCTGTTTTGGGATGCTTCATTGAGCACTTCTGCTTTGGTTTCATTCATTTGAGTAAGTCCTTTTCGCATTACCCTTGAAGGTTGAGTGGGTAAAATTTCTATTGCTTATCCTGAAATTGAAAACAGCAGTCCCCATGACTCTGTTTGCAAATAAAAATGCAAAGGAAGAGCCATGCCTCTTGAGAGGTGGTTCATTTCAATTTACTGGTAGTGCGCAGTTACGCGCGCCTCATACAAAGCTGCGTGAGACAACTTTTAAGAGTCGGTTGATACCTGGCTAACTGCCTCGGTAGGTCGAAAAACTAAACGGGGAGACCAACAATGGAACGTGATAGTGAGCGTCTTCATCATTCAGTCCAAAGCGGATCACCACGTCGTCTAAAAATGGTACTTCGTCGAGCTCAACGCCTTTTTTCTGATAGTACTCTGCGACATGAAAGACGAGTTGGTACTTGCCCGGTAGAAATGCGTCATTTTCCAATATAGGTGCGTCGGTGCGTCCATCAGAGTTGGTGAAAACTCGTTTAATGAACTGGATGTCGTCTCCTTGCACGCGAAACAGCTCGACTAATATTTCTGCGCCTGGGACACCGTTTGTTGTATCCAATACATGTGTAGTTAGTCTTCCCATAATGCCCTCGTACTTTCGTACGCTCCTTGATTGGTCAGTATTATCTTGTATACAACGAGGTCGTACCAAGAACTCTATTGATATTAATATGTACACAATTAAACCGAATAGTAAAGTTTTCTGTTATAAAAATGTTGGTGATGACGCCTGCTTTTTGGTGGTGCAAAGTGCACTGTTATGTGGCAAATAAAGATGTCTTGTTTTTTAAAACTCTGATTTTAATGAATTTAAAATTAAAATATAACTCAACAAACAAAATCTTTACATCAAGATAATTTATTGTATACAATTAAGTTAAAGAAATGATGAATAACGCGCAGTAGCGAGTTGAGAGAGACGCATAAGGAGCCAGTGGATGAATAAGGATTATTCTCGCAACCTCGTCGGTTACGGAGCCAACCCTCCGAACCCCAAATGGCCGAACAACGCACGAATCGCCGTATCCTTTGTATTGAACTACGAAGAAGGCGGGGAGCGCTGTGTGCTTCACGGCGATGACGAATCGGAAGCATTTCTTTCTGAGATCCCTGCAGCAACCCCCATCAAAGGTGAGCGTCACATCAGCATGGAATCCATTTATGAATATGGTAGCCGAGCCGGTGTGTGGCGTGTGCTTCGCCTATTTGAGCAATACGACATACCTCTGACTATTTTTGCTGTCGCTATGGCCGTCGAGCGCTATCCCGAAGTCGCGAAGGCAATGAAGGAAGCCGGACATGAGATTTGCAGCCACGGGTATCGCTGGATTGACTATCAGTATATGGATGAATCCGAAGAGCGCGACCACATGGCAAAAGCGATTTCGATTATCAAAGAAGTCACTGGTGAGCGCCCTGTGGGTTGGTACACCGGACGTACCGGTCCAAATACTCGTCGTCTCGTCGCTGAAGAAGGCGGCTTCTTGTATGACTCTGATGCATACGATGATGATCTTCCGTATTGGCATACAGAGACAGGCCGACCTCAGCTAGTGATCCCTTACACATTAGACGTGAACGATATGCGTTTTGCCACAGTGCAAGGTTTTAACTCTGGTGAGCAGTTCTATCAGTATCTCAAAGATACCTTTGACACTTTATACGAAGAGGGCGAACACGCACCAAAAATGATGTCGGTTGGTTTGCACTGTCGTTTGATTGGTCGACCAGGAAGAATCGCTTCTCTTCGACGCTTTTTAGACTATGTCAGTCAGTATGAAGACGTATGGCTATGCCGCAGGGTCGATATTGCCAAGCACTGGCATCAGCATCACCCGCACAACTCGAATCAATAACAACAATCACAAGGAGCAAAGTGATGACGCGATTTAAACGCTGTAAGCCAACGGAAATGGTTCGAGATGAGTTTGTCTCATGCTTTGCGGATATTTATGAACATAGTCCCTGGGTTGCTGAGTCTGTATTTGATTCAGGACTTGATCCAGACGATGACCACATTGAAAGCCTGCATTTAAAGATGTCGATGGCGTTATTAAATGCAGCCGAGTCTAAACAGCTCGATTTGATTAATGCTCACCCAGACTTAGCTGGACGAGCTGCCATAAATGGCGAATTAACCGCGGCCTCGACGGCTGAACAAGCTGGTGCCGGAATTGACCAGTGTTCAGAGGAAGAGTTTGCCAAATTTACCACCTACAACAACAGCTACAAAAGTCGCTTCAACTTTCCCTTCATCATGGCAGTCAAGGGAGCCAATCGTTACCAAATTCTTGAGTCGTTCGAGATGCGATTAGGCAATGATAGTGAAACTGAGTTTGTTACAGCGCTTAACGAGATCAACAAGATAGCGTTATTTCGCTTAAGAGATATGTAAGTCAGGGAAACGGCAGCTATCTCTCTCATTTTATTATTTATTGAATAATTGAACTGGATGACAACAAATGTCTTTGAAAATTGAACAATACATTAATTTAGCAGATGACAAACTGGGCGCAGAAGCGCTCTACGCCACGGATGACTTTTTTGCAGACAAGAGCCGCTTGCTCAGTCGACTAGACCCGGTGTGGAAAGATGATGTCTATGACGACAACGGTAAGTGGATGGACGGCTGGGAGAGTCGTCGTAAGCGTGGTGAAGGTTATGACTACTGTGTCGTTAAACTTGGCTTAGCGGGCACCATTGCTGGCGTGGATATCGATACTTCTTTCTTTACGGGCAACTATCCGCCATCAGCTTCAATCGATGCCATTTACAGCCCAGAAGCGGACCCGACGAACTCCGCAGAATGGGAGGAGATTTTACCGTCTCAGAGCTTGTCTGGTGACAAGCACCATATCAGCGAGATAGCGAGTGAAAAAGTCTACACCCACGTGAGACTGAATATCTATCCGGACGGTGGTGTGGCACGTCTGCGTGTTTATGGTACGCCAAGCGTTGACTGGGATGCTATCGATGAACTGCAACAAATTGACCTCGCCGCCGTAGAACATGGTGGAAGAGCGTTAGCATGTAGCGACGAGCACTACGGGAATAAGTCAAACATCTTAGGCCCGGGCCGCGGCGAAAATATGGGGGATGGCTGGGAAACCGCCCGCCGAAGAACGCCTGGCAATGACTGGGTTATCGTAGCCTTAGGACATGCTGGTAATGTCGGTCGCGTGGTGGTGGACACTGCCCACTTTAAGGGTAACTACCCAGATAGCTGCTCGATTCAAGCTGCGTATGTGAAGGGGGGAACCGATGATCAAGTGGCGACCCAAAGCTTGTTCTGGAAAGAACTCCTGCCCTCTCAAAAGCTCGAAGCTCACTCGATTCATGAGTTTGTCTCTGAGGTGAATGAGATTGGCCCCATTACCCATGTACGATTGAACATTTTCCCTGATGGCGGTGTCAGTCGCTTGCGCCTCTTTGGCACCAAGGCAGACTAAACTTAGTAGAGGGATTTTATATGAGTAATGGTATACGTCGAATCAAAATAGAGCTTCTGGACAAGCGCACATTTGCCGAGTTTGGTGATGTGATAGAGGTGGATAATAGCGACTACTTTATGATCAATAACGGGTCGACACGTCGTTATCACAAGCTTGCTGAGGCTGACGTGGAAGAGCAAGGTGGTAAAGCCATCATCAGTATCTTTCAAGCGACGCCTCTACAGTATCCACTCACGATTGAAATGCTAGAAAGGCATCCTTTGGGCTCGCAAGCATTTATACCATTACTTGGACAACCGTATCTTATCGTCGTCGCGCCGAAGGGTGATAACCCGTCTTTAGCGAACTGCCGTGCATTTATCAGCAACGGTAAGCAAGGGGTGAACTACCACAAAGGGGTTTGGCATCATCCAGTATTGGCTCTCACAGACCAAGATCAGTTCTTGATTGTTGATAGAGCCGGGGGGGGTAACAATTGCGATGAAGTGTTTTTCAGTGAAGGGTTGGTTCAATTGAGCCTAGATGATTTACCTAGCTTCGCCGATAAGATGCAAAAAGATAAGGATGAGCAGCAAGTCTCTGTCTAAGCTGCTGACGAGGAGTGTGTTATGGATCCGCACGTAACAGAATGGCTGAACCTGATTATTCGTTGGGTTCACATGATAGTAGGGATCGCATGGATTGGTGCGTCGTTCTACTTTGTATGGTTAGAGAATAATTTGAATCGCAGTAACCCCCGTGATGGCCTATCGGGCGATCTCTGGGCGATTCACGGTGGTGGTATTTACCATCTTGAAAAGTACAAACTCGCGCCCCCAAAGATGCCAGAGAACTTACACTGGTTTAAATGGGAAGCGTACTTCACTTGGATCACTGGCGTACTGCTGTTGGGCGTGGTCTACTATCTGAACGCAGAAATCTATCTAGTCGCGCCAGGCTCTGGTATCGATGCAACCAGCGCGATCATAATTGGTGCGGCCTCACTAGTTGCAGGCTGGGTCATTTACAACCTACTGTGTAACTCGCCTTTAGGTAAAACACCGATTGTCCTAGGTATTGTATTGTTTGCTGGGCTAGTGGCTGCCGCGTATGGACTTAGCCAAGTTTTCAGTGGCCGTGGTGCTTATATTCATGTTGGTGCCATCATAGGTACTATCATGGTCGGTAACGTCTTCTTCGTTATCATGCCGGCCCAGCGCAACTTGGTGAAGGCGATTGAAAATAACCAAGAGCCAGACCCAGCGCTGCCTGCGAAAGGACTGCTGCGTTCAAGACACAATAACTACCTAACGCTGCCTGTGCTGTTCATTATGATCAGCAACCACTTTCCGAGCACCTACGGTCATGAGTACAACTGGGCGATTCTAGCGGGCTTGTCAGTGTTTAGTATTTTGGTAAGACACTACTTCAATACGCGCCATGGCAGCCAAAAATTTGCTTGGACAATTCCAGCCGCCGCATTGGGTATGGTGACACTTGCATTCGTTTCATCGCCGTATGCGAATAAAGCACCAACGCCGGTTGTTAAAGCACCAGTGACACAAACAAGCCCTGAAGTGGCGCAAACGGGCAGTGAACAGATAGCTCAATCATCAGCACACGATGGCTCGATTCCGTTTTCACAGATCAATCAAGTGATTCAAGAACGCTGCTCGGTCTGTCACTCGGCAACCCCAACGCATGCCGCGTTCCAAACAGCACCGGGCGGTGTGGTACTCGACACGCCAGAGGAGATCAAAGTGAATGTCCCACGCATCGTCGCTCAAACGGTCACCACCAAAGTGATGCCACTTGGTAACCTGACTCAAATGACCGATGAAGAACGTGCGCTTATTGGAGAATGGGTGGAGCAGGGGGCTCAGCTACAGTAAAGGTAATACAATGCAAAAAGCCGCTCTTTGATAGAGCGGCTCTTTTACGTTAGCAAAGGTGCGCTATTAATTTACGGAGACGATACGCTTGTTAATAAAGCACAACTGTTCATAAAGCGTCGTTGTCTTTGGCATAGAGACGCCTCCTTGTGCAGCAAGTTCAATCGCATTCTTGTACATATATTGCAGCTCAAGCTCGCGGCCATTGCGCCTGTCTAACAACATACTAGTTAAATATGGCTTCATCTTGGCGGTATTGCTTAGCATGGTGTCGATGAGTGAGCTTGGGATTTCAGTATCGGTGGTTTGAGCGGCTTGCTGCACTTCTATCATGATGTCTTTTGATAGGCTGACGAGTTCCGGGCAGTCCATTATTTGCGCTGTGTCGGAATCGAGCACGGTTGATAAGCCATTAAAGGGTAAGTTCCAAAGAAGTTTCTTCCAGCGAGCATCAATGATTTTAGGATCGATATCCACTTCAACACCACTGCTTGTTAGGTCTTTAGCGAACGATTCCAGTGGTTCAATCCCATCCTCGCCGTATACGCCGACGGTAATGCGGCCGTAATCGATGTGGTCTATGTGACCAGGTGCGACTTTATTTGAACAGATAAAGCATAAGCCACCACCGACGTAGGGGAGATTAAATGTCTCGGCCACTTCTTGCTCTGCGCCAATGCCATTTTGCAGCAACATGACTAAGGTATCCGGTTTTAATAGAGGGCGAATAAGCGCTTTGAGTAGGTGATTTTGGGTGGTTTTTAGCGCGACGAGAATAACATCGGCTTTAGGCATACCTGCCGACTTATTGTAAGCATTGATATCGTTAGCCGTGATGGAGTAATCACCGTAGTGAGAGTCGACTCTTAATCCGTTATCAACCACATGCTGGTAGTCGCTATTGAAAAGGAAGTGAACGTCGTGACCACCATGATGGAGTCTTGCCCCATAGTAACCACCGATAGCGCCTGTACCAATCACTGCGAATACCTTTTTGATCATGTTCTGTCCCTGTTTCCAAAATGTGCTCGTACTACTGTACAGGAAAATAGTTGGGAATGAAGTGCTACGCTTGAAAGAGTGCGGTGATAAGGAAACGAACAGTGGCAAACTTTACGGGTGTGATTCTTATTTTGCTCAGTGTGGTGGTGGGTACGACGTTAGCGTCACAAGCGGGTGTTAATGCACAGCTACGCACCGGTTTGGGATCGCCGCTTCAAGCTGCGTTTATCTCATTTGTGATCGGTACTTTAGTGTTAGGCACCTTGGTGATGCTAGAGGGGAAGCCGTGGTTTCCAAATGGAACACTTAAAAACCTGCCATGGTGGGCTTGGCTAGGGGGATTTTTGGGGGCGTTTAATATTGCAATGTCTATTTATCTAGCGCCTAAGTTGGGAGCGTTGGCGCTGGCCATTGCGATTGTATGTGGCCAAGTGACGGCGTCACTTATTTATGATCAGTATGGGCTTTTAGGGTATCCCAAAATAGAACTATCGCCCCAACGGATCGGTGGGGCGATATTGATAGTACTTGGGGTAATTTTGGTGGCTTATCACCCCAGTAAAGGCAGTTGAGTGCTGTTAGTCGTTAGCCAGCGATAGCAACGCGTTTTACTTCGATTTTGGTGTCTTCAAATGCATCTTTGTCTACACGACCAGAAATAATCACTTTGTCGTTTGGTGTTACATCAACACCGCGCCAGTCATCGTTGTCGATTTCAATCACAATAGTGTTTTGACCGTCGGTGAATTGATACTCTTCATCACCAATAGATTGGGTAATGTTGCCGGTAATTTGAACGGCAGTGTCGTCTTTTGCTTCTAGTGCTTGAGCAACAGTCGTTTGTGCACCAAGAGCAGGGCCGTTAAAACCGCCTTGAGCAGGCATAGATTTAGCTGCTGCGAAACCAGACGTTAGGATAAGTGCTGTAGCGATGATAACTTTTTTCATAATAACCTCAATGTGGACATCTTTGTTTAGTTGACGATGTCAGTATGCGCTTGTCTAGATTAACTAACCTTGAAACGAATATTCAGAATTCGTTCATGTTTGAAAAAAGTTTGTTTTTCGGATTTGGAATAGTGGTTGAGGTTTGGTGCGCGCTTAAATAAACCCCTGCCTGAACAGGCAAGGGCTAGTGGGGGACGCTTGTTTGTTGTAGAGCAGTTGTCTGCCTTTAACTTACCAATCGCTTGTCACGTTCACCTTTAGCATCATAGGCAAGGTCGCCATAAATATATGTCTCGCAAACGGTTCGGTCATCGCCAAGGCTCATTAATACGAATAGCTTCTCTTCCAGAGTTGTGGCTTGATTCATTCTAAAGCGCATCAACTGTGTAGCATGCAAATCGAGAACGACGAAATCTGCTTCCTTACCTACCTCTAAGTTGCCGATTTTGTCCTCGAGGTGAAGGGCTTTCGCGCCGCCTAGTGTCGCGAGGTACAAAGATTTAATAGGGTGCAGTTTTTCCTGTTGCAACTGCATGATCTTATAGGCTTCACTCATGGTTTGTAATATGGAGAAACTTGTTCCTGCGCCCACGTCGGTGCCCATGCCGACTCTGATCCCTTTGTCTTCCAGTTTGTTGAGCTTAAATAAACCAGAGCCAAGAAACAGGTTGGAAGTCGGGCAGAAGGCAATAGCAGATTCCGTGTCGGCTAAACGCTGGCACTCACAGTCAGACAAATGGATACCATGAGCAAAAACAGAGCGCTTGTGAAGCAGACCATAGTGGTCGTAAACGTCTAAATAGCTGTCTCGCTCTGGGAATAAGTCGAGAACCCACTCAATCTCCTTTTTGTTTTCAGAGAGGTGGGTATGCATATAAACATCTGGGTATTCCTCAAGAAGTTTACCCACCATTGCGAGTTGCTCTGGTGTACTGGTAGGAGCGAATCTTGGTGTGACAGCGTAGTGAAGCCTGCCTCGATTATGCCATTTTTCAATAAGCTCCTTAGAGGCTTGATAGCCTGACTCTGGAGTGTCGGTTAAGTAGTCAGGCGCGTTACGATCCATCAATACTTTGCCACAAATCATACGAAGGTTACGTCTCTCTGCCTCACCGAAGAAAACGTCGACAGACTCTTTGTGTACGGTGCCAAAGACGAGCGCTGTGGTCGTACCGTTACTTGCGAGTTCGTCCAAGAAAAGTTTGGCGACTTTGAGTGCGTAAATAGGGTTTTGAAAACGACGTTCTTCTGGGAAGGTGTAGTTTTCTAGCCAATCTAAAAGCTGTTCACCGTATGAGGCGATCATTCCGGTCTGAGGGTAGTGGATATGAGTATCAACAAAGCCGGAGGTGATGAGCTTATCCTTGTAGGTTTTAATCTTCATTGGCCTGGTGTGTCTAGCCAATATATCGGTTGCACTGCCGATGTCGACGATGTGACCGTTTTCTACGACGATCATGCCGTCTTCAAAAAATTGGTATGAGTTTTCCAGCCCCACATCTTTGGGGTCAGCAATGCTATGTAAAATGCTGGCACGGTAGGCCTTGCGTTGTGTTGTCATGACACTTCCTTTCTCTGCCCCAAATTTCTGGGCAGTATTATTATTTTAATCCTTTCGCGGCTTTTTAGCCTGCTTGGTCTAGCTCTTGGTGTGAGTGCTCTTGGCGAGTGGGCGCTGGGCGCTTTTGCTCAATAGGGTTACCTTGATAGTGCGAAATCAGCTCGCCGGCTACAGAGACGGCAATTTCTGCAGGGTGCTTACCAGTAACAGCTCCGATGCCTATTGGGCAGGTCATGGTGTTGATCTCATCTTGACTGAAGCCTCGCTGCGCCAAACGGAAGTCAAACTTCTTACGCTTGGTCAGTGAGCCAATCATCCCAAAGTAGGCGCTGTCACCGCGCTTGATAATCGCTTTTGCCAGGTCGAAATCGAGTTGATGATTGTGAGTCATCACTAGGTAATAGCTGTTTGGTGGCATTTGGGCGATTTCACCTACTGGGTCGTCACTCACGAGCTTGTTGATTCCTTGCGGCAACGTTTCTGGAAACTCTGCCTCACGTTCATCAATCCACGTTACTCTAAAGGGCAGGGTAGCAACAATATGAACCAGTGCTTTTGCCACATGGCCTGCACCAAAAAGTACCAAATGCTTTTGCGAAGTGCCAATGGGTTCAAAGCTGAGTGTTGCCATACCACCACAGCATTGACCTAATCGAGCACCCAAGTTAAACCGTTCTACTTTAAGGCTTTGCTCTCCTGAAAGAAGCATTTCTCGTGCCATTTTAGAGGCGACATGTTCTAAATGGCCGCCACCAATGGTCGCGATGATGTTATCGCGAGTCACTAGCATTTTTGTCCCTGCGTCTCGCGGCACGGAGCCGCGATCTTCAAGTACGGTCACCATGACACAAGGTTCGTGTTGTTCTTCGAGCCTAGCCAGCTCATGAATCCAGTTGTCCTTAAACATAGTGACCTCCTGTTAATTGGTTTCCGTGAAGGATGCCGTGTTAACACTCTGTCCTTGTGTCACGGCTTGCACCGCCATTAACACTCGTTCTGGTGTCGCGGGGGTATCCAGTTTGGGAATCGCACCATCAACGGCAACATAAGAGATGGCGTCTTTGAGTGCGCTCCAAACGGACATACCTAGCATGAATGGTGGTTCACCCACCGCTTTGGAGTTGAACACGGTGTCTTCAGGGTTACTTCGGTTTTCAAGAAGATGCGTTCTAAAATCGATTGGCATGTCTGCAATGGCCGGGATCTTGTAGCTTGCTGGGCCGTTCGTCATCAAACGTCCTTGCTCATTCCAGACGAGCTCTTCGGTTGTCAACCAACCCACGCCTTGAACGAAGCCTCCTTCCACCTGACCAATGTCGATAGCCGGGTTAAGCGACGCGCCCACATCATGCAAGATATCCACGCGCAAGATTTTGTACTCGCCAGTGAGAGTATCGATGATGACTTCGGAACACGACGCGCCATAAGCGTAGTAATAGAAAGGGCGGCCACGTGCTTTCTCATGGTCATAGTAGATTTTTGGGGTGCGATAAAAACCTGTGCTCGACAGTGAGATTTGGTTCATCCACGCCAGCTGCGCAAAGTCTGCAAATGTCATGATCTGCTCACGGATTTGTACCATACCATTTTTGAACAGTACTTCTTCTGGAGTCACCTTAAAGTGAGAGGAAGCAAATTCAATCAGACGCTGTTTAATGGTTATTGCGGCGTTTTGTGCGGCTTTACCGTTGAGATCGGCGCCCGATGAGGCCGCCGTGGGCGAGGTGTTCGGCACCTTGTCGGTGTTGGTAGCGGTGATTTGGATACGGTCAACATCTACTTGAAACTCCTCTGCAACGATTTGCGCCACTTTGATATTCAGACCTTGTCCCATTTCAGTACCACCGTGGTTTAGGTGGATACTGCCATCGGTATAAATGTGAATCAGTGCGCCGGCTTGGTTTAGAAACGTGGCGGTAAACGAGATACCAAATTTGACGGGCGTGATAGACAACCCCTTTTTCAAAATCGGACTGTTTTTGTTGAACTCAGCGATCTCTTTCCGTCTTGCGTGGTAATCACTGCTTTGCTCTAACTGCTCAGTGATTTCAGGAAGGAAGTTATCTTCCACTGTTTGGTAGTAGTGGGTAACGTTTCGACCTTCTTCACCGTAGTAGTTGGCTTTGCGGACTTCTAACGGATCTTTGTTAAGGTAGCGGGCGATTTCATCCATGATGTGTTCAATGGTCATCATACCCTGAGGTCCGCCAAAACCACGGTAAGCCGTATTCGAAGCGGTATTGGTTTTACAGCGGTGTCCGGTAACAGTCACATCACCTAAGTAATAAGCATTGTCAGAGTGGAACATGGCACGGTCGACAATCGAACTCGACAGATCTGGCGAGTAACCACAGTTACCCGCGACAACAATATCGGCACCTTGAATCACACCGTTATCATCAAAGCCAATCTTATATTGGTTGTAGAATGGGTGACGTTTACCGGTCATGGTCATATCTTCATTACGAAGCAGGCGCATC
The DNA here is from genome assembly GCF_036245475.1 of Vibrio sp. 10N. NCBI lineage: Bacteria > Pseudomonadati > Pseudomonadota > Gammaproteobacteria > Vibrionales > Vibrionaceae > Vibrio > Vibrio sp. 10N. Next base: position 1,983,287 of record NZ_BTPM01000001.1, on the reverse strand, counting down.
TTGGTTGGTCGACCGGTTAAATGAGCGATCACTGCCGCCATACAAGCTGGTGCTGCCGCTTGTGTCTCTTTACCACCAAAACCGCCGCCCATGCGGCGCATGTCGATCACCACTTTGTGCATCGCAACTCCAAGTACCTCAGAGACCAGTTTTTGTACTTCGGTTGGGTTTTGCGTCGAGGTATAGACAATCATGCCGCCGTCCTCGGTTGGCATTACGCTGCTAACTTGTGTTTCGAGATAGAAGTGTTCTTGACCGCCAATTTCGATTTCACCCTCGATCACGTGTTTAGCGTTGGCAAGGGCTTTGGCTGAGTCACCGCGCTTTTGCTGGTGGCTTTCCGTCACGAAATGCTTTTTCGCGAGTGCTTCTTTGACATCCAGAATGGCAGGTAGCGGTTCGTATTCAACGATGGCGGCGTGCGCTGCTTTTCTGGCAGTTTCGAGGTCGCTCGCCGCCACTGCGATGACAGGCTGACCGTAGTATTCGACAATACCATCGGCAAGCAGAGGATCACCGGGAAGGATAGCGCCAATATCAAGCTGGCCTGGCACGTCTTTGGAGGTAATCGCAATAGCAACGCCAGCGAAGTCATAACAAGGAGAGACGTCTATCTTAGTGATTTTTGCGTGTGCTTGTGTGCTCAGTAGCGCGTAGACATGAAGCTGGTTTGGGAACTCAAGTCTGTCATCGATGTAGACAGCCTCGCCCGTCACTTGTTTTGGCGCGCTATCGTGCTTTACGCTTTTACCAACACCTGTTTTAAGATCTTGTTTGACGATAGCAACCATCTCTTCGTGAGTCAGCTGCTGATGATTCACATTAGACATAAGATGTTACCCTCGTTTCAATCAGATTGTTGGTGTTATTGGTTTCAATGTAATAGCGTTTGAGCATATTGGCGGCGGTGAGGCTTCGGTACGTTTGGCTTGCGCGAAAATCTGATAGAGGCTCAAAGTCGTTACTAAGCGCTTCCATTGACTTGCTAATAGTCTCTTCATTCCAAGGCTGCCCGACTAACTTCTGCTCACAAGATATTGCTCGTTTAGGAGTTGCTGCCATACCACCAAAGGCGATACGAGCACTCACTACATTGTTATCTTTCACTTGAATGCTGAAAGCGCCACAAACTGCTGAAATATCGTCATCTAAACGTTTAGAGAGCTTGTAAGCGCGGAATGTGCTCGATGATGGCTTAGGTATAACTATCTTTTCGATAAACTCGCTAGGTTGCTGCGCGGTGACCTTGTAGCTGATGAAGTAGTCCTCAATAGGCATGACGCGTGTCTCATCACCGCAGCGTAGTTGGATTTTTGCATCCAGAGCGATGAGCAGAGGAGGTGTGTCTCCGATAGGAGAAGCATTAGCAATATTGCCACCTATGGTGCCTTGATTTCTAACTTGCAAAGAGGCGAAGCGGTGTAACAGTTCACCGAAGTCGGGGTAGTGCTTGTTTAGCAGTGTATAGGCATCGCTGATTGGTAGGTTTGCGCCAATCTCTAGGTTGTCCTCTGTCTCTTGGCAGACTTTCATCTCTTCCACAAGGTTCACGCTGATGAGCGTTTCTATCTCGCGATGAAATTGAGTGACTTCGAGTGCTAAATCTGTTCCGCCAGCAACCAACTTGGCTTGTGGGTGTGCCTTGTAGAGCTTGGCAAGTTCGTCTGTGGTTTTAGGAGAGAACGCGGTGAGGTGTCCAAGACGCAGACTCGCTTCTTCATTTTGAATCTTTTCCAATTTTGCGATGGTCGCTCGTTCAAGTTCTGAGAATTGATCAACGATTTGCTCTTCCGAACAAAGCGACAATGCAGAATCGACGATAGGTCGATATCCCGTACAGCGGCAGAGATTGCCAGCCAGTGATTCCATCACATCCGCTTTATTTGCGTTCGGCTTGTTCTTAGTAAGTGCGAACATCGACATGATGAATCCAGGCGTACAGTAGCCACACTGGGAACCATGGAAATCGACAATGGCTTGTTGAACGGGGTGAAGTGACTTATCGCGAGCTTGCAGATCTTCTACCGTGATAAGTTGCTTGCCGTGAAGAGCAGAAATAAACGTCAGGCAGGAGTTAACGCTACGATACTCGAGCTTGCCATCAACAAGCTCACCGAGTACCACGGTACATGCACCGCAATCACCAGAACCGCATCCTTCCTTGGTGCCTGTTTTTTTTACATGAGTGCGAAGATAGTTCAGCACCGTCATGTTTGGGGAGACATTTACTTCCTGTCTGATTTCTTGATTGAGTAAAAAGGTAATCAAGAGACCTCCTTGTACAGTGTATTCTTGAAAATGATTTTTTCTGACCTTCAGGTCAATAATTGGCTAATTTGACCAATAGGTCAACTATTAATTTACAAGTTGGCAACATTTCTAATGCATTGAGATCAAGGTCAAATTAGGTAGTGCAGCTAGGTTGTTGGTTTGAAGGGAGTTGTAGGTGATGTGTGCCGGACTGTTTGATACAAAAAATCATCGTTGAATCTGGGTGAGATTTTGGCACCTATGTCGTCAGCCCTTGGAAAAGCGGATCTTTTGTAGCGTGTTAGCAAGCCGATTTGGCAAGGTATGTACATGTTTGGGGTGGGTAACGCGCGTCAGGAGATCCTCACTTGCGTGAGGATGACGAGTGAATTTTTGGGGTGTGACAGCGTCGTTTTAGGTGGTTTTAAGTTAACTCACTTTGTTCTTTAACACATCTGAGAACACGACATGCAGATCGTTGGAGGCTGTGTTGTCATCTAAGTTAAGCTTAGAGCGAATATGTTCAAGGTGCTCGCCCATAAGACCCAACGCTTTTTCTTTGTCGCCAGTCTCGATGGCATTGAGCAGTTCGCTATGCTCATCTTGAGAGCAGTTAGAGTGGTTGCCTGTTTCGTACATCGCAATAAGTAAAGAGGATTGGGAAACGATGCTTCGTTGAAACGCAAGTAGTGGGGCGTTATCTGCCATTTCGGCCAGCTTGATATGAAATTCCCCCGATAATCGAAGCCCCTTGCCATAGTCGTCTTTGGCGAACGCTTGATTCTCTTCTTCTACGAGTTTTCTGCACTCAGCAATTTGTAACTTGGTCGCATTAACGACGGCCAGTTCAATAATAGCCATTTCAAGCACTTCACGTGCCTTAAATATCTGTTTCGCTTCTTCAACAGAAGGGGCAGAGACCATCGCGCCTCGGTTTGGTCGTATATCGACAACCTTTTCCATAGACAACCTTAAAAGGGCACGGCGGATGATGGTTCTGCTGACACCAAAAATTTCTGCCAATGCTTCCTCACTGAGTTTGGTTGCAGGGGGAAGTCTTTGTTCGAGAATGGCATCGAATATATGGCAATAGACCACGTCATCTTGAGTCTGTCCTGCGACTTTAGTTTTGACGCCTTTGTTGACCGAGTTTTTCAGGTTTCCCATATGGTTACAGCACTCTACAGTTTTTAATTCTCATTAAGACAATAATACTGCACTTTGTATACAAATGGCCACTACGACCAGATTCTGTGAAATAGCTGGCATTAATGGCGTCTTAAGGTTGAAAGAGTGCTGGTGTAGGTGTGAGGGGGATGCGTACCCCCTTCACTTAGAGGACGAACGGCACACTAGAGCCCGAAGTCGTAACCTTGATAGATATCAGACAGTGCTTTGGGCTTTTTGATAGGTTTTGGATGCGAAGAGTGGCATTGAGTTTGTAGCGCTTCGGCATGGGCTTGCGCAGATTTCATGAATTCAGGATTGGCCATCGCTTTCTTACGCAGCTCGTTGATGCGTTCTAGTCTTTCTTGCAACATAACTACACCTCATGAATTACTGTATGTAAAAACAGTATAAGCGCGGACTGTATAAATATCCAGCATTTGTTTTAATGCAGTTGTATTTAATGACTTTTGGGGCAATTGGCAGAGAAATTGTCGAATCAGGTGGAGCGAAATTGACGAAAAATGGCTGAAAGCTGACGAAAATGTGTGATTTAGATCAAACAAATGTGATTGTCTTCGGGTGCAAAAATTGAGCGCTTTAACATAACTGGTGCAGCTGGTTGCATTTGTTTGCTTATTTTCTAGGTGGTGGTGATTATTCGGGTTATCAAGGTGTTAAATTCAAAAGCTCGTCTTGTAACTAATTGAAACTTTGGAGCAATGTTTGATCTGGATGTTTTTTCGAACAATGTTTTTCACGGGTTATGGGTGTGAACTATGCATTGCCTGCCATGATAAATAGTTAACTATTCATGCCTAGTGCGTAAAAATTGTTAAAATTTGTGACCAGAGAGGGTTGTCGGTATAGTCTCGGCCAACTACCAAAATGTGTCTAATTGTTTCAAATAGACATCAGTTAAGGAGATTTATCGACATGATCACTAATGATGCTGTCATTATGGGATTGCTTGCCGTTATTTTAGGCGGCGTGTTTATTACTGAAAGCAGTAAAAACCTATTCTGGAAAAAGTTCTATTCCGTCGTTCCTGGTCTGTTGCTGTGCTACTTTGTACCGTCATTACTCAATACCACGGGCTTAATTGACGGCTCAGCTTCTAATTTGTATTTCGTTGCCAGTCGTTACCTTCTTCCGGGCGCACTGGTACTGCTTATTGTTTCTGCCGATCTGAAAAAGATATTCGGTTTGGGCTCTAAAGCCGTCATCATGTTTTTGACCGGTACGCTGGGCATCATTATCGGTGGTCCAGCAGCGATTGTTATTCTCGATTTCATTAGTCCTGATTTAGTCTCCGGTGACGTGTGGCGTGGCCTAACGACGGTTGCCGGTTCTTGGATCGGTGGCGGTGCTAACCAAGCAGCTATGAAAGAAGTGTTTGGTGTGGGCGATCAGCTATTTTCTGCGATGATCACCGTAGACGTTATTTGTGCCAATATTTGGATGGCGATACTGCTTATTATGGCTGGTCGTCAGAAGAAAATGGACGCGTGGCTAAAAGCCGATACAACTTCTATCGATGAGCTCAAAGAGACGGTGGCTAAGTACGAAGAGGAGAACTCTCGACCAATTACCACTACTGATATGATGAAGGTTGTAGCTATTGCGTTTGGTCTTACTGGTCTGGCTCACTTTGGTTCTGATTTGATTGCTCCTTGGATTGCGACTAACGCTCCTGAGCTTGAGAAATACAGCCTGACGTCTGGCTTCTTCTGGCTGATTGTGCTGGTCACCACGTTTGCACTGATTGCGTCTACCTTTAAATCAGCTCGTACCCTTGAGCATGCTGGCGCATCAAAAATTGGTTCAGCGTTCATCTACATTCTGGTTGCGACCATTGGTATGCAAATGGATGTCACGGCGATTCTTGATAACCCAGGTTACTTCTTTATCGGTATCACATGGCTGACTATTCACGCACTATTGATGATCGGTGTTGCGAAGCTGATTAAAGCGCCACTGTTCTTTATGGCTGTAGGTAGCCAGGCGAACGTTGGTGGTGCAGCGTCAGCGCCAGTTGTTGCCGCTGCTTTCCACCCATCATTGGCTCCAGTTGGTATTTTGATGGCGGTACTTGGCTACGCGCTTGGTACTTATGGTGCCTACATCTGTGGCATTATTATGCAAGCCGCAGTTGGTGTGGTTGGTTGATCCAGTAATATCTGAAATCAAGCTTTGTAGAGCAGTACCCTTGGGTGCTGCTTTTTTTGTGCTCTAAAAAGCATTATAACCCTCGTGTTTTGCTGGTGATGGGCTTGCGTTTCACCCAATTTTCAGACAAGGTGGTGAATAGTTATTCAATTATTTACAGGCAGGGAGCCAAATGAAACCGCAAATCAAACCCGCTAACCCCAATTTCTCTTCAGGGCCTTGCAGTAAGCGCCCGGGTTATCAACTATCAAACCTTGATACCAGCTCTTTAGGTCGCAGTCACCGTTCTTCTTTAGGTAAAGCGGTATTGGGTGAATCTATCGAAAAAACCAAGGCCGTTTTGGGCATCCCAGAAGATTATCGTGTCGGTATTGTGGCTGGCTCGGACACGGGGGCAATGGAGATGGTGATGTGGTCAATGTTAGGCGCACGCCCGGTCGATGTATTTCACTGGGAATCATTCGGATCTGGTTGGTTAACTGACATCACCAAACAGCTAAAACTAGAAGAGGTGAATAGCTACTTAGCCGACTACGGTGAGTTGCCCGATTTATCTCAAGCTAACCCGAGCCACGATGCTATTTTTACCTGGAACGGTACGACTTCTGGGGTCAAAGTACCTAATGGTGACTGGATTAGTGATGAGCGTGAAGGCTTAACGATTTGTGATGCGACATCCGCTGTATTTGCGATGCCAATGCCTTGGGAAAAGCTCGATGTGGTGACCTACAGCTGGCAGAAAGTGCTTGGCGGAGAAGGCGGTCACGGTGTGATTGTGTTGAGCCCGAAAGCGGTCGAGCGCCTAGAGAGCTACACGCCGTCATGGCCATTACCGAAGATTTTCCGCATGACTAAAGGTGGCAAGTTAATCGAGGGCATTTTTAAAGGCGCTACTATTAACACGCCTTCCATGCTGTGTGTTGTGGATTACATTGATGCGCTAGATTGGGTTGACGGTATTGGTGGTGTTGACGCGGCCATTGAGAAGTCTCAAGCCAACCTTGCGGTATTGACGAACTTTGTTGAAGCACGAGACTGGATTCATTTCTTGGCGAAACAACCAGAGCAGCGCTCTAACACCAGTGTGTGTTTGACCTTGGATGCTACGGAAGAGCAAGTCAAAGCGATGATTAAGCTGCTCGATAACGAGCAAGTGGCCTACGACATTGGTGCTTATCGTGATGCGCCAGCAGGTCTTAGGATATGGACTGGGGCAACGGTGGAAGCTACGGACATAGAAGCGCTCCTACCGTGGTTAGATTGGGCTTACGCAGAAGTCACTAAGTAAAGAACAAAGCACCTGCTTATCAGGTGCTTTGTTGTCTCTGGCACAACAGAAAAACGCCAGTATTGGGACGAGTAAAGTGCACTGATGGGTAGAAAGGGATTTTCAACTTAAAGTGGAACCAATAATGAAGCAGATAAAAACCTACAACGCGATTGCCAATAAAGGATTAGATAAGTTTTCTCGTGATGAATATGAAGTGTCGAGTGAGTTTAGTGCGCCAGACGCGATTCTATTAAGAAGCCAAAAACTGCATGATGAACCGATTGCACCCAGTGTTAAAGCCATAGCGCGCTGCGGGGCAGGGGTGAATAACATTCCTATTCAGGCCTGCACCGACAATGGCATTGTGGTGTTTAACACACCGGGCGCCAATGCGAATGCTGTTAAAGAATTGGTATTAACTGGTTTGCTGCTTTCTGCGCGTGATGTTTGCGGCGGCATGCAGTATTCCCAATCTCTCACTGAACTTTCTGATGCTACGGCGATGGACAAGCTATTAGAAAAAGAGAAAAAGCGCTTCTCTGGTTCTGAGATCAAAGGTAAGACGCTTGGCGTTATTGGCCTAGGTGCAATAGGCGCGTCAGTCGCGAACACGGCGATTGATTTAGGCATGGAAGTGATTGGGTTTGACTCTGCGCTGAGTGTTGAGGCGGCGTGGCGCTTATCGAGCCGTATTCAACGTGCTGACAACTTGCAATCACTGATCAGCAAATGTGACTTTGTCACCGTACATGTTCCGGCGCTCCCTGCCACTATCGGATTGATTAGCAGTGAGTTACTGGCTGCGGCCAAACCTGGCCTAGTGCTACTGAATTTTGCTCGTAAAGAGATCGTCGATACTGATGCGGTCATTACCGCACTTGAAAACGGCCAAGTAGGGCAGTACGTGACCGATTTTCCAACGCCATCTTTAATTGGGCGAGAAGGAGTCATTCTGATGCCGCATATCGGCGCGTCAACGGCAGAAGCGGAAGAAAACTGCGCGGTGATGGGGGCGATGCAGCTCATTGACTTTTTAGAGAACGGCAACATTACCAACTCAGTCAACTTTCCTCAGATTACTTTAGAGCGAGCTGAGGGCTATAGGATCACATTTGCCAACGATAATGTCCCTAAGGTGCTGGGTACGGTACTGTCTCTATTGGCCGATCTTAATATCAACGTGTTGGATATGCTCAACAAGAGTCGTGACGAAGTGGCTTATACCATTTTGGATATTGAGAATCAGCCGACTGACGAGTTGCTATCGGCGATCAGTGGTGTAGAGCATGTGTTTAATGTGAGAGCACTATAGCTATTCGTCACCGCAAGTAAATTTGACGCCCGGTGTTGCATTGTTGTGACGCAGGGCGTTAATGAGAAAGGATTTAATCATATAGTTTTGTTATTATTCCCCCATCAAAGGATGTAAATAACTCTATGGATGGCACACTCAGCAAATAGGTGTTGCTATGCAAACGTATCAAATCGGTTCTTCTCTCGTTGGTTCTTCTTTTTCTGATCAATTGGAGGCATCTCGCATTTCAATGATGACCAACGCGCTTTCTCTCCCTACGTCTGTGTCTGTTGTCGGTGAGCCAATGAATGCTCATAGCGTAGTGGTGTTCTCTTCCCAAGCTTCACTGCACGAACTGGAAATGTTCGCGGCGATTAAGCGTGAGTTTTGTGAGTCTTATTCGTTTCTGGATGTGTACTGCGATGCCACGATTGCCGACCTGAGTGTGTCTCGTCAATCTGCGGTGAGTACTCTGCCAATGGACGTGAATGCGTCACACTGTGAAACAGCACAACAAGTTTTAGAGCGCTCAATTGGCCGTAATGTGGTGGTTGTCGCTAGTGATAGCAATATTGATTTATGCGTTACAGCTTGTGAGCTAGAAGGGCTCAAGGTAGTGAGCACCGTTTCTCTGTGCACCAAGCGCCCAGATCTGCTGGCTCTGCAGTCATAACACTGCTCTAGCCCTAGCTAACATATTGGATAGTAACAACATCATGAGACAGTTATGATGTTGTTTTTTTATCCGGGCCAACTATTCTTGAAATAACAGTCATATGAAACTTAGGTGGCGTTATTTCAAGCAACCAAACTCTGTCATCGTTGAGTCAGTATTCGATTCTATTGGTCGAAGACGATGCTGTTATGCGCGCCAGGCTACGTATGCTGCTTGAAAAACGTGGCTATGAAGTCATAGTCGCGAGCGACGGAGTTGAGGCCTTGGCGCTGCTCTCGAAACATAAACAGATTCAATTTGTCCTTAGTGATTGGGTGATGCCCAACATGGACGGCGTTGCCTTGTGTCAGTCGGTCAAATCCAATGACTATCATCGCTATCTGTTTTTTATGTTGCTCTCTTCTCAAGATGACCATAAATCGATCACGTTGGGCATTAATGCCGGTGCTGATGATTTTGTCGCTAAAAATACCCCCGTCGATGAGCTTGATGCGCGCATTAGGGCGGGGTTTCGTACTCTTGATCTTCATAATGAGCTGGTGGATAAGAATCGGGCGCTTAACCAAGCTTACGCTCAAATTAATAATGATTTATTGGTCGCCAGTGATTTGATTGGTACCTTGCTTCCTACTGAAAAAGCTTATTCGGGTGTTGATATTGCGTACGTGTATCAACCTTCAGCAGCCATTGGCGGCGATATGCTGGGCTGTATCGAGCTTGATGAGCGCTACATGGCTTTTTATGTATTTGATGTTTCTGGCCATGGTGTCGCGTCTGCGTTACTTTCTTTTTCTATTCATCATACTTTGAACACCTTTCAGGGTGAGTCCGTTACTATGACCACAAATCTAGGTGGTGAACGTCAGGTAAGAAAAGCCAGTGAAGTATTAACGTCGCTGAATGCTACCTACGCACAGGATGACAATCACGGCCTCTATGCGACTATGGTTTACGCTGTCCTTGATAGGCGAACGGGGGAACTTGATGTTGCTTTTGCGGGTCATCCACCGCTGATCAAAGTGAACGCTGCTACTAGGGCCGTTGAACGGATAGGAGAGAGCGGCTTTGTGGTTGGAATGTTTGATTTTGCAACGTATGAATCGTTTTCTATGACGCTCGAAGCCGGGGATGAAGTTTGGTTTTATACCGATGGCATTACCGAAGCCAACGTTGGGAAAGAGATGTTTGGGGAAGAAGCGTTGGAAAAAATGATTGCTACAACACAAGATATTTCTATACAGCAAAAGCCTGGGTTGATCATGGAAAAGGTGACCGCACGGCTTGACGGTAAAGAATTTGACGATGATGTGAGCTTACTTGTGGTGCGCTGGCTTGGAGGCGTTAATGGCTAGTTATCAAATGCGGTTTAACTCATCGATTGATACTTCTCGTGAAATTGCGGCGGCCTTGTTGGCATTTTGGCAACGAGAGGGTATTCAGGCTCCGCTGGTTCATGATCTCGAGTTATGTGTGGTTGAGCTTGCTAACAATATTTATGAACATGGGTATCAAGAACAAAACGGCAAAGTGATTGATGTGAGCTGCACAGTGTTAGCGCAAAAGATTGAAATTACCATGAGTCACGCTGGCCTTTCACTTAAGCCCGACCGTATGGATGAGATGCTCAGTACGCCACTTCAAGAACTCGATCCGACTGATCCGCTAAGCTGGGCGACTTCTGGACGAGGTTTTTTTATATTAAATACTTTAATGGACGAAGTCTCCGTCCATGAAAACAAAGGGCTGACATCGTTTACGTTAATTAAGTTACGTCCTTAGCTCCTCTCGTTTATCAAATTACGATTGTTATTTTGTACGCATTGGTTAAAATGGCCGCTTGCTTTGGATGGTGCATCCGTATTTGCATCAAAAAAGGCAACCATTCATATGAAAACGCGGCAATTATTTTCAACTCAATTGCCAGACAATAAAGCATGTCTTGCTTGGTGTGCAAGACCACTGTAATAGGACTTTATATGCCTGTAATTACTCTTCCTGACGGTAGCCAACGTCAATTTGATAACCCAGTATCCACTATGGATGTCGCTCTATCTATCGGTCCTGGTCTTGCGAAAGCAACCATCGCTGGTCGTGTAGATGGCGAGCGTGTTGATGCGTGTGATCTGATTGAAAATGACGCAAGCTTAGAAATCATCACAGTAAAAGACGAAGATGGTCTTGAGATCGTTCGTCACTCATGTGCTCACCTGCTTGGTCACGCGATTAAGCAGCTTTATCCAGACGTCAAAATGGCGATCGGTCCAACTATCGACAGCGGTTTCTACTATGACGTTGATTTAGACCAGTCTCTAACAATGGAAGACGTGGAAAAAATCGAAAAGCGCATGAAAGAGCTAGCAAAAACCAAGTATCAAGTTATCAAGAAAAAGGTTAGCTGGCAGGAAGCGCGCGACACATTTGAAAGTCGCGGCGAAACATACAAGATGGAAATCCTTGACGAGAACGTTTCTAAAGACGACCGTCCAGGCCTATACCATCACGAAGAATACATCGATATGTGTCGTGGCCCTCACGTGCCAAACATGAGCTTCTGTCAGCACTTTAAACTGCTGAACGTAGCGGGCGCATATTGGCGTGGTAACAGTGACAACAAGATGCTTCAACGTATCTACGGTACTGCATTCCACGATAAGAAAGCTCTTAAGGCGCACCTAACTCGCCTAGAAGAAGCAGCGAAGCGCGACCACCGTAAAATTGGTAAGCAGTTGGATCTATTCCACATGCAGCAAGAAGCACCAGGTATGGTGTTCTGGCACCACAACGGTTGGTCTGTATTCCGTGATCTAGAAGTATTTATCCGTGAAAAACTGACTGAATACGGTTACCAAGAAGTTAAAGGTCCACTCATGATGGATCGCGTTCTTTGGGAACGTTCTGGTCACTGGGACAAGTACGCTGATGCGATGTTCACTACCTCTTCTGAGAACCGTGAATACGCCATTAAGCCAATGAACTGTCCAGGTCATGTACAGATCTTTAACCAAGGTCTAAAATCGTACCGTGATCTACCGCTACGTATGGCTGAGTTTGGCTCATGTCACCGTAACGAACCATCAGGTGCACTACACGGCATTATGCGTGTACGTGGCTTTACTCAGGATGATGCTCATATCTTCTGTACTGAAAGCCAAATTCAAGACGAAGTAACGTCTTGCATCAAGATGGTGTACGATACGTACAACACGTTTGGTTTTGATAACATCGTTGTGAAACTGTCAACTCGCCCTGAAAAGCGTGTTGGTAGCGATGAAATCTGGGATCGCTCTGAAGAAGCACTAAAACAGTCTCTTGAAGCAATGGAAATTCCATACGAGATTCAAGAAGGCGAGGGTGCGTTCTACGGTCCTAAGATTGAGTTCACACTATATGACTGCCTAGATCGTGCATGGCAATGTGGTACAGTTCAGCTAGACTTCAACCTACCGGGTCGTCTAGGTGCAACTTACGTGGATGAAAACAACGAACGTCAAGTTCCTGTTATGATTCACCGTGCAATCCTAGGTTCTCTTGAGCGTTTCATCGGTATTCTTATCGAAGAATACGCTGGCTTCTTCCCAACGTGGTTGTCGCCAGAACAGGCTGTTATCATGAATATCACTGACAAACAGTCGGATTATGTTCAAGAAGTAACACAAAAACTGCAAAAAAGTGGAATTAGAGCCAAAGCGGACTTGAGAAATGAGAAGATTGGCTTTAAAATCCGCGAACATACTTTGAAGCGTATCCCGTACATGCTTGTTTGTGGCGACCAAGAAATGGAAGCTGGCGAAATCGCAGTACGTACACGCAAAGGTAAAGACCTCGGCAAATTTAAAGTGGATGACCTCATTTCATACATCCAAGACGAGGTTTCAAGCCGTAAGCTCAATCTGGAGGAATAAGCTATTAAAGGCGGAAGACGTGGCCAACAACCGGCCAAACAAAACCAGCACCGTTTAAACGGTGAAATTCGTGGCGTTCGTGAAGTTCGTCTAACAGGTGCAGATGGTGAATCTGTTGGTGTTGTTTCTATTCAAGAAGCACTAGATGCAGCTGCAGAAGCTGGTATGGATCTCGTAGAGATCAGCCCTAACGCCGAGCCACCAGTTTGTCGTGTGATGGACTATGGTAAGTTCCTCTTCGAGAAGAGCAAAGCTGCGAAAGAGCAGAAGAAGAAGCAAAAGCAGATCCAGATTAAGGAAGTAAAATTCCGTCCTGGAACTGATATTGGAGACTATCAGGTAAAACTACGCAACCTGACGCGTTTCCTAGAAGACGGCAACAAAGTGAAGGTAACAATTCGCTTCCGTGGCCGCGAAATGGCTCACCAAGATATTGGTGTCGACGTTCTTAACCGTCTGAAAGAAGATACTGTAGATTTAGCTGTAGTAGAATCTTTCCCGACTAAGATCGAAGGCCGCCAAATGATCATGGTATTGGCCCCTAAGAAGAAGTAATTAACGGCTTTACAAGTAAGAAAACCTAGCCGTTTTCGAATGGCTAGGTTTTGTTCGCCCTAATTACTAATGTTTAACAACTCAACAATGCGGAGTTATTCATCATGCCTAAGATGAAAACCAACAAAGGTGCTGCTAAGCGTTTTAAGAAAACTGCTGGTGGTATTAAATTTAAGCACGCTACAAAACGTCACATTCTGACTAAGCGTACTACTAAGAACAAGCGTCAGCTTCGTCCAAATGCAATCCTTCCTAAGTGTGAAGTGGCTGCAGTTGTTCGTATGATGCCATACGCTTAATTCTTTTTAGTTTATCAATCGTTTAGTTTAGGAGAGACATAATGCCTCGCGTAAAACGTGGTGTACAAGCTCGTGCACGTCATAAGAAAGTTCTAAAACAAGCTAAAGGTTACTACGGTGCACGTTCACGTGTTTACCGCGTAGCTTTCCAAGCAGTTACTAAAGCTGGTCAATACGCTTACCGTGACCGTCGCAACAAGAAACGTCAATTCCGTCAACTGTGGATTGCACGTATCAACGCGGCATCTCGTCAAAATGGTCTATCTTACAGCCGTTTCATCAACGGTCTTAAGAAAGCATCTATCGAGATCGACCGTAAGATCCTTGCTGACATCGCGGTATTCGACAAAGCTGCATTTGCAGTTCTAGTTGAAAAAGCGAAAGCTGCTCTTTAATTAGCAGTTTAGGTCTATGTAAAAGGGGAGCGTAAGCTCTCCTTTTTTGTGTCTATAGAATACTGGATAGCGGGCTAGTCACACCGCTTGCTCCTCTATTTAATACATGCGTGTATATTTGTGTTGTCTTCACGTCGGTATGGCCGAGCTGTTCTTGAACCGTGCGAATATCGGCTCCACTTTCCAGCAAGTGTGTTGCGAACGAATGACGTAATGTATGGCATGTCACTGGCTTACTTAAGTTTGCTTTTTTGGCCGCGGCTCTGACCGCTCTTTGCAAAGTCGAAGGGTGTACATGCTGCCTTCGAAGTAAGTTGCTTCGCGGATCCTGACTTAACTTGGCCGAAGGAAATAAGTAGTGCCAACCGAAATCAAGATGCGCATTGGGGTATTTTCTCGTTAAAGCATGCGGTAGATAGACACCAGCGTAGCCTTGAGTGCGATAGTCCATCTGATAGTAGCTCCTAGCTCGATTAATTTGCTCCTCTAACGATCCACGCAGCTCATTGGCTAAGGTGACCACTCTGTTCTTAGCGCCTTTCCCTTGCCACACGCGCAAAGCGCCATAATCAAAATCCACATCGTTAACTCTTAACCTAACGCATTCCATTACGCGTAGCCCCGAACCATACATGAGCTGCATCGGCAAAGAAAAATTAGGATTAGTGCATTTTATTAGCTGCGATACTTCTTGTTTGGTTAAAACTACCGGTAATTTTGTTTCCTGGACAGAACGCCTAAACTTCAGTTCTTTATCTAAGGGTGTTTTTTGTATCTCTTTATACAAGAAGTGCAGAGCATTTAGCGCTAGCTTTTGTGTTCTGGGAGCAACGTGCAGCTTGGTTGCGAGGTAAGTAAGATAGGCCTCTACCTCCTCAGACCCCATGTCTCTTGGGTGCTTCATCCCATGAAAAATGATGAATCGTTTAATCCAATATAAATACGCTTCAATCGTTCGTTTCGCGTACTGACTGGTGTACATATATTCCGAGATGTGTAACAGATAGAGTGATTTCATAGTAAATAAAGATATGTATAAATGAACAGTATCTTTGATTTTAGAGTATGCTAGAAGCTATATAAGCATAATGTTGCTTATCGTGAGTGGTGTCACATTAATAGGAAACGTAAGGTACTGATTACATGGGATGTTCGTGGTAGATTGGTGGCTTACTGTTCTAAGGCAGGGGCGGTAGCGTCGGGGAGTTATAGGTGCGTGGTGCGGGCTAATATATGTTAGCTGCATTACGAAATATGAGTCAGTCTGAGAATGTATAAGTTAGAAATCTTTTGTAAGCCAGAACAGCAAGATATTGTTTTGAGTATTCTGCATGAGAGTGGTGCAGACAAAATAGGTAATTATGATCACTGTTGGGCTATTGGCTCTGTTACTGGTTCTCATCGTGCCTTGGCTGGTTCAAATCCGATATTTGGAGTCAAAGGAACTGTAGAAAATTACTCCCTCATAAAAGTCGAGATTAACGTAAGTCGAGATATGGTCAAACCAATCGTGGAACAACTCAAGACATGCTTAGGTTGGGAAGAGCCTATGGTCAATATCTTCAAAATCCACAACGCAGAGTTTGGCCTATAGCAGCTAACAAATTGTTCAAGCAGACAGCTAACGCTTGGCGATTTTGGTTTGAATTGAGTTTAGTGATTCCGGTGGCTTTGTTTGGGTGCAGTGGCAGTTAGCTGCTACTTAACAAGGCGTTAGCTTTCTCGGTTAAGTTCATTGGAGTAGGTGGTCATCGTTCTAGCTTTACACCTGCTCGTCAGTGCCAAATCGCAAAACCGCGCGTGCTGTTTCTTTTGCTTGGAAAGGGCGTAAATCGACTTCGATTATGGTGCACTTGGCAGTCAGCTTTAGCGCAAGAGCCGTGAGTCGCCTTTAACTATCGCCATCTTTGGCAGCAAGTTGGTGGACAGTTCAATGCTTCTGTATTAGGTGCGTCAGCGGCGTCAGTTTTGGAGTGTTTCTTTAAGATCTTGGTGCCAAACGTCGGCTTCATCGCACGGAAAAAGCTAACAAATTGCTCAAGCAGACAGCTAACGTTTGGCGATTTTGGTTTGGTTGAGTTCAGTGATTAAGGTGGCTTTGCTTGAGTGTTGTGGTCGTTAGCTGCAACTTAGCAAGGCGTTATGCGCTAATAGGAAAAACGATGAAAGGAGTTCAATAAGTGGTTACTTGTTACCTAAGATATATCATTGATCCATCAAAGGTTAGTGAATTTGAAGAATACGCGAAAATGTGGATCCCACTCGTAGGGAAGTTTGGTGGGCAACATCACGGCTATTTCTTACCTTCTGAAGGTGCTAATAATGTGGCCTTAGCTTTGTTTTCATTCCCAAGTCTCGCAGCTTACGAAACATATCGTACTGATTCTTTTAAAGACAAAGAGTGTATTGCTGCTTTTCAATTTGCTGAAGATACAAATTGTATCATTAGCTATGAACGTAGCTTTTTCAGACCAGTGCTCGACTAACCACACGCATAACAAATTGCTCAAGCAGACAGCTAACGTTCGGCGATTTTGGTTTGGTTGAGTTCAGTGATTACGGTGGCTTTGCTTAGGTGTTGTGGTCGTTAGCTGCAACTTAGCAAGGCGTTAGAAAACTAGGAAAGTACGGATGATCAAGGAAGTTGGAAGCACAGTAATTCAAGAGTTTCACAAAGCCCAATGTCATTGTGGTTTAGTTGAGTTTGAGCTGCACTTGCCACAGGGCATCGAAAAGCCAAGGCGTTGCGATTGCTCGATATGCCGTCGTAAAGGAGCAATAGTAGCCTCAGTAAAATTGGATGGTATTCGTATTTTAAAAGGCAAAGAACATTTAAAACTTTATCAATTCAATACGAATACAGCAAAGCATTACTTCTGTTCAAACTGCGGCATTTATACACATCACCAAAGGCGTTCAGACCCAAGTGAGTACGGCTTTAACGTGGGGTGCTTAAACGGGGTAAATCCCTTTGATTTAGGTGATGTTGTAACAAATGATGGGGTTAATCACCCAGCGGACAAATAGTTTTCTAACAAATTGTTCAAGCAGACAGCTAACGTTTGGCGATTTTGGTTTGGTTGAGTTTAGTGATTACGGTGGCTTTGTTGGGGGGAGTGGTAGTTAGCTGCTACTTAACAAGGCGTTAGCTTTCTCGGTCAAGTTCATTGGAGTAGGGGGTCATCGTCCTAGCTTTACACCTGCTCGTCAGTGCCAAATCGCAAAACCGCGCGTGCTGTTTCTTTTGCTTGGAAAGGGCGTTAATCGACTTAGATTATGGTGCACTTGACAGTCAGCTTCAGCTTAGGATCCGTGAGTTGCCTTTAAGTATCGCCATCTTTGGCAGCAAGTTGTTGGAGAGTTCAATGCTTCTGCATTGGGTACGTCGTTGGCGTTGGTGTTGGAGCGTTTCTTTAAGATCTTGGTGCCAAACGCTGGCTTCATCGCACGGAAAAAGCTAACAAATTGCTCAAGCAGACAGCTAACGTTTGGCGATTTTGGTTTGGTTGAGTCCAGTGATTAAGGTGGCTTTGCTTGAGTGTCGTGGTCGTTAGCTGCAACTTAGCAAGGCGTTAGCTTTCTCGGTTAAGCTCATTGGAGTAGGGGTTCATCGTCCTAGCTTTACACCTGCTCGTCAGTGCCAAATCGCAAAACCGCGCGTGCTGTATCTTTTGCTTGGAACGGGCGTCAATCGACTTCGACTATTGTGCACTTGGCAGTTAGCTTCAGCGCAAGAGCCGTGAGTTGCCTTTAAGTATCACCATCTTTGGCAGCACAAGTTGGTGGAGAGTTCAATGCTTCTGCATTGGGTTCATCGGCGGCGTTGGTTTTGGAGTGTTTCTTTAAGATCTTGGTGTCAAACGTTGGCTTCATCGCACGGTAAAAGCTAACAAATTGCTCAAGCAGACAGCTAACAGTTGGCGATTTTGGTTTGGTTGAGTTCAGTGATTAAGGTGGCTTTGCTTGAGTGTTGTGGCAGTTAGCTGCAACTTAGCAAGGCGTTAGCTTTCTCGGTTAAGTTCATTGGAGTAGGTGTTCATCGTCCTAGCTTTACACCTGCTCGTCAGTGTCAAATTGAAAACCCGTACGCGCTGTTTCTTTTGCTTGGAACGCCCACAAATCTACTTTATGTATGGTGCACTAGGCATTCAGCTACAGTGCAAGAGCCTTGAGTTGCCTTTAAGTATCACCTTCTTTGGCAGCAAGTTGGTGGACAGTTCAATGCTTCTGCATTAGGTGCGTCAGCGGCGTTGGTTTTGGAGCGTTTCTTCAAAATCTTGGTGCCAAACGTCGGCTGCATCGCACGATAAAAGCTAACAAATTGCTCAAGCAGACAGCTAACAGTTGGCGATTTTGGTTTGGTTGAGTTCAGTGATTAAGGTGGCTTTGCTTGAGTGTTGTGGCAGTTAGCTGCAACTTAGCAAGGCGTTAGCTATCAATGTACTCTCACGCGAGTTGCGGCACCTTTTAAGTGACGTCATAGCCAAAAACAAAAGCCATTTGATAAAACCCTTGGAAAACAAAGCTACTATCCTCATAATTTTTATTCGTTATATCAATGAATTGAAAATGAAGGAAACTATGACTGATCTTGTAGGTGACCGTTTTGAAGCGCCAACTGTAGAACTTTGGTGTGCTAGAGATGAGTTAATGTTAAAACTCAACTCAGAAGCATTTATGCTAGCGAGACAAGCAGTATCGAAAGGAAAGCACTATAGTTACGGCTCAGAAAATGAAGGGTACTTTCAGCATCAGCACCTTATATGGGAGCTTGAGGGCACTTATCGGTGTGGAAACTGGTTAGCTTCAATTTCCATGTCTGCTGCTGTTGTCGAAACGTTTTTAAGTAGTTACCTATCAAAAGGGAATAAATCAGAACAATTTCTTAAGTCGATAGCTTTTCCAAACATGCAAGATTATAAAGAGTTAATTGATATGCGTAACTCAATAATGCACTTACGTAATCGTAGTTTTATAAAGTCGGCATATAACAAACCAGACAAAGAGTACTTTGATATGGCGACAAGGTTTCTTTGGTTGACGTACTTTCTCAAAGATTACGTACTGTTTTTCTTCCATAGCGATGATAGCTAACAAATAATTTAAGAGTGATTCAGCACGCTTGGCATTTTTGGTTTGAGTTAAGTTCAGTGATTACGGTGCTCAAGTTAAGTGTGGTGGTCGCGTGCTTCACACCTTAATTAGGCGTTAACTGGCTAGGAGGGTGACGTGAATTCGTATACAAAGCATCATATACATAAATTTTTTGATAAGTATCTAGAACGTGAATTCGACCAAGATGATGTCGCTTTGTTTATTGTTTTGGTTAGGGATTACACCCCAAAACCAAGCATATTTCGAGAGTTAGGAGATTTCCTGGCTCATCCAGAACAAAAAGATTGTGGTGTTGTCATTAATAATTTCAAGCCAGTAACTTCATATTTTGAACGAAAAACTGAGCATGTAATGGATGGTGGAAAAATTCCGATGAGACGACCATCAGGCTTAGGTGTGCTTGAAGATGTGCAACAAAGTTTAGGGGCTATTTTTAAGGAAGTTGAAATTACAGGCTTTGTGAATGATAAAAATGATCCTTCTTTTCGCGACTTTATTTTTTGTCTAATTTTTTTGCTTAGTAACTTTAGGTTGAAAATTAAGAATCAACTTGTTGATATGAATGTAAAATTTGGAAACTCATTAAGCTTATCAGTCTCTTACGAAAGTTCGAAATTTGAGCGAAACTATATATCTTTAACTGTACTCTGGCTAAATGCTGTTTGGGTAACTTGCCCTAGTGGATTTAACGAAGAACTGAAAGGCTATATTGCACGTAGATTTTCTAATGGTCTCTTAGGTGCCATTCCATATGAAGCAGATACCAATAGCCTCTCAACGAACATGGAAGATATACCACAAAATCAAATCTGGCCTTTAGTTGACAGGCGAGTAGCCAGTTAACAAGTTGTTCAAGCAGACAGCTAACAGCTGGCGATTTTGGTTTGATTTGAGTTTAGTGATTACGGTAGCTTTGTTTGAGTGTAGTGTTAGTTAGCTGCTACTTAACAAGGCGTTATGCGCTAATAGGAAAAACGATGAAAGGAATTCAATAAATGGTTACTTGTTACCTAAGGTATGTCATTGACCCATCGAAGGTTAGTGAATTTGAAGAGTACGCGAAAATGTGGATCCCACTCGTAGGGAAGTTTGGTGGGCAACATCACGGCTATTTCTTACCTTCTGAAGGTGCTAATAATGTGGCCTTAGCTTTGTTTTCATTCCCAAGTCTCGCAGCTTACGAGACATATCGTACTGATTCATTTAAAGATAAAGAGTGTATTGCTGCTTTTCAATTTGCTGAAGATACAAATTGCATCATTAGCTATGAACGTAGTTTTTTCAGACCAGTGCTCGACTAACCACGCGCATAACAAATTGTTCAAGCAGACAGCTAACAGTCGGCGATTTTGGTTTGATTTGAGTTTAGTGTTTACGGTGGTCTTGTTTGAGTATGGTGGTGGTTAGCTGCTACTTAACAATGCGTTAGAAAGGTTGCTGGAACATAAAGCAAATGGTAGTAATTGGTTCGTCGTTCGCTGATGCGGTGAGCACAATCTAAGCATCAAATTCGTGTTGGTCATCGCAGTTTCTTTGGTGTTGTCGCCATTTAGTTTTGGCGCAAGGGTAATATGCCATTGTATTTGGTCACATCCAACTCGTTGTTCTAGTGGCAATTACCTTCACCGAGAGTTATACGGGTGGCTTGTTCTAGCAAACCTCAAGTGTAAACAATGTTGAAAGTATGCTCTAGTTAAGAGCAACGTGCAGCAACCCAGTTGCTTTGAGTTTAACGGCAGTAGTTGCTTTGTCAGTGTTGTAAGACGTTCGTTCACGGCGAGTGAGTTTCTAACAAGTTACTCAAACGGACGCCATACGCTTGGCGCTTTTGGTTTGGAGTTGCGTGCGCTTGGTTAGTTAGTCGCAAGCGCCGCTTAGTAAGGCGTTATATTTTTAGGAGGCTTCAGTGGATCATGAACTGAAAAAAGAAATCGGAAAAATTGAAAAGCTGAAGAAAAACAAGAAATTCGAGTGTCTTTTTCCACATTGTTCAAATATGTCAATTGGCTCGCATTCACAGCAGAGAGGTGGACAACTCAAAGTCATAAGTAGAAATGACGAAGTCTATGCGATGAACTTCAATATGTATGAGGTTTTAACTAAAGGAGAAAGTGCATTTTCCTTAATTAAGACTCGGATTAAGAATGCTTCGATATACCCAGGTTTCTGCCAAAACCATGATGGACAGGTTTTTGCTCCGGTAGAAAAACGCCCTCTCCAGGTTGATGATTCTCTTCAAGCAGCAACGTTATTTCTCAGAACAATTACATATGAAGTTACTAGGAAAAAATTGGTACACTTCAAAACTCAGAAAATAATCGAAAATTGCTCCAAGTTGCTCCCCGAAGAAGTCTTGAACCATTTTAAGCTTCAAAACTTAGGGCGCAAAAAGTTCATAGAGAATGACTTACCGTTCTACCTTGACAGAGCATACTCTGTCTATAATTCACCTGACTCGGGAATAATTAAAACTAAATGGGTTGTTATAGACAAGGTCATCAAAGCTTCTAGCTGTACGGTTTTTTCACCGATGCGAGATGCTAATGAAAGGTTTCATCATCAAGCAATGGCTTGTCCTCAAGTTATGTCCACTTTTAACCTTATTCCAACTGATAATGAAACCCATGTCGTTGTTTCTTGGTTAGCTGAACATCATGATGATAATGAATGGATTGACGGGGTAATGGAAACAGAACTCGAAAAGTTCATCAACTATGTAGCGATTTGTGAGTCAGAGGATATTTGTTTGGGACCAGACCTTTGGGACTCCATTGATATCTTCACTCGAGAGAGGGTTCATGAAGCAATTCACCATGAATTACATCGCGGTCCCCTTGATGAGATACCAAATGTAATCAAAATATAACAAAGCATTTAAGACGGATTCTCAACGCTTGGCAATTTCAGCCTAGGTCAGCTTCAGTGCTAAATGTGGCAAGGTTTAAGCTTGGGTTGTCGCGTTGTTCACCACTTAATGCGGCGTTAGCTTTCTCGGTTAAGTTCATTGGAGTAGGGGTTTGTCGCTCTAGCTTTACACCTGCTCGTCAGTGCCAAATCGCAAAACCGCGCGTGCTGTTTCTTTTGCTTGGAAAGGGCGTAAATCGACTTCGATTATGGTGCACTTGGCAGTCAGCTTTAGCGCAAGAGCCGTGAGTCGCCTTTAACTATCGCCATCTTTGGCAGCAAGTTGGTGGACAGTTCAATGCTTCTGCATTAGGTGCGTCAGCGGCGTCAGTTTTGGAGTGTTTCTTTAAGATCTTGGTGCCAAACGTCGGCTTCATCGCACGGAAAAAGCTAACAAATTGCTCAAGCAGACAGCTAACGTTTGGCGATTTTGGTTTGGTTGAGTTCAGTGATTAAGGTGGCTTTGCTTGAGTGTCGTGGTTGTTAGCTGCAACTTAGCAAGGCGTTAGCTTTCTCGGTTAAGTCAATTGGAGTAGGTGTTCATCGTTCTAGCTTTACACCTGCTCTTCAGTGCCAAATCGCAAACTCGCGCGTGCTGTTTCTTTTGCTTGGAAAGAGCATCGCTTAACCTCGAGTATGGTGCACTTGGTTGTCAGCTTCAGCGCAAGAGCCGTGAGTTGCCTTTAAGTATCGCCATCTTTGGCAACAAGTTGGTGGAAGGTTCATTGCTTCTGCATTGGGTGCGTCGGCGGCGCCGGCTTTGGAGCGTTTCTTTAAAATCTTGGTGCCAAACGTCGGCTTCATCGCACGCAAAAAGCTAACAAATTGCTCAAGCAGACAGCTAACAGTTGGCGATTTTGGTTTGGTTGAGTTCAGTGATTAAGGTGGCTTTGTTTGAGTGTCGTGGTAGTTAGCTGCAACTTAGCAAGGCGTTAAGTTTCATCAAAGAAATGTGGCAGTAAATTAACCGTATTCTTTGTTGTCATAGGTATTTGTCTGGTGCAGGTTCAGCAATTTTCGGTTTCCAATCTCTTAATATCTTTGGGTTGCTTCATTTAACTTCAGGGTTGGATTGTTGTTAGGCTTGTCGTCCTAAGTGTCGCTGGAAATGTAATTGCCAATTGAAATTGAATGTTGTTTTTTGTTTCGTGCATTTGGTGGTCAGTTTGGTCTGTGCCGTGTGAATTGGGTCATAAACTCCGTTAAATCAACCAGTTCATTGCCAAGTAAGATGCGCGTTTATGGTAAAACTTAACAAGGCGCTCAATTTGACAGCTAACGCGTGGCATTTTCGGTTTGGTTGAGTTTTGTGTATACGGTGGTCAGGTTGTGTGCGGTATTGCGTTAGCTGCAACTTAGCTTAGCGTTAGCTTTCTCGGTTGAGTTCATTGGAGTAGGTGTTCATCGTCCTAGCTTTACACCTGCTCGTCAGTGCCAAATTGAAAACCCGTACGCGCTGTTTCTTTTGCTTGGAACGCTCACAAATCTACTTTGTGTATGGTGCACTAGGCATTCAGCTACAGTGCAAGAGCCTTGAGTTGCCTTTAAGTATCACCTTCTTTGGCAGCAAGTTGGTGGACAGTTCAATGCTTCTGCATTAGGTGCGTCAGCGGCGTTGGTTTTGGAGCGTTTCTTCAAAATCTTGGTGCCAAACGTCGGCTGCATCGCACGAAAAAAGCTAACAAATTGCTCAAGCAGACAGCTAACAGTTGGCGATTTTGGTTTGGTTGAGTTCAGTGATTAAGGTGGCTTTGCTTGAGTGTTGTGGCAGTTAGCTGCAACTTAGCAAGGCGTTAGCTTTCTCGGTTAAGTTCATTTGAGTAGGGGTTCATCGTTCTAGCTTTACACCTGCTCGTTAGTGCCAAATCGCAAAACCCCGCGTGCTGTTTCTTTTGCTTGGAAAGGGCGTCAATCGACTTCGATTATGGTGCACTTGGCTGTCAGCTTCAGCGCAAGAGCCGTGAGTTGCCTTTAAGTATCGCCATCTTTGGCAGCAAGTTGTTGGAGAGTTCAATGCTTCTGCATTGGGTACGTCGGCGGCGTTGGTTTTGGAGCGTTTCTTTAAAATCTTGGTGCCAAATATCGGCTTCATCGCACGGAAAAAGCTAACAAATTGCTCAAGCAGACAGCTAACAGTTGGCGATTTTTGTTTGGTTGAGTTCAGTGATTACGGCGGCTTTGCTTGAGTGTCGTGGCAGTTAGCTGCAACTTAGCAAGGCGTTAGCTTTCTCGGTTAAGTTCATTGGAGTAGGGGTTCATCGTCCTAGCTTTACACCTGCTCGTCAGTGCCAAATCGCAAAACTGCGCGTGCTGTTTCTTTTGCTTGGAAAGGCTATCAATCAATTTCGCGCTTGGTGCACTTGGCAGTCAGCTTCAGCGCAAGAGCCGTTAATTGCCTTTAAGTATCGCCATCTTTGGCAACAAGTTGGTGGAGAGTTCAATGCTTCTGCATTGGGTGCGTCGGTGGCGTTGGTATTGGAGCGTTTCTTTAAAACCTTGGTGCCAAACGTTGGCTTCATCGCTCGCAAAAAGCTAACAAATTGCTCAAGCAGACAGCTAACGTTTGGCGATTTTGGTTTGGTTGAGTTCAGTGATTAAGGTGGCTTTGCTTGAGTGTCGTGGTTGTTAGCTGCAACTTAGCAAGGCGTTAGGTGACAGGAGGTAGCTTGAAGTCATTTATACTGGGTATTCTGTATGCGTTGATATCGATAGTTCTCATTGGCGCTATTGGGCGTTGGTTAGTTCCATATTTGGAATCAATCGCTCTGGTTGATTACGTAGCATTCTGTGGTGTTTTTGCGATTGGTATAGCCTATTTAGCTTACGACGGTAGCAGCCCCGCCAATCAAGATGTCATGTCATTAATTACTCACCGTGAATTAGTCAGCCGTGACATAGATGCTCAGGATAGACATAACCAAATCAGCTTTACTTTTTCGGTGGGTATCGCCGGCATTTTGTTGCTATTAGCTAGTGGCTTAATGGTGTGGTTGTCGTGAGTGATATCACCTAACAAATTGTTCAAGCAGACAGCTAACGTTTGGCGATTTTGGTTTGGTTGAGTTTAGTGATTACAGTGGCTTTGTTTGAGTGTAGTGGCAGTTAGCTGCTACTTAACAAGGCGTTAGGCATCTTTTCGAACCTAAGGGAGTAGGTATGTCGAAATTATTAGTTTACTTAACTGCGCTATTCTTTTTGCTCTACGGAGCTATTTTTGCAGTGTTCCCGGTAGAAATGGCAAACTTAATTACAGGCTCAAGCCCTAATTCTACCTCAGCGACTATTGATTTTAGGGCTACGTATGGTGGTGCCCAGTTTGCAGTCGGTCTTGCTTTGATACTCGTCCTCAAGATTAAGCAAGATGTAACTTTGGCTTTAGTCATTGTAGCTATTACATTGTTATCTATGGCGTTTGGTCGTCTAATTGGTATCTTGCTTGATGGTCAACCTAATACACTAATGTATGTTTATTTAGTTGCAGAGTTACTTTTTGGGTCATTGGCTCTATACCTCAGAAAGTCAGAGGCACCGGAAGCCAATGCCTAACAAACTGTTCAAGAGGGATTCGCAACGCGTGGCATTTTTACTATGCGTTGGTTTAAGTGATTAAGGTGGTATGCGGCGGCTTCGATATTGCGTTGCTCACCCCTTAACAGGGCGTTAGTTTTCTCGGTTGAGTTCATTGGAATAGGTGTTCATCGTTCTAGCTTTACACCTGCTCGTCAGTGCCAATCTGCAAAACCGCGCGTGCTGTTTCTTTTGCTTGGATAGAGCGTCGCTCAACTTCGAGTATGGTGCATTTGGTTGTCAGCTTCAGCGCAAGAGCCGTGAGTTGCCTTTAAGTATCGCCATCTTAGGCTGCGAGTTGGTGGAAAGTTCAATGCTTCTGCATTGGGTTCATTGGCAGTGTAGGCTTTGGAGCGTTTCTTTAAGATCTTGGTGCCAAACGTCGGCTTCTTCGCACGAAAAAAAGCTAACAAATTGCTCAAGCAGACAGCTAACGTTTGGCGATTTTGGTTTGGTTGAGTTCAGTGATTACGGTGGCTTTGCTTGAGTGTCGTGGTTGTTAGCTGCAACTTAGCAAGGCGTTATACGAATGGAAGCAAGCATGGACTTTAACGATTTAATACCAGAACTACTTGTGACCGATATTGGTGTAAGCGAAGAATTCTACACTGCCGAGTTGGGTTTTAGTGTGGCTTTTCGACGAGATGGTTTTGTTTTCTTATCATTCAACAGTACCCAACTAATGATCACTCAACTAAAGTCGGATTCTTGGGTAAATGGAGAACCTGTCGCTCCTTTTGGCCGTGGTATGAACCTAACATTCAAAGTTACGTCGGAGTGGCTTGATTCAATGGTATTTTCTCCAAATGATGTCTTCTTACCGCTGCAAAGTGAAAATTATCAAACTGGGGATGTGGAGACTGTTGTTAGGCAAACCATAGTGAAAGACCCTGACGGCTACTTGATTCGTTTTATCTGTCAAAGCTCAGCGTGAGCAATCGTATAACAAATTGTTCAAGCAGACAGCTAACAGTCGGCGATTTTGGTTTGAATTGGGTTTAGTGATTAAGGTGGCTTTGTTTGAGTGTAGTGGTAGTTAGCTGCTACTTAACAAGGCGTTAGGTAACTAGGAGTGAATATGGAAGTTTTTCTCAAGCCAGCGTTAGATTGGGAGTTCGCTGAAAGTCTAACGAAAGCAAATATGGCAGAGTATTATCAGCGTTATGACATTTCTTGGGATAGGGAAATGTTCGCTGATAGTTGGAAAAACTTAGACAATTTTGAGGTTTATGCGAACGGAGAACGAGTGGGTGTCATTCGCTTTAGTTACGCAGACACGACCACTTATCTTAGAGACTTTCAGCTAATCAAAAGTGCTCAAGGAATGGGTATAGGGACTACTTGCCTTACCTTAGTTAAAAAGCACGCAAAACAGCACAATTCAGCTGAAGTTGCTCTTAGGGTATTTCCCGATAATCCTGCTGTAAGTCTCTATAAACGCGCAGATTTTCTTGAGTCAGGCACTTGTGGAAATGTAATTGAAATGAGGTGTTCCCTTTGAGTTCGTTACCTAACAAACTGCTCAAGAATGACGGCTAACCTTTGGCATTTTTGGTTCGGTTGGGTTTAGTGATTACGGTGGCTTTGTTTAGGTTTCGTGGCAGTTAGCCGCATCTTAGCAAGGCGTTAGGTGAATAGGAAACTATGCAAGCAACGATTGATACGAATAGACTAACTCTTAGACCCTTCACAGAACTTGATGCAACAAGAGTCGCGGAACTAGCGGGTGAAAAAGTCATCTCGGATATGACAGCGAATATTCCACACCCATACGAGTTAACTGATGCTGTTGACTGGATTAGAACGCATAAAGATTTATTCAACACTGGCAAAGGTGTCGTTTACGCTCTGGTTCTAAAGAATAGCAATACTCTAATTGGTGCAGTGAGTTTTCCTAGGATTGAAGAGGGAGAGGGGACATTAGGATATTGGTTGGGGGTTCCTTTTTGGGGCGTCGGTTATGCAACGGAAGGGTCTAGAGCACTAATCGAGTACGCTAAAGAGAATCTAGGCCTTAGTAAACTCAAAGTCATGCATTTAACTGAAAATGAGCGTTCAAAATCAGTTATAAGCAAGTTGGGTACAACGTATGTTGGAACCAAAACAATTCAAGCTCAAGGTAGAGTGCGCGAGGTGTGCGTTTACACGGCGCGGTTGTAAATTCACCTAACAATTTGTTCAAGCAGACAGCTAACAGTCGGCGATTTTGGTTTGGTTGAGTTAAGTGATTACGGTGGCTTTGTTCGAGTGCAGTGGCAGTTAGCTGCTACTTAACAAGGCGTTAGCTTTCTCGGTTAAGTTCATTGGAGTAGGGGTTCAGCGTTCTAACTTTACACCTGCTCGTTAGTGCCAAATCGCAAAACCGCGCGTGCTGTTTCTTTTGCTTGGAAAGGGCGTCAACCGACTTCGATTATGGAGCACTTGGTTGTCAGCTTTAGCGCAAGAGCCTTGAGTTGCCTTTAAGTATCGCCATCTTTAGCAGCAAGTTGGTTGAAAGTTCAATGCTTCTGCATTTGGTACATCGGTGGTGTCGGCTTTGGAGCGTTTCTTTGAAATCTTGGTGCCAAACGTTGGCTTCATCGCACGGAAAAAGCTAACAAATTGCTCAAGCAGACAGCTAACGTTTGGCGATTTTGGTTTGGTTGAGTTCAGTGATTACGGTGGCTTTGCTTGAGTGTCGTGGTCGTTAGCTGCAACTTAGCAAGGCGTTATGCGACTCGCAATAATTCAAGGACAGACGTATGAAATTAGTATGGTTGCATGGTGCCCCAGCAGCGGGTAAGTTAACGGTAGCTAAAGAATTGTCCAAACATTTTGGTTACAAGCTTTTCCATAACCACTTAGCGGTGGATTTAAGCTTATCCATCTATGATGAATTTGGTGATAAGGATTTTTTCGATTTTACGAATCAAATCCGACGAACAACAATCTCTAAAGCGAAGGAGATAGGTGTAACTCACCTCGTAATGACCTACATGACCTGTTCTGAAAGTGACTCAACGGAAATCAATAAATATTTAGATTTTTTCGATAAAAATGGTGTTGAAGTCTATCCCATTCACTTAAATCCAAACCATGAAGTTATTCGCCAACGAGCTGTGTCAAAAGAAAGGCTCAATTCCCATAAAGTCTCATGTCTAGATGTAATAAATCAAATATTAGGCGACATGAAGTTCATTGGTATCAAGCATAGAAACACCATATCAATAGACAACTCAAATTTGTCGGCATCTGAAGTGGCTAATAGGATCGTGGAACACGTAGGGTAAAATCGCATAACAAATTGTTCAAGCAGACAGCTAACGCTTGGCAATTTCGGTTTGGTGGAGTTCAGTGATTATGGTGGCTTTGTTTGAGTACGGCGGCAGTTAGCTGCTACTTAACAAGGCGTTATGCAATCGGAGTACATCATGAATCATATGGGAATCATTTGCGCTATCAGACGAGAGGCTCAACCACTAATTACACAGTATGGACTAAAGCGAACTGACGTATTCCCTTTTCCAGTCTTTAGCGGAAAAGTGGGGGGCATCGATATATCCTTGGTGATTTGTGGCCTCGGTAAAGTGGTTGCATCGATGGCTAGCCAAGCCCTAATTCAAAAAGAGGGCGTTGACGAAATAATTAATGTCGGCATTTGTGGAGCAATTAATGATGGCTTGAAAGTAGGGGATGTCGTTTATTCTACTCGGTTTGTTCAACATGACTTTAATATTGATGCTCCAAACAGGCACCATGCATGGGTGCCTTCTATTGATTCCCATATAACAGAGACCATTAAGCCTTCTCTGTTTTGTAAGATTCAAGAGCATCCAGCAACGAACTTTGGCATTATGTGTAGTGGAGATAGTTTTGTAAAAAATCGCACAAGTAAACTAACCATTGCATCGATTACATCTGGAATTTCTGTTGACATGGAGAGTGCCGCGATAGCTCAAGTTTGTTGCTTGCTAAAGTGTCCGTTTATGAGCTTAAGATCCGTGTCAGATCTAGCTGAGAACGTTCCGAATGATTTTGAAAGCAATATGGATCTAGCGATTGAAAAAGTGACGTCTCTCTTCAATGAAGTTGTTAGTTCGCATCGTGTATTTGCATAACAAATTGTTCAAGCAGACAGCTAACCGTCGGCGATTTTGGTTTGGTTGAATTCAGTGATTACGGTGGATTTGTTTGAGTGTAGTGGCAGTTAGCTGCTACTTAACAAGGCGTTATGCGACCCAGAAAAAGGAGTTTCGAGTGGAAGAAATAGTTGATGAGTTAGTTGCTCAGGGGTATGAAGTATCTGGCAGCAATTCAAGTATTCGAGTGAAAATGGGGGCATTAACGGGTAAGGCGATTATTCGTAAAAGTGCCTATTCAAATACTTTTGTAGTGTCGACTCATACTTGGACTCAGCTTATCGCTTTGACGTTGGTACTTTCTTCAATTCTATCATCGATTTTTAGTCAGTGGGGACAGCCCGAGTTAAGTGGTGCGATGTGGTTTAGTTTTTCTGTTGGCATTCCTGTGGTGATAATGGGTTTTGTATCCGCAATTATTGCTGAAATTCATTTGCAACCCGTCCGTCAGATCGTAAGAATGGCAAATTCAAAGCTATCACCACCAGTCGCATAACAAATTGTTTAAGCAGACAGCTAACAGTTGGCGACTTTGGTTTGAATTGAGTTTAGTGATTTCGGTGGTCTTGTTTGAGTCTAGTGGTAGTTAGCTGCAACTTAACAAGGCGTTATGGTGCAGGGTGAAAAATCAGCCGTTAGGGTTATAAAAAATAAACGGTTATGTTTTTGGCTTATATGAGAGTGATATGAATCTCTTTCTTGGCATTATTTCATGTTTAAATTTCAGTGATATGTTTCTCTAAAGTCAATATCCGCAGGATTTAAGAGTTAAAATTTCTTCAACGTTAAAATAGGAAGTGTGATGAAAAGTAAGGGATACTTCATTTCAGTAGTGGGTTCGATTTTGTGTATTGCCTATCCTCCATTTTTGAATGGAAGTTACAGTGGGTACGCATACATATTTCAGACGTATGAAACAATTTTTGGGACTATGAGGGTTATTGATGCCATCAATTTTCAACAGCTAGGTCTTCAATTAATAGTTGTTAATATAATTGGGTTTGGCTTAGCTATTATAGGAACTTTGCAGGAAAAAAAGGAGTCTGAAACTAAATCTGAACGCAAGGCCAAAATTGCAGAGTTTGATTTTCTAAAAGAAGAGCTTTTAAACCTTTATGAAAGTGAACCTGAGAAATATGAAAATAACTCAGCATTATTGAAGACAGTATCTCAGTTAAAAACGATGGATGAGTATGATTTTGATTTAGAGCTCAATGAGTCAATGAAAACAATGCTATCCGTGTTAAAGACAGCTGACAACGCAAACTAGCAACCATAACAAACGCTTCAAGTGGATTCGTAACGCTCGCCGACTTTTGTGCTGACTCAGGTTTAGGTGATTACGGCGCACAAATCAGGTTCGGTGTAGCGTTACTCACCACTTAAGCGGGCGTTATGTTTGCGATGCCCGAAAGGATATTTGGCGATGATTGTCGAACTTAATAATCGAGATGTCGATGTTGCAAATAAGATACTTAGTGTTTCACTAAATGCATACCGAGTTGAAGCAAAGCTATTAGGTTTAGCTTCCTTCCCTCCGATGAATGAGAGAGCGGAAAGTATAGTCGGTTCTAAAAGCCGATTTCTGGGTTTTATGGTTGAAAGGGTTTTACTTGGTGTTATAGAAGTCGAGGTATTAGGCTCCAACCGTTTGCACATAAACAGACTCGTTGTCGACCCATCTATGTTCCGAAAAGGGATCGCTAGTAAGTTAATAGATGCAGTTTTACCTCGAGAACAGGTCTTATCCGTGACCACGGCTACGTCTAATTCACCCGCAATGTCACTGTATCAATCCCACGGATTTACCTTAGCCAATATTGAAGTAGTGGGTGATCGATTGGAGCTGAGCACGTTGGAAAAGCAAACATAACAAATTGTTCAAGCAGACAGCTAACAGTCGGCGATTTTGGTTTGGTTGAGTTTAGTGATTACGGTGGCTTTGTTTGAGTGCAATGGTAGTTAGCTGCTACTTAACAAGGCGTTAGCTGCATTACGAAATATGAGTCAGTCTGAGAATGTATAAGTTAGAAATCTTTTGTAAACCAGAACAGCAAGATATGGTTTTGAGTACCCTACATGAGAGTGGTGCAGACAAAATAGGTAATTATGATCACTGTTGGGCTATTGGCTCTGTTACTGGTTCTCATCGTGCCTTGGCTGGTTCAAATCCGATATTTGGAGTCAAAGGAACTGTAGAAAATTACTCCCTCATAAAAGTCGAGATTAACGTAAGTCGAGATGTGGTCAAACCAATTGTGGAACAACTCAAGACATGCTTGGGTTGGGAAGAACCTATGGTCAATATCTTCAAAATCCACAACGCAGAGTTTGGCCTATAGCAGCTAACAAATTGTTCAAGCAGACAGCTAACGCTTGCCGATTTTGTTTTGAATTAAGTTTAGTGATTACGGTGGTTTTGTTTGAGTGCCGTGGCAGTTAGCTGCTACTTAACAAGGCGTTAGCTATCAAAGGGGTATAATGAAAATTCTCAGCTGTTTGATAATGTTAGCCATAATAACGTTTGCGACTAAAGCCGGTCAGCTTTCGTTGCCAGAATGTGAAGCAAAAAATCCATTGAAGACAGAGTTGCATTTCTACGTAAATGAACAAGTTCTTGACGAATATTCTAGGGAATTTGTTGGCGCAAAAATTAACTCATGGGTTGCTTACTCCAATTTAACCTTGGAAAATTCTTGTATTCCTATAGTAAGAGAAGTAACACACATAGAATATGTTACAGCTATGGACTCTACTTGGTTTCAGGATGTAAATGCAGCAGAAGCATTGTTGGAGTTAAAATTAAGACGAGAGCTGCCCGAAGTAAATGAGCGAGGTGAGCCAATATTTACTGCAATTGTGTTTTCTAATTGGCTGGACAGCCATGAGTCAAATTGGTGTGGGTACAGTTCTAATTCATCATTTACGTATACAATTGCATTGAATTGTCCAGATCATGTTATGGAGCATGAAATTGGGCATTTGAGTGGTGCCTCTCATGATATGAGAACTTTAAAAGCTGCTGATGAAAAATTTGACTTGGAAGAGTACTTTAGAAGTTACTATCCACCCAAAAAGAGTTATTCACTTGGTTTTGTTTGTTCACAGCGTGGAACAGTGATGTCTTATGAGCAAAATGTAATACCAGTGTATTCGAACCCAGATGTATCGTTTGATGGTACGGCGTGTGGAGTCGTAGAATCTGCGAATAATAGTCAGGTATTAAGAGAGTTTGCTAAAAAGTACGCAAAAAAATAGCTAACAAATTGTTCAAGCAGACAGCTAACGTTTGGCGATTTTGGTTTGGTTGAATTTAGTGATTACGGTGGCTTTGTTGGGGTTCGGTGGCAGTTAGCTGCTACTCAACAAGGCGTTAGTTTTCTCGGTTGAGTTCATTGGAATAGGTGTTCATCGTTCTAGCTTTACACCTGCTCGTCAGTGCCAATCTTCAAAACCGCGCGTGCTGTTTCTTTTGCTTGGATAGAGCGTCGCTCAACTTCGCGTATGGTGCATTTGGTTGTCAGCTTCAGCGCAAGAGCCGTGAGTTGCCTTTAAGTCTCGCCATCTTAGGCAGCGAGTTGGTGGAAAGTTCAATGCTTGTGCATTGGGTTCATCGGCAGTGTAGGCTTTGGAGCGTTTCTTTAAGATCTTGGTGCCAAACGTCGGCTTCTTCGCACGAAAAAAACTAACAAGTTGCTCAAGCAGACAGCTAACGTTTGGCGATTTTGGTTTGGTTGAGTTCAGTGATTAAGGTGGCTTTGTTTGAGTGTTGTGTTCGTTAGCTGCAACTCAGCAAGGCGTTATAACCCTTAGGGAAGAACATGCGAAAATTAGTAAGTTCTGGCTCTCATTTGGAAGAGCCTATTGGGTTTTTTCGTGCGAGTCGTATAGGAAACCATATAGCCGTCTCCGGCACAGCACCAATCGATAATGGTCGCACTATGTTTATTGGAAGTGTATATGATCAAACTAAATACTGTTTGACGCTTTCAATAAAAGCGATTGAAGAAGCAGGTGGTAGCGTTGAAGATGTTATTCGCACTAGGATAATGCTCACAAATATTAAAGAGTGGGAGCAAGCAGCTAAAGCTTATGGAGAATTATTCTCTACTCAACGTCCCGCTTGCACATTTGTTGAGGTAAAAGGCTTTATTGAGCCAGAATGGCTGGTAGAGACAGAGGTAGATGCGGTGGTATCAGGGTTATAACAAATTGTTCAAGCAGACAGCTAACGTTTGGCGATTTAGATTTGAATTGAGTTTAGTGATTACGGTGGCTTTGTTTGGGTGTGGTGGCAGTTAGCTGCTACTTAACAAGGCGTTATAGCCCCTCTGAGGCTAATCATAAGGATATGGTACAGTTGTGAGTAACGAACACTCTTTTAAAGCCTCTTGTCACTGTGGTGCAGTACAAATTGAATTTCAAAGTAAATCTGGGGAGCTGGAACAATACGAGTGTTCCTGTTCTATTTGCACTATTCGAAACTCAAAAATGACGCCCGTTCCGTTAGCACTTCTCCAAGTTAAATCTGGTTTGAGCAATTTAACTCTTTATCAATTTCACACGATGACGGCAAAACACTACTTTTGTAAGACCTGTGGCATTTACACTCACCATCAAAGACGCTCTAGGCCTGACCAATATGCGGTGAATGTTGCATGTATACATGGGGTAGGAAAGTAGAGCAACGTCGGGCACGGGGCTCTAACAAATTGTTCAAGCAGACAGCTAACGTTTGGCGATTTTGGTTTGGTTGAGTTGAGTGATTACGGTGGTCTTGTTTGAGTTTGGTGGTAGTTAGCTGCTACTTAACAAGGCGTTAGGTGTCAACACGTGCACCCATAGGTATTGACATGAATCTCAAACATCAAAAAAGAGGTTATATATGACTAAGAATAAATGTATTGCTGTATTTGGCTGCACTGGAAAGGTTGGACGTGAGTTTGTCAAAATGGCACTCGATTCTGGTTACTCCCTTCGTGTGTTGGTTAGAAAACGTAGCAGTTTTGAGCTTAATAATGATAATCGCGTTGAAGTTATTGAAGGGGATGCTACCAATGCCGAAGATGTCACTGCAGTTGTCACTGGGGCTGATGTTGTAGTCAGTGTTCTAGGTAATCCTAGTCGGAATGTGCAGATTATGTCTAATGCCACAGAAAATATAATGAAAGCTGCGGCAGAGCAATCCAGTCCACCACGGTGCTTGATGATTTCTAGTGTTGGAGTAGGAGGGTCTTCTTGGCTGATCAAAATATCATTAACACTTATTGGTGGGCGAGCAGGGTTTAAGGATTATGAAAATGCAGAGGCACGCGTTCGTAGTGAAACGAGATTACCATTTATTGTTGTCAGACCTTACGCATTAACTGATAAGCCTGCCAACGGGCAGTACAAGTTACTACCAGGACACACAGCACATTTCGCTAAACCTATACCACGAACAGATGTAGCCAGATTCTTTCTGGATTGTGTTGAAGATGTGAGTAGGGATGGCTCTTGTGTCAATATTGGGGGCGTATGAAAAAACACCTAACAAGGCGCTTAAGTCTGATTCGTAAACGCGTGCCGATTCCGCTTCGCTTCATTATGGCACACGTTCACTCACAGCTTAGCTTGGCGTTATACCATCAGGAGAGTTAATGTATTTAATATCACCATCAGCAAATTATAAAGAAGCATTTGCAGAGTTTTATTATGATTTCGCAGTTAATGATCCTGAAAATGCGGATTATTACGAGCAGGGATATTCTGACTTTGATAACTACATAGAAAGTCTGACAAACGAAGAAAAGGGTATAAACCTACGTGAAGGTTATGTTCCTTGTAGTCATTTTTGGTTAACGTCCAATGCTGGTGAAGTTATTGGTGCTATTAGGGTTAGACACACGATAGACAACGAGTTCCTCAGCTTTGAGGGTGGTCATATTGGTTACGATATTGCACCAAGTTTTCGTTCTAAAGGTTTTGGCAAGTCAATGCTTAAACTTGTTCTGCCAAAAGCATTAGAGTTAGGGATTACTACCGCTTTGATCACGGCTGATGAAGACAACATCGCATCGCGCAAGGTCATTGAAAGCAATGGCGGTAACTTTGATAAAGTTGTGCAAGGAAAAGTCTTTCCCAATCCAATAGCGAGATATTGGGTTTCGTGCGCATGATGGTATAACAAATTGCTCAAGTCGACAGCTAACGTTTGGCGATTTTGGTTTGGTTGAGTTCAGTGATTATGTTGGCTTTGTTTGAGTTTCGTGGCCGTTAGCTGCAACTTAGCAAGGCGTTATAACCACAGCAAAAAATGGAGTATTTGTGATAGCGAGAGAATGGAAAGCAACTTGTCCTAAAGAGCATGAGGACGGATTCATAGGGTACCTTTACGAAACTGGAATCAAAGATACTTCAGACACAAAGGGTTTTGTAGGTGCACAAATTTTAAAGCGAGATTTGGGCAATAGTACGGAAATTACTTTGCTTACTTTTTGGGAAGATATTGAGTGTATTAAAGCCTTCTCTGGAGAAAATATTAGTATTGCAAGACTATACCCTGAAGATGAGAAATATAAACTAAACCCAGAGCGACATGTAAAGCACTATGAAGTCCGAGAGAATATGTGGCTATAACAAATTACTCAAGTCGACAGCTAACAGTCGGCGATTTTGGTTTGGTTGAGTATAGTGATTACGCGGCTTTGCTTGAGCTTCGTGGCTGTTGGCTGCAACTTAGCAAGGCGTTAGGTGAACAGGGAAGTTATTGCGGTGAAAATAGTCCCAGAGTTATATGTCCAAAGCATTGATGACAATTTAGCATTCTTTGTTGATATTTTGGGCTTTAGTATTAAGTACCAGCGTCAAGAAGAGCAGTTTGTGTATTTAACTCGAGAGGGGCTAGATTTGATGCTCGAGGGTGTTCAAGGCAACTCTCGTAAATGGTTGTCGGGAACGCTCGAACCACCTTTTGGTAGAGGTATTAACTTCCAATGGGATGTAACTGGCATCGAAACACTCTACTCGAAGGTTCAGTCAGCATGTAGTGACATGATATTCCTTCCCAAAGAAACAAAGTCGTATCGAGTCAATGAGCAGTACGTCACTCAGGTGCAGTTCATTGTTCGTAGTCCAGATGGGTATCTTTTCAGGTTTTGTGAGGATATGCGGTGACAATGTTCACCTAACAAATTGCTCAAGCAGACAGCTAACGTTCGGCGATTTTGGTTTGGTTGAGTTTAGTGATTATGGTGGCTTTGCTTGAGTATCGTGGCCGTTAGCTGCAACTTAGCAAGGCGTTATAAGCAAAGGTGAAAAATGGCTACAGTAGTCGAACAAATAGTATCGCGTGAAATAGAGGCTGTAATTATTTACGAGTCGCCGAATGTTATTGCTTTCGCAGACCATGACCCAATCAATTTTGGGCATCTTCTAATTTGTCCTACTTTCCCTTATGAATCATTTGTTGATTTACCAGAATCTGTACACGCTGAAATTCAGCAAGTAGCGAAGGATTTGTACGCACGGCTGGTTACGAAATATAAGCCTGATGGCATCTCATTTATCCAGAATAACGGGAAATGTAATGAGCTTGACCATTATCATCTCCACATTTTCCCAAGGTTTGATGATGATGGATTTGGGTGGGTTAGTAGTAATATTGGTGTTCAGAATTTAGAGGCTCTGCGTGCATCGTTGGCAGGCTTATAACAAGGCGCTTAAGTCGACACTAAACACGTGGCATTTTTGCTTCGCAAAGTATATGCCACGGTTTCGTGCAACTTAGCTTGGCGTTAGCAAGCGCAGGTTAAATTAAGAGGTTGAAAGTAAAATATGACTTTATCTATGGCTTGGGTTCGGGATGTCGGAGACTATCAAGAATTAGTATTTAGTTCTGATAGCAGGCTTAGGTTTGGTTGTGCATGGGATTCTTGCCAGAAGGTGTTCCCTCTACCTCGAGGAGATTGCGCAATCACCTTTGCAGGAGATACTCAATTTGCTTACCCATTTATACATGCGGCAATCAATTCTGTATCTCTTCATAGAGGTTCTAAAGAAAGGCAAATTGATATCACAGAAGTTAAGCCGTTTCTTTTGAAAGCTATTAACGGGATGTTGGCTGACATAAGCGACTTCTCATTTGGTCAAGATAGTTTTGAGGAACCAGTATTACGGATTATTTTTGGTGGTTATTCATGGAAAAAGAAAGACTTCATAATCTGGAAGTTTTATTTTAACCCTGGAGAACGTGAATTTAGACATGGAGAAGTTAAAACTTGGAGAGGTCTAGGTACCAATCGGAAAATGGTCATATTGGGTGATCCAGAGGCTTCACTCTCGGCAAAACGACAAGCTTTGAGGCGTAAGGACTCTTTACCAAAAGATGATGAAGACGTTGAAAAAATGGCAAAGGAAAGGCTAATCAAACTATTCGAGGAGCGCGGGATCAAAGACGGTGATGGTTTAGATATGGAGCCTTTTGAGGTTCTTCGAGACATGATTAGGGAGGGAGCTTCACCTCATGTTGGTGGTGCACCACAGTTGGTCAAGGTATATCAGCACCTTAACTCTAAACCTTTTGCTGTTCGCTGGGATAAGGCAAATGGAAATGGTATCTCTGTTTTAGGTCGAGGCTTGCGGCATGGAGAAACAATGCACTTACCATTGTTTGACCCAGATACATTTAAATTCAGTTAAATGCACTAGCTAACAAAGCATTTAAGAGTGATTCGCAACGCTTGGCAGTTTCGCTTCGCTCAAGTATAGCCAAGCGTCGCTCACACCTTAATGCGGCGTTATGCATACACATCGATATATGAGATAGAAACTAATGAAAAAATTCTTGTTGCCTCTCCTGATATCAGCTGCCCTAGGCGGGTGCGGTACTCTAGATAATAAAACGATCCTAATTGATGCCGGAGATTCAAAAGAGAAAGTAATCGATGTTTTAGGGCTCCCTTATGATCGACAATTTGAACAGCAAAAAGAAGCTTGGCAATACTGTGTCTCTGGAGCTGGTTTTGGATATAACGATCATAAAATCATTTGGTTTACGAATAAAAAGGTTACCGGTATTACAAGTTATAGAACGACACGTAGTGGCTGCACTGGAGCCGTTAAAACAATCAAATGGGAAGATGCGCCCGATTACACTGTTGAAATCCGAGAAAGGTGATATGCATAACAAATTGTTCAAGAGGGATTCGCAACGCGTGGCATTTTTACTATGCGTTGGTTTTAGTGATTAAGGTGGTGTGCGGGAGCTTCAGTATTGCGTTGCTCACCCCTTAACAAGGCGTTAGGCTACAAGGAAAAGTATATGAACGAGACAGTGGAAGTTTATCCCACACAATATGAAGCAATATTGAAAGCCACATACGCAATTGGGTTTCCTCAATTATCAGAGCTTCCGATAGGTTCATTTTTAGCTGTTTTGGCTGCGAGTAAGCAATCAGGGTATTTCTTGGAGCTAGGGACTGGCACAGGTCTTTGTACTTCATGGATATTGCATGGAATGTCTGAAGACTCGAAATTAACAACGGTAGATAATTCGGTTGAAAATATTGAGATAGCTCGAAGTTATCTAGGAGAAGATCCGCGAATAGATATCGTTTTGTCCAATGGTGAAGATGTTATCGATCAAATCTCTCCATCGTCGGTCGATTTGATATTTGCGGATACTTGGCCGGGTAAATACCACTACCTAGATGAAACTCTAGCTTGCCTCAAAGTTGGTGGTTTTTACATCATAGACGATATGAAAATTCGTGAGGATTGGTCAAAAGAGCACAATGAAAAGGTTCGAGCGCTGATAGCTCACTTATCACAACGAGATGATCTTGTTGTATCAAAGCTTTGTTGGTCAACAGGTATAGTTATGTGCGTGAAAGTAGCCTAACAAATTGTTCAAGCAGACAGCTAACGTTTGGCGATTTTGGTTTGGTTGGGTTTAGTGATTACGGTGGCTTTGTTTGGGTGCAGTGGTAGTTAGCTGCTACTTAACAAGGCGTTATGTTTCAAAGGAGATAATGTATCAATGTTGGATTCAAAATATGGTCGTGTGGCCTTTTTCTATTTGTCTTTATCGCTAGTCGGTTGTGCATCTAATGTAAGAGTAGAAAATTTGACTGGTGAGCAAAGGGCTAAAGCTGCTTCAATGAAAGTATATGAAGGCGCTCCTAAACAAAAGTTTGAAACAATTAAAACGGTTACAGGGCTATCGTGTAATAGAAATAAATACCAAGAACAGGACATTTCAGATCATGAGGCTGTAGAAGGCTTAAAAATAGAAGCAGCCTTAGTTGGGGCTGATGCTGTTATATATACATTTTGTCAAACAAACTCTGATACGGACTGGATTAACAATTGCTGGGCATCAGTCAAGTGTGTTGGCGATGCTGTAAAGTTCAACTGAAAACATAACAAATTGTTCAAGCAGACAGCTAACGTTTGGCGATTTTGGTTTGGTTGGGTTTAGTGATTACGGTGGCTTTGCTTGAGTTCAGTGGCAGTTAGCTGCTACTTAACAAGGCGTTATGCGACCCAGAAAAAGGAGTTTCGAGTGGAAGAAATAGTTGATGAGTTAGTTGCTCAGGGTTATGAAGTATCTGGCAGCAATTCAAGTATTCGAGTGAAAATGGGGGCATTAACGGGTAAGGCGATTATTCGTAAAAGTGCCTATTCAAATACTTTTGTAGTGTCGACTCATACTTGGACTCAGCTTATCGCTTTGACGTTGGTACTTTCTTCAATTCTATCATCGATTTTTAGTCAGTGGGGACAGCCCGAGTTAAGTGGTGCGATGTGGTTTAGTTTTTCTGTTGGCATTCCTGTGGTGATAATGGGTTTTGTATCCGCAATTATTGCTGAAATTCATTTGCAACCCGTCCGTCAGATCGTAAGAATGTCAAATTCAAAGCTATCACCACCAGTCGCATAACAAATTGTTCAAGCAGCCAGCTAACAGTCGGCGATTTTGGTTTGATTTGGGTTTAGTGATTCTGGTGGCTTTGTTTGAGTGTAGTGGCAGTTAGCTGCTACTTAACAAGGCGTTATGAGGCTAATGAATATAGAAATAGAATCGGTATTACAAGATGAGTTTGAAGAGGTTCTTGCCGTTATAAAATCTGGGCTATTTCATCATGTAGACGCAGTTTTTGGCTGGGACGACGATTTCCAGCGAAATAGACTTAAAACAGAATATCAGAGTAATTGGTTTCATTGGATCTACATAGAGAAGCAACGAGTAGGTTTGCTTTGCTTTAAGCCATATGAGAATGCATTTCATATCCACTTTCTAGTCGTTGCTCCATCGCAACAGGGTAAGAAAATTGGAACCTGTGTAATGTCTATGGTTCACGATAAGGCGATTGCTAATAAGAAAGATCGAGTAACCTTATCAAGCTTCACTCGCAATAATAAAGCGATCGCATTTTACGAGAGCATCGGATACGAGACTATAGAAGCAGACGATAATTTTGTATCGATGGAGTGGAAGCCCGCCTCATAACAAATTGTTCAAGCAGACAGCTAACGTTTGGCGATTTTGGTTTGGTTGAGTTTAGTGATTACGGTGGCTTTGTTTAGGTGTAGTGGCAGTTAGCTGCTACTTAACAAGGCGTTAGAAGTTACAGGGAGTAAGTGCGCATTATGAAGTTCTATATCAAATTAATGTTAATAGTTGCCATCTCAACTTTTTGTGTAGGTTGTGATCAAGCAACTAAAGCATTAGCTTCAAACTACTTGCCCAAATTCTACATGGACAGTTATCTCAATGACATCTTTCGAGTTGGGTATTTTGAGAATACGGGAGCGTTCTTGAGTTTAGGTAGTTCACTCTCTAGTGAGTACCGTTTTTATATTTTCGTCGTTGCTATAGCTATTTTCCTATCAGCATTGCTAATATATGTAGCTTGCTCCAAAAGCCTCAATACGGCTCAAGTTGTTGCATTGACGTTGTTTTTATCGGGTGGCGCAAGC
Organism: Vibrio sp. 10N; assembly: GCF_036245475.1. Taxonomy (NCBI): domain Bacteria; kingdom Pseudomonadati; phylum Pseudomonadota; class Gammaproteobacteria; order Vibrionales; family Vibrionaceae; genus Vibrio; species Vibrio sp. 10N. The sequence goes on along the minus strand of NZ_BTPM01000001.1, from coordinate 1,941,645 downwards.
AATTTATATGACCGAATAGTAAACAATGGAGCGGTGATTGATTTTTTAAACTTTGGTGTGGGCTCATTGAGGACGGGTGTTTTTAATGTAGCGGACATAGCAATTGTTGCAGGTGGCGTCATGTTTGTCTTTGCAAACTCAAAATTAGATCTGAGAAATGGGAACTTCTAACAAATTGTTCAAGCAGACAGCTAACGTTTGGCGATTTTGGTTTGGTTGGGTTTAGTGATTACGGTGGCTTTGTTTGAGTGCAGTGGCAGTTAGCTGCTACTTAACAAGGCGTTAGCTTATAAGGACTATCGGTGTGTTTTTACTAAACGGTAATGGCTCAAAAATAGTGTACAGTCTGAAAGCATCTGTTATCTCTTTTGGTGTTGCAGGACTGTTGGCCGTGATAATTGATCTAGTTTTTGGCCTTCCATCTGATGCACCGATGTATGCATTGACTGTTGCTGATATTTTGGGAGCTGTGATTTTTAGTCCAGTGATAGAAACATTGTTATTGGCAGCAATATTAGTATTCATCAATAAATTTACAGAGCATGTGATACTTTCTGCCTGTTTATGCGCATTAGTTTTCTCTTTGCTGCACTCAATGGTATTTCCTCTTTGGGGTGTAATCACATTCGTTCCGTTTGTTATTTTTGGGATAGCATTTCAAATATGGAAATTGACCTCAACGAAAGCGGGAGTGCAAGTGGCTTGTTTTATTCATGCACTAAATAATGGGTATGTAGTTTTAGTAGGTATGGCTAGCGAAATAAGCTAACAAATTGCTCAAGTCGACAGCTAACGCTTGGCGATTTTGGTTTGGTGGAGTTCAGTGATTACGTGGCTTTGCTTGAGTATAGTGGTAGTTAGCTGCAACTTAGCAAGGCGTTATATGCCAGTCACTAAAAAGTCTATTGCAGCGACAATTTCATTCCTAAACGTACTCAGCTCATTAACTGGATCTGTTAGGATTTTAATGGGTACGCTTGCCATCTGATGGGTAAGAATCGCAAAGTCTCCTTCTTCAATGTGGATGGTCGGGCATAAGTGGGTTGGTGTCTTTTTTTCAATTAACTCTAGTGGAGTTAATGGAATAACCAAGCGAGTATTAAGTGTATCCAGCAACTCGCTTTGGACATCAACAAAGTAAGGGTAAGCGGTTGCATTGCTTTTATCGTTGTTTTTATAAAGCGTAAATTGTGACATTAGAATACTCGGTATGAATCAGAAAAAAGTCCATGCTTTTCAGTTAGCTCGTTGCATGCTTCAATGGCTTCGGCATTTTGTTCAAGCCACTCAGCTTTCAGTTGCTGTCGAACTTCTTTTTCTAGGGCTTTTTCCATCGTCGCGGAAAGATTTATGTTTAGACGTTTAGCTTCACTTAGCAACTCGCTGTTTAAGCTAAGGTTTGTCGCTTTCTTTGGTGCGTTTGTGCTGTAGGTGTGCGGCATGGTCTTCTCCTCTGCGCATCTGTAGTACGCATAAAGTATATGTGATAAAAAGGCATATAACAAATTGTTCAAGCAGACAACTAACGTTTGGCGATTTTGGTTTGGTTGAGTTTAGTGATTACGGTGGCTATGTTTGGGCACAGTGGTAGTTAGCTGCTACTTAACAAGGCGTTAGGCGACGGGCAGGAAAGTTCTCTGTTCTCATTTTCTTAGTTCTCTTTGAGCATTCGTTTTTCTAAGTCGGCAATTCACCATTGTCGGCTCAAATCCTTGAACCTCTCTAACCGTAAAACATGTCAATGCTCATGGGTTGCCTCATTGGTTTTCAGCGTTGGTTGGTGGCAAGTTTCGATGGCTCAAAGTGTGGCAAGGGCAAGTCAATTGAGGCTTTCGTTCTCGCTTTAAGTTTGCAGCTTTATGTTTCGCTTCCTCAAAAGCAACTTGAACGCTGAAAGTCTGCATTTCGTGGTTGTTGAAACCTTGGCTGAAACATAGTGATATTTGTGGTTCTTGAATCACAAAAAGTTAGCGGGTGTTTGGTTGCTTATTCGGTTTCGGGTAATCTGCTTTCAAACAACCTTAAACCCCGGTGGGAAACTTCGCCTAACAAGGCGTTTAAGGCGGATTCACAACGCTTGGCGATCTCAGTTTAAATTGAATTTAGTGTTTAAGGTACAAAGGGTTAGGTATAGTGGTTTGCGTTGTTCACCACTTAACGCGGCGTTATGTGCCTTGGTGAATGAGGGGAACAAATGGATATCAACTTTGACGAATTAGAGTTGGCGGTAGAGTTTGTCTCTGGCGACCCTAGTTTTGGGGCAGAGGCATACTTGGATACTGTCTCGGGAAAAATCTATTATGTAGGTGATGGCGTCGAGGAAGAAGCACCAACGGATCTATACACAAACGAACAGTATCGCAGTTTGCCGAGTAAACAAGATCTTGGGTTAGGACGCACTACAGCACTTGATTTCATTTCGACTAAGTACCCAGAAGAGTACGATGAAGTTTTTCAGTACTTTAGCCGCAAAGGGGCGTTCTCAAAGTTTCGAATACACATTGAACAAATTGGTGCGCTAGAACAGTGGTATGAATACCAAAATCTAGCATTGCACCAGGCTCTGCAAGACTGGTGTGACGAGAAGAATATCAAGTATCGGTGCTAGCACATAACAAATTGCTCAAGCAGACAGCTAACAGTTGGCGATTTTGGTTTGGTTGAGTTCGGTGATTAAGGTGGCTTTGCTTGAGTGTTGTGGTAGTTAGCTGCAACTTAGCAAGGCGTTAGCAATATTAAAGGACGGCAAGATGCAGCATTTCAAAGGATGCAAATTAGTCGTTCATTGTAACGACCAAATTATTACCTACAAAAGAGATGATATCTCAACGATCTCCTTCCCAAATTGTTGGGACTTTCCCGGTGGTGGCCGTGAAGGTAATGAAACACCGGAGGAGTGTGCTCTCCGAGAGTTCAAAGAGGAGTTTGGAATCCAACTGTGCCAGTCCCGAATCCACTATAAGCAAAAAGTTCTCAGTCATACGGGCTCTGGTTGGGCGTTTCTTCTCGCAGTGACAATCTCGCAAGATGAGCTGGATGACATCAAGTTTGGTGATGAGGGGCAGTATTGGCAACTTATGGATGTGGAAACCTATTTATCGATCCTAGATGCGGTGCCCTCTAACCAGAAGCGATTAAGAGACTATCTCAACCGGTAGAGTTCAATTGCTAACAATTTGTTCAAGCAGACAGCTAACCGTCGGCGATTTTGGTTTGGTTGAGTTTAGTGATTAAGGTGGCTTTGTTTGAGTGTAGTGGTAGTTAGCTGCTACTTAACAAGGCGTTAGGCTACAAGGAAAAGTATATGAACGAGACAGTGGAAGTTTATCCCACACAATATGAAGCAATATTGAAAGCCACATACGCAATTGGGTTTCCTCAATTATCAGAGCTTCCGATAGGTTCATTTTTAGCTGTTTTGGCTGCGAGTAAGCAATCAGGGTATTTCTTGGAGCTAGGGACTGGCACAGGTCTTTGTACTTCATGGATATTGCATGGAATGTCTGAAGACTCGAAATTAACAACGGTAGATAATTCGGTTGAAAATATTGAGATAGCTCGAAGTTATCTAGGAGAAGATCCGCGAATAGATATCGTTTTGTCCAATGGTGAAGATGTTATCGATCAAATCTCTCCATCGTCGGTCGATTTGATATTTGCGGATACTTGGCCGGGTAAATACCACTACCTAGATGAAACTCTAGCTTGCCTCAAAGTTGGTGGTTTTTACATCATAGACGATATGAAAATTCGTGAGGATTGGTCAAAAGAGCACAATGAAAAGGTTCGAGCGCTGATAGCTCACTTATCACAACGAGATGATCTTGTTGTATCAAAGCTTTGTTGGTCAACAGGTATAGTTATGTGCGTGAAAGTAGCCTAACAAATTGTTCAAGCAGACAGCTAACGTTTGGCGATTTTGGTTTGGTTGGGTTTAGTGATTACGGTGGCTTTGTTTGGGTGCAGTGGTAGTTAGCTGCTACTTAACAAGGCGTTAGGTGAACAAGGAAGTTATTGCGGTGAAAATAGTCCCAGAGTTATATGTCCAAAGTATTGATGACAATTTAGCATTCTTTGTTGATATTTTGGGCTTTAGTATTAAGTACCAGCGTGAAGAAGAGCAGTTTGTGTATTTAACCCGAGAGGGTCTAGATTTGATGCTCGAGGGTGTTCAAGGCAACTCTCGTAAATGGTTGTCAGGAAAGCTCGAACCACCTTTGGGTAGAGGTATTAACTTCCAGTGGGATGTAACTGGCATCGAAACACTCTACTCGAAGATTCAGTCAGCATGTAGTGACACGATATTCCTTCCCAAAGAAACAAAGTCGTATCGAGTCAATGAGCAGCACGTCACTCAGGTGCAGTTTATTGTTAGTAGTCCAGATGGGTATCTTTTCAGGTTTTGTGAGGATATGCGGTGACAATGTTCACCTAACAAATTATTCAAGCAGACAGCTAACAGTTGGCGATTTTGGTTTGGATTGAGTTCAGTGATTATGGTGGCTTTGTTTGGGTGTAGTGGTGGTTAGCTGCTACTTAACAAGGCGTTAGCTTTCTCGGTTAAGTTCATTGGAGTAGGGGTTCATCGTCCTAGCTTTACACCTGCTCGTCCGTGGAAAATCGCAAACCCGCACCTGTTGTTTCTTTTGTCTGGGAAGGGCGTCAATCAACTTAGAGTAAGGTGCACTTGGCAGTCAGCTTCAGCGCAAGAGCCGTGAGTCGCCTTTAAGTATCGCCATCTTTGGCAGCAAGTTGGTGGAGAATTCAATGCTTCTGCATTGGTTACGTCGGCGGCGTCAGTTTTGGAGCGTTTCTTTAAAACCTTGGTACCAAACGTCGGCTGCATCGCACGAAAAAAGCTAACAAATTGCTCAAGCAGACAGCTAACGCTCGGCGATTTTGGTTTGTTTGAATTCAGTGATTACGTGGCTTTGCTTGAGTGTTGTGGCAGTTAGCTGCAACTTAGCAAGGCGTTATGCGCTAATAGGAAAAACGATGAAAGGAGTTCAATAAGTGGTTACTTGTTACCTGAGATATATCATTGATCCATCAAAGGTTAGTGAATTTGAAGAATACGCGAAAATGTGGATCCCACTCGTAGGGAAGTTTGGTGGGCAACATCACGGCTATTTCTTACCTTCTGAAGGTGCTAATAATGTGGCCTTAGCTTTGTTTTCATTCCCAAGTCTCGCAGCTTACGAAACATATCGTACTGATTCTTTTAAAGACAAAGAGTGTATTGCTGCTTTTCAATTTGCTGAAGATACAAATTGTATCATTAGCTATGAACGTAGCTTTTTCAGACCAGTGCTCGACTAACCACGCGCATAACAAATTGTTCAAGCAGACAGCTAACAGTTGCCGGTTTTGGTTTGAATTGAGTTTAGTGACTACGGTGGCTTTGCTTGGGTGCAGTGGCAGTTAGCTGCTACTTAACAAGGCGTTAGGCATCAGGAGGTAACTAAGTGGCTCTAACACAAATACAGGTAATTCAGTCTTTGGGTGAGTCTATGTCTTGGTTTGAACGAGAGTTGAGTTGGGGTGTTCCTATTACTGAGCTGAGGCACTTGACCGGAAGAATTGGTGAGCTTTATTCTGCATTGATTACTAATGGGCAAATGGCAACTGAAGTAAATCAATCTGGCTATGATGTTGTAAGCGGGGAAGGTGAACGAGTCTCAGTTAAAACCACCGGACGTTTAGTTAATAACGGTCATATTTCTTTTAATCCAAACACACTTAACTGTGTTGACCGAGTTATTGTATTGCGGATTAACATTGAAGAAATGCAAATTGAAACCTTGTTCGACGGAACAGTTGAACAAGCAAAATCTCTAATGTGCACTTCGGGTTCAGGCTCAAAATATACACTTGCTTTGAGCAAACTGACGAAACCTAGCTGTCTCAATCGCGATATACCCAAAGTTAAAGAGGGTGTCTGGGGAGAATTAACCATTGTCGAACGAGAAAATGGTTCAATAGAAGTCATTAAGAATGGTGCGCCTCTATTGCCAGCTAAACCACATTTGAGGCTAGTAGCCAAAGAGTTGGGCGTATCAATACTAAATAGCAACGGTAACCCTTACAACACACGGCAGCTAGGTAGTTTGATAATCCGTGAACTGAATGCCTAACAAATTGCTCAAGTCGACAGCTAACGCTCGGCGATTTTGGTTTGGTTGAGTTCAGTGATTAAGGTGGCTTTGCTTGAGTGTGGTGGTCGTTAGCTGCAACTTAGCAAGGCGTTATGTGATTTTTAGCAGTAGTGAGCGAGGTTGTAATGCTTAGTGAGAAATTGTTTCTTCCATTCTTAGCTACGTTAGGTGCATCTTTGACGGTGTTGTTTATCCAGTTCAACACTCGTAGAGTGCGAGAAAGTAAGCAGAAAGTATATGCGACTTCATATGTATTTCATCAGTGTCACAACATTTTGTTCTCTGAATTAAGCATAATGAAGGCAACAGTAGTTCCACATATCAAGGCTATTGAGAGAATTTTGGAAGGGGACAATGAACTACTCACAAAAATGTTCTTAGCTGACGAGTTTGATATATTGAAAGCACCTTCCCCAGAAGCTAACCATTTACCTAAAGACTACATGTTGTTGTTAGGCTATGACGATATCTACTTATCAAGTAGTTATGAAATGCTTCTGTATCTCGAATCTAGCGATTTGGAACGACAAGAGCTTAATGAATTTGTAAAAAACAAACTCAAAAATATGCATGCGTTTTTTAAACTAAGTGAGGGTGAAAAGGTGGATATCCTTCATGAGTACTATGATCGACTCACTTCTATAAAGCATGCAAGTAAGCGCAAAGTATTTTTCATTGTATATTCCTTATTGCCTCGATTCTCTGCTTACGCAAAGTCATATCAGTTTTGGTTGTATTCCAAGAAAAATACAAACCATGAAAAGTCTAGAATCAAGAAGGTGTTGGGGGACTACAAAGAGTTTGTCCCAAGCGCTGACTTTGGCTCAAAAACGATGAGTGGTGGTATACAAAATGAAATCACATAACAAGGCGCTTAAGACGGATTCGCAAACGCGTGCCGAACTCGCTTCGCTCAAACATGGCACACGTTCGCTCACCGCTTAGCTTAGCGTTATACCATCAGGAGAGTTAATGTATTTAATATCACCATCAGCAAATTATAAAGAAGCATTTGCAGAGTTTTATTATGATTTCGCAGTTAATGATCCTGAAAATGCGGATTATTACGAGCAGGGATATTCTGACTTTGATAACTACATAGAAAGTCTGACAAACGAAGAAAAGGGTATAAACCTACGTGAAGGTTATGTTCCTTGTAGTCATTTTTGGTTAACGTCCAATGCTGGTGAAGTTATTGGTGCTATTAGGGTTAGACACACGATAGACAACGAGTTCCTCAGCTTTGAGGGTGGTCATATTGGTTACGATATTGCACCAAGTTTTCGTTCTAAAGGTTTTGGCAAGTCAATGCTTAAACTTGTTCTGCCAAAAGCATTAGAGTTAGGGATTACTACCGCTTTGATCACGGCTGATGAAGACAACATCGCATCGCGCAAGGTCATTGAAAGCAATGGCGGTAACTTTGATAAAGTTGTGCAAGGAAAAGTCTTTCCCAATCCAATAGCGAGATATTGGGTTTCGTGCGCATGATGGTATAACAAATTGCTCAAGTCGACAGCTAACGCTTGGCGATTTTGGCTTGGTTGAGTTTAGTGATTACGTGGCTTTGTTTGAGTGTCGTGGTAGTTAGCTGCAACTTAGCAAGGCGTTAGGTGCCATTCAAGTTCGGAGAATACATTCAGTGATCTTCAATCATATTTCACTTGGAACTAATGATGTTGAGAATGCATCAGCTTTTTATGATGCAGTGCTATCGACATTAGGTATCAGCCGTAGTCACACAATCGATCAAGTAGCTGTGTCTTATGGCGAACAGTTTGAATTTTGGGTTGGACTCCCATTAGAAGGAAATGGAAGCAGTGGAAATGGTACTCACGTAGCATTCAATGCTCCGAGCCAAGACGCAGTAGACACATTTTATCAAGTCGCCTTGCAGCAAGGTGCGAGCTGTGAGGGTAAACCTGCGTTGAGGCCTGAATACGGTGCGTCATATTATGCGGCTTATGTCCGTGACCTTGATGGCAAAAAGATAGAAGCAGTCTTCACATAGCGCGGTGTGTTGCACCTAACAAATTGTTCAAGCAGACAGCTAACGTTTGGCGATTTTGGTTTGGTTGAGTTTAGTGATTACGGTGGCTTTGTTTGGGTGCAGTGGCAGTTAGCTGCTACTTAACAAGGCGTTAGGTTACCATTCACCACCTGTGCAAATAATGTAATTGATATATGGCATATGGTGAAGTGTTTCTAGCGAGAGTGCAATGGCTAAAGACTGGAAGGCAATGGGTTTTATAATTACCTCTTTTTTGTGGATATACAGTGAGGTAGTTTATGGTAGCGTGTAACATCAGTACGGTTGAGTTTTCGAAGCACTTTAATGCGAACATGAAAGCATTAGGGCTACCTGTTCCTTCCACATTATTCGATTCTGCGACGGCGGCAGTCAGTAATGCCACTGTAATGATAGCGGCAATAAAAAGCTTGGGGCGAGGGGCAACAGTTACTGAGTTGATTAAAGCGACAACGGGATTAGAAAAACTGAAAGTTGCAGGTGCTTTGCTTGCGTCTTTTTATGTCGGTGCCGTTGTTGGTAGTATTGCTGTCGCAAGTACAAAAACTTTAGGGTGTGGTTTAAGTCTAATTGACTTTTTTTCGTTTCAAAATAAGCACGGACTAAAGTATCCAAATAGTCACCAGTTTTATGCTGCAAATCCTGAGATATTAGCGCCTAAAGTTAAAACACATACGAGCTATTGGACTAAAGCGTTAGCAGACAAAGGATTATGATTGTGAAGAACAAAATAGTCTTACTGCTTGTGGGTTTTTTGGTGGCTTCTTTAGCTTGGCTATTTTTTAACACCTTTCAAGCATATAGCTTTTATATTCTGTTGATTATTGCAATCCTTGCAGTTTTAACTCATAAGATGTTTAGAAAGAAGTAACCTAACAAATTGCTCAAGCAGACAGCTAACAGTTGGCGATTTTGGTTTGGTTGAGTTCAGTGATTAAGGTGGCTTTGCTTGAGTGTCGTGGTTGTTAGCTGCAACTTAGCAAGGCGTTATAACCACAGCAAAAAATGGAGTATTTGTGATAGCGAGAGAATGGAAAGCAACTTGTCCTAAAGAGCATGAGGACGGATTCATAGGGTACCTTTACGAAACTGGAATCAAAGATACTTCAGACACAAAGGGTTTTGTAGGTGCACAAATTTTAAAGCGAGATTTGGGCAATAGTACGGAAATTACTTTGCTTACTTTTTGGGAAGATATTGAGTGTATTAAAGCCTTCTCTGGAGAAAATATTAGTATTGCAAGACTATACCCTGAAGATGAGAAATATAAACTAAACCCAGAGCGACATGTAAAGCACTATGAAGTCCGAGAGAATATGTGGCTATAACAAATTACTCAAGTCGACAGCTAACAGTCGGCGATTTTGGTTTGGTTGAGTATAGTGATTACGCGGCTTTGCTTGAGCTTCGTGGCTGTTGGCTGCAACTTAGCAAGGCGTTAGGTGAACAGGGAAGTTATTGCGGTGAAAATAGTCCCAGAGTTATATGTCCAAAGCATTGATGACAATTTAGCATTCTTTGTTGATATTTTGGGCTTTAGTATTAAGTACCAGCGTCAAGAAGAGCAGTTTGTGTATTTAACTCGAGAGGGGCTAGATTTGATGCTCGAGGGTGTTCAAGGCAACTCTCGTAAATGGTTGTCGGGAACGCTCGAACCACCTTTTGGTAGAGGTATTAACTTCCAATGGGATGTAACTGGCATCGAAACACTCTACTCGAAGGTTCAGTCAGCATGTAGTGACATGATATTCCTTCCCAAAGAAACAAAGTCGTATCGAGTCAATGAGCAGTACGTCACTCAGGTGCAGTTCATTGTTCGTAGTCCAGATGGGTATCTTTTCAGGTTTTGTGAGGATATGCGGTGACAATGTTCACCTAACAAATTGCTCAAGCAGACAGCTAACGTTCGGCGATTTTGGTTTGGTTGAGTTTAGTGATTATGGTGGCTTTGCTTGAGTATCGTGGCCGTTAGCTGCAACTTAGCAAGGCGTTATGTTTACTGAGATAACTATGCTTAAGTCAATCAAATTTAAATACAGTCGCTTGCTATTGAAGCTCCTGAAAAATGATCGTATCTACCTTGCTACGTTTATTAAATCATGGGCTACTCTCGCTTCGATAACGGTACTAGTTTTATCTATTAGTTTGTTAATCGATAGATTGAATATGCTAGATGAGTTCAGCTTTCGCATTGCGATGATAAAGTACGCAATTGGAATTGTAGCAAGCATCATCTCAGTTCTAGATAGTTATGAGAAGTGCAGGTGTATTAAATTGAAATCAATTTCAAAAGCGTTAAATCGAAAGCACAATGTTCAAACATAACAAATTGTTCAAGCAGACAGCTAACCGTCGGCATTTTTGGTTTGAACTGGGTTTAGTGATTACGGTGGCTTTGTTTGAGTGTAGTGGCAGTTAGCTGCTACTTAACAAAGCGTTATGTATATTTCACGATCACACACGGAGGTAGATATGAATAAAGACATTACAGGTGGATGTTGCTGTGAAAGCGTTGCTTTTAAAGTAAAAGATGACTTTGGCAAGTTTTTCTTCTGTCACTGCAACCAGTGTAGGAAGCTAACTGGTTCAGCTCACGCAGCAAATCTATTTACTTCTCCAGCCAACATAGAATGGACTAAAGGTGAAGAAAAAGTGCAACGCTATAATCATTCTAGTCGTTCGTTTTCCAAGGCTTTTTGTAGCGATTGTGGCTCAGCTTTACCTGTGGTGAATCAAACTGGGAAGTTCCTGATTGTTCCTGCTGGCTCATTGAACGAAGAGCCGTCAAAGAGTCTTGATGCTCAAATATTCTGTGCAGAGCAAACTGAGTGGCACAGCGTAGGTTTGAAAGCAGTTAAGTTGGACGGCTTTCCAAAATAAACATAACAAATTGTTCAAGCAGACAGCTAACAGTCGGCGATTTTGGTTTGGTTTTAGTTTAGTGATTACGATGGCTTTATTTGAGTGCAGTGGTAGTTAGCTGCTACTTAACAAGGCGTTAGGCTACAAGGAAAAGTATATGAACGAGACAGTGGAAGTTTATCCCACACAATATGAAGCAATATTGAAAGCCACACACGCAATTGGCTTTCCGCAATTGTCAGAACTTCCGATAGGCTCATTTTTAGCTGCTTTGGCTGCGAGTAAGCAATCAGGGTACTTCTTGGAGCTAGGGACTGGCACAGGTCTTTGTACATCATGGATATTGCATGGAATGTCTGAAGACTCGAAATTAACAACGGTAGATAATTCGGTTGAAAATATTGAGATAGCTCGTAGTTATCTAGGAGAAGATCAGCGAATCGATATCGTTTTGTCCAATGGTGAGGATGTTATCGATAGAACCCCTCCATCGTCGGTCGATTTGATATTTGCGGATACTTGGCCGGGTAAATACCACTACCTAGATGAAACTCTAGCGTGCCTCAAAATTGGTGGTTTTTACATCATAGATGATATGAAAACTCGTGAGGATTGGTCAGAAGAGCACAATGAAAAGGTTCGAGCGCTGATAGCTCACTTATCACAACGAGATGATCTTGTTATATCGAAGCTTTGTTGGTCAACAGGCATAGTTATGTGCGTGAAAGTAGCCTAACAAATTGTTCAAGCAGACAGCTAACGTCCGGCGATTTTGGTTTGGTTGGGTTTAGTGATTACGGTGGCTTTGTTTGAGTGCAGTGGTGGTTAGCTGCAACTTAACAAGGCGTTAGGTGACAGGAGGTAACTTGAAGTCATTTATACTGGGTATTCTGTATGCGTTGATATCGATAATTCTCATTGGCGCAATTGGGCGTTGGTTAGTTCCATATTTGGAATCAATTGCTCTGGTTGATTACGTAGCATTCTGTGGTGTTTTTGCGATTGGTATAGCCTATTTAGCTTACGACGGTAGCAACCCCGCCAATCAGGATGTCATGTCATTAATTACTCACCGTGAGCTGGTCAGTCGTGATATAGATGCTCAGGATAGACATAACCAAATCAGCTTTACTTTTTCGGTAGGCATCGCTGGAATTTTGTTGCTATTAACTAGTGGTTTAATGGTGTGGTTGTCGTGAGTGATATCACCTAACAAATTGCTCAAGCAGACAGCTAACAGTTGGCGATTTTGGTTTGGTTGAGTTCAGTGATTAAGGTGGCTTTGCTTGAGTGTCTTGGTAGTTAGCTGCAACTTAGCAAGGCGTTAGCTGTCATCCATGTTCAAAGGAGGAACAAATGGATTATCCACTTCAAGGCGCATGTCAGTGCGGACAAGTTACCTATGAACTACATGAAAAACCACTAATGGTTTTTGCTTGTCACTGTACAGAGTGTCAAAAGCTATCTACCAGCCCATTTAGCATCACTGCGGTTGTTGATGCATCTAAAGTAGAGTTTTCGGGTCAACTGAGAAGTTGGGAGCGATTAGCTGATAGTGGTAATCGTAACTGTGCAATGTTCTGCCCAAGTTGTGGAAACAGAATTTATCACTTTAATCCAGATGCACCGGAAACAGTTAAGTTAAAGCTAAAACCAATTGATCAATCTTCAACTGATATTTTCGAACCTCAAGCGCATGTTTGGGTTAGTGAAAAGCTGGATTGGTATCAGATACCAAATAATGTGAAGGTCTTTCCCAAACAGCCGAGCTAGCAGCTAACAAATTGTTCAAGCAGACAGCTAATGCTCGGCGATTTTGGTTTGTTTGAGTTCAGTGATTACGTGGCTTTGCTTGGGTGTAGTGTTCGTTAGCTGCAACTTAGCAAGGCGTTAGGCAAGTAGGGGATATAATAGACAATGCCCGATTATTTTTATACGACTTCAGCAGCAATTGTTGCGGCATGGCTCACGGCGGCGTTTGCTTTCTTCACATTAATTAATACAAAGCATGCCAAAACGTCTGAGTTCCGACAGGAATGGATTGATAAACTAAGAGAAGAGATATCTATTTTTTTGAGTACTGCACTTCATATGAGTAGCATTTCTTCACAAATAGATAAATCAGTCAATGACGAACATAAGCTCAAACTGCAAGACGAGAGAGACAGGTGCTATCAATCAGTTATGCAGCAACAGTTATCTATACGTTTAAGAATCAACAAATATGATAAAGACAAGGAACTTCAACGGCTGAATAAACTTTTACTTGCTTGGCTCGATGATGTTGCAGTACTTGCTGACAACAAAGATTATACAGGTTGTCGTATATGCGCTGCGGAAGCGCAAGAAACTGCATCTGAAATACTAAAACTTGAGTGGGAAAGAGTTAAAGCAGGAGAAAAAGCATATCGCTATACGATTCGCACTTGTGTGCCATTGTTATTAGTTGGTTTAATCGTTATATGTGTACTTGCAGCCAAAATACTTGCCTAACAAATTGCTCAAGTCGACAGCTAACGTTCGGCGATTTTGGTTTGGTTGAGTTCAGTGATTACGGTGGCATTGTTTAGTGCAGTGGTAGTTAGCTGCAACTTAGCAAGGCGTTAGAAGTTACAGGGAGTAAGTGCGCATTATGAAGTTCTATATCAAATTAATGTTAATAGTTGCCATCTCAACTTTTTGTGTAGGTTGTGATCAAGCAACTAAAGCATTAGCTTCAAACTACTTGCCCAAATTCTACATGGACAGTTATCTCAATGACATCTTTCGAGTTGGGTATTTTGAGAATACGGGAGCGTTCTTGAGTTTAGGTAGTTCACTCTCTAGTGAGTACCGTTTTTATATTTTCGTCGTTGCTATAGCTATTTTCCTATCAGCATTGCTAATATATGTAGCTTGCTCCAAAAGCCTCAATACGGCTCAAGTTGTTGCATTGACGTTGTTTTTATCGGGTGGCGCAAGCAATTTATATGACCGAATAGTAAACAATGGAGCGGTGATTGATTTTTTAAATTTTGGTGTGGGCTCATTGAGGACGGGTGTTTTTAATGTAGCGGACATAGCAATTGTTGCAGGTGGCGTCATGTTTGTCTTTGCAAACTCAAAATTAGATCTGAGAAATGGGAACTTCTAACAAATTGTTCAAGCAGACAGCTAACGTTTGGCGATTTTGGTTTGGTTGGGTTTAGTGATTACGGTGGCTTTGTTTGAGTGCAGTGGCAGTTAGCTGCTACTTAACAAGGCGTTAGCGCACAATCATACAACTAGGAGGTATGTGGTTTGATTACAGGAAGCTGCCAATGTGGTGCGGTCCAATATGAGTTGTTATCCGAGCCTTTTCGAGCTTCTCATTGTCACTGCAAGATGTGTCAAAAGCTACATGGTTCAGCATTCGCGACTTATGTGACCGTCCCTAAAAATGACCTGCGTTATATCTCAGAGCTGACTGAAATTTCAGAATATAGCTCCTCTGCACATGTTACTCGAAAATTCTGTAGAACGTGTGGCTCAAATATAGAGTGGTCTGATAGCCGGAGATATCCAGATAGAGTTTCAGTAACACTAGCTACATTGGATGGCAGCAATTCTCCTAGTGAGATACATGAAATTTTTACAGAAACGGCGGTGTGTTGGTCAGTGCGCTAACAAATTGTTCAAGCAGACAGCTAACAGTCGGCGATTTTGGTTTGATTTGGGTTTAGTGATTATGGTGGCTTTGTTTGGGTTCGGTGGTAGTTAGCTGCTACTTAACAAGGCGTTATACCATCAGGAGAGTTAATGTATTTAATATCACCATCAGCAAATTATAAAGAAGCATTTGCAGAGTTTTATTATGATTTCGCAGTTAATGATCCTGAAAATGCGGATTATTACGAGCAGGGATATTCTGACTTTGATAACTACATAGAAAGTCTGACAAACGAAGAAAAGGGTATAAACCTACGTGAAGGTTATGTTCCTTGTAGTCATTTTTGGTTAACGTCCAATGCTGGTGAAGTTATTGGTGCTATTAGGGTTAGACACACGATAGACAACGAGTTCCTCAGCTTTGAGGGTGGTCATATTGGTTACGATATTGCACCAAGTTTTCGTTCTAAAGGTTTTGGCAAGTCAATGCTTAAACTTGTTCTGCCAAAAGCATTAGAGTTAGGGATTACTACCGCTTTGATCACGGCTGATGAAGACAACATCGCATCGCGCAAGGTCATTGAAAGCAATGGCGGTAACTTTGATAAAGTTGTGCAAGGAAAAGTCTTTCCCAATCCAATAGCGAGATATTGGGTTTCGTGCGCATGATGGTATAACAAATTGCTCAAGTCGACAGCTAACGTTTGGCGATTTTGGTTTGGTTGAGTTCAGTGATTATGGTGGCTTTGTTTGAGTTTTGTGGCCGTTAGCTGCAACTTAGCAAGGCGTTATGTACCTTTTCGTTCAAAATAGTTCGCTGTGTGATCCTATTCTGGCTAGTTGAAGAGTTCTATCGTGGATACGATAGATTAGAACTAAGTCCGGCTTAATGTGACAGTCTCGAAATCCAGCCCAGTTACCACTTAATGGATGGTCAACATTCTGAGCACAAAGTGTTTCGCCACGCTGTAGTTTAGAAATAATGTTGCCTACCTCAAGTACATCTGGGATAGGCAACTTAGTCACTTTCTTGAAGTCTTTTTTAAATTGCGTCGAATATTCAAGAAGATACATTGCTTACTTTGTCATCAGTTAGTGTGTTGAATAGAGAGTCTACCGAGTCAGCTTTGTGGCCTTGGCCAGATACGAGCTCTTGCATTGCGGCAATGCTCTCTTGATTCGGCTGTCTTACTTTGAGCTCGAATGGGATCCCACCGTGATTGATCACCGCGTGAGCAAACAGCTTGATTGCTTGTGACGGGCTCAAACCAACTTCATCACAGATGTTGGTAAAAGCTACTTTGGTATCGTGGTCGATACGTGTACTTAGCATTTCATTTTTCATAGCGTGCACCATTTGTATTGCAATGTAATACATCGTAGCACAAGGGTAGGTTCGGTACATAACAAATTGTTCAAGCAGACAGCTAACGTTTGGCGATTTTGGTTTGGTTGAGTTTAGTGATTACGGTGGCTTTGTTTGAGTGCAGTGGTAGTTAGCTGCTACTTAACAAGGCGTTAGGTGAATAGGAAACTATGCAAGCAACGATTGATACGAATAGACTAACTCTTAGACCCTTCACAGAACTTGATGCAACAAGAGTCGCGGAACTAGCGGGTGAAAAAATCATCTCGGATATGACAGCGAATATTCCAAACCCATACGAGTTAACTGATGCTGTTGACTGGATTAAAACGCATAAAGATTTATTCAACACTGGCAAAGGTGTCGTTTACGCTCTGGTTCTAAAGAATAGCAATACTCTAATTGGTGCAGTGAGTTTTCCTAGGATTGAAGAGGGAGAGGGGACATTAGGGTATTGGTTGGGGGTTCCTTTTTGGGGCGTCGGTTATGCAACGGAAGGGTCTTGAGCACTAATCGAGTACGCTAAAGAGAATCTAGGTCTCAGTAAAATCAAAGTCATGCATTTAACTGAAAATAAGCGTTCAAAATCAGTTATAAGCAAGTTGGGTACAACGTATGTTGGAACTAAAAGAATTCAAGCTCAAGGTAGAGCGCGTGAGGTGTGCGTTTACACAGCGCGGTTGTAAATTCACCTAACAATTTGTTCAAGCAGACAGCTAACAGTCGGCGATTTTGGTTTGATTTGGGTTTAGTGATTCTGGTGGCTTTGTTTGAGTGTAGTGGCAGTTAGCTGCTACTTAACAAGGCGTTATGGCTCAGTAGAACCTCTTAACATCGCGGTAGAAGTTTTCGTGAGACCCGAGAGCGATTAGTTCCAAAGTAACAGTTCCATCTTCATAGCTATAGCCTAGAAGCGTTAGTTGTTTGACCATTATGAACTTGTGAACGCGAAGAAAAGAGAGGTCTCCCTTTTTCTGCTCGCCCAGATAAGGATCTTTCATCAATTCTCGAACTGCGTTATCCAAGTCTGATTTTTGGTTTTTATGCAACTTTTTGACTGCCTTTTTAAAGGTAGGGGTTTGTAAAATATTTGTGATTTCAGTCAAAGTTATAAGCCTCTAGTTTTCCAGCCTCTTTCTCAGCTTTAGCTATAATTGCTTGTTTAACAAACTTATATGGTAAATCAGGGTTGTCTTCCATCATTTCACCGATCTTAGCCCAGTGCTCAATTTGTTTTGGGGTTGTTCTGTTTAAAGCTTTTGCCATGATGGAGGCTTTTTCGAAAAGCTCTTGATCAATTCGCACGCTAGTAGTTGCCATTGTTAGTTCCTCGTCTGTAGTGATAGTAGACAATTGTAGTAATTTGCCACGAAAGGTGCAAGTTGAGCCATAACAAATTGCTCAAGTCGACAGCTAACGCTCGGCACTTTTGGTTTGGTTCAATTCAGTGATTAAGGTGGCTTTACTTGAGTGTAGTGGTAGTTAGCTGCAACTTAGCAAGGCGTTATACGCATGCTGAGCTCATCACAAATAAGGACATATCAATGAATATTTTTGACAAAGCGAAAGAAGTTGCAGACAAGGTTACGTCTTTTAGCAGTGATGAGGTAATCGCAGATACGGTTATTAAAGCTGTCGAAAAACAAGAACGAGTCAATGCGATTTTGAAGGCAAAAGGCAGCAATTATTTAGTTGCTGACATTGAACTTGGCATGGGTGTGCCCCCTACCGTCACGTTTGGTGTTCGACGTGTTGAAGGTGTTTCCAAAATAGAAACTAATTCCAACGAAACCAAGGCATGAGACCCAATTAAACTATTTGGGTATAACAAATTGTTCAAGCAGACAGCTAACGTTTGGCGATTTTGGCTTGGTTGAGTTAAGTGATTACGGTGGCTTTGTTTAAGTGTAGTGGTGGTTAGCTGCAACTTAGCAAGACGTTTTATGTGTTTTGGAGGCGAAATGGAATTAGTTGAAATCACCGATGTTAGTGTGGTCAAAAGCTATATTAGAAAACTTTACAGCGAGTTATTTGGAGTTTCAGGCGTACCCAGCGAAGAGAGCTTTCGAAAAATTTTTAGCGAACTACCTCAGAATACCCATTTTTCTTACGAGGTAAAGAAAGGCAATGAAGTGCTAGCTTTTTTCACTTTAAGCGAGTCTTTTTCAGTATTTGCCCAAGGTCGATATGGAATAATTAATGAATTTTGGGTAAATGAAGAACATCGCTCAAAAGGTGTTGGTAAAGCCGTCATTCAAGAGATAGTGAAACTAAGCCATGTCAACGGATGGTCACGGATTGATGTGACAGCACCACCCAGTGAAAAGTGGGATAAGACGTTCGAGTTTTATCAAAAGTGTGGCTTTGAGTTCACAGGCAGAAAGTTAAAGTTGTATCCCTTGTAAAATAAACATAACGAGGTGTTTGTGCTCAGACGCTTTATGAACGTTTGGCGTTCTTGGTTTGGTTGAATTTAGTGATTACGGTGGCTTTGTTTGGGTGTAGAGGCAGTTAGCTGCAACTTAACAAGACATTATACCTTTTGGGAAACGATGTGCAGTTTTACAAAGCGAATGAATATCAGCCTTCGTGTGAAAGCCTATATCGGCAATACGAAACTAAAATAGCAACCTTACTGCCAGCCGCAAGGATTGAGCATATTGGAGCTTCCTCTATCCCCAATGTGTTATCTAAAGGTGACTTAGACATACTTGTTGGTGTTAACGGTGATGAGCTTGAGAAAGCCGTAAAGTTACTTTCAACTTTAGGTTTCAACGAAAAATCAGATACGTTACGAACTCTAGAGCTTTGTATGCTGGAAAGTAGTTCTGGTGAGGATGTCGCTTTCCAAGTTGTCGCGAATGGCTCTGAATTTGACCTATTTGTGAGCTTTCGAGACAAGCTTCGGGGAAGCCCGGAGCTGGTTCAACAGTACAATGAACTCAAAAAGTCTTGTGTAGGCTGGAGTCACGAAAAGTATCGTCAGAAAAAGTCGGTCTTTATTCAGCGTGTGTTGAGACAGGCATAACAAATTGTTCAATCAGACAGCTAACGTTTAGCGAGTTTGGTTGAGTTTCGTGATTACGGTGGCTTTATTTTGGTTCAGTTGTAGTTAGTTACTACTTAATACGGCGTTAGCTATTTTAGGAGAGCAATTGAAAATAAAACACTTATCTATTAACTCAGTTCAACCGAAGCTTAGCTCACAGATTTTGGCGGAGCTTACAAATGGAGAGGCTAAAACATTTCCGTCAAAGACAATGATTGGTGCATGGATGTGTGTTTGGAATGAGGTCGATAATGAGTTAATTGAGTTTATCCCAACGAAGTACAAACTGACGTTCGGTGAATTGGCTGCAACCTATAAAGAGCAAGACGACCCCCAAAACTTTCATGCATCCCACTTTATGCTAGAAGCAAACAAAACTGTTGATGAGTTAGCGGCAATAGCGGAGAAACATCAACTAGTTCATCGTGTTAGAAAGCACTTCGGTGGCCCGTTGTATGAGGTTTGGCTGGAGGATGGCTTGCTAGTTGAATTTTACTCTGATGAGATTTTGAAACTTTGAGTATGCAATCAATAGCTAAAAAATTGTTCGAGTAGACAGCCAACAGTCGGCGATTATGGTTGGGTTTAATGGTTATTGGCGCTTTGATTGAGTGTAGTGGTGGTCAACTGAGACTGAACAAGGCGTTATGTGTTTTTTGTAATTGTCTCATGGAGGAGATAATGAAAGACCCAGATGACGAGTTTTCTAAGTGGAAATTCGAACGAGAAAAGGGGAGTGTTAAGTTTGCTGTTCGTACATCAATTCCTGCTATTGTGGGTGTGATGATAGGTCGAAGCATTGATTCTATATTTATATCACAATCAGCCTGGAGCTGGACTCAAACTATCGATTTACTAATAAGTGGTTGTTGGGCATCCGTTGGTGCATTTCCTCTTAGTTTCTTAATTTGGAGGTGGCGTGAGAAAAAATATAAACGTCATATTGCAAAGTTTGAAAAACACACTTAGTAAGTTATTCAATCAGACCGTGAACAGCCGGTGATCTTGTTTGGTTGAGTTTAGTGGTTACGGTGGCTATTTATGGTTGCAGTGGTCGTTAGCGGCTAATTAGCAATGCGTTATATTAGAGTATGGAAGAAAGGTATGGTCAAAGGCAGTTGTTTGTGTGGTTCAGTTAAATACGAGATTTCCGGTAAAATTGGCGACATAGTGCATTGTCACTGTAAAACCTGTAGGAAAGCCCATGGCGCGACATTCTCAAGCGTTGCTGCCGTCCAAGATCGGGACTTCTTTATATTAGGTGCTGATAACCTCAAGTCATTTGAATCATCAAAAGGGAAGCAACGCTACTTTTGCTCAAACTGCGGTACTCAAGTCTATGCCAAACGTGAAAATACCGAACATATTATATTGAGGCTCGGATCCCTTGATAGCGACATCAAGTCGCCAGAAAAGGAGCACATTTGGGTCTCTCAAAAAGCCAATTGGTACAACCCTGAATTAGAACTACCCCAATGCCAAGAATATGAGTAGTACATAACAAACCGCTTAAATGGGGCTCCATAAACTTAGTGGTTACACTTGCAATTTTAACCCTATCTATAGGGCCTGATAATTAGGGGTCGGAGCAAAAAACAAGGATGATGAAATGGATCAAGGCTACTTAAGCCATATAAAGCGGCTCACACTGGAGTTCATAAAATATTACGTAGCGTCGGTGTTTGTCATGGGGGTAAATGGTGAGTTGTTCAACATAGCATTGAGAATCTGGTCAAAAAATGAGATGTCTTTTTACAGTGATGGTTTGTGGCAAATATCGTTAATCTTATCATTTGCTGTTACTTGCTGCGTGATGTTGAACAAGTATCTACCGAAATAACTTGGGTTCAAGCCCCAAAAAATAGATTAAGATGTACACTTAATGCTGGCGTTTTTGCTAGTGAAATAGTCTACGTTACAGTTTCGCACCACTTATCAAGGCGTAAGGTGCTACTGCAATACGCAATTGAGCAGTTAGGCGTAACCAAAGTCGATGTAAACGAGCAAAATCCGAAAGCAGTGGGTTTCTACGAGCATATGGGTTTTAACGTTGTTTCTCGCTCACCACTTGATGATATGGGAAAACCTTTTCCAATTCTGCATATGACACTTTAAAGCTCGGTTTGTCGTAACCAGTTTGCTAGAAGAAACGCCCAAAGCTAATAACTTTGGGCGTTTCCGTATTCAGTGAATGAATCACAGTACAAAGCGTTTAAGGTAGACTCCCATTGCTTGGCGGTTTCAGCTCGAAGACATGTATCAGAGTTTGTTGCATGATGTGTTGAGTGTAGCAGTAACGTTGCTAACCAATGCACCCAGCGTAAGTGCATTTAGTATTATCACTTGTGATTAGTCCATATAACTACGACAGCTAGGTTTCTAAGGCCAATGCTGCATCGTGCTAATGAAAATAAAATCAATAGCTTTTGTCAGTCTCTGCTCCATTGATATATAAATCGCGACATACGTCTAAATTTCCCACTCGCCAACGTTACAAATTCAAGGTCAACTGGTTGAATATCGTCTTATTGTCTAATAGACGGGTCAACACATTAATTGTACATTTCTTTGGCGTTGTTTGAGTGAGGTAGTCCTCACCTGTTGCCAATTAATGATTAGAACTAGGAGGTAAGGTAGAGCTTTTTGAAATAACAAGTACAGATGAGCGGTACAAGCTGGTGCAGTTTTTAAGTGGATAACTAGGATAGGTATGAATTTAAATCAAGTAACATTGGCCGTTCACGATATTGAACAGGCGGTAGAGTTTTATACAAAATTAGGATTGACTCAAATTGTTGGTAATGAGCACTACGCTCGTTTTTCATTTCCCGATGGTGACTCAACGTTTTCTGTCTACCTAGACACTGAAAAACAAGGTTTAGATTGTCGCGGCGTTGTTTACTTTGAGCATGAGAAATTGCATCAATTAGTCGCTGATCTCAAAGTTAAGGGGATTGAGTTTACGCAAGAGCTAAAGACACAGAGTTATCTCTGGGAAGAAGCCGCATTAACAGATCCGTCGGGTAACAAAATCAAACTGTATTGGGCTGGAGAAAACCGGTTAAACCCGCCCTGGAAACTTCAGGTCAACGAGTAATAGCCCTGCACACAAAAGGAGTGTGGTGGCATTTTGAAATGTAGCCCTAAAGCTTCAATTTGAACTGCCTCGAAACTATTCTCCCTCAAAGTCCAAGGCTGAAAAACTCTCTTTACTATGTAATTTGCTTCCCAATGATTCATGAGGGGGGCTGCTGTGGAATACGTATATAACCGCTAAGCTTAACTTGATAAAGCGGGGTTTCTCACGCATTACATGGGAGTATATATGAGCGAACCAATCTATGACCGTATGTTTCGACAGCTGGGAGATCACGTCGTTACGTCCATAGCTATGTCAGAGAGCGAGCTAAGGCTGACCGTTGCACCTAGTGGTGATTTAGACAATCAGCTTATTGCTGTCTTTGAAAAGTTTGAAATCGTATTTATGGAGGCTGAGAGTGGCCGTCAAGATGTGGATGAAGATTTCTCACTACCTTGGTTTATTATTAGGTTCGATATTTGCGAAGTAGACAAGGGTATTTGGCAATATGGTTTATGCTGCCATGAGCTTAAATTGGGGTTTAAAGCTAACGTGCCCACCACTCGTATTGAGCGAAAAAAGAACTTCCAAAATAGCAATCTTTAACGTGTTGTTTCTCTTCCCACAACATCGCCGAATGACTGTATCCGATGTTGTTTTTGTAAAAAGTACCAGAAAGCGTTGAGCAAGTGTTCGCGTATTTAGAATAAATATAAATTAAACAATGAGTTTGAAATTCACAGTGGCAGTAGGGAGTTCTGTGCAACTCAGGCGCAGTGATAGTGCGTAGTATGTAGCACCAAGGCGATGAAAATGAGGCAATGTAGCAGTGGAAACGGTATTAATAACAGGTAGCAATCGCGGTATTGGACTGGAGTTAATGAAGCAGTACTTAGAGTTAGGGTGGCGAGTCATTGGCACTCATAGGGGAGAGCCTTCTTCGGAACTCGTCGAATTACTTAAGTTTGAGCGGCTGTCCTTATTGGAGCTTGAAGTGACAGACGACGAGTCAATTAAAGAGATAGGTAAGAATTTGTCCGACGTTGTGGTTGATGTGTTGATCAATAATGCGGGGATACTAGGGGCAGGAGATCAGTCTATGTCTGCGGTCGAGCAAGCTTCTTGGCTTGATACGTTTGCGGTGAACACTGTTGCCCCACTTATGGTGACTCGTGAAATCTTGCCACTCATGAAAAAGTCACCGCGGCCTAGGGTAATAACAATCTCGAGTCAAATGGGGGCGCTTAATCGTGAAGCGACGGGCATGTATGCGTATCGCAGCTCTAAAGCAGCGGTAAATAAAGTGATGCAGGTTCTGTCGCTTGAGCTCAAAGAGAGCGGTGTTATTGTCTGTCCTGTTCACCCTGGTTGGGTTCAAACTGATATGGGTGGCAGTGAAGCAGACATCACAGTTGTTGAAAGTGCTACTGGTATTATTAAGTTAGTTAATACATTAACGATGGCATCCACTGGCCGATTTTGGACCTGGGACGGACAGGAGCATCAATGGTAGCTTGCTTAATGAATTCTCGTGATTCCGCTTATGTGTTTCCCCAATTCGAAGTGCGATCAACTTTTGCAGTGGGTAACATCTACCGAGTAGCACAACGTTTTTAGAGGTAAGGGATGACTATAGAGCTAAGCACTGTTTCAAGAAATGATATCGACAATATCGTCAGTTTGGTTAAGAACGTCGCAGAGTGCGATGTATTGCCCCTGCTGAGCGACCAAGGTAAGTCCGAGTTTATAACTCGAGTTTTGGACGACCTTGAACTCACGTTGGATGGTTCGACTTTCCTCGCTGTCAAAGCGGTTACTGATGGTGAGCTTATTGGCTTTGGAGCGCTTCGCAACGGAAACTATCTCACGCACCTCTTTGTATCGAAACAGCACCAAGGAATGGGCATAGGTAAGTTGCTGTTGGATCATTTGATCGCTAGTACAAATCAGCCTGACATCAGTCTTCGCTCATCGGTGAATGCTGCCTCTTTTTATGAGCAGCTTGGGTTTGTCGCTACAGGGGGGGAGTCTGAATACAATGGAATACGGTTTGTTCCGATGCAGCTGAACTTGGTCAGTTAGCTCCGACGTTATCACTTCTTGCGTGCTAGAGATAAGTATAAAGCTAACCCCAAACTCATTGCTTGTCGCTGTCGCTTAAGCCGCTTTGTCAGCGTTACACTGATTGTTCGAACGTAAGGAGCTTGGTAAATTGATGGAAGAGTTGTCCGGCGGCCGAGAAACTGCCATATATCGAATCAAGAATAAGGTCATGAGGCCAGCGGGAAAATGGTCGCCAGCGGTGCATGTACTGCTTAATTATTTGGACCGTGTTGGATTTACTGCCGCACCAAAACCTTTTGGTTTTGATGAACAAGGCCATGAAATCTTGTCTTTCGTAGGTGGAGATACGTTTAATTATCCATTGAGTGGGAATATTGCGTCGCTCGAAGCATTAACATCTGCTGCGCAATTATTGCGTGACTACCATATCGCGGCGGGTAAATTGGTAACGCAAGTTAAAGTAGAAACAATGAGTTGGATGCAGCCTGCCCGTGAACCAGTAGAGGTAGTTTGCCATGGTGATTTTGCTCCTTATAACGTCGCGTTAGAGGGGAAGAAAGTAGTTGGCGTATTTGACTTTGATACCGCGCACCCAGGCCCCAAAATTTGGGATGTAGCCTATGCGGTTTATACATGGGCGCCATTTAAAACTCATTCAGACGATGCGTTAGGTGATCTCGCAAGTCAGACTCGAAGAGCCAAGTTATTTTGTGATGCCTATGGAGTGCCAAATGAGGTTCGATGCCAACTGGTACAGGTCATGATTAAACGGCTACAAGCATTAGTCAATTTTATGAAAGAGGAAGCAAGTATGGGAAATCAGGCATTTATTGATAATATTGCTAATGGCCATCACTTAGCTTATTTGTCTGACATTCAATACTTAGAAAATAATGAAGCTTCTATTTCAAAAGCGCTAACTGTCGAATGAGTCGCAATAATTTTCCCTCTGCGTCAGTAATTGGTGGCGCATCTGATAGTGTTTTATTTTCGGTATCTTGAAAATACTACTCTTATTAAGGAAAGATTATGGACTATAAGTTCTTTACTAAAGATGGCGGATTCACCTACCTAGAGGCTAACTCTGAGACATACAAACAAGAGGCGAAGCAGCTGGTTGAACAGGGTTTTGTTGAGCAGTCACTCATCATTAGTGCAGACAGTGCGAAGCAAGCTGAGGCAATTTTTAAAGATGAGCACCAAGGATTTTTTAAAAAGCTCAACATGTTATTAGGGCCATTTGTTACTCCAGGGTACCATCGCAGTAAATAAAGGATTGTTACAGGCGGTCGGCTATATTAAATGTCTTCGTTATCAATAGCCGACCAGAGTACCTTTCTCACTTCACACATTTATGATATTTCTGCGTTGAACGGTTTATTGATTGTTTTCACAACTTCTGTGGTTGGGTAGCCTTAGCGAGATGATTAACTAAAGGCGGACTATATGGAAAGCTATTGTAAAAAGTGTAGCCAGGTCACTCAGCATAAACAGCACCTTCAAGAGGCAAAGGACAATTATCCCAATACATTCTGGGGTGGTGTTAAAAAATATGTCTTTGAGACGTTATTGATAGGTGAAAATACAGACATGGCACTTAAAAAACTAGATGAACAAGAGCTAGTGCTCACATGTGCTGCGTGCGGGAACAAAAAAGTGGAAAACCAAGCAACGGAATTGCAATAGAACGTTGGAAAAATACAAGTTTCGACTGCTTTAACCGGGGGTGGCACAGGCGTGGCCACCTGTTCGAATCCAGAAAACTGAAATAAGCGCTCAGGGCTCCCGGTTTCAATCAACCATATACCTCCACCTTTTTCACATCGATACTCTGTTTTAGAGTCACTTCAAAAATTCTTACCTAGGCTAGTTACATACCGATAATCAACTGATTGAATAGTGTCGTTGCGTGCAACACCTCTAGGTTACACCTAGAGATACGATTGAATAAGGATGAAACATGATAGGTTATTTACCAAAACTGCCATCGGGAAGGCAGGTTATTGCGCTAATGATCGTGACTAATGTAATTTATGCGCTGATGTTGGGCTACACCATTCCAACCTTGATGGAGTATGCCTCAGGGTTACCCATTTTTGATATGTCGCCGATGGGGTATAGCTACGACCAAGCAATGACTTTATTGGATGCGCTTGGTGGAGAAGGTCGAGCTTTCTACCTAACTCAATTGGCGTTGGATATGATCTATCCGGCGTTATTTGCGCTGACCTATTATCTGTTGTTTGTTTGGCTACTCAGTAAATGCGGAATCACCAACGGTGTATGGCAATGGTTAGCGGTATTACCTGTTCTCTCAGCATTATGTGATTATCTTGAAAATATCAGTATCTGGTTGATGCTATCGAATTATGAAGATGTCACCCCTCTAATGGTTGAAATGGCATCACTGTTTACAGTGGCGAAGAGCATGCTTGGGATGCTGTATTGGATGTTTTTGTTGGCGTTTGTGGTCGTCGCAATCGTGTGTTGGTTTAGAGATAAAAAAGCGCAACCTGGCACTGAAGATGCGATCACTGGAGTCAGTAATGAAACAAAGTCAAAGTGAGTTCTGGTGCGGCGCGGAGTACGACGCGCAATATGGAGAACGGTATGAACAAGAGCGAGCATTTTTGAATTCGCTGGTTGTACAACACCGTTTTCGAACCGGTCTCGATGTCTGTTGCGGTACCGGACTTTTGGCAATAGAAATGTCTAACTGGCTTGACCAGGTTGTGGGCATCGATATATCGCAGCCAATGCTGGATTACGCCAAAAAGAAATCATTCGACGTTGAGCATATTCAATTTGTACGCGGGGACGCCACCAGTTTTACGTTGGATGCCGATTTTGACTTAGTTGTGATGACAGGTAATGCGTTTCAGGCGTTTCTCACTGACGAGGACTTTGGTGCAATGTTGCAAAGTGTGAGTCGACACATGCATGCGAAGAGTTTGTTTGTGTTTGATACGCGTCTTAGCGGACTTTCGTGTACAAACACCGCCAATTATCGCGATAGCTATTTTACCCCTATGGGTGAGAAGGTCTGTATAAACGGTGTTCAAAGGGTGCATGAAAGTATCGAAAATACCGTTATTTTTGATATACAACGCGACTATCAGCTTGGGAAAACTCGCCGAACGACAATTGAATTAAGGTATCGGTCTGTAGCAGAGATTGAGAGAAGCTTGGCGGCTGCGGGACTTGAGTTGGTGATGCTCTATTCAGATTGGAGTAAATCAGATTTCTGTGACAAATCCCATACTGTTGTTGGTATCGTCAAGAAAAAGGAGAGTTAATGAAGTTAGTAACCCTCAACCCGATCGCACGATATTGGGTAGCTTGTAAGTAGGCACCTATCTGCTCCTCTAGATAATGACAATGTCTTCGATTACACGATGTTTGTTTTGATGACTTCACGAGGCAGTTCAAATATTAGTCACTCTAAAGGTTACATTTTTTGATTCAACTGGTTGAATACTTGGATAGAGAAACTCAAGCTAATCTCGATGATGGTGACATCAGTTTGGTTGGGAAAAACAAAAATCAGTTTGGCACAGGGAATTCAGAGTTATGGGAAAGAAATTTAGTGAGCTAATACAAAAGCACGTTGAATTTATCGAGTCGCAGAAAATCTATTTTGTGGCAACGGCAGCTGAGAGTGGCACAGTTAATCTGTCGCCTAAGGGCGGTGACTCACTTCGAGTTATAAACAACAAACAGATCGCTTGGCTGAATTTAACAGGTAGTGGTAATGAATCTGCCGCTCATGTTCTTCGAAACAGCCGTATGACACTAATGTTTTGTGCGTTCGAAGGCGCCCCTTTGATTTTGAGAACTTACGGACAAGCGAATGCGCTGCACATTAACGATGAGCATTGGAACGAATACGCGCCGTTATTTCCTCAGAGCCATTCTAATAGGCAAATCTTTATTCTTGATATTGAGCTTGTTCAGGCATCGTGTGGTATGTCAGTCCCGTACTATCACTATGAGGGTGATCGAGATGACTTGGATAAGTGGGCGGATAGACTCGGTTCTGAGGGTATCGAGAATTACTGGCGAAAGAAAAACCAACAGAGTATTGATGGTTTTGAGTCTGAGATTGTGGAACGAGCCGGATTAAAACAAGAGTAGCTTATGCATTAAAAGGAAAGTTTATGTCTATCGAAAGTAGAATTGCTGAACTCGAACTCGTTCTGCCTACAGCCAGTGATCCTCAGGGCAGCTATTGTAACTGTGTTCGTACTGGAAATCTTTTGTATGTGTCTGGGAAAGGACCCGTTGCGGGGTTAAGTGATGTCCCTAAGGGCAAACTGGGTCGAGAATATACCACTGAGCAAGGGTATGAGTTTGCTAGGGTGACGGGATTAGACATATTGGCGGCGGTGAAACTTGAACTAGGTAGTCTTGATAGAGTTGCCAGAGTGGTCAAGCTTCAGGGCTTCGTCAATGCAACAGAGGCGTTTGAACAGCACCCTAAAGTCTTAGATGGCTGTTCGGACTTAATGGCACAAGTGTTTGGAGACAAAGGTGTTCATGCTCGTTCGGTTTTTGGTGCGCAGTCTTTGAGAGGCAATTTGCCAATTATTATTGATTCTATTTTCGAGGTTTACTCTTGAGAGTGCTGTTATTATTGCTCGTGTCAGCACTGGCATAAAAACAAAAGCCAATACCGACTCAATAAAATGAAATCTTCGCTACTTGGCTTTAGCACTAAACATTGGAACGTCTATGAACTATGAAATCGATCTCGATCCTACTGATACCGACATCAACGAGATACGGCAAGGGTTAGTTGAACATAACCGACCTTTTTTGGGTGATGTACGCCATGACAAGGTCGCGTTTTATGTGACTGAACGGGGGAAGAAGGTGGCGGGAATCACGGGAGAAATCATCGGAAATTGGCTGTCTGTTCAATTTCTCTGGGTAGATAAATCGATTCGAGGTTCGGGCATTGGTAGCGAGTTGTTATCGCGTATCGAATCCCATGCGAAAGAGGTGGGATGTCACTCGGTGTTGCTTGATACCTTTAGTTTTCAAGCAAAAGCGTTCTATGAAAAGCATGGATACCAGTGTCAAATGACGTTAGAAAGCTACCCATCGAATCACAGCAAGCATTACTTTACTAAACAATTGGTGTGAGCGGTGGCAAATCTAGCACTATTTGATTTTGATGGCACCATCACAACAGAGGATACGTTTACCGCTTTTTTGTTTTACGCATCTTCCAAGCCACGAATTGTGGTTGGGCTTTGTTTATTGTGGCCGGTGATTGCTCTCTACAAAATAGGTTGGTTGCCAGCGAGTAAAACCCGACCTATTTTATCGAAAGTCACTTATTGGCAGCGGAAAAAAAGCGATGTGATTGCCATTGCACGTCAATTTAATCGTGATTACTTAAACAAGGTGGCAAGACCAGAAATGGTCGAGAAGATCCACTGGCATCAACAGCAAGGCGATGAGGTCATTGTCGTTTCTGCATCACTAGACCCTTACCTTCGAATTTGGTGTGACCAATACGGTGTGAAATTAATCTGCAGCCAATTAGAGGTCAGAGGTACTCGGTATACCGGGCGTTATGTCCAAGGTGATTGCAGCGAAGAGCGTAAGGTGAAGTTTCTAAAATCTTCACTCGATATTACGCAGTTTGGCAAAATTTACGCCTATGGTGATACCCCAGAGGACCTGCCGATGTTGGAACTTGCCGACGTTAAGTACTACCAAGGAAAAGAAATTACTCCATAGTCAACTATGGGAGAGCAAGGAGGCTCTATGGACATTGCAGCTAATTTTAGAGTGTTGGCGCGGTACAACCAGCGAATGAATCAGCAACTGATAAAAGCGTGCGAAACGCTGTCTGATGAAGAGCTTCACCAAGATCGCGGCGCATTTTTTTCATCGATTATGGCCCATTGGAATCACATATTATTTGGTGATTTGATCATGTTACAGCGCTTGGTCGCCAACCAGTGTGTCGATGTCGAAGAGGATAGGCTAGCTAATCTCCCTAAATCCAAATCTATTCATGATACCTTCGTGAAAGATATCGAACATTTGAAGTCATTAAGAAGCATTGTCGATGACATCTATATCGATGTCACTCGTCAGCTGACACACGAATCCTGCCAACGACTTGTCCGGTACACCACGACAGAAGGTATACTAATGGAGCGAACAGTCGCTCAGTTTTGCCAGCATATCTTTAACCATCAAACCCATCACAGAGGCCAGCTTACCTGCCTATTGAGTCAAATAGGCTTAGATTTTGGTTGTACTGATTTGCCGATGATTGTTCCGGAGACGGTATCATGACACTCGCTTCTTCACTCGCTCTATTTTTCGCGTTAGCCCTTTCTGCCGCAATTCCAGGTCCAAGTGTTTTAGCTGTTGTCTCTAGGAGTTTGTCTGGTGGATTACTCCAAGGGATGCTGGCGGTGGTAGGTGTGATTATTGCGGACATACTCTTGATTAGTTTGGCGCTACTTGGGTTGACGACTTTAGCCCTACTTTTAGGCGAGTTCGCAATAATATTGAAGTATATCGGAGCGTCTTATCTAATATGGATGGCATGGAAGCTGTGGCACGTGAGTCCAAATTCTGATCAAAGTAGCGTAGAGGGGGCAGGTTCCAGTGTCTTGACAGGCATAGTGATGACGCTGTCGAACCCAAAAGCCATTTTATTTTACATGGGCTTCCTTCCTGCGTTTGTTGACCTTAGTTCGCTAACAACAGTTGATAGTGCCATTATCTATGTGCTTTCGATGATTGCTGTGGGTGGCGTGCTGACATTTTATGCTGGCTTTGCCAGCGTAATGCGTGCTCAACTGAAAAACAGTCACTCAAGTCGCTGGTTGAGCAAACTCTCTGGTGGTGTTTTCGCTTCTTGCGGTGTTTTGCTTGTGGTGAAACAATAGCGCGCTCCGTTACTCGTTAGGACTACTCAATGCAACAGATACTTGATCTCATTAAGCAAGACCCGATAAGACTGGCGGTATTAGAGCAAGTCCGTAGGCTCGATTTACCTCAGTGTTATGTCGCAGCAGGATTCGTAAGAAATCTAGTTTGGGATCATTTACATAATAAGCCAGTCGCAACGTCTCTCAATGATATCGACGTTGTCTATTTTGACGACCGTGAGTCCAACCCCAACGCTTACCTTGATTATCAGCATCAGCTTTCTACAGTCATGCCGCAACTTGAATGGCAAGTTCGTAACCAAGCTTTAATGCACCAAAGAAACGGTGACGAGCCTTACACGAGCACATTACATGCGATGAGCTTCTGGCCGGAGAAAGAGACGGCAGTAGGGATAAGAAAGCGAGCTGAAAATGAGTTTGAATGTATCTCAGCGTTTGGTTTTGAAACACTTTTAGCTGGCCAGATTACGCACAACCCTAAAAGAAACAAAAGTACCTTTCTGCAACGAATCGATGAGAAACGATGGCTGATGCATTGGCCACAGCTTAAGGTGATCAAAAGTAACTCGAGTGAAAATTAGTTGTTGACCTCAATGTAACTTGAGGTTTTACGCTTAGCCTGTGTTTAGGGAAAACTAAAAAGGACAGGCGATGCAAAACAATTACGATAAAACACTCGCGACAAAGACGTTTCAAGAAGAGATTAGCCGAGAGTATTACAAAGCCCAAGGTAGTCGATTTCATTGGCCAAGTTTTACTGCGGGTATCTTGATTGCCATGATGGTGAGCGTCCCTTGGTAGTACAACTCCATGGTAAAGAAGCCCTTGGATAGAGGCTCACCATCATAGCGTGTAAGGATTACAGCGCTTCTAAAATGGCTTCAGCGGTGCTGACTTCAAATTGACTCGGTGCTTCGACATTGAGTTGGGTTACCACGCCACTATCGACAATCATTGCGTAGCGCAGAGAGCGAATGCCGCCAAACGAAGCGGTATCCATATCGAGGCCAATGGCTTTGGTGAATGCGCCATCACCATCTGCGAGCATCATCAGTTCGCTCGCATTTTGAGAGTCGCCCCATGCTTTCATCACAAAGGCGTCATTGACCGAAACGCAGCAGATCAGATCTACACCTTTCTCTTTTAACTTATCCGCTAGGACGATAAACCCTGGTAAGTGAGCTTCCGAGCAGGTTGGTGTGAACGCGCCTGGAACGGCAAATAGAACGACTTTCTTGTCTTTGAATAGTGTTCCTACCTCATGGTTCACCATGCCATCAGGCGTGAGTTCGCTAAGCGTTGAGGCGGGTAATGATTGACCTTGTTGAATCATAACGTGGTTCCTTGTTGTTGGTTCTAACGATGATTCCCCGCAGGGAGTGTTTAGAGTACGAAGTTGAACTCAGTGTAGTTCGTCCTCTTAGGCTTGGTACGTGATAATTGTGAGGCGGGTCCTGTTCTTATTGAAAATAGCTGTTGGAACAGTAGTCGTTGAGTTGTTTGATAGCAGGCCTAAGGTCGACAGGCAAGTGGTAATAAGGCAGAATACCCCGCACTATTTGCTAAACAATTGATGAAGTTATGTCGTTGCCTCCTTGCCCAAACTGCCAATCTGAATATGTCTATCAAGACCAAAACCAATTGATTTGTCCTGAATGTGCCCATGAATGGAACCCTGTAGAGCTTGCAGAGGACAGTGAACTGAACATCAAAGATGCTAACGGCACACGACTTGAAGAAGGTGACCGTGTCACGATAGCCAAAGATCTGAAAGTCAAAGGCAGTTCGCTGGTGTTAAAAATTGGCACTAAAGCGGTGGTAAGGCGCATTGTTGATGGCAAAGACCATCAATTGGATTGCAAAGTTGACGGTGTGGGTGAGATGATGATCACCGCTAAGTTCGTTAAAAAAGCCAGCTAAAAATCGAAGCTAAAGCGCTAATAGGGATATGGGGTAGCAAGAATGGATGTTGAGCGACTCAATGCACAGCATTTTGGTGTGCTATTCGATTTTGAACAAGAAAACAAAGCGTGGTTTGAACAGTTTGTTCCAGCAAGGCCTTCTAGCTACTCTAATTTCGTATCGTTCTGTCATGCTCAGCAAGCTCTGCTCGAAGAGCAAGAGCAGGAAACCAGTCTATTTTTTGTCGTTGTTGACTCCGATAAAATTATTGCGCGGATAAATGCGACCCAACTTACTACAGGGGAGTCCGCTCATGGAGAGTGTGCTTCTAAAGAATGTGAGTTAGGTTATCGAGTAGGGGAAGACTACCAACAGCAAGGCGTAGCTTCTTTCGCTGTGGCTAGAGTGCTGCAACTCCTTCATAACGATTACGGTGTGCGACTTGTCTTTGCGAAAGCCGCGACCAACAATCCTGCGTCCACGCGAGTATTAGAGAAGTCAGGTTTCAACAGAGTCTCGGCACGAACTGAGCCAGTGCGAATCAAGGGTGAAACATTGCATCTAGCTCAGTTTGAATGTCTGCTCACGTCTTAACATGACGCTAAACGTATTATTTCCCGATCGCGACACCTTCTCTACGCGGATCGGCCGCTCCCTCAAGTCCCTCTGAAGTAATTCTAATCGC
Organism: Vibrio sp. 10N; assembly: GCF_036245475.1. Classification (NCBI taxonomy): domain Bacteria; kingdom Pseudomonadati; phylum Pseudomonadota; class Gammaproteobacteria; order Vibrionales; family Vibrionaceae; genus Vibrio; species Vibrio sp. 10N. The sequence goes on along the minus strand of NZ_BTPM01000001.1, from coordinate 1,907,907 downwards.
GTGCAGGCCCGAGTTGAGTTCACGAGCTTTCACTTTAAAGCCCATCTTCTCAAACTGCTGTGCGTATTCTGTCAGTGGTGTATCGATTTCAATATCCATCTCACCAAATCGATTGATCATTCTCGGTTGGTCTATCGCTTCTTGAATGGTCATGCCCCAATCTAAATGTGCTATTAGAGTCTGAGCGACATAGCCAATGATGCGGCTCCCACCCGGTGAACCAATAGCCATGTAAGGCTTCCCTTGTTCCATGACAATAGTGGGTGCCATCGATGAGCGAGGTCTTTTGTTGGGTTCTACGCGATTGGCAACGGGTTTGCCGTTGCTTTCGGCCACAAACGAAAAGTCAGTAAGTTCATTGTTGAGAAGAAAACCGCTAGCCATGACTCGTGAACCAAACACATTCTCGATTGAAGAGGTCATTGACACGACATTGCCTTCGCTATCGACCACATTAAAGTGCGTGGTTGAAGGTAGCTCAAGACTTTGATCGGCCGCAAGGCTGCCCGTATTAACAGAAGGTGGAGTACCGGCTGCCGCAGATGCTAACGCACGATTTGGTGTAATGAGTTCGCTGCGTGAGCGCATGTAGTTAGAATCAAGCAAGCCCGTTACAGGCACATCAACATAATCACTGTCCGCCATATACAATCCTCGGTCAGCGAAGGCCAGCCTTGAAGCGTCCGCTAAAATCTGCCAACTAATCGGGTTGTCGCTACCGAGTTTATCGAGCTTATGTGGTTCGGTGAGCATCATAATTTGCCCTAGAGTCAGTGCGCCGCTACTCGGTGGCCCCATCCCACAAATATCGAACTGCTTATAAGGTGCACAGACTGCGCTGCGCTCTGCAACTTGATAACCAGTCAAATCGTCAAGCGTTAGCAGCCCAGGGTTGGTTTTCGACTGACTTTGAACGGCACTGACCATAGATTCCGCCACTGGCCCTTTGTAGAAGCCATCGCTGCCCTTAGCCGCCATCAGTCGCAGAGTTTGCGCATATTGTGGGTTTTTGAGTAGCGTGCCTTGGGTTTTCGGTGAGCCGTCGCTTTGCAAGAAATAGCGAGCAGTATCAGGATGTTTAGCAAGGAAGGTCACGTCATTTGCTATCAGTTTTGCGAGTCGGGCGCTAATCACAAAGCCTTGTTCTGCTTGCTCTGCGATAGGCTCGACGATTTGTTTCCAATCCAACTTACCGTACTTTTGATGTACGTCCCATAGAAGTTTTACGGTACCCGGTGTACCGACCGAGCGACCACCAACGACGGCGTCAAAAAAGCCCATCGGCTTGCCGTTGTCGGCAATGAAAAGGTCACCATCGACGGCAGCAGGCGCCGTTTCTCGCCCATCATAAGTGGTGAGCCTTGATTGTTTGCTATCCCAATACACCAAAAAAGATCCGCCGCCAATGCCGCTCGATTGAGGCTCTACAAGCCCCAGCATAAGTTGAATAGCGACCATCGCATCAATGGCATTACCACCTTGTTCAAGTACGTTCGCACCTGCGTTGGTCGCAGTCGGGTTAGCGGCTGTAACCATCCAATCTTGACTGACGACAAGTGACTTTTTGTTTAATCCTGTGGCGATTTCTGGAGTAAATGCATCCGTTGCTTGAGAATTTGCTAAGGCCGAGAGGGAGGTAAACAAAGTCACGAGGGGGACAAGCCGTTTTAGCTGATGCGCCATAAACTATCCTTATAAATGTGGAATTCTGACTGAATGCTTAAGGTATAAAAATAAGTTACTGACATCTATTTGCCAAAGAAATGTAACGCGGTTGTCATGACTCGGGATCACAATTATGCGTGAATTATTACAGTAACTTACCAGTTACGAAGTTTAGTATAAAAGGAAGTCAACGTGAGCCAATTTAATAACGACGATGATCAGCGTTCACTCGATCAAGAACCAGAATTTAATAAGTTTGTCGATGCAGCGATGTCGCGCCGAGGATTTCTAAAAGGAACTGGGGCGGCTGCTGCCGTTGGCTTTTTTGCCGCAACGCCATTAAGTCAAGCAGTAGCAAGTGTAAAACCTGCGTCGTCGGCGCTGATGGGTTTTGATGCTATTCCGATTTCGACTTCAGATGCTGTTACGGTTCCAGAAGGCTACCAAGCGGACGTGCTTATTTCATGGGGAGATGCGATTAAAAAAGGTGCGCCTGCTTTTAGTCAGAACAATGACTCCAAAGCACAAGAGATGCAGTTTGGTGACAACAATGATGGCATGACGTTTTTCTTAATTGATAATGATCGCGCGGTGCTGGTGGTCAATAACGAATATACCAACAACGAATACTTGTATCCGCACCAAGGTCAAAGCATTACTGCTGACGATGCCCGTAAAGCGCAAGCAGCACATGGCGTATCTGTGATTGAACTTAAAAAGAATTTCGGTCAATGGCAAGTCAACCTAGACGGACGTCTTAACCGACGCGTGACCGCTTATACTGAGATGGAAATGACAGGGGTAGCTGCCGGTCATGATCTACTAAAGACCAGTGCAGACAAATCAGGCAAGAAGATTTTAGGTACATTCAACAACTGTGCGAATGGCCAAACGCCATGGGGCACATACCTTACTTGTGAAGAAAACTTTAACGGCTATTTTGCTGATACTAAAGGCTCTGAGCTAGGTGAAAGCTATGCTCGTTATGGGCTAAAGGCCAAAGATCGTGGCTACGATTGGTACAAGCATGATGCTCGATTTGACATGGGCAAGGAGCCAAATGAACCTCATCGTCACGGTTGGGTTGTTGAAATTGACCCGATGAACCCGAATTCAACACCGAAAAAACGCAGTGCGCTAGGCCGATTTAAGCATGAAAATGCGGCGTTAACGATCAATGGTGATGGTCATGTGGTGGTTTATCTGGGCGATGATGAGCGCGGCGAGCACTTATACAAGTTTGTTTCTAAGAACAAGTATGTTGAAGGTGCGGCATCGAATCGTGACCTATTGGAAGAGGGTACGTTGTACGTTGCTAAGTTTGAAGGCACGCAAGGTGAGCTAAAAGGCAAAGGCGAGTGGCTTGAATTGACTTGGGGCAAGAATGGCTTAACGCCAAAGAATGGCTTTCCAGATGCGGCATCAGTTATGATTTTCGCTCGTATGGCAGCGACGCAAGTCGGTGCGACGACAATGGATCGCCCTGAGTGGGTAACGGTGCACCCTGATAACCAATCGGTATTCTGTACACTCACCAACAACAAATATCGCGGTGTGAAAGAGTCGCAGCCAATCAATGCAGTTAACCCGCGTGAAAAAAATCCATACGGGCACATTGTTCGTTGGAACCCTACCGCTGGAAATCATACGTCTGATACGTTTGAGTGGGATATCTACGTGATTGCAGGCAACCCAGAAGTCCACCAGTCTGGCTTGATGGCAGGCACGGATAACATTAACAAAGACAACATGTTTAACAGCCCAGATGGCATTGGTTTTGATAAGTCAGGACGTTTGTGGATTCAAACAGATGGCAAGTACTCAAACAAAGGTGACTTTGCAGGTATGGGCAACAACCAAATGTTGTGTAGCGATCCGGCAACGGGAGAAATTCGCCGCTTCTTAACCGGCCCTATTGCGTGTGAGATCACTGGCTTGACCTTCTCACCAGATTACAAAACCATGTTTGTAGGTGTTCAGCATCCAGGTGAAGATCTTGCACCGTCTCATTTCCCAGAAGGTGGTAATGCAGTGCCGCGTTCATCGGTGATGATGATTACACGCAAAGATGGCGGCGTCATCGGCGCGTAGTCGTTAGCTAATAAATAATAGAAAAAAGAAGGGAGGCGATAATATCGCCTCCCTTTAATTTATAGATTCTATACCTCTCAACTAAGATGCTTGAATGCGAGCATCAAGCTTCTCCATTAGGATATCGCGCTTAAATGGCTTAGGAAGATAGTCGTCCATACCACTGTCATAACATCGCTTAATGTCATCGTCGAGTACCGACGCGGTGAGGGCGATGATGTGAGTTTGCTTCACTTCATTCGTGCGTTCAAATTCGCGGATGGCTTTGGTTGCTTCAAAACCATCTAGAACTGGCATCATACAGTCCATAAGAATTAGGCCAATGGAGTTGTGTTGCTGTTGGTAGATGTCTACGGCTTCCTGCCCATTGTTGGCAATAACAAAGTCAATTGAGAGCTTCTTCAGGTTTAGGCTAACAATTTGTTGGTTCACTTTATTATCTTCGACCACCAGTATTTTGAAATGACGACGGTTGGAGCGTTCATTCTCGTTTAATGAGGGTTCATCGTTACTGGCACTATTGGCTTTGTGGCTATCAAGCTTTACCTGTCGCAGTATCCTCATTAGACGATGCCCAAATAGCGGGTGGGTGATGTAGCCGTCGACATTGATGTCTGCATTCTCAGCGGCATGTTTATTGTCGCGTACCAGTACAATCGGCAGAGATTTGTTTGCAGCTTTCAGCGCTGCAATATGCTGTTCATCATCCAAGACAAGTATGGCAGTGCTCGCCGACTGGTTGATGGCTTTTTCTATATTCGAAAACTGGTTGAGTTCGCAGCCAAAACGTTTGAATTCGTTGACCAATAGCGTATTGGGAGTAGAGGACAGATAGCCAATGGTCTTATCCATCTCACTATGGATGCTGTGTGAGTCACGTTTGAAGGTAAGGGCAAAGCTAAACTGGCTGCCTTTTCCCTTTTCAGATTGAAGCGCGATGTTACCGCCCATCATTGCTACCATCTTAGCGCAGATTGCTAGCCCTAATCCGGTTCCACCGTATTGCTTTGATGTGGCGACATCTTCTTGCTTAAACTCTTCAAAGACATGTTGTTGTTTTTCAGTCTCGATGCCGATACCTGTGTCAGCGACCGAAAAACCGAGGGTAACGTCAGTTTCTGTGGCTTGAATTGCCTTTAAGGTAAAAGTGATGCGACCAGAGTTCGTGAACTTGATGGCATTAGAAGCAAGGTTCATCAGCGTTTGGCGTACTTTTTGCTCATCGGCTTGAACGTAGTCCGGTACTTTCGGATCTATATCGATGACGATGTCCAAGGATTTTTGCTGTGCTTTGGGAGCGATAAGAGCGGCAGTATCGAAGATTGTTTCTTTGATGGCTGTGGTATGAGGGCAGATCTCTAAGTGTCCGGATTCTATTTTTGACAGGTCAAGAATGTCATTAATGAGCATAAGCAGCGTTTGTGACGACGCGTTAATCGTTTCTAAGTGATCCTTTTGATTGGCAGATAATGGTGTATCTGCCAAAATTTCGGTCATTCCCAAAATGCCATTTAGTGGTGTACGAATTTCATGAGACATGTTGGCGAGAAATGCGCTTTTCGCTTTGCTTGCTTGAGCTTCCTCTTTACGCGCTTGAATGAGTTGTTTCTCTAGTGCTGTCACACGCTGAGTAATGATGAGCAATACCAAAATTATGGCGACAACCAACGCTATGGCAGAGGTAAGCCGATAGGTTTCGTATTCACTCAGCTTTGCGGTGATTAATGGGGGTAAATCATCGAACAAGGTGTTAAGTGACTTTTCCAGTTGATGGATGGTCGTACGAAGGGCCCCCAGTTCTCCTTGCTGGTGTGAGTAGCCAAATTCTTCGTAAGCGCCCTGAAGCGCATAGAACGCGAGGCGAAATTCTTTAAACTGACTAAAGGTGTTAAAGCCAAGCTGCTCCTCTGTGATAGCCTGCTCAATCTGAGCAAGACTACGATCAATGCGGAGTAAAACGGCTGGGTCAAACGTCGTGAAAAACTGATACATTAACTCTTTTGTTGTCAGTACCTTGTAATCAATGCTGTTTGAGTTGGCACGGATAAGAGCATGCTCGAATGCCAAAGCCTTATTTTTGAAATGCTTAATTAGCCCGTGATCTTTCTTTGCGCCGTCAATGACAAGAACCAAATCGGCGAGCTTGAAAAACCTCTGAGTGTAAGCATCGATATCTGCCAGAGCTTGCTGGCCGTTGTAGTCAATGTCGATGCCAGACTCAATCACACCGATGTTAATTTGGCCAATCTGGGACAGAATACTCTGATAATCCTTCTCCATCTTTTCAAGATATTGATTTTCAACGCGGGAAATAAAATCCTTTTCGTGCCGACGCATCATGAGCATGGTGTTGGCCGTTTGGAGAACATCTTTTTGTAATTGAATTAGCTGCTGTTTGGTTGAGTCAAACGAGCGTTCTATGTAAAAGAAAATGGCCAGCAGCGCCATGATGGCAGATGCGCCTGAAATAAGTATCTTGCGAAGCGATTGAGACGTGTCTGAACGACGGTTTGGCATAGCCTAGCATCCTTGTTATGACAGCAAACAGGCTTCAGTTTAGCGCATTGTGGGCTGTAACGAAAATGAAACATTAACGCTTAATTTCTATAAATCAGTCGGTTACTTGTCGGATTAAACCTATCATTTTGCAAATATGTGCGACTTATCTAACATACGGGGTGCTATACCCTAAAGCCAAAGAGAAAGCAGGCGATAACATAGGGAGATAATAAAAGCCTAATAATTTGGAGTAATGTATGCAATGGTTTGACAATACCAGCCTCAGGCTGAAAATGTTGCTTCCTGTGTTGTTGATGGCGGTGATCTTTAGTGGTCTCGCGGTTTACAATGTATTGCTGTTCAACAAACAAGCAGCGATTAATGACCAGCTCAACGATCAAATAACCCCGGTAATGAACTCATTAGAGGATGCTTATCGCGACTACTACCAAGTCGTCGGAGCGAGCTACGCAATGCTGGTCGCCAAAGGTGACCCTATCGAGTTTGATAAGCAGAAGTTCGAGTTTGAAGATAATGCTTATAATGCGGTACCTCGAGTTGAAAAGGTTCAGCAGCTTATCGACTTGGGTATTCTGGATTCGCGTTTCCAACCTTATCTCGATACTTTGCTAAGCGACACGAAGTCGTTTGTGTCTGGCTATGAAGCGATGTTTGTCGATCCAGAGCGGTCTATGGTGGCGTTTGCTGAAAACAAAGAGCAATTAGTGGACTTGTTTACAGCGATGAGAGGTGATCTCAAAGTCATTCTCAATGAAATGGAAAGACTTCAGGATCAGGCGCGTATTGATAGTGACAAAGCGGTGAAAGAGGCCGAGTTTGCCATCGAAGTCGGTACACTGATGGCGATCGTTATTGCATTGGCATTGGCAGCTTGGGTTACGAGGCTTATCGTTAGTCCAATTCAACGTTTAGAGCAATCCATGGCTGACATCGCTTCGGGTGAAGGTGATTTGACGCGCCGTGTGGATGTGACGTCAGGAGATGAAATAGGGCGTCTTGGTCAATCATTTAACCTTTTTGTTGGCAAGATCCAAACCACAGTTACGGAAGTGATTGAGTCAACCTCTCAGGTAAGACAGCAAACACAAGATTTGATAATGCTTGCCTCCGAAATCACCGAATCTTCACAGTCTCAACAGCAAGAGAGCGACATGGTTGCTACGGCCATCAATGAGATGCGAGTTACTAGTGAGAATGTAAGCCAGAATGCTCAAGAAGCCGCACAAGCGACCGATAGAAGTGCCGAAGAAGCAGCGGTAGCAAATCGCGGAATTGGTGACACTGTCACTTCGATCCAAGGGCTAGCTGTTGAGATATCCTCTGCCGAGGAAAGCGTACAGCGCCTAAATCAAGATGTCACTAACATTGTCTCTGTACTGGACGTTATACGTGGCATTGCAGAGCAAACCAACTTGTTGGCATTGAATGCAGCGATTGAAGCTGCACGCGCTGGTGAGCAAGGACGTGGCTTTGCGGTTGTTGCTGATGAAGTACGTTCATTGGCAAGTAAAACACAAGAAAGCACTGGCGATATCCAAACCATGATTGAGCGCCTTCAAGAGGGGACCAGTGTCGTTGTGCATGCAATGGAATCGAGCCGTTCAACTAGTGAACAGACCATCGCTCTTGTGCAAAGTGCATCTAGCGCACTGGGTGAGATTTCGTACTCTGTTGGTATCATCAATGAAATGAACACGCATATTGCAACAGCGGCATCGCAACAAACATCTGTGAGCGGTGAGCTCAATGCGAGTATTCAGAAAATTGCTGAGGATAGCCATAAAATGGCAGAAATCATTAAGCGAGCAGAAGTTTCCTGTGTTGGCTTAGAGCAGCGTTGTCAAAGTCTAGATGAGGTAGTTGGACAATTTAGGGTATAAAGATAAGCGCTGTTGAAAGCGTGAATAATCAATCCCTAGCACCTCCTCTTATCGTTAATAAGGGGAGGCTAGGGCAATCAGTCTAGAGTCACATACTAACACTTCCCCACACCCCTTCTCTATTAACGGACTATAAATACGCTACCGTGGTTAATTTGCTAGTTGAGTCCACTAACAACTCTAATGTTGAAACAGGCCCAACGGGCATCAGATATCGATGTGCTGTTTTGGTCTAGCCCGGTTTTTGATAAGCACGGCATGTTGAAACTGTACATATTTCAATTTGCGACTACTCTCTAAAGTTTCTGTTGGTATTGGCCTTGCCTTTTGTGGGTGAATTTGCTCACGTTATTTTGCAAAGCCCCGCGATGAAACACTATGCGACCCATTTTGGGGCGGTTGTTTTTGATATGTGAAATATTGTTATTATATTGTTAAATGTCGACGTAATGACTCTATTTGAATACATAGCTATTTCAGGGGGTTAATAAGATAACTCTATTAATTAGCGGTTCATGTTTATTATTGTTCTTGTACTTAATTTACGATTGAATGCACATATTTAGTGCAATGGCTTTGGGGTTAATATACTGATATGAATATCAGTATATGTTTATTTCCTTTTTATTCAATAGGTTACTAAGATGTTGTAATAATGATTTACAAACTAAATGTGAAAGCGGCGTTTGCATGGTTATTTGTGATAATGATCAACTTTAGAGGGCGTAACTAAAATAATCGATGGTCAATTATTAAGTTTCCTTTAAATTTATATTTAAAAGTCAAAGCGTAATAAAAGCTGTGTAATTTCAATAATAAAAGTCAGCTAAGTAAAAACACGCACTATGTCGTCTGATTTTAATTTTTATAAAATAGCTAATAAAGCTAGTTGCTAGGAATGGAGTCACCAATGAAAAAGCTCGCAATAATTACGGGATCAAAAGGCGGAATTGGTTCTGCTATCTCTTCGAAACTCGTTGAACAAGACTATCGGCTTATCGCTACATTTAGTACAGGCAATTATGATTGTGCTAAACGTTGGTTCGATGAGAAAGGCTTTACAGAAGATCAGGTTCGATTGTTCGAACTCGATGTGACGAATACTGAAGAGTGCAAGGAAAAGCTAGGGCTATTGCAACAAGAAGAAGGTACGTTTGACCTTGTTGTTAATAACGCAGGCATTACTCGTGACGGCCAATTTAAAAAAATGTCATCGGATAACTGGTTTGATGTCATTAACACTAACCTCAATAGCGTATTCAACGTAACCCAACCTCTCTTTGCTGCCATGTGCGAAAAAGGCAATGGCCGCGTCATCAATATCTCATCGGTAAACGGACAAAAAGGTCAGTTTGGTCAAACAAACTATGCTGCAGCAAAAGCAGGCATGATCGGTTTTACTAAAGCTCTGGCTGCAGAAGGTGCCCGCGCTGGCGTTACTGCGAATGTTGTGGCGCCGGGCTATACCGGTACACCTATGGTTGAAGCCATGCGAGAAGAAGTCTTGGATTCAATCAAAAGCACTATTCCTCTAAAACGTTTAGCGAAGCCAGAAGAAATTGCAGCGTCAGTGGCTTATTTAGCAAGTGACGAGGCAGGTTATATCACAGGTGAAACTATCGCTATCAACGGCGGCTTATACATGGCGTAATGCTAATAAGGGATAATAATGGAAAGAGTTTTTATAGTTGCAGCAAAGCGTACTGCAATTGGTAGTTTTGGCGGTACCCTTAAAAATATTTCAGCGGGTGACTTGGCGGCAGTCGCAATTAAAGGCGCGTTAGAGTCAACGGCAATATCAGTAGATGATATCGATGAGGTGATTGTCGGTAATGTGGTCAGTGCTAATCAAGGTATGGGTATTGGACGACAAGCATCCATTAAGGCTGGTATTCCTGCAAAAGTCCCGGCTTATACGTTAAATATGGTTTGTGGCAGTGGCATGAAAACCTTAATGGACGCTGCATCACACATCAAAGCCGGCGAAGCTGAAGTAGTGGTTGCGGCTGGAGTTGAGGTGATGTCACAAATTCCATTTGCTATGCCAGCTACAGCACGTAATGGTCATAAAATGGGCGACATGACGGCAAAAGACCTTTTGGTTTCCGATGGTTTGACAGATGTATTTAACGCTTACCACATGGGTGTAACTGCAGAAAATATTGCCAAGCAAGTGGATATTTCTCGCGATGATCAGGATGCCTATGCATTAAGCAGCCAACAGAAGGCAGTAGCGGCGATTGAGGCGGGTAAGTTTGAACAAGAGATCGTCCCGGTTGAAGTAAAAGTCCGTCGCAATGTCATCGAGTTTGCTACAGATGAATATCCAAAATTGGAAGCAACGATGGAAGGCCTGGCTAAGTTGAGACCAGCATTCGATCGTGAAGGTAGTGTGACCGCTGGTAATGCATCGGGGATCAATGATGGTGCAAGTGCACTTATTGTCGCTTCTGAGTCGGCAGTCGAACGTTTGGGTCTAACACCACTTTGCGAGCTGGTGGCGAGTGCTCAAACGGGTCTAGAACCCGAGATTATGGGCTTGGGCCCAGTGCAAGCGGTGACCGATGCATTGGCGAAGGCTGAGCTGACCATTTCGGATGTAAACGTATTTGAACTCAACGAAGCCTTTGCGGCTCAAGCTCTTGGTGTGATTAGGAATTTAGCATCTGAGCACGGCGTGTCAGCAGAGTCAATTTTGCAACGTGCAAACCCTAATGGTGGAGCAATTGCCTTAGGTCATCCACTGGGTGCGTCAGGTAATCGCATTATCGTGACTTTGATTCACGAGATGCTACGAGAAAACAAAGATCTAGGTGTTGCCTCTCTATGTGTAGGTGGTGGCATGGGAACTGCAGTCGTTGTTAAGCGCTGTTAATTGTGTTGTCGGAAGCCCAATTTACTGGGATAGATTTGATTTAGAAACTGGAATGTTTATTTCTTAGGAGAAATGATTATGTACACGGATATTTTCAAAGTGATCAACGAGCAGTCTGAAAAAACGTTTGAACCTTATACTAAGTTCAACAAGCTCATGACTAAAAATGTTGAAACGCTCACGGATCTTCAACTGAATGCTATGCGCGCATACAGCGAGCTAGGTGTGAATCAAATGAAGGCAGCAACAGAGATCAAAGATGTGTCATCTCTCGCTGTTTTCAATAGCCAACAGTTGAATACGCTATCTCGTTTGTCACAACAGATGATGGACGATAGCAACAAGCTTCAACAAGTGGCGAAAGAGTTTAAAGAAGACCTAGAAGCGATTACTACTGAAGCGGTTAAAGCGAGCACACCTGCTTAACCTTGCTAGTATTTAGATAGAATACTTATAAATAGAGGGTTGCGGGGGCACTCGTTCCCGCAACCTTTTTTGTTTCCAAGAAAAGGGTTTTAGCTATGTTCCAAAACTTCTTTTCGGACTACCTTGTGAAACTGCAGGAGAGCAACCAGCAATGGTGGAAAGACTTCGAGCAAGGCAAGGCAGCCGTAAATAGCCCTCTGACTAAAGCGATGCAGGAACTCAATGCTGAGGATACTGCAGAGTTTATGGATAAGGCATCCAAGCAACCCGCCGCAATGTTGGATATGCAAACTAAGTGGTGGATGCAACAACTCGAGATATGGCAACGCGTTGCGTTGCAAGCCAGTAATGAGCAAGTTGTTGACGTTGAAAAAGGCGACCGTCGATTCCAAGACGAAGCGTGGAAAGAAGAAGCGTTTTACAACTTCATCAAACAGTCTTACGTTTTGTTCAGTAAAACGTACCTCGATACCATCAACTCGGTTGAAGGTGTGGACGAAAAAATCAAAGAACGTCTCACGTTTTTCTCTCGTCAAACTCTAAACGCTCTATCGCCAACCAACTTTATCGCGACTAACCCAGAGCTTCTAAAACTCACTCTTGAACAAAATGGTGAAAACTTGCTCGCAGGTTTGCAGCAGTTTCAGGAAGACATGGAAGCGAGCGCGGATGTACTGAAAATTCGCATGACGAATACAGATGCGTTCCAGATTGGTGAGCATGTCGCGAACACAGCAGGGGATGTGGTATTTAAAAATGAGCTGTTTGAGCTCATTCAATACCGTCCGCTGACAGAAAAGGTGAATGCCACTCCGCTATTGATCGTTCCGCCGTTTATCAATAAGTATTACATCCTCGATCTTCGTGAGAAGAACTCGATGGTGAAATGGCTGCTAGAGCAAGGTCATTCAGTATTTATGATGTCTTGGCGAAACCCTGGTCCTTCGCAAGCCAAAGTAGAATTTGGCGACTATGTAACGGAAGGGGTGGTTAAAGCGGTAGCGGCCATCGAGTCCATTACCGGTAAAGATCAAATTAATGCTGCAGGCTACTGTATTGGTGGCACAGTATTGGCTTCAACCGTGGCTTACTATGCCGCAAAACGTATGAAGAAGCGTATTGTATCCGCTTCTTTCTTTACTACATTATTGGACTTCAGCCAGCCTGGTGAAGTCGGTGCCTACATCAACGATACCATCATTCGTGCAATAGAACTTCAGAACAATTCACTGGGTTACATGGACGGTCGCTCTCTGAGTGTGACCTTCAGTTTACTGCGTGAGAACAGTTTGTACTGGAATTACTACGTTGATAATTATCTCAAGGGCAATAGCCCCGTCGATTTTGATTTGCTGTACTGGAACAGTGATAGTACCAACGTTGCGGCAGCGACGCACAACTTCTTACTACGCCAACTGTACTTAGAGAACAAGTTGATTGCTGACAAAGGGGTTAAAATTGGCGGCGTTTGGATTGACCTAGATAAGATTCGTATTCCAAGCTATTTCATCTCCACAAAAGAAGACCATATTGCTTTGTGGCAAGGTACGTATCGCGGTGCCTTGAAGATGGGGGGTAATAAAACCTTTGTACTTGGTGAGTCAGGGCATATCGCAGGTATCGTTAATCATCCAGAAAAAGAGAAGTATGGTTTTTGGACAAACTCAACGCTGGATGAGTCAGCGGAAGAGTGGATTAACAACGCCGATCACCACAAAGGCTCTTGGTGGTTGCACTGGAATGAATGGCTGGGCCAATATATTCCAGAAGAACAAGTTGACCCATTCCCAGTGGGCAATGATGACTATCCAGTACTTGGCACGGCGCCAGGTGAGTATGTTGCTCAAACCCTTCCAATCATCGAACCTATCGATGCGAATGAGCAAACCGAGTCAGATACGTCTGAAACAGCGTAAATCATTAAGGGCCCACTGCGGCCCTTAGCTTTTTCTGCTCAGTTCGAGTATCCGTAACATACTTTTCTTTTCTAGGTTGATACGTATGATAAACCCATAACCAGAATCCAAGAGGTTGTTATGGAAATCGAAACACTAGAACAAAAAGTAAGCTACATTTATGGCCGTGAAATTGCCAAGGAGCTTGCTCAAAAATCATTTCCAAAAATGAACATCAAGATCATTCAAGAAGCGATCATGGAAGCGTTTATGCAAAAACCGTGGCCTTTCGATCCAAGTGAAGCGGAAGCGCTCAAAAAGGAGATGGAAGAGAAACGTAAGCTTGCTCAAGCTGAACACTTACAGCAAAAACAGCAATTTGAAGCAACGTTTTTTGAACGTAACGCAGCACGTGAACAAGTCAAAACTCATAGCTCAGGTATTCAGTATGAGATCATTGATGAAGGTGGTGAGCGTCAAGAATCCGATCCGAGTAGCCAATTTTTTATCCGCCACAAGACTTGGCTGTTGAACGGTCAGCAAGTTGATGGGTCTGCACATTTGCCAGAGCCAATGACAGTTATGCTGCATCAGGCGCCCGTGGCATGGATTGTTGCGCTTAAAGAAATGCCAATTGGCGCTACTTGGCGACTGTATGTCCCTTCTCATCTTGCCTATCAAGAAGATGCTCATCCAACGGTACCGGCGGAAACGGCAATTATCTTTGATATCAAATTAGAGTCGATAAAAGCGCCGTAGTATAAATATCTGCGTAGACAGCAAGGCTAGCATTTAATGCTGGCCTTTTTCATGTCGGTGACATTGAATCTTGACATAACAATTACCAATAAATAAAACTTATCTGAAATGGGAAAGAATATAATGCTTAATTGGTTAAAATAGGTTGTTCTTTATGGTGTGATGTTGGTTATTTGTAGAATTAATGCTGACTTTGCCTCGCTATTGGTAACAACTAAAGTGATCTGTGTCACGTCGTGTGATCGGAAAACAAATTTGTGATTCTAATTTCCTAGAGGGTACTGCTAATCTGCTCCGGCTTTTGATGTCTCCATCAACAAGCACTATAAAAAAAAGGAGTAATTATGACTAATGCAAAGAAACCAATGTCACTCACTAGCCGAGTGATTATCGGTATGGTTGCAGGTATTTTGACAGGCTTCGCGATTCGAGGTCTATTTGCTGAGAACGGATTTGTCGACGCGTACATCGTAAACGGCCTTTTTGAGGTTGGCGGTCAGATCTTTATTGCCAGCTTGAAAATGCTCGTTGTCCCACTGGTATTTGTCTCTCTTGTGTGCGGTACCAGCTCTCTCAAGGACGTCACCACACTAGGCCGTTTAGGTGGTAAGACAGTTCTATTCTATGTTGCTACAACAGCAATTGCCATTACGTTGGCCCTCACTATGGGTACGGTATTCCAACCAGGTGCGGGTGCCGACCTAACTGCAGCAAGTTCATTTGCGGCGACAGAAGCGCCATCATTGGGACAGGTTATCATCGATATGTTCCCAACCAACCCTATCAGCGCTATGGCTGAAGGTAAGACCCTTCAAGTTATCGTGTTTGCCGTGCTATTCGGTATCGCGATCAGTGCAGCGGGTGAGCCAGGAGAGCGCATTGCTGCGACATTCCGCGATCTGAATGACGTGATCATGAAGCTTGTTGCGCTATTGATGAATATCGCCCCATACGGCGTGTTCTTCCTAATGGCGAAACTGTTCACAGGTCTTGGCTTGGGTGCCATCTTAAACCTAGCTGAGTACTTCCTAGTGCTTACAGCGACGCTATTGCTACACGGCTTAGTTACCTACAGCGTGATGCTTAAGTCTTTCACTGGACTAAGCCCAATCACCTTCCTTAAGAAGATGGAAGATGCGGTGATGTTTGCGTTCTCGACCGCATCATCAAACGCAACCATCCCTGTTACGATGGAAACTGCGCAAAACCGTTTAGGCGTGGATAACAAAGTATCTTCGTTTACCATTCCACTTGGCGCGACCATCAACATGGATGGTACGGCGATCATGCAAGGTGTGGCGACGGCGTTTATTGCTCAGGCATTTAATATCGATCTGACCATGGGTGATTATCTCACGGTTATCCTTACAGCCACTCTAGCATCAATTGGTACGGCTGGTGTTCCGGGCGTGGGTTTGATCATGCTTGCGATGGTATTGAATCAAGTTGGTCTTCCATTGGAAGGTATCGCACTTATTATGGGTGTTGACCGTCTACTTGATATGATTCGTACCGCAGTTAATATCACTGGTGACAGTGCCGTGACGTGTATTGTTGCTAAGTCAGAAGGTGCGTTAGATCTTGAAAAGTTCAACGACCCAGCGGCAGGTGAGAAAGAAGAAAAAGTTGAGTTGGTACGCAGTTAAGCGCGGTATCAATTCATAAATAAAGGGGTCAGTGCATAGTCACTGACCCTTTTTTGTTTGGTGAGTGTTTCTAAATTAGCTGGCAGGTTGGCTACGATATTTGCCAAAGCAGTAGGTTGCTAATGTGCCCCAAATCGCGGCTAGCAACCAAAGATGATTCCAATGCTCGCGAATTTGGTGCCATTCTGCACCCATTTGATTGAGTTTTAAGAAACCACTGATCGCTGCCTGAGTGGGAAACAGAGCTGCAAACCATTGCATCGGGGCCGGTAACATCTCTACTGGCCAAATAAATCCGGCAGAGAATATAAGTGGCATAGAGCTTATCAGAACCAGTACGGTGACTAGCTCACGTCTTGGCGTGAGGGCGCCGAGTAAGATACCGATAAAGCAAGACGTTAAAAAGAATGGCAGCATCAACGTCAGCATCTCGAATGGATTCGCTAGCTTACTAATACCGTATATATCGAAACTGGCGCCAAAGTAGAACATTCCTAGCAAGTAGTAGATCAATGTTAGCACCAGACTTCGCACTGCAATAACGGTCATTACCGGGCGTGCACTCCAATAACCTTTACCTTGTCTTTGAGTACCACCGACTAACCCCGACGCCATAGCGAGTGTTTGCTGCAGTATCAACACAAACACCGCAGGCACGACGTAATCTACATATCCCATTCGTGGGTTAAAGGTCGGCTTAGCATTGAGTATTGTGGCGGAATACTGCTGGCTAGCGAGCTCCAGAGGCACGCCATCAATAATAAGCTTGGCCACTTTTGCCTTAGCCGCTAATGTGCCACCTGCCTGCGCTAAGCCTTCGACAACGGTACCATAAACCAAAAACAAAGACGCATCACCCGCATAGGCCAGCACTGGGCTTTTACCTAGCATCAAGTCTTTATAGAAATGTTCTGGGATCACCAAGAAACCAGTAATCTCACCATTGATAAATGCATTCTTGGCGTCTTCAATGGTGTGGTCACGTTGCACCACATGAACATTGGGTGTCGCATCAACCATCCTTTCCAATTGATAGCTCGTTTGGCTCTGATCGAGGTTAACAACGGAAATAGGCTGTTCGCGCGGGGTTTGTTGACTGTAAGGCAACGGATACAGAAACGAATAAAATATTACGCCACCGAACACGGTCAGCACCACAACTGGATTGGTTAAGATTGCCCGAAGTTCGAGTTTGATGTGTTCCAGTAATGTCATGCAGACAACTCCTTACTGAGATGCTTTTTGATCAGCAAAGCGGTGAGTCCAAGGGGGAGCGCATAGCCAAGCATCGGTGTTAAATGCATTAAGGATTGGGCCGCATGCACACCATAGCTTGCCTGACTAACTTGAACTTCAATATAGTGACTGATGGGAAGTAGCTCACGCCAAAACAGCGCCAATGGATTCATGTCCGTTGCAGGGAAGGTAATACCCATAAAAGCAAAACTTGGTGCGGTAAAGGCACCAGCAAAGCTCATGGCACGTGCAGCATCACATGTTAAAAAGAAAAACAGCGCGCCCATGATCGTACAAGCGACGGTAGTGACCAGTTGAGCGATGATAAGCACTAACCAGCTACCCTCCATGGGCCAGCCTATGATGTCATAGAACCAAACCAGAAATGCAAATCCCAGTGTCGAGAACCAGACAAAGTAGGGCACAAGTGTCGCTGTCAAACGGCGAAGCTGCTGACTTTCACCAAGCCAAGGCTTGATGCCCGCTACCCGGTAGTTAGCACTGAGAACCAGCACCGTAAAGGAGACGATCGCGATTTGCCAAATGGCGGGGACGATGGCCGTCACCAGAAATTGCGCGTAGTTGGTACCCTTGTTGAATAGAGGTGTGATTTGCGTTCGCACCGACACCGCTTTGCCTGCGGCCGCCGCTCCAGTGGTGTTGCCTTTAGCCAGAGCTTTGACAATATCAACTTGAGCGTTAAACGTACCTTGAGCTTGTAACGCAGCCGAATTAATCAACCGACCTACCAGGATATACTGACTGTTGTAAAACAGCGTGACCTGCGGCGGCATGGATTTGACTATCGACTTATCGAAACCATAGGGAATATACAAAATCGCATAAATATCGCCATCTATCAGCGCCGTTTTGGCGGCCCCGATGTCGTTATACTGATGGTCGACACTGAGCATTGATGTAGCATCGTAGTTACGGACAAGTTTTTGCGATAATGTACTCTGGCTTTGGTCTACCACGCCAATCGGCAAGCTGTTGGCTATCCCTTGAGAAAATATCCAGTAGATAGATAGACACAAAACAACCGGCACCCAAGTGAGGCACGACAATAGCCATTTGTCGCGCCGCAGTAGATGCCACTGGCTACGGAAGTGGCTTTTGACTAGCTTGCGCTTTTCGACACTATAACCTGTCGCTTTAGATGAAGAATGGAGTGTACCGTGTGGCATATCGCGTTCCTAGAGTTCTACAACCAAACTCATACCCATACGAAGCGGAGCATCATCGACCGGACGTGCTTCTACCTCAAAGGTGCGCAAATCAAAGCCTTGAGTCGCATCTGTTGAGCGCCAAGTAGCAAAATCACCCATCACGGCTACGTGGGTGACCTTAAAGGTAATGGTATCGTCTAGGGCAGGAACATATGCATCGAACTCACTGCCTTTTTCGAATTGACTTAACGCATCTTCACGAACATTAAAGACCGCCCATGTGTCTTTAGTATCGATAACCGTCACTACAGGGAAGCCCTGCGGTGCCAATTCTCCACTGTGCAATAGCACTTGAGATACTTCGCCGTCAAACCAAGAATGAATCTGCGTATCAGCTGCATAGGCTTCGACTTCTGCAACTGCACCCGCTGCCATGCGAGCTTTCTCTGCTGCGGCGAGTTTGGTCTCGTCACGCGCACCTTCTTTGGTCATTTGGAACATCTGATAAGCGGCACTTTCAGTGTACTTCGCGGCTTGCCACTGAGTTAATGCCTCATCGCGCTTTTGCTCGGCTACTACGCCATCTTTATATAAGTTATTAACGCGAAGGTAGGTTTTCTCCATCAATGCCGCTGCCGCCTTTGCTTTGCGCCATTGGTCTTCTGCTGCCTTAATTTGCTGCTGTCGTGCGCCAATTTCAGCTTCTTTCGCCAATGCGCCAGCAGCCTTTTCACCCGCAACAGCCTGTTCTAGCTTGGCTTCGATTTCAGGGCTATGAATGGTAAAGATCAATTGACCTTCTGCCACAGTATCACCCTTGCGTACCAGTACGTCGTCGATTCGGCCAGGGACTTTGGATGAAATACTGTATTGCTGAGATTCGACTTGACCTTGAATACGTAGCGCAGGGGTTTGGTAAGCATCGAAAAACTTATAGCCAACCCAACCAATAACGGCAACGGCGCCTAGTGTAACTAAAGTGGGTTTTACCTTGTTCATGATGCATCCTCAGATCGTAATTGTGCAGGAGTAATCGCATTGTATTTATACGTTGCGAAGTTATTCATCTCGCTAGAAAGGGCGAGTAATTTGTTTAAAGACAGGAGATATTGAAAGCTAGCGGCATCTTGTTGAGTTTTTATGCTCGCAAGATACAGCTCGGCATCGACCACATCCAGAGAGCGTCCTAGGCCTTGTGAAAACGCTTTTTGACGGAGTTTTAGGTTTTCTTGAGCCAGTTTGATGCTCGAATTAAGCCCTTGAACTTCATCCAGCGCCTGCTGCGCTTCAAGATAGGTTTTCTCGACTAAGACACTGAGATCTTGACGAGCTTGTTTACGCAAAAATTGCACTTGAGAAACGGCACTGCTTGCCGCTTTCATTTGTTCGCTGCGGCCAGAGTTTTCTAATAACGGTACGCTAACTCCAATGCCTACCAGCCAGTCAGGCTTGAGCTGACTGGTCAACGAGTCACCGTGATACAAGCTGTAATCACCATAAGCGTATACTTCGGGATAGTATTTACCTTTTTCCGCTTTAATTAAGCTACTGGCTTGCTTTTCTTTGGCATCAAGGATGGCGAGACCAGGGTAGGTATCGAGAGTTTGATCGATAAACGCATCTAATGGTGGCAAGGTACGGTTGATGAACAGTTCATCACGCGGCTCAACCTTCTCGACTTGGCCGAGTACTTGCGTCAATGCTGCCTGAGCAATGTTCAAGCTATGTTCTGCTTTCTTGCGTTCAACGACCGCTTTGTCCAAAGAGGCTTCCGCTTGCAGACGCTCGACGCGAGCGATTTGGCCTTGCTCTTCGAGCTTGATGGCAAAGTCACGGTGTTTGGTGAGACCTTTTTCAACCGCCATTCGAGTATCGACCACGTTTTTTGCCAAAATAACGCTGAAATAGTACTTACTCAAATCTTCGTAGCGTGCTTGTACTTCCATGGCCAATTGGCTGCGGGCTTCATCTTGTTTGCCCTCGGCAGCAGTTTGTGCCGCGGTGATACGACCACCTGTAAAAATAGGCCATACAGCGCGGATTGAAGAGCTAAATATTTCTTTATTTTCAAGAGTAGAAGTAACGCCGCCAAGAGCGTTAGCAAGCTGACCTAAACCGGGTACGGCACCAATAGCCGATAGGTCGGGCAAACCACTTAGGCTTTCGGCAAATTGCTGTCCACTTAACGTAACATCTTGATCTAATCGAGTGTAGTTTGCTCCAACCGTCACTTTGGGTAGATTCAAACTTTTTGATGCGTCTTTAAGGTGGCCATATCGCTCTACGTTGGCACGTTGTGCAGCCAAGGAGTTGTTGTTCTGTTGAAGCAGTTGCCATGCTTCATCAAAAGCGACCTCTGCGGCAACAGTGCCAAATGAAAGCGATCCTAATAAAACGCCCATGGCCAGTGGCAGGGACTTTAACTTCATGAATGCTCCAAACAGGTGTTTATAAATTTATCTAGAGTATATGCTCTAATAAAATACTGTGCAATAACTTAACTATAGTCGGTATTTCGAATATAGCGCATGTAGGTGATTGTTTTTTCGAATTTATTAGCTTGTATGGGCGGCATCATAAAAAAGCAACACCGTCGAGATGTTGCTTTTTTGTCTAGCTTTCGTTGTTAGTCAATCGTGAGATGTTAATCACACCACTAGTCGTAGGAAGGGCATAAATAGCCAGCTCTCCACAACAAGTGCTTCGATTGCTTGAGAACCTTGAGTACTTCACTACCTGACATCTGAGGCGATGAGAACGAGACGACAACGTCTTGCTCTAAATCGTCCTCTAACGAGGGTGTGGTCTGATACGCCCTTACATGAGTAAAGGTGGCACGTCGGTGTTGCGACAGCAAAGCCCTATCAAGGCAGATTCCAAAACAGTCTCGTTCCATAATGATTCCCTTATCAAATACCTAATATTGCTATTAGTTACGGGTACTACTGCTTCATTGATTATTGTTTTTTTAATGATGTTTCAGCCAGCGTGAGTCGCACGGTGAACAGACAAAGCGAGATGCTATCGGTGTAGCTGGTTGATTCCTTTTCTACTATACGGGACAGATCCCCCGTTGTTCTAAAATTAACCTAAAAATGGTGTGATCATAGTCAGGTTACAGAATGAACATGATTGCAACATGGCGAGAGTGTAAATTGATGTAAAAACCAACAACATAGTTGTAACCCAAACAAAACAGTTGAACAGTTCACAGAACGCTAGGGGTTTGAGTGCTGGCATGTTGCATTACTGTTACATTAGCGTCTGGGGGAGCATCAAAATGAAATGGAATCAGATAAGTTTTCGATACCGAATGCTGATCATCATGACGGTATCGGGATTGTTGCAGTTGCTTGTCTTAACGCTCGCAGGCTTTAGTTACATTAAACATTCTCAAGAGCAGGAAATGGGTCTAAAAGCCCAAGGCGTGGCGACGTTTCTGGCACAGTCTTCTGCCGTTATTCACATGATAGAGTATGACACCGCTTCGTTGATGCAAGACCGATATCGTGGTCTCACGGAAATGATTGGCGCGGCGTTTATCGTTATCGGTGATAAACAAGGCATTCGTCTTATACATCCTGTGGATGAACGTATTGGTTTACCAATGAAAGGGGGCGACAACGACCTTGCATTAATACACGGCCAATCCTATGTTTCGTTCGCTGAGGGTTCTTTGGGAAAATCGGTTCGAGGAAAAGCGGCCGTTTTCGATCAAGATGGCAATATTATTGGTGTGGTGTCTGTCGGCTATTTGCTCGATAGATTGCAAGATCGTATAGAGCCCTATTTACTGTTTCTGTTAGGGATGGCGGTGTTGGTTTTGATAGCCAATGCCATTGTTTCGTATTTTATTTCTAGGCGCTTCCAAAAAGCGATTCTCGGCTTCGAGCCAGAAGAAATTGGTCGATTGTACGGCGAGCTCGATGTCACCATGAGCACCATTAAAGAAGGGGTGATCAGCATCGATACTCGTGGTGTGCTTCGCTCCATTAATACCAGTGCATGCGAGATCTTAGGCCTGGTTAAAGATGAGGTGATAAATCAACCGCTAACGAAAGCATTACCACACTCAGATCTCCAATCTCTAATTGACAGTCAAGAAGCGGATCACGACATTGAACTTTTTCTTAATCAGCAGAGAATTGTTGCAAACAGAAGTCCAATTGTTGTCGACAATAAAGTGATTGGTGCGGTGTCGAGTTTCCGACGTCGTGATGAAATTAGCGAGCTTACTGATCAGCTGTCACAAACTAAAGCCTACGCTGAAATGCTACGCTCTCAAACTCATGAACACCGCAATAAACTCAATACCATCAGTGGGCTGGTCCAAATGGGTGAAGTGGAAGCGGTGCAAAACCTTATCGGACAAGAGACGGCGCATTACCAAGCGCTGATTGAGTTCTTGCGCGAAACGGTTAAAGACCCTCTGATTGCAGGCATGTTGCTTGGAAAAACTGAGCGTGCACGCGAGCTAGGCTTGACCTTGAGTGTCGACGAAGAAGCAAGGCTAGAGCCTTTACCCGAAAACATTAATGCCGACGATCTGGTGACCATATTGGGGAATTTGATTGATAACGCGTTTGAGGCAAGCTTATCTGCGATAAAGGAAACACCAACAGAGCGATTAGAACGCTCGACTATCGAAGTGTCGGTGAGCGACTTTGGTAATGAAGTCATACTGGAAGTTATGGATAGAGGCTGCGGATTACCGCCCCATTTAAATGTAGATGCGCTAACCACGCGCGGCGTATCAAGTAAAGCGGCACACAATCGCGGTGTCGGTTTATTTCTGGTTAAGCAACTGACAGAACGCTATCAAGGGCAGTTAGAAATGGCAGAAAATGACAACATTGGCACTCGTGTGACCGTATATATTCCTAAGGATGGATTAGCATGAATGACTTAACGCGAGTCATGATCATTGAAGACGATCTCAAGATTGCCGAGCTTCATCGTCGCTACTTAGAGCAGATGGGTGGCTTTGACGTTGTGGGCATCGCGACATCAAAACTGGAAGCAGAATTGCAGTTAGAAGTACTTGAACCCGACTTGGTGATGCTGGATGTCTATTTACCGGATGGGACAGGGATTGAAATACTGGGCCACATTAGAGGTCTAAATCAGAAATGCGACGTTATCTTAATTACGGCAGCTCGAGATGTAGAGACACTGCAACATGCTATGCGTGGTGGAGTGATTGACTATTTGCTCAAGCCAGTGATGTTTCCTAGACTTGAGGCTGCCCTTAAAAAGTATCAAAAGCGCACGGAGCAGTTACATCATGCCGATGATCTTAATCAGTCTCTTGTTGATGAGATGATGCAGCAGGGCAATAGCGCTGAGAACAATTCCGAACAGCGACTGCCTAAAGGAATCGATGGTGTTACGTTAGAAAAAATCCGTGGTTTGTTTAAGCAAGATAGCCGCTTTACCGCCGATGAGGCTGGCGAGAGTATTGGTGCAAGCCGAACCACTGCCAGACGTTATTTAGAATTTTTAATCAGCACAGGTGAATTGGAGGCAGATGTGAATTATGGCACGGTAGGGAGGCCGGAGCGCTGTTATCGACGCCAGCAACGTTAAGGCAGAGGCATTGCGCTGAGTAAAACGGTGTTCAGTAGATCATTGACCAAAATGAAAAGCCCCCAGCAAACGCTGGGGGCTTTGTTATCTCGGAATGTACCACTATCATGAACGTTAAGATTCAACCTTCTTTGGCTGATAGAACCACTTTTTCACCAGCGAGAATAGTGAAGGGCCAATCAAAACCAATGCGGCAAGTACAGTAAAGGTTAAGGTAATTGGGCGCTCCCATAAGAAGCTCAGTTCACCATCACTGATCATCAACGCACGTCGCAAGTTTTCTTCCATCAACCCACCAAGAATAAACCCAAGTAATAGTGGCGCAAGCGGGAAGTGTGCAAGCCTTAAAGCAATGGCGCCCATCGCGATGAGTAGCATGATAAACACATCCATCGTGTTAAATGATACTAAGTAAACGCCAGTAATGGAGAAAAATAGAATCATTGGCAGCAAGACGGTTCTCGGTACGGCCAGTAGCTTCGAGATATACGGGATCAGCGGCAGATTCAGAATGACCAGTACGATGTTACCAAAGTACATTGAGATAATGACTGACCAGAATACATCCGGATGTTCAACGAAAAGGCGTGGGCCTGGTTGAATACCGTAAGCAATGAGAGCCCCTAACATGATCGCCGTGGTGCCTGAGCCAGGAATACCCAAGGTTAACAAAGGCACGAACGAACCGCTGGATGCCGCATTATTCGCAGATTCAGGGGCAACCAGACCACGAATACTGCCTTTACCAAACTCTTCACGTTTCTCTTTTGGCGCAAGGTTACGCTCCATACCGTAAGAGAGGAATGCAGCAATCGTCGCACCTGCACCGGGAAGGACGCCAGTAAAGAAACCAAGAATAGAAGAGCGTATAGAGACTGGCGCGACTTCTTTGACTTCTTCCTTGGTAATTTTCATGCTACCGATGTCACTGAGTTTTTTCTGCTCATCTTGGCGCGTATCTTGTTCTGGCTTTAGGATGCCCATCAAGGTTTCACCCAGTGCGAATGTTGCCATAGCGAGGAGTAGGAAGCTAAAGCCATCCATAAGATCGGTTAGGCCGAAAGTAAAACGCTCAACACCGACGCCTTTATCGATACCCACAGTAGACAACATGAGACCAAGAACGACCATCATCCAAGCTTTGACAACTTGTCCTTTTCCAGCAAATGCTGCCACCGCAGAAAGCCCGAGTAGCATCAACGCAAAATAGTCAGAAGATTGGAAACTGAGTGAGACCTTAGCCAATGCTGGCGCAGCAAAGAGCAACATAATGGCGGACAGCGTACCGCCGGTAAAGGAGGAGTAAGCGGCTAGCGCCAGTGCTTTGCCAGCTTGTCCTTTTTGTGCCATTGGGTAACCGTCAAAAGCCGTTACTACAGTAGATGAACAGCCTGGCGCGTTGATCAAAATCGATGAAGTTGAACCACCAAATACTGCGCCGTAATAGACACCGGCCATCAAAATAAGACCTGATGAAGGGTCGAGTCCGTAGGTAATCGGGATCATTAGGGCAATCGCAGAGATTGGCCCAAGGCCCGGTAGCATGCCGATAAAGGTACCGACAAAACAGCCCACAATCACCATCATGATGTTCATTGGCATCACGGCGGTGGAAAGGCCTTGTAAAATTCCGTCTAACATAATGGTGTCCTACCAGATCGTGAAGATGAGTCCAGGCTCAAGATAAATGTCCAAACCTTGAGTCAGTAAAAGATAAAAAACGATGACAAATGGGAATGAAGCACCAAGCAAGACCGCTTTGCGGCGTTCTCCTAACAGGTAGAAACCTGCAAGTAAGAAAAAGCTGGTTGCCAGCACAAACCCTAGATAGGTTAAGCCCAATCCGTAACCGGCCATCAATATCAGAAAACCAATAAGAAGCTTCCAGTTGAAGCTCTGTTCGTTAGGATCGTGGCGATCTGGTTGTCCATTGATAAGCAGCAATATAGATAGGCCAATCCCCACATAGGTCAAAATAGTAGGTAAGGTGCGTGCGGTGAAAGGTTCGTACTCATCACCAGGAAACATAGGGATTAACGACGTTTGGTAGCCGTAACACAAACATAGGATTAAAAATATCATCGCACCTACACGATCACGAGACAGCAAGTTCTCTTTCGTGAACAGCTTAGAGGTGAAATCAGACATAACTCACTCCAAATGGTGAATAGAGAAAAGACCGTATATAAGGGTCGATGAGCGGCGACCAAGTGGGCAAATTGCTCCAGGACAAAGAGCGTTTACCCAAAATAAACCGTTCCCCAGGAGATTAAGGGGTCAGTACTGCTACTGTGAACAATCCAGAATTGAAGGAGTCAAGATTGTCGCTTATATACGGCAAAACTGGTGTACGTTGAAACGTACTTTGAATAAATTGAGGAGGGGCGAACCCCTCCGCTGCCATTACTTGTTTAGGAAGCCAAGCTCAGTCATGAGCGCACCCATTTGCTTTTCTTGGTCTTCAAGGAACTGGTAGAAGTCTTGATCGGGTTTGTAATTGTCGATCCAACCATTTCGGTCACGAACCACTGCCCATTCATCGGTGGTGTACATTTTGGTCAGTGCTGCATTCCACTCTTTGACTTTTTCTTCACTTGCTCCAGGGGCTGCGAAGAAACCGCGCCAGTTTGCAAATACTGTCTCGTTACCATATTCAGTCAGAGTAGGAATGTCTGGAGCAGCTTCAAGACGCTTAGGCGCTGTGACAGCCAGCACTTTCACTTGGCCTGCCTTGGACATTTCTAGCACTTCGCCAAGACCAGTAGAGAGCAATTGGGTTTCACCGGATAGTAGGGCTGCCATTGCTTTACCACCGGCATCATAGGCAATGTAACGAACTTTCTTAGTATCAAAACCTTCACCTTTAAACGCTGCCGCAATCACAAGGTGGTCCATACTGCCTCGGGCGCTACCACCAGCAATTTTTACTTTGCGTGGGTTTTCCTTAAAGTCGGCAACCACATCTTCCCAGGTGTTATATGGAGAATCAGCAGAAGCAACAATGGCACCGTAATCGGCTATCGTCGCTGCGACTGGTGTTAAGTCGCGGAATGATTGTGGAAACACGCCCGTCAATGAGCGAACAACGATAGGTGTAGAGTTCACCATCAAGGTGTCTTCTTGACGTTCAGCCGTTTCGATAAGGTGAGCAATGGCTTTACCGCCGCCGCCACCAGAGAGGTTTTGGAAGGAGACAGTGTCGACAATCTCTGATTTCAGTAACACATCACCAGTGCCACGAGCGGTCATATCCCAACCACCACCTGCACCACCAGGGATCAAGAAATGTATCTTCTCTAGATCTGCAGCGTAGCTACCAAACGAAAGGGTAGCGGCAACGATAGATGCGGCCAGGGTAGGTTTTAATGCCTTTAACATGTTCACGTTCCTTATGTTGACTTTGTTGTCTGCCAGCTTTGAGGGATCTGGCGTGACCTCTTTGGGTTAGTTAAAAGGTTATGTAAATGTTAATCATCCATCAATAAAGCGACGATATTGAGGATAAAGCGCATTAGGTGGATTTTGTTCATAAAGTTCACAGCTTGACGTTAACGTTAGACATTAGTCTATATTGTCGACAATGTGTTTGATTATTGCGCTGTAAGTTGCTTAAATAGTCACCAGTTAATAATTATTGTCAACAATATGCTGACTAGGTAAGTGAAGAAATGAGTGCTGAATTTGTTATAGGGGAGGCTGCTGTTAAAGAGGGAACAAAATCCGAAAATTTAACAGAACAGCTGATAGAAGAGATTGTTGAGGGGCGTATCGCGTCAGGCAGCAAGATTTCTGAGCCTGAATTAGCGAAGCGATTTGAAGTGAGTCGCGGCCCTTTGCGTGAAGCCATCATGAGGCTTGAAGGGCTGGGTTTGATTGAGCGTATACCTCATGTTGGCGCGCGCGTCATTACCTTGTCGCAACAAAAGCTAGTGGAGCTTTATTCCGTGCGAGAGGCGTTAGAGGGGATGGCTGCGCGCTTGGCGGCAAAACACATTAGTGATGACGAGGTCATGGAACTAGAGCGCTTGCTTGAAAAGCACTCAGAGCATATTGATGAAGTGTCCGGTGCATCGTATTTCCATCAACATGGTGATTTTGACTTTCACTACCGCATTATCAAAGCAAGTCAAAATAGCCAGCTAGTCCACTTGCTGTGTAATGAGCTCTACCATCTGCTTCGCATGTATCGCTATCAGTCACCCCGAACACATTCAAGGCCGGAAGCTGCACTAAAAGAGCATTTATTTATCTTGGATGCGATAAAAAACCGCGACCAGGAGTTAGCGGAGCTACTGATGAGAAGACACATCTCTCGCAGCAAAGCGCTAATAGAACAAAACCTAAACTAAATAATGTGAATAGAGGCGCGCTCATTTCGCGTCAAAAGCAAAAGGAGATAAGTATGTCATCTTCACCAGGTCAACTTTTTCGTGACGCTGTCACTAATGGAAATCCACTTCAAGTGGTGGGCACTGTCAATCCGTACTGCGCCATGATGGCGAAAAACGTTGGTCATCAAGCGATTTACCTGTCTGGCGGTGGCATCGCCAATGCATCGTATGGATTGCCTGATCTTGGCATCACCACACTGAATGATGTGTTGGTCGATGTAGAGCGTATTACCAACGCCTGTGATTTACCTTTGTTGGTTGATATAGATACTGGTTTTGGTGGGGCCTTCAACATTGCTCGCACCATAAAGGCAATGGAAAAAGCCGGTGCCGCTGCTGTTCATATTGAAGACCAAGTGGCACAAAAACGCTGCGGCCACAGACCCAACAAAGCGATTGTTACCGCACAAGAGATGGTCGATCGCGTCAAAGCCGCCGTCGATGCGAAAACGGATCCGAGCTTTGTGATTATGGCGCGCACAGATGCGTTAGCGGTCGAAGGGATGGATAAAGCGATTGAGCGCGCTATCGCCTGTGTCGAAGCGGGTGCGGATATGATCTTCCCTGAGGCGATGACATCACTTGAACACTATAAACAGTTCAAAACCGCCCTCACTGATGCCACGGGTAAAGAGGTACCTATCCTTGCCAATATCACTGAATTTGGTCAAACCCCTTTGTTTGGCTGCGATGAGCTTGCCAACGTTGGTGTTGATATGGTGCTTTATCCATTATCAGCCTTTAGAGCAATGAACAAAGCGGCTGAAAATGTGTATCAGCATCTGCTTTCCGTTGGCAATCAGGAAGCGTTGACATCGCAAATGCAAACCCGGGCCGAACTATACCAGCACCTTAATTATCACAGCTATGAAGATAAGTTGGACCAGCTATTTGCTGACAACAAATCTTAGCTAATCGACTTATACCGGAAGTCTAAGAAAACAATTACAGAGACAAACTTAATCCAATAACGAAACACCGCGATAAAAGACCCATGACGGGCGAAGAGCGGGAAAAGGAGTTCAACATGCCTAATTCAGCCATAGGTGGAGCAGGTCTACGAGGCCAAAGTGCAGGTACAACATCGCTATGTACCGTGGGTAAATCTGGAACGGGGTTAACCTATCGAGGTTATGACATTACCGATTTGGCAAACCATGCTCAGTTCGAAGAAGTTGCCCACTTGCTGCTGCGGGGACATCTACCCAATCAAAAAGAGCTAGATGACTATAAAACGATTCTAGTGGGGCTGCGTGGTTTACCTGAAGCCCTAAAGCAAGCACTGGAACTGATACCCGCTGACGCACATCCCATGGATGTCATGCGAACCGGGTGTTCGGTGCTGGGTAACCTAGAGCAAGAGATTGATTTTGCTCAGCAACAGCAAGCGACTGAACGTATGCTGGCGCTCTTCCCAGCCATCATCTGCTATTGGTATCGCTTTAGCCACGAAGGTGTGCGTATCGATACTGAAGACCAAAGTGAAGATTGTATCGGCGGCTATTTTTTGAAAATGCTTACTGACAAAGCGCCGTCAGCCCTTCATAAACAGGTGATGCATTGCTCGCTGATACTCTACGCAGAACATGAGTTCAACGCGTCGACATTTGCAGCGCGAGTCTGCGCTTCCACACTATCCGATATTCATTCTTGTATCACTGCTGCTATTGGTACGCTTCGTGGTCCACTTCACGGTGGTGCCAATGAAGCGGCGATGGACATGATCCAAGATTGGAGAAGCGCGGATGAAGCCGAAGCGAACATCATGCAGATGCTCGCCAATAAAGACAAAATCATGGGTTTTGGTCATGCCATCTATAGGGAAAGTGACCCACGTAATGCACTCATTAAGCGCTGGTCAAAAGAGCTATCGGAAGCCGTCGGTGATACTTACCTTTATGACGTGTCAGTACGTGTAGAGTCGGTGATGAAGCGTGAAAAGGGGCTGTTCTGTAATGCGGACTTCTTCCATGCTTCTGCGTATCACTTCATGGATATCCCTACAAAGCTGTTCACGCCAATCTTTGTAATGAGCCGTTTGACAGGCTGGGCTGCGCACGTTTATGAGCAGCGTGCAAACAACCGCATCATTCGTCCGAGTGCGGATTATGATGGTCCAGAGGCGAGAGAGTGGACGCCGATCGAAGCGCGTGATTAGTGCGAGAGAAGGATGTGAACATGTCGAATAACACTATGAACTATCAATATCGAAAACCGCTTCCTGGCACTCAGCTTGATTACTATGATGCCAAAGCGGCGGTTAATGATATTGAACCAGGCGCTTTTGAGCGCCTGCCTTACACGGCGAAAGTACTGGCTGAGAATTTGGTGCACCGCTGCGAGCCGTCTGAGCTAGAAGCGTGCTTATCTCAGCTTATTTATCGCAAACGTGATAAAGACTTCCCTTGGTATCCAGCGCGCGTGGTCTGCCACGATATTTTGGGGCAGACCGCACTGGTGGACTTAGCGGGTCTACGCGATGCTATTGCACTGCAAGGTGGCGATCCGGCGGCGGTGAACCCAGTGGTAGAGACTCAGCTGATTGTTGACCACTCCCTCGCGGTTGAGCATGCTGGCTTTGACCCGGATGCGTTTGAAAAAAACCGAGCAGTCGAAGAGCGCCGCAATGAAGACCGTTTCCACTTTATTGAATGGTGCAAAACCGCATTCGAGAATGTCAGTGTAGTACCGGCTGGTAACGGCATTATGCACCAGATTAACCTTGAGAAGTTATCTCCAGTGGTGCAAGTGAAAAACGGTGTCGCGTTTCCTGATACGTGTGTCGGTACCGACAGCCATACGCCTCACGTCGATGCGCTAGGTGTAATTGCCATCGGTGTCGGTGGCCTTGAGGCTGAAACGGTCATGCTGGGTCGACCTTCAATGATGCGCCTGCCGGATATTGTCGGAGTTAAGCTCACAGGAGAGCGTCAACCGGGCATTACCGCGACCGATATTGTGCTCGCATTAACGGAGTTTCTGCGCAGTCAAAAAGTGGTGTCTAGCTATCTGGAATTTTTTGGCGAAGGCACTAAGCAGCTTACTATCGGTGACCGTGCAACAATCTCGAACATGACGCCTGAATACGGTGCGTCGGCGGGTATGTTTTACATCGACGAGCAGACCATCAACTACTTAAAACTCACAGGTCGCGAGGACGAGCAGGTTAAGCTGGTGGAACAGTATGCTAAACAAACTGGTCTTTGGGCTGACGAGTTGGTCAATGCGGAATACGAACGCGTGCTTGAGTTCGATTTATCAAGCGTTGAGCGCACGTTGGCTGGACCTTCAAATCCTCATCGCCGGCTGCCTACCGCACAGCTTAGCGAACAAGGCATTGCAGGAGCTTGGGAGCAGAAGTCTGACACTATGCCAGATGGCGCGGTAATCATCGCCGCTATCACATCCTGTACCAACACCAGTAACCCGCGTAACGTTGTGGCTGCTGGGTTGGTTGCCAAAAAAGCCAACGAACTCGGCTTATTACGCAAACCTTGGGTAAAATCGTCCTTTGCGCCAGGATCTAAGGTAGCCAAGCTGTACTTAGAAGAAGCGGGACTGTTACCTGAGTTAGAAAAGTTGGGCTTTGGCATTGTCGCGTACGCGTGCACGACCTGTAACGGCATGAGTGGCGCGCTAGACCCTGAAACCCAAAAAGAAATCATCGACAATGACTTGTACACAACCGCAGTGTTATCAGGCAATCGAAACTTTGACGGACGTATTCACCCTTATGCGAAGCAAGCGTTTTTAGCATCTCCACCTCTCGTGGTTGCTTATGCGATTGCGGGAACGATCCGTTTTGATATTGAACGAGATTCGCTGGGTGTCGATGCTAAAGGAAATCCTATCTATCTCAATGATATTTGGCCGAGCGATGACGAAATCGATGCTGTTGTTAATGCGCACGTTAAGCCTGAACAGTTCAATCAAGTCTATCTGCAAATGTTCAAATTAAACGATGAAGCGGCAAGCTCTAGTCCACTCTATGATTGGCGAGAGATGAGCACCTACATCCGCAGACCACCTTATTGGGAAGGGGCACTGGCTAAGCCTCGCACACTTAGCGGCATGAGACCGCTAGCTATCCTCGGAGACAATATTACCACTGACCATTTGTCGCCATCTAACGCTATCTTAGCGTCCAGTGCAGCGGGGGAGTACCTCACCAGCATGGGCGTGCCCGAGGAAGACTACAACTCTTACGCTACCCATCGCGGGGATCACTTAACCGCTCAGCGAGCAACCTTTGCCAACCCGAAACTGTTCAATGAAATGGTCACTGAAAACGGCGACGTTGTTCAAGGCTCATTGGCTCGAATTGAACCAGAAGGCAAGGTCACGCGCATGTGGGAAGCCATTGAAACCTACATGCAGCGTCAGCAACCTTTGATCATTGTCGCTGGTGCTGATTATGGACAAGGGTCTTCACGAGACTGGGCGGCCAAGGGGGTTCGACTGGCGGGTGTTGAGGCGATCGTTGCTGAGGGCTTCGAGCGAATCCACAGGACGAATCTCGTTGGTATGGGGGTATTACCGCTGCAATTCAAAGCGGGTACCGATAGAAATACCTTAGGCCTAGATGGCACTGAAACTTACGATGTCGTCGGGGATATTGCTCCGGGTTGTGACTTGGCTCTAGTGGTCACGCGGGCCAATGGCGACAAGCTTGATATTGCTGTGACGTGCCGATTAGACACGGAAGACGAGGTTGCCGTTTATTCATCTGGTGGTGTACTGCAGCGATTCGCACAAGACTTTCTCGCGAAATAGGGGACGTAGCATGAGCAAACAAATAAAGGTGCCTGCCACGTACATGCGCGGAGGGACTAGCAAAGGTGTGTTCTTTAGCCTCGAAGATTTACCAGAAGCCGCAAAGCAGCCTGGCGTTGTTCGAGACCAACTGTTGATGCGTGTCATTGGCAGCCCCGATCCCTATGCCAAGCAGATCGATGGTATGGGAGGGGCAACATCGAGTACCAGTAAAACGGTGATTGTGTCGAAAAGTAGCCGCCCAGACCATCACATCGATTACTTATTCGGTCAAGTGGCCATTGATAAGGCGTTTGTCGATTGGAGCGGCAACTGCGGAAATTTATCAGCTGCAGTGGCGCCGTTTGCCATTCATAGTGGCTTAATTGATCCAAGCGTGCTCCCTGAAAATGGCATAGCAGAGATTAACATCTGGCAAGCCAATATCGAGAAAACCATTGTGGCTAAAGTGCCGATGGTGGATGGCGAGGTTCAAGAACTGGGTGACTTCCTTCTCGACGGCGTTACCTTTCCAGCGGCGGAAATTGCGGTAGAGTTCGTTGACCCGAGCAGCAGTGGAGGCTCGATGTTTCCAACGGGGAACTTGATCGATGACCTACATGTACCAGAAGTCGGCGTGTTCAATGCCACGATGATCAACGCGGGCATTCCAACGATCTTCATCGAAGCGGCCGAACTTGGCCTCGAAGGTACTGAGCTGCAACAAGACATCAATAGCGATGCCAACTGGCTTGAAAAGTTCGAAACCATTCGCGCTCATGGGGCATTGAAAATGGGATTGATTGACTCTATTGAGCAAGCGGCAACGCGTCAGCATACGCCAAAGATTGCCTTCGTTTCCGAGCCTAAACCTTATCGCTCTTCAAGTGACAAAACCATCGAGGCGGCAGATGTCGACCTATTAGTCAGAGCGCTGTCGATGGGTAAGCTTCATCACGCCATGATGGGCACGGCAGCCGTTGCCATTGCTTGCGCTGCGAGCGTAGAAGGTACGGTGGTTAATATGGCTGCTGGTGGTGGTGCTCGTGAGGGAGTGACCTTTGGGCACCCATCGGGAACGCTCAAGGTGGGGGCTGTAGCTTGTCAATCAGAGCAAGGCTGGACGGTCGATAGAGCCATTATGAGTCGAAGTGCGCGGATCCTTATGGAAGGCTGGATTCGTGTACCTTCGGATACGTTATTGATCAAAGACGTTTCAAATTATTAAAGACATATTGGAGGACGCATTATGTCTGCATATCAAAAAGAGTACCAATGGGCAGAGCAACAACCGGAATCCTTCTGGCAGCATCAAGCGGAAAATATTGATTGGTTTGAAGCGCCGAAAACCATCTTGGCGAAAGACGACAACGGCATCGAACGCTGGTTTCCTGATGGGGAAATGAATACCGCATGGCTAGCCTTGGATTATCACTGTGAGCAAGGCCGAGGCGATAATACGGCGCTGATTTATGACTCACCTGTCACTGGTGTTAAAGAGCGTTATAGCTACGAGGTAATGCGTGACAAGGTGGCGAAAATTGCTGGAATGCTGGCATCGCAGGGCGTGACGAAAGGCGATAGGGTGATTATCTATATGCCGATGATCCCAGAGGCAGCGATGGCGATGCTAGCGTGTGCCCGTCTTGGTGCGATTCACTCTGTGGTATTTGGCGGCTTTGCTCCTAATGAACTGGCGGTACGAATTGAAGATGCAGAGCCCAAGGTCATTATGACCGCCTCTTGTGGCATTGAAATCAACAAGGTTCTGCCATACAAACCGCTGGTGGATCAGGCCATTATGGACAGCCGCTGGAAACCAGAGAAGGTACTTGTGCTGCAACGCCCTCAGTGTTTAGCTGAGCTAAACCAAGAGCGTGATCTTGATTGGGCAGAGCAATATGAACGTGCTCTACCTCATGCGTGTGTGCCAGTATTAGCTACCGACCCGCTCTATATTCTGTATACCTCTGGCACGACGGGTAAACCGAAAGGTGTGGTACGTGATAACGGCGGTCACGCTGTGGCGATGAAATATTCCATGAATGCCATCTACAACATGCCAACCGATGGGGTGTTTTGGGCAGCATCCGATGTCGGTTGGGTAGTGGGGCACTCTTACATTGTCTATGCACCGCTGATTCATGGTTGTACGTCGATTCTGTTTGAAGGTAAACCGGTGCGAACGCCAGATCCGGGTGCGTTTTGGCGGGTTTGTGAAGAGCATCAGGTGAAGGTTCTGTTTTCCGCTCCGACAGCGTTTAGAGCGATTAAGAAAGAAGATCCAGAAGGCTTAGAGCTTACCAAGTACGATTTAAGCGCTTTAGATAGTATCTTTATGGCGGGCGAGCGGCTCGACCCACCAACACTAGAGTGGGTACAAAGCCACACTAGCAAACCTGTTATTGACCACTGGTGGCAGACGGAAACCGGATGGGCAATCTCATCGAATCCTGTTGGGCTTCAGTCAATGCCAATCAAAGCGGGTTCTTCGACCATGCCCAGTCCTGGTTTTAAAGTCGAAATCTTAAATGAGTTAGGGGAGCCAGTTGGCGCCAACCAACAAGGTTTTGTGTCACTAAAACGTCCGCTTCCACCAAGCTGCCTAACCACGGTGTGGCGCAATCACGATAGATTTGATTCTGGTTATCTAAGTCAATTTGAAGGTTACTACGTCTCTGGTGACGGTGGGTATCTCGATGAAGATGGCTACTTGTTTATCATGGGTAGGGTAGACGACGTGATCAACGTGGCTGGGCATCGCCTCTCAACTGGTGAAATGGAAGAGATTGTTGGTGGTCACCCAGCTATCGCTGAATGTGCGGTCGTGGGTGTTCATGATGACTTAAAAGGTCAACTGCCACTCGGTCTTGTTGTACTTAAAGACGGCGTGAAAGTGGAC
This sequence comes from Vibrio sp. 10N, assembly GCF_036245475.1. Taxonomy (NCBI): domain Bacteria; kingdom Pseudomonadati; phylum Pseudomonadota; class Gammaproteobacteria; order Vibrionales; family Vibrionaceae; genus Vibrio; species Vibrio sp. 10N. The sequence goes on along the minus strand of NZ_BTPM01000001.1, from coordinate 1,872,114 downwards.
AGTGGGGCATTGGAAAGTGAGCTAGTCGGTAAAGTACGTTCTGAAATCGGTGCGGTAGCGTGCTTTAAGCATGCACTGGTTGTCGACAGACTGCCAAAAACACGCTCAGGCAAGATCTTACGTCGCGTTATTAGGCAAATCGCCGATGGCGAAACCTATACTGTCCCTTCCACGATAGATGATCCTGCGAGCCTATCTGAGATTGAAAAGGCGCTTCATCCGAGTTAATTGGCAGATTAGAGAGGTAACTCGTTACCTCTCATCCATTTCAACCGAACTCATGTGCCACATTTTAAGGACATGGTTCGGTTTTTCGCAGGTACCAAACAGCATTTGATACTTAGGAACAAACGGCTCTCCAATGTAGGTGGTACGACTAAATTTGCCGGTTTTAACATCCACCTGAGTGACTACACGCCCTTTGAAATTCTGAAAAATAATAAATTGGTTACTTTTGAAGACGAGTTGGTCTTGGTAGAACCAGAATTGATCTGCAGAAGTGTCCAAGCGGCATTTCAAAGGCAGCTCTGCGCTGAATGCCATCGTAGTAGGTAGTAAACCGACGAGTAACCAAAAACGAGAGAGTTTCATAACCAATCCTTGAGTTTTTCTGTAAGTATAGTGAGGTTTTCCCCAGCCTTGACGGGCGCGCCCAATTGTTAGATTTTTTTATTTGCACATCCCTGACAAAACCCTCACACTATGCGCACATTTGTGACCGGCTATTTCAACCACTAAATCGAGCGTATTCCGATGACTTCACCTCGCATCTCACTTCGTTCTGCGACTATTCAAGATCTCGATATTCTTAATGATTTAATGTTTGAATTGCATGATCACCACCATAGTGCGGTACCGACAGATTTCAAATCTGCTGATGAAGTACAACAAGAAAAAAGCATCGCCCGCTATTTAGATTCACCCGATTGCTTGGTGTTGGTTGCAACTGCATCCTCTATAACCAAAAGTGACAACCCAAAGATTGTCGGTTTCGTTACCGCCCAGTTTTGCGAACTCACTTCACCCATTAGCAAGCCGAGTTTAGTCGGCAATATTGATGAGCTGTTTGTAACGCCATCGTGGAGACAACACGGTATCGCTGAGGCTTTGCTTGTTGAGGCTCAAACACGCCTAGAACACCTCGGTGCAACACAGCTTATGGTTGAAGTCTGGGATTTCAATCAATCGGCATTGAATCTCTATAAGAAGCAGGGATTTTTCCCTCACATTCATTGTCTTAGAAAAAAAATATAAATTAGGATTATTCGTGACTCAATTATTGAGCCATTGGTTTTTTTTGTGCTTGCTCGCGATTTTTACTGCAAATCTGAGTTTTGCTGCATCTGCAGAATCATCGCCTGAAGTATCCAGTAAGGGGGCGATAGGGCAAGCTGTGCGTAAAGCCAGCCAACACCCATTGCCGCTCGCACCGCTTGCGCCCTCGATTCGCGGGTCTTTGTGTATTGTCAGAAGTAAAGATCGTTTGTTGCTCGTAGATGAGATCATCACGGGTAAGCTGTCGCTGCCTGGCGGAACGATAGAAAATAATGAAGACCCACGCCTGACTGCTCAACGAGAAACATGGGAAGAAGCAGGGTTGGTTGTCGATGTAGGCAGAGAGCTTGGACGCACCCGCCAAGCCATTTTTTTTGAATGTCATGTTGAGTCGGAAATCATCGCTTATGAAGCGACAAAGCTCTCAAAAGGAATTGAATTACCTATCTATTTCGCTCCTCACTTTGGAGTAGAAGTCCGAAGTGCAACATTGATTCAACCTAAGTCAGTTGCGCCAAAGGACTACCGCTATCCAAAACAGTGGCCGTTGGTTAAAGGGATGTATGAGGCAGTCGGTAACCAACCGATCCAGTTTATCGATAACCTCATTGAATCAGCACCGACGGTTCACCAGATCGAACTGGGCTGGCTCGAGAGCGCTCAAGAGATATTAATGCAAGCGCCTTTGCATATTCGCGAGGTGGTAGTGTGGGGCGGAAGAATTTTATATGTTCTGGTTCAGCCTCTGTTTCTAATGGCATTCTTGCCTCTGTTTATTTGGCTATGGGGACGTCACTTTACCGGTCAGTTGATGTTCGCAGTGACTGCCACTTCTTTGTTTATTCTGGTGGCTAAGCAGGGCTTTGGTTTTCCGGTTCCCCATGCGTACCTGCCTTCTATCAATTACACCGACCGAAGTGGGTACAGTTTTCCGGATTTGCTCATTGCAAATTGGGTCTCGATTTCCACCATCGTCATGAGTCAGATCCATACAAGATTTAGAACCTTGTTCATGTTTGCGTTTGTCATTGTTAGTACCGTGTTGGTGTTCTATCAGTTTATCAGTGGCGGTGCGTTCCTTTCTGATATGTTGGCTGGCGCCTTGCTGGGTGCGCTTGTGGGGTGGCACTTTGTTCGCCACTCCCTGAGTTTAGCTGTGAGTGAAGTGTATACATTCACCCGAACACGAGTCTGGTTGGTGCTTACGACAGTGGCAGCGCTCCTTTGCTATGTCTGGCCGTTCCCAACATTTTTAAGTTGGCTTGGACTTTGTTTAGGTATGCTGCTATTTACGCTAGCAAGTCGAGTTCGCCTCCCGCGTTCTACCATGTGTTTAAAAGAGTTGCTGTTATCGCTGGTTCTTATCCTTATTGTGCTCCTTGGGTATTTTCAGTTGGAAAACTTGTTTTCTCACAGCGGGTTAGGTTCGTTGTTGCTTCAAGTATTCGTAACGCCCGTACTCATTTTGGTTCCGGCTTTAGTTATGGTGCTGTTTAGAATTCAAGATCATCAAGGCCGTGGCGTAAAAGGGTAAATGCCGATAGAAGTCGAGAGATAAAATGAAGACTGACTGAAAGAGGAGGTTTTTATGATTATCGCTTTGATTGCGGTTTGTTCGGCGTTTATGTCGAGTGTCGCAGTGCAGGTAAACGGCGCCGTTGATGCGGCATTAGATAGCATTGCCGACATTATGTTTATGTAAAAAAAGGTCTGATTATTCAGACCTTTTTTTGATCAGTCTAACGACATTATGCCGTTGCAGCGACTTTGTTTGTGCGGGATTGCGCGGCAAAGTAGAGCTTAGTTTCTTCAATGACGACACCACGAAGAAGCACTAAACCAATCAGGTTAGGTATGGCCATCAAACCATTGACGATATCGGCGATAATCCAAATCATATCCAGATGCAGGAACGCGCCGGAGGCGACCAAACCAACGAAAATGATTTTATAAGGTAGTACCGCTTTCGTGCCCATCAGGAATACCACGCAGCGCTCACCATAGTAGTTCCAGCCAAGAATCGTTGTGAAGGCAAAGAACATGAGACCAATAGAGACCAGCATTGGACCAAAGTACTCAGCGTTAAGACCGGTCGCAAACGCGTGAGTGGTCATTGCTGCGCCAGCAAAGTCACTTTGCCATGCACCAGTGAGAATCAATGCCAAACCCGTCATGGTACAAATGATGATGGTATCGATAAAGGTACCTGTCATCGAGATGAGTCCCTGACGAACGCAGCTATCAGTTTTCGCTGCCGCTGCTGCCATTGGTGCACTACCAAGACCACTTTCGTTAGAGAATACGCCGCGAGCGATACCCGATTGGATCGCTAGCATGATGCTCGCGCCGACAAAGCCACCAGTTGCAGCTGTGCTACTAAACGCTGAAACAACGACAAGTTGTACCGCATCCACAAGCTTATCAGCGTTCATGATGATAACGCTGAGACACGCCAGTACATAGAATACCGCCATAGTTGGTACGACTTTACCTGCCACCTTAGCAATTGATTGAATGCCACCTAGGGTAACGAAAGCGACTAATAGCGTGAGTACAGCTGCTGAAAGTTCGCGTGATACACCAAACGAAATTTCGCTGGCATCAAGAATGGCATTCACTTGCGGAAAAGTACCGATACCAAAGCATGCTACACCGAGGGCAAATACTGCGAACATGGTCGCGAGAAACTTGGAGCCTACGCCATCTCGAAGATAGTACATAGGGCCGCCGAGCATTTGGCCTTTGTCGTCCACTTTACGGTATTTCACTGCAAGCAAGCATTCCGCGTATTTGGTTGCCATACCAAATAGCGCCGCAAGCCACATCCAAAATAGCGCACCGGGACCACCAAGTTTAATCGCCGTTGCAACACCAACGATATTACCTGTACCAATTGTGGCAGAGAGTGCGGTACAAAGAGCTGCAAAGCTAGACACATCGCCTTGGCCAGATTTGTCTTTGGTAAATATAAGTTTTAACGCAGTCGGAAGATGGCGGAACTGTAAAAGACCCAATTTAAACGTGAAGTAAACGCCGGTACCGACCAACAAAATAAGTAGTGGTGGACCCCAAACGAATGAGTCAATGGTTTGTAATGTAGATTGAAGATTGTTCATGATTTCCCCTTAATAAAACAAAACTTAAGGAGAAGAGAGAAAGGGCAGTACGCTCGATCAAGCATGGCATGATCGAAGAGGACTACTCATATCGCTAAACACTGGCATAGCGCCAGTTACTGAATTGAGTGTTTCAATGTTGCTATTCTCTCCTCTGTCCTTTTGCCTGAGAGTTTCACTCATCATAGAAATGAGCTTGCTCCTTCGGCGACCGCTTTCTACCAACAAGTAGTACGGTTCTCTCCAGAGGTTCCTCCAACTACAGTCCTCACTTTATCCTTATCAATTGATAAGCTCTGATTTCTCAGAATAAAGCACCTGAAAGATTTACTTCTTCGGCGGGTAGTTTTAACTAAATGTAAACATCTAGTTAATTACCACTCTCCTGCAGTCTTCATTGGAACAAATATCTAGATACTAGATAATCTGTGAACGCAATCCTAGCGTATTTAAATAGCGATGTCATGAAGAAATTTACAATTTTATTTGAGCAAATAGGGTAGCAAAGTCAACCATTTGGTATATTTGAAATGTTTCTGACGTAAAATTCGATTAAGTGGGGTAAAGTGTCGCGCTGTGCAGTGAGCATAATGTGGGCTTTACCTGACTTTCAGGACTTCCCTTAATACAAGGAGATGTATATGACTCGACTGTTAGCGATCGCTTTTCTTGTCGTGCTTGCCTTTATGCTGTTTCGCTATCGGACTAATGAAAAAGTCCAGAAAGTGGTCATAGTCACTGCCATATCAGCGTTTGCGATTTACGTGACGACGCTGGTAATTTCAGAATTAATTCGATAGTTATGGTCACTCTCAGGAGTAGGTGTGGATAAGCAACAACAAAACCAGCAAACCGAGAACGATGACGTTGTTGTCATCGAGCAAAAAGATAATCGAGCTCGTCTTTATATAGGGATCGCAGCTGTGCTGGGTATGGCAACTGGCGGGCTCATAGGTGCTTCGGTGACTCAAAAAGATTGGCAGCAGCGCTATGCGGATCTGGAATTGCGTTACCAACAAACCGTGACTCAAACCCAAGGCCATGAGCAAATTTTGACTGAGCAACTGTCTATGGCAGAGGAGAAGGCACAGTTGAAGCTTCGCAAAGCTGTAGAAGAAAAAGTGGCTGAGAATCAGGAGCAAATCGACGCTCTTCAGGTTCAAATTGCCAAACTAGAGCAAGATAAAACGGATCTGCAGAATCAGCTATCGAATAAAAAACAGCAGCTAGTGAAACAAGAGAAAGAGAACACTCAGTTGGTGCGTAAAAATGACATTCAAAGCTCGATGTTTGAACAGTCGCAAGAGCTGTTTAAGCGAGAGGCTGAACTCAAAGCTGAAGTTGCTAAGCTAGAGCAAGAACGAGCGCAAATCACTCCAAACCTGCAAAGGTTAAAACAGGACTGTGACTTGTATCTTGAAGGTACATCATGGGACGCGAAATCAGACTCGTGTGAACGTTATGACTCTGCGACGTCATCACTGAGCCAAATTGAACAGATGCTCAAAGTACACAATATGGATCTTAACCATATTGCTACTTTGAAAACTGAGTTGGGCATCCAATAGCACTCGGTTCGCTTCCTTTTGCTTTTTACTATGTGTAACAACAAGCAAGAGGAAGTACTTTCCTAGCAAATACGGGCTGCATCAAATCTTAATGCAATTGATACGTCTCTCTGCGAATCTTCTTCACACCTAACTCGTAATTCTTACCACCGCACGTGGCTCGCTTACTTCAAACTTCTAGACTGTCGTAAACATCTAATTCAGCGCCATTTTAAGTAGAAGAATGGAGAGACATTTAACGTGTATAAGCCGATGGAAAAAGTATCGACACTCGTTGTTTTTGCTGCACTAGCGGCAAAAGTGGACGCGCACGGAATTCAATTTCTTGACCAAGCCCCCAACGTCACTAACGCATTGGAATACCATCAGGATATTGACCTTGCTAGCTATTATGTCAGTGAAAAACTTGATGGAATTCGAGCAATTTGGACAGGGAAGGAGTTGGTCACACGATCCGGTCGCATTTTAAATGCTCCCAAATGGTTCGTTAAGGATCTACCTGAGATAACGATTGAAGGGGAGTTGTGGGCAGGAAGAGGTGGCTTTGGACAAGTGCAAAAAACAGTGCTTGATAAAGTGCCCGATTCATCACAGTGGCAAGCGATTACTTTTATGCTGTTTGATGTGCCAGGTCACTTAGGTTCATTTGAACAGCGATACGGTTACCTAAAAAACTATTGTGAGTCGCTGCCGTATACGCACATTCAGTGTGTTGAACAAAAGGTTGTAGAGACGCACAAAGACCTACAAGCGTTACTCACTCAGGTGACCCACGATGAAGCTGAAGGCTTAATGCTCAAAAAGCGCCATGAAATTTATCACCCAGGGCGAAACGACAGCTTAATTAAAGTGAAAACCGTTCAAGATACCGAAGGGATTGTCGTTGGATATAAACCAGGAAAAGGAAAATACGACGGCATGATGGGGGCAATACTCGTGGAGATAAACGGTGGTGTTCGGCTGTATATCGGTACGGGCTTTACCGACGAGGAGAGAGCCAATCCACCCGCAATAGGGAAGACGATTATGTTTAAGCATAATGGGTGGACTGAAAATGGCATTCCGCGCTTTGCGCGATACCATCGCATACGAGAGACGGAGTAACAAAGATAAGGCTTTTATCGATTCACCACAGAGGACAAATCGCGACCACAGCGTTTAAAAAGACGTTTCCAGTAGTCGACATGTGCCCGGTTTGCTTGTTTGAAGGCGAGATGCCTTGCCTCTAGGTTGTAGCCGCTGTCATCCGTGGTCTGGAGCAGTGCCGATACAAACAGGGTTTGAGCTGACAATGCCTGATATTCAGAATCTAGGTAAGAGAGGTAGGGTTGCACCTCTTTCACAAAGACGTTGTTGAAGACGTTAACCAGATAGTTAAAGCGCGACTTGTCGCGGTTTTTACCACAAGGAATGCTATCGTCAAATTGATTGAGTTGCGCTGTGACCGTTTGCAACCATCGCTCACTCGCTTCCAAAGAAAAAGCCAAGCGCCCAATCACGTTCTGTTTCTCAAGTATTTCTTGATAGTCAGTCAGTAGTGGCGGGCGCTCAAGGGTTCCTCGTTCACTGGTAGCAATGAACTTGGCAACAGCGTTGAAAGCCTCTAATGGCTCTCTAATTTGTAATGCATGGCTGGCATCGCGCCGCACAATCCAATCCGAACCACTGAGTTGCAGCCGCATGGCATCACTGGTGTAAACAAGATTAAAGAAGTAGTCAGGTAAGTACTGGTACTTCATATCCAAGATTGTCTGTAGACTTTCTTTAAGCTCTGGCTCAATTTGATTTGAAGTTAAGCAGCGCTCAAGCCCATCAATAAGCTGCAGTTGGTAGTCGAAGTTTCTAAACTGATCCTGAACTTTGCCAAGCACCGAGTTGCGCTCTGCAATTAAGCCAAATAGATTGCATTTTCTTAGCTGATAGCTGTCTACTAGACCAAGAGTCGTGCGTGGTATTTCTTTGGTAAGCTGGCGCTTTGCGGGAAGCTCGACCAGCTCAAGAACTGGGGCAGGGATGAGTTCACTTTGCTGAATGTTGGCAATTCGCTCCTGGTAATCAAGAAAGCGCTCACTCGGTGTATCGCTAAAACAACCTGTCATCATTGCAATGAAAAGTAGTAGTGGTGACTTGGCGATTAATTTCATTGAAAGCGAAATCTCTTTAGTGCGCACGGTAAGTCTGACTCCCTGAGGTGCGAGTGAACTTTGTCTGCCTCAATTACCTGTTACGTAATCATAGTGCATAGCTGATCATTAGGAGGTTTGAGATAAATGCCTATCTTCTCACAAACCTCAAGAGATAGATCTTTTACTATGGATGGTAATTGATGACTCAAACAATGGAGCTGAAATGAGTGAGCAAGTAAAACTGGACTACGTTGAATTTGCGGCCCGTGATTTAGACAAAACAAAGCGTTTCTTTACTGCTGTATTTGACTGGTCTTTTCAGGATTATGGCGATGACTATACCGCGTTTGAAAATCAAGGTTTGAATGGTGGGTTCTATCGTGCAGATTTATGTTCAACCGCAGCGAATGGCGGCGCACTACTGGTCTTCTATAGTGCCAACATTGAGGCAACATACAAAAAGGTTGAGGCCAACCAAGGTGTGATTATTCGCGAAATCTTTGACTTTCCCGGCGGTTGCCGTTTCCATTTTACTGAGCCAAGTGGCAACGAGTTCGCTGTTTGGTCTGAGTTACGTTAGTATCAACGTGCTGAGTAGACAATAAAAATGAGGCTCTGAATCACTTCAGAGCCTCATTTTTTGCGTGAATAGAACGCGTGAACTTAGTAAATGACTTTCACTTTCTTCGCGCAGCTCACTGCTTCATCTACCGCTGTTTCTAGCGATTTACGTTTAGTCAATACCACACCTAAACGGCGACGACCGTCGATATCTGGCTTACCGAACAGGCGCACTTGAGTTTGTGGTAGCGCTAGCGCTTCATCAAGACCTTCAAAACGAATGTTGTTCGAAGTGCCTTGGCCAAGAATCACGGCTGATGCAGCTGGACCATATTGTGCAATGCTGTTGACTGGCATACCGGTAAACGCACGTACATGAAGTGCAAACTCTGACATTTCTTGAGAAATCAGTGTGACTAGGCCCGTATCGTGGGGACGTGGCGACACTTCGTTGAAAATTACTTTGTCACCTTTAACGAACAGCTCTACGCCAAAAATGCCGTAGCCACCAAGTGCGTTAACCACTTGCTCAGCCGTGTACTCCGCCGCTTTACGTGCATTCTCTGTCATTAACTGTGGCTGCCAAGATTCGCGGTAGTCGCCATCTTCTTGGCGATGGCCAATAGGCGCACAGAAGTGAACGCCGTCAACCGCACGTACAGTCAGCAATGTAATCTCGTAATCAAAGTCGATGAAACCTTCTACGATGACCCGTCCGGCGCCAGTGCGACCACCTTCTTGAGCATATGTCCACGCTGTCTCGATGTCTGCTTCGGTTTTGATGACACTTTGACCTTTGCCCGAAGAGCTCATTACCGGCTTAACGACACAAGGGACACCAACGTGTTCAACCGCCGCTTTGAAATCGTCATAGTTGTCTGCAAACTGGTAAGGGGAGGTGTTCAATCCCAGTTCTTCTGCTGCTAAGCGTCGGATCCCTTCACGGTTCATGGTGAGTTTGGTCGCATTCGCAGTAGGGACAACATTGAGTCCTTTGTTTTCAAGCTCCACTAACTTGTCCGTTGCGATGGCTTCAATTTCAGGAACCACATAGCTCGGCTTTTCTTTTTCGATGATGGCTTCTAGTGCTTCCCCATCTAACATGTCAAGTACATAGCTACGGTGAGCCACTTGCATTGCTGGTGCGTCTTCGTAGCGATCGCAGGCGATGACTTCTAAACCAAGTCGCTGACATTCGATGGCGACTTCTTTACCCAGTTCACCAGAGCCCAACAGTAATACACGTGTAGCGTTTTCACGAGTTGCTGTACCAAACATATAAAATCCTTGACGTTCATGAGGAAGAATTGCCGAGGATCATACTGGATTATCTTCAAAAAGCAAACGTTTGCGTGGAAAATAAATCGAGATAGTAGAATCACCAAAAAAATAGCCTCGCGATAGGGCGAGGCTATGATTATTGTTCAATAAAGCTGATTTCGTTCAATAGAACAGTTGGCTAAAGAGCGACATATTCCAATGGAATATCTGGGTCGATAGCTTCTAGCGTCGCTTGTGTGTCAGCTAGATGGCTAATTTTACCGGAGGCCATCTCTGCAAGCGCCACGAGTTGAATATCTTCGAACGACTGCCCTGCTAGTAATAGTTGCATGAAAGCAACTTGAAGCGGAGGCAGGCTAGGGTTGAATGCCGCGTTTTCCGCATAAGCACCTTTGAAGGTATTGCCGTCTTTAGTGCTAATAGCAACGCCACTAAGGTTCTTAGTATAAGGCGAGTGGCTTTGATTTAGCGCATCAACAGCAGCGAGAACCAATGTGTCTGTTTCATCGGTTGAGAGCCCGTGCTGTTTAGGACTCATTAGCGCATCGGTAATACCTAAATCTTTAGGACCGAACGATTCTGGTAGGTACTCTTGTAACGTCATTTCATCACGTTGAGGCAATTGCACAACCAAAGAATCGGCGGTGGTCAGCTCATTCATGAACTGACGACAGTGGCCGCAAGGACTGTAGTTGATGGTGATGTCCTTCAGACCAGTTTCACCTTTCATCCAAGCATGGCTGATAGCGGACTGCTCGGCATGAACGGTTTGACCAAGTTGAGCTCCAATGATTTCCATGTTGGCACCAAAATACAGGCGTCCGGATAATCCACGAACGATCGCGCCAACAAAAAACTCTGAAATCGGCGCATAGGAATACGCTGCTGCAAAAGGTAAAAGGGCGACACGCAGCTCGCTATCGTCAAGACCAGACAAAGCCTGGAGCTTTTCAAACTGCTCTTTGGATAAAGTCGCATCGAAATCTGGAGCCGTTAAAATAGGCTTTAAAAATGTAGCAATATGCTCTGGAATGTCGGCCAACGCAGAATCAAAACGATCAGTCATGCGGTTTCCTATGTGATGAAGTGTTTTGTACATTCTAAGCAAGTTTTGGGGATATAAAGGTGATGATGATCACATGTATGGTTGCAACAATTGTAAAAGTTGCAATATAAGAGTGATGTCACACAAAGAGCGGGTTGCTAGTTCTGACAACCCGCAATAGGTATTAGTGAAGCCAATGGCTCAACCAAATCGAAAAGGCGAACATTGATGGTGCTAAGACTGAGGTAATGACACCGCATATTACTAGTGCTAGGGAGCTAAACGCGGCATCGCGAGGATCTTTTTCAGCGCTTGTAGCAGTGCCTAAGGCGTGAGATACCGTTCCCATGGTGAGACCTTTCGCAATAGGGTGGGTGACGCCTAATAGTTGGTAAATTGGATAGGCCATAATGGCACCGAATAGGCCAACAAGTAACACAAGGATGGCTGCAATCGCAGGCTCTCCGCCAAGATGACTAGAAACCTCCATTGCGATAGGAGTAGTAACGGACTTACCAAGCAAGCTAGCAATAAGCTCCATGTCTGCACCCAGCAATACGGCGATAATCGATGCCGTAAACATAGACGCGATGCTTCCTACACCGCAGGCAAGGGCAATGATGCGCCAGTTTTGGCGTATCTGAGGAAGTTGCTCGTACAGAGGGTAGGCTAGAGCAACAACCGCAGGTTGAAGCAAGTAGCTGATCCACTCGTTGTCTGCATAGTAGGTATCAAATGGTACATTCAGTACCAGTAGCAGAGGGATCAGCATTGCGATGCTAAGTAAAAGCGGATTGAAAATGGGATTCTTCGCTTTTATGGCAATAAAGCGTGCAATAAAAAACACGATAACGGTGACAGGAAGCCACATATTACTTGTCTCCCTTCTTTAAAAAGCGATCAAGGAACACCGAAAGCACAATCAATACGATCAAAGATCCACCCACAGCACTAGCTAGAATAGGGAGTGCGTTGCTCACTAGCATATCGAAGTGATTCATCAGGCCGACACTTATCGGCACAAAGAGCAAAATCATATAGCGAATAAACACATGAGCTCCGGGTTGCACTAAGCGAACCGGGATCATGCCGGTGGCTAGGCCTGCAAATAGAAGCAACATGCCAAACACACTTCCAGGGATGGAAACGTCGAGTAGGCTTTGAAGGGCGTTACCTAACCAAAGTGAAACAAAAATAATGGCAAAAGAGGCTACATAGCGAAGCACGGTTTTTAGCATGGCTTCCTCTTAGTAAAAAATAGAGTGTTCATACAGTGGGCAGCCTAAACATAGAATAATTAGGCTGCCTTCGACTACGTGGATGAAGGTGTTAAGAAACGAGACGCTCCACGTAGCGGTAGACGGATTTTAGTATGGCGAGCTTTTTCTCGTCAGACTCATGTTCGTGAACTAAGTTTTCCATATTTAGCATGTAATCTTCAATACGACTTTCGAAAAACTCACGACAATGATTTGCCCACCTTGTCTGCTCCGACTCATCAAGCGTCCAAGCGAAGTGGCGCGCGCGATATCGGAATAGCAGAGGCTCAATTCTAGAATCACAAAAACTAATGTCTAATGCAGATAGATTATTCGGTTCTGTCTCGCGAATAATATCCATCGCACTTTTATCCGCAGGAGTGAAGAATCCGCTGTAGAGTTGAGTATCGACATCATTGTCTTCTGCATATTCACGTTCAATGCTGTAGAGGCCGATCAACTTCTCACGAACTTCTGGGTGCTGCTTAATAAGCGCAAGGTTTTTTAAACACTGCTCACGGTCAATACCAATGTTCGCTGCATTTTCGGCAGTGAGTGTTTTGGCCGGCGCTAGAATTGGGCACTTGTTTAAGTGAATAAGCTTGAGTGGCACTGGAAGCTCATCTTGACCGAGTTCATCGCGCTTGGTGTAGAGTCTTTGGTGCAGCGCTTCAACATCAAGATCGAGCAAAGGCTGAGGATCTTTCGCTAAATCCGCGACAATAACTGCGTTTTGATTAGTAGGATGCCAAGCAATTGGTACGACCCAGCTAGTGTACTGACACTCTTTCCCGAGCATTCCTGAGACGTGCATTAGTGGCGTCATATTGACGATATCAACCAACTCGTTCAACTTGCGCTTTTGGCGCATGGAATAGAAATAATCAAACAGCTTAGGCTGAGCCGCTTTGACTTTTTTCGCGAGCTCAATAGTAGCGATGACATCGGCCATCGCATCGTGAGCATTTTCATGCTCAATACCGTTGGCAACAGAAAGGTGCTCCAGTTTGAAGCTAGTAAATCCTTCTTCATTTTCTGGCCACTCAATACCATCTGGGCGCAGTGCGTGACACGCTCTCATGACGTCGAGCAGATCCCAGCGAGAGTTGCCGTTTTGCCAGCTCCAAGCATAAGGATCGATGAAATTGCGGTAGCAGGTGTATCGAGTCACTTCATCGTCAAAGCGAATGCTGTTATAGCCGAGACTGGTGGTATTTGGCGTCGCTAATTGTTCATGGATCTTGGCGATGAACTCAGGCTCCGAGAGCCCTTTTTCTTGGCATAGCTGAGGGGTAATTCCGGTAATGAGCGCAGCTTCTGGTGAAGGAAGGTAATCGGCGGGTGGTTGGCAATAAATGACCAAAGGCTCGCCAATGATATTAAAGTCTGCATCCGTTCTTACCCCAGCGAACTGACAAGGTCTGTCTTTCGCCGGGCTCACCCCCCAAGTTTCGTAATCGAAGAAGAAAAAAGTGGGTTGGTGCTGAGACATGGGGCATGCTTCCTTTGTTCTGAGAGAGAGCCTTTACAATCAGGGCTTTCCGTTGAGTCCATATTAGACCACCGCTGCCAAAACATGGCAATCAACAATCTATTTTTAAGATGTTGTTGCTGCCTAATTGCGCATTTTTTTGTACTTCTGAAGGAAATATACAATACGGCCAATTGTTTACTATATTAAAAGAAAAAAGGCGAGGTACATTACATGGGACGTGTGCCGATTATGATGTTGTGCGCCACACTGCTTTTAGGCTGTGGTGAGAAGGAAACGACGCAATCTCTACCTAAAGATGTCACCGTGGTAACGGGTCTTCAGCCCGGTGCCAGTTTGTTGTATCTCGCTCATGCCGCAGAAAGGTTTGAAAAGCAAAATCTTAACCTGACAATCGAACCTAGACCCAGTGGGACATTAGCGCTTCGTTCAGTGATTGATGGTGAAATCGATGCCGACGTCATATTCGCCGCGGATATTGCCTATCTCGCACGTCAACATTTACTACCGGATTATCGTGTAGTGGCGACGGTCTTTGATTCAGATAACTCCAATGCTATTGCAAGCCTGCAACCATTTTCGAGCCTCGCGGATCTCGAAAATAAGGTGCTTTGTACGCAGTATGTATCAGCGCTGCACTTTTTTGGACAAGCTTTGGCGGAGCGAAGTGGTGCGCAAAATGTCATCTTTAAATTTGTGCCCGTCTCTGAACTAAATCGTCACCTTATTGAAGGTGAATGCGACTATATAACGATTCGAGAGCCCTTTGTTTCAGAACTTATTTCTCAAACAAACCAGACCGGCTTTGTGAAGTATTTTCCCGGAACCTTCCTTCAATATGAATTGATGCTGGCGCATCGACGCCTTTCCGATGAAGACGTATCGCGATTGCTGCTTGCGATGATTGACGCAGAGTCCGTCCTTGAAGAGCAGCCTGATTATGCCAAGCAAGTGCTGATGGACAGTTTTAATGCAGATGCCAAACAAGTGCAAAAGCTTCTCGCAGATAGCGTGTTATCGGTGTCACTTTACCAGCCTCTCATCGCGTTGTTTGATCGAGAGTTTGTATGGTTGCAGTCGCATGGTTTGTCGGCAGACTCAACGACTGATACGAAAAACCTATTGAGACCAAAACCGCTTCGTGATGCCGCGCCGCTTAGACAGACGATTTTAGACTATGAAAACGAGTATTAAGCAAATCTTAACCCTGTTTGTTACTTTGGTTGCTGCTTTCATGCTGACCACGGCCTACCTATCCCAAAAGCAAAACGCGGTGAGAGATGACGTACTGTCGTTGGATGAGCAGGCTTTTGAAATCAGTCAACAAGCATCACGTTTGAACGTCATTGTCGCTGATTATAATCTCTATCGTCGTTCTGAATCTTTAACTCAGTGGTCAGATACCCTAGACAAGATTGAGAAGCAAGCGGGTCAATTACTCAACATCACTCAACTAGAAGAGAAGATGTTGGCCAAGCGTCTGTCTACTGATATTTCACGGATTCGAATGCAATTTGAGCGATTGAGCGAAGCAACGATAGATAAGGACATTCAGTGGATTACCATCAATCTGAACACTTACAGTCAGAATCTGATCACTCAACTGCATAACTTGAGTGAAGAGGCGAGACAGCTCGCGGCGCTCGAGTTATCGAGACTATCTTGGAATCAAACCGTGGCGGTGGGCAGTACTACGTTTCTCTCACTTGTCGTTTTGATTGTGCTATACACAGCGTTGATCGTGCCGCTTAAAACTGTGCGACACGAAATGAAGAAAATCGGCCAAGATTATGCTCATTATGACTCGAACCACTCCAAATACTCCCGTATTCGAGAATGGCATGAACTGTTTCAAAGCCTAGAAGAGATGTACCGGGAGCTCCAAGTGACAACCGTGAGTAAAAAAGAGCTCGTAGCAGAGGTCGAGATGCGTAAAGAGGCAGAGGGAAACGCCGTCTCTCTCGCTCGAACCGATTTTCTTACCGGCCTACCTAATCGATTGAGCTTTTTTGAGCGCTTTAAAGTCCTGCTTGAAAACAATCGAAGCGCGTTCTTGTTTTTCCTAGATATCGATAACTTTAAGTCAGTGAATGACAACTTAGGACATTTAGCTGGTGATACACTGTTGAAAACGGTGAGCGCGGCTATTTTACAGCTCTCTGATGAGCGTGACAGTATCGCTCGTTTGGGCGGAGATGAATTCGCTATTCTACATTTCACGGACAGTGAGCAAGAGGCGCTACTATTTGCGCGTGAGTTACAAGCCATAATTCGTCTTCCGGTGACCTTTGAGTCTACCCAGCTTAGAATTGATTGCTCGATAGGGATAGCACGCTTTCCAGATGACGGCGTAGAGATCAAGTCGCTACTTTCCTGCGCAGATACTGCAATGTATTTTGCTAAGCGCAATCCGGTGAGTACATCAGGCATTCAGCGTTTCACGATTGATATTGGTGAGGCGAGCCGACGTAAATTCAGTTTATATCATAAACTGCGCAGGGCGGTTGAGCAGGGCAGTTTCGAAGTCTGGTTTCAGCCTCAAGTGGAAGTAGGTACTTTGAATGTGACGGGATTTGAGGCTCTGCTACGTTGGAAGCAAGATGATGGCAGTTACCTGAGTCCGGCTATCTTTGTTCCAATGCTAGAAAGAACCGTTGATATTATGCGGGTTGGCGAGTTTGTGTTTGAAAAATGCATAGAGTTTCAACGTAGCTTGGAGAGCAACGGTTTCAATCATACTGTATCGATCAATATCTCTGCCGTACAACTTGAACATGAGCACTTTATTCCATTTTTGAAACGCAGGGTACTTGAAACAGGACTGAGTGCGAGCCGCTTTCCACTCGAACTGACCGAAACCGCGATATTTCGAAATAAACAGGAAACACTGCTTTCTCTAGACCGACTCAAAAAAATGGGCTTTTCGTTGCAGTTGGACGATTTTGGCACTGGTAATGCCTCGCTAGATTTATTGAAAAACTTCCCATTCTCGACCGTTAAAATAGATAGCTCCTTCACTAAAGAGGCAGCCAATAAGCCCGAAACACGAGCGATCATTAAAGCCATCACTTTACTGTCTAAGGAGCTCAGCTTTGATATTGTTATTGAAGGGGTAGAAACGGTACAGCAGCAGGCTTTTGCGAGAGAGTACGGCATTAAGGTTGCACAGGGGTTCTATTATGCCAAAGCGATGCCAATGAATGAGGCGATCGCTTGGCTTGAACACTATGACCTCTATTCCACAGCGCTCTAACTACTTATACGCAACTCATTTTGTTTCGTAATTAATTATCGGCCATTTGGACGTCTAGACGTTGACAAGTCTATTGGTTGAGATTAGTCTGCTCGCCTTTCTGTCATCGACGCGACTTTTAGTATGTCTACACAACATAAAACCTCTCAATCAGTTCAAGCTTCTGGCGTAGCTCTGTTACCTCTTGCACTTTTTTTAGCTCTTTTTATTGGAGTAGGTAGCTACCTATCTTGGCAAGGGGTTGAATTTGCTTTCTATCAGCTACCAGCACCGATTGCAGCGCTTCCAGCTGTGGTATTAGCAGTCTTGCTGAGTAAAGAGAAGCTTAACCGTGCTATTGAGCAGTTTTTACGTGGTGTTGGCCATCAAGACATCGTTGCAATGTGCATGATCTATTTGTTGGCTGGTGCTTTTGCTGCGGTCGCTAAAGCCTCGGGCGGCGTAGATGCAACGGTAAATCTTGGCCTTTCGGCCATCCCAACCAGTATGATTTTGCCAGGCATTTTTCTTATTTCTGCCTTTATTGCCACTGCAATGGGTACGTCAATGGGAACAATCGCAGCAGTTGCTCCGGTTGCTCTTGGAATCGCCCAGTCAGCGGGAATGAGCATTCCGTTGACGGCGGGTGTAGTGCTGAGCGGTGCGATGTTTGGCGACAACTTGTCGATTATCTCGGATACCACTATTGCAGCGACGCGCTCTCAAGGGTGTCACATGAGAGACAAGTTTAAAGAGAACGTCAAAATCGCGATTCCCGCTGCGTTAGTTGCGATGCTTATTTTTGCTTTCAACAGTTCGGCGACGACTTTACCTGAAACTGACGCAATTGAGTGGCTGAAAGTAATGCCTTATTTGGCCATTCTTGTACTTGCGGTATCTGGTTTGAATGTGTTCGTTGTGTTGACTGTCGGTATTTTGCTTGCTGGTGGAGTGAGTTTGCTATCTGTTGATGATTATAGTCTAACGACACTCGGCCAGGACATTTACACTGGTTTTGGCAATATGCAGGAAATTTTCCTGTTATCGATGCTAATTGGCGGTTTGAGCGAGCTGATGCGCCAGCAAGGTGGATTGGCATTTTTAACTAAGTTAGTGAGTCGAGCTATTCGAACTTTTGGCTCGACCCATGATAAAACGTCAAGCCGAAGAGCAAGTGAGTTTGGTATCGCTGGTTTGGTTTCAATGGTCAACTTATGTACTGCGAACAACACCGTGGCGATTATTGTGTCGGGCAGTGTGGCTAAAGAGTTGGCCGATGAGTATCAAGTCGCGCCAAAACGTTCGGCAAGTCTACTAGATATCTACTCTTGTGTAATCCAAGGGCTGCTTCCGTACGGTGCTCAGGTATTATTGCTAGGCTCGGTATTTAACTTGTCGCCATTAGATATCATCGCAAATTCTTACTATTGTTTTGCTCTAGCGTTAGCGGCTGTCGTGGCAATTTTCCTTAAACGTTCTTAGGTACAGATACAAAGGCGGTTTGTTAGAAGTGGAAGTGCTGCTTGTTGTTGCAAATGATTCTCCATAATTCCTTTGTGATACATTTAGTAACAAAAGGTAGAGCGTCGGCTAATATTGAAAGAGTGTTGTGATTTGGTTAGCGAGTGGTCAAATGCTTCGTTGGATGATTGACAAAGTGTTTTGCACGTAAGTAACCTAAACGGGTGACAATTCAAGTCTAGCAAGCGGAAAGTTGTACTTGCTAACCCATATTAGCCAAGAGGAAGTAGCATGTCTGAATTACAAATTATTAAAGCCGACTACTCAGCAGTGTCCGAGCTGTGTGCCATGTTCTTGGATGCGTACGCAGATAATGAAGCGATGCAAGCCGCGTTGCGTCAAGATGAAGTGGCAGACTTTGCCCATGATTGTTACTGGCGTTGGGCAGTGGGTGAATGGGGACTTGCTGGTGGTGAAGTTTACACAACACCTGAAAGAGATGGCTGCGTTATCATGCGTCCGCCAGGCACTCATCAACCCGATGTGATGCAGAAAATGGAAGTGTTATCTATCGTTACTCGCATGATGGGCTCTAATCGAATCGAGATTGCTAAAGAAGTGTGCGAACAAATGCTTGCTGTACCACCAATGCAAGATTGCTACTGGCTATGGGGCTTGGGTGTATCTCCGAAAGCAGGCGGTAAAGGTTTAGCAAGTGCACTGATTAAAACGGTCACTGATCAAGCCGATGCGGCGGGCAAGCCAACTTACGTCGTTGCCTCAAGTGAAAAGGTCGTGAAGACGTTTGAACGACGTGGTTTTGAAGTCCTTTCTAAGAGTGAAAACTTCCCTTACTGGTTTATGTTACGCCCAGTTCAAGGTTAAACGAATATTGATGAAAAACGCGCTAGTTAAGCTAGCGCGTTTTTTTATGCCAAAATTGCGAGAGAGAGTATAGAAACAGACCAACCTTTTCGGGCTATTCAAACAGGTGTGGTAGCGTTGTTTGACTTAAATATGGCTTTTTATCAATCTTTTAAGGTGGGTTTTCATTGCTTAAGTATACAACGGTACTCTTTATCCCATTACTTTTGAGTGGCTTAGTCGGTTGTAAAGACAATCACGAGCTGCATCAAAACCCACCGCAATATATTACGGATCAAATTGAGCCTTATATGCCGTTGGCACTGGAGTTTGTTAAGAATAACGAACGGCGTGCACTAGAAAATGGTGTCCCATTATTGCCTCAGTATATGGACATTGCTCTGCGTGTGGGTATAAAGCATCCCGAGAAGGTTAGGGTATTGTATGTTGATGAACTGCCCATGCCCCAAAATGAATCTCTTAAGTTTCAAATGGAGCGATTAGGGCTAGATTCGCCATACTTAGTTGGGATGACGTATGGCTATGGTATTTACATTAAGCATGCGGCAAAGGGTGATAAGCTGCTACTGTCCCATGAATTAATCCATGTGCGTCAATCAGAGGAGCTTGGCCTAGAAGATATCACCCGCGAATACTTTTTACAGTTGAAGATATTTGGTTATCGAGAATCGCCAATTGAGATTGAGGCGTATAACAACGCCCTCAGATACCTAAACTGATGCCATTGAAGGGCGCGCTAGGATAGTCTAGCGCGTATGCTACAGTTCATTTTCGATATTGATGACTCGGTAAAGCTTGTCAA
This sequence comes from Vibrio sp. 10N, assembly GCF_036245475.1. Classification (NCBI taxonomy): domain Bacteria; kingdom Pseudomonadati; phylum Pseudomonadota; class Gammaproteobacteria; order Vibrionales; family Vibrionaceae; genus Vibrio; species Vibrio sp. 10N. Next base: position 1,852,011 of record NZ_BTPM01000001.1, on the reverse strand, counting down.
ACACTTTGCTTGAACCACCATAATTAGGTTCTTTGTTTTTCAGTTGATTCCCACGAGTCCACTTCAATTTTCCTCGGTTACTTCTCTCCACTTTCCAATACAAGCTCTTGTCTCCAAGGAGGTAGTGCTCTAACTGCCGGGCAAACTCTTCACTTTCTATCATGACGCCAAACTCTAAGTTCAAGAAGTCTGAGCGTGGGTCAAAGTTAGATGAACCGATATAGCTCAACTTACCATCTAGAATAAATGCCTTGTTATGGTAGTGCCCCTTACGGGTATTCACATTCTTCAAGTGTATCGCGTGAGTATCGTATTCGTAGATGCTCACGCCTTTATCAAGAAGCTCATCTCTGTGTTTTTCATAGTAAGCTGGCACAAAACCTGAATCATTTGATGCCATCGAGTTAGTCACTAGCGTTATGTCTGCGCCGTGGTTTGCAAAGTCAGTGACAACTTTAAAACCGTCTTCATTTAGCAGCATGTAAGGTGTCGAAATCAGCAGCTCCTTTTTAGCGCTTGGGTAGCGGTATACGAAATGCTCAATACGGTGACGAAAGTAGGGCATCGAGTCATGGAGCTTTTCCGCTGAGTCGAAAACCGGTGTTAGCTTGGCTGCAATATAGCTTGGCTCTTGTAATGCTCTGACTCTACTTTCAATATCTGCGATTACGTTCTGCTTACTCTTAGTTACCTTTTCAAAGGTGCGATGAAACGACTGTAATGGTTTTTTATCTTTAAACTCGATAAGAAACTCAATATCTGAAGTGTAGTAAGCGTTCCAATGTTCTTCGAAGTTTCTTTCGAAATCCTCAGTAACCTCGCCTTGAACCAGTATGTCTAGGTCGAAAAAGTTGTTTTTAGGCTTATAACTGAAGTAATCGTCACCAATATTTCGTCCACCAAGCACCAGTGTTTCACCATCAATGTTCATGTATTTTTCGTGCAAGCGATGGTCGAGGTCTTTTTGATGTTTTTGAAAATCGAAGGCGCGCGTCAACCAGCCCGCTTTTCGCGAATTGAACGGATTAAAGATCTGAATATCCAAGTTTTCGTGCGTTGCGGCAGATGCCAGCCACTTTTCATTGAAAACGAGCAAATCGTCTAGAATGATTCTAACTTTTACGCCACGATCGGCAGCTAATACGAGTTCGTTTAGAAATAGAAGACCCGTGGTGTCTTTATTCCAAGAGAAATATTCGATGTCGATACTGGTTTTCGCGTTACGGACCAGTTCTATGCGTCTAGCGATAGCTTCTGGCGCACTTTCAACCAACGCGACTTGGCCTTTGACGGTCTTAAATTCCCAATCATTTTGGAACTGCTCTGATACCTCTGGCTGGGGTGCCGCACAGCCCGCTAGGGTGAGTAACGTGAGGGTAATAAACGCGAGTTTCGATTTGAAAAGTGGCATGGTTCAATACCTATATTAAGGTTGAATCCATTCAACGTTCGATGAATTATTGGATGTCGGCCCACTTTCTAGGAACCTTCAGAGATGGTTTCTTGACCTGCTTAGGTGGCTCGATATCACCAACGGCTTCTTTCTCACAAGGCTCAGCTTTGCGTTGAACGATGTAGAATCGGGTGTTACCTTTTTGATATGTACAGTACCTAAGCTTGTCTTTGATATACCAATCTTCTAAAGGCGCGTGGATACGCCACGCGGCATCGCTACCGGCATGGACAGACAAAGGAAATCCAATCGCCAAAATAACTAAGAGTTTTGTATAAAGTTGAGTATTCATTTTGGGTCGGATAACCCCGCCTTAGCGGGGCTATAGCTATATATTGATTATTTGTACTCGATAACTTTTGCTACATACTCAACCATGTCTGAGTTACCAACCATATTCTGGTAAAAATCAACAGAGAAGTATTTTGGTGCATCGCGCTCAATGTGTTTCGCGATGTTTTTTGATAGCTGGTTAGGGTTCATTGCGCTGTAAACGTGAAACTTTTTAGTTTGCTCAAGGCCCATTTCTTTTGCTTCTTCACGGGTGATATAAACTTCTTTGAAATCTTGTGCTAGGGTGCCTGTGTATGTCACATATTCAAAATTTGGTGTTTCATCAGTAACGACATACATATCTACAGTGCCGTCTACTTGCTCTAGGTGACTCATTTCTTGGTTAATAATGTCCAGGTTAGTTTCGTGAGATTGGTGTGGCTGAGCAAATGCAGTTGCAGAAACGGCAGCGATCATTGCAGGGATTAGTAGTTTTTTCATGTTGTCCTCTCGAAGGGGTGTGTTGTTTCGTTAGAGAGGATATTAACGGTAGGGAATTGAAACGTTTAATCGCGTTTGAAGGATGGAACCCTCTAATGAGGGTTCCATATTGTTTTGCAAACGTCTAACTAGACTTCCCATATTTTTCGAGAGCTTCTTTGTTGGTCTTCTCTACATATGACACTAGAGTACTAACGATCTCCGAATGCAGAGTTCGAAGGTGTTTTGAATGTGGTGAACAAACTGCCATTGGAACTCGAAACTTTTCTTTCATTACTGAGAGTTCAACTTCTACAAGATTGTCAGTATTAAAGTCGGTATAAGTTACTAATCTAGGGAGTAAGCCCCAACCAACATTGTCGCGAATCAACTCCAACGCTAATGATAATTGATCGACCACTTCATAGTCTGATGAAGATATAGTTTTATTTTCCATGTTGTCTTCAATCATACTTTTGATGACGATTTGCTTCTGAGATTTTAGCGACGACCAGCGTTGTTCTTCGGGTAAGTTAAGGACTTCATGGTCTTTTGACACGAAAACGCTAAAGGTGATGTTATTGACCAGTGTAGAGTCGATGCTGCTCATGAGAGAGCGGTTGTCTACGTTAATGATTCCAAATTGTATCGTGTCTTCCTTTATTCCCTCCAATATGTCAACCCGGTTGCGAATGATAAAGTTGACCTTCATATTTGGATGCAACTCGAGTAACTTTCTGCGAACGTGACTGATAGCACGCGGCGGAAGGAAGCTATTGTAAGCAATTGTTATCGATTCCAGTTCCCCGTAGGACAAACTTAGAGCGAGCATATCGAAAGAACGGGCTTGCTCTATGACCTGCTTTGCGTACCGATAAAGAAGGGTTGCATCTTCTGTTGGCTGCGCGGTTCTTCCCACTCGCTCGAAGAGTTCAACCGCCAACTCATCCTCTAAGTTACGGATTACTTGTCCAATTGTCGTTCTGTGCTTGTCGAGCGCTTGAGCTGCTTTGCTGAACGATCCTTGTTCGTACACCGCAACGAAACTCTGTAGTTGTTCAATGCTGAAGTTCATATACATCTCAATCTAGTTGTTGTGCCGGTGAAGCCTAGCATCTCAATCAAGAGAAGAGATGTGTAAACTACCGATAACATTGTAATAGTTTGTTTCAGTATAGGTGTGAGGATTGGGTCCTTCAAACGCGATTAATCGGATTTTTAAATCTAGTTAATAATTCTCCTCGTTGAGACAGCAAGCCCAGAAAATTTAGCACGCAGTTTAGTTATCTTTTTGTGCCTCTGGTATTACGCCGCTCAACCGTTCCCGTGAAAACAAGGAGTTACACACGCAATCTGAATACTGGCGACGGTTTATAGACTTGGACCCGCCGAACTAGGTTATTCACAATGCTAAAGCTTAAAACACTTTCTCGCGCTACTACGATGTTACTACTGCCGCTTGCTATTACAACGAATGCCTTTGCCGAAGAGCAAACTTCAACAATAAACAATAGCGAAGTCGATATTCTAGAACATTACGGTGTACCAAAATATCTACCAAAACTGGCTATTAGCTCAATGCTTCAAGGTGACCATGTTGTTGAGCATGCACGTAAAACCGAAATATTAGACGGTGTTCGTGTTGATAATGAAGTGTATTTGGTACAGACAACAGATACGAAAGGCAACATCGACCTGCGTATTAAATATGACCCTTCTAAGGTTGATGAGAATACGGATCTTATCGAGAATATTGAGAACATCACTAAGGCTGAGTATAAGTTACGTCAGTACGCGGAGATGTATGACAAAAACTCTGTCGTTGTTACTGAATTAGATAATGGCGATCTTGAGATCGAGTTTAATTACTCAAAATATACTTTGCCTCAAGATATTGCGTACTTTCGTTTCATGCGAGGCAAACTACTACTTTCTGATGGTCAGCCTGTATCGTTAATTGTCACTAACAATTCGCCTTTTAATCAGGGTGACAATGCGATTGAAACCTACAAGCAGATGACATTTTTCGACAATCTTCCAAATGGTCGAGTAGTGGTAAACAAAAAAATCATTACTGCTGAAGGTAAGAAAAAGAAGAAAGACCTCAGCCTAGAGATCGAACTAACACCGGTTGTTTATTACGATGAAGACCTAGGTGCAGTCGTTCAAGACCAGCCTCTGCTTTCAGAAGTGTCAGATCCGCGAATGCGTGAAGAGTACGTAAAGCTGGACAGAACGTTTCCACTGATGGCTGACATGGTTCGTCGTCAAGGTATTGATGTGCCGCTTCCGTTTGGTATTTCTGCGTCATATCGACGTCAGGATATGGATTTCAACTTCACTGATTTCAACATTGGTGGTTTGCAACTAGAAGGCATTGTTGATCCAGAGAACACGATTGCTCACGTTACTGCTGAATCATATACCGTCCGGGGTGATGTGAATATCTTACCGTTCTGGAATGTTTTCGGTTATGTCGGTCAAATTGATGTAGATGCGATTGTAGATGCGCAAACACAACCGATTAACATTGGTCCAATTGGATTTGATCCAATCAACTTTAGCGTACCGGTAAAACTTCAGTATGACTTGATTGGTGTTGGTACAACGTTGTCTATGGGGTACAAGCAATTATTCGCGTCAGTTACAGCAACATATTCAAAGACTCGTCTAAAAGGTTCTACCGCCGATTGGGGTGATGGCATTGTGACTGCTCAGCCAATGCTAGGTTATCAATTTGCAGACTGGCGTGCACAGTTCTTTGTTGGTGCAGAATATCAAGCATTAAAGCCAAGCATGACCGGTGATTTAGGGCCTGCATTAGGTGTGGATACAAGCATTGAATATGACGTAGGTGTAAACCTAAACAAATGGGCCTACATGGTCGGCTTCAACAAGCAGATCGGTAAACACTACAACATGACTTTCCTTTACAACAAAGGTGAGACCCGTGACTCATTCACAGTTAACCTCGGTTACCGTTTCTAATCGAGCTTAGACCAACGTTTATTTAAGAGATATCGCAATGACAACTAAAAAATATTCGATTGTGCTTCTAGCACTGGTTTTGAGCGCCTGCTCTTCACAGCATGCTTTAGAAGACCGAGTAACAAAAGAGAATTACACCGAGGTTAACCTCCAACACTCAGAGCAATTTAAAGGTGAAGAACCGTACCGATTTTGGGGTAACGAAGGTCCAGAGTTTTTATTAGAGAGCAAATACCACCCATCATCAATTACCGTGAGCGGAGAGCGAATGAATATTCTCGCGCTATCAGGCGGTGGTGCTAATGGAGCGTTTGGTGCTGGTGTAATTAATGGCCTTTATGATGCGGGTAAGCTTCCAGATTATTCGATTGTCACCGGCGTTAGTGCTGGTGCGCTTATTGCGCCGTTTGTTTTCACTGGCGGTGAAGATATTCATAAACTTCGTGACGTAATGCTAAGCCTTGATGATCGAGAAGTTTTGGGCAAAAAGAACTTTCTGAATACGATTTTTAAAGATGCCTTTACTAACGGCAAAAGCTTGTTCGAGCTGATGGAAACGACCTACGGCGATGACATGATTGCAAAGATTGCCGAGCAGCATCGCTTGGGTAAGCGCCTATTCATTGGCACGACTCATTTCGACTCAGGCAAGCAGATTACTTGGAACTTAGGTGAAATTGCTGCAAGTGATTTACCGAACAAAGCGGAGTTAATTCACCAAATCTTGGCCGCTAGTGCTTCGATACCAGGAGTGTTTCCTCCACAGTTCATTAACGTGGAGTACGAAGGCGAAACGCTCGAGGAGTTGCATGTTGATGGTGGTCTAACGTTCCAAATGTTCTTTGATCCATCAAACTTTGACTACGGCCAGTTGAGTGAGGCTATGGGCTTAGAACAACCCCCTCAAGTTCACGTAATTCGAAACGGTACGCTTGAGCCAGGTTACAAGCAAGTAAAAGACAAAGGCATGGATCTGTTGTCGCGCAGTATTAGCAACTTGACGCTTCAACAAACGCGTGGAGACATGTATCGCATGCTCTATATGAGTGAGCGCAATGATTATGACATCGCGTTTACCTATGTGGATACATCGTTTAAAGCTCATAAAAAAGGTAAGAAGATGTTCGATGCTGAATACATGAACAATCTTTACAACTATGGCTATCGCAAAGCGCAAGGTGAAACCTTGTGGGTGACTGAAGCACCTTAACGAACACAAAACAATAACAACACTCCACCTTTGGCTCGATTAATACCAAACGGGAACAGTTTGAGCGGTATTAATCGGGTCTTTTTTATTTGGCGATTTTCCCATGATTAAAATCAATACACCTTTTTCGACAGCAGCACTATTTGCATTTTCCATTTTTGCTAGTCCTTTCAGTAGTGCGATGATTGATCCGCAAGATGGATATCTGGATATGGGCGATTACCTGGCGAACAATGCCTATGGTTTTTTGCCTGTTCCAATTGTGATTACCGAACCGGCAATTGGTGTGGGAGGCGGTATGCTTGGTATGTTCCTTCACGAGTCTGACGAAGAGCGCGAAAAACGCAAGCAACATGCATTGACATCACTCGATGGGGGTGCACAACTACTGGCTCCAGCGATTACCGTAGCTGGTGGTGCGTATACTGACAATGGTACTTGGATCGCACTCATTGGTCACCGACATACCTGGAATGAAGACAGTATTCGTTATATCGGTGGAGCAGGTTATGGCCATGCCAACATCGATGTCTACAAAAGATTTCAGGGAGATGGTTTACCCGGCTTTATTGACCCTTATTCTGGCACCCTAGGTATGGGAACCGAAAGTGAAGGCTTTTTGATGAAGCAGCGAGTATCGTTTCGAGTTCCAAACAGTGACTTGTTTTTGGGGGTGTCGCAAACCTATTCGAGTTTCAGTACTACCGTCGATTCTCTCTCGCTGGATATTAATGATCGTAACCTAGAGATGTCCAATCTTGGAGCAAATTTTGATAGCTCACTATCTGCTCTGGGGTTAGTAGCCGAGTACGACACAAGAAACAATCTGTTTTTCCCAACTAAGGGCTCGTCCGTGGTTGCAGAATATCTTGTCTACGATTCTGCTTTAGGCAGCGATTTTGATTACGCGACATTTGAGGTCGATGCCTATCAATACGTGCCAGTAAATAAGCATTTAACCTTGGCATTTGCCGGTTCATACAGCTCGCTAAACACTGATGAAAGTTACCTACCACCTTTGGCAAAGCCTTATATCAATATGCGTGGTGTAGCTGCTTATAAATATCAAGGTGACGAAGTAAGTACATTACAAGCTCAGGCGATGTGGCATTTGAACCATCGTTGGACCATCAACGCCTTTTATGGCGTTGGCTCAACAGCAGAAGAACATAATGAACTGTTTGAAGATACGGTCGATGCTTATGGTGTCGGTTTTCGCTATCAGATCGCGAGGCGTTACGGTATCCATGTGGGCGTCGATGTGGCATTTAGTGAAGATCAAGGCACGGCTTACTTTCAAGTTGGCACGGGGTTCTGAACCATGGATATGAATAGCTTCTTAATGACAGCCGCGTTGGCATTTTTGATTATTGGTTGCTGCGTAGCACTTTCTGTAAGGCTCAACATTGGTTCTGTAGTAGGTTTTATCATTGCTGGTGTGATTTTAGGGCCGAACACACCGGGGCTTGTTGCGTCGAATAATGTCGAAACACTGCAATCCATTGCCGATTTTGGTGTTGTGCTATTCCTGTTTACCTTGGGGCTTGAGATGCGCCCAAAACAGCTCTGGAGTATGCGTAAAACGCTGTTGCTTCAGGGTATGGGCCAAGTCGCGCTCACGGGTGCATGCTTTACCATTGTTGCGGTACTTTTTGACGTACCTTGGGAAGTAGGTCTGGTACTAGGTTTGATCCTCGCTCAGTCATCGACCGCGGTAGTGGTGAGTATGCTTGCCGACAAACGGGAATTGGGCACTTCGCATGGGAAGAATGTCTTTGCCAACTTAATGGGGCAAGATATGAGTATTGTGCTGGTTATGGGGGTAATTCCCATTCTTGCCCACAGTAAAGTCGAAGCTCAGGTGGGGCTTCTCGAAAAAAGCTTAGTGTTTGTAGGCGTCATAACCTTGATAGTGTTGTTGGCAAGATTTGTGTTGCCCAAGTTACTCGTATGGAGTGCAAAACTGCGAAGTAAAGAAGCTTTTGTACTCATGCTAGCAAGTGCCATCCTCCTGACAGTTTTGTGTTCACAACAAGCGGGGCTATCTGAAACCTTAGGCGTCTTTTTACTGGGTATGCTGCTCTCTGATTCGGAGTTTAAACACATACTGGAGGAGGTTGTTGCGCCGATAAAGGGCATTTTAATGTCTCTGTTCTTCTTGGCGGTAGGCATGTCGATTGACCCAAATATCATCGCCGGACACCCCATTCTGATCTTGGGACTGCTGGTCGCAACCATCCTAATTAAGTTCTCAGTGTTCTTTGGACTCGCACTCTTGGATCGCAAAGGCAAATTAGTAGCAACCAAAACCGCTTTCGCCCTTGCTCAAGTTGGTGAGTTTGCGTTTGTATTGTTTGGCGTCGCGCAAGCGTTTGAGCTTCTGTCTCCACAAACGGTCTCAATCGGGTTTGTTGTTATTAGTTTAAGTATGATAGCGACACCTTGGTTGTACGAGTTTGGAAAGAGAGTCTGTGACGCGCTCATTACCAAGCAAGAACTAAAACATGAAGATGGTTCGCCGAATTGTGAACTTGTTGTCGTCGGTTTAGATGAGGTGGGCAGACTCGTTTGTATGATGGCTGAAAAAGCGGGTATCAGCTATGTGGGTTATGATTTGGACTACGACCGTGTTAGCCGTGCTAAGTCACTGAATCTCAATGCGCACTTCGGTGATATTTTATCAAGGAAGACACGGCAGCTTGCCGGACTGCCTTCTGCAAAAGGGTCGTTTATTTCAGTTACCGAGTCATCTAGGTTAAGAAAGATAGCTAAAGTTTTGTGCAGGTACAAAAACATGGAAGTCTATGCAAGGACAAACTCCAGGTTAGATGAGGTGTTTTTGAAAGATCTTGGAGTCAATCATGCAAGTTCCGTCTACATAGAAAGCACCCTCAGCAAAGGACGTGAACTGTTGAATGATTTTGGCGTAGAGGAGCACAGGGTGACGGAGATTGCGAACGAGTTGCGTACAGAGCTAATCCTTTGACCTCCAATTAAGAAGTGCAAAATAGGGCTCAAATTACACGTCACGCCATCATCTATACTGGTGATGATGGCGTCCTTCAAACGCGATTAACGACAAATTCCACCTGCTTATAAAATGACCGCACTTAACTGAGGGAAGGAACAAACAGTCCCTCAGTCGAATGATTTTCAGAATGATATTAAGTAAGGTCAATTATGCGTAAGTCTGTTCGTACTGTTCTATCTCTAGCAATTCCTTTAGCGCTTGCTGCTTGTGGCGGCAGCAACAACTCTACAACTAAACCGAGTGAGCCTAAGCCTGTAGAACCCGGTGTAAGCTACCCAGTTGAAACTGAAATTGGCGATGTCACTTTGGTCGCCACTAGCGAGTCTGTTGTTGTACGCGATACTGCGGGCACACAACAAAAGGTTCGAATTGAAAGCTTTAAGGGTATCCCTTATGCAGAAGCGACTCGCTTTAATCACAGTGATACGGTTGCTCTAGAAGACGGTTATGCTACAGAGTTTGGTGCGGTATGTCCGCAAACGGCGTTAACCGAAATTCGCCAATCAGAGGACTGCCTAAATCTTAATATTTGGCGTCCGAGTAATCTAGAGGCTGACCAACGAGTACCTGTATATGTATTCATTCATGGTGGTAACTTTGAAAACGGCTCTGGTTCAGATCCTCATGTTCACGGTGACAATGTTGTCGCTCAAGGACAACTAGACGGACAGCCTTTTATCGCAGTCACATTTAACTACCGTCTGGGTTTACTTGGCTCGACTTACAAAGATGACAGCAAAGGCGGAAACTTTGGTATTGGTGACCAAAAACGCGCGTTAGAGTGGGTTAACAACAATATTGATAAGTTTGGTGGTGATGCAGGTGACGTAACAGTTATGGGACAGGGCGCAGGCGCTATGTCGATAGGTATCCTGCAGCAAGACAACAGCGATGAGTTTATTGCTGGCGAGTATTTCCAGCGCGCAATCATGCAAAGTAATCCATATGGCTTTGAATACAAAAGCAGCAGCAATGCTGAATCCTTCGCGTCTGTTTCTGAGATGGAGAACATGTCGCTGAAAGAAATTATGGACAAGCAACAATCAATGTCTAGGGCAACGTCTAAGATTGTGGATTGGGTAGTCACTAGCGCTGCAACAATAAACCCAATCAGCTCAAACGCGACACCAATAGCGACGTTGATGCCATTTGCGCCTTACATTGAGTATCGAAAAAAACTGATTGGGTCAGACAAAGGTTATCACCTAAAATCTCAACCTTTTGATACTGAACTTACAGTACCAACAGTTGCAGGTTATAACGCTGCGGATGAGCGCGCGTTTGGTTCTCTGGCGGACATTACCTTCTTGATTCCTATGGTAGTGGATTTGATCATGAACAATGACCCAGATCTTTTGACTGAAGAAAATGGGCCACAATCACCCGAAGTCATCGCTACTTGGTTGACAGAAGAAGACAATGTTGAGTTGCTGCGAGCTGAGCTAGCGAGCATTGACGGCAATGATGTAAACATCCAGTTAGAGTTGGGTGACATCATCAACCTTCTACCAGAGACCGCTTACGAAGCTGTAAATACACTGTTCTATGGTCTAGGTAATACTGATCAAACAGGCACCTTACTTGGCTTTGAGGATTATGCGGCTAACTCGGAAAAAGAGCTTAGCGGTGCGTTTGATAACATGAAGCAGTTTAACCAAATGACCAGCGATATGATGTTTGCGGGCCCTATTCGAGCTCAAGTCGCGTCAGCTTATGATTCTCAAATTCAAGCGACTATGTATGAGTTTAACTATCGTGGTAGCTTTAACTCAGTACCAAAAGGTAACTTATTTAGTGAGAAAGAAACTGATCTCATTCAAGTAGTGAAATCGCTGAGCTGCAGCTTCGGAACGCCATGTTTTGGCTCAGAGCTTCCTTTCGTTTTTAACAAAGCCGTGCGCTCTGATGGAACAACGTTTAGTGTGTCTAGTCAAGATGAAGCAATGATGAGTAAGATGTCTCGTGTTTGGTTTAGCGATGAGTTGTTCGAAAAAGAACAGTACCAGAAAGGTTCAGATAGCGTTTGGGTTATCGATGGCAGTGAAACAGATGGTCCGACGTATGATTGGGACCGAATGACGAAAGTTGGCAAGGATGAGCTTCTTAAAGATGGCAGACTAGCGGGTATGGAAAGCAGTGAGCTAATCGGCTTCTACTTAAAATAACCAATACTAGAAGCCAGCAAGGAACTAAAACTAAACCGTGCTGGCTATAATACGAATTGCCACTGAGCCCAATTATTGATGTAAGTCCTTTTATGGATACTGGTATCAAGTCATTGGGCTTTTCTGTTTGGTGGCAATTACTACTTGGTTTAGCTTAACTGTAGGGAGTCTAGCGAATTGAGTTTGAAGGTTTTCAACCGGGGGAGGTGGTGCATGTTTGACGCAAGTAAAATTACGCGCTTCTTTCTTAGTTTAGGAATTATCAATCACATAGTTTTTCTGGGCTTCGTATTCTCGGTATGTTCACTAACAGGGTATACCTGTAGAGGAGACGAAGGACTATCTTTGGTAACAGTGTATGGATACTTGTTGGCTGGACCACAGCTTATCGTCGAGCTTGCTTCGTTTACTGTATTTACAATTATCGTGGCAAAACCAAATACTCGAACAAAATATCACAGTTACGTTTTGGTCTTCACTGTAACGCTAGTTATGTCGATTTTCGGCTCACAATTGCTGTAACCGTTGACACCCGTTTTGTTTTCGATGTGCTATCGTAACCAACTGAAATTATGTGTTAAGGTCTAGAGGGAGTACAGGTGTTAGAGACTTACGAGCCACAGTTTAAGGCGTTCATACAATCTGAAATGACACAAGATTTAGCTCATGACCTTTGTCATGTCATGCGCGTAGTTAGTCTCGCAAAGAAACTTTGTACACTCGAAGGTGGAAATATAGATGTCGTTCTACCAGCGGCGTACTTGCATGATTGTTTTTCCTTCCCGAAGAACCATCCTCAACGTGAGCTCAGTTCAACTAAAGCTGCGGAGAAAGCCTTAAGCTTTTTGAAAACAATTGACTACCTGTCAAAGCACTTCAAAGCGATTCATCATGCTATTTGTGCACACAGCTTTAGTGCCAATATTCCACCGCAAACCTTAGAAGCGAAAATAGTACAAGATGCAGACAGGCTTGATGCCCTTGGCGCGATAGGCGTCGCTCGTTGTTTGCAGGTCAGCACTCAAATGGGAGTGAGTTTGTACAATGAAGATGACCCTTTTTGTGCTGTAAGGGACCCTGATGACAAGCGCTATTCAATCGATCACTACCACACTAAGCTGTTTCGTCTTCCTGGTATGATGCAGACTGCTTCAGCAAAACTAGAGGCAGAACAGAGAGTGAAATTCATGCGAAATTTTCTAAATCAGTTAGGGAGTGAGATCTCTGGTTAGAGACTATGGATTAGGTCTACTGAACTAACGAGCTTAGCCTAGCGCAATACATTGTTTGTATTTCGTGTGGAGTTGAGTGATGGAAGTAACACAAGAGATGGAGTCAAGAATTATTGAGATGGCTTGGGAGGACAGAACGCCTTTTGAAGCCATTCGATCACAGTTTGGCTAGTTGCTGGAATCAAGCCAACTACATGGGATATTGTCGGTACCTTAGTTGCGTTGCTCAGCATGGCTATAATTATGTTTGCACCCAGAGGCGCCTGACGGATCAATTAACCTGAGGTCGATGGATGCTTAATCTGATACACTGCGCGCGTTGAACAAACTTTAGGTATAAGACATGAGTCAAGAGCAACCAAACAATCCACTACACGGCCTGACATTAGAAAAAATCCTAGTACGCCTTCAAGAGCACTATGGTTGGGAAGGCTTAGACGCGGAAATTCAGATTAATTGCTTTTACAACAACCCCTCTATCAAATCTTCTCTTAAATTCTTGCGCCGCACTCAGTGGGCGAGAGACAAGGTAGAGGCTCTCTATATCGATACCTTCTGTCGATAATTCAATCATTGCTCAGCCAAGGCGGTACGAGTAGACTGTCTTAAAATCAATGTGTTAATGGAGTGCGTGTTGAAAGTATATCTATCAGGTGAAATACATACCGATTGGCGAGAGCAAATCATCGAGGGCTGTAAAGCCAAGGATCTTAATATCAGTTTTACGTCTGCTAATACGGATCATGAATCAAGTGATTCTGCGGGCGATGGTTTAGGCGCTGAGTCTCAACAGTTTTGGCGCGACCACAAATCTGCAAAAGTAAACGCCATTAGAATTCAAACGGCTATCAAAGCATGTGATATCGCGATCATTCGTTTTGGCGACAAATATAAGCAGTGGAATGCGGCTTTTGATGCTGGGTACTGCGCAGCACTGGGCAAGCCTTACATCACTCTACATGATGAAAATTTAGTGCATGCGCTGAAAGAGGTCGATGGCGCTGCACAAGCATGGGCGACGACACCGGAACAAGTTGTTGATTTGTTGGCCTACGTTATTTCTTAATTCCGTTAAACATCTCTATAGCAAGAGCAAGTCTGTATATGCAGTACAAAGTAGTAAAGGATTACACCGATATACCCGAACATCCGATCATCGTTACACAAGGTGAGCAACTCACAGTCGTTGAAGAATCTGATCCGCAAGGCGATTGGCCAAACTGGGTTCTTTGTCGCGGTTGCGGTAAGAAAGGATGGGTGCCTAAGCAGATACTAACGATAAAGAGTGACGCAGCAATAGTTCAAAGTGACTACCGCGCTGTAGAGCACTCATTGTCGGTAGGTGAGATATTGGTTGCTGAGTTTGAGCTTAATGGTTGGATTTGGTGTGAAAAATCAAGCGACAAAGGTGTTATGGGTTGGTCGCCTTTAAACCACCTTGCGCGAGTTTGATTATCTGATTCCACTGACTTGAGGTATACCCAATGTTTCGTGAAATGACTCGAGACGATTTTGACGCATTTTGGCCTACGTTTTCAAAAAACATCGAGGGTCAGGAGACTTATGCTTTTGAACCAAATATGTCATTAGAACAGTCGTTTGATGTTTGGTGCAATCTACCACTCAAAACATTCGTTTATGTAAAAGACAGAGAGATACTAGGCTCGTTTTACATAAAAGCAAATGCTACAGGACCAAGCCGCCATATTTGCAATTGCGGATACATGGTATCTGAGAGAGCCAGAGGGAAGGGGATTGCATGTTTAATGTGCGAGTACTCGCAACAGATTGCTATAGAACTGGGGTTTGAAGCGATGCAGTTTAACAGTGTGGTATCGACAAATACTACCGCAGTGGCGCTTTGGCAAAGTCTTGGCTTTGATATCGTAGGGACGATTCCTAGAGCCTATAATCACAGCCGCCTAGGTTATGTTGATAGTTTCGTGATGTATAAAGGGCTAGTGGGAGAGTAGAAAAAAATTGGGAATCCCTTCCCAAAGCAGGGTTGCCCCATACGCCATGTTAATCCTTTTGAGATCAATTACAGTACCAAGGAGCATTACGCCTTGACGGAGAGATAATATCTTTTTGAGCTGAATCTCCACAATCGCGTTTGAAGGATCCAATCCTACAAGAACCGATTCAGTTTAGTACGTAGTAGCCACGGCGATAATTGCTTTTTTCATGAGTTTGTCTTTACGCTAGTTGAGTTGCACAGAAACGATCTTTCGGATCGACAAGGCTTTGTTGGGCCGCGACAGTTTGGAGCTCCCACTCGTCACGCCTGTGGGTCTCGCGTAGAACGCCATAACAAGCATTGTTTGCATGTTCGAATGCTTTAACAGGTGAAAGTTCGCTTAGAAGACCTGCTGTAAACAGCGCAGAAATCAAGTCGCCAACGCCTACGGGCTCGCGTTCGAAGTCGAGGAAAGGGCGCTGAACCATATAGCAATGGCCCTCAGTCGCTAGCATCATGGTGAAAATGTTGTTTGATATACCGTGCAAGTGTTTTACCAATACAACCTTTGGTCCCATTGTCAGTGCTTTTTTGCATGCTTTCACCGCGTCTTCAAGAGAAGTTATCTCGATCCCGGTAAACTGAGTGAGCTCAAATTGATTAGGAATAATCACATCTGCTGCAGGCATAAGGTGAGTAATCAACTCATCCGTTATTTCAGGATCTAGGATGCAGCCCTTCTCAGAATCTCCCATTACTGGATCACACACGTAGAGTGCATTTGGGTTTTCTTTTTTTACTTTGTTTACCAGCTTAAGTACTTCGTGTGCTTGTGCTGCACTGCCCATGTAACCTGATAAAATCGCTTCACAGTCTTTAAGAGCACCAATCTTATTTAGGCCAAGCGTTAGCTCCCCAATGATACTCGGGTGAAATGCGTATCCAGTCCAACCCTGTTGGTATTGTGTATGGTTTGAGAACTGAACGGTGTGAATTGGCCATACTTCAAAGCCAAGTCTTTGTAGTGGGAATACAGCAGAGCTGTTTCCAGCACGTCCATAAACAACGTGTGATTGAATAGAAATAATACCTTTCATAGCGTACTTCTTCTTTTAATCGAAAAGCCAACTGAGTGCTTTTCATGTAAAGGGAAAAATTAAGCCTCGCAGAGCGAGGCTTAAGGCTGTTTATTGAGCCATGAACTCTTGGAAGTACTCATCAAGTACGCGGCGAGTTTCGCGGCCAATCAACTCATACTCGTGGTGAGTTAGGTTAGCGAGTGACACACGTACTGATGCGTGTACCACATCGAAGCCTTTACCAGGAAGCAAGATAACACCGGTTTCGTGAGCCAGGCGGAACAAGAAGTCTTTACCCTTGTTACTTGCTTTGAACCACTCAACGAACTCGTCGCCGTAAAGCTTGCCACCTAGGGTGTCTAGCTCAAGTAGGGTGTAGTAATCCACTCGGTCTTTGTCTTCTTCGACAGTAATGCCCATGTTTTCGTAAAGCGTGTTGAAGCGCTCGCGGATGATGCGTTTACATGCGTCTTTGTACTTGTCTTCTAGGTCCATTAGGCAGTTTAGAGAGAACATTGCCATTTGAACTTGTTGTGGTAGCGATAGACCCGCGGTGTGGTTTAGTGCTACGGCACGGCTGTCTGCAACGATGCGGTCGATAAATTTAATGTCACGCGGCGTTGGAGTCAGTGTTTTGTAACGGTCATCAAGCTGAAGCTGCTGTGCTTCTGGTAGTGCACGCATCGCATCATCAAACACGTTGTTGTCTTGAATTGCGATAGTGCCTAGACGCCAGCCTGTTGCACCGAAGTATTTTGAAAATGAGTACACACAAAGTGTGTTGTATGGCAGTTTTGCAAATAGCGATACAAAGTTATCTGCGAATGTGCCGTACACGTCATCAGTAATGATGAATAGGTCTTTACGCTGCTCTTCAACAAATGAAGTTAGGCGGTTTAGCGTGTCGTCAGAGAACTTCACAGACGCTGGGTTAGCTGGGTTTACCACACAAAGCAGTTTGATTTGCTCGTCAGCTAGCTTTTCAATCTCAGATTGAGGAAGCTGCCATGTTTTCTCGTCTAGACGGATTTCTACGATTTCCAGTTCGTACTCAGAAAGCTCTGGGATTTCTAGGTACGGAGTAAAGATAGGCGTAGTCAGTGCAACCTTGTCACCTTTCTTCAGCAGACCATTGTGGAACATGGTTTGGAAGGTGTAGGTCATTGACGCAGTGCCGCCTTCAGTTGCGAATAGGTCAAAGTTAGTCGTAGTTGGCATAGGGCCATACATCTCTTCTGCGATGTATTGCTTAACCACTTTTTCGATGTTCACAAGCATGCGAGGAGGAACAGGGTAGTTACAACCAAGGAATGCGAGTACTAGCTCATTTAGGAACTCTTGCTTGTCGATACCTAGACGGTCTTTCGCGTAGCTCAGTGCTTTTTCTAGGAAACGAACGCCTTCAGAGTCACCCGCTTTACCTACGAACGTATCAAAACGCTCAACGATGCCTTTACCATCTGGGATGCCGCCAAAGCCAGCATCTAGGTAAGCGTAGTTGCGCTCAGCTTCTTGCATTGCGAAGTCACCTAAGCGAAGGAAAGCGTGACGAGGTAGCGTTGCTAGGAAGTTAGGGTTACCACGGCCAGCGTCCATAAGCATGCGGTCTGGAGTCGTTTTTGCCACTTCGATAAGTTTGTCTTTAAGTTCAAATGGGCTTAGGTTTTCGAATTGTGAGAAGTCGATGTTAGACATAATAAATTACCTTAAATTTTTCGATTCGTTAGCAAACGAACAAGTTCGTTTGGCTGAAATTGGGTTGAAAAGGCGGGACAGAACACTCCCGCTCATTTCGATTAATGCGTTACATTGGGGCTTGATTACATTGGAACATTGGTAGTAATGATGCCAACGATGATTGGTCCCCATAGTGTGAGCAGTACGTTTGCTACTGCGTAAGTCACGGTGAAGGCGAATACTGGAGATGAGTTACCTGCTTTCTCTAGTAGCGCAGCAAATGCTGGGTTTGCGCTTCGACCACCACTCACGGCTGCTAGGCCTTCAATTGGGTTGCGAATTTTCAGTACGTAGTAAGACACGAAGAAACCGATGAACTGAGGAATCAATGTCACACCAAATCCTAGGAATAGAAGTGACAAGCCGTGTTCTTGGATTGTGCTTACTGCTTGTGGACCTGCTTCTAGACCTACGATACCGACGAAGATAGCCAGACCGAAGTCACGAAGGAAGTTCGACGCACCAACAGGGAACGAAGCCACACTTGGTCTTTTGCTGCGTAGCCAGCCCATCATTAGACCAGAGATCAAACAGCCAGCACCTGAGCCGATAGTGACCGGAATGCCTGCAATCTTGAAGCTGATCATGCCGATAAGAACACCAAGCGCCATACCAAGACCGAACATAACGTAGTCAGTCACAACACTTGAGCCAAGGCGTTTACCAATGTTGCTTTCAACTTTGTTGATGTCTGTTGGTTTACCTGTCAACTGAATGATGTCGTTTTTCTGAACAACAAGGTTTTCAGTCACGTCAATAGAGTTGCCGCCACGGATGTAGTCTGTAACGTAAACACCGCGAAGAGCGTCTGCATTTGACTCTTGTTTAACCTGTTTAAGCGTTTTACCAATAAGCTTTTTGTCTGTTGCAATTAGCTGACGGTTTTCTTCGATAAGAGTGAATTTCTCGTCTAGGTCGACAACTTCTTGGCCTAGGTGTTTCGCGAACTTGTTCACTGCTTTGCGACGACCAGTGACAACAATAACGTCACCTTCATTGATAGCTGTGAATTTCTCTAGCTCAATTTCTTTGCCTTCTCGTTCGATAACTTCAATCGCTACGTCTACAAGTTTTTCGTTTACTTGTGCGATGGTTTTGCCATATACGCTACAAGAGTTAGTCACTTGGAATGCGCGAGACTCTAGTTGTGAAATCGCGTTAAACTCACCTGGGTTGAGCTCAGGTTTGCCGCCTGACATTTTCTCAGCTAGTTTGATAGCTTCGCCGCGGATGTCCCATTTCATCATGGTTGGGATAATCCAAGTCACCATTAGAATTGGACCTAGAGAACCAAAGATGTATGTTACCGCGTAACCTACTGCAACGTTGGTTTGCATGATGTGCTTCGCTTCTTCAGTCACACCAGCTAACTTGCTGATTGCGTCACCAGCGGTACCGATGATTGCTGATTGAGTTAGACCACCCGCTGCAAGACCGGCTGCTGTACCACGGTCAAGGTCGAAGAACCACGCTGCCGCCAGAACACATAGAAGGCCTGAGGCCGTCATTACAACAGCCGACATCAAAATGTTGATGGTTCTGAAGTTCAGTGCGCTAAAGAATTGCGGACCGCCTTGGAAACCTACGGCATAAATAAATAGTGCGAAGAAAATACTCTTAACACCTGGGTCGATATGAACACCAAATTGACCAATTAATACGCCCATTAATAGTGTGCCTGCGACACCACCAAGAACGAAACGTCCAATTGTAATTTTACCCACCAAATAACCTAATGATAGGGTAATAAATAAAGCAATAAATGGTGAGCTTTGAATTAATGTATGAACGAAGTCCATATACTAGCTCCGGTTTATTTTACTAAGTTAATAAATTTTCTTCCGTGAGTGTTGTGTGCATTCTTTGCGAATCAAGCTATGTTGTCTTGATGTGGTAATAATAATTCGATTCAATAAAATGAATAAATCACGTTTGTAGGATGAACCCCTCGCCAGTAGGGTTTTTAGAGGGCTTTATGATGATATTCTTCATAACTAATTGATATTTAAAGTATGGGTGTTCGTCAGATATTTCAGATAAACCGTGTTTTTTCTTAATTAATTTTTGGCGGTTGATAAGCGAAAATAAAAGAAGCCTCGCTATTATAGCGAGGCTTCTTTTAACATAAGTGAATCTATCTCTTTTCTAAGTGAATTAAGTCTATGTAGAACTTAGCAAGCGCTAAAGATAGAAAAACAAAAATCACCATGATGAGCGGTGTTTGTATATCGAAGCTAGGCGTTAAATGCAGTGGTCCGTTGGTAAGAACAACAAGCATCTGTGGTCCTATCATTTTTTGCAGTGGTTGTTTAAAGAAGTCACAACTAATCGACATAACCATCAAGTTAGTAAAATAGAAAATGGCTATCTGCCATGCTTCCGTGAGTGAAGGTAGAATCAACACAAACTGAAGAAAGACGAAAGTTGCAAAAATAATGAATCCTAAAATGACATTGTTAATATAGGCTTTCGGCATCGAGGTCATCGCATTAGCCATGACGCAGGCAAGCATCGGGAAGATAGTTCCCCCGGGAATTGCCAAAGATATCCAAAGCAGAAACGCCGAGATGATCACGCAAACATTTTGAGCGACGACCACTAACCTTTGCTGATAGTTAGTGAATAACGTTAAACTGCGTTTAGTCTCTTTATAAAGAGTTTCGTCATCCCATGTAGAGTCTAGCAATAAAGTGTGCAAATCGTCGCGACTTAATTCATCAATACTGTTTTTGTTGACAGTATTAGCCAGCTCAGCGCATCGATGGCTGTGCCAATCTAAGTCAAACAACTTTGGTTGTTCTAATCTATCTGCCGACTCGATAAAAGACGCCAATACGATGCGATATTTATCGATGTTACTTTTCAGGTCGTAACTCCCGTGGAGTGGCAGCGCAAGCAGCGATTTTGCTCGTTCAATGTCCGCTCTAAGAGCATTGAGCTCGAGCTTCTTACTGTGGTCGAATCGATAGTCGACGATAATTTTTCGGTATTGTTTTACCAAAGTGGAAAACTGCTCGAAAATTAAGTCTTCCGTTTTTTCTGGCCATAGAAAGCTATAGACAAAGGTGGACACCAATACACCGAGAATCGTCTCTTGTACTCGGGTAATTGCCATATTGAATGTCGTGACATTGTCAAAGTTGCCGACAAAAGCAATCAGAGTACATACGACAAATGCCATTTTGAATAGGTAACCGTGATGCAGACAACCACCTAAATAGATCAGGATCGCGGCGACTGTTACAAAGGCTGTGACAAAGAGGGCTGGGTCTTGAGGAAACAAAGACACCAATATGAATGCTAGAATGGCACCAATACCAGCCCCCAGAATACGTTCTCGCCCCGTTTTCAAAGAATGACCAAAGGACTCGTGGGTAGAGAGAATGATAACGGTGGTCGCGGCCCAGTAGGGCTTTTCCCAACCAAACGATAACGCTAGCAAGAGTGCTAGCGGTACCGAAATAGCTAATTTTAGAGCATTATGCATATCAATCTTCATGTTCTACTCTGCTTGTTGATGTTTACTCACTAAAACAGATGCCGTAGCACCGACGATAAGTTGGATGTCTTCTGGTGGCTTGTCTAGTTTGATTTGTACCGGGATACGCTGCGCTAGACGGATCCATTGGAAGTTAGGGTTAACGTTCGGTAGTAAAAATGAACCGGTGCTGCCATCGGCTTTGGAAATACCATACCCCATACTTCTTACATGACCCGCCAACGGGCGATCAGGGTGAGACATAAGCGTGACTTGAGCGAGCGAGCCAGTACGGATGTGGCGAAGATCGGTCTCTTCAAAAAATCCTTCTACCCAAAAGCTGTCGTCATCAATTAACGCGACAACCGGTTGGTTGGCTACCACCTGAGAACCTTCTTGAAGGTTGAGGTTAGTGATGTAACCGTCAGTGGGAGCAGTCACCGTTGTGAAATCAAGATTCAATGACGCTGACTCGTATCCAGCTTCAGCAGCTTTTACATTTGCGCGAGAAGTCTGCACGTCGTTGACGAGGTTGTTGAGAGTCAAAACAGGTACTGCGCCAGGTTTGCGACGTTCAAGTTCTGCAGAACGCTTCTCTTCGTTAATAGCGCGTTCAAGAAGCGCTTTAGCTTGAAGTAGGTTCGCGTATGCTTGATCTTTTGCTGCCTCAAATGTGCTTGGGTCGATTTTAAACAGCAAGTCACCTTTTTTGACGTGACTGTTATCTTCAACATTGAGCTCGATTACTGGGCCGGTAACGCGAGGTGTGATCTGAATAATATCAGCGCGAACCTGACCATCCCGTGTCCATGGGTTCTCGATGTAACTTGCGTAGTTGTCAAAGGTGAAATAACCAGCAATGGCCAAAACAGCAATAGTAGTGATGAGTTTCTTTAACACGGGAAAACCTTTCTTTGAATTACGACCAAACGATATATTTGTTGAGCAGAACCACGTAAACGGCTGCAATAGCAATCTCAACCAGCGCATAGCCTGCGAAGTATCGGTGCCATTTTCTGCGCACGATGAACTTACTTGTTATTAGGGCTAGTAAATAACCGCATGCGCAGGTGAGCAGAAGAGGGGGGAAATAAATCCCGGCAAACTCAAGCTCGTGGGGCATGCTGAACGACAGTTCATTCATAGTGTGATTCGCCTTTTTCAAATAGTAATTTCGTATCAGAAAAGGAAACGGAGAAGGAGCTGATACGTTGATGAAGTAAAGCTTAAATGGGAAGTGTCTTTTCAATAAATCGGTTATGTAGGATCGTACCCTCTGTTTTAGCTAACACTCTGTTCAACAAAGGATAGTTTGAGACGAATAAGTTGAAATTTTCGCGGGAACTGAATAGTGTGGATAACAGGGTATTAACAAAGGACGGTTGAGATGAACATTGGAATTTATATCTACAAAGACGTCGAGGTATTGGATTTCGCAGGTCCGTTCGATGTGTTTTCTACGGCAAATCGATTTTTGCCTGATGAAGATAAGTGGAATGTGAGTTTACTGTCTAGCAGTCATGGTGAAGTAAGTGCCCGTGGAGGTTTTAATGTTCAGTCGGATTACTCAATCCTCAGCCACCCAAAGTTGGATGTGGTAGTCATCCCCGGCGGTATACATGAGCCAGAGATGACCAATGTTAAATCTATGGACTGGATCGCGAAAGTTTCCAAAGAGGCCGATCTAGTCTCTTCAGTGTGTACAGGCGCCTTTTTGCTTGCTCAAGCAGGAGTGCTGACCAACCAAACCGTCACCACACATTGGGAAGATTTACATGATCTGCAGTCGTCGTTTCCTTCACTTAAAGTTTCTGAGGGAGTTCGCTGGGTCGATTGTGGTGCTTTGGTTACGTCTGGCGGTATTTCGGCAGGTATTGACATGAGCTTGAGGTTGGTTGAAAAACTGAAAGGGCGAGAAGTCGCACTTAATACGGCAAGACAAATGGAATTTGATTGGAATGAAAATGGGCGGATTCTATGACTATTACAGTACAACTGGCACCCAACCCTGCAACGGAAGAATTGGTTAACCTATCCGTAGATAGCAGCCAAGTCGAATTTGTTGGCGTTGTGTCCGATATTCTCCAAGCGAGTTTAGCCAAACCTTCCGAATCTCAATGGGTAATATATTCCAATGATATTGCGGTGGGGTTCTTTTTGCTAGACCAAGATTATGCTAATACCATTGATGGTGTCCCTAAGGGCGCTATAGGTTTACGAGCGTTTTTTATTGACCAAAGATATCAAGGACTAGGGTTGGCAAAGGCCGCGATTAAACTGATTACCCAAGGTTTTTCTACATGGTTGAACCAGTCATGTACTGAACTTTATTTGACGGTGAATTGTCGCAACAAGCCAGCTTACGAGCTCTATATCAAGAGTGGCTTTGTGGATACGCAAACGCTTTACCTTGGAGGGGAGGCTGGCCCTCAACACATTATGTGCTTTAAATCAAAGAAAATGCCTTAGATAGGACTATGATGCGGGCCTCAGAGTGTCATATGTCGATTCTCATATGAAGCCTCTCGTCTGTAGATAGTAAGTCGAATAAGGTGACCAAGTGATTTCAAAATTGCCGCGTTGGATTGAATCTGGTGCGTTTGTGCTGGCATTGTTAGCTGGTACGGTTAACGCTATTGGATTAATGGGTTTTCAGCACCAAGCTATCTCGCATTTGTCGGGTACCGCAACGTTACTAGGCACCCAGCTTCTCAATGACTGGTCAGCAGCAGGGCATTTATCGGCAATCGTGGTGAGCTTTTTGGTGGGCTCTGCCATTTCTGGACTCTTCATTTCTAACGCATCTCTTAAACTGGGCCGTCAATATGAATGGTTACTATGTATTGAGAGTCTGTTTTTGCTCGCTGCCACGTATTTCTTGCTTCATGGGTCTCAAACAGGCAGTTACTTTGCATCAGCAGCATGTGGTTTACAAAATGCGCTTGCAACCACATTCAGCGGTGCGGTAGTTCGCACGACTCACGTGACTGGTATTGTGACCGATTTAGGCATTATGATTGGCTCTACGCTGCGTGGTGATACGTTTGATAAACGAAAAGCAAAACTGTTCGTTACCATTTTATTTGGATTTATCTTAGGTGGCATTGCGGGGGCATTACTGTTCAAAAGCTTGGCATTTTTGTCGCTTGTTGTACCGGCTATTGTTTGTATACTACTTGCTCTGGTCTATCGAATTTATCGTAAGCGAATAGCGTATACGAGCAAGGCAAATTAACAATATCACTAAAGATATTGGACGAGTAGGAGGTAAGGATACCTGTGATTGAACAATGGATTGTCGATGCATTTACTGAAGTGCCGTTTAAAGGCAATAGTGCTGCTATCATCATCGTTGATGACTACCAGGACGAAACTTGGATGCAGAACGTTGCAATTGAGAACAACCTTTCAGAGACTGCCTTTTTAAAGCCTCTTAACGAGAACCACTACTTTATTCGCTGGTTTTCACCCATCATGGAAATCGACTTTTGCGGTCATGCTACTTTGGCATCGGCTTTCGTGCTGTTCGAGCAACTAGGCCTCTCTGGTACGCTTACGTTTTCAACTGAAAAAGTGGGTGATCTACTGGTAACAAAAGGCGAACAGGGGCGCATCGAAATGACGTTTCCTAATCGCGCTCCAATCTCTGTGAGTGATGCACCTAAACATCTTATTGAAGGGTTGTCGATTCAGCCCGTCGAGATATTGCGAAACGAACAAGCCTATTTTGCTATATACGAAGAAGCGAGTGCTGTACGTGCTCTGACAACCGATAATGATCAGCTAAAGAAATTAGCGCCTTATGATGTGGTGGCCACCGCATTAAGTGATGATGAACAGTTTGATTTTGTCTCTCGATATTTCTGGCCAGCAAATGGTGGTGATGAAGATCCGGTGACCGGTTCTATTCACGCAGGACTCATGCCATACTGGGGTAACAGATTGAACAAGGCTTCATTAACAGCACTCCAAGCGTCTGAACGTACAGGGGTTTTATACGGCTTACTAAAACATGACAAAGTCTTGATATCCGGAGACGCGGTATTGTTTGCGAAGTCTCAACTATTTGTATAGTGTGACGCAAAATTTTTGGGTTCATCTCAAGTAACCGAACGGAAGTGTATAGCGATGAAGCTGTCAAAACGAGAAAGTCGCGTTGTCAATAGTGCCCTCGATCAGTGGTTTGAAGAGGGCATGATCAGCCAAGATGATCATAACAAACTTAAAAGCAGCTATGAGGTTGCCAGTATCGATTGGTCAATGATCGCTAAATATTCATTTTGGGTCGCCATTCTGTGTATTGTGCTTTCGGTGTTGTCGATATTGTTAGATAAGTGGTTAATTGAGCTGGTCGAACAGATCTTCAGTGCGCCCGATATCGCGAAAAGTGCTTTTTTTGCAGCCGTGGCTGCGGGCTTTTACTTGTATGGTGTTCGCAGAAAAAGTAGTGCACCGGATAAAACATTCAGTAACGAAGCCCTGTTTGTACTCGGGATCATTAGTACCGCAATTTCGATCTATTTTATTGGTCAGGTTATCGAAACAGACAGCTTGACCAAACTCATCTTGCTTGCCTCAATCGTATATGGACTGCTTGGCTTTTGGATTCCGTCGTTGTTGGTGTGGGCCTGTGCGTTATTGAGTTTGTCAATCTGGTTTGGTATTGAGACTTACCAATGGGATGAGTCTGGGTATTTCTTGGGAATGACGTTGCCACTGCGATTTGTGCTATATAGTGGCCTTTTGGTAGCGATAGGAATGGGGACCCAGAAAAAATGGCCTCAGTTCGAAGATTTCTCGCTCACTACCCGGGCATTTGGGTTAATCCTGTTCTTCTTGTCGCTCTGGGTTGTGTCGATCTTTGGCAATTATGCCGACTTCGCACAGTGGGGAGATGTGAGTCAGTTTTCGCTAATACATTGGTCGGTACTGTTGCTTATCGCATCTCTTGCCGCTCTGTATCATGGAATTAAGTTTGATGATGAGCTCAATCGCGGTTTCGGTCTGATTTTTATTTTTATCAACTTATATACCCGTTTTGTCGAGTACTTTTGGGAAGGCACTCATAAGGCTCTGTTTTTTGCTGTCCTTGCGGCGAGCTTTTGGTTCTTTGGTACCCGAGCGGAAAAAATCTATCGCTTAGGGCAGAGTGCGCGTCACACTAAATCGGATCCTGAGTAACAAACATACCCAATGAGATCAAGAAGAAGGGCGATTGGATTTTAGCGGGCGCTACTCATAAACCTCTACAGATTTTGCCTCCATGGTGTACGCGGTGGTGACATCGGTACTACCATCGGATAGCTCAATGTTGGAGGAGTGGGTTTGCTGAGCAAGCGTCCCTTCCACCCAAACTGGTGTGTAGAGTCCTTTAAACTGTACCCCTTCTGGAAAACTAACAACAACCATTTGATTTGCTGGTGGCGGGGGTGTGTGAATGCAAGCGCCTGCTGTCGGTACCAGTATGAATTCGGTGACCGTTAGGTTTTCAAATTCGAGTGGAACAATAAACCCAGGCAGCCTACCTTGTTGGCCGATCAGTGCATTGTTTACTTTCATGTTCCAGTCAGAATGATCTTCGTCAATCTGTTTTTGGTCTTCGATCAGCTCAAGAATGTTAATGCCTTTTTGAGCAAAGCGCATCAAGGCTTCGCGATAGTCCTCTTCGCGAGCTTGTTGCTCTTCATCATGGCTGTTCTGGTAGTCAACGATCATCATTAAATCGTAACGGGCTTTGATATCATAGTCTTTGAAGTGATTGCTATAACTGGGGGCGTCAATCTCTTGTGCGAGGTCTTGCCAGCTCCAATCTTTGGCATGGGAGCCCACTGAAATCACGGCCAATAACCAAGCAAGCTTGCGCACCATCATTACCTCTTATAAACGACCTATTTAATACCGCCGACACGCTAACAGCTTATAGCGGTGGTGTATATCTACAAATTATAGTTTTCATTCTCGATGTGTAACAGATGGTAATGCTCGCTCTAGCGGGTTACGGCGCTTTATTGCTGGAATTAAGGCTTAGCACCGTCCGCTGATAGAGCTTGGGTGTGAGGCCACTGATGCGCTTAAATGAGCGAGAGAAGTGCGAAATGTCCGAAAAACCGAGTTGGTTTGCTATATGAGTTAGAGACAGTTCGTCACTCATCATTTCGACAGCAACAGTAAAAATCAGGTTGTCTTTGATATGACGGAAGTTGGTGCGTTCGTTTTTCAATCGTCTTTGCAGTGTACGTGGCGACAGTTTAAGCAGCTTGGCGGCATTATCGAGAGTTAAGTTATGCTCGCGCACGTAGGGCAATAGAGCGGTGAAGACCTGGTCGGTAAAGTTAGCATGCCAGCTGACTAAGGTCGTTTGAGTTGCGATGTCTTTCGAGCTTATGTTGGGCTTGAGGTTTAACACCTCATCTTCTATCAACCATTCTATGCGATCGTTACTTACAATATATTGGGTCGACTGACTGACAATAGCTTTGTACACATCTATCTCGTTAATTTGAACTTTGAGCTGCTTTGGAGTCCAATCGCTCTTGCTTAAGGCTCTAATCAGTTCAATGCCATACATGACGGCCCAAACCTCCGACCAAATAAACGGCTGACTTGCATCGTTGTCTCTCTCACACCAATACCAAGTTCGTCCGTGGTGGGTTTCTAAGCCGACCCTAACATTGGTTGCATCATAGGCAAACACCTCTCCAGAGTGTTCCAAAGCATCTCGTATCGTACTGCATTCCGAAAATTGCCCTAACAGTTTGGGAAGGGATTTTTGTTTAATGGCGGAACGTACCAAGTCACCAAAGTTCGTCATTCCGAGTTGGTTTCCGAGTAGATATAACAGTCGCTGAACAGGCTCCTGAGGCAAGAATTCTTGGTCGAGATCAAATAGATCGGGCGGTAAACCAGAGTCACGAATCGCTTGGTGTGGGTCTTCACCATACTCGCGAAACAGTTCAACCAAAATACGAGCGTAGCTGGATTTAATGAGGCGGTTTACTGGTTCTTGAGACTTAGTCATGGAGCCGGCTCCTGAAAAACGATGCTTTTAGCATAGCTTGGTGTCGTAAAATGGCAACTTTTCAATCAAAGTCCAATTATCATTATTACTGTCTGAGAATGACAAGCTAATTTATGACTGATAACGCTAATGCACTAATTTATAACGCAATTAGTTTCTAATCTCCGACTATTTAGTCTATACATAACTAAGTGAAAGTCTAAAAATGGTTAATTAAGGCAGCGTAATGAGCGACAAAACAGAATCGGAAACTCCATCATCGGATAGTGCTGAACAATGTGATGCTAAACAAGAGCAAATTGACGCCAAACAGAACAAACTAAAAAAGGTTACTAACGGCTTAGTGATCGCGATTGTTGTCAGCCTTGGGCTCAGTATCGTATCAGATAGAATCATTCCATCGACAGATAATGCGCGTGTTCAAGGTTATGTAGTGCCGATCAAACCTCAAGTATCGGGCCAAGTTATCGATATCCAAGTGCAACCAAACCAGTTGGTGTCAGAGGGTGACGTATTAGTTTCACTCAATCCTGTGGACTATGAAATTGCTGTCAAAAAAGCGGAACAAGAACTGGAGATTGCCGGGCAAAATGTGGGCGCGCAAACCGCGAGCATCGCTTCAGCACAGGCACGGTTAACCAGTGCGGTTGTAGAGCGTGACAACGTTGAGTTGCAAACTCGGCGAGTACTAGGCCTTGCAGAAAAAGGCGTGGTATCGGATTCAGAAGCCGATAAAGCACGCGCGAGTTTGGCTACGGCTCGAGCCAGCGTACAAAATGCGCAAGCTGACCTAGAGCGGGCGAATCGTCAACTGGGTGCTGAGGGTGAAGAAAACAGTCAAATTAAGGCGGCCTTGCTGGCGTTGGAAAAAGCCCAGTTAGACTTAGAGCGGACTGTGGTTCGAGCCCCAACTAATGGTGGTGTGTCGAATTTTAGTCTTTCGGAAGGGTTTTACGCCAGCGCTGGCCAGCCAATCATGACCTTTGTTTCGACCGACAGCATTTGGATTGAGGCTTATTTTCGCGAGAACAGTCTGGGAAATATTCAGCCAGGTAACGAGGTTGAAGTCGCGTTAGATTTTGCACCAGGCAAGGTGGTGAAAGGGCGCATTTCAAGTGTAGATTGGGGCGTGGATTGGGGACAAAGCAATCAAGCGGGCAAACTTGCGCAAGCCAACAACCAAACGGGTTGGTTGAGACAGACGCAAATGCTACCAGTAAGCATTGAATTTGATACAGCAGACACCACCGGGCTTTTAAGGATCGGTGGTCAAGCCGATGTGGTGGTGTACACCAGTGACAATGGATTGTTCAATCTACTTGGCAAGGCATGGATCCGTTTAGTGAGCTGGATGTCGTATGTCAGATAACCGTTTTGACGACACTAAGGGTATTGAAATGTCACCTTTATCCGACGTCATTCAAACGCGTATTTTGCGCTTTACTCTCGGTGTTGCGATTGCCACCTTTTTGGCTGCTTGGATAGATTGGCCTTTGGCATTTGTTGCGCCGATTTTTACGGCAAAGTTCTTGTTTGAAAAACGTGTACTGCATATCGATATTGTCTACGAGCTGTTACTCGCCATGATCGTAACCGTAGCGATTGGCGTCGCACTCAGTGTTGGATTTGCTCAGTACCCAGTCCCGATGCTATTGAGCGTAGCGGGTTTGATGGTGGTGGGCTATTACTTATTTTTAGACCCTAAATGGAATTTGTTTGCGACCATTCTATTGATGTCGAGTTTGATGCTGCCGTTTATGGCAATCCAAAGCACGGGAACGACAATATTTCTCGCAGTTGGATTAAGCTTATCTGGTGCGATTTCGGTAGCGATTTTTGCGGTTTTGCATATCTATATGCCCGAGAAAGAACATCACTATCAGAGTCATAAAGCGGTAGAACTTTCCGACGAATTCCGCTGGTTCTCAGCAATGAGAGCGTTGATCATCGCGTTTCCGGTGGTGTGCGTGTTTTTTGTATTCCAGATTTCGGAAGCGCTGTTGTCCATGATATTTATTGCCTTGCTGTCCTTAATGATAACGGGGGAGAAGTCGATTAAGTTGAGCCTATTTTTACTGATAAGCAATGCGATTGGCGGAGTGATCGCCCTTATTGTGTTTGGCTTTTTGGCGCTGGTACCCAATATCATGTTTTACACTTTGTTCATTACTTTACTGGCGGTCGTTTTAGGCCGAAAAATGTACACCGAATCGGAAAAAGCGCCCGTCTATGCGACGGCATTGAATACCGCGCTGGTGTTGATTGGTACGACGTTGATGAGCTCTGGTGTCATTGACGAGAAGATGTGGATACGTTTGGGCTTACTTGTTCTAGTCGCCGTTTACATGATTGTCGCGGCATTTTTTATTGAGACCCGGCAGTGGAAAATCCTTAAATTCAATGGGCAAATGATGAAATCGCCGTAAACAGGTTGGCCACGATAAGACTTAGAAGTTGAATGCCCAGCCAATCATTGGACCTTGTTGTGTTACATCTAACGCAGTGGAACCTGTGTTGTTCTGAATATTATTGACTGAGAAAGTAGGCAAGAGGTTGTAACAAATAAAAAAACGAGCTCAACCGAGCTCGTTTTGACTTCCTTCGTACAGATAACTATATACCCTTACCGGCCATCCGTACTCTGTATACTCTTTGGCAAGAACTCGCGCCACTTCTACGGTGACTTCGATTCGTACCCAGTCGCCTATGCCTAACGGTTGAAACTCGACGACGATTTTCTTCATTTGGCAGCCTGCCTAATTTATAAATATCTTTAGGCCGAAAATGTACACCGCAGCGCTACGACTTACTTGGAATATCAGTTATTCCTAATCCAACTGACCAAAGCTTAAGCATAACCGCTATTCTTTGAGCAGGTGAAGGCCCGCTGGAAGGGCCTCGCCAAATAATTTCTTTGAGTCAGAGTCAGATAGCGTTTTGACTTCTTCGACCAAGTCGAGCCAACTAGATGGCGTTTTGGATGACTTCAGCTTGGTAATTACTTGCGCTCGATAGTCATCAGAGATATCCAGTGAGCGATCCCCTGTTTTTCTGCACATCAATACACATGCAAAGGCCGACATAGGCTCTTTTTGCCAATTCTGCTCAAGCAGTTTAGGTAGCCATTGCTCGATTTGTTCCCGAGGGATAACGTTATGCTGGCTTCCGTAAAGTGGCGTACGGGAGGCTAATCGACCTAGCGCCCACCAGTGCGCTTGTTCAAACTGTGACTGGTTGATGGCTTTGCTTAAATACCAGTTGGCCAACAGCACCTTATCGTCAACATACAGGTTTTCCAGGCTTGCTGAAAGTCTAACCATGGCCTCATAGCCTTTGTCTTTCGCGCCTTGGAAGGTGTTGGCGTTTTTCATGGCTCCTGGGTGTAGGTATTTAGCAATGTCACCAAGAATCACTTCTTGTTGTTCTTCATTTAGACCGCCAGAAACTCGACGCCAGAACGTCCACCAGTCGCTCCAACCTTGTGAGTTTTGGAACTGAATCCCTTGCTGATATAAGCCCCATAATTGCTCCATGCGCCAAGAGTCCGTGGCATCACCGAAGCCGGGACGCATACAGAAACCGGTTAAACGTAGCCAGTTCTTTTCATGCAGTTCGGAGCGTCGGCGGCGCTTGCGACCCAAGGAGAAGCTGTCAACTAGCGAACGAAGAGTATGAAAATCCCATTCGTCTTTTTTGCCTAAGTTTTTCTCTAGCGTTTTGGAAAGCAATTTGATTTCTTTACTATCAGCGCTGTTTTTATTGCCACTGTACAAGCGAGAGACCAGCGCTTTACTTGGTTCGAGCCCAGGGTGAGCCTTTATCGTTTCTTGATGTGTCTGCTGGTTACGTACTTCGAATTCGAGCTCCCAACGCTGAGATTCGTTGTTTGTACTGACGCATTCGACTTTCAAAGTACCAACTTCAGTGAGCTGACAGGCCAATTGAACTTCAACACGCTCTTTTTGATTAGCTTGGAGCTGGGCTTCGTTACCTTGTAACGTACTAATGTAAGGTGGTAGCGGGTTAAATTGGTCAGGATCGATGCTGACCATCAAGCCATTTTGAACTTTGTGATTGTCACCAAAGGTGTCATGAGTCGAGGTGAGCAGATTGAACCTTACTGGTTCGCCTAAAGTAAGTGCGAAGCGACGGCCGGTAAGTCGTATCTCTTGGCCTTCATCGGTTCCTTTCGCTAATAAACACAGCGCTTGACCAAGCTTGTTTTTTTCTTGGAGGTGCAAGAAATAGGAGCGGGCACTACCACCACCAATTTTAAGCTGCGCGCCGCGTCTCGCCTTAGCGAACGCCACAGCACCAAGTGCGACAGACCAATCCGGATGAGGATTGGAAAGTAGTGATATTGGCGCACCTTTCCAGTTTTCGACAATATCAACGAGACGGCGAGTGACTAAATCACTGTTAAAAACGCCACCGTTTAGCAGTAAACCGACTGGGATTGCGGGCTCTGCGTCGCTTCCAAGCGCTTCCTTCGCCACTTCTTGGTGAAGGTGAAGAAACTCGGAAACATGCTTACTAACGGCAGGGTCGGCCACGTATGGCAGGCCAAACTCAACCACGGCGCTGCGTTTCTTGTCTGGTCGAGTACCAAAATCTGTTTTAGGGAAAAAACCTTCAAGAGCGATCTGATGAACCTCTTGTTGACTGAGTGCCACGCTCTTGGTTCCGCCAATTAGACGAGAGCCACTGCCGAGCATAGTGATCTTCATTTCTTCGGGGGCATGAGAAGAAAGCAACGCCTCTTTTGCTTTGCGAGTCTGTTGAATAAGCTTAGTGAGGCTTGCGGCATTGAGTTTTTTCGACTCGTTGAACCGCTGTTCAGCCATGTGGGCGAGTGCCAAATCCAAGTTATCGCCACCCAGCATTAGGTGTTCACCAACGCCAATTCGGTTAAGCTCTAGCTCGTCGTCATGGTGTTTAGCTTCTATAAGGCTAAGGTCAGTGGTACCGCCACCCACATCACATACGAGTATAAGAGGTACTTGAGCAAGTTCTTGCGATGCGCTTTCTTTATGGCGTGCGTACCAGTCGTAACATACGGCTTGTGGCTCTTCTAGTAGATGAACCTTTGGCAACCCAGCAAGCTTCGCCGCTTGCAGCGTCAGTTTACGAGCTGTTTCATCAAAAGAAGCGGGAACTGTAATGACAACATCTTGGTCTTCTAACTTGTTGTAATGGTGTCTGTGGTTCCAAGCTTGGCGGATATGATTCAAATAGCTTGCGCTGGCAATGACTGGCGACACTTTCTCTACATCTTGAGCTCCAGCCCAAGGGAGAATGTCATCTTCTCTGTCCACAGCTGTGTGTGATAGCCAACTTTTTGCACTGGAGACTTGTCGACCTTCGACTTTAGCGCCGAGCTCACGAGCCCACTCACCAACGATAATGTTATTGATATCGCCGGCTACAGGTTGATGCTCCCAAGGGAGGGTTAAGTCAGCTTCGGAAACTTGCTGTTTGGCTGGGTGATAGCGAAAAGAGGGCAGAAGAGGTTTACGAACCACTTCGCCAGGGCCTACCAATTGGTCGATTTCGAACAGTTCAATAGGGGAGTTTGAGAGATCGTCTTGAATTTCACAGAATGCGACAACCGTGTTGGTTGTACCTAAATCAATGCCGACCAGATATTGTGCGGATGCCATAACACGCTCCATTTAGAATACTTATAAAGCTAATAGCGCAGATATTGGAGATAAAAAACGGCACCAGAGGTGCCGTTTAGTTTTGTGATTACACGTCTTCGCGAACGTCGAACTCTACATGCCACTTTTGACCGTTGTCTGCTGCAATGGCTTCTAGGTAAAGTGTACCAAGTTCTGTAACGCGTGATGACAGCGTAACTGGCACTACGTCTCCGATGCTACGGCCTTCAGAAACTGGCAGTGTTACTTGAATTTCTGGAAGCTCTTCTAGCTCTTCCGGTTTCCAGTAATCTAGGTGAACACCCGCTTCATCTTCACGGCGCGTAGTCGAACCAAAGAATTGGAAGTGCACTGGCTGACCGATAACGAGACCAAACTCTTGGCTTGGAACCTGGACACTACTGCCTTCTTCCATACCAAACGGCGCGACACACAGTGCTTCCATTGGAGGAGCCATACCAGGAATGGCAGGCATGGCACTTTCGATACCGATGTAGTAGCTTGAAGCAATACCGCCACGAATACGTACGCCTTGTCCACGACGGACGCTGCCGTAGTATGCCGCACCACTTGCGACTGCGAGATCAAGGTCGAGTCCAGAGAGCATTTTTGCTTTGTCTGCATTTGCCGTTTCTAACCATGCGTTGATGGTATTGAACAGGCGCTCAGAAAGTAGCTTTGATTTCAAAACACCGCCGTTAAACAGTAACGCAGTTGGTTTGATAAACTCAGCAGGCGCTTCCATGCCAGGCATACCGGCAAATGCGGTATCTGCAGCGCTACTTTGACGGCTTAGGAATGCGGCAATATGGCGAGTAATAGCAGCATCTTGAGCGTATGGCAGACCCATTTGAGTCAGTGCACCACGCGCGCGTTGCACGGGATGTTCATTCACACTCACTTGAGGGAAGAAACCATCAACCAGCGTTTGTTGCACTTCTTGTTGGGTCAGTTCTGTTTTTAAGGTCGAACCTAACAGTTTCGAGCCACGACTTGGTACTACGATTGGCACTGATTGAAGTTCAGCATCGTTCAGTAGAGCTTCTTTCGCATCACGGCAAGCATGTGTCATAGCTTGAACTTGCCATGGCTGAAGCTCTTTGCCATCTTGCGCCAGTTTCATTTTTAGACGGTAAGCAAGCGCGAGATCCATGTTGTCGCCACCAAGCAGGATGTGCTCACCTACAGCAACACGTTCTAGGTTGAGGTTACCATCTTGCTCAGTCACAGCGACAAGAGAAAGGTCAGTGGTACCACCGCCGACATCGACAACCAACACGACATCGCCAACGTTCACTTCATCGCGCCATTTGTCATTGCTGTTGTCAATCCAGCTATAGAGAGCGGCTTGTGGCTCTTCCAGTAGCGTAAGGTGAACAAGACCAATGTTACGGGCCGCTTCTGCTGTTAGGTCGCGCGCTGCAGGATCAAAAGAGGCCGGTACTGTAATCGTGACATCTTGATCTTCCAAGCTGTGCTCAGGGTGCATGTGGTTCCATGCATCTTTTAAGTGCTCAAGGTAAAGCTCAGTCGCGCGAAGCGGAGAGACCTTGGTGACTTCTTCAGGACTACCTTGAGGTAGGAAGCTATCACGACGGTTA
The DNA here is from genome assembly GCF_036245475.1 of Vibrio sp. 10N. NCBI lineage: Bacteria > Pseudomonadati > Pseudomonadota > Gammaproteobacteria > Vibrionales > Vibrionaceae > Vibrio > Vibrio sp. 10N. The sequence continues at coordinate 1,816,649 of NZ_BTPM01000001.1, read as the reverse complement.
ACACCACCATGGCATAGCCAAGACTTAGCACTAGCGACAAGACGAATTGGCGTCTTTGAACCTAGATTACGCGCTACCGCACCCACTAGAGCTTTTGGTTCACTCGTCCATGGGAGAGTTCGAGAGCCTTGACCCATTTCGTGTTCATGCGGTTGATACAAAAACGAACCCAGTTGTTTGTATGATTCTACGGTACCAGGCGCGGTTAACTGGGGGATAGACACGACTTCAACTTGCGCGTCTTCATTTTGAGTGTCGATGAACGACATAACACAGTGGGTGGTACCTAAGTCGATACCAACACTGTATTGAGCAATCTTTTGTTCTTGAGTTTGCACTGAAGGTTCCATTATAGCTCTACCTCTGCAGGTGCGATGATTGATGCGTTGTAGTTTTCAGACAGCTTAGGCAAAGTCACTTTATCCGCTTTCCAGCCTTTGTGAACGAGCGTGCCGTTGAATGGGGCGTTGCCAGTTACGTTGCCGGTTAGGCGAACTGATTGCGGATCGAAGCCTTCCTCAATTGTAATTCGAGTTTCTTCTTCTTCATTACGAATTGGGCTTAACTCGAAGTACTCAGAGATGACTTTTTTACCGCCTGAGTGAACCACACGTGCAGCTGCACCCACTTCTTCGTCTGAGAATGAAGTAAGGTCTTCTTGAAGGAAGTCGACCATGCGCGCTTCTTGCTGCATTAGTGACAGCAATTGCATTGCAGAGTCAGTAGACGCAGTAGCCAGTTTCGACTCCACTTCGACCACTTTCTCAATCACTTTTTCAACTTCTACTACTTTTTCAACTTCTACGATTTTTTCTACTGGCTTTTCAACTTCGACAATCTTCTCTACTGGTTTTTCTACTACTTTCTCGACAACTTTGCACTTACGAGAAACGGCAATCGCGAGTAGTAAAACGCTTGAAGCAGCAAGGCCAGCGTGCAGCATGTCGAAAGTCGTTGGGATAACATTTAGGTCGAAGTTCATAGGGGATTCTCTATGTGTCAGTCATTAGTCGTTAATTTTGGGGCGAAGTCTAGCATAATCAAGGCTCTTAGCGCGACGCTTTCGCAGATTTGTCATTACAAAGTGAGTTTTTTGGATGTTAAATCAGCAGATAATGGTGTTTTTCTGAAATATAGTGATCTGTGTTTTATAAATCGAAGTGACAACTTCTTACAAAATGATGGGTGTGTAGAATCAATTGGCTAACATTAAAATAAGAAATTGACAATATTTATAATACATTATCTGGCTATAAGTATCATAAATGAGAAAACTGACACTAGTCAGTCAGGACAAAAAATGGTTGCAGGCTTAAAAAAAGAAGACCGTGGCGTTAAACGGTATGCAGTACTGGTGTTTGTGCTAGGGATAATACTCACCACATTTATCACACACATAGTTTTTAGGGGACAAGAACAACTCGCCGAATCAAACTTCGAATTTTTAACAGACAATCAAGCAGAAAACATCAAAGAGCTCGTCATGCTTGATATTAGTTTCATTGGTGCTGGTGCGAGTTTTTATCACGCAACTCAGCCTTCTGCTTGGGATAACTTCGCAAGCTTTGCGGCGCCGCTTGTCGATGGTTCGCAGAGTTTAATCGCTATGCAATGGATGAAAAAAGTCTATCCAGAACAGGTCGAAACCCATAGCAAACGTGTAAGAGAGCGTTTTCCGAGCTATCAAATTTACACCGTTCCCAAAGATAAACCTCGCGTTGATGGTTACATCCTCACTGATGATGAGCCTATTTACGTTGCGAGTGATATCTATCCAGTCAATGAAGGCAATTTGCGAGCACTTGGTTACTACTCCTCTAGAGAAAGGGTGCGAAGAGTGATTCGTAATACCAGTGTCACTGGTGAGCCAAGCTTGTCGGATAAAATACGACTGCTACAAGATGGTTTTGATCGCTCGATCCCCAAGCAAGGTATGTTGGTTTACGTGCCTGTCTTTGAGGCGGGTAAGGAGTCTTTGCGTGGTGTCGTGATTGGGGTTATCCGCATTACTGAGTATTTTAAGCAGATTGTGTCGAGAACCTCTATTGGCAAGGATATCGGTGTACGTGTGGTTGATCTGGGTTTTGATGCCGAAGATGATCCTATTCTGTATCAAAATGACCAATGGCAACTGCTCGACAGTTCCACTAAAGATGTGGTCATCGGTCTATACGATAGAGAATGGAAGATTCAGTTTAAGCACGATGCAACGATTTCAAAAAACGACCAGTTAATACTGTTTTTTGTGGGCACAGGTGGCCTGCTGATTTCGGTACTGCTTTCCTATGTGGTGTATCTGATGTTACGCGAGCAGCGCCGTTTAACGATGATAGTAAATCGCCGAACTAAAGACCTACAATATCTCGTTGAGCGTGACCCGCTCACAGAGGTATACAACCGCCGAGCCTTTAATCGCCTTACTGAATATCACATTTCCTGCCATAAACCATTCTCGCTCGTGATCATTGACGTTGATAATTTTAAGCGTATCAATGACCAATATGGGCATGTGGTTGGCGATGAAATTTTGATGCAAGTGGCGGTGTATATAAAAGAGCAAATGTACCCGGACGATATGCTATTTCGCTTAGGCGGCGACGAATTTGCGGTGATCAGCCGATGTATCGATTATGGCACCTTGCACCACTATCTGACACGCATGTGTAAAGAAGTGGCGTCTTTGAGTTGGCAGTCCATTGACTCTGAATTCAGGTGCTCTCTGAGTGTTGGGGCGGCGGTCTATCGCGGTGAAACCATCGAACAGCTTATCAATCGCGCCGATGAACAGCTGTACATCAGTAAGGCTCACGGCCGAAATCGCGCTAATGTTGCTTGAATATAGAGCGATCAGCCGATCGACTGTCGAGCTTTTGTTTTGAATACGCTACAATTTCGCCGTGTTAATAACTGTTTACTGTGTCGCTATGAATTACAATCGAGTCGTTTGCTTTGATCTTGAAATGTGCTGCTGGAACGTCGATGGCGTTGGCACTACCGGTGAAATCATTGAAGTGGGTTTAGCTGAAATTGATCTGGTCAAGCAAGAAGTCGTCAAGCGAGCCCAGTACTATGTTAAGCCAGAAACTGATGAAGTGTCGCTATTTTGTACAGAGCTTACGGGTATTACGCCACGTAAAGTAGAAAAACAGGGCAGACCGTTGGAATCGGTAATTCAGTCAATGGTGAAAAACTTTGGCGGAACAAACAAAATCTACGCTTCTTGGGGGCGAGATGATGAGATCTTGAGGCTCGAATGTGAGGCAAAAGGTATCGATATGCCGTTTAAAGAATTTGTTAATTTGGCGACGTTGTACCGTATTCAGAATCGATTGAAAGACAAACGTATTGGCCATAAAGCTGCTCAAGAACAAAAGGGCATTGAGTGGGAAGGACGTCAGCACTCCGGCTTTGTTGATGCTTATAATCTCGCTAAGCTTGCACTGACAATGCTTTAGTCACATCAGCCCCAACGACCTCGTGTCTTGGGGCTGATCGTTATTTAGCCGGTAGCTAGCTTAGTCAATAGCTACGTTGCCGTTACTTGTCGACAACCTGAATTTTAGCTCGAATGAACTCGCTATGGTCGACATAAAGAAGTTCGGCGACTTTACGGATCACTGCGTCTTCTAGTGGGTCGATGACACCATCAGCGTTGGCGACCTCCCACATCGCTTTAATCAGTTCGAAACGCTTTTCTTGATTTAATTCACGCAAACTTGATGTGAAATCGTACAGCGATGCGGAGTTTTGTGTCTGTTCGCTGGCTTGAGACAGCAGAGTTTGCGCTTCATCGTCATTGATACCAAGTAAGCGAATCACTAAGTGGCGTTTGGCCGTCTCTTCCTCTTCATCTACTTGATAATCGGCTTTTGAAACTTCACAAAGTAGCGATGCGATAGCCAAATTCGGACTCACGCCTTGAGTTTTTGACAGATCATCCCCTTCGATAAGCTGCTTAAAAAGAGAAGTAATGGCATTAAACATGGCTGTACCTGACTATTGGTTGTATTGCTGTAACTGTTCTACTTAACTACATGGTGACCGTGGCTTACGATCACAAGTAGTTAGAGTTTAGTCTTCAGAATAAGTTTCAGGGAACTTGGTTTGAGTTCCATCTCCGTGCAGGACAGAAATATGCGCAGGCTTCCCAAAAGGATCAAGCTTAACGAGGCCAATACCGCATCGATTGACTAGCCGGTTATGTTCACTTGGTTGAGGTTTTCGCTTGAAGACTTTGAGGCGCTTGCGTTTTGTAAACCAGTTCAGTGGTGAACGTGGCGTATAAAGCCACTTATCTAGCCAATCACAAACCGTCAATAGTGGTTCGGGAAATTGATTTTTAATCCCGCTGCACGTGATTTGATAAATGTGCGAGTCACTTTGTTTGAAGCGCAGCTTCACGTCATAGACAAACGAATAGTGGACATCGCCGGAGAGAATCACAAAGTTCTCTGGTGTTTTACTGTGGGTAAAAATCGACAGTAGCGTATTGGCGCTGCCTGGGTGAGCCATCCAGTTTTCCGCATCAATAATCAGCGGATTTCCAAGCTTCGTCGCCATTGCTTGTAGTGTTTCGATGAACTTAACACCAAACATAGGTGCGGGGGAGACAACGACAACCGCATCGAGTCCAAGCAGCTCTTGTTGAAATTCAACCATTGCCTCCCAGTCCATAAGGCCTGATGGTTTGTTTATTTTTGATTCAGAGCGCCAACGCCGAGTGCGCGTATCTAACACCACAACTTTAGGGTGAGAATCTAACGTGTAGTGCCATTTTTCGTAGCGTAATAGCTTAGTAATTATCCCTTGGTGCTGATCTTTATCGATATAGATAGTTTGCTTCGGCCCTTGGTTCATGCCGACAAACAGAGCCTCAAGCTCATCTTGCCAGTCGGCGCTCATTTGCTCTGGGTGATTGCCCCAAGCCTGGCACAGTAAGTAGCCAAACAGAGCATTGCCGATGATTTGCTTGGAAAAAGGGTGTTCGTATGCTGCTTTTTCCCAGCCAACGGTTAAGTTCCAATCGTCTGTGACGTCGTGATCATCGAAGATCATGTAGGTCGGAATATGTGCGAGCAAGCGCCTCACTTTCGGCAGCCCCTGCACAAAGCGGCTGAGTATCTGTTTCTCTTTATTCCAAGTGTCTCGATGCTCTTCGGCCATCATGCTCGGCTCGAGGTCATCAAAACCTATGGTGTTCCATAGCTCTGGGGACCAAGTGAGCAGATACATGGCAATGAACTCAGAAAAGCTGACCAGATGGTTTTCACAATCGCGGGAGCTAAAAATAGCGGTTTGCTGCTGACTAAGAAGGTTTTTTAGTCGACTGGTGTCATCTTGAAAACGAGGAAGCAGTTTATCGCGGTCATACAGGGCGATTTCGCCACTGTGTAAACGACAGCTATCGGCAAGCGTGCTTTGATCAAATTGCTCATCTGGAAGTTCTAGTAGTTGAATGACGTTTTGAATCGCTGCCAACGTGGGGCCAGCAATGTGATCGGCATAAATCTGATCGCCTGTTAGCAGCAGTACGTCTGGTATATCTTTCAAAGAGCCAGAGGTCATCGATTGACTTAGGCGATCATCGAGCATCACTAAGCTGTCAGGGCTCGGATGATGAGGATTTCGACAGGAGCCATGCAAAATATGATCGGCGGTGTTGGAAAGTTGGACTTGAACCTTAGACCGTGTTGAATAACAAATATCCTTAGGTAGAACGGATTGTCCCGTTTGCGCGTCAACAATGTCGTAATCAACGTGGTCGCGTGAAGACAATTGATGATTGATATAGAACTGTACCAACCAAAGCTTTGAACTGAGTTGTAAGTACTGTGAGTCGCGAAACGCGTAGGATGATTTTTGTTCGGCATGCAACTCAACCAAGAGTGAACTTGGATCTACTGACGTTGCCAACCACAATGTGAACTCTGAACGGTTGGTACGGCGTAAAATGGGTCCGGCAAGCAGTGGGGGCAGTGTCGTCATAGCAACTCTCATCACTTATTTATGTTACATCAAGCACTCTGAATTAAGGTTTCGTCACTAGACTCCATTTGTTCAAGCAACTCGATAAACTCGGCGCTGCTCGCTTCATGGCCGACAAGAAAGAAACCTGTAAGAGCGTCTAACAATTGAGACGAATCGTCACTTTGTTTGACGATTTCATCCAGACGTTGACGAAGAAGTTCAACTTCATGCTCTACAAATCCTCTTGCCTCTAAACCTTGCTCTCCTTCATCAGGTGCGTTGTCAAACTCCAGAAATAACAGGTTGTTATCGAGTTCAGTATTAACCAATTGCTCAGGAAGCCAGTGTTCACCCGTGACAATTCGAATATCTTGGTCTTTTGGCAAATTATTGAGGATGTTTTTTAATTTTTCTACTTTCACGATGGGTCTAAATAGTGGAAACTATGCCTTTGATAACTGTTGGTTATTTATTAGCCTATAGTCAGTAATCACAGTCTAGTGACACAATAAGTGTAATAACAACATAATATAACAAGTCTTCGCTTGAGAGATAGCGTTGGTAGGCTTAGTCTTCGAAAAATGGCATAAGCCTTACAGCTTAGCCAAATGTTCGAGTGACTGGCTAACCAATATACGTGCCCTGAATTCTATTTACTGATTGATAACATTTCCAGTTGGAGAAACTGCAAGACATGATTAAGAAAAATCTCGCGTTAGCGATTACGGCAGCATTGATCACATCCCCTGTTGTTCAAGCCGAAACGCAAGCGCAAGAAGCGGAGTGGGGTATTGCTGCGGTTTGGCGTACAGCCAACGTACCTTTTGATACAAAAGGAAGCGACACGACTGTCAGCACCTTTATTCCGATGATGTTCTTTAAGAACGACTATGTCTTTCTTGACGGTACCATGGCAGGTGCCCACCTCTATAAAACGGATGATAAACAATTAGAGTTCAATGCTATAACGCGTATGCGACATATCGACATACCCGCAGATGAACAAAACGCAGTGGGCGGTGATACCGCTGACTACGGTTTGCAAATGCGTTATAACTTTGACCCAGTTTGGCATTATGATGCTGAGCTAATGACAGATGGAGAAGACCGATTTCACGCTAACTTTAGGCTCCAGGGCTTGGTGGAATATGGCGATTTAGAAGTTCGTCCGAACGTGACGTTGCGATTCAAAGATGCGGATTTCAACACCCAGTATTACGGTACTTATCGTGATACCGTCGATAACTTAGGCGGCGGCGTGGACTACGCGATGGGAGTCGATGCGCGTTACCATGTAGCCTCGAATCTGTATCTATTAGGGTCGACTAACATTCGTATGTTAGATAACCAAGCGTATCACTCATCGGTGATCAAGGAGCGATTCGAAGGCGAAGTGTTTGTTGGTGTCGGTTTCTTTAATGAGAAGAAAAAGAGTACATCTAAAGCCAAACAAGTAAGCCGAGATATCAGTGCTAAACCTTATGTTCGTGTTGCCCATGGCTGGGCTTCGCCGTCTGATATGGGGGATATCCTAACCTTTAACGGCAAGCGTGACCCATACAATAACCAATTGACCTCGGTATTTTACGGCCATCCTTTAACCGACGAACTTTTCGGTTTGCCACTGGATATTTACCTGAGCCCGGGTATTGCTCATCACTGGGATTCAGAAGTGCAAAGTGCGGCGACGGAGTTTGTTACTCTGATCAAAGCGTACTACACCATCGAATGGCCGGTTAAGATGCGCTTGGGTGTCGGTAACGGTTTGTCGTACATCGACAGCATTACTCATATCGAACAGCAAGAAATGGATAAGAAGGGCAAGCGTGCGAGTCATCTAATGAACTACATTGATATCTCTTACGATCTCAGTATTGGTTCTCTGATTCGCAAACCAGAGCTGGAAGACTTATGGCTTGGTTATTCCCTGCATCACCGCAGTGCAATCTTCGAAGCGTCTTCTCAGTTTGGTCGAATTAAAGGCGGCAGTAACTACAGTACGGTTTACTTGCAGTACCACTTCTAAGCAGCAAATAATCACGAAAGCTCCGCGAATGCGGAGCTTTTTTGTTTGCGCGCCAGTTAACCCGTAGTTGGTAGCTGTGCTACAATCGCGCCAGTTTTAAATAAGAAAAATAGCAGGGAATGTTTTGACTTCCTCTCAATCAAAAAATCAGCCAGCTAAGGCTCAAGCGAACAACCCGCAGTCACTGAAAAAAGCATTAAAAGACTGCATGATCCGCGACCGTTTTCGCCTAAGCAAACGCATTGCTGGTGCAGCAAGAATTAAAAAGCCTGAAGCTCAAGCCGCCGTTTTCGATGAGATTGCAGTAGATATTGCAAAATCGATGATGGAAGCCGAGCAGCGCGCTAATCAAACAAAGCACATTGAATACCCAGAGTTACTTCCGGTTAGCCAGAAGAGAGACGATATTGCTAAGGCGATAGAAGAGCACCAAGTGGTGATCGTCGCTGGTGAAACAGGCTCGGGTAAAACCACTCAGTTACCAAAAATTTGTTCAGAACTTGGCCGTGGTAAATTTGGCCTGATTGGCCATACGCAGCCAAGACGTCTTGCGGCGCGTTCGGTCGCGAACCGTATTGCTGAAGAGATGGAGACTTCTCTAGGTGAGTTTGTTGGTTATAAAGTTCGATTTAATGATCAGATCTCGGACAATACCCAGATCAAGTTGATGACCGACGGTATTCTTCTTGCTGAAATTCAGCATGATCGCTTCTTAAATCAATACGACACCATCATCATCGATGAAGCGCACGAGCGTAGTCTCAACATTGACTTTATTCTCGGATATTTGCGTGAGCTCTTACCGAAACGCCCTGATCTGAAAGTAATCATCACCTCGGCGACCATTGACCCAGAGCGATTCTCTAAGCACTTTAATGACGCGCCAATTATCGAGGTTTCAGGTCGTACGTACCCGGTTGAAACGCGTTATCGTCCACTTCGTGGTGATGACGACAACGATCGCGATCAGCTTGAAGGTATCTTTGAAGCGGTTGACGAGCTTTGTGATGAAGGATTGGGCGATATCCTGATCTTCATGAATGGCGAACGTGAAATTCGAGATACCGCGGATGCGTTGGGTAAGCGCAATCTTCGCGACACAGAAATTGTGCCTTTATATGCCCGTCTGTCAGCGGGTGAGCAAAACAAAATATTTCAGCCCCATGCTGGACGCCGCATAGTGTTAGCCACCAACGTTGCTGAGACTTCACTTACAGTACCTGGCATCAAATACGTTATTGACCCAGGTACGGCGCGAATCAGCCGTTATAGCTACCGCACCAAGGTGCAGCGACTGCCGATTGAACCGGTTTCTCAGGCGAGCGCGAACCAGCGTAAAGGCCGATGTGGACGTGTTGAAGAGGGTATCTGTATTCGTTTGTACTCGGAAGAAGACTTCGAGTCACGTCCAGAGTTTACCGACCCAGAGATCTTAAGAACCAACCTAGCGTCGGTTATCTTGCAGATGACAGCACTGGGTCTAGGAGACATTGAAGCCTTCCCATTTGTCGAAGCGCCGGACAAACGCAATATTCAAGATGGTGTTCGCCTACTAGAAGAGCTCGGCGCTATCAATGATAAGGCTAAAGATCCGAAAAAACGCCTAACGCCAATTGGGCGTCAGCTTGCTCGTTTGCCGATTGACCCGCGTCTTGCTCGTATGGTGATTGAAGCGCCACGTCTTGGGTGTTTGAAAGAAGTCATGGTGATTGCCTCAGCACTGTCAATTCAAGACCCACGTGAGCGTCCTAGCGATAAGCAGCAGTCTTCGGATGATAAGCATCGCCGCTTTTTTGACAAAGAGTCGGACTTCTTAACGTTTGTGAACTTGTGGGACTATATTCAAAAGCAGCAAAAAGCGCTGTCGGGTAATCAGTTCCGCAAACAATGCAAGCAGGACTACTTAAATTATTTGCGTGTTCGTGAGTGGCAAGATGTGTATTTCCAGATACACCAAGCGATGCGTGAAATGGATGCGAAGCTCAACCAGGAGCCTGGTAGCTATCAAGCGGTCCACAGTGCGCTGCTGGTGGGTTTGCTCTCGCACATTGGTGTAAAAGACCAAGAGAAGAACGAGTATCAAGGCGCACGTAATGCTCGTTTCCATATTTTCCCAGCGTCGGGTCTATTCAAAAAACAGCCAAAGTGGATTATGTCCGCAGAGCTGGTGGAAACGTCTAAGCTATGGGGCCGTATCATTGCCAAAATTCAGCCAGAATGGATTGAACCTTTGGCTAAGCACCTGATTAAGCGCAGTTATAGCGAACCACATTGGTCGAAAAAACGTGCCGCTGTTATGGCTCATGAAAAAATCATGCTTTACGGCGTGCCAATTGTTCCGAAACGCCTAGTGAACTACGGCGCGATTGACCCGGTAATCAGCCGCGAGCTCTTTGTTCGTAGTGCGTTAGTTGAAGGTGATTGGGAAACCAAACATGCATTCTTCAAACAAAATCGTAAGTTGCTTCAGGAAGTAGAAGAACTCGAACATAAATCTCGCCGCCGCGATATTTTGGTGGATGACGATGAGTTATTTGAGTTTTACGACCAGCGTGTAGGTACAGATGTTGTTTCAGGTCGACATTTTGACACGTGGTGGAAGAAAGCTAGCAAGCAAAACAAAGAGTTGCTGAACTTTGAAAAAGAGATGTTGTTCAAAGGAGATGCCAGTCATGTGACGGATTTGGACTATCCAAACTTCTGGCACCAAGGTGGACTCAAACTCAAACTCAGTTATCAGTTTGAACCTGGCGAAGACAATGATGGTGTGACCGTTCATATTCCGCTGCCAATATTAAATCAGATTGAACAAGAGGGTTTTGATTGGCAAATCCCAGGTTTACGCCATGAGTTGGTAGTCAGCTTGATAAAAGCGCTGCCTAAAACTCTTCGTAAAAACTTTGTACCCGCTCCAAACTATGCCGATGCGTTCTTAGCACGAGTGACTCCAATGGATGCGCCATTGCTAGATTCGCTAGAGAAAGAGCTGCGCCGTATGACCGGAGTAGAAGTGCTGCGTGAAGATTGGAACCTAGAGCAGTTAGCGGATCACTTGCGTATTACGTTCCGCGCAGTGGACCATCGTAATCGTAAACTCAAAGAGAATCGTGATCTCTATGAGCTCAAAGAGAGCTTAAAAGATAAAGTGCAAGAGACACTCTCTAAAGTCGCGGATGATGATATTGAGCAACAAGGTCTGCACACATGGAGCTTTGGTGAATTACCGAAAGTGTATTCTCAAAAGCGCGGCGGGTTCGATGTCAAAGCTTATCCTGCATTGGTCGATAACAAAGACAGCGTCGAGATCAAACTGTTTGAGACAGAAGTAGAGCAAGAGCAGGTCATGAAAGAGGGCCAGCGCCGCCTATTACTGCTTAATGTGCCTTCTCCGATTAAATACCTGCATACTAATTTGCCGAACAAGTCCAAACTTGGGTTATATTTTAACCCATACGGTAAAGTGTTAGATTTAATTGATGACTGTATTGCGTGTGGTATCGATAAGCTTATCGACGAGCAGGGTGGTTTAGTCTGGGATGCGGACAAGTTCGAACAGTTAAAAGAGCACGTTCGAGGTGAACTTGGTGACACTGTCGTCGACATTGCCAAACAGGTAGAAACCATACTTACTACAGCATTTAATATTAATAAGAAGTTAAAAGGACGCGTTGACCTCACAATGGCGTTCGCACTTTCTGATATTAAAGCGCAGGTTGAAGGGCTTATTTTCAAGGGCTTTGCGACCGAATGTGGTTGGAAGCGCCTACCTGATATTCTTCGTTACCTGAAAGCGGTGGAAAAACGTATGGAGAAGCTACCCATCGATCCAAATCGCGACCGTATGCACATGTTGAAAGTGGAATCGGTAACACAAGATTACAAAGAGTTGCTTAACAAGATCCCGAAAGGTATGAAAATACCCGAAAACGTGAAAGAGATTCGTTGGATGCTTGAAGAGCTGCGTGTCAGTTATTTCGCTCAACAGCTGGGGACTCCGTACCCAGTTTCGGATAAGCGAGTGTTGAACGCCATTAATGCTTGTTAGGCGCTTTTACTGAGTTCGCTTCAAGAATTTTGATCTATGTCTCTGAGAAACAGTCAGGTTTTACCAAAAATTAAAACAGATGAGTTTCTCAAGAGATATAGTGTGTGATATATAAAGCTCCGCGGTGGCTTTGATTGGATTCGCCGCATTCTATTAAACAAGAAGGTTACAAATGAAAAAGACACTTTTAGCGCTTGCGCTTGTTGGTGCCTCAACGTCTGCGTTTGCAGACGCTTGGTTGTATGGTGGTGTTTCTGCAGGTCGTGCAGACTACAACGGAAACAGCGACACGCCTATGGGTTTCCACGTGGGCACTGGTATCCTGCCTATCATTGGTATTGAAGGCGGTTACTGGAAGCACGGTAACTACGACATGACTGCAAGCAATGGTAGCACGGGCTATGCTGAGCTTGGCTCTTGGTACGCGGCACTTAAGCCAAGTATCGATATCGGTCCAATCCAGCTGTACGCAAAAGGTGGCTTCCACTACTACAACGCTGATTACAAAGGCAACCTAAACGGTAGCGACAGCGGTACTGACTTTATGTACGGTGTAGGTGCAGAATACTTCGTAACAGATATGCTTTCTGTTGGCGCAAGCTGGCAGCGTTTCAACGGCATCAAGACGTCGTTCTCAAATGACAAAGATCTAGACAGCTTCACTATTAACGCGACGCTTCATATTTTCTAAGCGTTAGCTAACGTGGTTAAGATGTACAAAGGCGACAGAAATGTCGCCTTTGTTGTTTGTAGTATTATAAGTAACGGCTTCTCAAATGTGATTGGAAGTGCGCTGCATTCAGTGTTTCACCGGTTGCTTGCTTCACGAGTTCTTCTGTTGATAGTGAGCTACCTTTTGACCAAATGTTGTCACTTAACCAAGTGAAAATTGGGTTTAGGTCACCGCTGTTAATCGCTTTATCGACATTAACGGTTTGCTTCATTGCTGCCATAAACTGAGCCGCATACATAGCGCCAAGAGTGTAGGACGGGAAGTAACCGAAGGCGCCATCTGTCCAGTGAATGTCTTGCATACAGCCATCTTTGTAGTTGCCTTTCGTCGACAAACCCAAGTACTGCTGCATTTTTTGATCCCACAGTTCAGGGATATCTTTGTATGAAATCTTGCCGTTCATAAGATCACGTTCAATTTCATAGCGTAGGATCACGTGAGCAGGGTAGGTTAGCTCATCAGCGTCGACGCGGATATAGCCCGGTTGAACTCGAGTGTAGATTTTTTGAAGGTTATTTGGTTCAAACACCTTTGCATCATTGGAAGCAAAATGCTTTTGTGCCAAAGGTGATAGATGGTGAATAAAACCGTCGCTTCGACCTAACTGCATTTCAAAAAACAGTGATTGTGATTCATGAATACCCATTGAGCGCGCTTCACCAACTGGCAGGCCAGAGAAAGACGTCGGTAGGCCTTGTTCGTAGCGAGCGTGGCCGGTTTCGTGGACAATGCCCATTAGCGATTGAACAAAGTCGGTTTCATCGTAACGAGTCGTAATGCGAACATCTTGAGGTACACCGCCACAGAATGGGTGTGAGCTGATATCTAGGCGACCATGGTCAAAATCAAACTTCAGCAGTTTCATGACCTCTAACCCGAGTGCATTTTGCTCTGAGGTGGCGTAGCGTTCGTCCGTCGTGTAAACCGACTCTGTTTTTTGCTTTTCGATGACCTGCTGGGTGAGCTCAGGTAGCCAAGAGATAAGGTCACCGAACAAAGTGTCAAGCTGGGCAGAGTTCACGCCTGGCTCATAGATATCAAGCATCGCGTCGTAAGGCGTCAGACCTGCTTGCTCTGCACGGATTTGAGCTTCTTGCTGTGATAGGTTCACAACTTCTTCGAAGTTAGCGCAAAAGCCGTTCCAGTCGTTTTCGCCGCGTTGAGTGCGCCATGCGTGCTCACACTTAGAGCCAGCGAGTGACTTAGCTTTGACAAGATCTTCTGGGACTACTGTCGTTAAACGCCACTGTCGTTTCATTTCAGAAAGACTGGCTCTTTGCATTGCATCGAGTGATTCAGACTCTGCTTTATCAAGCCATTCACCGAGCTGTGGAGCGGTGGATAGTTGGTGGATGTGTAAAGATAGCTGCGCCATCGCCTCTGAGCGAGCTTGATTGCCGCCAGAGGGCATCATCGCTGCGGCGTCCCAGCCACAAATAGCCGAAAGATGGCCAAAATTTGCGATCGTTTTATAGTGTTCAACCAGTTTATTGTAGTTTTCCATGTCTGTGACCTATCGTATGAACGTGGGCTATACGTTAACATTAACAATGGGTTGCGAAAAGGTTAATGCTATATAGTGCTCAAAAGACATTCGCTTTTTGCGGCGAGTTGAAGCAGAATCAGGGTATTGTCCTAGAAACACAGTCTTTACTATGCATATTCAGAACTTCGAAGCCTTCATTGTCGCGATCACTATTCTCACCCTAACACCAGGACTTGATACCGCATTGGTGATCCGAAATACCACTCGTGGCGGATTTAAAGATGGGGCAGTAACAAGCGTGGGGATTTGTTTAGGTCTGTTTGTGCACGCAACATTTTCAGCGTTGGGAATTTCAGTCGTGTTGACTCAATCAGCAGAGTTGTTCTCTGTGATTAAAGCGATTGGTGCGGCGTATCTGATCTGGCTCGGGCTATCAAGTTTGCGTTCTCTAAAGCAAGGCTCATCGATGCAAGTTGATGCTGCTAGCGGCAAACGTGTTACAGGACGTCGTTCACTGCGTGAGGGGTTTCTTTCTAATGTGCTTAATCCAAAAACCGCGGTGTTTTACCTAGCGTTTCTGCCACAGTTTATTAACCCGGAATATTCGCCATTTGCTCAATCAATGTTGATGGCAGCCATTCATTTTGTGATTGCCATGCTTTGGCAGTGTGGCCTTTCTGGCATGTTGAATTCGGCTAAATCGCTATTAAAAAGCGACAAATTCACCCGTTGGATGGAGGCAACAACAGGTGTGGTACTGATTGGCTTAGGTGTGAAGTTACTAATGGAGAAGCCAGCCGTTTAAACGGGCTAAAGATATCAACTTGCCTGTGTCTCCATCGCTCGCTGTAGCGAGCGTTGGGTCGTAATTAATTTGTGCATGGTGACAGATGAGCTTTTTAGCAGGTAACGGTCAAAGCACTGATAATATTGCTCCCCTTCATTTAACTGCTTACAGAAATTTCGAGCTTGCTGGTTGTGATGGTGGAGTTCGGCCTCTGATGCAAACTCGTTGTGTGTTGCGCAGCCAGCAACAGTCAATAACAAACTCAAAAATAGAGTAAAGGTAATCTTGGTTCTTTTCATTATGACCCAGCAATCGTTGAACAATTCATGCATATTAGCGATTCAATGAGTGTTTAGTTACCTTTTCGCGCCACAAGTTCCTTCAGATATTCAATTTTTTAAGCCATTGGTATAAATAGTCAGCAAGCTCGGTGGGCGAGTCTGCGGGAAGGTCATGGGCGTCACTGTAGAATGAACGGTGATGGACATTCCAGCCATTAGCGACGGCTTGTCCCGCTTGGCTACGAACTAACTTGTCATGTTTACTGGTAATGACCTGAGTGGGGCAGCGAGGCGGTAGACTCGGGCCGACGAACTTGGCTGCCGCGATGAGCTGACGAATAGCATTGCAAAATTTCACTGGATGTTTGCTGTTTAACGCCAAATGGTAGGCCAAAATACTTGGATTGGTGACATGGTCAGGAAAGGTGATGTCTAAAATAGCTTTTTCAAAAGCACGCCTTCCTTGCAGTTTTGCGCTGAGTAGCTTGGGAATCGCCCTAAGGTTGAAACGCTGATGAATGGGACTGTATCTGGCAAAGCTTGGGTTAATGAGCGTTAAACTTGCGACTTTGTCACCATACAAGTGTGCCCAATGAGACGCGAGCATCGAGCCCATAGAGATCGCCACGACATGGTAACGTTCTATATGACTGGGCAGTTGTTCGAGCAAAGGTTCCAGCATCAACTCTATCTGCATTGGGCTGGTTTCATGGTACAAACAGCCATTGCCAGGGACATTTGGCGTGAGGATCAACAGTTCGTTATCTAAACGTTTAAGCGCATCCACCATCAAATGCCAGTGGCCCGCTTCACGCAATAAACCTCTTACTAGGACGATGGGTACCATAATTTGTTCGCCTTTTTCGTCAGTATATCTCGGTCGTTGTTGCTTATCTGTGTTAACAACTCATTATACAAAACTTGCATTAAATAACTGAGAAGTGTGCTGTGTCTTCTTTGGACGCGTTTGACGCGATGTGGCTTTGTTGGATGAAACAGCTGACTAAAACGAAGTAGTTGCATTGGGTTCTTTTTAACCCAAAGCCAGGAGCCAAGTTCTAAAGTTAGCGGAACAAAAGGTGAGGTCGATTGTTGATAGTGTTGCAAGTACATCCAATCCCAGAAATCACCATGGGTAGTATACTGATGCCATTGAGGCTCAAATTGGTAAAGCTCATAGTGTGGGAAGCTTTTTCGAAACTTCGAATAAATCAAATAGAATTGGTGCAGTGTCTCTGGTGGTCGATTATGGTGAGCGAATGGAAACCACAATCGGTCTCGAGTGCCAAAGCCACTATGTACATCGAGCACTATGGTGGAAGAGGCGGTTTGTGTGACTTGAAGAATACAGTTTGAAAGTGCCGTTAGCTCTTGTTCCATCTGCTCGCTGTTTCCCCGATACCAAGGGAGTGTTGGACTTATGGTTTGACCGGCATAAAGCTGATAACGAGGGTTGTTTGCGGTAACAGGCGCATTGCGCATCAAATCGACACCGCGATGATTGGCCCGTGTTTTCAGTGCGACACCCCAAGGATTCACCACAGGAACGGTGAGAACTTGAATTTTGTTCAGCGTGTCATTTAATTGGCTGTCCCAGTGACGACGTTTTAACAGGCTTTTGATGAAAGCCAAAATAATCTGGCTGCCAATACGCTCAACACCATGAATCGATCCTGTCAGGATAAGGCAGGGCGCGGTAGGGTCTTGTGAACCCATTGACAGCCGTTGCAATGGCATCTCAAAGCCTTGATGCTCAATATGGGTGAGGGTGGTGAGAGACAACTCAGGATAGCGCTCGGCAAAATCTTGGATATGGCCAAGTTCTCTTGGGGTCGCGGCGAACATAATTCGATAAATACCACTCAATTCATAACGTTAATATTAGTTTAGCGTCGCGAGAGTGGGGGTGTCGTGAAGGATTTGTGACGCCCAATAAAAAACACCGAGCTTGAGCTCGGTGTTTGGGTATTTTAGGAGAGGTCGCTTATCTAGGTTTTTTACCCAGACCAAAGTTCTCTTTTTGCATTAGCGTGATCTTACCAAAGCCAAGCTTTTTAAAATGGTTGTCACGATAGTTGCGAACTGCTTTGGTATCCGAGATGGCTTCAATCTGCTGTTCCATCTTCAGGAATTCCGTCAGGTCAATACCTTCTGCTTCAGCGACAGCTTCATGGATGTTGCGATGTTGCTGATAAGAAAACGTCAGTGTCTTCTCTTCGTTTTTGTATTCATAAATGATGGTACGAGCCATAAGGTTTACCTATTAAAATTGCTACCTAACAAATCTAAGCGCTAGATTCTGCCTTGAAGTGGGATAATTGTCACGCTTTCACCGGGTTTTACTGTATCGATGTGAGGGGCAATTTCTATCAAACAGTTCGCCTCACTCATTGAACGCAGAATTCCAGAGCCTTGCTTACCCGTCGTTTTGACGCTCAACTGACCCGTTTCGTTATCGATTTCGTAGATACCGCGACTGAACTCTGTACGTCCTTGACGAGAGCGCAGCGATTCTGTAGCAATAGCTGGCACCTTGAGGGGTTCAAAACTGAGCGCACCTTGCATTTTCTTAATGGCTGGCTCTACAAAGTTAATGAATGACACCATAACCGCCACTGGGTTACCGGGAAGGCCAAAGAATGGCACATCGCTGATATCACCAAATGCAAGCGGACGACCTGGACGCATATTAATACGCCAGAAATCAACGCTGCCACGTTTCTCTAGAACATTTTTGATGAAGTCGGCATCACCAACAGATACGCCACCGGAGGTAATAATAAGATCAGCACTCTTGCTCGCTTCAACAATGGCTCGCTCCATAACGGCTTCGTTATCTTCTAAGATACCGAGGTCAACGATCTCACAACCAAGCTTCTGCAGCATGGCCATAATGGTGTAGCGGTTTGAATCATAGATGGAGTTAGCGTTGAGTGGTGTACCTGGTGCTTGCACTTCATCGCCAGTCGAGAACACAGCAACACGTAATGCACGTTTTACCATAACGGTGTTCATGCCTAAAGAAGCAATCATACCCATCTCTGGTGCTTGTACTAATGTCCCGGCAGTGAACACGGATTGACCTACCGCCAAATCCTCACCAGCTTGGCGAACATTTTGTCCCAATTTAATAGAGGCATTAGCGAAACCAACGCGATCGCCATCTACGATCGCTTGCTCACGCATGACCACGGTATCAGCGCCTTCTGGCATAGGTGCGCCAGTCATAATTTGAGCGGCTTGGCCTTGAGTCAGAGTTTTGTCGTAGCCGTGTCCAGCCATAATGCTCGCGACGACGTCAAACTGCTCATGAGCAATGTCTTCTCCACGAATAGCGTAACCATCCATCGCCGAGTTGGTGTAAGCCGGAACATTGATAGGTGAGCTGATATTTTCCGCCAATACACGACCGTACGCTCCCTCAAGCGCGATAGTTTCCGTCGCGTCAATAGGAGAAATCGCTTCTAATATCTTTTGCTGTCCCTGCACAACAGATAGAAATGCAGGAGAGAGAGTGTCGCAACAGGCGGCAGCGGCCGGTGAACTTGTGTTTTGCGACTTCACATAATCTAAGATGAACTGTTTAATGGCATCGAGATCGTTGATGCTCATCGTTGGGATCGTCACGTCAAGCTCGCTATCAGACGCAATCGCGATAATATTATCATCACTTGGGTGTAACCAAGGCTTGCCGACTTCTTGACGGTTTAGCTCAATCTTTGGAAAGGCGATATTTTTACAGCCTTCGACCAAAATAAGATCGAGTGCTTGATGGTCAAAGCGTGATAGCAAGTGCTCAAAGCCCGCTTCTGAATCGGGTGTTTCGGTCATCAACGCGTGGCGATAGCGAGAGGATATTAGCATCTGACTTGCGCCCGCCTTTCTCAAACGGTAACTGTCTTTACCGGGCTTATCGACATCGAAATTATGGTGAGCGTGTTTTAGCACACCGATACGCAGGCCAGTTTCGGTTAGCTTTGGCAGCAATGCCTCGAGTAATGTGGTTTTACCGGTGCCACTGTAGGCTGCAAAACCGAGTAGGGGAACATTGTTGATAGACTTAATGGTCATAGTGCGCTCTTTAATGATGATCGTTTGACGTCGCTAATTTCGCCAATTCTTCTGGCGTATTGAGATTCACAAAACACTCAGGACTGTCTGAGAAGTCAACGTAGTCGGTGTGACACTCTTTATAGAGTAAGATGATTTTGCGATCGCCACGTTCCAAAAAGGCTTCAAGTTTTGGAAGCACTCGTTTGTGGAACATCGTGAAGACAGGTTGATGAAAATCGCCATCATGAGCGACGAGGATATCGGACTGGTCAGTCACGGACTGACAGAATCGCTCGACGACCGCAGTATCAATGAAAGGACTGTCACAGGGAACGAATCCAACCCAATCAGTGGATCCCGAGATAAGACCAGCGTGTATGCCACCCAAAGGGCCTGGATAATCGGGATAGGAGTCACTAATCACGGGAGCATATTGCTCATAGCGTTCGTGGTTTCTGTTTGCGTTTATCGTGATATCGTTGGTTTGCGTTTTTAGGCGCTCCAACACGTGTTCAATCAGCGGCTTACCATTGAACTCTATCAACCCTTTATCATTGCCACCCATACGAGAGGCTTGCCCGCCAGCAAGAATAACCCAACTAGTCTGAGTTGGATGCAACATAAATACTCTCTTTATCTTTCTGTTTTTTATCGATGATTTGAAGCAACGGTGATTCTATCAAGGTGCAGTCTTTAATCCACCATTGTTTTCGGCATAATCGTGTGAGGGCATTGGTCTGATGGCTTGTGATTACAATACTCGAACCATGCGCTAATAGATCTTGCGCCATATAAACCAGCCGTTCTATAGACTCTTGGTCAAGGGAAGCGCTGGGCTCGTCCATCAACAAAATCGACGGCTTCAATACCCAGGCACGCGCCATCGCTACACGCTGCTTTTCCCCTCCTGATAAGACAGAAACATGCTCATCGGCAAGCGTCTCTAAGCCGACTAAACGTAATGCAGCAATGACCTCAGCACGTTTATCATGAATATCGCCTCGCTTATGTTTAATACCGTACACGACGTTTTGATAAACCGTACCGTCAAACAGGTAAGGCGATTGATGAAGATAGATGACATCTTTGCGGCCAGCGCCGCTGAATAAACGTGACATCATTGTTTGACTGCGGGGCTCAACAGAACCGGATGTTGGCTTGAGAAGGCCTGCTAGGATTTTAAGTAGAGTGGTTTTGCCAACGCCATTGTCACCTTTTAGATAAACGGCTTCGTTTGGGCCAATCGTAAGGCTGGGAATATGAAAAAGGACACGGTCTTTAAACCGCATCGAAACCTGCTTTGCTTTGAGTTGTATTGTCATTGTTGTCCCTTAAGCAGTGTCTTGGATTAATTATAGTGTGGGTATTTAAAACCGACGTCTTTGCTAATCTCTAAGTTCAAATAAGCAGACTTAGCTGCGAAGAACGCCTTTACCACGCATGGATGACAGTAAAAAGTTGAGCGCTAAAGCCAGAACCAACAATACGATCCCAAGCGCGACACCTTGTGCGAAAGCACCTTTGTGGCTCTCCATCGCAATGGCCGTTGGGATGTTTCGTGTTAAGCCCATAATATTGCCGCCAACCATCATCGAGCAGCCAACTTCGGTCACGATACGTGAGAACCCTGCGACAACCGCCGCCATTAGTGGGAAGCGAGACTCCCAAATCAAGGTCATTAAAGTGCGAAGTCTTGATACACCGAGCGTGACAGATGTTTCGAGTGCACGCTTGTCTGTGCTTTGCAACGCGCCATGCATCATAGAAACCAACACAGGAAAGCAGATAAGTATCTGCCCGACGATCATCGCTCTTTGGGTAAACAGCATTTCCCAGTCACCGAGTGGGCCAGAACGCGATAGCAACATATAGAGCAATAGTCCGATCACCACCGTTGGGATCGCTTGCATGGTATTGACCAGTGATAATAAAAACCACTTACCGGGAAAGTTGGTGTAGGCAAGCACATAGGACGCAATGATCGCTGGCAGCACGACTAAAGAGACCGCTGAGATTGATACACTGAACGAGACAGCAACAATCCGCCACAGATCTCTGTCTAGGCTAAATAGGAGGCTTAGCGCCTCCATGGTTGTTTCGGTAATGCTCATTAACTGTTGTTGCTCTTAGCATCGGCCACAAAAAGCTGTTCGCCCATTTTGCGGTAGTTATTGATCATCGTCTGACCTTTGTCGGAAACAAGCCAGTCACTCAGCGCACGTGCGCCTTTGGTATTAAGGGTAGGATAACGCTCCGGGTTTACGACGATAACTTGATAAGGATTAAACAATTGTTTGTCACCTTGGAAAAGGATAGCCAGATCGAGTTTAGCTTGATAAGCGAGCCACGTGCCGCGATCGGTCATGGTGTACCCCTGCATTTCTGACGCCATGTTTAGCGTAGGCCCCATACCTTGGCCTACAGAACGGTAACCGCCAAAGTCTGGTTGAATCTTACTTTGCTTCCATATCTGAAGTTCTTTTTTATGTGTACCAGAATCATCGCCACGTGAGATAAAAATCGCATTGGTTTTCGCGATATGGTCAAAGACTTCTTCAACCGTTTTTTGATCGTGGACGTGAGCGGGATCCTTTTCTGGACCGACAATCACAAAGTCGTTGTACATAACACTGCGTGGCTCAATACCAAAACCTGAAGCAACAAAATTGGCTTCGGCTTTCGGCGCATGCGTCATGACGACATCCACATCACCGTTTTCGCCCATTTTGAGCGATTTACCGGTACCAGCGGCAATAATGTCCACTTGATAGCCCGTTTCTTGGGTGAATTCTGGTAGTAGGTAGTCGAGAAGGCCTGAATGATAAGTGCTGGTGGTTGTCGCCAGACGAACTCGGGATTGTTCGCCAGTGTCTGCGTAAGCCGAAACAGACAGTGTTGCCAGTGACGCCGCGGTAACCATTAATCGGGAGGCCATTTTTTGAGAGGAAATCATAGTATTGTCCATTGTTGTTTTTATCGTAAAACCATGTGCTTATGGCGAGCCATATCCTTAAGCAAGGACAATGCCACAATTTCCATAGGAAAAAAGAGGCAAACTGCGACATTTTGCTAAAAATTTCATTGCATAAACTACAATTAATTTGAGCTGGGACAAAATGTCGCAATTTTACCCATGATGTTTTGTAATACATTGGTACACTCTGTCTCAAATAGGAACAATAACAACAATTTATGACTTTATTTCAAACCTCTGATGTCCCCAACCAACAGTCGTCACCGTATTTGGCTTTCTCGGTACTTGTTGTCGATGACGAAGTCGGCATGCAAACCGTACTTAAAAAAGCGCTAAGCAAAGGTTTTGGCCAAGTCGACACCGCCAACAGTGTCGAAGAAGCGGAAAGCCTGCGCCTTCAAAACCACTATGATTTGATCATCCTGGATATCAATTTACCGGGACGTTCTGGTATTGAGTGGAAAGAAGCGTTTAACGACCAAGAACGCAAAGCCGATGTGATATTTATGACAGGTTACGCAGACTTAGAAGTGGCGATCAGCGCGTTAAAGCTCGGTGCTTCCGACTTTATTTTAAAGCCGTTTAATCTTGAGCAAATGCTACAAGCTGTGAAGCGTTGCATGGATAAGCGTTTAACAGAGCGAATGAACCTAGCGCTGAGTCATGACATTAGTCGACGCGTCAGCAAAGAGTTGATTGGGAATTCGGAGAAGACCAAACAGCTAAAGCAGCTGATCACACAGTATGCACCATCAAGGGCGTCGGTGTTGATTGAGGGGGAGTCTGGTACAGGCAAAGAGCTAGTTGCACGAGGGATTCATACAGCGAGTCAAAGGCAAGGTCCTTTTGTCGCTGTTAACTGCGGTGCGCTTGCTCCAGAATTACTAGAGAGTGAACTGTTTGGTCATGCTGCTGGAGCCTTTACGGGTGCCAAGAAAAGTCGCGAGGGCTTATTTCGTGTTGCCAGTGGCGGTACTTTGTTCCTCGATGAAATCGGAGAGATGCCTTTGTCGATGCAAGCGTCACTGCTGCGGGTACTAGAACAGCGCACGGTGAGGCCGGTAGGTACTGAAAAGGAAATCAGCATCGATGTTCGAGTTGTTGCCGCGACGAATCGCAACCTTCGTGATCAGGTGGCTAACGGCGAGTTCCGCGAAGATCTGTTTTATCGATTGAATGTTCTCAGAATTGACGTGCCAGCATTGAGGGAGCGTTTAGCGGATCTCTCGGACTTAGTCCCATTTTTTACCCGCCAGTTGTCTCGAGAGCTAGGTGTGAGCGAGCCAAAATGGGCGCATGAAGATATGCACGCGATGCAAGACTACGATTGGCCGGGCAATGTTCGCGAGCTAAAAAATATGCTTGAACGTTGCATCCTACTCAGTAAGCCACCAGCTCATCACTTTACCGAATTGAAAGGCGGTACGGTGAATACCGCAATTACCATGTCGGTGAATGATCTCACCACTATGCCGAACACTAACCAAGTGGTTGAAGGGGAGTTTGGCTATCCTAACTCTTGGTCTTTGAAAGACGTAGAAAAGTCGCACATTCAGCAAGTGGTGGATTACCATTCTGGCAATAAGTCCGCTGCATCGCGCGACCTTGGTGTGGCCCGAAAAACGTTAGAGCGCAAATACAAAGAGTGGGACGAGAACGGGTCTGATGAATAGAGAAAACCGCTTTATCGGCAAATGGCGTTACCGTATCACTTCTATGGTGCGATATCGCTTGTTGTTTCTCACCTCTGCGCCGATATTTTTAACCTTGTTTGCGCTGTTTGGCATTACGGCGTATTGGTCTGTTCATTACACCTGGCAAAGTGCCTTAGTGGATGTGGCTGAGCGACTTAATATTGTCGAAGACAAAATACACAGCTTACAAATTCGCCAGCACGATCACCTTACTGCGTTTGCCTCGTCCTATGAGTTTCGAACTCGCCTAGATCATCTTCAAACTCATGATGAGTTCGATACATGGGTTAGCTCCCAGCGAGAACGCTATAATCTTGACTATCTGCGCTGGATTCCCAAGCAGCAATCGGAGAAGAGCAACGACTACCTGCAAATGGCCAGTCAAAAGAGTTTTTTCGATGTACTCACTCGCACTCAAGCTAGCACTATTGACCCAATCTTGTCCGACCATGCGGAAGTATGGCATCAGGATAAACACATTACAGAAACGCGCGCCTTGGTGAGTCGGTCCGTGACCGCTGTGTATGATTTTAACAGTCAGCTGCTCGGCTATTTGGATGGCGGCGTGTTAATGAACAATAACTTAGCGCTGGTTGATGAAATCAAAAACACTATCTATTCGAGCCACAGTTACCAGGGTACCGTCACGTTATTTCTCGATGACTTGCGGATTGCCACTAACGTTTATATGGAAGACTCCTATGAGGGCCGTCGCGCTTTAGGCACTGTAGTATCCGAACAGGTGAGGGAAGCGGTATTAGAGCGTGGAGAAAGTTGGATTGATAAAGCGTTTGTTTACGACTCATGGTACATAGCCGGTTATAACCCGATCGTCGATTGGCACGGTAACACAGTGGGGATAACGTACACCGGTTACTTAGTGTGGCCGCTTATTAAAACTTACATCACCAACTTAGGGGAAATCACCGCGATTATCGTGTTACTGCTACTGGTCTCAGGGTTGATTGTGTACCGTGGTGCTAGAGATCTGTTTCGTCCCATCGAGCAGATACACCGTGTGGTCAAAATGGTCCAGTTGGGTAAGGATGAGGAACGTATTGGTCCACTTGGGTTGAATTCCAAGCACGAACTAAGTCAACTCGCCACTCAGTTCGATAATATGCTCAACCAATTACAGTATCGCAATGAGCAGATCCAAGAAGCAGCACACGAACTTGAAGCTAAGGTCCATTCTCGTACCGCTAGTCTAAAAGAGAAAACAGAGCAGCTTGAACTGCATATACAACTGCTCAATCAAACGCGTGACAAACTCGTGACCAATGAAAAGCTGGCCGCCTTAGGTGAACTGACGGCTGGTATTGCACATGAAATCAATAACCCTACCGCTGTTATTCTTGGCAATGTAGAGTTGATGAAATTCGAACTTGGCGCTGATATTAATCGTGTAGAGGAAGAGGTCGATACGATTTTGGCGCAGATTGACCGCATCAGAAATATCACCCGAAGTCTGTTGCAATACAGCCGTCAGGGCGGTGTACAAGATGAAATTACATGGCAACATGTCAACCCGATTGTGGATGAAAGTGTCACTTTGGTTCGCACTGGCTCGAAGAAACGCGATGTGGAATTTGTGGTTGATTTGCATGCCAAAACGCCAGTCGAAGTGAATCGTCATCAACTGCTGCAAATATTGGTCAACCTGCAAATGAATGCCATCCATGCAATGAATGGAAAAGGGCGTCTGACGGTATTAACGGAAGACTGGATTGAGGGTAAGGAAAGCATTGGCTCACTAATCCATGTCATCGACGAAGGTTGCGGAATCTCAGAGCGCAATCTTAAGCGTATTTTTGATCCATTTTTTACCACTAAACGCGATGGTACCGGGCTTGGTTTGTCAGTATCACAAAGTATATTGAGTCAAACTGGCGGTGAGATTAAAGTACACTCCAAAGAAGGAGAAGGCAGTCAGTTTACATTGTATCTCCCGAATAAAACCGACCATCACTTGTTGGTCAGTGCTTAACCATGACTCAATTGCAATATCGTTTAAGGCCAGCGACCGAACAAGATTTTGATTTCGTTTTTCAGTTAAAAAAACAAACCGAGTATGATGCTATTAAGCGAGTGTTTGGCTGGGACGAATCGTTGCAACTTAGGTTGCACCAACAAGAGTGGTCGCAAGCCAAACCAACCATTGTTGACATCGATAACAAGCCGATAGGAAGTTATCTACTTGAGCGACGCAGTGATCATTACTATTTCGGCCGCTTTTTTATTTTACCTGAGTTTCAGGGGATGGGCTTAGGCTCCACCATCATGCGGTTGTGCATTGGGCAAGCGGGCCCTTTACCCATTAATCTAGCGGTGCTACGCGGTAATCGTGCTGTGCAGTTGTATTCTCGATACTCGTTTTCAATCATCGAAGAAGATGCACACTTTGTATATATGCAAAGAGAGTCGGTTTGTAGCGAAGAATAAAATAAAAACGCGAGGTAAGCCTCGCGTTTTTTTATTAGCTGCAATAGGTTATTGCATACAGATAGCAACGGTGCCAAGCACCATCACAGTAATTAGGGCATACCAAATTTTTTGAGACTTAGTATCAGCGACATTGACGCGAATGTAGTTGATCTCCTCGGCGGCCATGACTTCAAAATCGCTGAAGCTCATAGTGAATTCTTTACGCGCTTGGACAATGTCATTTTGAAGTTTATTGAAAGCCTGTTCGATAAATTGTTTCGCTTCACCAAGTGGTGCACTCGCTAGCGAAAACGCGTCCCAGATTGCCATTCTAGATTCAAACTCGCGGTCTGTGACACGGTTAAGCATTAATAGGTCATGCTCTCGTTTAAGACGCTCTTTACCCAATTTATCGAAATTCATGTGTGAGAACTTGTTCAAGTCTACTACTCCAAAGTTTCATAACGACGCCGCTTTCATGGGTAATGAAGCGGCGTTATGTGCGTGGAATAGTAGGTAGCACGCTAGTCGGTATCAACTTGATGTTTTTGTGAACACGACAAATATATTGGTTTGACGTTAAACTGTAGCGCGGCCGTCAGTTTTCCAGAGAACGTTTTTTATTGGGTAATCCACCCATTTTCCAGCATTGGGTGACAAGCATATTGCCCTGATAATCACCTTTTAGCCAACAGGGAACCGTTGGTGTGCCGCCGGTCGCGCTTCCAGCGAATGCGCTATTTGATATACAAAGAGCAACCATACATACCCATTTCATCTTTGCCTCCTTACAGCAGCCTATATAGTCACGACAAATCAGCTTTCGCAGAGGTCAGCGTTTGTTGAAAGATAATCGCTGTTCGCCGTGTCTACTTAGCTGTTACGTATCTAAACTAGGAAAGTCCATGAAACTAGCCAAACTATTTATTTGTGTATCTCTGTGGCTTGTGGGTACCACGAGCGTGTTTGCGATCGAGCCTGTTTATAGTGATTTTTTTGGCAAAGCGATACGTGGCTACGATCCCGTTGCCTACTTTACCGAGGGAAAACCTGTCAAAGGTGATCGAGATTACACATACCGTTGGAATAAGGCTAAGTGGTATTTCTCATCCCAAAAGCATTTAGATTTGTTTATCGAAAATCCAAACAAATATGCCCCTCAGTATGGCGGGTACTGCGCGTGGGCAGTAAGCAAAGGCTATACTGCCAAAATCGATCCTAATGCGTGGTACCTACATAACGACAAGCTTTATCTTAATTACAGTCGGTCGGTACAAAGCACTTGGCAGCAAGATATTCCGGGCAATATTGCCAGTGCAGTCAAAAATTGGCCAACACTGCTGACTCAATAGCAATGATTTTGGTTTAGGAAAATGACAGAAAAAACTCACTCTCAAGTACTATGCAAACAGTCATCTAGAACAAAGGGGCTTAGTAAACAATGATAAGTTGCAGCGATTACGATTACATAGAGATAGCCTGTATGCATCACTATCTCCTAAGGGTATCGATGAGAAATGGGCAGACGCTGGAAGGTACTGCGTTGGATACCGCTCGCAATGAGATGAAAGTGGAGTGTATTAAACTAAAGCAAGCTCAACAGGAGGTGTTAATCGTACTAGATGATATTGTACTGATTGAGGTTTTGACGGCCAATCCGCACTTCCAGTCAAAAACATTTTGCGGATAGCGGCACCTCGTTACCACATAAATTATCTAACCGTTTTTCACGGCTATTTGTGGCGGATGAATACCATGTTTTTGGAACTCACTCATCACCCGCAGAGTGATATCAGTTTCAAACAATTTCTCGTAGGCGGTATCCACAACATAGGCTTTGCACGTGAGTTGAATTGCTAGGTAGTTGTCGGTGATGGTTTGTTTAACAAGTACGGTGACCGGTTTCGGGAGGTGAATGTAACGGCTTGAGGAGGCCGCTTCTTGAATCAGGTTACGCGCAAGTACAATGTCTTCATTCATTCCTACATAAAAAGGAATCACGACCTGCATGTCGAGCGCACCATAGTTACCACTCACGGTGACTTCGTTGAGGAATTTATTATTGGGTATGGTGATGATGTCGTCATTAAGGGTTCGCATTCTAACTGAGCGAAGGCCAATTGTTAGGATGTCCCCATAATTCCCCTCGAACGTGACGCGGTCACCGACTTGAAACGGTCGGTCTATCATTACAGTCAATCCAGCGATGAATGAAGCGGCGAGATCTTTCATCGCAAACCCAACCGATACCGCCAAAGTCCCGCCAATCAGAGCGAGGATATGGTCGTTAATACGAAAGCTGAGCATGAACACGACGATGCCTGCAGTCATGTAGATAAAGAACTGCAAAAAGGACTGGAGTTTTTGCAGTAGCATCCGGTATTGAACGAATTGGCTGCCGATACTCTCGACCATAGAGTTCATAAACTTTATAAGCAGCCATGTTCCCATGACGATAAAAATACTTGCCAGTACGCCAGACCAACGGATGAGAGAGGCAAACTGGGTAATACTGTCTACTGAGGGAACTTCTTCGCTCGCCCTGCTAATCGGGGCACACAAAACCAAAGGAAGTAGCAACAAAATCCTAAGCATGGATACTCCTTATTTAACCAACAGATGCTGACGATCTAATACATTGGTGATGTGTCTAAACCAATGATCTGAAATTCTTGCCTTGTCTTCACGCCATTCAATGTAACCTCGACTTTGAAAGTAGCGAAGTGAGCCAATCACTTCTGAAATGGTGAGCTGAGTACAATCAGAGACATCTTCCGGCGACGCGGATTCGAGTTGGACGATAGAGCGTAGGATAGCGAGCATCGGCTTGGGCATTTTGTCGAGCTCTTCGGATTCCGGCGCGTGAAACAAGCGCACAACGACCTGGTCCGTTTGTTTATTTCGGTTCAGAGAAAAACGGAAAAAGCGCAGTGCCACGGTCGGGTTGCCATCCGAATAGTGCCATAAAATGCGATAGAAACCTTGTTTGGCGCGATCCTCTTCGGACTCACTGTCATTATCCCACTGTTTTGGTACCGCGAGCCCCTCAAAGCTGACCAAGTGGCTGTCATTTTGATTGATCCGACTGTCCAGAAGAGCGCCCATTTGTTGTTCACTCCAACGGGGTAAAAATGCTACCCAATCAAACAGCAAGCGTTCTCCACGCGCTCTATCGATAAAGCGCCAACTGGCTTTTTCGATAGAAAACACGGCACGATGACTTTGCTTCGAGCGGCGCAGCAAGTTGGTAAAGCGTATCAAATCATTCAATCCGCCAACTTTGGGTTTAACCAATCTTTGGCAGTTATCAATGGCTATTAAATAGTGGGCGTCGCTTTTTCTCAAATGACTGAGGATTTTTACTTCGCTCGTGTCCTCTTCGAGCCCCAAACTTACCGCCAGATGAATCAAAAGTTCGTTATACCCGGAATTTGGGCAATTGATGTAAATGGGCTCAGCGTTTTTTACTTTACCCAGTAGTTGCGTCAGAAGGCGTGTTGCTCCGATCCCGCGTTCGCCGGTGACAACGCATATCGCCGGACTGTTGGTTAATAGGTACTTAGAAAGCTGTTTTAGTTCTTCGTTTGCGAAACCGATGAGAGGGCTAGCGTCATCGCCAGGTAGAACATAACGAAAAGCGGCGTCGCCTTTGACTCGCACCAAGTTGTCGTCAGCGCTACTGCCGGTTTGTTTGGCGACTTCGATCTTAAACAGGTATGTCAGGGCTTGATTGAAAAAAGTATACGTGGAGAGCATACCAATTAGGCGGTTTTTCAAGTGGTGTAGGGCAATCCAGAGCGTGGCAATGGCAGTGGCAATCAGCCCAATGACAAACACGTCTTTTTTTGATGCAGCCCAAACGACTATGATCGGTTTCTCAGGGATTCTATCGAGAGAGTCAAACACCACCCGTTTCCACATGATAATCACGCTCAGTGTTATCAAGGTGAACCATAAAGAGAATAGGCTAGTTATCCAATAGTAGATGGTACCCTTACCGAGCGTTTGCGAGGCGATTTGCAGCACCAAGCCCACAACAATAAAGCTCCATACGTAACGTCTAACGGTGGAAAGTCGCAAAGCCGCAACGGTTTTATTGGTAGCTAAACTGTTGCGTTGTACAAACTCAAGAATAAATGAGATCGCTATCGAGCCTCCCAATATCCACCATGTAAATAACTCTATGTAATAGAGCTGCGATAGCGCATCGATACTACTTAGCACCCTCAACGAGACCGTAATGGCGATCAACCATGCGATGGCTTTGCTAGCTTTACTTAAGTACCACACCAATCGAATCCAAATCGGTGGTTTGTTCATTGAAGCGGTGACATGGGATTTGAACTGATCAAATAACCTGCGTTCATTTGCAAGCCACCACATGAGGAGCGAATAAATCAAGAAGACCTGCAGACCAACCCAAATGACCGGCACAGGAGAGATAAAGATTTCTTTGATGAGTGTTTTTAGGCTGCGTAGCTGAAAGAAGAGGAAATATTCGCTATTGAGCTGAGTAATATGCCACTCTTGCTTAAATTGAGTCACCCCATCGGGGCCAAACCCTGTCAGTTGTTCAAAGGTTTTCTCTGAAGCGAGTTCTAATAGCGATTGTTTACTCAAGCTTAAACTGTTCAGCGTTAAATAATGGCTTTGTACCTTAAACCATTGCTCCTCACTTGGATCGTCTCGATAGACGGCCAACGCTTCATTAAACTCAATGATGCTGCGATCTTGTTGGTCCAATGTATAGGACAGCAATCGCCGGACTTTGTTGATGTCTGTCGACGTCATAAACAGCGCTTTGGGTAACTTGGCAATTTCATCTTCTAATGACTGGGCATTTTCAGAGGCAATGGGCACATTGTCATCTTGATAGTCCCAGCGAGCCAGAGCAGGGAAGCTTAGGGTGATGGCCACGACCCATAACCAGAATATCCGTTTCATCATTGTAGGCTTCCCATCCGTAACTGATTGAGTCTATTTGATTTGTTATTTAGTGTAGTTTGACTCTGCCCCCTCTGCTGCTGAGAAGGGAAAAAAGAGCCTGTTTTTGAGTATCAAAGCGGTTCTTGCTTGCATCTCAGACCAAGAGCCTGTAGGGTTGCGCAGTTTTGTTCATTCACATAGGTAACGCTCGTGCTATCGACCGCAAATATCACTCAACAGTTTGGTGCTAAACCGCTGTTTGAAAACATCTCTATCAAGTTTGGCGAAGGCAACCGTTATGGCCTTATCGGCGCAAACGGCTGTGGTAAATCGACTTTCATGAAGATTTTGAGCGGCGAGTTGGAACCTACGAGCGGTAACGTCTCTTACGATCCGAACGAGCGTGTTGCAAAGCTTAACCAGGACCAGTTCGCTTACGAAGAGTTCACGGTTGTTGACACTGTTATCATGGGTCACAAAGAGCTTTGGGCAATCAAGCAAGAGCGCGATCGTATCTACTCTTTAGCAGAGATGAGCGAAGAAGATGGCATGAAAGTGGCCGATCTGGAAGTTCAGTTCGCTGAGCTAGACGGTTACATGGCAGAAGCAAAAGCTGGCGAGCTACTACTAGCTGTTGGTATTCCAGAAGAGCAACACTTTGGCCTAATGAGCGAAGTGGCGCCAGGTTGGAAACTTCGTGTGCTATTGGCTCAGGTTCTTTTTGCTGACCCACACATCATGTTGCTTGACGAACCAACCAACAACTTGGATATGGACACGATTCGTTGGCTAGAAGAAACGCTAAACCAACGTAACTGCACCATGATCATCATCTCGCACGACCGTCACTTCCTAAACTCTGTGTGTACGCATATGGCTGACTTGGACTACGGTGAACTTCGTCTGTTTACAGGTAACTATGATGAATACATGGTTGCGGCTTCACAAGCTCGTGAGCGTCTATTAGCAGACAACGCGAAGAAGAAAGCGCAGATTGCAGAACTAAATACGTTCGTTGCGCGTTTCTCTGCAAACGCATCGAAAGCGAAGCAAGCAACATCTCGTGCTAAGCAAATTGACAAGATCCAGCTAGAAGAAGTGAAGCCTTCAAGCCGTCAAAACCCGTTTATCCGTTTTGACCAAGAGAAAGAGCTATTCCGTAACGCGCTGAATGTTGAAAACCTAAGCCAAGGTTTCGAAGAAGATTTATTCGCTGGCTTTAACGCTATCTTTGAAGTGGGTGAGCGTGTGGCTATCATCGGTGAAAACGGTGTGGGTAAAACAACACTGCTTAACACTCTAGCAGGCGTATTAGAGCCTCGCACAGGTGAGTACAAGTGGTCTGAAAACAGTAACATTGGTTACTATGCACAGGATCACGCACATGACTTTGAAGAAGACATGAACCTAATGGACTGGATGGGTCAATGGCGTCAAGAAGGCGATGACGAGCAAGTTATCCGCAGCTTCCTGGGTCGTATGCTATTTGGTCAAGACGACATTAAAAAGTCGGTTAAAGTCCTGTCTGGTGGTGAGCAAGGTCGTATGCTTCTAGGCAAGATCATGATGCATAAACCAAACATGCTTCTAATGGATGAACCAACCAACCACATGGATATGGAATCTATCGAATCGCTGAACAACGCACTTGAGCAGTACAAAGGAACACTATTCTTCGTATCTCACGACCGTGTATTTGTAGACTCGCTAGCGACTCGTATTCTTGAGATCAAAGATGGGAAGATTAATGACTTCCGCGGCACGTATGCTGAGTTCTTACGATCGAAAGGTATTGATGGTTAATCGTTAGATAGCTTAGATTAAGCCTCGCGGAAGCGAGGCTTTTTTGTTTTTACACGATCAAACCGCAATCACATTCCGTACCCAAACCATCAACAACAAATACGCAAACATCACCCAAACCAACACCGCAGACAACAACGTCCACATCACCGACAAGTGATAGCTAAAGTAATAAACCGCAATTAAATAAGCCGCATAAGGCATGAGCGAATAAAGCCCAAACAGCGCGGTCATACGAAGCGCTTCCATATTACGCTCGGTCGCGACGATGTAGTGGGCGATCAGAGCAAAACTTGGAAATAGTGGTACCAGTCCTGCGATGAAGAAGTTCTTACTTTTCGATAGGATGGCAATCAACATGACCGCTGCGGCGCCAATCAAACACTTTAGAAATAGAGCAACCATGTTACGAACTACGCCAAGTTAAACTGCAGTTCATCATCGGTCATATATTTGTGCTTACTGCCTAGATTTCGTACATGCATAAACATAAAACTCGGGAATGCTGGAGCAAGTAGGTTGTTGGGCTCCCAAAGTTCGCCGCCGACAAATACATAACGACCTTGCTTTTCATCGGTGTGATGTGGGTTGTTAATCTCTGTGGAGAGCTCAGCGCGCACGCCTTCAATCACACACACGATTTGTCCTTTGGCGACCCCCACGACACGAGTGACTAGGTTAGCTTTCATGCCGCATTTCCAAGCTTGGCGTGTAGCCCATTCAAATCCGAGTTTACGGACACCCTTATGAACATTAACGATAAGATTCATGCTGACTCTGCAATGGTTGAGTATTTCGTCTCAGAGTAATTTGAATGCTTGGGGGAGACGAGTGAAGGCTGTGAGGCGATTCTTATTGAGTGAAAATTTAATTAAAAAAGCCCCCTAAATTAGGAGGCTGTTAGTTTCGATTGACTCGCACCAAGCTTAGTTGTTGCCTTTCACATCAAAGTCGACTTTTTCACCGCCGGTAAAGACTTGGAAGCGTAGGCCTTTAGCACGCGCGATTGTCGTAATACCAAACTGTTTGGCAAGATCTAATCCCATTTGAGTCACACCAGAGCGGGACAGCAGAACTGGGATACCCATCTGCGCGACCTTAATCACCATCTCTGAGGTTAATCGACCCGTCGTGTAGAAGATTTTGTCGTCACCCGTTTCTTCATTAATCCACATTTCACCAGCAAGGGTATCAACCGCGTTGTGGCGGCCTACGTCTTCAACAAACGACAACACCTCGTTGCCTTTACAAATCGCACAGCCATGAACCGCACCGGCTTTTTTATAGGTGTCGTTGTAATGAATCAGAGCTTCGAGCGTCGCATAAACCTGAGATTGCTTAAGGGGCGTTTGTGGCACTTGATAGCCTTCAAGTTGCTTCATGACGTTGCCATACATGGTGCCTTGACCACAGCCGGAGGTGACGGTTTTCTTCTTTAGAGCTTCTTCAAGAAAGTCGGTATTTTCTTTGGTAATGACGGCTGCAGAGTGGGTTTCCCAGTCGATGATTAACGACTCAATCGCTGCTGGGTCGGACAGAAAACCTTGGTTTTTTAAATAGCCTAACACTAGAGAGTCAGGCCTTGAGCCGAGCGTCATTAACGTCACAATCTCTTTCCAGTTCAGCATGACAGTTAAAGGGCGTTCGCAGGCGATTTGCTTGGTAAGCTTTTCACCATATTCGTCATAGACGTCGACTTCGATAGTTTGAAGGGGATTTTCGCTTGTTCTAATAATGTTGGGTTTAACCACGCGTATATCCTTTTGGTCGGGCAGTAGCACAAGCCCATTGGCTTGATTATTGCTTAGTTTTCAACTAATGCTTAAACGATTATTACCAATAAAGTTTTGGCACGCAAATAACTTACGCTAATTTAGGGATATGAAATGCAGTCAGAAACTCCTGAATCCATTCCTAACCAATCTTCTACTTTTGATGTTCAGTTGGTTGAAAAGAATGAACATCAATGGCCGATTCAAATCGACCTGTCTGTTGTTGAAAAGCAAGTGGGACGCTGGACGAGCACGCAGCGCGAACTAGATGGCTTTCAACTAGACATCACAGACAACAGCAAACCTCATGCCATTTTAGAGCTGTACCGTGATGAACGGACAGATTATCGGTTTAACTTAAGCTCTCAGAATCCAATGTTGTTCGTCGTGCTTGATAGTCATGACGAAATGAGTCTAAAACCCATATTGGTGACGGCGTCACAGGCAGTGGCTGGGTCATTTATGGATGGGGATTACTTGGTGCTGTCCAAACCGATTCCACTGCCTATTCAGGCATGGATGGAAGCATTCATTGGCAGACATGGCGAACTTCTTGAAGTAAGACGTAAGAAGCGCAAAGGGGCGGGGCGTTCAAGTGGCAAATAGTTTTTTATCGCGTTGGTCACAGCGTAAATTAGAGGAACAATCACAACGTCAGGATGAGCCAGAAGAGGTGGTGGCTAGCGATGAGGAATTGGTCGCGCCCTCTGCTTTAGCATCAGACAGTGAAGCACCTGAAACCCCTGATATGGCGTCAGATAACCAAGAGCTGGCGATTGACAACGATATTGACGTTGACAGCGAAAAAGGTGAAGAAAGCGAACTGACAATATCTCAGCTTCTTGCTAACACGGAGGTCGATAAAGCCATCAAGAAAGCGGCACTGAGAAAACTGTTTATGCAGCCTGAGTTTAATGTGGTCGATGGACTGAATGATTATGACCATGATTATTCGGCGGTAAAACCGCTGGCCAGTGAGGTCGCAGAAACGCTAAGAGGATGGGTGAAAGACATCGAGGAAAATCTGGAACAACAAGAAGAGATTGAGGGCTCTGATGTCATAGCTTCGAACGAAACAGATGTGCAGAGTGATGAAGGTGAGCAGGATGCTCTCGATAGCATGGAGACAAAGTCATCACAGGTAAATGATGACACCTCGGATACAGAAACTTCCTAAAAGATTGAAATTGAGACAAAATTTACCACATAGAAAGTAGGTACATTTTGTCTCAACTTAATTTCTCAATCAGTGAGACAAAATGTCTCACGCGACAAATAGCCTCATACATATTGAGTTGTTTTTATCTAATGCACTAATAAATAAAGTGTTTTTTTCATATTTATAGTTGGAACAGTAATTGCAGTCTAGTGCAAATGGTTCATATGAAACCAATAAACGGAGCATAAAGACTCCAACACTGGAAACAAGCGATGATAAAACAACTATTACAACAAGCGACATCTAAAAATGGACGTGCGCGTTGCTACGCGTTTGAAAATACCGTTGAGTTATCCAACTTAATACCGCCAACAGTAAGCTATGAAAGTCATGGCGACACACTGATTGTCGGGCCAACCGCAATTATCACCAGTACCGCTGAGCAGTTAACAGCGATGCATTCGGTCACACTGCTTTCTACAGACGGCGAGCCTTCTGAGCATAACAATCTTTATTATGCCGACAGCATCGAAATCTCAGGATTCTTAGGTACCTTTAGCGTCCATATCCATAACAAAAACACCCATAGCAATTTAGCGGAAGTGTCAATTGGAAGAGACTGCTTTGATATTGTCGTAGACCATTCTCTTAACGGCTGCATGTCAGAAGAAGTACCTGTGCCTGGCTACTACCCAGTTGGTCGTGGTTACCCAACACTGGCTGACGCACTCGAAGAAATTCCTGGCTTAATGGGTACGTTCGACAAACCGAAGTATTTTCGTCTAGACACAGATATGTGTGCCCATAGCTCTCGCGGAGTAAAAGGCTGTGAGCGCTGTGTAGATGCATGTCCTGCGGGCGCATTGAGTAGCCAAGGTAACGATAAAATCGGTCATAAGATCGAGATAAACCCATACCTTTGCCAAGGTGTCGGAACTTGTGCCACAGCCTGCCCAACGGAAGCCATTCATTATGCGCTGCCAACACCTCAAGAAACGCAAAAGTTTATCGAGCGTACGCTAGCCAATTACCACCAACAGGGCGGCGAGAATGCGATCGTTTTGATCTGCAGCTCACGTCATGAAAGCTATAACGTGATGGCGCTGAAGGTATTACCGGATAACGTGATTCCCGTTGTGGTTGAAGAGCTACCCTCAGTCGGAATTGATACTTGGTTTGCTGCATTGGTTAATGGCGCAACACAAGTGCTATTTGCCGCAAGTCGTCATATGCCTGAAACCATTCAAAGCGTTCTTAATCGTGAAGTGGGAATGGCGCAGCAGCTACTCGAGAACCTCGGTTTGGCGCGTGAAACCATTGACATTTTATACCTAGAATCATTGCGTGAAGGATTGCCTACCTTAGTTGATTTCGATCTAGGTCTTCGCCTTGGAGACGTAGAAGGCAATAAACGTCAAAGGCTATTCCATTCTTTGGATGCGTTATCCGATAAACACGGTGTCACCGATACCGTTCAGCCTCTTCCGACAACCGCACCGTACGGCACCGTGAACTGTGATACCGACAAATGCACGCTATGCATGGGCTGTGTTGCCGTTTGCCCAACGAAAGCACTCTACAACAAAGGTGATAGACCTGCTTTGGATTTTGTTGAGCAAGATTGTGTTCAGTGTGGAATGTGCGAAAAAGCGTGTCCGGAATCGGCACTGTCTCTGACCCAGCAAGTTAATTGGGATAAAGCGTCACGCACCTGTGTTGTGGCATTGCACGAAGAAAAGGCAGCAGAATGCTTAAGCTGCGGTAAGCCTTTCGCACCTCAATCGATGATCACCATGCTACAAGATAAGTTACGCGGTCACTCGCATTTTGCTAATGACGCGGCACTGCGCCGTATTGCGATGTGTGAAGACTGCCGAGTCGTCGATATGTTTGAAAACATGGCTGAAAACCCAGAACAGCAACTGAAATACTAGGAACGGATGTCAATGGATAACGAAAATAACCAACTAAGAAGTGACATTTACCTGCTTATCTCGACGTTATGTCGTGGTGCTCCAGAGCGCGAGTTACTTGATTTCCTTTCTACTTTGGAAATTGAGTCGGGCATTAACCAAATGACCAGTGCTTGGGAAGGGCTCGCAGAGGCGGCAAAGAATGCAGAAGTGAGTGCTGTGGAGGATGAATATCAAGATCTGTTCATTGGTATCGGTAAAGGCGAGGTGATTCCATTTGCGTCATGGCATCTAACAGGCTCATTGATGGATAAGCCGTTGGCTGTTCTTCGTCATGACCTGAGTCTGTTAGGCCTTGAGCGTGAAGAGTTGGTTAAAGAGCCTGAAGATCATATTTCTGCGGTGTGTGAGGTACTCGCGCACCTTATTGACCAACAAAAAGAGACAGAGGCGAAAGCATTCTTTAATCACCACCTGTCTCCTTGGTACACAGATTTGTGCCGTCAGATTGAAACAGCACCCAGTGCTCAGTTTTATCCGTCTGTCGCGGCACTAATGCAAGCATTTTTCGATGTAGAGCAGGTGAGCTATGCGCAAAACCCTGGCACTACGCAGACGAAAATGAAAATAGACGTAAAAAATATAACCACTAAGTAATGTCAGCTAACGAGAGATGCCATCACAACGGATAGGTATCCACTCAGGGAGCAAACTATGAGTAAACAAACCAAACGTGACGATAAAAGTGAATTTAACGAAAATCGTCGAAACCTATTAAAGGGCTTGACCACAGCAGCAGTCGCCGGCGCAGTGATCTCAGGTACCGCACATGCAGCAACTAACACTGAGCTAGTTGATGTGAAATCCGATGACGAGAAGAAAACAGGTTATCGTGAAACACAGCATGTTAAAGATTATTACGACACACTGTAGGAGCAAAGCATGAAACTAACCAAACGCTCCGACAATGTGAGCAAAAATGAAAACAAGCTAGGACTTAGCCGTCGCGCATTTATGCGTAACTCTTCTATTGCGGCAGGTGGTTTAGCCGCAGGTGCTTATGCGTTCGCACCAGGAATGATCAAAAAAGCACACGCCGAATCGGTTCCGGCAGACGCGAAAACGGAAGTCAAACGTACTATCTGTTCTCACTGTTCAGTGGGTTGTGGTATCTATGCCGAAGTACAAAATGGCGTGTGGACTGGCCAGGAGCCAGCCTTTGATCACCCATTTAACGCTGGTGGTCACTGTGCGAAAGGCGCGGCCTTGCGTGAGCATGGCCATGGTGAGCGTCGTCTTAAGTACCCAATGAAACTTGAAGGCGGCAAGTGGAAGAAGTTGAGCTGGGAAGATGCGATTGAAGAGATCGGCAACAAAGTTCTAGAGATCCGCAAAGAGTCTGGTCCAGATTCCGTTTACTGGCTGGGCAGTGCAAAGCACAGCAACGAACAAGCGTATATGTTCCGCAAAATGGCGTCACTTTGGGGTACCAATAACGTCGATCACCAAGCGCGTATCTGTCACTCTACAACAGTATCCGGTGTTGCGAACACTTGGGGTTATGGTGCAATGACCAACTCTTTCAATGACATGCACAACTGTAAGTCGATGCTGTTCATTGGTTCAAACCCTGCTGAAGCGCACCCGGTAGCTATGCAGCATATTTTGATTGCTAAAGAGAAGAACCGTTGCCAAATAGTGGTGGCCGATCCTCGTCGCACGCGAACAGCAGCAAAAGCAAATCACTATTGTTCACTTCGTCCGGGTACTGACGTTGCGTTTATCTGGGGTCTGTTATGGCACATCTTCGCCAACAAGTGGGAAGATCAAGAGTTCATTCGCCAACGTGTATACGGTATGGATGAAATCCGTGCTGAAGTGGCGAAATGGAACCCAGAAGAAGTTGAGCGCGTGACTGGCGTTAGCGAAGCGGATGTTTATAAAGCTGCGAAGATCCTTTCTGAAAACCGTCCAGGCAGCATCATTTGGTGTATGGGTGGTACGCAGCATACTACGGGTAACAACAATACTCGCGCTTACTGTGTACTTGAGCTTGCTCTGGGTAACATTGGTAAGTCGGGCGGTGGTGCAAATATCTTCCGTGGTCACGATAACGTACAAGGTGCAACCGACTTAGGTGTTCTTTCTCACACACTACCTGGCTACTATGGCCTTGCAGAAGGCTCATGGAAACACTGGGCGAAAGTCTGGGATTTGGACTACGAATGGGTGAAAGCTCGTTTTGACCAAAATGAATATCGTGGCAAAAAACCAATGAACAACATGGGCATCCCTGTGTCCCGTTGGATAGATGGTGTATTGGAAAACAAAGACAACATCGAGCAAAACGATAACATTCGTGCCATGTTCTACTGGGGTCATGCGGTGAACTCGCAAACCCGTGGCGTAGAGATGCAAAAAGCGATGCAGAAGTTGGACATGATGGTGATTGTCGATCCATACCCAACTCACGCGGCGGTAATGAACAACCGTACGGATGGTGTTTATCTGCTGCCAGCAACCACCCAGTTTGAAACTTATGGTTCTGTGACTGCCTCGAACCGCTCGCTTCAATGGCGTGACAAGGTTATCGAACCACTCTTCGACTCTAAGCCTGACCATGAGATCATGTACCTTCTCACCAAGAAACTTGGTTTCGAGAAAGAGTTATTCAAAAACGTTGCCGTTGAGAATAATCAGCCAAACATCGAAGACATTACTCGAGAGTTCAACAAAGGGATGTGGACGATTGGCTACACAGGCCAGAGTCCAGAGCGCATCAAAGCGCACCAGCAAAATTGGCACACCTTCCATAAAACCTCATTGGTAGCAGAAGGCGGCCCGATTAATGGCGAAACTTACGGACTGCCTTGGCCATGCTGGGGTACACCAGAGATGAAACACCCAGGTACCCATATCCTTTACGATACGTCGAAAGCCGTTGCCGATGGTGGTGGTAACTTCCGTGCTCGTTTTGGTGTTGAGTTTGAGGGCAATAACTTATTGGCTGAAGATAGCTATTCACTGGGGTGTGAACTTGAAGATGGCTATCCAGAATTTACCGACAAGCTGATCAAGCAGTTAGGTTGGTGGAATGACCTCACCGAAGAGGAAAAAGCGGCAGCGGAAGGTAAGAACTGGAAGACCGACTTGTCAGGCGGTATCCAGCGCGTTGCTATTAAGCATGGGTGTATGCCTTTCGGTAACGCAAAAGCGCGTGCCATTGTATGGACATTCCCGGATCGCGTGCCACTGCACCGTGAGCCACTTTACACACCAAGACGAGATCTGGTTGCTGATTACCCAACGTGGGATGACAGCGAATCCATTTATCGTCTGCCGACCATGTACAAATCGATACAAGACAAAGACGTATCTGGCGAGTACCCAATTGTTCTGACGTCTGGCCGCTTGGTTGAATACGAAGGTGGTGGTGAAGAAACACGTTCTAACCCATGGTTGGCAGAGCTTCAACGCGAGATGTTTGTTGAGGTGAACCCGAAAGACGCTAATGACATCGGTTTCAAAGACGGAGACATGGTGTGGGTTGAAGGTGCAGAGAAAGGGCGCATTAAGGTGAAAGCCATGGTGACACCTCGCGTGAAACCGGGTCTGGCGTTTATACCATTCCACTTCGGCGGTAAGTTCCAAGGAGAGGACCTAACGAACAAATACCCAGAAGGTACCGTGCCTTACGTCATTGGTGAAGCGGCTAACACAGCGACCACCTATGGTTATGACCCAGTGACTCAGATGCAGGAAACCAAAGTCACTCTCTGTAACATTAAGAAAGCGTAAGGAGTCACCTAATGGCTAATATGAAATTCCTATGTGACACCAAACGTTGTATTGAATGTAACGGCTGTGTCACCGCATGTAAAAACGAAAATGACGACGCACTTCAATGGGGTATTCAGCGTCGTCGCGTGGTTACGTTAAATGATGGTCTTCCGGGCGAAAACTCGATTTCAGTGGCGTGTATGCACTGTACCGACGCACCTTGTATGGCGGTATGTCCTGCAGACTGTTTCGAGCGTACAGAAGATGGCATCGTACTTCACAACAAAGATCTATGCATTGGTTGTGGCTACTGTCTGTTTGCTTGCCCATTTGGCGCACCTCAGTTTCCGAAACAAGCCGCTTTTGGTGAGCGCGGAAAAATGGACAAATGTACTTTCTGTGCTGGCGGCCCTGAAACGGAAGATAATTCAGAGGAAGAGCGTGCTAAGTACGGTGCAAACCGTATTGCTGAAGGCAAGCTGCCAATGTGTGCTGAACTTTGTTCAACCAAAGCGCTACTGGCGGGTGATGCAGCGAAAGTTTCAGATATCTTCCGTCAACGTGTTGTGGAACGCGGTGCGAAAGATGCGGGCTGGACCGATGGCAACGACCTAGCTTACGACGCGACTAAAAGCTAATGGAGAGAGCAATGGCTATTTTGTCTAAACAACAAGGTTTGCTTGGCTCTGTCTTCCAATTACTGCTGCCAGTGTTGGCAGCAGTGGTTCTTGTGATGTCGTTTGGCGTACATGCTGAAGAAAGTAAGAGCAATAAAGTTGTTCAAGGTGAGATGACACAGCTTGCTGGTGCTGACTATTGGCGCATGGTGAAAGAAGGGGTAGAGGGGACAACCACCTCTGCGTCTCCTGAACACGGTGTGTTAATCAGTACACCTGGTGAAACGTGGTACATCTTAAAAGAGAAGTGGATGTCTCCGGCTGGCGCGGTCGCCATCTTTGGTAGTATTACCCTTGTGATGTTAGCGTATTTCATTGGCGGTCCGATGAAACTCTCTGGCGCCAGAACGGGCAGAAAACTGCAACGATGGAGTCGAATGGATCGAGCTCTCCACTGGAGTATGGCGTTTGTATTTTTAACGCTGGCCTTCAGTGGTCTTATGCTGGTTTATGGCAAGCACTTTATGAAGCCTTACGTCCCGACAGACTTGTGGGGCTGGACCGTCTATTTGGCGAAACAGTACCACAACTATATGGGCCCTATGTTCCTTGTCCTCCTAGTAGCACTGCTTATTAAGTGGTGGAGTAAATCTATTTTCACAAAAGTGGATGTGCAGTGGTTTATGAAGTTAGGCGGCATGGCCGGTAAGCATAAGGGCAGTCATCCATCGGCGGGGTTCTCTAATGCGGGTGAGAAAGTTCTGTT
Source organism: Vibrio sp. 10N (assembly GCF_036245475.1). Classification (NCBI taxonomy): domain Bacteria; kingdom Pseudomonadati; phylum Pseudomonadota; class Gammaproteobacteria; order Vibrionales; family Vibrionaceae; genus Vibrio; species Vibrio sp. 10N. The sequence continues at coordinate 1,773,443 of NZ_BTPM01000001.1, read as the reverse complement.
CTGGATGTTGATCATTGTTGGTGCTGTCGTTGCGGCAAGTGGTCTTATCCTCGATTTTCCAATCTTCGGTCAAACACGTCGTGATATGGAATGGTCAAACCTTATCCATATGCTGGCGGCATTGATCCTGATCTGTGGTTTCATTTTCCATATTTATATCGGCTTGTTCGGTATGGAAGGGGCCTTGGAAGGTATGGTGACAGGTGAAGTTGACGAAACGTGGGCTAAGGAGCATCACGACCTTTGGTATGAGGAAGTCAAACACGAGCTCGATAACCCAACACCTGAACCAGAAAAATCACCACCTAGCGATGCTAAAACACGCAGCGATATGAGTTAAGGGAGAGATCAAGAATATGCACCAACAACACAAAGGTATTTGGATAGCTTACATTCTTAGCCTCTTTACGCCTTTTACGCTATTAATCTCAGGCGTTATCGCTATAGTCTATGCGGGCTATCGCTTGGACAAAGGAGAGGATAGTGATGTGGTTAATTCTCACTATTATGGGTTGATCAGAACCTTCTTTCTCAACCTGACCTTCTTTGTTGTGTTAATTGTCACTGTAGCAACCTCCAATGGCTTGCTTAAAGGCGTAACGCATTATTGGTATCAGGCAACTTGGCTCGACCAGATTGCTAACTTCATCCCTTATGTAGGTATGCTGTTCGCATCGGTTGCGATTGTGGTCTGGATCATTCGTATGTTTGCTGGCATGAACAAACTTAAGCAAAACATACCGATGACGTTTGGAGAAAGTGCTGAGCCAATCAAACATCTGCCATAAGATTTGGTGGGTATATCGAGAAGGGTTGTAGTTAGACTACAACCCTTTTTTTATCTTCTTAGATGAGAGTCAGCAACATAAATGCAACATTACAGTGCACGCCAAATTGGTGCGCTATCCCTTATATGGTGCATTTAAGCCGTGTGGCGTAGCAGTCTTAGAAAACCTTATGAATTATAATTCCTTTAAATTCATTAGGTTATACTAAATTATATTGTTCCTATTAACTTGGAACGTTCTTTGCTCTAACTGTCGTTCAGTAAAAATTGCGCTCACCAAATTGGTGTGAAGCAATACGATGTAGCACGCTTTTGGTGCGTGCCAGTACTAAATGATAAAGGAGTAATCGACTTATGACCCCCTCTGTAGAGCACGTACATGGTGCAGTACAAACACTCACTCAGAGTTCAGATACGCTTTTCTTACTATTGGGTGCCATTATGGTGTTCTTAATGCACGCTGGGTTTGCATTTCTTGAGGTGGGGACGGTAAGGCATAAAAACCAAGTGAATGCCTTGGTGAAAATCTTGGCAGATTTTGGTGTCTCGGCCATTGCTTATTTCTTTATCGGCTATTGGGTTGCTTATGGCGGTACGTTTTTTGCGGATGCGGAAACCTTGTCGACGGGCAATGGCTATGAATTAGTGAAGTTTTTCTTCTTACTTACATTCGCAGCAGCGATCCCCGCCATTGTCTCTGGTGGTATAGCGGAACGCGCTCGGTTCTACCCAGTGTTGCTGGCAACTTTTTTCACGGTGGGTGTTGTTTATCCGCTGTTTGAGGGCATGATTTGGAATGGCAATTTTGGGTTTCAAAGTCTGTTAGAAGTGAGCTTTGGTGCTGGCTTTCATGACTTCGCAGGCTCAGTCGTTGTTCACGGTGTTGGGGGCTGGATTGCGTTAGTTGCCGTGATTTTCCTAGGGATGAGAAAAGGGCGTATTCGTGCTGGTAAACACACCAACTTTGCTCCTTCTAATATTCCTTTCTTAGCGCTCGGTGCCTGGATTTTAAGTGTTGGTTGGTTTGGTTTTAACGTAATGTCAGCACAAACTCTAGAGGGTATTAGCGGTTTAGTCGCAATGAATTCACTAATGGCGATGGTAGGCGGCATCTTAGCTTCTCTGTTTGCCGGGAAAAATGACCCAGGCTTTATTCATAATGGACCTCTAGCAGGTTTGGTTGCAGTTTGTGCCGGTTCTGACCTAATGCATCCTATTGGCGCCCTCATTACTGGCGGTGTTGCCGGTGCTCTGTTTGTTTGGGTATTTACTTATTTACAGAATAAAACGCAGATTGATGATGTGTTAGGCGTATGGCCGCTGCACGGTTTGTGTGGCGCTTGGGGTGGTATCGCTGCCGGTATTTTTGGTCAGCAAGCACTGGGTGGTTTGGGGGGCGTTAGCTTCGCTTCTCAGGTGGTTGGAACCGCGGCGGGTATCGTCATTGCGCTAATCGGTGCCGGTTTGGTGTATGGCATTCTTGATAAAATCACGGGTTTGCGTCTTTCTGAAGAAGATGAATATAAAGGTGCAGATTTAGCGATTCATAAGATCTCGTCAACAAACGAGGACTAAATGCTCGATTAGCTTCGTAACTCACTGAAATATAGTAGGGATTAGACCATGGTCTAATCCCTAAAACTATTGCTGTTATTCGTTCCATGATACTCTTATTGGTACAACAATAAGTCAGCACAAGGAAGGTCTATGAAGTTTCCCTATAAAAATGTCGTTGTTTTGACCGGTGCGGGTATTTCTGCTGAGTCAGGTATTCAAACGTTCCGAGCACAAGACGGGCTTTGGGAAAACCACCGAATAGAAGACGTGGCTACACCCGAGGGTTTTGTTCGTAACCCAGAACTTGTCCAAAACTTCTACAATCAACGTCGTCGCAAACTCCAGCATGACGATATCTTGCCCAATGCTGCACATATTGCGCTAGGTAATCTTGAGCAAGAGTTAGAGGGCAGTGTTACCGTCATTACACAAAATATTGATAACCTTCATGAGCGTGGCGGAAGCGAAAATATCATTCATATGCACGGCGAGCTGTTGAAAGCGCGCTGCGAAGAGTCAGGCCAAGTTATCGATACCAAAGAAGATATCCTGACTGGAGATTTATGCCATTGCTGCCAAATTCCGTCGCAAATGAGACCTCATATAGTATGGTTTGGTGAGATGCCACTTCGAATGGGCGACATTTATGCTGCCATTGAGAAAGCCGATCTTTTCATCTCAATTGGCACCTCGGGCGTGGTGTATCCGGCAGCAGGTTTTGTCCATGACGCTAAAATGCATGGTGCTCATACTATTGAGATTAACCTAGAGCCTAGCGCAGTGCAGAGTGAGTTCGAAGAAAAGCGCTATGGTAAGGCGAGTATTGAAGTGCCTAAGTTAGTCAAAGAGATTTTGGAGTTGCAGACTCAAGGTAATACTGCTTAAAGCTATACCTATTACGTATTGCCTGTTGTGTATTATGCCATACCAACATTCCGTCATCCTCGAGAAATCGAGTATCTCCTGAAGCGCGCTGGGTGGTAACAATCATTGAAGTAGGCTAAGCGCGCGATAGAAGAACCCCTTTTTCAAGGGGATGAGACGTTTAGGAAGACTAGATACAACAAAGCCCTCCAAAGGAGGGCTTTGTTTTTAGGTCAACACTAAAATTAGTTATCGACTTTTAGCTTCTGGAAGTATTCTTCGTAAAGCGCGCCAGCTTCACCAACTTCGTCTTGCCACGTACCTGAGTCCATCACTTCTTGTGGTGGGAATACATTTGGATCTTCGGCGAATTCTTTCGGAAGTAATGGGTAAGCCGTTTTAACCGGTGTTGGGTAACCGATCTCAACCGCAATTTTCGCTGCATTTTCTGGACGAAGTAGGAAGTCAATCATCTTATGAGCAGCTTCTGTGTTCTTCGCACCAGATGGGATTGCTAGGCTATCCATCCAGAAAATCGTGCCTTTTTCAGGCCATACGATATCGATAGAAGCGCCTTCTTGGCGAGCCATGTACGCTGAACCATTCCAAAGCATACCAAGTGAAACTTCACCCGCTAGGTAAGGGTTTGCAGGGAAGTCTGAGTTAAATACCAGTACATTAGGCACTAACTTTCTAAGCTCTTCGTACGCCGCTTTTATTTCATCTGGATTCGTCGTGTTTGGTGAGTAACCAAGCTTAGTGAGTGCAATGTGGAATACTTCACGTGAGTCGTCCATCATCATTAACTGACCGTCCCACTGAGGGTCCCACAAATCACCCCAAGAGCTTACGGCAGAGCGATCAAGCATATCGGTATTGATACCAATGCCCGTTGCACCCCAGATATAAGGAATAGAGAATTTGTTGTCTGGGTCAAAAGGCTTGTCTAGATAGTTAGGATCTAGATCTTGATAATGAGCTAGCTTTTCTTTGTCTATCTCTTGAAGCATGCCTTCTTTACGCATCTTAGATACGAAGTAAGTAGAAGGAACCACGAGATCGTAACCAGAGCCTTGCGTTTTCAATTTCGCATACATGCTCTCATTAGATTCGTAAGTAGAGTAGATGACTTTAATGCCAGTTTCTTTAGTAAAGTCTTCCAGTACTTCGCTAGGAATGTATTCAGACCAGTTGTAGAAGTAAAGTTCTTCGTTGGCTGCAAACGCCGGGGTAGTGAAGAGAGTCGCCGCACATAGTGCGCCTGCATACAATTTGCTTTTCATTACTTTTCCGTTTGTATTGGTAAACAAAGAGTCTCTAAGAGACATGACGATATGGGAAAGTAGGGTTTCCCACACTACTTTGCACGCCATCATTATTTGATGTGCATCACAACATTATATCAGCCAATCATTGATTACTCTATGTCGGAATTTACAAAAATTAAACGTTTAGAAGGATATAGACGCTAAGTTATAGAAAAAGGTGGCATTTGCCACCTTTTTAATACACATAAATTAGAATTACTGACCAGCTTTTAATTTTAGGAAGTAATCTTCATAAATTACTGTGCTGTCACCAACCGCATCTTGCCACTCTACACGATCCAAATCTTCTTGAGACGGGAATAGTGCAGGGCTGTCTTTAAACTTCTCGTTTGACGCTTTTACCGCTGTTAGGTAACCCGTATCGCGAGAGATTTGCTCTGCGATTTCAGGGCGAAGCAAAAAGTCGATCATCTTGTGTGCTGCTTCAACGTTTTTCGCGCCTGAGCTAATCGCGAAGTTATCTACCCAACCAATGCCGCCTTCTTTCGGGAAAATAAGCTTAATTGGTAGACCTTCATTTTGTGCTGCAGCTGCTGAGCCGTTCCAGAGCATACCTAGGCCCACTTCACCAGACATGTACGGTGCACCAGGGTTGTCTGAGTTGAACACCAATACGTTTGGCATGAGTTTTTGCAGTTCTGCGTAAGCTTCGTCGATCTGAGCTTTGTCTGTTGTGTTACCAGAGTAGCCTAATTTACGTAGCGCGATGTGGAACACTTCACGAGTGTCATCCATCATCATTAGCTGGCCTTCAAGCTCTGGCTTCCACAAATCCGCCCAGCTTGTAAACTCTTCAGGATCATACATGTCTGTGTTTACGGCTAGACCTGTAATCGCCACTACGTGTGGGATAGAGTAGTCGTTGTTTGGATCGTATGGCTTATCTAGGTAGTTTGCATCAAGGTTGCTAAAGTTCGATAGCTTTGACTTATCGATTTTTTGTAGCATACCTTCATCGCGCATTTTCGCTACGAAGTAGGTCGATGGAACGACAAGATCATAGCCTTTATTGTGCGTTTTTAGCTTTGCATACAAGGTTTCGTTCGACTCATACGTTGAGTAGATGACCTTGATGCCAGTCTCTTTAGTAAATTGCTCTAGGAGGTTACTGTTGATGTAAGGCCCCCAGTTCATAAATACCAATTCTTTGTCTTCTTTTGCACTAGCTGCTCCAGATAGAAGAGAGAGTGCACATGCACTACCAGCTAGAAAAGTAGCCCATTTTTTCATTGACGTTAGCTCCAAAACAAACGCTGCCTTTATGGCATAGATAAAAAAAGAGCAGAATGACCACGCCATTCTGCTCCAGTAGTAAAATAGCGGTTTACTTAACCTTTTCTCTTGCCAGAAGCTGTGAGGTCACAACCAAGATAAGAGAGACGATTAGCATAATGGTTGCAAGGGCGTTCACCTCAGGTGAAATGCCGACTTTAACCATTGAATAAATCTTTAGAGGCAAAATCTCGTACGTCGGGCCTGTCACAAACGAGCTCACAATCACATCATCGAGTGAGAGAGTGAATGACAATAACCAACCTGCAGCGACTGCCGGTTTAGCCAGTGGCAAGATGATTTGCTTAAGAATAGTCCATTCACCTGCGCCAAGATCCTTTGCAGCTTCAAGCATTTTTACATCGAAGCCTTTCAGGCGGCTATACACAGTCACAACCACGAAAGGCAAACAGAATGTAATGTGTGCAATCAGCAAACTAAAGAAACCGAGTTGCGCACCAAGTACTAAGAAAATGGCTAACAGCGAAATTGCCATCACAATGTCTGGTGACATCATTACAATAAAGAGTAGTCCACTCACTGCGCCTTTACCTTTAAATTGGTAACGGAACAGTGCAACCGCGGTTAAACTACCAATAATGGTTGCAGCGGTTGCCGAAAAAACAGCGACATTGAGCGAATGCCAAGCGGCTTGCATCAAGCTGTCGTTATTAACCAGGGCGTCATACCACTTGGTCGTAAAGCCACCCCATTTCATGCCAAATTTGTTGGCATTGAATGAGTTAGCGATCAAAACAATGATCGGTAGATACAAGAACGCGTACACTACCGTCATAAAACTAAATCTTACAGCGCGTCCCATTATTCGAGCTCCACTTTACGGTTTAAGAGCTTGCCTGCACGGTAGTAGGCATACAACATCACTGCCATTGCAGCGGTGAGGGCGATACTCGTCGCTGCGCCAAACGGCCAGTCACGAGCATTCAATATTTGACTCTTAATCACGTTACCAATCAGAAGGTTCTTCGCTCCGCCTAGCAGGTCAGCGATGTAGAACATACCTAATGCAGGCAGCAGTACAAGCAGACAGCCACCGATGATACCCGGCATGGTCAATGGCAAAATAACTCTCGTTAGCGTTTGCCATTTGTTAGCACCAAGATCGCGCGCAGCCTCGATGTATGTACCGTCCAATTTCTCAATCGCAGAGTAGAGAGGCAGAATCATGAATGGCAACAAAATATAAACCAGACCGATCATTACTGCTGTCTCGGTGTACATAATGCGTAAAGGCTTATCGATAATGTCCAAGGCGATTAAACTCTTATTTAAGATACCTTGGGTACCTAGGACAATCTTCAAACCATAGGTACGGATTAGCGAGTTAGTCCAAAACGGCACTATCACCAAAAACAGCATAAATGGACGCCATTTTTCTGGCATCTTCGCTACGATATACGCGAATGGGTAGCCAACCACCAAACAGATAAAGGTTGCCACGATCGCCATGTAGAACGAGTGGAACAAGACCTTAGCGTATAGAGGGTCGAGTAGTCGTACGTAGTTCTCGAGTGTGAACGTCATTTCAATCAGGTTAGCTTCGTCTCGAGTTAGGAAGCTAGTACCAATGATCATCACATTTGGGATCAGTACGAATAGTACTAACCAGCCGACAATCAGAGTGATAATGGCGTTCTGTAGATTAAACTTCTTGCTCATCTTTTAGCACCACTTCCCAGCTTTCAACCCAAGTAACGGCAACCTTTTGACCTAGCGAGTGGTCGACATCTGGATCGTCTTCGTTAAAGAATTCGCTTACCATTACACGCATACCAGACTCAAGTTCTACGACGGAATCTAGCGTCATACCTTTATAGGTGCGTTCTGCTACGTGACCAACGATGCCTTTATTTTCTGACTCTTTGATCTCTTCGATACGCAAATCTTCTGGGCGAAGCAATACTTGAAGCTTTTCGCCAGATTCAAACGCTTTGTCGTAGTAAACAATGCTCTTCTGGCCTTCGATTTCCGCATTGATACGTTTGTCGTCAATGCGATCAATCGCGGTTGCGTTAAATACGTTGATCTCACCAATGAAGCGAGCAACGAACAAGTTTTTCGGCTCTTCGTAGATCTCACGAGGTGAACCGTCTTGCTCGATCACGCCATCACGCATAACGATAATGCGATCCGACATCGACAATGCTTCTTCCTGATCGTGAGTAACGAAAATAAAGGTAATTCCTAGTTGGCGCTGAAGCTGCTTAAGCTCGATCTGCATTTGCTTACGCAGTTTGTAGTCAAGTGCAGACAGGGACTCGTCCAAAAGCAAAACTTTTGGCTTGTTCACTACAGCGCGAGCAATCGCAATACGTTGCTGCTGACCACCAGAAAGTTGATGTGGTTTACGCTGAGCCATTTTCTCTAGGCGAACCATTTTCAATGCTTCAAGAACACGAGGTTCAATTTCGGCGTTTGGTACTTTTTGCATACGCAAGCCAAATGCCACGTTTTCGAAAACGGTCATATGAGGGAATAGCGCATAGCTCTGGAAAACAGTATTTACGTGCCTCTGTTCAGCAGGGACTTCCGTTACATCTTGGCCAGCGAGGTTGAGTCTGCCACTGTCGACGGTTTCAAAACCGGCGATCATTCTAAGTACTGTGGTCTTACCGCAACCCGAAGGGCCCAGAATAGTGAGAAATTCACCATGATTAACGTTTAAGTTAAGATTTGCGATGATTTCCTTACCATCGAAACTTTTACTCACACCAGCGAGCTGTACGACTGGTGTTCCTTCTGAATGTTTAGCGTTCAACGTCTGTTTTTCTCCACCTCGGCCGAAAATTTAGCGGCCAGTTGCTATACACATTTAAGGCGCGCATCATAATCACCAATTGGGTGAAATCAAAGCATTTTCTTATCCCGAAACGAAAAAATTTTGCAGGTAAAACTAAACATTATTTACCATACTAGGTTTAGAGCGTGTCGAGTTGAATATTTTGCCTTATCAATTGGTTAATTATCACCCAAAAAGACTGAAAAGCAAGGTGATAACAGTGATAAAACAATCTCGTTACCGCTATAATGTCGCAGCCTTTTCAACGAAGAAATGAACTCGATAGAGTGTCACTTGGAAAACATATGAAAAACGATTTTGAAAGAGACTTCAATTTAGGTGGGTCGATTGAGCGCGCTTTATCAGGAAAATATGACCTCAAGGCCGGGGCTGTATTCCAAGAAGCGTGGCAGCAAACCATTAAGCATTTTCTGTCTTTCTCGCCAGCTATTGTCGCCCTCATTCTTGTGCAGGTGGGTATTTTCTATATCGCTCTGCAGTTACAGCTTGGTAACCCAGCGGTTATCCTGCAAGCATTCCAGGATCCAAGCTTACTAGACCAAAGCATTTTCCAAGCTATTTTTGTCGCTAACTTTAGCTATGAAGTGGTAAGTGCGCCGGTTTATGCGGGCATTTCGCTTATGGCAATGAGCCATGCTGCCGGTCTGACAACTAAGCCGAGACATATTGCTAAAGGATTGCAGTTCACTGTACCAGTGATTATTGCAACCATGTTCAGTTTAATGCTTCAAGGCCTAGTTAGCATGATCTTGCCATTCTTGTCTATGTACCTGTCGCTTGCATTTAGCCAATCAATGCTGCTTATTTGTGAGAAAAAAGTACCACCACTGCAATCCTTGCTGTTGTCATTGCGTGCTGTGAATAAAAAGATATTCGTTCTGGCTGGGATTTATACGCTATTGATGCTTATGTTCATCGTTGGTGCGATGTTCTACGGGATTGGCCTGATCTTCGTGCTGCCGTTCTTTTTCCATGTTAAAGGGATTGTGTATCGAGAGATGTTCGGAATCACTCTGAAAATTGTTGCGACCGAAGACAATGGTTCAGATGACCGCAGTGACGATAATAACGATAACGACGACAGCACACCGCCTAAAGATCAAGACAAGCCAAATAAGAACCCTGAGGTATTTGATGCGTAGTTCGCATAAATTTATTTCTCTTGCTGCGCTCCTGACCGGGAGCGCTTTTTTGTTCCTTTCTGAAAAGTCCTCTGATGACAATGAAGACCTAGGGATCATTTTGCCAGCCATCGCTGACGAGAAGCCGGATTTAGCGAGTATTTCAGACACCATACTGAAAAAACAGACCTTCTTCGATTATTTGAGACCGGGGGTTGTTATTGAAAATGCCCGTGTTGAGAAAGAACGGAGACGACTACTAAGTATCAAACAGGCGCTTGACGAACAATCTCTTAGTAGTGAGCAAGAGTCAACAGCCAAGCGACTGGGGAGACTGTATTCATTAGAGCCGACGACCGTAGACTATGAGTGGATAGAGGCGATGCTCGAAAGAGTGGATGTACTTCCAGAGGCATTAGTACTCACGCAAGCAGCTAATGAGTCTGCATGGGGCACATCACGCTTTGCCAATGAAGCCAACAATTACTTTGGTCAATGGTGCTATACGCAGGGGTGTGGGTTAGTTCCGCTCAAACGTAGTGAAGGCATGTCACATGAAGTCGCTAAGTTTAGCTCTCCGCAACAATCCATTCATGGTTATTTCATGAATGTGAATCGTAACAGAGCTTATCAAGACCTAAGAGACATTCGCGCCGGCATTCGGGATAGGGGTGAAGATTTACTATCCGAAGCGACAGCACTTGAACTTACCAACGGACTATTGCGTTATTCGGAGCGAGGTGAGGCATACGTCAAAGACCTGCAAGCCATGATTCGACATAATGACGAGTTCTGGACAAGACAATAATAATCAAAGAATTAGATATGAAAGTAGTAAAATTAGCCCTTGTAGGTTTTGCCGCAGCGACGTTTGCGGTTCCCACTCTTGCTCAAGAGTACATGTTCACTTATTCCAAATTGTTTTCGCAAATGAAAAATAACGCGAAAGAAGGCCATGAAGATGTCAAAGTGGGTTTCTTCTTTGTCGATGCCGACTCAAAAACCTTGTGTCCTATCGAAAAAGCTTGGATGGAAAAAGAAGAGCATTATGAAGAATTACCAGCGAGTCCAATTAATGAACTCATTGTGCCGCTAGATAACAACCTTAAGTCAGCGAATCCTTTGGTGTTTGTACATACACCTAAAGACCGACGCTGTGACTTCTCTATGGTAGTCATGACGACCGAACCAATGTCTGGCAAAGTGACCTATGCTGAAGTTGAAAAACTACTCCCGCAAATGCAAGTGATGCTAGAAGATTTAGGTGGTATGTTTGCTGGCTGGTTCACACCGGATGTTGAAGGCATTACGCTTGAATTTGCACCTGACATGGAAGGCGTAATTTCGTATTCGAATGGCGATTCAGTCGCATTGGACAAAGGCAAAGCTCAGGTGCGTTTGAGTGACATCGGCGAGGGCGGTTATATGACTCTACCTGGTGAGACAGTTCGTATCCTTCCTTATCTTCCTGGCGCTAAATAACCCTCCGCATCTGACTAATATGTTTGACTCCCAAGCGAAAGGGAGTCAAACAACCATTTAATCTTTATCAAAAAGCTCGTATAATCCACGCCCCAGATTATTCCCAGTAGGAAATCCTATCGTCGACCTTGTCGGCAATGTGAGAGCACGTGATGAACCAGACAGATACAAGAAAAGAAACCTTAGAGTTCAACAAACTTCAAAAGCGACTTAGAAGAAATGTTGGCAATGCAATTATCGACTACAACATGATTGAAGAAAATGATGTAGTGATGGCTTGTATTAGTGGTGGTAAAGATTCATTCGCGATGCTGGATATCCTATTGAATCTACAAAAAGCGGCACCGATTAAGTTTGATGTGGTTGCGGTTAACCTTGATCAGAAACAGCCAGGCTTCCCTGAGCACATTCTGCCGGATTACTTTGAAACGCTGAACATTCCTTATTACATCGTAGATAAAGACACTTATTCAGTTGTAAAAGAGAAAATTCCTGAAGGTAAAACGACCTGTGGTCTTTGCTCTCGTCTTCGCCGTGGTACCTTGTACTCGTTCGCTGAGAAAATTGGTGCAACCAAAATCGCCCTTGGTCATCACCTTGATGACATTGTGGAAACCATGTTCCTGAACATGTTCCATGGTTCGCGCTTAAAAGCAATGCCTCCTAAGCTTCGTTCAGACGATGGCCGTAACGTGGTTATTCGCCCGCTGACGTACTGCCGTGAAAAAGATCTGATCAAATACGCAGAGCACAAAGAGTTCCCAATTATTCCTTGTAACTTGTGTGGTTCTCAAGAGAACCTACAACGTCAATCGATTAAAGCGATGTTGATAGATTGGGATAAGAAAACACCGGGTCGTGTTGAAGCTATCTTCAAATCTATTCAAAACGTAAGCCCTAGTCAGTTAGCTGACCGTGAACTGTTTGACTTTGTTAACCTACCACTCGATCGTGAAGGTAACAGAGAAGAGTACGAGTTCAGTGAAGCGACAGTATCGTCGACGAACATTGATGAGTCGATGTTTATTGATGTTACTAACGTTTAAGAGTTAAAAAAACGCCCCTCACTAAGAGGGGCGTTTTACTATCTACCTATCTATTTATTGGTATTCGTTATTCTGGCTGCTTCGGGTCTAAAGGGCTAATATACCCCTCGGGTTTGAGCGCCAATACGTCACAATTAATCTTATCAATCACGTGCTCAGCTGTGTTACCAATAAACACTGCCGACAAACCAGTACGTCCGGTAGTACCTAGAATCACCATGCCGGCATCAAGCTGGCGAGCTACATCTGGAATGATGTCTTCAGGTAGACCTTGCTCTACGATAGTTTGTTCTTCCGCGTAACCATGTTTTTGACGTAGTGCTTTCATAGCCGTTAGGTGGTGGCCACGAACAGCATCAGTATAGGTTGCAGGGTCAAACTCTGGGAGTTCGATAGTGATGTTTGCTGGAGTAACAGGGTAGGCGTTAACAAGATAGCCGGTTGCGTCCAAACGTTCCGTTAAGCTATCCAGCTGCTTGACCATACAGTCGTTTAAATCAATGTGAGTCGGGTTTTCTGAACCTACGTGGACCGACGCAACAATGTTAGCTTTATCTGGCCAGTCAGCGTTTTTCACCAACAATACTGGCACCGGACACTTGCGCAATAAGTGCCAATCCGTTGGAGTGAAGATAACTGATTCAAGAATATCGTGCTTGCGAGTGGCTTTAATGACAATGTCGTGCTGCCCCTCAAAGACTTCCTCCACGATCGCGACATAAGGCCTGTTATGCCAAATGACATTAACGTCGAAATCGAAGCTGTCATCGAGGAAAGGTTTGGCGACACTTCTCATCCATTCTTCTCGTTGGTGTATCACACCACGCCGCATTGCATCACGCTCTTCGTGTGACAGCATGGACGTCATGTCGTAAGAAAAATCGTAGATAGATAAGAAGAAACGGATGTGGCTCCTGGATTTGCTCTTCTTAGCAAGTTGAACCGCACGAGCAAGGGCAGGCTGCTCATCGCTATTGAGATTCGCTACGACGAGGATTTTACTGTAGATGCTCATAGATACTCCCTACCTAATTGGGTCATTACCTATAAACACTTTAGCGCAAATCTATGAATTTTTTTAGAAAAATTGGATTTTGAAGAGAAGAAAATTTGAAGTGGCTCATTGTAGAGCCACTTTGGAAAGGTTGCAAAAACGTCAAGTTAGATACGTTTATTCTTTTGAAACGCCAGCCATTTCCATCAGCGCATCATGGTCGATGATAGTGATATATTTGCCTTTAACACTTAGCACTTCCGCTTTTTGGAAGCGGCCAAGTAGGCGACTAATGGTTTCGACAGTTAGACCTAAATAGTTACCGATATCACCGCGAGTCATTGTCAGACGGAACTCGCGAGGGCTGAAGCCACGTTGTGAGAAACGCGTTGATAGGTTGTATAGGAAAGCGGCAAGACGCTCTTCAGCGTTCTTTTTTGACAGCAGTAGGATCATCTCTTGATCGCCTTTGATTTCATTCGACATCAAACGCATAATTTGCTGACGAAGCTTTGGCATTTTGCCTGAAAGGTCATCGAGAATTTCGTAAGGAATTTCGCATACCATTGAAGTTTCAAGCGCTTGTGCAAAGCTAGGGTGTTCATCACCAGTAATGGCATCGAACCCTACTAGATCGCCAGCTAGGTGGAAAGCAGTGATCTGCTCATCGCCTTGCTCGGTAATGGTGTAACTTTTAATTGTCCCTGAGCGAATAGCGTAAAGAGACTTTAATTCGTCACCTGCTTTGAATAGCTCTTGGCCTTTTTGGATTGGCTTTTTACGCTCAATAATTTGGTCTAGTTGATCAAGCTCAGATTCGTTGAGAGTAAAGGGGATACAGAGCTGACTAATGCTGCAATCTTGGCAATGAATCGCACAGCCGCCAGACTGAACACGTTTTGCTACAGGCTTTTCAGAAATCATAACAACCTTTCACTATTTGATGTACATCAAGATTTTATCATTCATTACCCCCAAAGGGTAGCTAAAAAATCAATGATAAAACAATCATCTATTAGTTTGCGCTAAAAATCATCACCGACTCGTAACCTGTGTATAGCCCATAAACGAGTATCGAAACTGCGGCGATGTTGCGGAAAATGAGTGAATTTTGCAGGGATTTTAATTTTGTAGCGCTCGTGCCTACAAGCAACATAGCGGGGAGGGTACCAAGACCAAACGCCAACATAGTGGCTGCGCCGCCTAAAGCACTTCCAGATACAGCCGCCCAGGTTAATACCGAGTAGACAAGGCCGCATGGCAACCAGCCCCATAAGAAACCAAACGGTATAGCATGAGAACTGTGTTTCAGTGGCAATAGTGTATTGGCGAGAGGTGAGATACGCTTCCATAACGACTGACCCAGAGCTTCAACCTTGAGCAAACCATTCCACCATCGACCCACATAGAATGCGAGTAACACCATAAAGAGTGCGGCGATGATACGAACAAACGCAAGCGATTGATTGAACTGGGAAAGCGATGCAATCCCTGCAATCGTTCCACCCACAACACTACCGATCAACGTGTAACTTAGCAAACGACCAAGGTTGTAATTGATGATAAGTCCCGTGGGGTTTTTATTCGATTGTCCAATGGAAAGGAGGGATGCGATGCCACCGCACATTCCCATGCAGTGGCCGGCGCCTAAAAGGCCGATGGTAAAAGCACCGATTAGGTCAAGGTTCACGCGATTCTTCCTGTTTAGGCTTGTGGCCTGTTTGTTTTGCCTGTGCTTTTTGCTCTGTGTCCTCGTCAAACAAAATATTGTGCCCCTGACGTTCTAGGTCTTCAAATTGTTCACTTTTCACGGCCCATAGGAAGATGGCGACCGCCACACACACCAAAACAATGGCGATGGGAATGAGGATATAGATGCTTTCCATGTTACTTACCTTCTTCTTTAAGCAAGCGCAGTGAGTTTGAAACAACAATGATCGAGCTTGCCGACATGCCTACAACCGCAATATAAGGCGCGACGAGGCCTGCAACTGCTAATGGCAGTATCAAAACATTATACCCTAAAGACCAAGCTAAGTTCTCTCTGATGATTTTGCGAGTTCTTAACGCGAGCTCGCGAGCGGTCAGTATTTTATCTAACCTATCACCAAGTAGAACAAGATCAGCAGAAGCTTTAGCCACATCAGTGCCACCACCCATGGCAATAGACAGATGCGCACCGGCAAGCGTTGGGGCATCATTAATGCCATCCCCAATCATCATAGTGATGTCATCAGAATCAAGGGATTTGAGATAATTTAGCTTATCGCTGGGTGACGCGCTGGCGATAACATCATCAATACCGACTTCTTTCGCAACCGGCTCAGCGTTCGAGCGCGTGTCACCAGTCAGTAGTGTTGTTTTCACAGCAGCTTCACGCATCTTGTTAATGAACTCCACCGCTTCTTTACGAATTGGATCGCGATACTCGAATGTCGCCACATGCTGACCATCTATCGACATATAAACGCTGTTTAGAGCAGTATCGTCACGTCCTAATACGTACTGAGCGTTGCCAATTTTAACCAGTTTCTCGCCAATGACGCCTTGCAAACCTGAGCCGATAACGTTTTCTACATCTGTCACCATAACTGAATGGTTCAGATAGGGTTTGAACGCGCGAGCGATAGGGTGGTTGGCGTGACTCTCTAGCGATGCTGCGATGCTAAGGAGATCTTCTTGTGATTGATCACCAAACGCGTGCGTACGAGCTATTTCAATGTCACCGTGCGTGAGAGTACCCGTCTTGTCGACAACGAGATGGTTCACTTTACATAAGGTTTCGAATACGTGTCCGCGTCGGGACAGGATACCTAACGTCCCCATTCTTGAACTCGAGCAAGTAATTGCGGTTGGCGTAGCCAAAGATAGCGCGCAAGGGCAGGTGGCAACCAGCACTGATAACATGATCCAAAACGCATCATCAGGTTCCGTTTGATGCCAGAAGAACCAAGTGCCTGCCGCAATTACAAGTATGATAGCGACGAAGTAACGCGCGACGATGTCGGCAATTTCGGCAATCTTCGGTTTGCTTAACTGAGCTTCATCTTGCAGTCGAACAATACTGGAAATCATTGAGTCTGCTTTGGTTGACCTAACTTCTAGGTCAAAGGCTTCGTCGCCATTAAGCGTGCCAGCGTAGACAAAGTCGTCCTTGCCTTTTACGACGGGTAGAGATTCACCTGTTAGCATAGATTCATCGATATGAATACGGCCATTAAGCACGACGCCATCCGCTGGAATGTGCTCCCCTGGTAGCACCTTGATTTGGTCACCAATTTGCAATGACTTAACAGGAACTTGTTCGCCATTGAGTTTATTGGCAATGGCTGGAATGAGTTTTAGAAGGTTCCCGCTTGCGGCGGCCGCTTTTCTTCGCGCGCGCATCTCTAGATAACGGCCAATCAGCAAGAAGAAAGTGAACATCGAGATAGACTCGAAGAATACTTCCCCTTGCTCTGTGACTGTCGCGACCAAACTCGCCACATAAGCGAATATCAGAGCGATAGACACTGGGACGTCCATACCAAGTGTTCGCCCTTTGATGCTTCGCCAAGCATTGATATAGAACGGTAAAGCCGAGTAGAGAAGCACGGGCGTTGCGAAAATCAGGCTAACCCAACGAAAGTAGCTTTTAAACTCCGGCTCTAGATTACCAAAGACTTCGAGATACAGTGCTACTGCCAGCATCATCACTTGCATGGTCGCAAGGCCAGCAATACCCAATCGGTAGAGGTATTGCTTCATTGTAGCGTGATAAGCGGCTTCTTGCTTGTCCGCCTCGAATGGTGCAGCTTTGTAGCCAAGGGTGTGGATAGAGGAAAGTAATTGGCTGAGTTGGGTTGCGGTTTTATCCCACTTTAGAAGAGCGCGGTTTGTCGTGGTGTTAACGCGAATAGAAATTACACCTGGCTCGACGGACATGCGCTTTTCGATTAACCATGCACAGGCGGCACAGGAGACACCTTCAAGTGACAATGTCACTTCTTTGGTGTCTTCGTGATTTCGCACAAACTCGGCCTGAACATCTTCATTGTCATAATGAATGAGTGTTCTTAACTGTTCAGGAACTAAGTCAGCCTTTTCGGCGGGGGCAGTACGATATTGGTAGTAGGAGACTAAGCCACTATCAACAATAGTTTGAGCCACACTTTCGCAGCCGGGACAACACATCTCCCGGTCAGCGCCTAAGATTTCTACGTTGAAGTTCGTGTTGGCTGGTACATCTTCACCGCAGTGATAACACGTCTTACTCATAATTTAATCTAACAATAATACTTCAGTTTCAGTGGGGAATGTGACTCGGCCTTGAACCATCCAAGCTTGGTCGTGTGGTTGAAGCTCCACAAACCATGGACCTTGAACATCGTGATCAAGTGTTAGTCGGTAGATACCTTTAGCATCTGCAGTGAGAAGCTTTTCGAAATCACGATCAGGCAACGTACGATGAGTAAATGTGGCAGTAAGAGCAGGGAAGTGTGGTAGTTGACCTTTTTGGAACGCAATCAAAATCGTATCGCCAGAAGACGACACAGCTGCGTTGAGCCCAAGCTCTCTCGCAACGTTTATCTTGGTTAAATCAACATTTATCCCTTTTCCTTTTTTATAGTAATCCTCGGCAACTAAGTTAACTTGGTTGTCCATCAATAGCGAAATTCGATAACCAGTTCCGATCACGACAGATAGAGGCAACGCGATTAGAAACCACGGCCAAAATTGTTTATACCAAGGCTTTACCATAAAAAAGTTCTCAACAGCTGACTAAGAAAGAAATTATAATTTATCTAGAAAAGACAGCCCCTTACAAGGGGCTGTTATTGAAATGTTACTTATTTGTCGGAATTACTTAGGCTCCAAACGTACGCTGATACTAGCTGTACTTTTTCTTCACCTAGGATGTCTTTCCATGCTGGCATCACACCCGAACGACCATTCATAACGGTTTCCGTTACAGCCGCGCGAGAATCGCCAAATAACCATACTTGGTCGGTAAGATCTGGTGCACCAACGGCAGGGTTACCCTTACCATCAGTACCGTGACACGCTGCACAAACCACGAAGCGAGCTTTACCTGCTTCTGCTTCACGAGCATTCACTTTACGGCCTGATAGGCTTAGCGTGTAGCTTACGACTTCACGTACACCATCTTCGCCAAGAGCGTCTTTCCACGCTGGCATCTGACCGATACGACCTTGCATAACAGTAGTAACGATAGCCTCTGGCTCGCCGCCGTATAGCCATGCATTATCTGTTAGGTTAGGGAAGCCAGTTTGACCGCGAGCATCCGAACCGTGACATTGAGAACAGTTTTGTAGGAACAAACGTTGACCTACTTTAATAGCTTCACTGTCAGCTGCGATTTCTGGGATAGGGCGTAGTGCACCATCCGAAGTCTTCGCAAGGCGGTTAAATGCTTCACCGAAGTAGGCATCTGCATCATCAAGTTCTTTTGCGTACTGTACAAGTGTTTTGTTTTCTTGTGCTGCCGCAATGGATGCTTTTGACTCTTCTAGTGAGCGTACTGTTTGGTCCGAACTCTGCCAACCTAGTAAACCTTTGTAGTTACCCAAGCCTGGGTACATCGCAAGGTAAATAGCGGCAAAGATAAACGTACCGACAAACAAATAAGTCCACCACTTTGGTAGCGGGTTGTTTAGCTCACGAATACCATCGTATTCGTGCCCC
The DNA here is from genome assembly GCF_036245475.1 of Vibrio sp. 10N. Taxonomy (NCBI): domain Bacteria; kingdom Pseudomonadati; phylum Pseudomonadota; class Gammaproteobacteria; order Vibrionales; family Vibrionaceae; genus Vibrio; species Vibrio sp. 10N. The sequence goes on along the minus strand of NZ_BTPM01000001.1, from coordinate 1,754,486 downwards.
ATATCCTCGCCTTCTTCGACACCCATTTTGTCGCGAACACACCAATATAGGATAGCTGCACAACCAACCAGCGTACCGACTGTGATGACAATAATCCATAGACTCCAGAATGTAGTCATTACTTAGTCACTCCTTTTTCTTCGGAGGTAGCTTTTTGTTCGTCGGCAAACACTAGGTTTGCATCTTCTTCGAAGCGTGCTTTGCGGCTTTTGCCAAAGGCCCACCACACAACACCAATGAAGCTTGCGAACAAAATTATGGTCCAAATACTGTGAATAGTACCGATATCCATAAGCCCCTCCTTATTTCATCGCGTGGCCTAAAGATTGAAGATAAGCAATGATGGCATCCATCTCTGTTTTACCTTCTACGTCTTTAGCAGCGTTTGCGATTTGCTCGTCCGTGTATGGAACACCAAATTGGTTGCGGAAGATTTCAAGTTTCTTCTGCGTCAATTTGCCATCCAGTACGTTTTCCTCTAGCCAAGGGAAACCTGGCATGTTTGATTCTGGAACCAACTCACGAGGATCGATTAGGTGAACACGATGCCACTCGTCAGAGTAACGTCCACCAACGCGAGCGAGATCTGGGCCAGTACGCTTAGAACCCCATAGGAATGGGTGTTCCCAAACGCTTTCACCAGCGACAGAGTAGTGACCGTAACGCTCAGTTTCTGAACGGAAAGGACGGATCATCTGGCTGTGACATACGTTACAACCTTCGCGAATGTAGATATCGCGACCTTCCATTTCCAGTGCACTGTACGCACGAAGATTTTTCACAGGCTCAGTGGTTTGCTTTTGGAAAATCAATGGTGTGATTTCCACAAGTGCACCCAAACTGATTGCGAACACGATTAAGATAGCCAGTAAGCCAACGTTACGTTCAACGACTTCATGGCGATTGTTAGAGTTTGAGCTCATCTTTAATCTCCTTAAGCCGGTTGAGGAGCAGCTTTTAAGCTACCTTTAGTGGCAGTGACTGTCTTATACGTGTTGTATGCCATTAAGAACATACCCGCTAAGAAGATGAAGCCACCAACAAAACGAACGAAGTAGAACGGGTAAGACGCTTGTACAGATTCAACGAAGCTGTAGGTTAGCGTACCGTCCGAGTTCACTGCACGCCACATCAGACCTTGCATTACACCTGAAATCCACATCGCAACGATGTACAGAACTGTACCGATAGTTGCTAGCCAGAAGTGGGTGTTGATAAGGCCGACAGAGTACATACGCTCTTGACCGAATAGGCGAGGTACTAGGTGGTACACAGAACCGATAGATACCATCGCAACCCAACCCAGTGCACCTGAGTGTACGTGACCAATTGTCCAGTCTGTGTAGTGAGACAGTGCGTTAACTGTCTTAATAGACATCATCGGGCCTTCGAACGTCGACATACCGTAGAACGATAGTGAAACGATCAAGAAACGAAGAATAGGGTCGTAGCGCAGCTTATGCCAAGCACCAGACAGCGTCATGATACCGTTGATCATACCACCCCAAGAAGGAGCGAATAGAACCAAAGACATCACCATACCCAGTGACTGAGTCCAGTCTGGTAGAGCTGTATAGTGTAGGTGGTGAGGACCAGCCCAAATATACAGAGAGACAAGCGCCCAGAAGTGAACGATCGATAGACGGTAAGAGTAAACAGGACGTTCAGCTTGCTTTGGTACGAAGTAGTACATCATACCCAAGAAACCGGCTGTAAGAAGGAATCCTACCGCGTTGTGGCCGTACCACCATTGAACCATCGCATCGACGGCACCTGAGTAGACGGAGTAAGATTTACCCATCGAAACAGGAATTGCCATACTGTTCACAATGTGAAGTACCGCAACGGTGATGATGAATGCACCAAAGAACCAGTTCGCTACATAGATATGTGACGTTTTACGCTTGATGAGCGTTCCGAAGAACACAATAGCGTAAGACACCCATACCACTGCAATAGCGATATCGATTGGCCATTCTAATTCTGCGTATTCTTTACCTGAGGTGAAACCCAAAGGTAGAGTAATTGCAGCGGCTAATATAATTGCTTGCCATCCCCAAAAGGTGAATGCGACAAGAGGGCCTCCAAATAATCTCGTTTGACAGGTACGCTGCACAACATAATAAGACGTTGCAAACAGAGCACTGGTACCAAACGCAAAGATTACCGCATTAGTATGCAAAGGACGTAAACGACTGTACGTCAACCACGGCGTATCAAAGTTGAGCTGTGGCCAAACTAATTGAGCGGCAATCAAAACACCTACTGCCATACCAACAATACCCCATAAAATCGTCACTAATGTGAACTGGCGTACGACGGTATAGTTGTAGACTTGTTCAAGCTGCTTTTCTTGGCTCATTAACATGCTTCCAATTTTCTAATTAACTACACTTTACTTCCAACACGACACATGTCGTAATGCTACCCAACCCATCAAAAGAACTAACGTTGAATCAAAACGTTACTTCTCTTGCCGGATTTAACAAAAAGTAGCATTTTCAAGCGACAATAATACTTCAATTAACAAATCAAGAACAGGGTAGTAACCTTACACTTGGTCTGGTTTATGACCATTTATTTCAAAACTTTGAAGTTTGTTACACGGAGAACTCGTCACAATGGCAGCACAGAAGCTAACAAAAGCAAGGCTTGTACAAATAATCATCATGATGTCGGTGCTAATTGCCGCATTTAGTTACCGTACGATGACGCACGATGTGACCAATACGGTAGATTGTTCAGTTAACGAACAATGTGAGTTGAAAGTGGGAGAGGAAAACATCACATTTTTGTATCAATCTTCGACAAAGGTGCTGAACGTCACAAAATCGGAACTTTTAACATTTAAAGTTCAGAATATGGATGATGTGTTAATGAAATCGGTTAAACAATCGACAGTTGATGGGGTTGAAGCGCCGGTGAACATCACAGTAACGTCGTCATCAGGCGAATCAAGACAAGTTGTTATCCGTTAGTTTCGGAAAGTGCCTACGATATCACCCCATAGCGTTCATTACTTTATCTGGCAGACCGAAGTACTTTTGATTGCCGTCAGGTTCAAGCAATAGGCAATGTGTAGAGCTAGTGATGAGCGCAGGATCCATCGTCGTGTATACCACCGTTTTATCTTTTAACGCGCCAGTGAAGAGCTGATTCAAATACCCCGCGTGCTCTGCCTCACATCCTACAAACGGTTCATCAATAATGAATAAGTTCTGGGACATATCGCCAAGGCCAATCGCTATTTTCAGTTTTTGAATGACACCGCTAGGGAGGTTCTTCAATACATCGGTATTTAAGTGACTATCCAGACCATCTCTAAACCATTTAGAAAGCTCGAGAAGGTTAAAGGTATAGTACATCTGTACTTCGGAAATCACGCCATTATGCAGAACATAGTTCGACCGAATAGAACCCTCAAAAAGGTGCATATCAAACGGAATGAAGTTAATCGCCTTTCTGTAGCGATAGTTGTTGAACTGTTTGATATTGTAGCCATCGATATAGACCGCACCTTGATAACGCTCTTCAAGGCCGGCAATGATCATCAGAAGTGTAGTCTTTCCACTCCCAGCAGGGCCTGAAATGGCGGTTTTACTTCCGGGCATGAGCTTAAAACCTAAATTAGTGAGCCCTGTTTGAGCACCCTGGTATCGATGTGTGATGCCACTACCCACCACTTCACCAACGAACTTACGAATAGGTGGACTTTTCTCTAGCGATGTCTTGTCGTCGTTAAGTGACATTAATGCGTTGATCTGAGCGGCTGAAGATTTAATGGTTTGAAACTTGGTAATGGAGTTATATATGCCCATGATGGGACCAAGTGCTTTCCAAACCAAAATAACCGTCGCTAACATAGCGCCGGCATCAGAGTTGCCATCCATCACCGTTATCACGGCGGTAACAATCGAAGCCGTACCGATTGCCTGAATTAAGCCGCCACCAATCGCTTGAATTTTACTGTTGGTCATTGCAACGTGTGCAGCGTCATTCGAGCTCTGTTCGTGTGATGCATTAAATCGCGATTGAATAACGCGAAGAAGAGGCAGTCCCTGAATGGTATTGATACCGCGAAGTAGTTCGTTCCATTGATAGGAGACCATGGCATTCGCTCTAGAGCTGTTGGCCGTTGCTTGAGAATAGATATAGCGCGAATAAATACAGAATACGATCATTAAGAAGATGCCGGCTAAGACCGTAAGCGCCGCGTATCCTGAGAGAATGGTCACCGCTAAAATGAAGATAACGATAAACGGCATGTCGAAGTAACTCAGTGTCGCTTCGGCTGTGACGAGCTTTCTGAACTGATCGATATCTTTTAAACGCGCCAACTGAGAAGATACTCCAGCAGAAGACGTCATTGAGTAGGGCAACCACAATAACTTTGCTATCACATTGCGAGAGATGTGCACGGCCAAATCTTGCCCAGAAGTGGCGAGAATATTCATCCTAACCTTTTTAACGGCATATTCAGCAAATCCTAAAAAGACAGCAAACAGGGTTAGCCAATACAAGGTAGAAACAGAACTAGAAGCGAGAGCGAAGTTATAAACGCTCATGATAAAGAATGGCTGCAAAGCACCAAAGATATTGATAACTAGAGAGAGAAAAATCAGGCTTTTAAACTCATCGTTATAGCGATAGAACGCGTACTTGATCCAATTAGATTTGTCTTGTGACTCCGGTGGCGGTTCTCGAAACAGCTTAGAATACTCAGAGATAACGGTTATTGAGTATGTGGCATTAACCAATGTCACCGTGACACTATTATTGTTCTTGTAATCAAATAACGTAGCCACGCCATCGCGCACGGACAGAAGTATTGCTTCGAGCTTATCTAGCTCGATAAAGCACGGTAAATGTAACCCCTCTGTTTGGGCAAGCTCGGCTTTTTCATATTTAGTAGTGCGGCATTGATAACCTAGTCTTGTTAACGTCGCCTCAAAACCGTCGGAATCTGATTCCCCTGGCATAAAGGCATCGGATAGGAGTTCAGGCGTTCCTTCCCATTCCATAGCGATAAGCGTATAGGCCAGTCCCCGGAGTAAAGGGGAGCCTTGGTAGCGCTCCTGAAACTGCTCGGACTCAAAGTCGGAGAGTCGTTGTCCGATGTTGTTGAAGTCGACAAGAATACTCATGCAGCCACCTCTTCACCGGTTAAACGAATCGATTTGAGCCCATACTTTCTGCTGTCGAGCTTGTTACTGACAATAATTAGGAATTGCTGGTTTGCTTTGGGTATAAGTGTTGAAACCACTCGTTCGCCAAACGCGTTGTCAAAAACAGCGTCGATGTCGTCTAGCACCAGTAATTTTTTTTGGCTTAGCATCGCCCTCACAATTAAGAGAGCGTATTGAACTTGCCTCGAAACAGGCGCGTTTTTGTGTCCGGTAAGTTGAGTGTAGAACCCGTCGGTAAGCGCATCGATCTCATGTTTGATGCCAAGGTTCTTGCAAATAGTAAACGCAGCGCTGTTCAGGATGGGCCTGAAACAGGTTAGGTTATCGATAATGGTTCCTTCTACGAAAGTACTGTTTCCATCGATTCTGTGTACGGCCTCACGCCAGGTGTGATAGTGAACATCATGAAGCGGTTTATGGTTAATGTAGATTTCTGATTTTTCACATTCAACATCTCGAGTGAGACAACGAGTGATGTGGCTCTTGCCACTGCCAGAGAGTCCTCGAATAACCGTGGGTCTACCCAATGCGAACTCGATTCGTTGTCCCGTGGAGAGTTTTACTTCAATGAGATTACCGATATCTTGATCAATTGGAGCGGGGAGTGATTCATCCTGAGTTTCAACCAGCGCAATATCACGTTGCTGCTTGTATTCCAATTCTAATAACTCAGACACTTTCTCAATGTGCAGCTTGTTAAGCTTCCAGCGACCGATCGTACGCATAACCTGTTGGTACGGTGCAAAATATCGGTTAGTCAGCATAATGATGGCAGCCATAACGCCTTGGCTTGCAGACAAATTAATAACCGATGTTGCAAGCAGCACGACAACGCAGGCAATAGATAGCTGCTGAATGAGTGCTAGAACAAGGTTAAATTCAGACTCTAGGTTTTCATACTCGATATTTTTGCGTTCTCGCTCCTTAACCATATCGGTCATTAAGCTTTCTAATCGATATTCCATAGTGCGGCTTTTGTTGTCGAGAGGACTTGAAACAATCTCGATGATTTTGGAATTAGTAAGACCTTCGATCTCTGATTTTTCCTCGAGCGTCACAATCTTTTTACTGGAAATACGTAGCGCGGCGACATAAAGAATGATTGAAGCCACGACCAGCGTTAGACCCGCACCCACATTAATAAGGCCAATAATAATGATGGTTATCACACTCACCACAGCGTTGATGACCGCTCGAACGGTTTCTCCTCCAAAGAAGCTTTTGATTTCAGGAATGGTAGAGATACGCTCTAAGTACTGACCAGGTTCGAGTTGATTAAACTTGTTTATTTCAGCTAAACACACCGACTTAAACACACGGTTGGTCAAATCGGTTTCAAAGTCCTTCATCAGCGTCGACGTAATCACTTCTTCTTGTTTTTTGAGCAGGTAATCAAGATAGATAGCAACAAGGATAATGGCGAATAGTAGAGAGAGGGTATCTTTAGCTTGGTTGGGCAGCACACGGTCGAAGATAATCAAGATTGAAAAGGGTAAGACCAAAGCAAATAGAGTCGACATGATGGTCGAAAAGGTGAGATACACCGTATCGGCAAATGTGATTCGTTGGGAGAAATGCTCACTACTCATCGACCCGTCCTGTTGCTGCTCGCTGTTGAAAGAAAAGTGCTTATAATTTTCAGTTTTTTAAATGCTCAGGTATTACGTCCATATCACGTATGCTGGATTCGTTGACCATTAAGGCCATGATTTTTTCTATGCTCAGCGGGGACAAATTACCCACTGTTTTATCAAGTCGAATAGACTCAATAACATAATCGTATTTTGCGCTCTCATAATCTCGAATAGCACTAAACAACTTGCTCTCTGCAGCCAGTAAGTCAGTGAGGGTGCGCGTACCCAAATCGTAAGCCCTCTTAATTCCATTGTAGGAAGAATAATTGGCGCGAATAATATTTTCGAAGGTGAAAATCGATTGAGAGAGATCGTTGATGTTGAGAATCGAGGTTTCTAGGTCATTTTTGACCGTGTTACGCGTATCGAGAAGCAGCAGCTCATTGCGCTCAATGGTTTTTTCATTCTTCTTATAAGCATAGTAGTCCGAGCCACCGGTCGTAATTGGAACAGTTAAGGTAAGCCCAAGAGACTTAGAGTCGCTAATCCCGGTCGCACCGGGTGTGGTAATTGGGTCGAAATTGTTGGTGTCGTCATGACGATAACTGGCACTTGCAGATAGGCTTGGCGCAAAATTTGATCCCGTTTCTTTGAGTGTTCTAAAGCTTCGCTCTAGTGTTTTTTCAGAGACAATGATGTCGTTGTTGTACTGCATCGCCTGCTCAAGTAGATCGCCGCCTCGCTCAAACGTAATTTCTGACAATATCAGGCTACGCTCGATATCTTGAGTTGGAATGACTGGGTATTGTGTAAGTAACTCCAGTGTATTGAGAATCACATCTTTGTCCTTACCGAGGGTTCTCAAGCGATTGGCTATCCCTTCTTTTTGAGCCACCACCTCATAAAGCTCACTCGCAGCAACATTACCAAGCTCCACATTACGTTGCATTTGTTTGAGTCTCGCGAGTGATGAATCTAACTCAGCTTTAGTAGCGCGAGTTTGAGCGCCGTTTTTCAAGTATTCGAAGTACTGAATGGCAATCCCTTGAATGATCTCCTGAGTTTTGTTTTCGTTTTTAATTTCTTCAATGTTGAAGTCCAGTTTTGCCGTTCCGTACTTGTAGATATCTGCAAGATTAAACAAACTTTGACTAAGAGAGACACTGTAGCCATGATCATTGTAGCTATTCGTGGTGTCATCGGCATTACTGAGAACGGTGCGGTTTCCACTCCAAGTACTCGTCGCATTGGCTGAAATGGTAGGGAGAAATTTAGATCGGCTTACATCGATGTTGTAGGCATTTTCTTCAACACCTTTGCGACTCGCGATAAGCGATACATTGTTGTTCAAACCAATCTGTACCGCCTCCAGCAAGGTTAATGCTTGAGAAGGAAAGCTAACAACGATAAAAGCACAACTAACTAATCTTCTGATAGGCCACATATTTTTTGATCACCTTGAGAATTTCATCGCTTTTGTAAGGCTTGCTGATTACGTAATCCATACCGGCTTCGATACACGCTTTGTGTTCTGCGACACTGGTCAATGCGGTTGCACCGATGATCGTCGAAGGAATGGTAATATCGTTTTCTTTTTCGTGTTCACGTATTAGGCGAGTAGCCTGTATGCCGCCCATACCCGGCATAATACAGTCCATAAAGATGATGTCGGCGCGCTGTTTCTTAACCCATTCGACCGCTTCTGAACCATCACCCACGGTATCGGCGTTGTATTCTTGTTTCATCAAAATACGCTTGAGCAGGAACTGTTGTACCTTGTCATCTTCAACAATTAAGAATGAGCTATTCTCTAAGGTCTCCTCAACCGATTCCGCTTCCAATGCTTCACGCAAATGAGGAATAAATTCGTGCGGCAAGATAGGACTGAAAAAGACTTTGTCGACGAACTCATGAGTGATTTGAGCCAGTTCGGAGGTGCTCGACATCAAAAACAGCTTAGTGCCGGTAGGTTTTAAACGTTTGCTCAGCGTTTTACTGAAAGGCGCGATTTGGATACCTTCAATGGCATCTGTGATGATGACGCCGTCTACTTTCTCTTCTGCTGGGTTTAGACGGAACAGCTCATTGGGATCTTCGCAGACGGTAAACTTGGCACCATTCATAGTGAGCACATTGGTCAATATCTCCAGCGACAACATGCCAGAGCTACAAACGATAAGATTCTTACCTTCTAATGCACTTGAGTTAGGGGCGAAGTAGCTTTGAGCCTCAAGATCCACTTCTACTTGGAAGCGTCGCTGTTTACCAGATTCAAACCATTTAGAACTAAAATGACCCACATTCCCAAGGATTGATTTTGTCCATTCATCATTGCTTCCCATAGAGTCGGCACGTTCAGACCAATGCAGGGAATCAACTTTAGCCATTTTAACGTTCGTGTTGGTAAGAAAAGTAAGTGACAATGTAACTCTTGAGCGATCGACATCGAGACCATTACCAGTCTCTACTTTAAATAACACGTTTCTTTCGGTTTGAATTTGTAAAGCGTTTGATAGCTTTAGGAAAAGCATCCAAAACAGGCTGGTTTGATGACCAAGCACCATAGCAGGCACACTTCCGATGAATGCACACTCGAGTGTTAGGTTCTCACGCTGGAGTTTTGACTTCATGTGGATAGTCAGCTCAGAGACCACATCTAAAAAAGAAAACGCGCTACTGCTTTTGTCTCGCCCTTGAGAGAGCAGTCGATTGTAGTTTTCAGCAAGTTCAGAGAGGGTATTGGCTGCAGAAGTAATATCCTGAGCGAGAACCGCTGTGTTCTCATCTGCATCTTGTACAAGATAATGAATACCGCCCTTTATGGTATTGGTTATCCCGCGAATTTCATAACCGATAAGCCCGTAGAGCTGTTGATTTAAGTCGGCATCTTGCTGCTGCTTATCCACCTTTTCGTGGAGCAATCTCAACTTGGAATAAATGCTACGCTCAATGGGGTCAATCTCTGTCGTACTAAGGATCTCTTCAATTTTTGATGAGTCTAGTCCATCCAAGCGCTCAGCGAGAGACTCAAAACTCTGATTCACAGAACGGCGATCACGAACCGTTTTCTTCAGTCTATTCCAGCCTCCAAGAACGACAGCAATGGCAATAATGGCCAGCATAGGAAAAATGACAACAATAATGTTTACAGAAGAGCGAATATCCTCAACAACTTGTTTGTGTTCAACAAAGAACAGATCGTCAAATCGGTTGCGGATCTCTACATAGTTGTTGCTGAGGGTTGTACGTAGTAGATAGTAGTCTTCACTCTGAGGTGAGTCTGTTGCGAAGTATCGATTGATCGCCAGCTGCACGTTACTGTATTCCACAGCACCAACTAAACTGACTTGCTTTTTGTCTAATGCGGCGAGCGCTTTGAAGGCCGCCATTTGATTCATTAATGACTTAGCGTGTTGGCTAACGTCATTACACTCACCATTTTGAAGACACACATCTAAGGTAATAATTGTAGATTCAAGTGCTGTGTTCAGCTTCTCAGTTTGAGCAATAAGCGGAGTAGTGAAGGCACTTTCTTTAGGAGCGGCTGTGTAGTATTGATAAGCAAACCAGAGACCAATAGCCGAAAGGCATAGTAAAACTACTATGCCTAATTTGATCACTGGGAAGCTGTATACTTTATACCGCGGCTTCATGGTTTAACGCTCGTCAAATGCATCTTCAATAGCCGACATAACGGGTTTTGCCGCGTACTCTATGACGCGTCTATCACCGGTTTTTATATCTGCCGTAAACTCCATAAATGGTGAGAGACTGTACTTAGTCCCGGAACGTTCAAGAAAATCATGCTCAATCGTAATTTTCGCTAAATAGTACTCCGTTTCTTCCTCCTCATAAGAGGAGCGACTGATCGAGGAAATTTTGCCAGGCATAAAGCCGTACTTGGCAAAATTGTAGGTATCGAACTTCAGTTTTACTTCCTGTCCAACTTCAACAAAACCCATCTCTTTACGAGGGATCTTCGCTTCACCGTGTAAGGTATTATTTAACGGTGCAATATCGGCAATACTTTCGCCTGGAGGCACCACCGCGGAGCGAAAATTAAAATGCACCTTATCAACAACGCCATCAACGGGAGAATAAACAACAAGACGATTCACCTTATCCGTATGCTGAGGTTGCTGTATTCGTTTAATATCGAGATCTTTATTGGCTTGAATTATTTGTGCTTGATACTCCGCGTTCCTATTTACAATCAGATCGTTAAGCTGCTTTTCTAACCTTAGCAGCTGAAAATCTTCATTCATGAGAGATTCATCGAGGTTTTCGATTTCCCTTACCATATTAGACTCTTGAACCTGCATATTTAGAACATCTACATAAGAGGCCATTTCTTCGTTGTACAGCGTTTGCTTAATTTCAAGCTGTTTACGAATTAACTTAAGCTGGTTAAGAGAACTGACGCGCCTTTTCTTCATCGACGCAATGAGGCGATCTTTGTGTTCGATATCATGTTTGATCAATGCTTCCGCAGAGACATTTTTAGCGTTCTCTTTACGCCATGTATCCTGATTCACCCGCACGAGATCCGGAAAGTCGGAATAGGGTGTATAGTCGGGTTCTTTCTGAGCGATTAAACCCAAGTAACGGAGCCTATCGAGTTCAAGCTGCGCTATCTCAGCATTCATTGTCGAAAGCTGTGAGTTTCTCTCAATGGCTCTGAGCCGAGCGATTGGCTGACCCTCATAAACAATGTCCCCTGGTTTGACGAGCATTGAATCGAGTATTCCTCCTTCAAGATGCTGAACTTTCTCTATATCTGATTCGAGTAAAAGCTCACCCCTTGATGAAACGACAATATCGATACGAGCTTGAGACGCAATGCCAAGCAGAATCAGAATGATAAAGAAAGTCAAAAGAAGGGTTTTGTGAACGGTTGTCATTGCACTCTTTATTTCAACTGCTTCAACGTAATCAGACTCGGATTTATCCGTATTTTGAATCAAGGCATTTCTAATGTGATGCTCGATGTTACTTTTACTCACAACCGCCTCCCAGACAACAACCTAAACTATAGTATTAAATATACGTGATAACAGCGTCTTAGGTTTAGATTGCACAAATATCACTACAACTAATAGCTAAGTATATTAATGGTCATTTTTCAAAAAAAATTCCTTGTTAATCTGTAGTTTGTGCATAGTTGTGTCGATTATTATTTTCGTTCCGCATTATTTTCTATTCTGTCATCTAAACTTTTTGCTATTTTTTGGTGAAAATCGCCTTGTCTTTCGTGTTTGTTGTCCTTTACTGCGTTCTAGGAAGTGTCTGATTTTAAAAGCTGACAACGCGACGGAGGCAACATGGCTGACAACAACGAAAACAACCCCCTCAATGATGCGGTCGAACAAGTAGAAACCGGTAATGATGGTACGGAGCAGCAACAGGCTCAACAGAACCAACAAAACACGATAGCGACAACCATAGCAACGGGCGCTGATGCAGCCGATGCTGCTGATGACGCTAACCAAGCAATGGAAGATGATCCCAGCGGTGCCGGTACATCCAGTGAAGGCGATGATACTGGTGGTGCCCAATCGGCTCAGCCTGTAGATAGTGATGCAGCTTCGTCCGAAGGCGCTCAATCTGGTGTTGTTGATAGTCAAATGACAGACGGTGGCACTAGTGCTGATGCGGGTTCTAGTGGTGCTGGTGGCGCAGGTGCAGGCGCACAAAGTGTGGGCGGACAAGATTCTGAAGGCTCTGATGGCGGCAGTGATGCTGAAGGACAAACTCAGCAAGCTTCTGGCGCGCCACAAGCTGCAGCCGCTTCACCAACCGCAGTTGCTGGCGAAGGGGATGATTTTGACACGCAAACTGACAGCGAAACGTTTGAAGTTAACGTTCTTGATGAAGGCGAGCAAGCCAACCTAAATCAAGAGCGATTGGATGACGACTTTGACTCCGAAACAACGGAGCAAACGTTCGAAATCCAAGTCGAAGATGTAAACGATGAGGCACAAGTCGAAGATGTTGCTTACACCATTCAAGAGGATGGTTCACTCACCTTTACAGACACACAGCTTTTAGCAGGGGCAACTGACGTAGACGGTGATGATCTTACCGTTGCCGATGTAATTTACACCGGTACCGATGGTGTTTTCACCGACAATGGTGATGGTACATACACTTTCTCTCCAAATGAAAACTTTAATGGCGAAGTTGATCTAAGTTTCTCTGTCAGCGATGGAACTACAACAACGGAAGCCAATATTGATGTCACTGTCGAAGCCGTTAACGATCTACCTGTCGCGGGGTCAACGACTTACTCAGTTAATGAAGATGGCATTATTACTATTAGCGATGACCAATTGTTAGCCAACTCAAGCGATATTGAAGGGGACGTTTCCGTCAGCGATGTTTCCTACTCAGGCACCGATGGTATTTTCACTGACAATGGTGATGGTACCTACAGTTTTGCTCCAAATGAAAACTTCAACGGTAATGTCAGCCTAGATGTCGTTGTGGTGGATGAAGAAGGGGCAACTGCGGAGACTACCGCGGGTATTGATGTTATTGCGGTTAACGATGCACCAGTCTCAGGTGATTTGGCTTATTCAGTTGATGAAGATGGTTCTATTACTCTTACTCAAGAGCAGCTTCTGTCTCAAGCAAGTGATGTGGACGGCGATGATCTCACTGCGGCTAACTTAAGCGCAGGAGACAATGCAACCGTAACGGCTAACGAAGACGGTTCGTTTACGATCACACCAGATGCGGACTTCAATGGTGACATTGACTTAAGCTTCGATATCTCAGATGGCACAGACACCATCGTCGCGAATGCTGATCTCACTGTAAATCCAGTGAATGACGCAGCAGTCGTGGAAGATGTGGGTTACACCATCCAAGAAGACGGTTCGTTAACCTTTACTGATGAGCAGTTACTTGCGGGCGCATCAGATATCGATGGGGATGATCTATCAGTTGCCGACGTGAGCTACTCAGGTACTGAAGGTGTGTTCACCGACAACGGTGATGGTACTTATACTTTCGCACCAAATGAGAACTTCAATGGTGACGTCGACCTAAGCTTCTCAGTAAGTGACGGTACAACCACCACAGAAGCCAATATTGATGTGACTGTAGAGTCTGTCAATGATACCCCAGTGGCCGGTTCAACGACATACTCAGTCGATGAAGATGGCATCATAACCATCTCTGATGAGCAGCTTCTTGCAAATAGCTCAGATGTAGAAGGTGAAGTCGCGGTTGATGATGTGTCTTACTCAGGTACAGACGGTATCTTTACTGATAATGGTGATGGTACTTACAGCTTCGCGCCAAATGAGAACTTTAACGGCAATGTATCTCTAGATGTGACTGTCGCTGACGAAGATGGTGCAACAGCAGAAACCACCGCTGGCATTGATGTTATCGCGGTTAACGATGCACCAGTTTCAGGTGACCTAGCATACTCCGTTGACGAAGACGGTTCGATTACTCTGACGCAAGAGCAATTGCTATCGCAAGCGAGTGATGTGGACGGCGATGATCTGACAGCGGCTAACTTAAGCGCAGGTGACAACGCTACAGTTACTGCCAACGAAGATGGCTCATTCACCATCACACCGGATGCGGACTTCAATGGCGACATTGACTTAAGCTTCGACATCTCAGATGGCACCGACACCATTGTCGCCAATGCAGACCTCACTGTGAATCCAGTGAATGACGCGGCGGTAGTGGAAGATGTTGGCTACACCATCCAAGAAGATGGTTCACTGACGTTTACTGACGAGCAGCTTCTAGCGGGCGCATCAGACATTGACGGTGATGACTTGTCGGTAGCAGATGTTAGCTACTCTGGTACAGAAGGTGTGTTCACCGACAATGGTGATGGCACGTATACCTTCGCGCCAAATGAAAACTTTAATGGTGAAGTCGACCTAAGTTTCTCAGTGAGCGACGGGACAACCACCACTGAAGCCAATATTGATGTGACCGTTGAGTCGGTCAATGATATCCCTGTTGCCGGTTCTACAACTTATTCTGTACAAGAAGACAACTCGATTACCATTACTGACGAGCAGTTATTGGCTAACAGTTCCGATGTTGAGGGTGATGTATCTGTTCAGGATGTCTCTTACTCAGGTACTGATGGTGTCTTTGCTGACAACGGTGATGGTACCTATACCTTCTCGCCAAACGAGAACTTCTCGGGTGAAGTTAGCTTTGATGTAGTTGTAGTAGATGAAGACGGAGCGACAGCAGAGACAAGCGCTGGTTTAACCGTTATCGAGGTCAACGACCCACCAATTGCAGGACCAACGTCTTACACTATTGATGAAGACAGCGTATTGACATTCAGTGAGTCTCAAGTCCTTGCCAATGCATCTGATATCGAAGGCGATGTATCCTTAGTGGGTATCAGCTACGATGGACCACACGGTATCTTCTCCGTCAATGGTGATGGTACTTGTAGCTTTGCTCCAAATGAAAACTTCAACGGCGAAGTTCAATTGAACGTTACCATTCAAGATGAAGATGGTGCCACTGTTGATACAGTGATTAACGTAGATGTGCTTCCAATCAACGACGCTCCGGTATCAGGCGACCTAGCTTACAGTGTTGATGAAGACGGAAGTGTGACATTGTCACAAGAACAGCTTCTATCACAAGCGTCGGATGTGGAAGGTGATGACCTCACGGCTGCGAACTTATCAGCAGGTGATAATGCCACAGTTACTGCCAACGAAGACGGTTCATTTACCATCACACCAGATGCGGATTTCAATGGCGACATTGACTTAAGCTTCGACATCTCAGATGGCACCGACACCATTGTGGCCAATGCAGACCTCACTGTGAATCCAGTGAATGACGCGGCAGTCGTAGAAGATGTGGGTTACACCATCCAAGAAGATGGTTCGTTGACCTTTACTGACGAACAGCTTCTTGCAGGCGCGTCTGACATTGACGGCGATGACCTGTCAGTAGCGGATGTCAGCTACTCAGGCACCGAAGGTGTGTTCACCGACAACGGTGATGGTACGTATACCTTCGCGCCAAACGAGAACTTCAACGGTGAAGTTGACTTAAGCTTCTCAGTGAGCGACGGTACGACCACCACAGAAGCCAATATTGATGTGACTGTCGAGTCTGTCAACGACATTCCTGTTGCTGGCTCAACGACTTACTCAGTCGATGAAGATGGCATCATCACTATCTCGGACGATCAACTTCTAGCGAACAGCTCTGATGTTGAAGGTGAGGTTGCGGTAGATGATGTGTCTTACTCAGGCACAGACGGTATCTTTACTGACAACGGCGATGGCACATACAGCTTCGCGCCAAATGAGAACTTCAACGGTAATGTATCTCTTGATGTAACCGTGGTAGATGAAGACGGTGCAACGGCAGAGACCACTGCCGGTATTGATGTTATCGCAGTCAACGATGCACCGGTCTCAGGTGACCTAGCATACTCAGTTGACGAAGATGGTTCGATTACTCTGACTCAAGAGCAATTGCTATCGCAAGCAAGTGATGTGGACGGCGATGATCTCACTGCGGCTAACTTATCAGCAGGCGATAACGCAACGGTAACGGCCAACGAAGATGGCTCATTCACCATCACGCCAGATGCGGACTTCAATGGTGACATTGACCTCAGCTTCGATATTTCTGATGGCACTGACACTATTGTCGCGAACGCTGACCTCACTGTTAATCCAGTGAATGACGCAGCAGTTGTGGAAGATGTGGGTTATACCATCCAAGAAGATGGTTCGTTAACCTTCACGGATGAGCAACTTCTAGCGGGTGCATCAGATATTGATGGGGACGACTTGTCTGTTGCCGACGTGAGCTACTCTGGTACAGAAGGTGTGTTCACAGACAACGGTGACGGCACTTATACCTTTGCGCCAAATGAAAACTTCAACGGTGAAGTAGACCTAAGCTTCTCAGTGAGCGACGGTACAACGACCACTGAAGCCAACATTGATGTGACCGTTGAGTCGGTCAATGATATTCCAGTTGCAGGTTCAACCACATACTCTGTCGATGAAGATGGCATCATCACGATTTCTGATGAACAGCTTCTAGCGAACAGCTCGGATGTGGAAGGCGAAGTCGCGGTTGATGATGTGTCCTACTCAGGCACGGACGGTATCTTCACTGACAACGGTGACGGTACCTACAGCTTCGCACCAAATGAAAACTTCAACGGTAGCGTATCTCTCGATGTGACTGTCGTTGACGAAGATGGTGCAACAGCAGACACCACAGCGGGCATTGATGTCATCACAGTGAACGACGCACCAGTTTCTGGTGACTTGGCTTACTCCGTTGACGAAGACGGCTCTATCACTGTGACGCAAGAGCAACTTCTTTCCCAAGCGAGTGATGTGGACGGCGATGATCTGACTGCGGCTAACCTAAGTGCAGGTGATAATGCAACCGTAACGGCCAACGAAGATGGCTCATTCACCATCACGCCAGATGCGGACTTCAATGGCGACATTGACTTAAGCTTCGATATCTCTGATGGTACCGACACCATCGTCGCGAATGCTGACCTCACGGTAAATCCAGTGAATGACGCAGCAGTTGTGGAAGATGTAGGTTATACCATCCAAGAAGACGGTTCATTAACCTTTACTGACGAACAGCTACTTGCTGGCGCGTCAGACATTGATGGCGATGACCTATCAGTAGCGGATGTCAGCTACTCAGGCACCGAAGGTGTGTTCACCGACAATGGTGACGGCACATACACATTCGCACCAAATGAAAACTTCAATGGTGAAGTCGACTTAAGCTTCTCAGTAAGCGATGGCACGACCACCACTGAAGCCAGCATTGATGTGACCGTAGAGTCTGTCAACGATATCCCTGTTGCTGGCTCTACCACATACTCAGTCAATGAAGATGGCATCATCACCATCTCTGACGACCAACTGCTTGCTAACAGCTCGGATGTAGAAGGTGAAGTCGCGGTTGATGATGTGTCTTATTCAGGCACAGACGGTATCTTTACTGACAACGGCGATGGCACTTACAGCTTCGCGCCAAACGAAAACTTCAACGGCAATGTATCACTAGATGTGACTGTTGTTGACGAAGATGGCGCAACGGCAGACACCACAGCGGGCATTGATGTCATCGCAGTGAACGACGCACCAGTTTCTGGTGACTTGGCTTACTCTGTCGACGAAGATGGTTCGATTACTTTGACTCAAGAGCAGCTATTGTCACAAGCTAGTGATGTGGATGGCGATGATCTGACAGCTGCGAACTTGTCAGCAGGTGATAACGCCACTGTGACTGCCAACGACGACGGTTCATTCACCATCACACCGGATGCGGACTTCAATGGCGACATTGACTTAAGCTTCGATATCTCTGATGGTACCGACACCATTGTGGCCAATGCAGACCTCACTGTTAACCCAGTGAATGATGCGGCGGTTGTGGAAGATGTGGGTTACACCATTCAAGAGGATGGTTCGTTGACCTTCACGGATGAGCAGCTTCTAGCGGGCGCATCAGACATTGACGGTGATGATTTGTCTGTTGCCGACGTGAGCTACTCTGGCACAGAAGGTGTGTTCACTGACAACGGTGATGGTACGTATACCTTTGCGCCAAACGAGAACTTCAATGGTGAAGTAGACCTAAGCTTCTCGGTAAGCGATGGTACAACAACCACGGAAGCCAACATTGATGTGACCGTTGAGTCGGTCAATGACATTCCAGTGGCCGGTTCAACGACGTACTCAGTCGATGAAGACGGCATCATTACTATCTCTGACGAGCAGCTTCTTGCAAATAGCTCAGATGTAGAAGGTGAAGTCGCGGTTGATGATGTGTCTTACTCAGGTACAGACGGTATCTTTACTGATAATGGTGATGGTACTTACAGCTTCGCGCCAAATGAGAACTTTAACGGCAATGTATCTCTAGATGTGACTGTCGCTGACGAAGATGGTGCAACAGCAGAAACCACCGCTGGCATTGATGTTATCGCGGTTAACGATGCACCAGTTTCAGGTGACCTAGCATACTCCGTTGACGAAGACGGTTCGATTACTCTGACGCAAGAGCAATTGCTATCGCAAGCGAGTGATGTGGACGGCGATGATCTGACAGCGGCTAACTTAAGCGCAGGTGACAACGCTACAGTTACTGCCAACGAAGACGGCTCATTTACCATCACACCAGACGCGGACTTCAATGGCGACATTGACCTCAGCTTCGATATCTCTGATGGTACCGACACCATTGTGGCCAATGCAGACCTCACTGTTAACCCAGTGAATGATGCAGCGGTTGTGGTAGATGTGGGTTACACCATCCAAGAAGATGGTTCGTTAACCTTTACTGATGAGCAGCTACTCGCTGGCGCATCTGACATTGATGGCGACGACCTATCAGTCGCAGATGTCAGCTACTCTGGCACAGAAGGTGTGTTCACTGACAACGGTGATGGTACGTATACCTTTGCGCCAAACGAGAACTTCAATGGTGACGTGGATTTAAGCTTCTCGGTAAGTGATGGCACGACTACCACAGAAGCCAACATTGATGTGACGGTTGAGTCGGTCAATGATATCCCTGTTGCCGGTTCTACAACTTATTCTGTACAAGAAGACAACTCGATTACCATTACTGACGAGCAGTTATTGGCTAACAGTTCCGATGTTGAGGGTGATGTATCTGTTCAGGATGTCTCTTACTCAGGTACTGATGGTGTCTTTGCTGACAACGGTGATGGTACCTATACCTTCTCGCCAAACGAGAACTTCTCGGGTGAAGTTAGCTTTGATGTAGTTGTAGTAGATGAAGACGGAGCGACAGCAGAGACAAGCGCTGGTTTAACCGTTATCGAGGTCAACGACCCACCAATTGCAGGACCAACGTCTTACACTATTGATGAAGACAGCGTATTGACATTCAGTGAGTCTCAAGTCCTTGCCAATGCATCTGATATCGAAGGCGATGTATCCTTAGTGGGTATCAGCTACGATGGACCACACGGTATCTTCTCCGTCAATGGTGATGGTACTTGTAGCTTTGCTCCAAATGAAAACTTCAACGGCGAAGTTCAATTGAACGTTACCATTCAAGATGAAGATGGTGCCACTGTTGATACAGTGATTAACGTAGATGTGCTTCCAATCAACGATGCACCGGTCTCAGGTGACCTAGCTTACTCGGTTGACGAAGACGGTTCGATTACTCTTACCCAAGAACAATTGCTATCACAAGCAAGTGATATCGACGGCGATGATCTGACTGCGGCTAACCTAAGCGCAGGTGACAATGCAACTGTAACGGCCAACGAAGACGGCTCATTTACCATCACACCAGACGCGGACTTCAATGGCGACATTGACCTCAGCTTCGATATCTCTGATGGTACCGACACCATCGTGGCGAATGCAGACCTCACTGTGAACCCAGTGAATGACGCAGCGGTCGTGGAAGACGTGGGTTACACCATCCAAGAAGATGGTTCGTTGACCTTTACTGATGAGCAGCTTCTTGCAGGTGCGTCTGATATTGATGGCGATGACCTATCCGTTGCAGATGTCAGCTACTCTGGTACAGAAGGTGTGTTCACCGACAATGGTGACGGTACGTATACCTTCGCGCCAAACGAGAACTTCAATGGTGACGTGGACTTAAGCTTCTCAGTGAGCGACGGTACAACGACCACTGAAGCAAACATTGATGTGACCGTAGAGTCTGTCAATGACATTCCGGTTGCAGGTTCAACCACATACTCAGTGAATGAAGACGGTATTATCACTATCTCTGATGATCAATTACTTGCTAACTCAAGTGATGTGGAAGGCGAGGTGAGTGTCAGTGATGTGTCGTACTCAGGTACTGATGGCATCTTCACTGACAACGGTGACGGTACTTATAGCTTTGCACCAAACGAAAATTTCAACGGTAATGTTTCTCTTGATGTCACTGTTGTTGACGAGGACGGCGCAACAGCAGATACAACTGCTGGTATTGAAGTGATCGCGGTCAACGATGCACCTGTCTCTGGTACCGTCGCATACTCGGTTAATGAAGACGGCTCTATCACGCTAAATCAAGACCAATTACTTGCTCAAGCGTCAGACGTTGAGGGGGACGCATTAACAGCTTCCAACCTGAGCGTCGGTGGAGATGCCACCGTCGTCGATAACGGTGATGGAACCTTTACCATTACGCCAGATGCCAACTTCAATGGAGAAATTGATCTCAACTTCGATATCTCGGACGGTACAGACACTATTGTTGCGTCAGGTGGCTTGACCGTTAACCCAGTTAACGACGCCCCAGAAGTATCGGGCATTGTCGCTCAGGTGGATGAAGATAACAGTATCACCATCACTCAAGAACAATTATTGGCGAATGCTTCGGATGTAGACGGCGACGATCTCGTTGCGAGTAATTTGCAATTGTTTGGTACTGAAGCAGAAATCGTTCAGAACGAGGATGGCTCGTTCACTATCACTCCAGAAGAAAACTTCAATGGTGAGTTGGACTTCACTTACACCGTTTCCGATGGTGAAGAGAATGTTGTTACGACTCTAGATCTAACTGTCAATCCAGTAAATGACGCGCCTGATGCGGGCGATGAAATCTACATTCAAGCGGAAGAAGACCAAACCGTTGGCGTTAGTATGCGCGAAGAGCCAGCGATTCGTCTCGACCAACAACCTGAGTTCGGTATTGTTCAAGCAAACATTGAGGATGAGTGGGTCACTCTAGAAGTTGGGCAAGAAGTTTCTCCAGACACTGAGATTCGCTTTGTTCCGGATGAGACTGCGGTAGCGGATTCTACATCAACGACGCAACTTGGTACCTTCGATGACAACGCTAAGGTCAGCGACTGGGGTGATGAAGTTGATTCTCATACTCGCCAATTTACCGATGGTGACTTAACCATTACCACACAAAGTACCGATGGTCCGCTTGGAGCTTGGAACGGTGACACCCATATCGGTCATGGTATTGGGGATACTGACAGACAAGGCCTAAGTGGTGATGAACAACTTGTCGTCACGGTCGAAGGTCAGGACATTAACGAAATCAGCTTCAATCTAGATGGTCTAGGCGGCTGGTTTATGGAAGAGTCTAGACACTTCACAGAGGTCGAGATCCGAGCGTTTGATGCGGATGGAAATCTCATAGATTCTGAAACTTACCATAAAGATGATCGTAATAGTTATGAGCACGAATATACGTTAACGACTGATGAACCTGTGGCTCGTTTCGAACTCGGTACTATTCAAGGTAACGGTACTTACGTCGTTCAAAACATGTCGGTTTCTCAGACACTACCTGATGATGTGGTATTTACATCTATCGGTATCGACGGTACTGAAGTTACAGAAACCATTAGTCTGAATGTTCGTGAGGGTGATCAAGAGATCGATCTAACAGCCGACTTACCAGCCGTAACCACGACAGAAGAGGGAGCGGATGGTTTTGCTTCTATCGTCATTACCGAAGAGCAGTTATTGGCGCAAGCCAGTGATATCGACAGTGATGAACTTGATATCATCAACTTAGCTCTCGAAGATGACAACGCAACCTTAACCGACAACGGTGATGGCACTTGGACTGTTACACCAAATGAAAACTTCTCGGGTGATATTGACCTAACGTATCAAGTCACCGACGGCGAGTTGGTCGACGATAATACTATCCACATCAACTTCGCAGAAGTAAATGATGCGCCAGTGGTATCTGGTCCAGTTATCTTGAGTACCGAAGAAGACAACTCCATCACATTTACCGATGAAGATCTGCTTGCGAATGCTTCCGATGTCGAGGGTGATGAATTAAGCATCTACAACGTCAGCTACAACGGGGATAGTGGTGAGTTAACTGATAACGGAGATGGTACATACACATTCGTTCCAAACGAAAACTTCAATGGCGATGTGGATCTCAGCTTTGGTGTGAGTGATGGCGAAGATGTCACTATGAATCAAATTGATTTGGCGGTGATTCCAGTGAACGACGTTCCTGTTTCTGGTGCTCCGCTGAATTTGGATATGCTGAACGATGGCACCATCACAATTAGTACATCGAGCTTATTAAGCGGTGCAACTGATGTAGATGGAGACATCCTACATGTAGAAAACCTTGTCCTAACCAATCAATTGGACGGGACACTGGTTGATAATGGCGACAATACCTTCAGCTTCACACCATCTGAAGGCTTTACTGGCAATGTCTCATTGTCGTTTGATATCAGTGATGGCCAAGCTTCGGCGCCAAGTTCACTAAACATAGATGTTGTTGACTCCAACGTTGGTCCAGAAGTAACAAGCCCACTATCTGCTTCGGTAGAAGAAGATGGCACCATCACTATCACTCAAGAAGAGTTGCTTGCTAACGCGAGTGACCTTGATGGCGACGATCTCACTGCAGTCAATCTAAGCACTAACGATGAGAATGCTACCATTGTTCAAAATGAGGATGGCAGTTTCACTATCACCCCAAGTGAAGACTTCTATGGCGATATTGACTTCACTTATGATGTTACAGACGGAATCGCTACGGTAGGGACCGAGTTAAACCTAACCGTAACGCCTGTAAACGATGCACCTGATGTACCCGATTTGTCATTCAATGTCTTGGAAGACGAATCGATTATTGTCACAGCAGAAGAGTTGCTTGCCCAAGCAACAGACGTTGAGGGTGATGATCTAACGGTCGTCAACGTTAACTCTGATGATCCAAATGTATCGGTAACTGACAATGGTGATGGTACTTATACCTTAACGCCAGCACCAGATTATAGTGGTAGTGCCGGTCTTACGTTTGATGTCAGTGATGGTACCGATACGGTTACCGCTGACATCGCATTGAAAGTTCAGTTCGTTAATGATGCGCCTGAAGCTGAGCCAGTCGTCGCGGAAATGGATGAAGATGGTGTTATCTTGGTGACACAAGATATGCTGCTTGAGAATGCGACTGACAGAGACGGTGATTTCTTAGTTGCAGAAAACCTTGAAACCAATGACCCGAACGCAACGATCGTTAATAACGGTGATGGTACGTTTAGTGTTACGCCGTCACAAGATTTCAATGGCGATATCGTGTTTAGCTACAACGTCTCTGACGGTGAGCTAGATACAACCAGCGAGCTTACACTGACGGTTAATCCAGTCAATGACGCACCAGACGTTGCTCCGCTTAACGTTGAAATTCAGGAAGACAATACATTTGTCTTCACGGAAGAGCAGCTTCTTGCCCAGGCGACGGACGTCGAAGGTGATGAACTGAGTATTACCGATGTGAGTTACAGCGGTGATGAAGGATCTCTCGTCGATAATGGAGATGGTACATACACCTTTACGCCGGAAGAGCACTTTAGCGGTAATCTAGATATAGGCTTTACGGTATCAGATGGGGAAGCTGAAGTTGCCCAAACTATCGGTGTGAGTGTCGAAGCAGTAGCCGATGCACCGGACTTGGAAGTGACTACTGGTGATGGTGACGCCGTCACAGATGAGGCTATTGTTGTCGAACCAGGTAGCACCACCGAACTAAACATCGGTGCAGCGCTTGTAGACCAAGACTTGTCTGAAACACTAACGTTGGAAGTAGGTGGGTTACCAGAAGGGACTGTGATTCGCTATGACAACGAGGGTGTTCTTGATGACCAGTCTGGCGGTATTACCAGTTATGAAACCACGGATATCACTGTCACTTTCGAAGGTGAAGGCGCTGGTTTCCAAAATACAGCTGGTTACTACACTGTTGATGAAGATGGCAATATTACCGACGTAAACATTGGGTTTGAGAACGCATCCCAAGTTGGTTCCGGTGGCGACTTGATTCCTGGTCAATCGTCAATCACGTTTGAAGTAGAAGAAGGCGAAAGCTTCAACCTGTTTGTCATTCCAAATGGCTTCAATCGCAATGACTTCGACTCGATGCAAGATGGGACCTTTATGTTCCGTGATGCAGACGGCAATCCAGCTACCATTGATTCTGTTGACCCGCAACTGGTTCATATTGATCCAGATGGCAATGAAACCGTTATCCAAAGTCAATTTGGAGACTCGGTATTCCATGGCGGTACGAATACCAACCTGAACCAAGATGGCGTTGAACATAC
The DNA here is from genome assembly GCF_036245475.1 of Vibrio sp. 10N. Lineage (NCBI taxonomy): Bacteria > Pseudomonadati > Pseudomonadota > Gammaproteobacteria > Vibrionales > Vibrionaceae > Vibrio > Vibrio sp. 10N. The sequence continues at coordinate 1,729,623 of NZ_BTPM01000001.1, read as the reverse complement.
GAGAACAACGTTAAATGATGATGGCGAGATTGTTTATGGTATCGAAGATCTCTATGGAGGTGGTGATCGCGACTATGATGACTTCACCTTTACCGTAGACGTCGGTGAAACCAACAGCCAAATCTTGCAAGGTGAGATCGTTATTGGTGAAGATGGTACAGCCGTGCTTCCAACTCTGGTCATCGATCAAAACATCGAAATCACCTTCCCAGAGGATTATACCGGCTCCACTGCGTTAGAAATCAAAGCGACCGCAACAGAGCTTTCTAACGATGATGAAGCGAGTACGATTCAAGTCGTTAACTTTGAAGTTGACCATGCGCCTGAATCAGACTCGGTCTCTGCACAAGTCGACGAAGATGGTTCAATCACCATTACTCAAGAGCAGCTACTGGCGAATGCCACCGATCTCGATGGCGATGCTCTAACTGCGCTTAACTTGAGCACGGAAGATGAAAACGTCACTGTTGTGGATAATGGCGATGGCACCTTTACCATCACGCCTGACGCAGACTTCAATGGCGATGTAAACCTCAGCTTCGATGTCAGCGATGGCGACCAAATCGTATCGACAAATCTAGACTTAACCGTTAACCCTGTTAACGACGCTGCAGTGGTTGAAGATGTCGGTTATACCATTCAAGAAGATGGTTCATTAACCTTTACTGATGAGCAGCTATTAGCTGGCGCATCAGACATTGATGGCGATGACTTGTCTGTCGCCGATGTGAGTTACTCCGGTACGGAAGGCGTGTTTACCGATAACGGTGACGGCACTTATACCTTCGCGCCAAATGAGAACTTCAATGGTGAAGTCGATTTGAGCTTCTCAGTAAGCGATGGAACCACCCCGACTGAAGCGAACGTCGATGTTACCGTAGAGTCTGTCAATGACATTCCAGTTGCGGGTTCAACAACGTATTCAGTTGATGAAGATGGCATAATCACAATCTCCGATGATCAACTTCTTGCGAATAGCTCAGATGTTGAAGGTGAGGTTGCAGTTGACGATGTTTCTTATTCAGGCACAGATGGTATCTTCACGGATAACGGTGACGGCACCTACAGCTTTGCGCCAAATGAAAACTTCAACGGTAATGTATCGCTAGATGTAACCGTAGTAGATGAAGATGGTGCAATGGCTGAAACAACAGCTGGCATAGAAGTCATCGCTGTTAATGATGCGCCAGTCTCTGGTGACTTGGCATACAGCATTAATGAAGACGGCTCGATTACGCTTACTCAAGAGCAGCTATTGTCTCAAGCTAGTGACGTTGAAGGTGATGACCTTACTGCTTTAGATGTCACCGCAGCAGACAATGCAACCGTTGTTGCCAATGATGATGGTTCATTCACTATCACACCAGAAGCGGATTTCTATGGTGATATCGACCTAACGTTCTCTGTCACTGATGGTACAGACTCAACGGTCGCTAATATCGACTTGACTGTTAATCCAGTTAACGATGCAGCGGCGATTGTTGAAGATGTGGCTTACACCATGGAAGAAGATGGCTCGCTCACCTTTACTGACGAGCAGTTGCTCGCCAATGCTACCGATGTAGATGGTGATGACCTCAGCGTTGAATCGGTCATATACAATGGCGCAGAAGGGGTATTTACAGATAACGGTGATGGTACTTATACCTTTGCTCCAAATGAGAACTTTAGTGGTGAAATCGACCTCTTGTTTGAAGTATCTGATGGCACGGAAATCACCCCTGCGAATATTGATATCACAGTAACTGAAGTCAATGATTTACCAGTCGCTGGTTCAACGACTTATAGTGTTGACGAAGATAACATTCTCACGTTCACTAACGAGCAGCTGCTTGCCAACAGCTCGGATGTCGAGGGCGATGTCGCGGTCTCTGATGTTTCGTACTCAGGTACAGACGGTATCTTTACCGATAATGGTGATGGTACCTATAGCTTCGCGCCAAATGAAAACTTCAATGGTGAGGTCTCGATTGATGTCACTATTGTGGATGAGCAAGGTGCGACAGCAGAGACAACTGCAGGCGTAGAAGTCATTGCAGTTAATGACGCTCCAGTCTCAGGTGACTTGGCATACAGCGTCGACGAAGATGGTTCTATTACACTGACTCAAGAACAACTGCTCTCTCAAGCTTCAGATGTAGACGGCGATGATTTGACTGCGGCTAACTTAAGCGCAGGCGATAATGCGACAGTGACTGCTAACGAAGATGGCTCATTCACCATTACTCCAGATGCTGATTTTAATGGCGACATTGATTTAAGCTTCGATATCACCGATGGTACCGACACCATTGTTGCGAACGCTGACCTCATAGTTAACCCAGTAAATGACGCAGCGGTTGTGGAAGATGTTGGCTACACCATCCAAGAAGATGGCTCACTAACGTTTACTGATGAGCAACTTCTAGCGGGTGCATCTGACATTGATGGCGACGATTTGTCTGTCGCTAATGTCAGCTACTCGGGCACAGAAGGTGTGTTCACTGACAACGGTGATGGTACCTATACCTTCGCACCAAACGAGAACTTCAATGGTGACGTGGACTTAAGCTTCTCTGTCAGTGATGGCACAGCCACCACTGAAGCGAATATTGATGTGACGGTTGAGTCGGTCAATGACATTCCTGTTGCTGGCTCTACCACTTACTCAGTTGATGAAGATGGCATTATTACCATCTCTGACGAACAGCTTCTCGCCAATAGCTCTGACATTGAGGGCGAAGTGGCCATTGATGATGTGTCGTACTCAGGCACTGACGGTATCTTCACGGACAACGGAGACGGCACTTACAGCTTTGCACCGAATGAAAACTTCAACGGCAATGTATCGCTTGATGTAACCGTTGTTGATGAAGATGGCGCAACAGCGGATACCACTGCTGGTATCGATGTCATCGCGGTTAATGATGCTCCGGTCTCAGGTGACTTAGCTTACTCTGTTGATGAAGATGGTTCGATCACGCTGACGCAAGAGCAATTGCTGTCTCAAGCAAGTGATATCGAGGGTGATGACCTTACTGCAGCGAATTTGTCAGCGGGTGACAACGCGACAGTTACAGCCAACGAAGATGGCTCATTCACTATCACACCAGATGCAGACTTCAATGGCGACATTGACCTAAACTTCGATATCTCTGACGGCACCGACACCATAGTGGCCAATGCAGACCTCACTGTGAATCCTGTGAACGACGCAGCGGTTGTGGAAGATGTTGGCTACACCATTCAAGAAGATGGTTCACTGACGTTTACTGACGAGCAACTTCTAGCAGGTGCGTCAGACATTGATGGTGATGACCTCTCTGTTGTGGATGTTTCGTACACAGGCACTGATGGCGTATTCACAGATAACGGTGACGGTACGTATACCTTTGCTCCGAACGAAAACTTCAACGGTGATGTTGATCTTAAGTTCTCTGTTAGTGATGGCACAACGACAACAGAAGCCAACATTGATGTCTCGGTAGAATCTGTCAATGACATACCAGTGGCAGGCTCTACCTCATACTCAGTGAATGAAGATGGCGTGATTACCATTTCAGATGATCAGTTGCTTGCTAATAGCTCTGATGTTGAAGGGGACGTGAGTGTCAGCGATGTGTCTTACTCTGGCACAGATGGTATCTTCACAGACAATGGTGACGGTACTTACAGCTTTGCGCCAAATGAAAACTTCAACGGCAACGTGTCGCTTGATGTCGTCGTTGTTGACGAAGATGGTGCAACCGCTGATACCACTGCAGGTATCGACGTGATTGCGGTTAATGATGCGCCAGTCTCAGGCGATCTTGCTTACAACATCAACGAAGATGGTTCGATTACGTTAACCCAAGAGCAATTGCTGTCTCAAGCTTCAGATGTGGATGGGGATGAGCTCACTGCTGCTAACCTGTCTGCTGGCGATAACGCAACCGTGGTTGATAATGGTGACGGTACCTTTACGGTAACACCAGAGGCCAACTTTAACGGCAACATCGACCTAAGCTTTGATATCTCGGATGGTACAGAAACCATTGTTGCGAATGCCGATCTGTCGGTTAATCCAGTCAACGATCTTCCAACTACGTCAGATGTTTACGCTAATGTTGATGAAGACAACACCATTACGATTACTCAAGAGCAATTGCTTGCCAATGCGGCTGATATCGAGGGGGATGTACTCACTGCAGACAGCTTGGTAGCTGACAATGCAACCATTGTTGACAATGGCGATGGTACTTTCTCCATCACGCCAGATGAGAACTTCAATGGTTACATCGATGTGGCCTATAGCATCAGTGATGGTGACACTCCAATTGCAGCTAACCTCGGCTTAACAGTAGATCCTGTTAATGATGCGCCAATTGTTTCGGCTGATGTAGCCATTACGATTGAGGAAGATGGCTCTTATACCATCACTCAAGAAGAGCTATTGCAGTTCGCAACTGATATCGAAGATGATGACATGACAGCCATCATTGGAGAGCAGGGCGATGATACAACAGTGACTGGCACCGTGCTGGATGCGGAAACCAGTAATCCAGTATCTGGCGCTGAAGTTACGCTGACGGACGGTGCAGGCAATAGCTACACCACCGTAACCGATGACTCGGGCAACTATTCAGTTAGCGGCTCGATAGTGAGTGAAGGTACAGTCACTATTGAGCAAGAGGGCTCAATTACGACAAGCTTTGTAGTTCCAGCAGGAGAAGAGACCAACAGTGGTGTAACCGCAATATCTGAAGTCCTAGATGATGCAGATATGCGTGTGGTGGTGACTTGGGGAGATGATCCTCGAGATCTTGACAACCACCTATGGTTGTACGATCAAGATTCAGGGCAAGAGCTAGACCATATCTACTATCGAGATATGAGCTACACCCAAGAGTCTGGTGACCGCGTTGCACAAGATGTCGATGATGTGAATGGCAATGGCCCAGAAACCATTACCATTCCAAACTACGAAGACATGAACATGCACTATTCAGTGCACAACTACAGTGGCCGCAGTTGGGATGTGGACGGCGTAGAAGATGTTCAAGTTCAAATCTTTGTTGGGGATACACTGATTCAATCCTTTACACCGGATCTACCTGAAAACCCGCAGGGCGATCACTGGCATGTGTTTGACATCGTTGATGGCGTGATAGTACCGAGCCAAGACGTCAGCACGGTCACTAACTTTGAGCTACCAACGTCTGAAGAAGCCGCCGCGGCCGACAATGGCATTGATATCTCAGAAGTCGTAGCCGGTGATTCCGAAGAAACAGGCACTGGTGAAGAAACTGGCGGTAATGAACCAAGCATTGGTGATATCGCTATCGAAAACGCGATCATCACGGACAACGGTGATGGTACTTATACCATTACGCCGGAAGAGAACTTTAACGGTGAATTCTCAATCAGCTATAACGTTGACGACGGCAACGGTGGTGTTACCCCAGCTGAACTTGATGTTACGGTGACAGCTGTGAATGACTTGTCTGTCATTTACGACCACGACTACACCATTAATGAAGATGGCTCGCTAACCTTTACTGACGAACAATTACTCGCTGGCGCAACCGACATCGACGGCGACGATTTAACTGTTGAGTCAGTAAACTATGAAGGAGCTGACGGTGTCTTTACTGACAATGGCGATGGTACTTACACCTTCGCGCCAAATGAAAACTTCAATGGTAATGTTGATCTCACCTACGACGTCAGTGATGGAACGGATACGGTATCTGCCAATATCGATGTCCAAGTCGTTCCAATCAACGATGTTCCAGTAGCCGGTGCGACAAGCTATAGCGTAGATGAGGATGGAAGCATCACCATCAGCGACGCACAATTGCTTGCCAACAGCTCTGATGTCGAAGGTGATGTCGCAGTCGATAGTGTCACCTATACCGGCACTGATGGTGTGTTCACCGACAATGGTGACGGCACCTATACCTTCTCTCCAAATGAGAACTTCAACGGGGATGTAAGCCTAAGCGTTACTGTTGTCGATGAAGACGGAGCGACAGCGGATACAACAGCTGGTATCGATGTCATCTCAGTGAACGACTTACCGGTTGCAGGAGCGACGACTTATAGTGTTGACGAAGACAACATCATCACCATTACTAGTGACCAGCTGCTAGCCAATAGCTCGGATATAGAGGGTGAGGTGGCTGTTGAGGACGTGTCTTACTCTGGTACAGACGGCATACTTACCGATAATGGTGACGGTACATTTAGCTTCGCACCAAATGAAAATTTCAACGGTAACGTATCTCTTGACGTGACTGTTGTAGATGAAGATGGAGCAACAGCGGATACCACGGCAAGCATTGACGTCATTGCAGTAAACGATGCGCCAGTCTCTGGTGATTTAGCTTATAGCGTCGATGAAGATGGCTCAATTACATTGTCTCAAGAGCAACTTCTAGCTCAAGCCAGCGATGTTGAAGGCGATGATCTTGAAGCAGCGAATCTAACTGCTGGAGACAACGCTACAGTAACTGCTAATGAAGATGGGTCATTCACCATCACACCAGATGCAGACTTCAATGGCGACATTGACCTAAGCTTCGATATTTCTGATGGCACCGACACCATCGTGGCGAACGCTGATCTCACTGTGAACCCAATGAATGATTCAGCGGTTTTGGAAGATGTGGGTTACACCATCCAAGAAGACGGTTCGTTGACCTTTACTGACGAACAGCTTCTTGCAGGCGCATCCGACATTGATGGCGATGACTTGTCAGTAGCAGATGTCAGCTACTCAGGCACCGAAGGTGTGTTCACCGACAACGGTGATGGTACTTATACCTTCGCGCCAAATGAAAACTTCAACGGTGAAGTCGACCTAAGTTTCTCAGTGAGCGACGGTACGACCACCACAGAAGCCAACATTGATGTGACCGTTGAGTCTGTTAATGACATTCCAGTTGCAGGCTCTACCACATACTCAGTCAATGAAGATGGCATCATCACCATCTCTGACGAACAATTACTTGCGAATTCAAGTGACGTGGAAGGTGAAGTATCTGTCTCTGATGTCTCTTACTCAGGCACTGACGGTATCTTCACAGATAACGGAGATGGTACCTACAGCTTCGCACCAAACGAGAACTTTAACGGCATTGTATCTCTAGATGTGACTGTCGCTGACGAAGATGGTGCAACAGCAGAAACCACCGCTGGTATTGATGTTATCGCGGTTAACGATGCACCAGTTTCTGGTGACTTGGCTTACTCTGTCGACGAAGATGGTTCGATTACTCTGACTCAAGAGCAGCTATTGTCACAAGCTAGTGATGTGGATGGCGATGATCTGACAGCTGCGAACTTGTCAGCAGGTGATAACGCCACTGTGACTGCCAACGAAGACGGCTCATTCACCATCACACCAGACGCGGACTTCAATGGTGACATTGACTTAAGCTTCGATATCTCAGATGGCACCGACACCATCGTGGCAAACGCTGACCTCACTGTGAATCCAGTGAATGACGCAGCGGTCGTGGAAGATGTGGGTTATACCATTCAAGAAGACGGTTTGTTGACCTTTACTGATGAGCAGCTTCTAGCGGGTGCGTCTGATATAGATGGTGACGACCTATCAGTTGCTGATGTTAGCTACTCAGGCACAGAAGGTGTATTCACTGATAACGGTGACGGTACGTATACCTTTGCGCCAAACGAGAACTTCAATGGTGAAGTAGACCTAAGCTTCTCGGTAAGCGATGGCACGACCACCACAGAAGCTAACATTGATGTGACGGTTGAGTCTGTCAACGACATTCCAGTGGCCGGCTCAACGACGTACTCAGTCGATGAAGACGGCATCATCACCATCTCTGACGACCAATTACTTGCTAACTCAAGTGATGTAGAAGGTGAGGTGAGTGTAAGCGATGTCTCTTACTCAGGCACCGACGGTATCTTTACTGACAATGGTGATGGGACTTATAGTTTTGCACCAAATGAAAACTTCAACGGCAATGTCTCTCTTGACGTGACCGTTGCTGATGAAGATGGCGCTACCGCTGAGACCACTGCCGGCATTGATGTTATCGCGGTCAATGACGCACCAGTATCAGGTGACTTGGCTTACTCCGTTGATGAAGATGGTTCTATCACACTGACTCAAGAGCAACTTCTGTCACAAGCTAGTGATGTTGATGGCGATGATCTCACAGCGGCTAATCTAAGCGCAGGTGATAATGCCACAGTGACTGCCAACGAAGACGGTTCATTCACCATTACACCGGACGCGGACTTCAATGGCGACATTGACCTAAGCTTCGATATTTCTGATGGCACTGACACCATCGTGGCGAATGCAGACCTCACTGTGAACCCAGTGAATGATTCAGCGGTTGTGGAAGATGTGGGTTACACCATCCAAGAAGATGGCTCGTTAACCTTTACTGACGAACAGCTTCTTGCAGGCGCGTCTGACATTGATGGTGATGACCTGTCAGTAGCGGATGTCAGCTACTCCGGCACAGAAGGTGTGTTCACCGATAATGGTGATGGCACCTATACCTTTGCTCCAAACGAGAACTTCAATGGTGAAGTTGACTTGAGCTTCTCAGTAAGCGATGGCACGACCACCACAGAAGCCAATATTGATGTGACGGTTGAGTCTGTCAACGACATTCCAGTGGCCGGTTCTACGACGTACTCAGTGAATGAAGATGGCATCATCACTATCTCTGATGACCAACTACTTGCCAACTCAAGTGATGTCGAAGGCGAGGTGAGTGTCAGTGATGTGTCGTACTCCGGCACGGACGGTATCTTCACCGACAACGGTAACGGTACCTATAGCTTCGCACCAAATGAAAACTTCAATGGTGATGTAGCGTTGGATGTGATTGTTGCTGATGAAGACGGAGCAAGCGTTGGTACAACGGCTGGAATTGAAGTCTTAGCGGTCAATGATGCTCCAGTTTCAGGCGACCTCGCTTACAGTGTCGATGAAGATGGTTCAATCACCTTGACTCAAGAGCAATTGCTAGCCCAAGCAGGGGACGTTGATGGTGATGCGCTAACTGCTTCGAACTTAACTGCAGGAGACAATGCAACAGTAACAGACAATGGTGATGGCAGCTTTACCATTACGCCAGATGCCAACTTCAACGGAGATATCGATCTCAATTTTGATATCTCTGATGGAACAGAAACGATCGTTGCAAATGCTGATCTCACCGTGAATCCGGTCAATGATGCAGCTACGTCGGATCCTGTTAACCTAGAAGGCATCGAAGACAACGCCATCATCATCTCACAAGAAGACTTGTTGAAACACGCGCAAGACATTGATGGCGATGATTTAACAGCCAGAGATCTGTCAATCGATGAGTCGTTCGGTTCACTGGTTGATAACACTGATGGCACGTGGACATTCACACCAACAGAAAACTTCAATGGTGACGTACCATTCAACTTTAACGTTGATGACGGTACTGAACTAACACCGGTTCAAGGTAATATCGACATCGCTGCAGTTAACGATGAACCTCAGGCACCTGCAATAGAAATGCAGGGAGAAGAAGACCAGATTATGGTCATCGACCCTGAATACATCTTGGCACAAGCAAGTGATTTAGATGGAGATGAACTCACGCTCGAAAGCATCAGTGTTAAGTCACCACAGAACGCGCAATTGCAGCAACAGCCAGACGGTATGTATCACCTCGTTACATCGCAAGACTTTAACGGCTTAGTAGAATTAGCTTACGAAATCTCAGATGGCGAAGCGACAGCAGAAGGCTCGCTCAATGTTGATGTCATTCCGGTGAATGATGCACCATTTAAAGATGGTAATGCCTTCCTAACCACAAACGAGGATGGGGCATTTACCTTCGATTCATCCGACATGCTTGACCTATTTGGGGACATAGATACCGAGAACTTAGTCATTTCTCGCATTATCATGCCAGATGGAGAAGATGCAGGTGACCTAAATGACAATGGTGATGGCACTTGGACATTTACACCAACAGGTGATTTTGCAGGAACTTCTGGGCTACAAGTCATCGCATCTGACGGTGAGTTTGAGACTGCACTCGACGTACCAGTATTTGTTCGTCCTGTCGCGGATGGCGCCGTAATCACCACGGATCACGATGGTCCACTCGTGTTCTCTGAAGATTCAACTGGTCACTTAGGACTAAACGTTGACCTAATTGATGACTCAGAGATGCTCAGTAACTTGGTCATGACTGGTTTCCCTGTTGGGTTTGAAGTCAGTGATGGTGAGAATACGGTCATTATTACTGAACCTGGACAAATGATCAGTGTCACCAACTGGAACATCGATGATCTGCAGTTAACCCCACCAGAAGATTACTCAGGAAACTTCTTCGTCACCGTTAGCGCAACTACCGTTGACTATGGTGATGAGCCGTTACCAGAACCAGAAGGTAGTGAGATTGCTGGCGACTTTGATACCACGCTTGGCGAACCAATCATTCTTACTGAGGCGGATTTGATTGGCATGGCGCAAAACATCGATGCCAATGATGACGATGCTATCCAAATGGTTCACTTGGTTGATCCTAACCAAGGCACGATGGTAGACAATGGAGATGGTACATGGACCTTTAGTCCTGCCGATGGCTTTACTGGTGAAGTGGACTTCGCTTATGTAGTAGAGCGTGATGGCATTCTTCATGATGAACAAAGCACAATTGGTGTTCATGAGAATGAAGGACAAATCACCGATGGCCCACAAATCGAGTCTATTGCTTCTGCTACCGTTGAGGAAAGTGAACCACTTAACTTCACCGATAGCGACATGTTGGGTACTTTAAGCTCTGAAACGGGTGACATGAGTATTGAATCCGTCACACTGCTTGAAGGCGAAGGTCTCATTGAATCTGACGGGCAGGGTGGTTATCAATTCACTCCAGCTGAAGGCTATACTGGCAGCGCACAGATTGGCTTCGTGGCTAGTGATGGCGAAAACTCAGTTGAAAGTCACTTCAATATCACGGTTGATGAACAAACTTCTGGAGCAGTTGAACCATTAGCTCAATCCGACGATGGCTCTATCGGCATCAGCGGCGAACAGGTTCTTCAAAACCTTGATGTTGCGGACGATGCAAGTTTGTCTGAACTCAACTACACGGGTGATGAAGGAGCACTAGTGCCGTCCGGTGATGACCAATGGACATTCTGGCCGGATCCAGAGTTTAGTGGTGACATCCCGTTAGAAGCAACCGTGCAATCAGGAGGCGAAGAGCAAACATTAGAAACAACAATGAACGTTGAAACTGCACCGGAAGCAACATCTGCATCAAGCACGGAGCCAGAAACCGCTGCAGCAGATACTGAAACGGTACAAGAAACCGTTGAAGCTACATCGGCAGATGAGACTAACGCTGAAGATGAGGGTGCAGATGTTACCGCGGCACCTGGCACAGATGTTAACTTGTCTATCCCAGATGAAGTGACATCAGCTGAAGGTGTAGAACAGGTCGAGCTTTCTGGTATTCCAGAAGGCGCATCAGTGAGCGGTGCACTTGATAATGGTGACGGCACTTACACAGTATCTGGCGACTTGTCGCAACCTGTGACAATGTCACTTGGCGATACCTTTGAGGGTGAAGCATCAATATCATTCCAAGGTGTTGATGAATTGGATACTCCAATTGAAGGAGCAACAGCAACGACAACAATTGAAGTTGATGATCAATACGCGATGCAAGCGAGTAGCCAAGCTCCAACAGACACTTCAGGTCTGCAAGATGCAGGTGGCAGCGGCGATTGGACATCTGGCGACAATACCGATACCGGTGTCGACTTTACAGATGACTCCGGAAGCTTCGGCCACGACGACCAATCATCGGGAGGAAGTCAGCACGATATCGACGACAACAACTTCTAGTCACTAACGGTTAAACTAGGATATTCAAATCCCGTGCTTAGACTTAAGCACGGGATTTTTATTTCTAATAATCACATTACTAATCTGTGATTAAGTAATGTGATTATTAGGTATTTTATGGTAAATCCACATTATCGTTAAATACGGTACATTTGATGAAGGGATAGTGGCTTTACTTAAAAGATTTCAAGCTCACGCATATCTTATTTAACATAAGATAGATAATACGCACTACGATATGGATTCTCCAGAGCCAAATCCGACCAAGCCAAAGCTTTCTAACGCCATGAAAATCCTAGAAATTCCAAGGCTCTCAAACTTTTTTGCTATGTTCGCCCAAGCCTGTTGGCCTTCGACCGTTTGTAATTTCCAGTACTTGCCGTGTTAGTTTTTATCTATACGCTCATAGACTGTCACACTTTACTCGTGGGCAACCTATGACTGACGCACGACTATGATTTAAAGCACATACGACTATCTTTTGAAAACAGAATTCAGATTAATCGTATCTCTATCCGTACAACCCTCCATAAACATCTGCTGAGCCGATCAAATTATCCTGCCAAAGATGATTGAATCAAATGTATCGCTGCACCTACAAAAACAATTTGATCAGCCATGCGTGTTACTGGAACAAATTGCTCTGTTTAAACTCCATAAAAACCAACAGGTTTGAAAACACTTGCAGAACATGCTTAAGGGCTACTCGCGATAACCTCCAAAGCTGAGCGTGTCTGGTTAAATCTATCTATAGAATTCGCAGCGCAAGCCACTATGTTCAGTTCTTCACTTAACAAGAATCAATAACAAACGATGGTCCTTCGATGAACATCAGAAAAACAGCTAAATCCAAACAAAATCATTCGTCTTTGCATTTAAACGGCAGTCAGCAAAAGACCGACATAGAACAGCGCTCAAGGTATGTATACCACCCAGAAAGTAATGCGCATACTCAGCGATGGTTTGAATGGTGTTACACCCTATCCTACTTATTTGCTTATCTGTACTCATATTGACCACTTAGATATAACTCAACGCTCCAACACATACATATAATAACCACGACTAGATTAACAGCCTTTCATAAACTAACGTTAAGCAAACAATTTGGATGGATTTGCACTATTGATTCAGAAATAACCCAGACCAATAAATGCCAAACACATCACCAAGATAAATAACGCACCACCCATTAAGCCGCGCAGTCAATGGTAATATCAATGCAGTCAAAACACCCTGGCATAAATCACCTCTATTCCTAGGTGCTTCAATATCTAGCTATGGCATAAGTAAACAGATACTTATGAATTAAAGCCTTTAGCTTTGTATTATATATATTTACCAGACGACACCTCTAACCCCCGACAATAAATCGCGATGAATATTAGAAACTAACAACACAAACCCTTTGCCTACCTAGTGTTATCAACCATAAGGCACGCACATATGACACAAAGTTATGATAGACAAAATCATTACCATAACAAATTTATAATGCCGATAATATTCACCAGAAAAACTCTAAATTAGATTTAGAAATTTTTATTAAGTTTATTTCACAACGCCCTTTACAAAACCGTTCAGATATTCAATTCTAGATTCAACGAAAAGACATACGGTCTTAAATAATAGTTAGATAATAGAAAAGGAGATTTCTATGTCACTTCCAATTGAATGGTTTAAAAATAGCTACGCTCGTATTCAGAAATGGGACGTAGAAGGCTTATCTCTTATTGAAGCTGAATCTGCTCTAGAGACTTACTTAACAGATAACAACCCTGTGTCACTAGAGATGGCAGACTACATTGCGGAGAATTGGACCTGTCGACGTATCCAGATGCTTGACTCTGAATCGCGTAGAACCCTAATGAAGATATGGGACGAACGTGAGATCGCTGCAAAAGCATAATAGAGCTGTATTAAACCAATTTAGTTATAGTGCATTAGATGGGTATCAAAAAAGGGCGTTGCTGCCCTTTTTGTTAATCTAGCGACTTTTCTTTTTGCCTTTCGACTTGAAGCTTTGATGAGGAAAAATGTTTCGTATTCTTTGTTGTATGTTCTTCGATATTGTCTTGCTAAATTTAAGTTTCATACCACTTCGAGTTTGGTATACCTTCAGCTCGCCTGTGGTTTTGTCACGCTCGACAATCTCTTTGAGATTATGTTTAAACGTTGGTGGTAAATGGCCTTTGGTCTTGGTGATTTCGCCTGCTTCCATTTTCACGACCAAAGACGGCCGGTCAATCGCGACAAGCCAGAATATCACCACCGCCCCAAGCAATATGACATACAACATAGCGACTACCTCCCTTCGTCACCTAATAACTTACTCAAGTCTTCTTTTAAGCTGCTTACCGTTTGTGTTGCTTTCTCGCTTCGAGAGGCCTCGCTCAACAGATACTCAATCGCTTCAGACAGCGTACAGCCGAGGTCGTTGGCACGGTGAGATAATTTCTCCCAAACTCGGAAATCTAAGTCAATCGACTTCTTTTTGGTGTGAACTTGCTCAGCATTGTAATGACGTTTACGTTTGGCACGGATAGCTTGCTTTAGCTTGTTATCGAGTTCCACAGACATGTGTTCGTCGATCCATTCGATAACCAGAGTAGGTTCATGCTCTAGCTGCTTCAGCTTTGAAACCGCATGTTCGATCTCACTGGTATCTACGTAGCGAGTGATATTCTCACCTTCACGCCACTTTTTTGTTAAATACTGCCACTTCCAACCACATTCTAAGTTTTCAAGTTGTTGGTATTTCATTGGTTTGCATCCCTACTCTGTTTACAGTGACAGCGTAACCCAAGTTACCAAACTTCTCAATAACAATGGTCAGTTAATGAGATTCTGCTCGCTATCTGAACGATTGAAAAGCTAACGTTGGGACGCGTTTCAATGTATACTTCGTGCAAATTAAACTTAAGTACGACGCAATGAATCAAGTCCCTTGGCAACAAGTCTGCCCCCTTTATAACGATTTCGCTGATCTTCTCGACAACGCATCCTCTTTCGCTCCAATGGGCGCCATTGAATTGCAGCCACGACTAAAAGCCGCTCTGTCCTTTTTTGTCTCTGATGCTTGTCCTTCAAAAGTGTTGATCATCAAAGATGGCGACAACTTGTTTCATCGACGCCTAGTCAGCGAGTATATCGAAACATTGGGACACAAAGCCGTTGTCAGTACGGATGTAAATCCGAGCCTCCTGTTCGATCGTTATCAGGTCGCAGACAACGAGACCCACACCGCACAGGGTTTAGCCTCAGAGGCTAACGGTGGCGTTTTGGTATCATCGACGCAAACAGCACTAGCAAGTCTTGGCGTTTGGACCAATTTAAAAGCGTTGCTGCAGGGAGCAAAACTAGACAGCGTAGCGCTCGATAGTAAGAGCTCATCACTAGCACCTCCAACTTATTCATCCGATTTCAAACTTGTCGTCCTTGGCGATCGCGAGCAATTATCGGACTTAGATTTTATCGATGGTGACTTCCGCTCTGGTTTCATGCAGTACACTGAAATCGAAAGTGACTTGAAAGTCACGCCAGCGACTGCCCAGCAATACCTATCCTTTGTTAATTTGATGGTATTAGAGCATATTTCTGGTAAACAACTCGATCGCTCTGGTTATCTAAAACTGCTTCAAGCTGGCGCAAGAGAAACTGAAGACAAACAATATTGGCCGCTTTCTGTTGATTGGCACAAAGCCCTACTATGCGAAGCATCATCTTATAGTAACAATGAGGTGATATCTTCAGAGCATATCGACGCTGCAATTGAAGCGAAGCGTAATAGAGAGTCATACCTTCCGGAGCGCGCAATTGATGACATTCTTGAAGGGCAAGTCGTCATTGAAACTCAAGGTAAGCAAGTTGGCCAAGTAAATGGCTTAACGGTCATCGATATTCCCGGTCACCCTATCAGCTATGGTGAACCGGCTCGTATTTCGTGCGTTGTACACTTTGGTGATGGCGATGTTTCTGATGTCGAGCGAAAAGTTGACCTTGGTGGCAACATTCACGCCAAAGGCATGATGATCATGCAGGCATTTGTCTCTTCAGAGCTCGACCTAGATGCCCCGCTGCCATATTCCGCTTCTATTGTGTTTGAGCAGTCTTATTGTGAAGTCGACGGAGACAGTGCTTCATTAGCAGAGTTATGTTCTTTAGTTAGTGCGTTATCTGGCTATCCAATTGATCAACAAATCGCGGTTACTGGAGCTGTCGACCAATTTGGTCGTGTTCAAGCTGTAGGTGGTTTAAATGAGAAAGTGGAAGGCTTCTATAACGTATGTAAACACCAAGGCTTAACAGGCAAGCAAGGTGTCATTTTGCCTAAAACTAATGTTCAGCACCTAGCTCTGAATAAAGAGCTCGTCGAAAGCATCAAAAATGAAGAATTTCACATTTGGTCTGTGACTCACGTAGACGAAGTGATTCCACTTTTATTGGGTCAACCATTCAAAAGTGACACCGAAGATAGCGTGATTGGCAAGATAGCAGAACGTATTGAAAACTTTGAAAAACATGAAATGCCAGAGTCATTTGTGACAAGGATTAAAAACTGGTTTGTCTAGTCGTGGTCGGACTTGTCTAGCGTACACCTGTTCACTAAGATGGCCTAACGCAAATTTGGAGTAATAAATAATGCAAAACAGACGTGAATCTTATAGCCGTGAAGACCTTCTAGCCTCTAGCCGCGGAGAACTATTTGGCGAGGGCTACCCTCAACTTCCAGCACCTAACATGCTGATGATGGACCGCGTAGCAAAAATGTCCGAAACTGAAGGTGACTTTGGCAAAGGTTTGATCGTTGCTGAACTGGATATTACTCCTGATCTATGGTTCTTCGACTGCCACTTTATTGGTGACCCAGTAATGCCAGGTTGTCTTGGCTTAGATGCAATGTGGCAGCTTGTTGGCTTCTACCTTGGCTGGATTGGTGGCGAAGGTAAAGGTCGTGCGCTGGGTGTTGGTGAGCTGAAGTTTACTGGGCAAGTACTGCCTACTGCTAAGAAAGTTACCTACGAACTGCACATGAAACGTGTTGTGAACCGCAAGCTGGTTATGGGTATCGCTGATGGCCGTGTGCTGGTTGATGGCAAAGAAATCTATGTAGCAAAAGATCTTAAAGTAGGTTTGTTTAAAGACACTTCTGCTTTCTAAATTAGTTCTAAATAAGCGACTCTCTAGAGTCGTTTATTTTTGCCAAGAACATTTAGTTATAGTGCACTAGATGCCTATTATAAAGGCCTCATTTGAGGCCTTTTGTTACTTCAATTTCGCTCCCGACTACTTGAAGAGTCCTGATTGTTTATCATCTCTCGCGTCACGCCAACCGCCAAGCCAATACGACTTTGCATCCATTTGTTGATAGGGACAGGCTTCCATCGATCGCCCATTCAATCCAGCTTTGTAACCCTGTGATTGAGCTCGCTCTAGACGATCACGCTTTTGTCTCTTCATAGTACGGTCCTCGCTATACAAAATCGGTTTCCCGACTTTCTATCATTAAAGATTTATGGAGCTTTTGTGACTCCTCTTTAATAATTGCTCATTTTTGGCTCGATCTCAAGACACAAAAAATCCCAGTTCCACTATTGTGAAGCTGGGATTTTTGTCACTTGTGACTACTTGTTACGGCGTAACCCGAAGAATCCAAGAATAATCAACGCCATCCAACCAAGGCTACCACCACTACGCTTAACAGGTGGCGCTTCAATGCCACGTGTTTGAATTGAACGATCTGCTTCGTTTGCGATCGGGATCAACTTAACTGCAACGACCTTCTCTTTCTTTTGGCCATTACCACAGTACGAGTTGTGACCTGTCGTGTCATAACCGCCGTCACATTTGAGCGCAGTTGCTGCAATCACACCATCGTCGTTAATGTCAGCAGCATCAACAATACGGTATTGGTTGTTTTGCGAGTTATAAGTACCGCCGTTGGTTAAATCATCCAGTAACCAAGGTTTTCCTTGGAAAATAGCCAAACGCTCGGCATCAGTGCCTGTTGTATCGTAAGGATAAATAAAGCCGCGCTGGCGACGTTTTTTACCAAAATACTCTGTAGATTGCTCAGCATCAACGGCACCAACAATTTCGTTGAAGTTGTTGATTGCGCCAGGCTCACCACCCACACCACGGAAGAAGATGCCGCTGTTACCATTTAGCTCGTCAAAGTAGCGCGCAGTAGGTGTCGAATAGCTACCATTCGCATCATTATTTAGCGTCACTTGACCCAAGAACATACGGTTTGCTGCCGCGCCGTTTTCACGCTTATCACCACGTCGCTTTGACGCCCCTAAGAATACAAGGTTTTTGTTGATGTCAGTAGCGTATGTATTGCTGTAAATAAAGTCATCACCAGACTTAATTCGCGCGTTTTCTACTGTTACTGGTGACCATTGACGGGCAGTGTCAATTGAGTTTGGATCAAATGTAGTAGATGGAACGAATACTGTTGCTTGTAGGAAACTGTTTGAACCATCACCCTGTGTATTTAGACCAACAAGAAAAGGTTTACCGTTACGTGGGTTATCCGAAGCGTTAGTTTGAGCAGCAATCACGGCTCCGCGAGCACTACCTTGTGATGCTTTTCTATCGTTGTTAGTTGGTACACCATTTTGCCAATCAGACACAATTGAAGCGCCCGCTGCAAAATTGGTTGAATCCCAGACCGCTGTTTTAGTAGCAAAAGCAAAGTTCTGGCAATCAGCACGAGATGCAGGATCTTCAATCAAGCAGTTGTTCAGGTCACCATTCCAGTTCTTATTGTCGTCGTTGTAGTCAAAAGGAGCCACAGCAGCACTGCCTACGATGTACTCTTTGCCACCATACTTGAAACTGCTCCAACCCATAGTACGACCCATTTGGTTGGTAATTCGTTGATCGCTGTTTGGTGACTCGACTAAGAATGGCAGCAACATTTCCGTAGTGTCGCCATTTTGTACAAAACCACGATGACGATATGCCGTCGCCAAGTTTCCTTTCGCACCATCACCAGACGCATTAATGCGATAGTAGCCAGAACTAGTATTACCAATAGCCATACCTTGATCAGAGGTTAGGCTATTGATCACGACGTTTTCTGAATTGGTATCTGGTGTCGCCACACCACCCGGTTTATAGTCCGAAGATGGCGTTACGCCCATTCGTGTTGCAGCGGATGCTTGGTCCGGGTTAGACGCTGGCGTAGTTTCACTAAAGCCATGAGCATTGGAGAAGTAATTGTCTTCACCCGCAATGTTGTTCCAGCCTCTTTGCGAGGAATTGTAAAACGCATCACGCTCACGTAGCAAACCACCAACATCGCTAAAGCTGTACCACATTTTATCAGTCCAGCCTGGATCGCAAGTCTGATAACCTAACTCAGATCGGCAATAATCGCGGTTACGATTCCAATCGGTATAGAAAAATGAGGAATCGTAGTTAAATGGGATCTCTTGACGATACGAATGCCCTTCTGAGCCATTTCGTGAATCACCAAACAAACGGTATTCGCTACATGTTGCCCCTTCGGCAAAACAGCCTAGCGGGTTCGTGGCATCCGCCTTTTCAATCGCGCTGCCATAGAACTCGGTGATCACACCACTACTATTTTCTACAAAAACACCTGTTGATTTAATGCTACCCGTAGGGTCCACCTCGACCACTTTATACAAAGCAGCGTGGCTCGATGTTGCAGCAAGTACACTTGCTGCAATCAATGAAAACTTAAAATTTTTACGACTCATCAAAACTAACTTTCCTGTTGCATTGCTTCGAGCTCTTCCCATCGCTCAAAAGCAACGTCTAGCTCCTGCTCTTTTGCAGATAGACTATCTAAAATAGGTTGTGTTTCTTCCACAGGCTTGGCGAAAAACGCTGGGTCATTCACCGTTTCCTGTAGCTGTTCAATCTCTTGCTCCAGTTGTTCTAACAGACCTGGTAGCGCTTCTAATTCCCTTTGTAGCTTATAGGACAGCTTCTTAGGTTTAGAGTTCACTGCCTTGGTCTTATTATCTTGTTCAACTGGCTGTTTTTTATTCTCTTTTGCCGGTTCGTAGGCTTTTCGTGCATCCAGCACTTGCTGTCTCTGCTGTTGAGCATCATGATAACCACCAACGAACTCTTCGATAACCCCATTTCCTTCAAAAATCCAGCTAGCGGTCACAGTATTATCAACAAACTGACGGTCGTGACTCACTAATAGAAGAGTCCCTTGATAATTCGCCAGTAGTTCTTCCAACAGTTCTAGTGTTTCAATGTCTAGATCGTTGGTTGGCTCATCGAGTACCAGTAAATTGTTAGCCTTAAGGAAGATACGAGCCAACAGCAAGCGGTTCTTTTCACCACCCGATAGTGCTTTTACCGGCGTTCGTGCGCGCTTAGGTGCAAACAAGAAGTCTTGTAAGTAGCTTAGTGCATGGCGTTCACGACCGCCTACCATCACTTCTTGCTTACCGTCGGCAAGGTTATCGATAACACTCTTTTCAGGATCCAACGCCTCACGGTATTGATCGAAATACGCCACTTCAAGTTTAGTACCGCATTTGAGCTTTCCTGATGTTGGGGTCAATTGATCGAGCAAAAGTTTAATCAGCGTACTCTTGCCACAACCATTGGGTCCGATAAGCGCAATGCGATCACCACGTTGAATGTTGAACGAAAAGTTGTTGATAATAGTTTTGCCTTCAATCTGATAATTCAGATCGTTTGCTTCAAACACAATCTTGCCTGAGCGGGCGGTGTCGTCGAGCTTAAGGTTAACCTTGCCCTGCACATCTCGGCGACCTTTGCGTTCTTCTCGCAACTTTTTCAGCGCTCGAACACGTCCTTCATTACGCGTTCTACGAGCTTTGATGCCTTGTCTAATCCAAACTTCTTCTTGCGCGAGCTTTTTATCAAACTCAGCGTTTTGCATTTCCTCAACACGAAGCGCTTCTTCTTTTTCAACGAGATACTTTTCGTAATCTCCCGGGAAAGAAACAAGCTGGCCACGGTCAAGATCAACAATGCGTGTTGCCATCGAACGAATAAAGGCACGGTCGTGGGAAATAAAGATGATTGAACCACGGAAATCTTTTAAGAACGTCTCGAGCCACTCAATCGTTGTAACATCTAGGTGGTTGGTTGGCTCGTCAAGCAGTAGCACATCAGGATCACAAACCAAAGCTCGTGCCAATGCTGCTTTCCTTTGCCAGCCGCCAGACAAGTCACTCAATAGCGTCGCGCCATCTAACTTCAACGCGCCAAGTATGTTCTTAATACGGTCCTCAAAACGCCACGCACCAGACACCTCAAGGTTTTCTTGGATCTTTGCTAGACGGTTGATGTTTGATTCACTCGGATCTTGCGCCACCAGCTCTAATAAAGCATGGTATTGCTTTAACTGCTCACCAGTTTCCGCTAAACCTTCTGCAACATAATCCGCCACGGTACCGGCTTGGTCTCTCGGTGGATCTTGCTCTAAGCGTGATACAACTACATCTTGAGTAATTTGCAGCTTGCCATCATCCATAATGATGTCGCCTGCTAATACTTTCATTAACGTCGACTTACCGGCACCATTTCGGCCAACCAAACACACACGCTCGTTCTCTTGTAGCGCAAAGTCAGTTTTATCTAGAAGCGGATGATCACCAAATGCAAGTTGTCCATTATGGATGGTAAGTAATGCCATTGACTGTTAACCATTGTTGAAGTTGTAAGATATCGAAGGGCCAATTGATCTCAGATTCATTCACTTTGACCACTGGAATAGTGACGCCGTAACGAGAGAAGAGTCCGTCATCGAACGCTATGTCGACAATCTCTACCTGCTCTCCAAGCCCTACTTGTTTGATTAGCTCAAGGGCCATCTCACAGAGATGGCAACCTTCAGTGCTGTATAATGTCAGTTCCTTTGTCATGATCCGTTTTAATTTTTGTGAGAGATAACCCAGCAGTTATGAATATGCTTGTTACGAGCAAAGTCGAGCGGCAAGGTCTTGTCAGAAATGTTTTTCGCGGTTAAGCCAATCTCTTCCAACGCATCCAAATCCATCTTGAAATGACGTTTATTGTTCGAGAATACGATGGTGCCTTCTGCACTTAGGAGACGCTTCAAATCACGCATTAATGTGACGTGGTCACGTTGAACGTCAAATGACTGCTCCATTCTCTTTGAGTTTGAGAACGTAGGTGGATCAATAAAGATAAGATCGTAGCTGCCATTTGCTTTCGCAAGCCATTGTAGACAATCCGCTTGAATGTATTGATGCTGACGGCCCACTTGACCATTCAGTTTCATGTTCTCTTTTGCCCACTCTAAGTAGGTATTAGACATATCAACCGTGGTCGTGGACTTGGCTCCACCAAGCGCAGCATGCACCGTTGCAGAACCTGTGTAGGCGAATAGGTTCAAGAAATCTTTACCCTGCGCCATTTCGCCCAGTTTACGACGAGTGATTTTATGGTCTAAGAACAAACCGGTGTCTAGATAATCGTGCAAGTTTACGATCAACTGAGCGCCGTACTCATGAACCTGCATTGTTGCCGACTTTTGAGCAAGTTTGTTGTACTGAGAGCTACCTTTCTTCTTCTCGCGTACTTTCAAGACAACGTTATTGGTATCAACACCGGTCACTTTAATCGAAGCGCGGATAATATCGGTTAGGCGACGCTTTGCCGTTTCTTCAGGAATACTTTTAGGCGCTGCATATTCTTGAATAACCAATGAGTCTTGATAGACATCAACGGCAACGTTGTATTCTGGCAAATCAGCGTCGTAAATACGGTAGCAGTCCAAACCTTCTTTCTTGGCCCACTTGCCAATTTTTGCCATGTTCTTCTTCAAACGGTTTGAGAAGTCTGGTGCAATCACCTGAAGATCATTGTTCCCAGCAATTTGTTCCGCACTACGTGCTGAAATCGAATAATTTTTCTGGTGACACTGTAACGCACCATTATTCAACTTAAATTGCTTGTCAGCACGCATACGTAAGCAACTTAGCAAATCATCTGAACTTGAGAAAATCGAAGCCTGACATCCTCCAAACTCAGTTTTAAGTTGATTACCAAACTCAGTATACAGAGCAATCAAGCCAGGCTCAGTACCTAAACGCTCACCATATGGCGGGTTACAAACAATCACTCCTTCACCAAACTCAGCTGGCTTAGTGACTTTGCTGGCATCACCAAGTTCAAACGTAATCAAATCATCAACGCCAGCACGCTTAGCATTTTCTTTTGCTGTACGAAGAACCTTAGGGTCGTTATCAAAGCCCCAAAATCTGCTGTCAGTCTTTTTGACACCGCGACGAGCTTGTACATTCGCCTCAGATTTCACTTCGGCCCACACTTCAGGCTCAAAGTCTTCGAGCGCTTCAAAACACCAAGTCTTTCGTTTCACACCTGGTGCCATGTTTGCTGCAAGCATCGCAGTTTCAATCAGTAACGTACCCGAGCCACACATAGGATCGAGCATGTTCTTTCCTTGCTCCCACCCACTTCTAGCAACAATAGCGGCGGCCAATGTTTCACGAAGTGGCGCACGACCAGACTCTGTACGATAGCCACGCTGATGTAGGCCTGAACCGACCATATCAAGACCAATCAATGCTTTATCGCGATGCAAACGTACGTGCACACGTACATCAGCGCGGTCTTTACTGATATTAGGTCTTGGTAAGTTCTTCTTATTAAAGCAGTCGACCACCGCATCCTTCACCTTCATAGCGCCGTATTGGCTATTACGGATCTCGCGGTTAGTACCATTGAAGTCAACAATAAACTTCTTCGAGCTGTGGAAATGATTTACCCAGTTAATGGACGATGCAGCCAGATAAAGGTCCATATCATCTTGGCAAGTAAATTCCGACAGTACTTTAACAAAGCGCGAAGCGTAACGACTCCACAAACAAGCGCGATAAATCTGCTCATTCGTCGCTTTAAATTTCACCCCTGCTTGAACAGGCTTTACAGAAGTTAAGCCCATTTGCTCAAGCTCTTGAGCGAGAAGGTTTTCAAGTCCGTTAGAAGTGACGGCAAGATATTGGTTCATAGTGTTCATCTGGCTGTGAAAAATGGTGTTGATTATACCTGACATTCCCGTCTGTCACTAAATAAACCTTCACTAACGGAGTCTCAATCCGTTTGTTCGCACAAGCTTTAACCGCTGAAAGCACCTAACACTATTCCAACACTAAAATTAGCAATGACTAATTAAAACAACGCTAGATCAAGCCTTTGAACGATAGTGAATACTTATTCTCTGTAATTTTGGTATAGACCAAGGTGCGCATTGAGCTGTAATTTAGTTACAAAACTCACTTAAACGGGGAATTCATGGCGCAAAAGCACCCTATTTAGGGAAATAAAAACGTCACTTCTGGGATGTAAAAAATGCAATTATTTGCGCTGCAACAAAGTTGGAACGGCAAAAAGTCGCCGCTTAGCCTGGTAAAAACGAGAAGGTTTGGAGTTTGTAGAGGGAGTTTTAGCGAACGAAGGACAAAAAAAATCGGCCAATAAGGCCGATAAATTCTACGAGAAATGAAGGAAACACATATTGTTATTGTTTAAGCTGCCACTGCTTTTTCTTATAAGGCGCGTTAACGCGCTCTAAATGCCCCGCTCTAACCAACAAGAGCGATGGGCTGATTTAATGCTATAAATTGCTGTGCACAGGCCATACGGTCGTGCATTACTTTAATGCTTTGACCAAATTCAACCTGTTTGTTTGCTGTCAAACTGAATGACTCTAGGTCAACCAATGCACACAAACTTGCGCTCTCTCCTACTTCCAGAACGATAAAGAAACCTTCTGAATAGGAGTTAACCAATCTCACCAATTCTCCTTCCTGAGGCTGATAAGAGCCGTCTTGGTGGTCGAAGAACCAGCTTTTAGGTTGAACGGGTTTATGAAAGCGTTTGGCCGCCACACAATACAGCGTGAGTTCGGCTTGTCTGGGCTCAGATAGCCCTAACACACTAATTTGGTCTTTAAAGGTTTGAAACGCGGATGCGTCATCGACAGTGAAGTTGTTCTGACCCATCGCGCAGTCGACAAGGAGTTTACGGGAAAGATTGGTTTGAAAAACCATATCGTCTCCCAAGTCCAGCATAAGAGAGCTCTCACTCTCATCCATATACCAGATCCATGTATCGCTGGGTTTAAGCATCGTTCCGTCTCTATATTTGAAGAATAATCAGACTGTTAGGTAAAACGCTTAATTACCTGTTGGTCAGTTACCACTAATTCTACAAACGAATAAACAAAAAAAAAGGGGAAAACTATTTCCCCCTTTCTTGAATGAAACCTAGTCACTTTAGTCAATAAAAGTGCTTATAGATTGTTAACGATGTCTTTAACAAGTTTTGGACCATGGTAAATAAAGCCAGAGTACACTTGAACCAGAGACGCACCCGCCATCAGCTTTTCTTTCGCTGATACGAACGAATCAATACCACCTACACCAATGATTGGCAGCTTACCATCAAGGTTTTCCGCTAAAAGGCGCACCACTTCGGTACTACGAGACTGAACGGGACGACCACTAAGGCCACCAGCCTCGTTCGCGTGCTTCATTCCTTCAACAATCGAGCGATCCAACGTTGTGTTGGTAGCGATCACACCGTCGATCTGGTTTTTGATCAATGAATCACAAATCTGACCAATCTCATCATCACTTAGATCCGGCGCGATCTTTAATGCAAGCGGTACATATTTACCATGTTTTTCAGCCAGTTCTGCTTGTTTTGCTTTAAGTTCTGCAAGCAGCTCATCCAGCGCTTCGCCGTATTGCAGGCTGCGCAAACCTGGAGTGTTTGGAGATGAGATATTCACCGCGATGTAGCCCGCGTGCTCGTACACTTTCTCCATACAGATAATGTAGTCTTCAGCACCCTTCTCGATTGGCGTATCTTTATTTTTGCCAATGTTAATGCCGATGATGCCGTCGTACTTTGCTTTCTTCACGTTCTCAACTAGGTTATCTACACCTAGGTTGTTGAAGCCCATACGATTAATGATACCTTCAGCTTCAACTAGGCGGAATAAACGTGGCTTGTCGTTACCAGGTTGTGGACGTGGAGTGACCGTTCCAACCTCAACAAAACCAAAGCCCATAGCACCAAATGCTTCAATACACTCCCCGTTCTTATCTAAGCCTGCTGCCAAACCTACAGGGTTTTTAAAGGTTAAACCCATACATTCTACTGGTCGGTTTGGTAATTGTTGGCGATATGCAAGATCAAGTGGTGTGCCGGTGAAGCGCTTGAAGTTTTGAATAGCGAGATCGTGAGCCTTTTCGGCATCAAGTTGGAAAAAGCCAGTTCTGGCAAGACGGTAAAGCATTGTGCCTCCGATAGAAAACCCGTGTAAACGGGGTGGTATTATTTACTGATTCGCTTAAACATGCAATCAAGATTTGTGTTTATCGAAAAAAAGCAAACGTTTCGCATAATATTCCATCAAAATCACGTTACAGCGTCACCCATTTTGACAGCGCATATAAAAAAGCGCCCCGAAGAGCGCTTATTTTTATGATATCAGGGACTTAACCTATAGATTATTTGCACAATTTAGATTGAGTAGACTCAGTTCACGTAGAGCAACCGAGAACTTAGCAAACTCATGTACGTTACCTACCTTGAATTCATTAAGAATATTTTCCCAACGTTGTAGGCTATGTGTATTGGTTTCCATCCAATTATCAAGTGACAGGATCACGTCCTCACCCTCTCCACCGCAGCCACATCGCAATACTTGTGATGTAAGCAAACGCTGTTGCCAATCAAGATCTTCTCGGAATGCCGCCCTTGCTAATGCTTGCCAGTTATTGTCCACTGCCTGACCATTGATTTGATTCAGGAACCAGTGCAAAGACAAGCGATCGCCTAAGTGGAAATAGAGTTTCGACGCACGTTCAACATCAAAGCTTGCTTCGGCAGCAATTTCTGCGATGTCGACGGCTGAGAGCAGACTTGATAAGCGTGCAACGTAGTTAGCTAGCTCACCACCAACACCTTGCTCAATCCAAATCTCAGCTTGTTCTCTATGCTCCGCAACCTCTTCGGCCACCAAGCAGTTTTCCAAAGTCTGTTCAACTTTGATGACATCTTCGCGATAGCGAGCCACCAGCTGTTCTACAGATTGCTTACCAGGACGGTTACGCAAGATCCAGCGAGCTAAACGACGAAGTGTGCGACGAACAATGAACAACAACTCATACTGCGCCTCAGAGCTTGCTACGTTATCCAGTTTTCGAATTTGCTCGAACGTATACGCAAAACCATAGATTTCTCTCGACGCAGCATACGCATTAGCAATATCCACCACCGTTGCGCCTGTTTCCTCTTGGAGTTTGGTCACAAAATTGCAGCCCATCTCGTTAACCATCTGATTTGCCAGCATAGTTGAGATGATTTCCGCTCGTAGCGGATGATTAGGCATGCTTTCCAAATAGTTACGGCGTAACTCAGATGGGAAGTATTGGGTCAGTTGCTGCTCATGGTAAGGGTCATTAGCAATGTCATCAGTGACAAGTTCCTCTTTAAGCACCATTTTCCCGTAGGCAACTAATACCGACAGTTCAGGGCGAGTCATACCAATGCCCTGCTTTTCACGCTCGAGTAGATCCTCATCTGAAGGGATATACTCTAATGCACGATCAAGATGGCCGGCTTTCTCTAGCGTATGAATAAAGCGGATCTGCTCTTTAACCAATGACACGCCTTGGAATTCCGTAACCGAAATTGACTCTGATTGGCAATAAGCGTCATCAAGTACAATCTCACCCACTTCATCTTCCATAGACTCAAGGATTTGGTTACGCTGTTTCACCGTTAAATCGCCATTCGAGACGAGACCATTTAAGAAGATCTTAATGTTAACTTCGTTATCCGAGCAATCCACGCCACCGACATTATCCACGAAGTCTGTGTTGACTCGGCCGCCAGTGAGCGCATATTCAATACGACCTAGTTGGGTCATACCTAGGTTACCGCCTTCACCAACGACTTTCGCTTTAAGGTCACAACCATTGATACGCAGTACATCATTCGCGCGGTCGCCAACATCAGCATGTGTCTCAGTACTGGACTTAACGTAAGTACCGATACCGCCATTCCATAAAAGATCCACTTCCATGCTCAAAAGCATCTTAATAAGATCATTCGGTGCAACGGACGCTTTCTTAGTACCCAGCATCTTTTGGATTTCTGGCGTTAAAGTGATCGATTTTGCTCGGCGAGCAAAGATACCACCGCCCTTAGAGATCAACTTAGGATCATAATCTTCCCAACTAGAGCGAGGAAGATCGAACAGACGTTTGCGCTCTTCCCAACTCTTCGCTGATGACGCTGGATTTGGATCAATAAAGATGTGCATGTGGTTAAACGCGGCTTGCAATTTAATGTGCTTAGAAAGCAGCATACCATTACCAAATACATCCCCAGCCATATCACCAACACCAATCGCCGTGAAGTCCTGGTTCTGACAATCAATGCCCATTTCTCGGAAGTGACGTTTGACCGACTCCCAGCCACCCTTCGCGGTAATACCCATCGCTTTATGGTCATAGCCATTTGAGCCACCCGAAGCAAAGGCATCTCCTAACCAGAAATCGTATTCTTCAGAAACCGAGTTCGCTAAATCAGAGAACGTTGCCGTCCCTTTATCAGCGGCAACGACTAGGTACGGGTCATCTTCATCATGTCTTACCACACTCTTAGGCGCGACAACCTCACCTTCGATGATGTTGTCCGACACATCTAATAGTGCTCGAATGAACTGTTTGTAACAGCGCTGGCCTTCCGCAAATATTTCATCTCGGCTCGACAGTTGCGGTTGACGCTTACAGACAAATCCACCTTTCGCGCCCACAGGTACAATCACTGTGTTCTTAACTTGTTGTGCTTTAACTAGACCTAGAATTTCAGTTCGGAAGTCTTCCTGTCTATCTGACCAGCGAAGACCACCACGAGCGACCTTGCCTCCACGTAAATGCACACCTTCAATGTCTGGAGCATAGACAAAGATCTCAAAAGCAGGCACCGGAGCTGGAATTTCTGGAATGTTCTTTGGCTCAAGCTTGAGCGATAGCCACGGCTTATGTTCACCAACTTTGTCTTTCTGATAGTAGTTGGTACGTAGCGTCGCAGAAATCATTTCGACGTAACGGCGAATGATACGATCGTCATCTAAGCTATCTACTTTATCTAGTTGTTTGTTAATCTTCTCAATGACGCGCTGTTGTCCCTTTTTACTTCCTTTCAGCGATGGCATGAAACGCTGGGTAAAGAGTTCAACGAGATCTTTCGCCAAATCTGGATAATGATTGAGTGTGTCTTCAATGTAGTGTTGGCTAAATGGGAAACCGACTTGACGCATATAACGCGCATAGGCACGAAGAATAGAGACTTCACGGCCAGTTAAGCCAGAGCCAAGAACCAAGCGGTTGAAACCATCACTCTCGAGATCGCCAGACCAAATTGCGGCAAAGGCTTGTTGGAAACGGTCTCTTGCTTCACGAAGATCCACTTCTGCATCGCTCTTATGTAGCATCGAGAAATCAAGGATCCAATAAGTGCCGCCGTCTGTTTTAACGATCTCATATGGCGATTCACCGATCACTCGTAATCCCAAGTTTTCCAACATCGGCATGACGTCCGATAGATGAATGGGCTCATCACGATGATAAAGCTTAAGACGTACAGCCTTAGAATTCGCTGCTTCTTCTTGTGGACGATAGAACAACATACCCAGTTTGTTGTCTTCATCAAGCGCTTCTAATCGCTCAATGTCTGCCACTGCCGAGGTCGGCATCATGTCTTCTTTGTATGAACGTGGGAAGGCTTTCGAATATACCTTTGATAGTGGCAACCCTTTACTTTCACCAAAGTTAGCAACGATCGCGTCAGACAAACGGTCATCCCAAGACGCGGATACCTCCATCAGGTTTCTTTCTATCGCCTTTACGTCTACGTCCATATTGTTGTTATCTACCCTAACGATATAGTGAGTTCTTGCCAGTGGGCTTTCTGAGAAATAGGTCGTGAATTCGACCTCTTGA
Organism: Vibrio sp. 10N; assembly: GCF_036245475.1. NCBI lineage: Bacteria > Pseudomonadati > Pseudomonadota > Gammaproteobacteria > Vibrionales > Vibrionaceae > Vibrio > Vibrio sp. 10N. The sequence goes on along the minus strand of NZ_BTPM01000001.1, from coordinate 1,699,737 downwards.
TTAATACCAAAGTAATTTTTAAGGATCCGTTGTGTGTCTTTTCTAAGTTCAGTGTTGTAACGATCTTTACTTACATACACCATGCAACTGAAAAAGCGCCCAAACGGATCTTTACGCACAAACAGTCGGATCAAATCACGATCCTGCATTTGTACGACACCCATACCTATCTCTAGAAGTTCATCTTCTCTAGCTTGAAGTAGCTCATCGCGAGGATAGTTTTCAAGGATGTTTCTCAGCGCTTTATAAGAATAAGAGCCATCACGGTAACCACTTGCTGCCAAGATACGCTCAACTTTTTCGCGAATAAGCGGGATAGTCGAAACGCTTTGGTTATACACAGCCGAAGTATAAAGGCCGGTGAATCGATGCTCACCAATCACCTTTCCGTTAGCATCGAATTTCTTGATACCAACATAGTCTGTATAAGCAGGTCTATGAATACGACTCGCTTTGTTGCCTTTGGTTAGAATAAGCAGGAATGGTTTTTTGGCTTCGAGGCGCGCAGAGTCTGAAAATTCAGAGATCTTCACCGAGCGAACACGCTCAGACTTTGAGAATAAACCCAGACCGGCTTCTTCGGTTGGTTTTAATACCGAATCACCCTCTTCATTCACTAGGTCAAATTCTTTGTACCCCATAAATGTGAAGTTGTGATCACCAAGCCATTCTAGATAGGCAATGGTTTCATCAAAGCGATCAGCTTCCAGTGGTAGCTTGCTTTTGTTCTTCACCAAATCTTTTGTAATTTGTTGCAGCTTATCTGACATTGATTCCCATTCGTTAACCACTAGGCTGGTATCTTCGAAAATCGAAATCAACTCATTCTTAAGTGCTGTCATCTCTTCTTTTTCACTCAGTCTGTCCACCTCAATATGGAACACTGACTGAAGATGCCCTTTCCCTTCATTCACTGAAGTAATTTGCCCTTGGTCATCTCGTTCAAACTGAGTTGGACCATGCAGCATGATGTGACAAGTAAGATCGACACGGTTAAGTGCCATTTTTACTGAGTCAACAAGGAAAGGTGAATCTGGGACTGCGATTTCAACAATAGTGTGCGTCGATTGCCAACCATGACGACTGACCGTCGGGTTGAAGACTCTAACCGAAATTTCGTCATACTTTTTCTCATTGAGATGATGCCAAAGGCTAACTGCCGCACCATATAAGTCTGACTCGTTTCTCTGTAGCAAATCGTCAGGGGAAACGTTGCTAAAAATGTGTTGGGCAAGTTTAGTCACTAATGGCTGATTGATGCCTTCTACCTTAGACTCAATCAGCTGATAAACTTTCTCCAGTAGAACCGGAACAACGGGTTCGCGCGTGGTCATAATAACGCTCCACTTTTTTGTTTTTATGAGGGATGTAGGCTTGCCTTTATTGTAAAAGTTTTATTGAGAAAGGGTTAATAAAAATTTCGGTATGTGACAGGGAAATGTTTGATTGTGTGACTAATGCACTTATTCATATCACTATGAATGACGGGGGTTACAGTGATTCTAACCGTAAAAACTTGTTGTTTTGGTCAGTTGTTAACCTATACCTCCCTTTAAGACCTAATTGTGTTAAAAATGGTCGAAATCGTGTCGCAGGGAGCTGCAGTTTTAGGCCTTGATCGGTATGGACTAAAACACTGGATGCATGTCCAGTATAGTGAGTTAAATAGTGGTTGTAGCTGATATTCAGGCTGAAATAATAGTGTTTCATAGTGAAAGATTCAGTTTATGACTAAAAATCAAACGATATGGCAATACAGTAAAAAAAGCACGCACCTGTATAAATATACAGGTGCGTGCTAAATTCTAGGATTCTAGCGCTTTGGTGACTTTTTCAAACAAGTCTTTCGCTAGGTTATCTAGGCCTTGTAGTTTCTCAAGCTCCTGCTTGATCAAAGCTTGGCGTTCACTGTCATACTTCTTCAATTTTAGAAGTGGATCAATCAAACGTGAGGCCACTTGCGGGTTAGACTCATTAAGTTGAGTCAAGATTTCACCAGCAAACTGATACCCTTTACCCGATTTGTCATGGAATCGGCGTGGGTTCATATTCAAGAATGAACCAATCAAGCTGCGGGTTCGGTTAGGGTTGCTCAAGCTAAATGCAGTGTGTGACATACACGCTTTCACATTATCCAGTGCATCTTTAGAAGGATTCGCCCCTTGAAGCGCAAACCACTTATCCATAACCAAACCATCGTGACTCCATTTTTCACTATAGTCAGCCATGATTTCTTCACGGAATGCCAATGAAGCGCTATTTGCTGCACTCATTGCTGCAATCGTATCCGTCATGTTGATCGCCGATTGGTATTGCTCTTTGGCAAGATGTGCATACTCCGCAACATTGACCAAATATTGGAGACACAAATTACGCAGCGAACGCTTACCGATAGCCGCATGTTCGATAGTGTAATCAGCTTGCGCCAATGTGTGGTAAAGCGCGGACATTTCGTCTTGAAGTTCCGATGCTAAACCAAGCTTGATCCCTTTCAGTACATCACAAACTGCATCAACATCAATAGTCTCATACCAACCCGCCACTTCATTAAAGCTTGGCAGTGATAATGCTTCTGCAATAAAGGCCGGTTCGAGTTCACTATTAAGTAGTACACCTCTAAAGGCATCGACTACCAACTCAGGCAATTCAACGTTAGCGCCCTTTTGCACCGCTTCTACATTTGACTTAATGTATTTCGCTAGCAACATTTGACCCGCATCCCACTTAGCAAAGTCATTGCGAGCGTGAACCATCAAGAATGCCAATTGCTCATCGCTATATTCAAAGTTCAAACGAACTGGAGCAGAGAATTCTCTTAGCATCGAAGGGACTGGCTTGCTAGTTACCTTCTCAAATACAAAGTTCTGCTCAGATTCTGTGATATTAAGCACATTCCCGCACGGCTTGTCGTTACGCTGTAACTCTAAAACTTTTCCTTGTTCGTCATACAGTTCCACATCAAACGGAATGTGTAGCGCCTGCTTTTCCGCTTGATCTTGTGTTGATGGCGTATGCTGTTTCACATTAAGCGTATAAGTCTGCGCCGACTCATCATACTGGTCGGTCACAGATAAAGTTGGCGTACCTGATTGGCTATACCACAAACGGAACTGAGTCAGATCAACACCCGACGCATCTTCCATCGCAGCAACAAAGTCTTCACAAGTTGCGGCCGTACCATCATGACGTTCAAAGTAAAGCTTCATACCAGCTTGGAACTTATCTTCACCCAGTAAGGTGTGCATCATTCGAATAACTTCACTGCCCTTTTCGTATACCGTCAAAGTGTAGAAGTTATTCATTTCAATCACTTTTTCCGGACGAATTGGGTGTGACATTGGACTTGCATCTTCAGCAAACTGAGGGCCGCGAATAATACGTACGTTGTTGATACGGTTAACAGAACGCGAACCTAAGTCCGATGAGAATTCTTGATCGCGGAATACAGTCAAACCTTCTTTCAGGCTTAGTTGGAACCAATCGCGACAAGTGACTCGGTTACCGGTCCAGTTGTGGAAGTATTCATGACCAATTACCGCTTCGATACCAAGGTAGTCGGTATCCGTCGCTGTTTGGTCATTGGCAAGAACAAACTTAGAGTTGAAAACGTTTAGTCCTTTGTTTTCCATTGCGCCCATGTTGAAGAAATCAACGGCTACGATCATGTAAATATCCAGATCGTATTCCAGGCCAAAACGCTCTTCATCCCACTTCATAGAATTGATAAGCGAAACCATGGCATGATTGGCGCGATCTAAATTGCCTTTGTCGACAAAAATCTCTAGTGCAACATCGCGACCAGAGCATGTAGTGTATTTGTCACGCAATACATCAAAGTCACCCGCGACCAATGCAAACAGGTAAGATGGCTTCGGATGCGGATCTTCCCAAGTAACAAAATGCTTACCGTCTTCCAGGTTACCTTCGGCAACTTTGTTACCGTTGCTTAGCAGATATGGAAAGCTCGCTTTGTCTGCGATCACTTTAGTCGTGTATTTCGCTAAAACGTCTGGTCGGTCTAGGAAATACGTAATGCGGCGGAAGCCCTCTGCTTCACATTGCGTACAGTAAGCGCCGTCTGAAATATACAAACCTTCTAGCGCGGTATTCGTTGAAGGCGAAATGATATTTTCAATCGCAAGTTCAAACTCTGGAGGTAGGTTGTGAATCGCTAAGCCGGTATCGTTTTGTGCATAATCTTGCCAAACTTGTCCGTTAATACGGATTTGTACCAACTCAATTCCTTCACCTTCTAGCGTTAGCGTCGTGTCGTTTGCCATCTGTTTCACTGTAGAGATAGCGGTCACGCGCGTCTGAGTTTCGTGAAGAACGAATGTGAGGTTTACATCTGTAATAGTGTGGGAAGGTGATTGATAATCACTTCGGTATTTGGCTTTAGGTGCTGACTCCGTCATCCTTTAGTCCTTGTCTTTATTATTTGTTAGCAGAATATTGAAATATTGCTGAATCGCGTCGATTATACCGCTAGAGACAAAGGTTTGCAGACAATGTTTACAAACCAAGACACAAAAAAAGCGCCAACGTGAGTTGACGCTCAAATACTTTATAAAAGATTGTTAACGAATACGGTTTAACACCGCAAACATGTCGCCATCTTCTACCTCTAGAGTGAGTTCATCTTGGTTGAGCGTATATGTTGCATCATGCTCACCGTCTTGATAGAGAAGGACAATATGATCGTCTTCAGTGTAGTACACACCACTGTGGATCGCTTCAGTACCTTCGCTAGAGCTCACGCGAAATGTAAACACAAAATCTGGCTGCAATATTAAGTCCATTCGGGCGATGTCTTGGGCATGTTTGTCATCCCCCGACACACTAACCGAAGACCAAATACCAGCAAGAGAATTCGATAACGCTTTAGTAAACACCACACCGTTTAAGTTAAGCATATTATGATTGCCGCTATAACTATAAACCTGTGGCTCATCTGAATTCAGTCCAAGAATAATGGTATCGTCATTGGCAGTGAACAAGCCTTCCCAATGTTCAATACTGTAATCTTGCTTTTGAATATCAATGCTAAATGAATAGTTTGATTGCAGCGTCAACTTGATAGCGAGGAACGCATCGGGCGCTTCGCCTGGGCTTGGGTTAACTAAGTACCAATCACCTAGCAGGAACGGCTGATCAAACTGAGTTAAGTCATTGTTGTCTTTGCGCGATTCCGACATTACCCCAAACGAAAAAACACATAGAATTAGCGTAATCCATCTCATATGTATCCCCCTCACAGTTACTTAAAGCTTAGGAGGCTTAATACGAGATTGCTAAGTTTTTTGATCTAAATCACGCTTTTTGATTTCAAGTATCAGAATTGAAGCAGATTTCATACAGGTGAAAAAAAACGAGCGTTGCCGCTCGTTTCTATTAGTAACAATGCTAAAACTTACGCTTTGCTGTTAACAAGGTCGACAGTAATTGCAACTGCCTCATCCAAGTAAGCGTCTGGCACTTCGTAATCTTTTGGAATGTCATCCAACGTCGCATACGGTTTTTCACCCGCCGCTTTCTGGCGTTGATTAACTCGTTCCAAACGACGAACGTCTGCTTCATCACTTTCTTGTTTGCGTGCTGCTTCACTTAAAGACAAAGTTTTGTCGTCTTTTTCCGCTTTGTATTTGGCAATGTCCTCGGCAATAAAGCCAAATTCCATGTCAGTTGCAATGCGTTTTTCATGAGCTGCAGTCAGTGTCGCGATCACTTCATCGTTACGTTGTAACGGTGAATATTTCGCTCTATCAATGCTATCCCAAGGCAGAGCATTGTCTTCAACACTCTCACCCGTTTCAGCAGGATCCACAGCGGTTGGGAATGCAACATCTGGCACTACACCACGATTCTGCGTACTACCACCATCGATACGATAGAACTTCTGGATAGTGTACTGTACATAACCAAGCTCTTTATCGAACAAATCATAAATATGATTTAGTGAACGGTGCTGCTGAACGGTACCTTTACCAAATGAGTTTTCACCCAATACGATAGCACGTCCATAATCTTGCATCGCTGCTGCAAAAATTTCTGAAGCCGAAGCACTGTAGCGGTTAACCAGTACAGTCAATGGACCTTGATAACTGATTTTTCCATCGGTATCACTGTTCACATTCACACGACCATAGCTGTCACGAACTTGAACCACTGGGCCACTTTCAATAAACAAACCGGACATTGCGGTCGCTTCGGTTAACGCACCACCGCCATTGTTTCGAAGATCGACGATGATACCATCAACACCCTTCTCTTTAAGCTCAGTAATCAGTTTGTCGGTATCTTTTGAAAGACCCACATAGAAGCTAGGTACTTCAAGTACACCAATCTTCTTGCCATCTTTCTCAATGACTTCCGACTTCACTGCACGGTCTTCTAGACGGATTTTGTCTCGAACAATCTCAACAACAGAGGCTTTCGCATCTTTACCTTCAGGGAGAATTTGCAGCTTAACCTTCGTCCCTTTCGGGCCTTTGATTAATTGTACGACATCATCTAGTCGCCAACCTATAACATCAACAATGTCTTCGCCATCTTGGCCAACACCGATGATGCGGTCACCTTCACCGAGTTGTTTACTTTTCGAAGCAGGGCCACCAGCAACAAGAGAACGTATTACCGTGTAATCATCAGTCAGCTGAAGCACAGCACCAATGCCTTCGAGAGAGAGATTCATCTCTGATTGGAATTGCTCTGCTGAACGTGGTGATAGATAGCTAGTATGGGGATCCACTTCACGCGCGAAGGCGTTCATATAAATCTGAAACGCATCTTCGTTGTGTGATTGGGTAAGACGCTTAATCGCATTGTTATAGCGCTTGCCCAGTGTCTCTTTGATTTCGTCCCAATTTTTGCCCGCAAGTTTGAGGTTCAATGCGTCATATTTCACACGCTTGCGCCATAACTCATCAAGCTCAGCTTCATCTTTTGCCCAAGCCGCTTCAGAACGATCCAACGTGATCGCCTCATCAACATCGAATTTCATCTCTTTGTCTAGCAATGACAAAGCGTAAACAAAGCGATCGTAGCGCTTTTGCATCGAGAGATTGTAAACATCAAACGCAATTTGGTTATTACCCGCTTTTAATTGATCATCGAGTTGGCTTGACCAAGTATCGAACTTATCGATGTCAGATTGGGTAAAAATGTTGCGATTATAGTCGAGCATTTCCAAGTAACGCGAAAAAATCGCCTTTGAAAAGTCATCGTCTAGGGTGAAATGTTTGTAGTGAGAACGAGTGAATCGAGAGGTCACACGTTTGCTGGCGGTCTCATGCTGAACTTCTGGGGCTAGAGTAGGAATTTGTGACTTTTCATACTTAGCTTCAAGCGCTTGAGCCGAAGAAGCTGCTAGCCAGAGGCTAGCAGCGATTAAAGATACTTTTGAACGGCACTTCATGCGTAGGAATTTCTCCTTTATGCGCGCAGGTGCTCCGCTTTAACAACCATTTGTAGGCCATTTACTAGCTGAACGCGCACATCTTCCTTATTGATTTCAACAATGGTCGCAGCCATGTTCCCTTTGCCCATGTTTACGTTTACTTGCTTACCGATGATCATCTCATCTGCATTCAAAGCGCGCGTTTCAACTGGCTTACTTACTTTCGCTGTTTTCTTTGTAGTCTGTGGCTTACGTGCACCTTGTGGCTTTTTAGCTTTAGGCTTCGCTTTACCTTCGTCGCGAGCTTTTTGAGCTTGCTCTTTACGACGCGCAGCTACTTTTGCTTTGCTCTCTGCTAGCGTCGCTTTCGCGTGCTCTACATGTTCTTCTTCTAGTACACCACAGTCATTGCCGTCAAGGTCAACACGTACTGCACCAGGCTTAACACCGTGTAGATAACGCCAAGAAGAAGTGTATTGTCTTAACGCTGCACGTAGCTGAGTCTTGCTTACTTTCTCGTCATCTTTTAGACGCTCAGCAAGATCTTGAAAGATACCAATTTTAAGTGGTTTCGCTTCACCTTCTACAGTAAAGCATTTAGGGAAACATTCAGCAATATACGCGATAATTTCTTTGCTGTTCTTCAACTTCTCAGTGTTTTCCATGTGGGTTCCTGGTTAATGCGGTTATCCGCGAAGCATTAAGAAAAATATTCTTGGTATTATAGTGACCTGCAATAGAAAAACCACAGGCAAATGTGATTTTAGCCCACGTTTGTATGGGAATTGAGCAGCTTTTCTATTGAATCCATGAACTTTGTTAGTCCAGTTTCATCAATTTCGCTGAATCGGCCAATACTTGGGCTATCAATGTCCAACACCCCGGCAATCTCGCCATTTATAGAAAACGGAATTACGATCTCAGAATTGCTTGCCGCATCGCAGGCAATATGACCTTCGAAAGCATGAACATCGTATACACGTTGTACAGTATTCGTTGCTGCGGCGGTGCCACATACACCACGCCCTAGCGGGATACGAACACAGGCCGGTTTACCTTGAAATGGACCAAGAACCAATTCACCCTGTTTCATCAAATAAAAGCCTGCCCAGTTAAGGTCTTCTAACTCCATGAATAGAAGTGCACTAATATTAGAAAGGTTAGCGATGAGATCGGTTTCCGACTCGATGAGTGCAACAGCTTGTTTTGTCAGGCGCTCGTAATTGTCTAAATTCATGATATGTCCATTAATAGCTTTTAAATTCCAGCGATAAACGTACAATGCCAGCCAATAGAAATAGGAATTATTCTCACAAGCATGACGTATAGCAAAGACACTATTAGCCGTTCCTGGTTGATAACTCAAGTAAAAAATCACAAACCGCGTTTGATTGTTGCCAATATCATCGCGATCATCGCTACGCTAATTAGCGTACCTATCCCACTATTGATGCCGCTGATGGTTGATGAGGTCCTCTTGGATCAACCAGGAAGTGGACTTGCTGCGATGAACCTCTTTATGCTCGACAACTGGCAAACACCAATAGGATACATCGCGATGACCTTGCTGCTGGTGGTCCTCATGCGTACGGTCAGTCAGGGGCTCAATATTCTACAAGGTCGCCAGTTTACTCTGGTGTCAAAAACCATTACTTATCAGATCCGCTGTAAAATGATCGACAAGCTTGGACGTATTAGCATTGCACAATACGAAACGCGCGGTAGCGGTGGCATCAACGCTCACCTGATCACTGACATCGAAACCATCGACCAATTCATTGGCTCTACCCTGAGCAAATTCATTATTAGCTTCCTCACCGTTATCGGCACTGCAGTTGTGTTGCTGTGGCTGGACTGGCGTCTTGGGCTGTTTATCTTGTTAGTTAACCCTGTCGTGGTCTACTTCTCTAAAAAGCTAGGCGGCATGGTCAAACATCTTAAAAAACGTGAGAACCAAGCTTTTGAGAAATTTCAAAACCGCTTGGTCGAGACCTTGGATGGCATTTATCAGCTTCGCGCAGCAAATCGTGAACGTGACTTCTTAAATCAATTGAAAGAGCAAGCCGACGAAGTAAGAACCAACGCTGACAAGTACGCTTGGCAATCTGAAGCTGCCGGACGCCTCTCTTTCCTGCTTTTCTTAATCGGCTTTGAACTATTTAGAGCCGTTGCTATGGTGATGGTGCTATTTAGTGATTTAACCATAGGCCAGATTTTCGCCGTTTTCGGCTACTTGTGGTTTATGCTCGGCCCAGTTCAAGAGCTTCTTAGTATCCAGTTCTCATGGTACAGCGCAAAGGCCGCTCTCTACCGTATCAATACCCTGCTCGATTTAGATGAAGAACCGCAAGTTGTCAGTAAGATCAACCCATTTGACGGGCACACGCAAGTAGACGTCTCGATTGAGAATGTGGTGTTTTCTTATAATTCAGACAAAGATGTCCTTAACCAACTGAGTCTGCACATACCTGCAGGTAAGAAAGTCGCACTGGTTGGTGCCAGTGGTGGCGGTAAGTCAACCCTCATCCAGTTACTTATCGGCGTCTATAAACAACGCGAAGGCATTATTAGGTTCAATGGTGCTGACACAAATGACATAGGTTTTGACATTATTCGAGATAAAATTGCTGTTGTTTTACAGCAACCTATACTCTTTAATGACAGCTTGAGGCATAATTTGACTCTTGGAAAAGAGTACGATGACTTCTCTATTTGGAATGCACTCAAAGTCGCCCAGCTTCAAGATGTCACGGACCAGTTGGTCGATGGACTAGAAACGCAGATCGGCAAAAACGGCATTCGATTGTCAGGTGGTCAAAGACAACGCCTCGCGATTGCGCGCATGATTCTAAGTGATCCGCAGTTCGTCATTTTAGACGAAGCCACATCGGCTCTGGATACAGCAACAGAAGCAGCATTACACACTGCACTCGGAGAGTTTTTAAAAGATCGCACCACACTCATTGTGGCTCATCGACTCTCGGCAGTTAAACAGGCCGACCTTATTTACGTACTCGAAGATGGTCAGGTAACACAATCAGGAACCCATATTGAATTGGTCGAAAAAGAAGGACTGTACCAAACCTTGTACGGCACGGTGCAATCTGCAAGCTAGCGTTACCACCGCATCATTAGGGCAAAAGGGCCTTGGGTGATGAGAACCTGTGCCCACTCATCACCCGCTTCGCAAGTTCGTTTGTGTGAAAACTGCGAGCTGCCCATTGACACGATTCCCTTAAAACCAGGGCAACATGCGAACTGTCCTCGTTGTGGTACCACCGTATACCGCAGCGAGCATGCATCACTCAATGGGAATCTCGCGCTCGCTTTTACCTGTTTACTGCTGTTTATTCCCTCTTATTACTTCGACTTCATTACGATTCGTTTAGTGGGTGTCATGATTGAAGGCACTTTAATGGAAGGCTTTCACGCCCTCGTTAAAGAAGGCTATCTAGGTCTCGCTCTACTCACTTTGTTCTGCCACACCATAGCCCCCCTCGCTATGTGTTTTTCGATCCTCACTGCACACCTTTCACTTAAACAACGTTGGTTCAAACCTTTTAAATGGTCGCTGTATGTTCTTGACCATAGTCGACATTGGGTGATGCTGGATGTGTTCTTAATCAGTGTGGCTATCTCCTGCTTTAAGCTTCAGGACTACTCCGATATCTTTGTCGGTAATGCGTTGTACAGTTTGGTCATTTTACAGGTGATCACTATTCTCATTATCAGCCGAGTAAGCACCCGTCGATACTGGGAATTGTGGCACCCCGAAAGCCAGCTCGCGATCAGCGACAAACATATTCATTGCCCTAGCTGTCACCTATCGCAACAGGAAGCATCAAACTGCATTCGCTGTGGTAGTGCGCTGCACCACCGTAAGCCCAACTCAATGCAGAAAACATGGGCATTGTTAATTGCGGCGACCATAGCAATATTTCCTGCAAACCTGATCCCAATCTCGATTCTGATCACCAATGGCCAGTTATTGGAAGATACCATCTTCTCTGGTGTGGCATCATTGATAAACAACGACATGCTCGGTATTGCCATCATCATATTTGTGGCCAGTATCGTGGTGCCAGTCGCAAAAATTATTGGGCTGGCATACCTTCTGATTTGCATTCAATTCAACATGGTGAATGACCATCGGCAGGCGTTGAGGATATATCGCGCCATTAAATGGATTGGTAAATGGTCGATGACAGATTTGTTTGTCATCGCCATCATGTTGACACTGGTCGATCGCGGACAAATCCTGAACTTCACTCCAGGGTTTGGCGCGGTTGCATTCGGAATTGTGGTGGTCTTAACTATGTTAGCCGCCGAATCTATCGACCCGAGATTGTTATGGGATAGGCACGCTTCCCAATTTCAATCCGAGCCGAATAACACTGTTGAGTAGTAGCATTAATGAGTAATGATAATCAGCCACAGCCCTCTTTTGAGCCTGAGATAAAGAAAACGCGTCGGATATCACCGCTTTGGATCTTGCCTATTTTAACCATCGCCCTCGCTGGGTGGTTGTTGGCAAAAGCCGTGCACGATGCCGGGCAACGCGTTCAAATTTACTTCTCCGATGCACAAGGCTTGATAGCAGGACGAACCACAATTCGCTACCAGGGCCTTGAAGTCGGCATGATTCGTGATATCAACCTCTCTAAAGACTTATCGAACATCTATGTCGATGCCGACATCTACCCAGAAGCGGCAAAGCTACTTGGTGAAGACACTAAGTTTTGGTTGGTCAAACCTTCTGCCTCTTTGTCTGGGATCTCGGGTCTGGATGCCTTAGTGTCTGGTAACTACATCGCTATCCACCCAGCAACAGAGTCAAGCAGCTCGAAATCTAAGTTCACCGCACTGGAATCCGTTCCGACAGAGCTAGCTATTAACGATGGGCTTACTGTTACATTACGAGCCAAAGATCTTGGTGGCATCTCTGTTGGCTCTAAGATTGTCTACAAAAAAATACCCATTGGCGAAGTTTACAACTTCAAGCTGGATGACGATGCAGAAACCGTCGTAATCAAAGCATCGATCCAAGAAGAATTTCGTCACATCATCACCAACAAAAGTCGCTTCTGGAACGTGAGTGGCATTGGCGCCAGTGTTGGTTTTCAGGGCGTCGATATTCGCTTAGAGAGCCTAGGTGCGATACTAGCAGGGGCGATTGCGGTTGACTCTCCCGATGGAGGTGAGCCAGTAAAAGATGGTTCCGATTTTAGACTTTACAAAAACCTAAAAACCGCAGGACGAGGCATACCAGTCAAAATCACGCTACCAGACAACAGTAACCTCAAAGCAAACGGCTCACCGATCATGTATCGTGGACTGGAGATTGGTCGAATCAATAACCTAGCCCTCAATGATGGCCGCGACTCAATTGTCGCCTCTGCCTCAATTGAGCCAGCATTTAGTGATATGCTCAACCAAGGTACTCTATTCTTACTGGAAGAAGCAAAAGTCTCCCTCACTGGTGTCGAGAACTTGTCGAACTTACTCACAGGCAACTATCTCACTTTAGTACCGGGCAAAGGGCCACAAACTCGCGATTTTGTGGCGATTCAACAAGAAGAACTCGATCGAGTCCAAGCAAAATCCGTTTCACTTCGCCTGCTGGCTGACAACTCTTTTGGTTTAGAACCTGGGGTGAATGTCCTTTATCGCGGCATCCCGGTTGGTAGCCTCTCCAGCGTCGAACTGGTGAACGACCAAGTGGCAATGGATATCGCAATTGATGTCGAATACAAACACCTTATTCGTTCAAAGAATCGTTTCTTCGTTACAGGTAGTGCATCAGCAGAACTTACCGAGGCGGGCTTGAATGTTACCGTCCCACCTGCAAAACAACTGCTGACTGGCTCCATCAGTTTTGTGAGTGAGGGAAAGGAAACCAAGAGAGCAGAATTCACTCTGTTTCAAACTAAAGCACTGGCTGAGCTTGCAAAACACAATCAGTCTGGTGCGAAGACAATAAAGCTGTTCGCATCTGAGCTACCACCAATTAAACAAGGCAGTCCTCTTCTTTACCGAAACATGCAGGTGGGCAGCATCTCTGGTTACGATCTTACCGATGGCGGTGTCTATATCAATGTGACCATTGATAACAAGTACAAGCACCTAATGACCAAACAGACTGTATTTTGGAATCGCTCTGGTGTTGAGGTAGAAGCGTCACTATCGGGTATTAACGTGAAAGCTGCGCCATTGAGAACACTTATTGACGGTGGTATTGCGTTTGACAACCTCCCAGGTATTGAAAATAAAACCGGTAAACATTGGAAATTGTACTCTGACTTCAACTCGGCACGAAAGTTTGGCCAATCTATCACTCTGTTTACGACGACCAACGAGCAAGCCATCAGTAAAGGCATGGCCATCAAATACCAAGGCGTAAAAGTGGGCGAAGTGATGCTCACCCTGCCCGACTTCGAGAAAGATCGCGTCGAGGTTGTCGCACGCATCCTTCCTGAGTACGTAAAACAGTTAACCAACTCTGGTGCCTACTACTGGATGGTGAAGCCAGAGATTGGCTTAAATGGCGTGAAAAACCTAGGGGCAATCGTCTCTCAGTTTATTGCTGTAGAGCCTGGTAATGGTCAGCCAAGCAAAACATTTGCCCTGCATGATTTTCCGAAAGTCGACAATGGCGTGCAATTCATTTTACAAAGTGAGAATCGAGGCTCGATTAAACCAGGGACCCCAATCCTTTACCGCGACATCGAAGTCGGTCGAGTGACGATGGTTGAGTTAGGCCCATTTGCGGACCGTGTCGTCTCTACTATCGAGATCGACCCCGATTATGCCTACTTAGTGAGAGCTAATAGTGTGTTTTGGAATGCCTCTGGGCTCAACGTCCAATTTGGCTTATCCGGAGCGAACGTGAAAGCGGGCACGATCGACAGCTTATTGCGTGGTGGTATCACTTTCTCAACACCAGAAAGCACTCAGTTACAACCTAAGGCAGAAGCGGGCCAGACGTTCTACCTCAATAAAGAAGGCGATTCGAGCTGGAAAGAGTGGCGTACCGCCATCCCTGCCCCTTAATTTAACGTATCAACGCTCATTCCAATCTAAGCCCGCATCTAGCGGGCTTTTTTTCGGCTGCTTACGAGCATTGTTTGCGAGTAAAAGTCATCGCTTATTTCATTCAACCCGCGCTATGGTTATAATCCGGCGCAACTACATCTCGTATCAAAAGGCTTCATTTTGCATTCTAACGTCTATCTCCCAGAAGATTTTCTCAGCCATATCGACAGCTTCCTCCCAGAGCACTTATCAATGAGTGATTTCATTGACGCTTGTCGTAAGCCGTTAAGAAAAAGTATTCGCGTCAACACGCTTAAGACGACGATAGAAGCCTTCAAAGAAAAAGCTCAGCAAAAAGGCTGGAACTTGCAGCCTATCCCTTGGTGTCAACAAGGCTTTTGGATCGAAGCCGATGAGTCCGTTGTACCACTTGGCAATACCGCAGAACATATGGCCGGACTGTTTTATATTCAAGAAGCCAGTTCAATGTTGCCGCCAAGTGCGCTTTACTCTGAGTCAACAGACCGTTTTGAATCAGTATTAGATATGGCTGCAGCACCGGGTTCAAAGACCACGCAGCTGGCCGCACTAATGAACAATAAAGGCGTTCTTGTTGCCAATGAGTTTGCAGCGAGCCGAGTTAAGGTTTTGCACGCTAACATTGAGCGTTGTGGTGTACGCAATGCAGCGCTCAGTAACTATGATGCGCGTGTATTCGGTGGCTGGTTACCCGAGCAATTTGACGCCATTTTGCTTGATGCGCCCTGCTCAGGCGAAGGTACGGTGCGCAAAGACCCTGATGCGATGAAAAACTGGAGTTTGGATTCCACCGCAGAGATCGCAGACACGCAAAAAGATCTGATTGAGAGCGCTTTCCACGCCTTAAAAGTAGGCGGTACCCTCGTCTATTCAACGTGTGCATTAAGCCCTGAAGAAAACCAACACGTGGCCGCACACCTCCTGGAGACGTTCGGCGATGCGGTTCGCACCGAAAGCTTAGTGACTTTATTTGACGGTGCAGACAAGGCGACAACGCCAGAAGGTTACTTACACGTCTTCCCGCAAACGTATGACAGCGAAGGATTCTTTATTGCCAAATTTACCAAGCACGCTTCAGTTACGCCGCCCAACGTCAAAAAGAAGCTTGGCAAGTTCCCATTTAGTCCGCTCAGCAAAAAAGATGCCGGTGACGTTGTCACTCACTTGGAGCAGGCATTTTCTCTCTCATTGCCAGAAGACGGCGTCCTTTGGAAACGCGACAACGACATTTGGCTATTTCCAAGTGCGCTTGAGCCAATGTTGGGTGAGTTCCGTTTTTCTCGCATGGGCATAAAAATCGCGGAGCAACACAAGAAAGGCTACAAATGGCAACATCAAGTAGCCACTGCGTTAACCAGCGCTGATGCAGATTCAGTCGCACTAAGCGTTGAAGACGCTAGAGAGTGGTTTATGGGTCGAGATGTACGACCAGAAGGCTTGAGTGGTAAAGGGGAAGTACTGGTTAGTTACAACGGCTTTATTATTGGGCTTGGAAAATGGGTGGGGAACCGCGTTAAAAATGGCCTGCCTAGAGAACTAGTACGCGACAAAAATCTGTTTTAACCCAAATGGATAGCGGTTTTTGCTGGTAAAAACCGCTGTCAGCATCGCTTTTTTACTGTTGTGTACTACACTTTAAAGGTTATCGAGACACAGGCAGAAAACATTTGGCGTTTGACGCACATTCCACAAGCTAAGTTAGTAAAAGGCCTGTGGGCGCATAGTCACCACAGAGTCCGTTTAAAACAGTTAGCGTAGGCTCTCCATGAGCCATTCCCCTAGGCCCAAATCAGGATCAGTTTTGGGCCTCTTTTTGGTTGGCGCTTTTTGAACGCTCGCCTTTTCGCACAATCGCGTTTTTAAACGCTACTACGACAGTGCCTCTATTCTGATTTTAGATAAATGCCGTCTTTTTCAATACGAATTTTGCCTTGCTTATAAAGGCCACCAATACTCTTCTTAAATGTGCCTTTACTGGTTTTAAATGCAGCAAAAATCGCTTCAGGCGTCGACTTATCACTCAAAGGTAGGAAGCCACCTTTCTTTTCTAGAAGACTCAGAATTTTCTCGCTTAAATCATCCATCTTTGCCACGCCAATTTTCTGCAGTGATAGATCAATTTTGCCATCTTCACGAATTTGTTTAATGAAACCTTTAAGCTTTTTACCCACAAACAGTTTACCAATCACATCAGATGGAAAAATCATTCCCCAATGTTGACCGTTAACGATGGCTTTATAGCCAAGATCGCTGCGTTCAGCGATCAGTAAGTCCACTTGTTCGTTTCGTTGGTATCGAGCCGGAGTTTTGTCCAACAGTTTGTTGAACTTTGTTGTACCTACAATACGACCTGACGCCTTGTCCGTGTATACATAAACCAAGATCGTTTGACCTTCTGACAAGCGGCCACGCTGCTCACTGAATGGGATAAGCAGATCTTTCTCTTTAATACCCCAGCTAGCGAAAGCCCCGACACTGTTAATGCCTTCAACTTTCATCAGTCCCCACTCGCCCACTTGCGCGATTGGCGTGTCGGTCGTTGCCGCCACTTGGTTGTCTGCATCTAAATAGATAAAAACATCGACCGTGTCACCGATAGCGATGTCCTCTGGAGCATGCTTTTTAGAAAGTAGAATAGAGCCATAGTCCTCTCCATCCAAGAACCAGCCAAAGTCTGCTTCTTTCATTACTTCCAGTTGGTTAATACGACCTATGTTAATCATGTTTTTTTATCTCTCATGGGATTGTTGGCGCGATTATACCTAACTCCCTTTAAGATGCTAGTTTACCTTGGTTCTGATATGCTTACCTCAATCTCAGCACTTGGAGAGAGTTGGTTGATCACCGTAGATAAGCAAGACGCCATTACCCTTAAGATTGCCCATGTAATGGCCAACACAAAAAAACTAGACTTAGATGTATTCTTATTCATTCCCAATGAGTTAGGAATGAAGTCTCATCTCATTTCTGAGTCTGACTTTTATCATGAATCTATTTCGCAGAAACGTGCCTATTACAGTAACGAAACCCTACTACCGTTAGTTCACTCCAGGCTCGCCAAACGCGGCCGCTTAGCAAACACGCAATATCGAGTCAGCTTGAGTCTATTTGCCTATCAGTATGTGATTGCTTTAGACAAAGCCGTGTCAACATTAAAAGAAACAGCACAAGACGAAGTCACGGCAGATGAAGTCGATGAGGTCATTGAGCTAGCGCTCGATATTCTTCGAAAGATGCGCCGCTCCGTACCCTACGAGGAAAACCTCAAGCGGCACTATGCCAACATCGATAACTATCTGTCATGGTATACCGGTCAGAAACTGCTTGAGCTGGTGGTCTATATTCCTAATAGCAAAGCATATACACCCTTGAAAGATCGCTTGATTACTATCGTCGAGAAAGAGCAAGCACACCGCAACCTCAACAAATACAACTCTGACAAAGTTAAAAGCGACCCAACTCGGCTTGCCAACAAAATGCGTTTATTGCGTCGCCTTATTGAGCACCCCATCGTGCTGCAATCCAAGTCGACCAATATGGGGAACAATACCAAGCGCGTGATCAAGGGGTCTGCAACAGGTCTTGTTATGTTGTTTGTTACCTCTGCTGTCATTCTCGCCCGAGACTATCTAGGCGAAATCACCGCGTCGTTTATCTTAGTTTTATCCGTTATCTATGCATTAAGAGAAGTATTTAAAGATGATTTACGCGACATAATGTGGCGTTGGATACAACGTGGTAAACCGAAGTGGCGACGCCGCTTTATTGACGCAACGACAAAAAAAGAAGTGGGTAAAAAGATAGAGTGGCTCGACTACAGCACCTTTGATTTGCTGCCAGACAAAATAAAGAGTATTCGCAAAAAACGCTCCGTACAAAGAGAAGAAGAAGTGTTGCACTATCGATCTCATACTGAGATGGCGACATCACGTTTTACCAGCGGCTACGAACAAACTCGTGAGATTTTAAACATTAACTTTCGTGCGTTGACGCGACTAATGGATAAATCCAATAATCGCATCTACAAACTTCAAGAGGGTCAGGTGGTAAAGGAATCTTTGGAGAAACGTCACCTTCTCAACCTGATCATCAGAGAAAACAACCAAGGCGAAGACCCTGTTTACTATCGCTGGAAAATTGTTCTCAATCGTTCAAAAATCGTCGATATAGAGCAGATCCGTATCTAGATTTATTTTGCTTTCAGAGAAAGTACCAATGAAAATTCGGCCATAGGTTCATCACCATGCAAGGTTGGACATGTGGCCACAATTTTTACCGGTTGATTGATTCGCTCACCTGAGCGAATCGTTTCATCTAACATGTCATCAATCAACTTCCCGTCTTTACATGTAAAGTGAACGTCGCCTTCCGGTCGTTTGAGAAACTTACCCTCAACCTCCTTAAACGCCAATGACACTCGCTTACCGCGCTGTTGAGCTTTACTCATTGCCATAAAACCACCAGCCACATCAGCGCCTACCGCTAGCACACCAAAATACATGCTATTTAGATGGTTCTTTGTTCGACGTTTAAGAGGGATCAATAGCTCCACTTCACCCTCATCTAATTTCAATAATTTAGGTCGACAGAGCCAAATAAAAGGAACTTTAAAGAACCCAAAAGTCTTTAGATAAAAATTGGCTTTTTGCAATGGGGTAAACATGTAGAGGTCCTTCTAAATAACTAGTCAGACCAGTAAGCCAAAATAACAAGCAGTTGTCAAAAAAATGTTAACAAAACAAAGGATGGACACTAACAACCAAGCACAAAAAACGGCTGACTTCTATACCAAGAAGTCAGCCGTCTATTCGAATGCTCGTTTGGAACGAAACTGAAAACGTGTCTATTCACTCACTGGAAAGACAGTTACCTTGTTTTCATCTTGAAGCAGTTCCACCAACTGAGGCAAGTCAGACAGGTTGTCGACAACAATACTCGCTGGTTTGTTCACTTGATGGCAGGCTGCTAACGCTTGTTTCACAAGAGCTAATACCGCCTCATTTTGTGGATCGTACAAATGTGCTAACTCTTCATGCATCAAGTCAACACCAAGCGTCAACTGCGTTAAGCTTTCTAGCTTGAGGACGAGTCCATCAAAGTAATGCAGTAATCGTTCTGACAGCAATACCGCCGATGGTGTATCGCAAGCATACAAAACTTTAAGTCCATTAAGACCTCGTGGCAGTCCACGCTCCGCTAACCTGTCAATAATCTTTGCAGCATCGCTCAACGCACGCACACAAGGCACCACAATCTCAATGTTATGCCCTTCAGCACGCAGTGCTTTAATCACTTCACACTCGAGCGCAAAACAAGCTTGATACGATTCTGATGAAAAGCGAGACACACCACGCAAGCCAAGTTGTGGGTTGACCTCATCAACTTCAACTTTACCACCGAGTAACGCGCTCATTTCATAGCTAGTGGCATCGTTGAGCTCAACACAAATGGTGGTATGTTCTGGCGTAATCGATGAGGTAATCGCGTCAACCAGCGTCGTCACGAAAAACTGCTCAACATTTTGCTCGCCAAGTAGCGCTTGGATTGCCTCTTTTTCTACTTGGTCAAGCTCCGACTCTGCAGCGGCGAAACCAGGGTGGAAAAACACCTTTTCCATAATCAATTCGGAGATTGATACATACAAAGAAGAGGCAGGGACTTGCTCTACAAAACTGGGCAACACGTTGCCGACTTTGAGTCCCGACTGTGTACTGGTTTGAGGCTGTTCTGATTGGTAACTCATTGTTGCTCCATGCTCTATTTATTGCTTCTTTTGGCAAAATACCGACTCACCACATAGAATACAAGGGAATCAGGCAATTTAATGGCTAACCGACTTCTGTTCAGTAACTTAACAGGCAAATTGCTGTGTTTTTAGGCAAACATAGCGCCAAAATTTAAGTGATCATGGAAATGATTGAGCAATAGCTATATTAGTGGTTTATTCTACTGGCCAATTCCGTTATCTTAACCGCTTCATAATAATTTGCAGGCTGAACCATCATGCCATTAAAGACCGATGAACTAAGAACACAGGCATTAGGTCCAATGCCAACTCCATCAGAATTGAGCGCTAACCACCCAATTACTGATGACGTAGCAGAGCGCATTGCGCATTCTCGCCGCCAAATTGAAAATATTCTAACGGGAGACGATGACCGTCTGCTGTGCATCGTAGGCCCTTGTTCGGTACATGATACCGATGCGGCTTTAGACTATGCAAAACGCCTCAGCGCTATCCAAGATCAGTACAAAGATGAATTGTTTATCGTGATGCGTACCTACTTTGAGAAGCCGCGTACCGTAGTCGGTTGGAAAGGTTTGATTACTGACCCTAACCTAGATGGATCTTACGCACTTGAAGCGGGTCTTAACAAAGCACGTGGTTTGCTGCTTGATATCAACAAACTTGGTCTAGCGACAGCCACTGAGTTTCTCGATATGATTACTGGTCAATACATTGCTGACCTTATCACGTGGGGCGCGATTGGTGCTCGTACTACAGAGTCACAAATCCACCGCGAAATGGCTTCTGCGCTATCTTGCCCAGTTGGCTTTAAAAACGGTACTAACGGCAGCGTTAAAATTGCTATCGATGCGATTCGTGCATCGCATGCTTCTCATTACTTCTACTCGCCAGATAAGCATGGTCGCATGACTGTGTATCGCACCAGTGGTAACCCATTCGGTCACGTGATTCTGCGTGGTGGTGATACAGGCCCGAACTTTGACGAAGCGTCTATCGATGCAGCATGCGAGCAACTGGCATCGTTTGATTTACCAGCACGACTGGTTGTCGACTTTAGCCACGCTAACTGTCAAAAGCAACACCGCAAGCAAATCGACGTCGCTAAAGAAGTCGCGCGCCAAATTATTGCAGGTTCTCACAAAGTATCAGGCATTATGGCTGAGAGCTTTATTGAGGAAGGTAATCAGGGTATGGAAGATATCCATAACCTCACTTACGGCAAGTCAATCACCGATCCGTGCTTGAGCTGGAACGACACCGTTCATATGCTCGATATTCTTGCTGACGCCGTTAAACAACGCAACGAAAAGGAAAGTTAACATGCCATCTTTTGATATCGTTTCTGAAATCGATACCGTAGAGCTGCGCAACGCCGTAGACAATGCGAACCGTGAGATCTCTACTCGATTTGATTTTCGCAATGTTGAAGCAACATTCACTTTAAATGATGAAACCGTCAAACTCTCTTGTGAGGGTGACTTTCAGCTTAAGCAAATGCGTGACATTTTGCGTGGCAATCTAACCAAACGTGGTGTTGATGTAAACGCAATGGAATCTCAAACTGCGGAACAATCTGGCAAGCTATGGAACCAGACGGTGTTGTTCAAACAAGGCATCGAGACTCCTATCGCGAAGAAAATCGTCAAGCTTGTTAAAGATTCAAAAATCAAAGTTCAAGTGTCGATTCAAGGTGACAAGGTTCGCGTAACTGGTAAGAAGCGCGATGACCTTCAAGCGACCATGCAACTGGTTAAAAATGGCGAGCTTGGCCAGCCATTCCAGTTCAATAACTTTAGAGACTAAGCGTTTTCACGAACACTGTCTTCATACAATAAAAGGGCGTTTCGCCCTTTTATTTTACCTTCGCTAACTCAATCACTTCATCACCTTCCTTTAGCAGCTTATAAGATGACGAATTTGGTTCAACAAACACTACAATGCGTTGTTTGTCCGCTTTTCTTTTCATAATGTCAGAAGATACCTGAGTAACATCATCGAACGCAATTCGCTCTGCATCTCGCCTTACTAGGTCGACAAAACCAAACGGACACTGATTGTCATGAAATACGATTTCCGCTTCCTGCATAATTCGCATCGCTTTGATCGGTAGCAGTTCAGGATCGTCACCAAATTCAATCCAAGTACACGAATCGGTAAATTCGGCATCAGCGTGAATCAGCGCTTGATAGGCTTTTTCAAGCTCCTGGTTATCTTTACAGTTAATAACAAGCGGCTGCTTGAAAAAAAGCTCCCAAAACTTTCTTCTCTCATCTACAGTCGCAAAGTGGCGCTTAATGTCTCCGCGTTTACTGGCGGCAAAATCGGCCAGTTGAGCCGTGTTCATCGGTAACACCGCTTCAAGCTTTTCACGAATACCACGAATCAGAACTGGCGATGAGCCACCACTTGAGATGGCAATTTGCACTCTTCCTCGGTTAATAATCGAAGGAGTAATGAAGTCACAATAGGGAGTATCGTCGACCACGTTGACTAAAATACCAGCCTTCTTTGCATCTTTATGCACTCTATGGTTAAGCTCTGGGTTGTCGGTTGTCGCCCAAACCTGAACGAATTCCTTGCGCATCAACTCTTGCTCATAAAAACGCGGAACCCAAACACATTTGCCACTCTCACTTAACTCTTGAAGATAGGGCTCTACTTTAGGTGAGACCACTGTAACACTGGCTCCAGCTCGAACAAGTGTTTCTACTTTACGGCAGGCGACTTCACCGCCACCAACAACTAAGACCGGCCTTTCAAGTAAGTCCATAAACAGTGGAAAGTAACGCATAATTTTCCTTTTCTAAACGATATAACTATTCATTCATAGTCACCAAAACAGTGCAAAATTGTCACCGAGACATTGATCACAAAACTATTTACAACCAAATTTCAGATATTTTGTAGATGAAAATACAACCATTTTGTAAATTCACATCAACTTTGTTTCGATTTAACGAAACTTTAACACACCACTCTCTAATTCACTTTTTTAGTGCTTGGTTGCACTATTTACAAAGTCATCACACTTAGCCATTCTAACAATTGTTTGGCGTTGAGTGACTACTCAAAAAACCATTTAAATTAATAATTTGAGTATTCACAGTTCATTATCTACGCTTTAAACGGCTGTGACAACTTGCACCAATTCGGTTCAAAAACAACAGCCTCTACCGAAACACAACAATAATTAGCACATGGTATTCAGGCTGGACCTGACTTACACGGAAATAACAGGAAGGATACACAATGGCAAAGAAACTCACTCTTATTGCTTCTTTAGTGGCGGCTTCTGCTGCGATGATGAGTACTTCAGCAATGGCTGCAGACTCCACTCTGGACAAAGTCACTAAAGCTGGCGTTTTAACTTGTGGCGTTAGTACTGGTCTTCCAGGTTTCTCTAACCCTAACTCAAAAGGTGAGTGGGAAGGTATTGACGTAGAATACTGCCAAGCTTTAGCTGCTGCAGTACTGGGCGACAAATCCAAAGTTAAATACGTTCCATTAACAGCAAAAGAACGCTTTACCGCTCTCCAATCAGGTGAAATCGACGTTCTTTCCCGTAACACAACTTGGACTCTACACCGTGATACGGCTCTAGGTCTGAACTTCGTTGGTGTTAACTACTACGATGGTCAGGGCTTCATGGTCAAAAAAGAACTTGGCCTAACAAGCGCTAAAGAGCTGGATGGCGCATCTGTATGTGTTCAATCTGGTACAACAACCGAGCTTAACCTAGCCGATTACTTCCGTAACAACGGTATGGAGTATAAGCCAGTTGTATTCGATACGGCAGCACAAACTTCAAAAGGTTTCGACTCTGGCCGTTGTGACGTGCTTACTACTGACCAATCTGGTCTTTATGCGCTTCGTCTAAACCTTGCGGATCCTAGCTCTGCGGAAGTACTACCAGAAATCATCTCTAAAGAGCCTCTTGGCCCTGTAGTACGTCAAGGTGATGACCAGTGGTTCAACATCGCTAAGTGGACACTATCCGCTATGGTGAACGCAGAAGAATACGGCATTACTTCTAAAAATGCTGATGAAATGCTGAAATCTACTGATCCAAACATCAAGCGTATCCTTGGTGTTGACGGTCCTAAAGGTAAAGGTCTTGGCATTGCTGACGACTGGGGTTACCAAGTTATCAAACAAGTAGGTAACTACGGTGAAAGCTTCGAGCGTACAGTAGGTGAAGGCTCTCCTCTGCAAATCTCTCGTGGCGTAAACGCACTATGGAATGCTGGCGGCTTCATGTACGCGCCACCAATTCGCTAATCGCGTTTTCATGCTCCAATAAGGGCGGTTTTACCGCCCTTTTTCAAAGGATTTGAGGTTATAGCTGTATGAAACCTACTACGACTCAAGTCGCAGCGCAGGATAAACCTGCGAAAAGCGCAAATCTACTATACAACCCCACCTTTCGCTCCGTTGTATTCCAGGTCTTAGCCCTACTCGCTCTCGGACTTTTCTTTTATACCATCGTTAACAACGCTCTTGATAACCTTGCTGCGCGTGGTATTGCCACTGGTTTTGACTTCTTAAGTCAAGAGGCCGGATTTGGTATTGGTCTGACACTCATTGAGTACGACGAAACCTTCTCTTACGGACGCACCTTCTACGTGGGACTTTTAAACACGGCTCTGGTTTCTGTACTGGGCATTGTGTTTGCAACCATTCTCGGATTTGTCATGGGTATCGCGAGATTGTCATCAAACTGGCTGGTTAGCCGTTTTGCTGCTGTCTATATCGAGATTTTCCGTAACATTCCTCTTTTGCTGCAAATTTTCTTTTGGTATTTCGCGGTACTTCAAGCGCTGCCTTCTGCTCGTCAGAGTATGAGTTTGGGCGAAGCGATCTTCTTGAACGTTCGCGGTCTTTACTTCCCTGCCCCAGTATTTGGCGAAGGCAGTAGCGTTGTAATCGCAGCGTTTGTTGTCGGTGTTGTTGCGACAATCATTATCAATATTTGGGCTAACAACCGCCAAAAACTGACAGGTCAACAAACACCGATGGGCCGAATTGCCCTTGGTCTTATTTTTGGTGTGCCAACGGTTGTGTTCTTTATCATGGGTATGCCTATCACGGCTGAATACCCAGTATTGAAAGGCTTCAACTTCCGCGGTGGTATTAGCATCATCCCTGAGCTTGCGGCATTAACGTTGGCGCTAAGTATCTACACCGCCTCGTTTATCGCTGAAATTGTACGTTCCGGTATCAACGCCGTTAACCACGGTCAAACTGAAGCTGCGATGTCTCTTGGGCTGCCACGTTCAAGAACGCTTAAGCTTGTCGTTATTCCTCAGGCGATGCGTATCATCATTCCACCACTCACCAGCCAATACTTGAACCTGACGAAAAACTCGTCACTTGCGATGGCAATCGGCTATCCCGATTTGGTTTCGGTATTCGCAGGTACCACACTTAACCAGGTAGGTCAGGCGATCGAAGTTATTGCAATGACAATGGGCGTCTACCTCACTCTGAGCTTGCTTACGTCTGCACTGATGAACGTGTACAACAAGAAAGTTGCTTTGGTGGAGAGATAATATGAATCAGCATCAATTTCAACCCGATCTCCCGCCACCAGCCAACACCGTAGGTGTTGTAGGTTGGCTACGTAAAAACTTATTTAATGGTCCAGCTAACTCAGTATTGACGATTGTTTTAGGATACTTTGCTCTATCACTACTTTGGTATGTGTTCGACTGGGCAATTCTTAAAGCTGACTGGGTAGGTACAACGCGTGATGCTTGTTCTCGTGAAGGGGCATGTTGGGTATTTATCAGCGTACGCTGGGAACAGTTCATGTATGGTTTCTATCCACAAGCCGAGCTGTGGCGACCACGCTTGTTTTACGCAACATTAGCGCTGTTCGTTGCCCTACTCGCCTACGAGCGCACACCGAAGCGAGTTTGGATTTGGCTATTCTTTGTCAATATCTACCCATTCATTGCAGCAGCACTGCTTTACGGTGGCGTGTTTGGACTAGAAGTCGTAGAAACGCACCGCTGGGGTGGCCTACTCGTTACGCTCATTATCGCATTAGTGGGTATTATCGTATCGCTACCGATTGGTGTCGCGCTGGCCTTGGGTCGCCGCTCGGAGATGCCAATCATCCGCAGTATTTGTACGGTATATATCGAAGTTTGGCGTGGTGTACCTCTGATTACGGTGCTATTCATGGCATCGGTTATGCTACCGCTATTCTTCTCAGAAGGTGTAGAAACTGACAAACTAATCCGCGCACTTATTGGTGTGGTCATGTTTAGTGCTGCTTATATGGCCGAGGTTATTCGTGGTGGTCTACAAGCGATTCCAAAAGGTCAATACGAAGCCGCGGATGCGCTTGGGTTAAGTTACTGGAAAAAGATGGGATTGATTGTGCTACCCCAAGCACTAAAAATCACTATCCCATCGATCGTAAACACCTTTATTGGTCTCTTTAAAGATACCAGTCTGGTACTCATCATCGGTATGTTCGATGTACTCGGTATTGGACAAGCTGCGAACACCGACCCTGAGTGGTTAGGTTTTGCTACGGAAAGTTATGTATTTGTCGCGTTAGTGTTCTGGGTGTTCTGTTTTGGCATGTCGAGATACTCGATATGGCTTGAGAACAAACTGCATACCGGTCACAAACGATAAACGGAAATTCGAGGACGTATTATGACGCAACAAGAAGATTACATGATCCAACTAAAGGACATGAATAAGTGGTACGGCGAGTTTCACGTACTGAAAAACATCAATCTAGACGTTAAAAAAGGCGAGAAAATCGTTATCTGTGGCCCGTCTGGCTCAGGTAAGTCAACGATGATTCGCTGTATTAACCGTCTAGAGGAGCACCAAGCTGGGCACATTTACGTTTCTGGCACTGAGCTAACCGAAGATCTGAAAAACATCGAAGCGGTGCGTCGCGAAGTCGGCATGTGTTTCCAGCACTTCAACCTCTTCCCTCACCTAACGGTACTAGAGAACTGTACTCTTGCCCCAATTTGGGTGAAAAAGATGCCTAAAGAAGAAGCTGAAGCGATTGCAATGAAGTATCTTGAACGCGTTAAGATCCCAGATCAGGCGGACAAGTACCCAGGTCAGCTTTCGGGTGGTCAGCAACAGCGTGTTGCTATCGCACGTTCACTGTGTATGAATCCACAAGTCATGCTTTTTGATGAACCAACCTCAGCACTCGACCCAGAAATGGTTCGCGAAGTACTGGATGTAATGGTGGAACTGGCAGAAGAAGGCATGACAATGTTATGTGTGACGCATGAGATGGGGTTTGCAAAGGAAGTCGCGGATCGCGTTATCTTTATGGATGCAGGGGAAATTATTGAAGAAAACAACCCAGTTGATTTCTTCGAAAACCCTCAATCTGACCGGACGCAAAACTTCCTCAGTCAAATATTGCATCATTAATAACAATATATGTAACAAAGGCGACCCCTGGGTCGCCTTTTTCTTTGTAGGTTACTGATGTACACTGGAAATATTGTGTTACATCTTGTTATATCCTTAACCAATTATTTTTATTATGATTTTGTTCAACGACTTTTGCTGCGGGACTTGATCTTTTGAACAATCAACCCCATAAATAGTCATATAAACATAAGTCAATCATCTATGAGGAAGATTATGAACGATCCTATGGTATCTCGCAGTTCTGCTCAGGCGAGTGTACTGCAAACAAACAAAGTATTGCGAAATACTTACGCGCTGCTCTCTATGACGCTACTTTGGTCTGCGGTCGTTGCGGCATTTTCTATGGCAATGAACCTACCTCGTCCAGGTCTAATCCTAATGTTGGTTGGTTTCTACGGCCTATTATTCCTAACTGAAAAGAACCGTAACAACAGCATGGGTCTAGTATTCACGTTCTTGTTCACGGGTTTCCTTGGTTACACAACAGGCCCTATCCTAAACGCTTACGTTGGCGCAGGAATGGGTGATGTCATCGTGACAGCTCTGGGCGGTACTGCTCTGGCGTTCTTAGGCGCTTCTGCTTACGCACTGACAACTAAGCGTGATTTGTCATTCCTAGGCGGCGTGCTAATGGCAGGCTTTGTTGTTCTGCTTATCGGTATGGTCGCGAACATCTTCCTACAAATGCCAATGATTCACCTAGCAATGAGTGGCATGTTTGTTCTGTTCTCTACTGGCGTAATCTTGCTAACAACTCAGCAAATTGTACGTGGCGGTGAAACGAACTACATCTCTGCAACGGTTAGCTTGTACGTATCTATCTACAACCTATTTATCAGCCTATTGTCTATCCTAGGCATTATGAACAACGATTAATCCTAGTTCATTAATTACATAGATTGTATGAAGCCCGAGACAATGTCTCGGGCTTTTTGTTTGCCTATGAGCACTAAAAAATCAGAGCGGAATAGAAAGCCTAAACATCACACGGTACTTGATAAATAAGATAAACCTAAGCTAACCTTGCGTCGATGATCCTCAACTAGATTGCAAATCATGTTTGAATACAACGGAAAAACCATCGATACCGATGCAGAAGGCTACCTACTCAATCATCAAGATTGGGAACAAGGTATGATCACAATTTTGGCAGAGCAAGAAGGCATTGAAGTAACAGACGCTCACTTAGAAGTGGTTCTATTTGTTCGCGAGTTCTATGAAGAGTTTAATACGTCACCAGCGGTAAGAATGCTAGTGAAAGCCATGGAAAAAGCGCACGGCCCGGAAAAAGGCAACAGTAAATACCTATTTAAGTTATTCAAAAAAGGGCCTGCAAAGCAAGCCACTAAACTTGCGGGTCTTCCTAAGCCAGCAAAGTGCTTGTAATTAATCTGCACAACCGCTTTGCTACATAATAACGAAGCCTGAATAGGTTTTGCTTTGCTCACAAGGCTCTCTGGTTACCGAGTCCACGCTCGCCGTCCTAGGGCCTTTTAATAGCCACTCACATAACGCCTCTACCCTAGCCTCCTCACCACAAGCAACCACCTCTACCGAGCCATCATGCAAGTTTTTTGCATATCCGGTAAGCCCAAGCTTTAAACCTTCATGACACGTGTGATAGCGAAAACCAACACCTTGAACCATGCCGGTAATAATCAACTTCTGACAATATTGCGTCATAATTACTCTCCTAAAACCATCGCATGCTATGCTGATTTTAGTTCAGAATGAAGGGTTGACGTTTTAAGTAATAACGCCAATTTGCATTTATTTGAAACTTCACACAAAATACCCCACCTTTTCTCCGTTTCAACATCGTAAGGCATACCATGGCATCAGCTATCCACCTTGTAAAAGGCCGTGAAAAATCACTCCGACGCAAACACCCTTGGGTTTTCTCTAGAGGCATCTCTCGTGTCGATGGCACCCCAGAACTTGGCGAGACAGTTGACGTGTATGCGCACAACGGTGAGTGGTTGGCAAAAGCCGCCTACTCTCCAAACTCTCAAATTCGTGCGCGAGTATGGAGTTTTACCAAACAAGACATCGATGTTGAGTTCTTCATCCAGCGTATTCAGCAAGCACAATTGCTACGCGAAGACATCATTGAGCGTGACGGCCTAACTGGCTATCGCTTAATTGCGGCTGAATCTGATGGTCTTCCAGGTGTAACCATTGACCGTTATGGCGACTTCTTGGTGTGTCAGTTGCTCAGCGCTGGTGCCGAAAACCAAAAGGACAACTTGGTGAAAGCTCTGAACCACTGCTTCCCAGATTGCTCAATCTACGAGCGCTCTGACGTTTCAGTGAGAAAAAAAGAAGGTTTGCAGGAGCGAACTGGCGTTCTGTTTGGCAAATCACCGGATGAGCCGGTTGTCATTGAAGAGAACGGCGTAAAAATCAGTGTTGATATCATCAACGGTCATAAGACCGGTTTTTATCTCGACCAACGTGATAGCCGTTTCCAAGCACAAAAATATGTAAAAGATAAAGAAGTGCTCAACTGCTTTAGCTATACCGGTGGCTTTGGCCTCTATGCGCTCAAAGGTGGCGCTAAGCGTGTAATTAACGCTGACGTGTCTCAATTGGCACTCGACACCGCAAAACACAACGCTGAGCTCAATGGCTTTACAGAGAAGAAAAAAGCCGTATTCCTCAACGCAGACGTGTTCAAATTATTGCGTGAGTATCGTGACCAAGGCACCAAGTTTGATGTCGTAATCATGGATCCACCTAAGTTCGCCGAATCTAAAGCTCAGCTCAATGGTGCCTGTCGCGGTTACAAAGACATTAACATGTTAGCAATGCAAATCCTTAAGCCTGGTGGGACGCTACTCACTTACTCTTGCTCGGGTCTTATGGATGGTAATCTGTTCCAAAAAATCATTGCCGATGCTGCGCTTGATGCCAACCGTTCAGTGAAGTTTGTTGAACGCTTTGAACAAGCGGCGGATCATCCTACCGATACGGCCTACCCAGAAGGTTTCTACCTTAAGGGCTTTGCTTGTAAAGTACTGTAGTTTTTCCTGCCCGGATTCAACCTGGTAAGTATTCCTAGCCAACCTAACATAGGTTGGCTTTTTTGTACCTGCCGTCTCAAAAACAAGATAGCTTTTCATTGTTTTAATTGCATTGGCTATTTTCTTTACTACTTTCAATAGTATGTAAGAGTGGATCATTAGTCGTAATGTGAAATCCACTCGAGTCTTACAATAGATACATAATCCCGACAAATCGACATTGAAATACCCTAAGCTGTCGCTATAGTTAAGACTACAGTAGGTAACATTATGACTTGGCTGAAATTATTATAAACGAAAGCAGTATTGGCTCGATGCCAACTCATACTAACGACTTAGAATTTGAACGATTCGCGCCGAGCCGTCTATTGAGCATAGGATCAAGGAGAAAGACTTTGAATAAGCTTACCACTACCGCTGCGGCTTGTTTTATGGCTCTTAGCCTTCCTGTCAGCAGCCAAACCCTTGAGCAAGCCGTCGCGTTCACACTCAAGACGAATCCAGATATTAAAGCCGCCTACAATGAATACGTGAGCAAGCGCTATGAGGCCGATGCCGCGGTTGGTGCATACAGGCCAAAAGTCGACTTAGATGGCGGGATTGGATACGAAAAAACCGATTTCGACCGAGAGAATACCCTCAACAGTAGGAACGAGTCCCTCACCCGAAAGGAAGTCGGCATCACTCTGACGCAGCTCATTTGGGACGGTAATGAGACGCTCAACGACATCGACAGAACGGCTGCTGAAGCCGAATCAGTACGTTATCAACTGCTCGCAGACGCATCTGATATCGCTCTTGAAGTTGCACAAATATACTTAGATGCGACCAAAGCGTATGAAGTACTCGCATTATCGGAAGCCAATCTAGATGTGCATAAAAAAATCTACACGGACATTAAAAAGCGTGTGGATTCTGGTATAGGGTCGACAGCTGACTTGTCTCAGGTAGAAGCACGTATCGCCAAAGCTCACGGTAATTTACTCGCAGCGCAAAATAATCTGTTCGACACCCATACCCAATTTAAGCGCTTAGTTGGGCAAGCACCACTCGGCCTCAAGTATCCAAGAGCCGATGAAGTTGCGATCCCTTTTACCGTTGATGATGCACTCCAGATTGCTATGGAGCGACACCCCGTCATTAAAATTTCACAAGTCGATGTAGATTCGGCGCGTTTCCAGTACCAGCAAACGAAGGGGGTTAATTATCCTACATTCTATATTGATGCTGGACACAACTGGCGTGATGACGCTGGCGGCAACATAGGTACCGATAACGAAACCCGTGCTATGCTTCGTATGCGTTACAACCTGTACAACGGTGGTTCGGACTCTGATCGCTCTGAGTCGGCCGCTTACCAACTCAATAAAGCAAAAGACTTTAGAGACCGCACATATCGGATGGTAGAAGAAGGCTTAAAACTGTCTTGGACTGGGCTAGAGTTCACAGTCCAACAGCGAGAATTTCTGTCTGATCACGTAGACTCTGCCTCGGACACTGTTGTGGCTTATCAAAAGCAGTACAAAATTGGCAAGCGTACATTGCTGGACGTGTTGAACACCGAGAATGAACTGTTCGAAGCGCGTAAGGGTTATTTAGACGCTAAATACGCGGAGCAATTCGCACGCTATCGTGTAATGAACGCGACGGGAGGTCTACTTGATGCATTACGCGTCGATACTCCGTCCGAATGGAATGAGAAAGTGGAGTACTAATCATGAAACTACAGAGAAAACTGCTCATCTGTGGCCTAATGGTAATGCCACTTGCTGCCGTTCAGGCGTCCACTAAAGAAAACGACAAATACGATTACATTCCCACCCCGATTGCCGACCAAAAAGCAGATCTGCTTGATGATGACGGGGATGGTGTTATCAACGCTCGCGACCTATGTATTACAACACCACAAGGGTCAGCACTCGATAACGATGGCTGTGAACGTTACCTCGATGTATCTAACACTTTGGCGCTACGTATTTTGTTTGATAACAATTCAACCTTCATCAAACCTGTGTTTCAAAACCAAATTACTGAAATGGCAAAATTTCTCAAAGAATACCCTGAGACCTCAATTGAGATCCAAGGCTTTGCCAGTATCGTTGGTAACGCTGATAAAAACATGGTGTTGTCGCAAAATCGTGCCGATGTGGTTCGTCAAGCAATCATAAACAACGGTATCGACCCTAATAGACTAAGCATTGTTGGTTTTGGTGAAACTAAGCCCGAAGAGCTGGGTGACAGCGAGTTTGCCCATGCGATGAACCGCAAAGTTGTCGCTTCAGTCGTCGGCTACAAAGGTGAAGTCGATAAGGAGTGGACAATCTTCACGAAGATTGGCAAGTAGATTACTAATGCATCACTTGCACTCAAAGCGCTCACGTTGGGCGCTTTTTTGTTGCCATTTCATTTAGATATTAACGATCTCATGCTAGTCTTGTAAGCAGTTCTTACTATGAGTAGATAACAATGAGTAAATTAACGTCTGATATCGAACAAAACTTAAAGTTGTTTATTGAAGAAACAAGCAAAACCCAACTTGTATGGGGTCTTCGCAACGAAGATGGTTGGTTGGCGTGTGATTCAACCGAGTTCGAAAACAGTGAAGTAATGCCTTTCTGGTCGTCAGAAGAAGACGCAAAAACTCACAACGTTGAAGAGTGGGCTGACTTTGAAGTACTGCACATCCCTCTTGATATCTTCGTTGAAGATTGGCTACTGACATTGGACGAAGACGGCGTACTGATCGGCACGAACTGGAACGATCAGCTAGATGGTAAGGAAATGGAGCCTTCAGAGGTTGCTAAGCTGTATCTGAAGCTTAACTAATCCACACTCTACCGTTTTAATACGTTGATAGATAACAAAGAGGCGCATAATGCGCCTCTTTTTAGTTTGATTTCTCGCTTAGTGATTGCATCACCGCTTGCTGATTATCGAGGTAATGGTTGAGGCCATTGGCTCGCAGCTCACATGACGGACAATCACCACAGCCATCGCCAATAATGCCGTTATAACACGTCAGCGTCTCGTTACGAACAAGCTCTAGCGCATCATACTTATCAGCCAGCGCCCATGTCTCGGCTTTATCTAGCCACATTAGCGGCGTAACGATATCCAGCTCTCTGTCCATGCCTTGCACTAAGGCAGTGTTCATTGCCTTAATAAAGTCATTACGACAGTCAGGATAGCCAGAGAAGTCGGTTTCACATACACCTGTGATGACCGCTGAAGCGCCAATTTGATAGGCGTAAATGCCGGCTAGGGTTAAAAACAGAATATTACGACCCGGAACAAACGAGTTTGGTAAGCCGTTTTCTTGCAGCTCGTGAGAGACTGGAATGTCATCACGTGTCAGTGAGCTGATGGCCAATTCATTGAGCAGACCTACATCCATCACTTTGTGTGCTTTTACGCCAAGCTTTTCTGTCAAAGCTTGTGCCACTTCGATTTCTAGCTTGTGTCTCTGACCGTAATCGAACGTGATTGCGTGTACTTCGTCATACTCTTTTAATGCTTGCACCAAACACGTGGTCGAGTCTTGGCCACCACTAAAAACTACTACTGCCTTCTTCATTACCATCTCCATCTTGGGTGTTATGCAATATTTAAGTATTTATGAGTTTGTACCGACAAACGCCAGTTGCGCGCGATACACGTGCTCATACAAAGTTCAGTCGCACGCGGCTTCTGGCTAATTGGCTGCAGTGCAATCACGACATCCGGCTTCAATGCGACACCGTCAAGCAGCTCATCAAGCTGTTCAATGTTCTTATCCGTCGCCACTGGGTGTTTAATTTCGTTTGCACGCTCTAGCGCTGAGGTAAGTACTTCGCGTTTACCTTTCATTGCAATTTTAGGTGACACTGTCACCCAAGTATTATCAGTGACTCTAACTTCAGACGTACCACTGGTCTCGATTTGGCAACGAGCATCGATAGCCTCAAACGCCTCACAAAGCGGCGTTAAGTCATATTCGCAAGGCTCACCACCAGTAATGACAATATGTTTCGCTGTAAAGCCCTGGGCTCGATACATAGCAACGATCTCATCGGCGCTGACATCACTCCAAGTCGGGCTGTCGCCTTGCTTAGTAATGATTTCGCCGAACGTGCGCTCATCTTCTTGCTTTGCTTCCCAGGTCTGCTTGGTATCACACCACGCACAACCCACATTACAGATCTGAAGACGAATGAATACCGCCGGAACGCCTGTGTACACGCCCTCGCCTTGAATGGTTTCAAACATCTCATTGATCTTGAATTGTTTACCGCTCATTAAATTTTGCCATTTATGTAAGATGAGCAGACCTTAAAGGATGCGCGCTAGAAATTCAACATTAACCGGACGACAAAATCACTGGCAGTCTACGGCTAATTTCCCTATTCTGATGCGGTTTTGTTTTATTTCTTTTTTAGGTAAGTCACGTGTACAAACTCATCGCTATCGATATGGATGGAACCCTACTCACATCCGATAAAAACATCACCCCTCGTACTAAACAAGCCATCGCTGCTGCTAAAGACAAAGGCGTTACAGTCGTTCTGGCTTCTGGTAGGCCACTTAACGGTATGAAGGACGCACTTGTAGAATTAGGTTTAACAGAGCAAGACGACTTTGTTATTCACTTCAATGGCACCTATGTAGAAAAAGTCGCAAGTGGTGAAAAGCTTCACGAGCAGCCACTAACGGGTAAAGATGCTAAGCGCATTGCTAGCCTTGCAAACGACTTAGGGCTGCACTGCCACGCGTTCAGCACGCAGATCGGATTGATTACCACAGAAGCTAACCCATATACCGACCACGAAGCAGAAATCAATAAGCTCGACTTCACTGTTTATGATTTTGAACGTTTAGAAGATGACCATGAAATCATTAAAGCGATGATTGTTGGCGAGCCGAGCAAACTCACTGAGGGTATCGCTAAGATTGACGCATCGTATCACGATGACTACACCATCGTTCAAAGTGCCCCATTCTTCTTAGAGTTCTTAAACCCACTCAGCAATAAAGGTGAAGGGGTTAAAGTCATAGCCGATCACCTAGGTATTCCTTATGAACAAACCATGTGCTTTGGTGATGCCGAAAACGACCATCACATGATCAAGTTTGCAGGTAAAGGTGTCGCGATGGCGAATGCAATGGACGCGACCAAAACGATTGCCGATTACATCACAGACAGTAATGATGAAGACGGTGTAGCAAAAGCGATTGAGAAATTTGTGCTATAGTTTTTCGTATTCTCGCTGCACTCAGTGCTAACTTGCTGTTTTAAGGAAAGAACATGACCATCCGCCTACTGCTAAACGGTAAAAAAGCTGCTCAAGAAGACATTCGA
Source organism: Vibrio sp. 10N (assembly GCF_036245475.1). NCBI lineage: Bacteria > Pseudomonadati > Pseudomonadota > Gammaproteobacteria > Vibrionales > Vibrionaceae > Vibrio > Vibrio sp. 10N. The sequence goes on along the minus strand of NZ_BTPM01000001.1, from coordinate 1,663,741 downwards.
GAAGCGGTCTATCAACTTCGAGAACAAGGGCATCAGCTTGAGGTTCGCGTGACGTGGGAAGGCGGAGACATTGAAAGGTTAGTACAAGAAGCTGGTGCTGAGGGTGTCACTCGCCTCATCGCTGGCGGCGGTGACGGTACCATCAATGAAGTGGTCGATGCCCTGCTCAAGCAGAATCTCTCTCATATCGAATTAGCCGTCCTACCACTTGGTACGGCTAACGACTTTGCCACAGCCTGTGAAATTCCAACTCTCTCCGCTTATGATGCGCTGCATCTAGCACTTACCGGCCAAGCCACGTTTATCGACGCTGCATCCGCCAATGAAAGACACTTCATTAATATCGCCACGGCCGGATTTGGCGCACAAGTCACGGCAAACACCCCCGTGGCTCTTAAAAACTTTTTAGGCGGTGGCGCTTATACACTTGCAGGACTTGTTCAAGCGATTAACTTTCAGCCTTTTAGCGGCAGAGTATTGTATGACGGCAAGGAAGTAGACAGTCACGTTGTCGTCGGCGCTGTATGTAACGGCAGAATGGCAGGCGGTGGTCAGCCTTTATCACCCAACGCCATGCTCAATGATGGACTGCTTGACGTAGTTTCATTAGAGGAGTTTGCACCTAGTGATATTGCAGCGGTGGTTGACGAACTGCTGCAACAACCAGAGTTTAGTGGCACGTTTGTAAAACGAAACCAAGTGAAAACATTGGAGTGGATTTCTGACTCAGTGATGCCAGTGAATCTCGATGGTGAACCACTAACATCAAAGCGCATCAAATTCAGTGTGCTTCCAAACGCCATTAAGCTGGTGCTTCCGGCTCACAGTCCCGTAGTACTTAACCTCGATTAACTCAACCTTGATTGTCTCAGCCTTGATTTCCTGAACCTTGATTTCCTTAACCAGCCAAACGAGGATCCGGTTCAAAGCTAAGCTTAACAACGTTAAGTTTCTCTAAGTTAAAATCAGGATGAGCGAGATTTAGCAGACAATTGAACTCTCTCGGTACGATAGTTGATGGAATTTTAAGGCAAAGACTTATATCACTGGCTATCCATTCATCACCAATTTGCGCTGTTGAGGCCGGCGCCGGATCTTCTTGCCAATCATCAGGTAAATAACTTTGATCAAGTTCGATGATCGCACTATCGTCCACATCAATGCAATACAGCTCATAGTCATTGAGTAGCTCAGAGTCATTGAGGTGCACTAGTACTTCTAAAATCGCTAAAGACTCGGACGTCGCGAGATACACACATCGTGTGCCTGTCGAATTCCATCGACCGCCATAACGCCTTGCTCCCTCACCATCAAAAACTTGCTCAATGCTTGTCGCGAACTTTCTCTTTACGATTCGATACAACTGCATTAGTTGAACACGCCATGCTCGAGGCGGCCAATGACGCTCAATACTTCTTCGGTTTCAGCACTGGTTTTCAACATGTCACTAGGCGCTATATATCCCAATGCCTTGACTGGGTTGTGCATCCACTGAAACGCTTTGATTTTGTTGTTCTCAAACAAGCGCAGTGACGCATTGTAGACTTCTGCATATCGGTAAAGCCTGTCACTTTCATCTGAAGAGAATTTACCATCCTTTGCTCGGCGGCTTAGCGTTGCGCTTTTGATGTTGGTGATACGAGCGAGCTCTTTTCTCTCGATACCCGTCGCCGTCGCGAGCTTTTGATAAGTCGAGAAGTCGAAGCCTGCTTCTATCGCTTCATAGAGTTTGCGTCCTCTTGGAGGCACGCCAATCTGCGACCAAAAGCTAGCCTGTGAACGAGAAGGAACGAATTTAGCTGAAGCACTCATTTAACTCACCATTTGATACAGTCTTAACATATCAAATGATAGATCACTTTCGCTTTGGCGACAACTCCAGCCTAAAACAGAAAAGGCGACCCACTGGGTCGCCTTACTCAACTCATTGCCAATCCTACTTAAACAGTAGCAATTACTTGATGTTCAAGAATGCAGCGCCGCGAACGCCGCCTGAATCGCCGTGTTTCGCTTTCACAATCTTTGGACACTTGGCCACAGAGAGCAGGTACTTAGGTACACGCTTTGGCATCTCTTCGTAGATAAGTTCGAAGTTAGAAAGACCGCCACCTAAAGTAACAACGTGTGGATCGTTAGCAGTAAATAGGTTTGCAAAGCAGATTGCTAGCAGTTCCATAAACATGTCAACGAACTCTGTCGCATCGGCATCGCCTGCTTCACGCGCTTTAATGATATCGATCGCTTTCTTGCTCTCGCCGTAATAGTGCGTGTAAAGCAGCTCAAAGCCACGGCCAGATAGATAATTATCCAGACAGCCTTTTTTACCACAGCCACACTGAAGTAAAGGTGGGTTGTCGCCTAGATGGAACCAAGCATCGATAGGCAAACGCATGTGGCCTAACTCACCAGCTACATTGTTGCGGCCAGAGAAGACTTTACCTTCGTAAACAAAGCCACCGCCAAAACCCGTACCTAGGATCAAGCCCAGTACTGATGGCGCGTCTTGCAATTCATCATCCCATGCTTCAGACAGAGCAAAACAGTTTGCGTCGTTCTCAATTTTTACTTGGCGGCCAATTAGCGCTTCTAGATCACGGCGTAGCGGCTTGCCTTTCGCACAAGCAACGTTAACGGTAAGTACTGTGCCATCATCCGCATCTTCCATACCTGGTAGACCTAGACCAACTTTACCCTCTGTACCGAACTCTGCATCGTATTTGGCTACCAAGCCTGCAATCGTATCTAACAGTACTTGATAATCATCAACTGGTGTTGGAACGCGCTCTGTTGCTACACGTTCTAGTTTTTCGTTGAAAGCACCAAACTCAATTTTTGTGCCGCCGACGTCAAAGCCGTAATACATGAAAACTCTCCTTGAAACCCCAATCCGAGGCGAAAAAATAGAATAACTGATGGCATTATCCATATCCCTACCCCCTCAAACCGTGATGCAGCCCCAATTTATACCTTTGCTTGCACCGCTTGGTTAACAAGTCGTCACCTTAATGGGCACTATTAGAGCAACGTCTCGTTTTTTATTAGAGCTATGAAATTATTTAACTCAGGACGGGTCAGATCGGAGGAGAAGCGAGTCTTACTCAACATATAGCTTTCACGAAAAGCGGCAAACCAAAGTGCAAGTGTATTGGCGGTTTTCTGTTCGCCAAATTGCTCAAACACCAAACTGGCCACTTCTGCGGTCGCTAGGTGGTCTTCATTCTCAGACTTGCGCATTACGTAGTTCGACACCGCTTCTGGTTTGATCGAACAAACCGGGAATTTATCGAGATAAGGAGACTTGCGAAACATTCTTCGTGCTTCTCGCCAGCTGCCATCCAAAAAGATAAACAGAGGCTTTTTACCCTCAGGTAGAAGCGTGTTTGACTCAGTTTGCTCAGCCATTTCTAGAACACGTGTTTTGTCATCAACATATTCTTCTGGAAAGATTATAATCGGCTGTAAGGTCTCATCATTTAACACCGCCAACATGTCTGCATTTGGTTCGGTACGATGCCAAGGAAACGCATAGCCTTGCTCAACCGTATCAAGTATTAGACGACCAGTATTGCTTGGCTTTAAAATCTCTGCATCAGAGACCAGCAGCATGACTGCAATATCAAGGTTCGGTGCGGGTTGGTGCTCGCAGATACAGTATTGCTTGGCGATTTGGCAGGTTTTACAACGTTCAACTTTTGCACCGCGGGCGTTGAAGGGTTTGGTGGCTGCGGCAAGTCGCTCATCATACATAGCGTGGAAGGCGTGGCGTCTCATAATCATGGTACTTTGACAAAAGGTGGCGGGATTCTACTCTGCCAACGTACGTTAGTAAAAGGAAACTCAACAGCAATGGAAAACAGTGACACTATTCGCCTGGCGATCTTTCTTTCGGTATTAGTGCTCTGCGCTGCCTGGGAGTGGGCAGCCCCAAGAAAGGCACGAACGCGCAGCCGTTTGCTGCGTTGGAGCAACAATCTCGCGCTGGTGGGCTTTAACTCCTTAACCTTAGCGGTTGCCATGCCACTTTTGGCGATTGAAGCATCCTTGCGTGCGGCTGAACATCAAGTGGGGCTTTTCAACTACCTTGCCTTACCCTTGTGGCTCGTACTGCCAATCAGTGTCATCTTACTTGATGGCGTCATCTACTTTCAGCATGTCGTGTTCCATCGACTGCCTATTCTTTGGCGATTACACCGCATGCATCACGCCGACAGAGACATTGATGTCACCACAGGGGCACGCTTCCACCCCATTGAAATCGTTCTATCTATGTGGATCAAAATTGGTGTCGTAATGGCACTTGGAGTCCCACCGATTGCGGTATTGGTGTTTGAGATTGTTCTTAATGCGAGCGCGATGTTTAACCACAGCAATGCCAAGCTACCTTTAGCCGTAGACAAAGTACTACGAAAAGTTGTGGTGACACCGGACTTTCATCGAGTTCACCACTCAGTGATTCCCAAAGAAACGCACTCCAACTTTGGCTTCTTCTTGTCGGTATGGGATCGCTGGTTTGGCACCTATCGCGCTCAGCCAGAGCTTGGACACGATAAGGTGGAAATAGGCATTCCAGAATTTGCGGCTAAAAACGAACAAAGGCTGGATAAGTTACTTACCCAGCCTTTTAGAAACGACTACAAGTCTAACTAATTTAACCCGCTGTTCATTTAAACTGCTGTTCGTTCACACTGCTAGACGATTGAGTTCGTACTTGTGAAGCATCGCTTGCTGGTGGCCCGCGATATCAGCCACCTGCTCGGCACTTTCAACCATGGACTCAAGCTGCATATTTGAGTTGTCGCCTTGGTCGGTAACATGAACAATAGCGCGCCCTACTTCTGCGGTCGCTCGCTCTTGCTCTTCGGTTGCGACAGAAACTTGTTCAGCACGCTCTCGAATATGATTCACAGACAGCGCAATATCTGAGAACGACGCTTTCACTCGCTCACTAGAATCAAGGGCGTGATTCATCTCGGCTCGAGAATCAATAACAGATTGTCTCGAATCTTGGGCGGCCTGCATCAGCTCAGCCATCATCTGGCGGATATTGGTGGTTTGCACAGAAGTATCGCTGGCAAGCTTTCGTACTTCATCCGCAACAACGGCAAAGCCACGTCCCATCTCTCCCGCTCGTGCCGCTTCAATGGCTGCGTTGAGGGCTAATAAATTGGTGTTATCTGCAATACCACTGATCATATCGACCATTTCTTGGATTTGCTTCACTTTGCCATCCAGCTCATTCATAGAGGCTTCATTGTTTCCAAGTGTCGTTTCAAGGGAATGCAAACGTTGCTGGTTCTCTTCAACCGCCTTTAGCCCCAGAGAGGCAAACTCTTCTGCCTGCTGTGAATCAGAGAATGAGGATGTCGTTACCGTCGCAATCTCTTTGATTGACGCTTCCAACTGACTCACTGTCGCAACCATACTATCGAGAGATTCGTTTTGCGCTCGCAAACTGCTTCGCGTCTCTTCTGCTGCGCCATGACTGATTTCTGCAGTTTGGTACAAGGTTTCACAGTTACGTGTGACCACCTCAATAGAATCATGAGTCGATTCAATCACCCGATTCAACTTTCTCGCAATATCACGCATTTCCGAGGGGCCTGAAAGCTCTACGACGCCCGTTAAGTCGTGCTCAACCAAACGCTTTAGCTGCCTAGTAATATTCTTAAGTGCACGATTGACCCAGCGACGCAGCCCAAAGAACAGCCCGAGAACAAACATCACTAATACAACCGTAGTGATGAGCAGTGTATAAATATTGGTTTGAATGGTGTTGTTCACCACAGATTGGCTCTCATCAATAAGCCCTTCTGCCGTTGTTGAAATGGCAGACAAGATCTGCGTGGTCTCATTTGCCAGTACAGCTGCTTTGGCGAGCTCTTCACGCTGCTTAGTCGCAATCTCCAGTCGCGCAATGATCTGACGAACCACGCCGTCTTGCTTAAACCCTGCTTTCACCATGTCATAGGGCGCTGTAAAGCTTGGAAATTCGCTGATTTCAGGATGCCATTCTTCAAACTGATCGTAAGCTAAGTTGATGCTCGCATAACGATTGCGCATCTGACGATATTCACCATTGGCCTTTTTCAGGTCGGTCTGCATCATCAGCATCAAAAATGCGCTCTCTAAAGAACTGGCAGCCGTCACCACTCGTGTAGCGGCATCCGCCGAAGACGGATTGTTTTGTGTAAACAGCAAGCTGATTCGGTTCATCTCTTGACCAAGCGTACTGATGGCATATCGAAAACCGGCCACTTCCTTATCGATACCTGCCCCCATGGCCAGTATTTGCGACTGGTAGGCCAAAATAGCTTGCGTACTTCTCTGAAGTTGCACAATTTTCTGCCCAAGGAGCTCTTGCTGCTCCGGTGTCACAGCGTTGCTCATATCCGAGGCAATGGCGAATAGGTTTTCAATCTTGTGATTACTTTGCTCGACAAGCTGCGTGATACGTTGGCGGGTTTGCTCTAACTCTTCCGTTGAGTCAAGCCGTGTGCCGTAGTTAAGCAGTTTTATTTGTTCCAACACATCTTGTGTCAATGCAGCATTATTAAGAGAAAGAGGAAGGGCTTTTTCTGATAAATTATCAAACTGTTGCTTAACTTGATTAAGGCCATTGGTGCTCAGCACACTCACGCCTACAAAAATTAGAATAATGGTTAAAAAGATAGCACTCAAAGAGTGAATCAAAGAGATGGCGCGTTTTCCCTTGTCTGGGGTTTTCATAAACAATCCGTCGTGTTGATCCATTAAACGGTAACCAAATAAGTAATAGGTTCGTACTATTTAATAACTTGGTATAGAATTATCAGGATATTAGTAATCCTTAATGACATATTTATTACGTTTAAATGTAAGCAGTGTGACAGATGAAAGTTGTTAAATTATTGATTTTATATGGTATGGTAGCTTTCGTATCGGCATGTTCTAGCCAGCCAGAGCGAGCGGAACACACAAGACAAAACTACAATACCCCAGAAAATGCGCCTTTCCTCGCTGAATATAAAAAATGGCAAGGTGTCCCATATCGTTTAGGCGGGACTAATTATTCCGGCGTTGACTGTTCAGCCTTTGTTCAAGCGGTCTATCAAGACGCCTATTCAGTCTCATTACCACGAACGACAGCGCAGCAAGTTAAAATAGGTGAGAAAGTCGCCTATAACAGCGCGCAAAGTGGTGATTTGGTGTTTTTTAAAACCGGTAGGAAGACGCGTCATGTTGGAATATATTTAGGCGGCAATACGTTTATGCACGCTTCAACATCAAAAGGTGTGGTGCTTTCTCGTTTAGATAACCCGTACTGGGCGTCAACGTTTTGGCATTTTAGAAGTGTTCAATAACCTTTCTCTCCGCAATTCGATACCGAGAGAAAGGCTAAGATTAATCGTACTTCGCCACCGCAGTATCAAATAGATTTTTTACCAATGCGATGTACTCCTCAAGAAAAGCGACTTGTTCATTGGTCGCTTTTTTGTTCCATACACCCGCTAACACCTCTTCCAAATCTTGAATAACTAAGTCCACTTCTTTGAGAAGTTTAAAGCGAACGCTGGCATGAAGTTCTGGGTTTTGCTCGAAGACGGCCATTATATTTGAGGCCACCATATCGGTGGATACGTCCTCAATGGTCTCTTCCCCGGTATCCCCTAATTCTGAAGTAAACACACTTAGATTGAGCGCAAGGTGTTCAATAAGTGCTTGATAGCCGTCAGTATCTACAACCACGACTGCTCTCCTAGCAATGACTATAATGACAAGAACCTCACCATAGCAAACCTAGGTCACGTTTGTAAGAACACAAGGGAAAATTCGGGTGTCACGTCAATGATTCTGTGCGCTGACAGTATGTTATGTAAGCAATATTGTTCTACACTAGCCATAGTGTTGGCAGGTGGGGGTCGTTTATGTGGCAAGCAATTTCAGATCAGCTTTCAGAAACTCTAATGTTCGAGTTCAATATCTCTGAGCGCATCAAGATGAGTGGCGGAGACATTAACCAATGTTACATGATCAGTGATGGTGATCAGCGTTACTTCGTCAAAATCAATGACAAAGACTTCATCGCTAAATTTGAAATCGAAGCCGACAACCTTACCGCCCTTCGAGAAACTAACACGGTGCACGTACCTGAGTTAGTACTGATTGGCAAAACCAAAGAGTGCGCCTTTATCATCCTCAATTATATTCCCGTCAAACCATTAGATACCGCTCCGGCAAGCTACCAGCTTGGTGAAGAGCTCGCAAAGCTGCACAAATGGGGAGAACAAAAGGAATTTGGATTCGATCAAGACAACTACATTGGAACAACCCTGCAACCCAATCAATGGCATAAAAAGTGGTCACGGTTTTTCTCTGAACAGCGCATAGGCTGGCAGCTCCAGCTTCTTAAGGAAAAACAGATCACTTTTACAGACATTGATGAGTTTGTTGAGTTAGTCAACGACCAACTTTCTGGACACAACCCTAAGCCTTCGTTGCTACATGGTGACCTTTGGTATGGCAATGCGGCCAATACTGCGTTTGGACCGATATGTTATGATCCCGCGAGCTATTGGGGCGATAGAGAATGCGACTTGGCAATGACCGAGCTTTTCGGCGGGTTTAGACAAGAGTTTTACGACGGATACGAGAGTATTTTGGCAATTGAACCTATGTACGAGTATCGCAAGCACATCTACAACTTGTATCATGTGCTCAATCACTGCAATTTGTTTGGTGGTGAGTATTTGGATCAAGCAGAGAAGCTTATCACCACCATCCAATCATCGTGATAGTCGTCTTTTAGTCAAGATCAACCAGTGACATACGGCTTTGCTCCCGATAGAGAATATCTTCTAATCGAGCAAAGCCGTTTTCATTATGCGCAATCGAACTCGCGTTGAACCAGTTCGTTCTCAGCCCTGCACGCCTTGCTGGCAGTATATCTCGTTCAAGTTGATCTCCGGTCATCACAAGCTGACTGGTATCTGTGTTGAGCTTAGAGGCAATGCGTGGGTAAAAGTCGTCATCATCTTTGCCGACACCAAGGTTGCTGAAACAAAAATACCCGGATAGGTATTCGGCAAGCTGTGCTCTTTCAAAGGCTCGTTTTACGTCTTGTTCTGCAGAATCTTTGGCATTGGTTGCGACATAGATGGGACAGTATTTTGCAAGCCCACTTAATAGCGCTTCCGCACCCTCCACCGGCTGAACCTTTAGCCAATCGCACATCTTTCCGCTTTGGGTGGGATCATCGACCATGAGTGTATCGCCCCAGTCGAACAAATAAATATGATCACGCTGGCGCCAAAGCTTTTCTAGTTCACGCCACTCTTCTCGTAGCACACCATACTTAACGCTGTCGTAATAGTGCCCTTGATAATAACGAACTTTACGCAAGCGCGCTTCCTGAGTCATGCCAAGTTTTAGCGCACACTTCATCATTCGCGGATTGCCGCTCCAGGTGGTTAGCCCTACCCGCTCTATGTCTAGAGTATTGAACAGATAACTCACCCAAGGGATTAACGCTTTCATGCCAATACCACAACCCCATAGTCGCGAGTCATAAACCAGTACTCCAACCTCAAGCCAACGCGTCTTTTTGTCTTCCCAGTAACAACTTACCGTCCCGACGACTCTTTGATGATATTCAATAACAAGCGCTTCATTACCCAACATGAGTTTGGAAAAGTATCCCTCTCGAAACTGCTCGCGCGCTGGACGCTGGTAACCAAAGTAAGGGCCATTGAGCTCCGTCCAAGCTTCATCCTTCGTCATAAGTCGATAAAGCGGCTCAAAATCTTGCTCAGTGGCGACTCGCAGCGTGATATCTTGAAAACTCAACCTCTCTTGATTCATACCTTGCGCACCTTACTTTCATCAAGAAAACACCATGACTCAGCACCATCGAAATATTTAACCTGGGAAGATTTAAGGCCATCCGCCATTCTAAAATTGATAGCCGTTCTCGGTGTCGATGAGCTATCGGCAGACTCATAGTGAGTCACGCAACCACACACAGCGCAGTGATGAAAATCGATGCTACCATCCCCCCAGCGATAAGCTACTGTCTCTTTGGCTACTTCAATCATCACATCTTTTGGTTGAAAATAGCCCCAGAGCGCCGCATAGCGACGACAAATCGAACAATTACAGCTGGTGACCGATTCTGGCCAATGGTCAAAGGAAAGCTGCACATTTCCACAATGACAACTGAGCACTTGTTGTTTCATATCTTTATTTCCTTACTTTCCGCCAGATACATCCACGAATGTGCCTGTCACAAAAGAAGCCTCTTCTGATATCAGCCATGCTATTGCATTCGCAACTTCTTCCGCTTCACCTCCTCGGCCAAGTGGGATCTGCGACTCTAATCGTTTAACTCGTTCTGGCTCGCCACCGTCAGCATGCATTTCAGTCTTAATCAATCCCGGACGCACTCCGTTTACACGAATATTTCTACCAGCTAACTCTGACGCTAACCCGCTAGTAAGAGTATCCACCGCACCTTTACTGGCGGCATAATCCAGATACTCGAATGGTGACCCGGTCACCGATGCTCGAGAAGAGACATTTACAATGCTTCCCCCCTTCATGTATTTAATTGCTTCACGGGCGCAAAGTAGTGTCCCAGTGACATTGGTCGCTAAGATCTGATTAATGCGCTCTGCGGTAATCTGCTCAAGAGTGCACTGAGTACTTAAGATCCCCGCATTATTGACTAACCCATATATTTCACCATGCTCGGCATAGATAGAAGCAAACATAGAGACGACTGATTCCTCATTGGAAATATTCGCCTGATAACTCCATGCTTCTCCGCCATCTCGACGTATATCACTGATCACCTGTTCTGCACGCTTGGCGTTTGATAAAAAGTTGACGACCACTCTAAAGCCTTTCGCCGCTAACAGTTTGGATGTAGCAGCGCCAATGCCTCTGCTTCCGCCGGTAACCACAATTAATTTACTCATTTCCACCTAACCTGAAATCAAAGACAATGCAATCGCCAGCATGATAAAGCCCACTAGCCCCTCCAAAATCTTCCATGAAATAGGCTTATGGAAAATCGGGGTGAGTAGTCTGGCACCATAGCCAAGCGAAAAGAAAAACACGAATGAAGCCGTTACCGCACCAAGGCCAAACGAGAATTGCTGAGGGGCATATTGCGTTGAGATAGAACCTAGGAGCACTACAGTATCCAGGTAAACATGAGGATTGAGCCATGTTAATGCTAAACAAATAAGCACTGTTCTCATCAGACTGGCGTTGCTATCCCCTTCAGGATCCAGTTGATGGTTGCTTGAAATTGCAGAGCGAAAACTCTGAAAGCTGTATATAAAAAGAAATGCCGCGCCTGCATAACGAGCAACCAATTCGACCGAAGGATAAGCTTCAATCACCGCTCCGAAGCCACTAACGCCAGCAGTAATAAGTAACGCGTCAGAAACCGCGCAGACCGTGCAAACGACAAAAACATAATGACGTTTTAGCCCTTGTTTGAGGACAAACGCATTTTGCGCTCCAATCGCCAGGATTAGCGACAGGCCTAACGAAAAACCGGTAAAAAAGACCCCAATATCCAAGCCAACTCCGAGTTACATCCATATAACAAACAGATGTTTTAACGCGTAATTAATGGAGTTTCAATCTAAACCTCATTCTCGTGGCGCACGGTAACAAATACATCCTCACTTTCTAGAGTAACTTCAAACAAAATCGGACGACAGCAGACATAGCAGTCTTCTATGTACTCCTGACTGTCCAGTGTGCAATCGATGGAGGTCTCAAACGCCTCGCCACAATAAGGGCAATTTACTCGCCACGCTTTGATTACTTCCATAATTCCGTCCTTTCGCTTTTCCAGAAAGTTTAGAATTTTAACGAGACATTAACAAATCTTGTCCTAGCCTCTATGTGCACAAGCACACATAAGGAGATCACTGTGAATGTTTTAATCGACACCGACGTCGACTTCGATGACTACATGGCAATGCTGTATCTGCTATTGCACCCCGAAATCAATGTGGTCGGTATATCCGTCACTGGTACTGGTGATGCCCACCTCAGTCATGGGCTTCAAAACGTTAGTAACATGCTCACGCTAACTGGAAAGCCGGAGGACTTACGTATACCAGTCGTAAAAGGGTTTAATGCTCCCATGCGATACAGCAACACTTTTCCCGGGGAAGAGCGAGAGGCTGCCGATAACCACTACGACACTCCGTTTCCACATCAAAACCAGCATCGTGATTACATAGATGCGATTCCTTTTTTAGAAGAATACATCTTAAGTACCTCAGAACCCGTTACGCTACTATGTATCGGTGGTGGAACCACATGGGGACGGTTTCTTGAATACGCAAAAGACAAGCCTAGGTTGTCCAAAGCGTTACAAGACAAAATCCCTCAAATCATAATGATGGGAGGCAACCTAACAAGTGAGTTCGTCAAGCCTGGTGCTGAAGGGAATATTCAACCAACCTTGTCAGAGCCACCTTGCTATTCCAACCAAGTTGCTGAATGGAACATCTTTATTGATCCCCTCGGCGCTCAGACAATCATTGAAAGTGGTTTGAATCTTACGCTAGTCGCACTCAATGCAACCCAACAAGTCCCAATAACTCAATCTTTTGTCAATGAACTAAGCCAAATAGACAACAACAGCGCACATTTTCTCACTCAGGTACTCAATAGCTCATCGATTAAAAAAGGCATTGGTGAGTATCTCGACTTTTGGGACCCCCTCGCCGCTTCAGTCATCACTAACCCTCAATTGATTCAAACGCATTCTTTTCCCATTCGAGTCGAGCAAACCTTAAATGAAGAAAACGATACTTCGGGACAGATTTTGGTCGATCACAACAATGGTTCGCCAGTAAACATTGCCCTTTCGGCCGATGCTGACGCTACCTATCACAATTATCTAAACATTATAAATAGTGACACTGTCACAAAATAAATCACATTTACGTCAGAACACTAGGAAGCATTATGATACAGACAAACATAAACCGCCTATTACTCACTCTGTGGCTAGCGACCACATCTTGTATAGCGTTTGCGGAATCCCCAGCATGGAATAACGCTGTAAACAAACCACTCCAAAACTGGCAAGGGCCTACTTTCGAGCTTAGCGATCAATATCCCACTGAAATGCCTGCAGCCTGCACCGATGTCACGTGCCCTTGGCTGAACATCGACCTTTTCCCTGAGTCGAAAGGTGTCGACTTTAGCGACTCTGGTATTCCAGACTGGTCTAAAGAACCCAAATACAAGGATTATATAACCAGCATCCTCGATTACATTAAACAGGGCCAAACCCGCGACCTCAACAATGACCAAGGATTGATCGTCGACGTAGACGGTCAAACGCGATGGTTCCACATACCGTGGATGGCGTATGCCAAAGAAACCGGACGCGAATTTGTGCATGGACTCACTAATGAGCGTACCGCTCACTTAAGCGACTTTTATGGTGTAGGTGGTCCTAGTGATGGCGAAGGAAGAGGCTTTGAAACATGGGCTGTGGGTATGTACAACGATATCGGTGCGTACACTATTGGCCAAAGTTTTGATAAAAATGGTCAGCCGATCTTAGAAACGGTTAACGGAATCACCTCGACTAAAGGTATGCCTTTCAAGGAAGGCACTGTGGTCGTCAAATTCCTGTTTTCTAGTGTTGCTCCTACTGATGTGGAGTACCTCAAAGGCTCTCCTAAATGGCAGGCTAACCGTCATAAAGAGACAAGCAACGGCTTTGATGAATGCAGCCGTACAGTTCAAGATGTTCACCTCGTTCAGGTTGATGTCGCGGTTGTCGATAGCCGCTCACCCACAAGATGGGTTTACGGCACATACGCATACATCAACAACGGTGGTGCCACGGTATGGGATAATCTTCAACCCGTTGGCCTTCAGTGGGGTATGGACCCTTGGACATTCCCCGCAGTACCAAAATCTGAATCCATTGCTGCGCGTCAAAGCGTGCTCAACAAAAGCATTGAGAAGTATGAGCACTTTGGTTGCGAAGACCGCTTAGCCGGCCCTGTAGATAACAAACTCAGCTCTTGCTTGTCATGTCATGCTGGCGCATATGCCAATGTAGATGATGCGAACCCTCAAATGGGTGTCACTATTCCCCCTATTTTTGGTTTTGGTGGTCTATGTAACCAATACAGCCAAGAGAACGTTAATTACTTCCAAACGACACAATTCCCGCAAGCTTATAGCGGTGGAAACTATCCAAACCTGCTTAATCTAGATACGTCTTTACAAATGCAAATCGCCGTTCAACAGCATGCGATGTTCGCTGCAAACATGCCAAGAGAGTGTGAGGACAAGTAATGAAAACCAAACTTATGACATTGAGTCTATTTGCATTGTTTGGGAGTCAAGCAGTTGCAGAGAGTCAGGACGAGCTATACCACCATCTTGAACCTAAACTCTCTGGGCACCTGCTTGCCGAAGTACCCTCGCAACCTTTTGCCGCTTCTGCTGTCGTCAAGAGGCCATTCTTTGACTATTTCAACTGGCAAAACTTTATTGCATTAATGTGGCCATCGAAAGTCAACTCCCATGGTGAACCATTTGAGCCTAACAATAAGGCCGTTTTTGGTCAGTATTCTGATGGGAAGCTCCCTGTATGGCTAGGGTGGAAATCGGCATTTGACCTGTTTCCCCAAAATGGCGACAAACCCGTAGCGTGGACGGCCAGCAATGGCACCGCTATTTGTAAAAGTGGAGACTACGAAGGACAGCCTGTGTTAGTGAGCGGCTCTAAGTTTAGTACGGTTGCAGATGAATTAGACCAAGCGTTCGGAGGGCCGCTTGTCGATCAAACAGGCCTATTTACTCGCTACGAAGTCAGGGTTAACAAAGTTGAGTACGACTTTATTCGAGAAAACGGTTACTACAACCGTGACAATTGGCCCAACGGGCCAATCATCATGCCATCGGGTAACGGTAAAGAAAAAGAAGGCGTCATTGAAGTCAAAGCGGCATGGCGTGACCTTAGTAAAGTGAACAAAGAGTTCCACTCGCGCTTCTTTACACTCGACAATGCGGTTGTATCCGTACCTGGTACCTGTGATGACAGCCCAAATGCAATGATGCGCTGTGATTGCACCACGACCAAAGTCGGTCTAGTCGGTTTTCATATCGCCCAGAAAACGCCTGACTTTCCGCAATGGGTCTGGGCGACCTTCGAGCAAGTCGATAACCTTGGTGAAGACCCATCGACACCCGCAACAATGACACCGTCCTACTATGACCCTACGTTATATCAACGCGAAGCCTCTGTCATGAGAGCGAACCCCGCACAGCACCCGGGCTCAAGCCGTGTTCCCGAAGCTGGCGACTTTTCCAATACCATTCCAATAAATGTTGTGCGACTCAGCCAGATTCCCGACACCCCACTGCGCGAGAACCCAGACAAGTTGGGCTACTCAACCATGGATATGAATACTCGATACCGCAATCTGCTCAAAGGTACTGTTTGGGAACACTATCAACTGATTGGTTCGCAATGGCCACAACTGCCTTCCATCTCAGCCAAGACGCCAACCGACGGTGACTTTGGGTGTGAAGACGGCACTCCTGTTCAAGCTGGCGGCATGCCATTTCCAGAATGTCAGTTGGCCAACATTACTATGGAAACCTATCACCAATACGATAGCTGTATGAACTGCCATCAAGGTGCACAAAGAGCGGGAGCAGATTTTAGCTGGATTCTCGCCACTCGTGCTTATGCAGACACTAAATAGAAAGGACACTACGAGTATTTCGACTATCTTAATCCGAAGGAACGAACTATCGAACAGTTCACTCCCAATAGTGATATGGGATTTTTGGAGTTTAAGGCTTTGATGTGGCAGGAGTGGCGCGAGCGCCATGGTCGCTAAAGAACATAGCCGCTAAAGAACCTAGTAGCTAAAGAAGCTATCACCACCTGATACGCCTGTGATGTGGGCGTATTATCACCAGATAAGTGAAAGCAAAATGGCAGTCAACATGGGTATCGCACCAGCGATAAACAATGACAGACCAAAGCTGTAGTTTTGACGATAGTGCTGATGCTTTTCTCCTTGCAAATCATGCTCAGTTACCATGCTCTTTACCGAGTGCGCCGGGATATCTGCATCATAATTTCGACTTATTTTTCCACCATCCCATATCAAGGCAGTCACAAACCAAATCGAAGCGGCATTAAAAAACGCCCCATCCATAAGGTTGGTCACCTTAAAAAATGGCACGAATAAACCAAGTCCAAAAATGATTAACGCTGCGACCACATTCGCAACAATAACGAGTCGAATCAGGTTTATCATCACCGCTTCCTACAGTTTTTTGGTCATAAACACGCTGTTGGGGTCGCGGACATAATCAGCAAAAGGGTCGCACTCAATAAAGCCAGCACCAAGATATAAGGTGCGAGCGGCAGTAAAGTAATCCTCGGTACCCGTCTCTAAACTCAATCGCGCCAACCCTCGCTGCGAAGCCTGAGCGATAAGATGATTAAGTAGGGACTTTGCGATTCCCTTGCCTCTCGCTTGGTGTGAAGTTCGCATCGACTTAATCTCACCATGGCCAGCATCCAACTCTTTGAGGGCAATGCAGCCTAGCAATTCCTCATCTTTCCACGCCGTCCAAAACTCAATATTGGATTGACGAAGCGCGGTAATATCTAGCGCATGTACACTCTCGGGCGGAGACGTCGCGTACATATCGTCTAAGTGCTCTTGTAGTAACGCTTTAATCTGAGGGCCTTTGAGATCGTCCTTGATGATATTCAATGTATTTCCTTAATATGTATCGTTGTGGATAGGAATGCGTGAGACTAAAACGAAGGCTTTCCTCTGAGGGACTTTTTCATTCCCTGCTTTTTCTTGCCATCGACACGCTTAATCTGCGATGAACGTGTTGGTTTGGTTGCTTTACGTTTCTTCTGCACCACCATCACCGAACGAATAAGTTCAGCGAGTCGATTCAACGCATCCTCTCGGTTTTTCTCTTGGGTACGATGAGTCTGCGCTTTAATAATAATCACGCCATCTTTAGTGATGCGTGAGTCATTGCTGGCTAGCAAGCGTTCTTTATAAACGGCAGGTAGAGACGAACGCTTGATATCAAACCTCAAATGAATAGCGGATGAAACTTTGTTAACGTTTTGCCCGCCACTCCCCATTGCGCGAATGGCGTTGAGTTCAATCTCCCAATCGGCCAAAGTGACTGTATTCGAAATCTGCAACATGGTGGGTTACTTTGTGTAGTCAAAGACAACAATGTCTTCAATGAGTGGACGAAACACCTCTTTCAATGCAGAGTGTTCTGGATGTGGCAGATAGCTTTGACGACCTTGCTCATCTCGAAATGTCATCACAACAGAGTGTGTATAGTGTTTGTTTTTACCTTCAGGGCTGTCGTTTACGCCCCACTCCACAGCCTCTACACCATCGACTTTAGAAGGCATAGCCTCAAACATGACCATTAGCGCTTGAATCTGCGCCATGGTTGCTGATGGCTTGAACTGGATCAGTAATATATGGCGTATCATGCCAAGTACCTATTAACATATTGAATTGATTTAATATTACCCAATATCGACTGGCAACACCACCCACCACTAGCGTTGGCGCATTAACGCCACGGCAAATCCCGAACCCAAAAACGTCAGCCCAGCGCCAATATTGAGACCTGATACTACCTTTGGTTTATTTTTCAACCAAGCGACCAAACGCGAAGCAAACACGCCCATTAGCGCAAAGCCCACTGCAGTGAGCAGGGCAAACCAACTACCGTAAACCACCATCTGCCCGGTTACAGAGCCTAGCTCTGGGTTAACAAACTGTGGTACAAACGCGAGTACGAATAAACCCGGTTTAGGATTGAGCGCGGCGGATAGAAAACCGGTTGAAAAAATAGCCTTCAACGGGGTTGGCTCGGTAGGTTCTAAACTAAATAAACTGCGAGACCTCAGCACTTTTATTCCAAGCCAGATAAGGTATGTCGCCCCCACCAGTTTAACTGCATAAAATACCAACTCAGAAGTTTGAATCAGTATCGTCAACCCAAACGTTGCCGACATCACGTGGAACAATATCCCGCAGCCGGAAGCGAGGCCAGACACCATCGCAGCAAGTTTACCCTGGCTCAAGCCGCGACCAACCGCGAGCAAATTATCTGGACCCGGCGATAGCACCAACAACACACATGCCATGGTATACGCCAGAAAGACTTCTGCTGGGAACATAATTCAACTCCATTTGGTATTCGGACTCACCTATTAGAACTCACGATTCAAAGGTTAATCATAATCATCCAACGAAATGTTGTATTTCGTCAGTACTTCTTGCATTTGTAACTTCTTTTGACCTGCCGCTACCGCCATCACTTTCGCAGTGACATCAGAAATCTCACCTTTAGTGATACCAGCCTTCTTTGCTTCGTGTAAATAATAGCGTGTGCATGGCAAACAGTTCATTGCCATTGCTGCTGATAATCCCACTAGCAACTCCGTCTTAGTATCGAGGTGCTCGTTGTCATGAGTAGAGTGATAAAAAGCGCCATAGGGCTCTTGATGCTTGCCTAACATATTTTGATTCCAAATAATAAAACCTTAATAAGTTCAATACATTAAAAACCACATTAAAATCAATGTCTTATCACGCCCCATAACGCTGTCCTTCAGTCGTTAAAGTGAGATAGCGGCAGTATGAAGTTCTTTATTGCCAGCTAAAAAAAGCGGACTTGTTGAGTATTTCCTGCTCAAACGGCATTAAAATTCGTCCCGTCTGCATAAGAGACTCGTGACACCTTGCTAAGTTTGGCTGAACATCGCACGTGTGCCTTAGGCCAAAATTGTGACCGATTTCATGTCCTACCGCATACAGGCCGCATTGTGAATCGTTGACGTCACAAACCGCAACGCTGGGTGGCTGTACGTTGTACTTCACGCCTTCCCACTCTAATGCAGCAGCACCCAAGCCAAACACTTCCCCTTCATTACCGGTAAAAATGAAAATAGGCGCCACTAAATCGGTTTGCTCATTTTTATTCGCAAACTGAGCCTTAACTTCATTAACGGCGTCCCAAAACAGACGCCCACGATCAGCGGTAGCAGGTAGACTCGACGAACACTCAGCATTTCGATGTTCTGCAGGTGACGTGAGGCACGATGAATCATGCCATGTTTGATTCGACTTAAGAGAGAGGGCCACAATAGGTTCGACAAGACTGAACGTTTTACCTGAACTCATTTGCGCTTTGTAGTGAGCTTTCACCTTTTGCACCACCGCCGCAACAGCATTTATCGCGTTATCACTCGCAGTGGTGTTATAAAAATAGTTCGCAGAAACAATAATCACCGGAACCACTTTATTGCTTGCCTCTTGCCAACTAGTACAGCGCCAATCTTCAGCACTCGCACCCAGTGTTACCGGACTATGATCGGCACCAAACTGATCACGGCACGCCGCTGCAACGTTCATTGGATAATGATTCACGCCTTGGGCACACTGCCAATTATATACATGCTCTCCACTCTTTCTCGCTATCGCATCCCAACCATATTGTTGCTGGCAATAGCGTTGAAAGTCCGGCTTTTTGTAAGGCGCTGAGGAGAATTCCCACGAAAGATTCGGCTGAGCAAGCGTCGAACCTGAAAAAACGAGCAATGCTGTCGAAAACAGCCCCAGTAAAGATCGATGTCGTGTTTTATTCAAAATAACCTCCGGATTCAAAGTGAGTCTCTGAGGCATCAATTGAAATCGCTTACTGTACCACTAGTGAGTTAACCAACTGCACAAACAATATGGCTAATTCCATTATGTAGCCCAAGAGATAAACTAAAATGTCTACCGACATGGTCGCATTTTAATCAATCCCCTAGGCAAATTGTTTCGTGAATGTTGTCGCGGTTCACTATGTAAAAACCAAGAACATAGCCTATTAATCAATTGGTTAGCTATCTTTAATCATATGAAGGTGCACATCTTGTTGTGGGAACGGTATCGAAATACCCTCTTGATCAAAACGAAGCTTCACTTCTTTGGTAATGTCCCAATATACATCCCAATAATCATCTGTTTTAACCCAAGGTCTTACGATAAAGTCGACTGACGATGTATTAAGAGTATGTACCTTTATGTTTGGCTCTGGAGACTTAAGTACTGCTGGGTGAGCATTAACAATCTCAGTCAAAACCGCTTCGGCTTTGAGTAAGTCATCGCCATAACCGATACCAAAAACCATATCCACTCGTCGTGTGCGCTCGTGGGTCACATTCTTAATCACATCGCCCCATATCTTACTGTTTGGAACAATAATTATTTGGTTGTCAAAGGTGCGAATCGTGGTATTGACTAAGCTCATGTGACTCACCTTACCATCTACACCACCAGCAAACACAAAGTCACCCACATCGAATGGACGATAGATAAGCAGCATCATTCCCGCAGCGAAGTTGGACAGTGTATCTTGCAGTGCAAAACCAATAATCACACCCGCAATACCAAAACCGGTAAGGATGGGAGCAAGGTTCAACCCGATTTGCGATAAACCCACCATAATACCGATGACCCAGACAATATTGCCTGACATCGACACGAAGAAGTTTTGCATTAGATGGGAAAGCTTGAGGTTTTTATTGATGACCGCTTTAGAAACAACTTTTCGCACTAGCTTAACGATAGCGCGAGTCACAAATAAGATAAGCAGAAAAATAAGCACTTGGAATAACTGTTGTGGTGCATTATCCGCTAGCCAGTCAACAGCCTGACTCCACCAGTGGCTTATTAGTGACAGCATCACTTTTCCATCGAGGATATCTTGCGTGATATTGCCAGTAATCGAAAAGACTTGGCGCTTATACTCCGAGGTATCCAGCCCAACTTCATCCCCGAGCACTATAAGGTTACGTAGACTTTTGGTCTCTATACTCAAACGCTGTTTCAAAATCAGCTGGCTGGTTTGCAGCCCCGCTTTATCACCCTCAAGCGCGGACGAAATTTGCGCGGAAATCGCACTAGATTGCTGAGCAAAATACTCGACTGACGCAGAGGTCAAACGCAATTTATTGCCAATCAGAACTTCAAATTCAGCTTCAGATTCTTTGTCTTGAACGCCCAACTTGTCCAGCCAGGATAAGTTTTGCCAACTGGATACATACGCTGCATTCAAATAATCCTGAAGCTCGCTGTATGTGTTCAAAATAGACAGCTTATTTTCATCTTTAGCCGCGTTAAACTGCTCCGATACCACCTCTATTTTTTTCTCTAGATAAGCTTTGGCGCCAACCGTATATTGCTGTTGAATTCTAACCTGTTCTATCAACATCTCTTTCGGTAGCGTGTCTGCATCAATCGCATTGCCAATCACTTCGCGAAGTTCATTGTTCTTATTGAACAAGCGGAATTGGATGGCATCTTTTTGGTCACCCGTCGTGACCTTTAGCGACTCAGATAATTCTCGGATTTCAGCATTCACACGTTTTAATGCTGATTCTGCTTTTGTAGCCGCAGGGGACGCCGCTTGGGCAGACTCACTCTCTGCATAAAGAAACCCACTAAAGAAAACGATAATCAACGTCAAAAGACAGACTGGCCAACCGCGCTGAAGTGAAGAGAAAGGATGAACACGCATTCAAAACTCCTTGAAGGTGCTAAGTTTTTTATTAATTCACTAATAATAGAACACTATTGCCACTTACCCATGTTCTCTAATGTGAGATTGCTTAGATGATCACCTTCAGCCGGTATTTTGAGCCAGTCAATTTCGCTTATCGTCTATGCTTAAGGAGATTCTCACTTCGAAGGAGTTAACAATGGGTATTCTCTCGTGGATTATTCTTGGACTTATTGCTGGTGCACTGGCCAAATGGTTGATGCCAGGCAATGACGGTGGAGGTTGGATTGCCACTATGTGCTTGGGTATTGCTGGCGCATTTGTGGGTGGTTTTATTGGGGGATTTTTGGGCTTTGGCGGCGCCAGTGGTGTGAATATAGGCAGTATTATAACCGCTACCCTAGGCGCATTTGTTTTGCTGTTTGTCTACAATCGTTTTCTCAAAAACTAACGTGCTCGCTGCGCAGAGTGTAACCGTCATACTTCTGCGCACGCTGCATACATCTGCTTGCTTTCGCTTAACACTCGTTAGATATCTAGATTAGCCGATGAGTTAAAAGAGTACATTTTGACTTCTTGACGCACTTCCCATCCCATCGATTGATAGAACCTCTGCGCTTGCTCGTTCTCAGCATTCACAAATAAGTGGGTTTTGCTGATCCCAATGTGTGCAAACGCAGCGGTCACTTTCTCAACCAATGTTTTGCCGATCCGTTGACCTCGGAATCCTTCATCAACCGCGAGATGCTGAAGATAGCCCCGACGACCATCGGTACCTGCGAGTACTGCCCCAACGACCTTGCCATGAACCG
Source organism: Vibrio sp. 10N (assembly GCF_036245475.1). NCBI lineage: Bacteria > Pseudomonadati > Pseudomonadota > Gammaproteobacteria > Vibrionales > Vibrionaceae > Vibrio > Vibrio sp. 10N. The sequence continues at coordinate 1,641,329 of NZ_BTPM01000001.1, read as the reverse complement.
TCGCAACAAAACTCATATTTGGGTTTTTGTCGAGATACGCGATCACATTTTCTCGGCTATCCGCTTCACGGATTAGCATATGTTCTGTTTCATTCCACAATGCCATAACAGCATCATAGTCTGCGACTTGCATTTCACGATACGACACGTTCACCTGAGTAACTCCTTTTTACCTCAACGACTTCAACGCTGTAGTCCAAATACCATTTGTCTTTGCCAAGCTGCTGAGCTCGTTTATGTCGAGGATCATTATGCCATCGTGCAATGTCTTGCTCACACGACCAGTAAGAAATGGCTATTTCTTGATTACCTTCGCAGCTACTGACAAAGTCAGTACAACCGTATTTTGACATGGCAAGTTCACGTAGCTGATTGGCATAAAGAGAATACTCTTTATCAAGAGTTCGAATAGTAGCTTTAAAGATGACGGCAAACAAACCTGGCTCCCTGCTCTATTTGTCGTGATAGGATGTTGAATTGTGCATGATAGCCCGAAACTAACCTAACTCCTCAAAGTTTAAACGTTTTTGTATCTGTGGTCATAGAAATTAAAGATATGTTTAAGAGTCCAATCTCGATATCGATCAGCCTCTATCAAAATGTCATGCCGTGCATGAGGGACACTTAACATTCGTGAAGTCAGGCATCGCTCGTTAAACAGATCTTGAGCTGCATTAGATACAACATTGTCCGCTTCTGGTTGGATGATGAGTATCGGGGTAGAGATAGACTTGGCATAGCGTAAACATTGTTTTCCTGCCGCCATCGCTTCAGTGATCCATTTTGGGCTCACGCCGCCTAGCCGCAAGCGTGGATTGCTGATTAACAGATCACTGTACGCCTGAAAACGCACTTTGCTAGTCGTATGGTCATTATTTTCAAATGACTTAGCCACAAATGCGGTTTGCGTGGGTGCGTAATGAGGCGTTTTTTGTAGCTGACTGATGACTTTAATGGTTGCAGAATGAAGTCCACCGACAACTTTGGGTAACTTTAAACCAAACATGGGACTGGTAAGCACGCATGACTTTACCTTGTTTGGTTTTGTGGCTAAGTATTGAGTCGCGACAGCACCGCCCATCGAATGAGCCAACATCTCAATGTCATCATAACCACCTAGTTCATGAACAACAGTGTCAACGAAGGTCGCTAAGTCTTCTACGTAACGGCCAAAATCATCGATATGACCAAGCTCTGACTCCTCAACCAAGCGTTCAGACTCTCCCTGACCACGATGGTCGTATGTGTACACACTAAAGTGCTGACTAAGCTCGTGGATCAACTCTTGATATTTCCAGAACGTTTCATTTCGCCCTTGTACCAACACTATGGCTCTTTGATGGAAGTTGGGGTTGAGGTTGATCCACTCAATGTTTACACCAGCTTCACCTTTAAACTGTCCAGTCGTGGGGGACGCCCACGTCGCCTCAATCTGTTGGTCAAGGTGTGCCTTGGGTGCAAACTCAGAGGTTTGTATTTTATAACGTTTATAAGGTTTGTATGGAATGTCGAGCTTTCTGCCCACACTCTCTACAAAGAGTCGGCCAAGGCGCACGCCATGCATATAGTCAGAATCCAATTGCTTTTTGGTACTGCCTATCACAGACGACAGCAAAGCTCTGTCGGGCGAGATTTCATAGATCTCTACATCGTCTGGTGGTGAGGCGAGAAAACGCTGAGTCTGGCGATAGCTCTCTTCATGCTTAATTAGCATTGCCGACAACTCAGTCAGTGTTTTCGATGGCGCACGTTTCAAAAACGCTTCGAGCATAGGGTGGTGATCTTCAAAGTCTATAGGCATGGTTCTGACCACGACAATATGCTTGTAGCCTCTTCGGTAAGCTTCTTCCACTGGAATGGGCGCAGCAATACCGCCATCAAACCAACGCGTATCATCAAAGACAACGGGGCGTTTGTGAAGCGCTGGGATCGCGCAAGAAGCACTTAACACATGCTTCCAATTTTCCCGTGTGACATCAAAACAAGCGCTGGTGAGCTCGGTTCCATGTGTCGCGACAGCAACGACTTGTTTTGTCTTAAGAAAATCCGAACCTTTATCCCAGTTAAGAGGAATTCTCGACTCCGCACTGTCAACAAGAAAGTCCAGATCCAGCCCTTCACCGCTCAGTAGATACTTCGCCAAATTGAAGAACTCTGGATGGCGAGTCGCCTCTGCGATCACCTTGTAAGAATGCCCTTGGTGACCGCAGATGTAAGAAGCAAGGTTGAGTGAACCCGCCGACGTACCAATAAGTAGATCGAACGGATTAAACTCCGCTCGCAAGAAAGCATCGAGTACGCCCGCGGTAAATATGCCGCGCTGTCCACCCCCTTCTGTCACCAAAGCAATCTTTTCAACGTGACGCTGTTCTAGCATGAAGTTGTCATGATGTTTATTGCTTATAACGTATCGCTTACCCATTTGGTTTCCACTTTCTTGATTCTATCGAGCGTACCCGAACTACCCATAACTCTAAGAATAATATGGGGGTGACTCGGAAATAAATTCAAGAAAATTTAAGGCGTGTTAATGAACTCGAAACAATGAATCGTTCGCTGTCATAGCTGACTAGCACTCAGTAGGTAGAGAAGGATCGGCAGTTTTAAATAACTGAGATATTATGTTATAACATAACAATCACTTAAGAAGTCCAGGAGCGAAATTTCATGTTACGCGACTCAATTGCCCCACTCACTTCGCCGACAGGCAGTATACAAACTCCCACTATCCAACAAACTACAGAGCGATTAAGTGCGTCTGGCGACCACCCAACCGTGTTAACCGATATCTATAAAGAATCCGTGAATATCGCTATTTGGAGACGAGAACTCGACGCCGATTTACAACGTTCAACCAATGAGTTTCTTGCTAATAACCACAAATTTCAAAAATCGCTATCGGTATCACCAAGTGACGCGTTTGCAGCATTGGAATACGCCACCGATGGCTTAGCCCCAAAAGCGCTACTCCAAAACATCGCTGAACTGGTCGATATGTTTTGCTGTCTATTTGAGCTTGATTACGCAGGTCTTCGGCTCGCCACACTAGAAAGCGCCATGTGCCCGCGCTTCCATACTGACAAAGTGCCTTGTCGCTTAGTGACAACCTACAGTGGTGTCGCCACTGACTGGTTAGAGCACGAGGTCGTGGATCGCTCTAAACTCGGGCATGGCAGCAATGATCTTCCAGATTCAGAGTCTGGGCTGTATCAAAGTGAAACGGATGTTCAACGTCTGACCTGTGGAGATGTCGCATTGCTCAAAGGAGAAAAATGGATCGGCAACGAAGGTGGCGGTCTGGTTCATCGCTCGCCCGCCGTTGCTTCTGGGGAAAACAGGCTATTACTGACCTTGGATTTTGGTTAGCAGTAACCACAAATACTTCTCTGGCTTAGAGTGTTTTCTGCCAATATCCAACATCTAGCCAGCGATCAAACTTAAAGCCGATTTGCTTAAAATGCCCTACTTTCTCCATGCCCATTTTATGGTGGAACTTAGTGCTTTGTTCGTTAGGCAGCGTGATGACACTCATGACGTTCTGAATACGGCGGTCACGTAACTGATTGAATAGCTGCTCATAGAGCATGCTACCCACCCCTTTTATCGGGCATTCAGGTGAGAGATAAACAGAGGACTCCGCCGTAAACCGATAGGCACTTCTCGCGTTCCATTGTTTGGCATAGCAATAGCCAATCACTTGTCCTTGGTGCTCATATACAAGCCAAGGCATTTCTGAGTCAATCAGCGTGTCGATACGTTCCGCCATTTGCTGTGCAGCCACTGGTTCTTCTTCAAACGTGCAGGTTGAATGGATAACGTAGTAGTTGTAAATCTTTGCAATAGCGTCTGCATCTGCTGCGGTGGCATTACGAATCAAAAGGCACTCCTTATAAAATTAGCCTCGATTAAAGATGTGATCATCAAATGTTTGACTACCTATTTGATAGGCGTCTTTATCAACCTTGGTCAGCACAAAGCCGCATTTCTCTAACACACGTTCTGAGCCTCTGTTTCCTTTTGTCACAATCGCGGAAAACTTGTTGAGATCAAGATCGAGCTCCGCCCATTTGATTAAACCTTTTAGCGACTCCGTGCCAATCCCACGGCCATGAAACTCTGGAAGCAGTAAGTAGCCAACTTCAGCACACCCATCTGAGACTTTAAAGCCGGTTACTCCAACAGCCTCACCAGACTGCTTTAGTGAGATAACCAAACAGAGCCACTCTTCTGAACCTTTACTCCATGTGGGTAGGCGTTCATCAAATCGCGCGTGAATTTCTTCATCGCTAGGTTTATCGAAACAAAGCTCAATAACCTGGGACTCGGTCTGTAAGCGCTTAAACAAATCAAAATCGGCTTGGGTGATCTGCGCCATTGAGAGGCGATCGGTTTCAACAGTGATACTTTTCATTTAGCTTGGATACACCTTTTTAAAACGCTCTAGTACTAAATCGCTGTCGGGTGAAAATACCACACCGATTTCGTTAGCATACCATTCGAAAAACTTGATATGCGCCTGTTTCCACCAAGCGTAAGTCCGATCGCCCTCGCCCTCTGCATAAGCGAATTCTTCACTCACTTGATTAAACGGGCACACTTCGACGGATGTTAATTGAATCACGCATATCGGATTCTGCTGCCAATCTAAGACGAGCGAATAGCTGCCAACTTGTGGTAACGGCTCTCCTTCGACATCCCAGCCCGCTTTTAATCCACATGACGCGGTCTTTATCCCTTCGTTAATCAGTATTGCGCACTCGTTCGCGTTGTATTCATCAGCGCAGTAATGCTCAGCAATGACGCTGTCGATATCAATGCTTTCAGGATTCGGTAGAGTATCGAGAAACTGTTGGAAAAACTCTCGTTGAATCGGCGTCATGTTATAGCTCCTTGACCATGACAATCACTTCACTGCCTTTGTTGTTAATTTGATGCAGTTTTTTCCATCCAAGCTCTGCGTACAACCCACCGGATAGATCTTCTGTTTGTAGATAAAGCGACCCAATACCACGAGCTTTAGCTTCTTTAATCACACCGTTGACCACTTTTTTCGCAACCCCTTGCCCTCGATAGTCGGAGTCAACATAGACACCACCAAGCCACATCTCATAATCAACATAGCTAGGGATTTCATGTTTTCGAATATGTGCCGTGGCAATTGGCCGCTCACCATCGCAAATAACTAGATGCGCAGGAATAGAGCCATCTTGCAAAAACGTCTCCAGCTTCTGGGTATAGCTTTCAAGAGTGTTGCTAGGATCTCGCTTGCCCCAGGCATCAAAATACCAATTGATCACTGTCGACTTGTGCTGAGGCACATCCATTAATAGCGAAATACACCAATCATTCTTGTTTGCAACATGACCATTAGACATAAGCTTCAATTCCCTTTTTTTGCATTAAGAACTCCGGCTGTTGAATCGATTTAAACCCAAACTTTTGGTAGAGAGAATGCGCGTCGACAGTGCCAAGCATGGTACGTCTCAAGCCTTGTAAGTCAGGGTGCTGTTCAATGGTGCTTAATATGAGTTTGGCAATACCTTGCCCTTGCTTGTCATCGACAACAAAGACATCACTCAGATAGGCAAACGTCGCACGGTCAGTAATAATGCGTGCGAAACCGACTTGGTTACCGTCACTGTCATAGGCGCCAAAACACAAAGAGTGTTCAATCGATTTTTCAACTACAGACAAAGGAACGCCTTTCGCCCAATAGCTGTTTGAGAGATAGCGGTGTATGAGTATGATATCGAGGTGTTTTTTATCAGTAGATACCGAGTACGGCATAGCGGTTTATCTCCTTCATCCTTGAACTTGTTATAGAGATAAACAATTTTAGCTTTAATATCAACAGTCTATTTGAATGCCAACCGGCTAATTGCGGGAGTTTCGACGGATAGTCACAATCAACAACCCGCCAAGTGCTATAGCGAAGACGACAGGCATTCCCCATAGGAGCGTGTTTTTACCTGACAATGCGGGTTGATAAAGTACATGCTCACCATAACGGTCAACCATGTAGTCTTTCACTTGTTGATTGGTTTTTCCTGATTTAACCAGCTCAAAGACTCGTAATCGAATGTCTTTTGCCACAGGGGAATTAGACTCGATCAGGTTTTGATTTTGGCACATCGGACATCGAAGCGTTTTGGCGAGTTCAATCGCTTGCTTTTGCTGTTTGGGAGTGTCGAACTCAAACAAGTCAACAGAGTGCGCTTGTGTCGCTAACGCATGGCTTGCGCTTAGCAAGACGGCCACAACCAGAGTGATAGCAGAGATAACCAAACGCAATCTATCAAACACTTTCAGCCTCCTTTTGTGCCGCAATTCGAGACGAAATTTTTAAGGCTGCCCTATTCTTAAACGACCTTACCAGTGCGATGCATGCCGATATGCATACCAATAGTGCACCGAACCAAATCCAACGCACAAACGCTTTGAATTGAATACGGACTGCATAATCCGTTGTATCGACTTTATCACCCAAAGAGATATAAATATCACCATGCCAAAGCGGAGTCATTGAAGGCTCAGTCATGGTCATCACTCGCACCGAATAGTGACGTTTTTCGGGCGTGGCGATCCTAATAGGTTGGTCGTTGTCTTTATCAGTGATCTCAATAATGGCTTGCTCAGCGGTAAAGTTTCGACCTACGTATAAATGGGTATCAGCGTAGGTAACTTGGTAATCACCAAAATCAACTTGGCTGCCAGGACCAAGTCTCTTGGTGATTTCGTAAGAATATTCAGCATTCATCACACAGCCAAACGCCGCGATAGCAATACCAATGTGCGCAATACATGCAGAGAGCGATGTCTGCTTAGTCTTGGCGAAAACTGCAGCAATATGTGACATTAGCACCCAAAGGCTTGCCCAAACCGTAAAGAGCGCCCAGTTCGACCACTGCGCGCCGACTGGCTCATAGTGCATGGTGCAATAGCTCACGATAGCAAAAGCCAATATCAGAGAAACAACCAGTAAAATAGCGGGCTGTCTAATACTCTGCTTCTGGCTGTTACTCGACCAGCGAAGAAACGGCACGGCGCCCATCATAAATAAGCTCACTATCACGATAGGCCCAAACAGCAAGTTAAAGTACGGAGCGCCAACGGAGATATTCCCAAGTCCAGCAAGTTCGTAAACCATTGGATAGAAGGTACCAAATACAACGACGGCGGTAGCCAATACAAACAAATTGGCTGAAATCAGTACTAGAAATGGCTTAGTCACCACGCTTGTAATATTGAGCGATTTGATAGAGTCGGCCCTAGCAATTAAAGCGACAAACGCGAAAACAAACACTAAGGTTAGAATCGCCAGCAGACTAAAGCCTTTGGTAGGGTCTACAGCAAAAGCATGCACCGATGTCAGCACCCCAGAGCGTACAATGAAGGTGCCAAGAATACTCAAACAGAAAGTGACAAATGCGAGAGAGTAGGTCCAAAAGACAAGCTGCTTGCTGCGAGCAACTATCATGGTATGCAGCAGTGCAGTCGACGTGAGCCATGGAAGCAGCGAAGCATTTTCAACTGGGTCCCAAAACCACCAGCCTCCCCACCCTAATTCGTAGTATGCCCACCAAGAGCCTACAGCGATACCAGCTGTCAAAAACAGCCATGCGACTAAAGTGTAGAGTCGTGCTTTTGGAATCCAATCACGGTCGACGTGTTTTGTGAGTAGCGCACCCAGCGCCATCGCCAGCACCGATGCAAAGCCCACATAACCGATGTAAAGCAAAGGCGGATGTATAATAAGTCCAATATCTTGCAACATTGGGTTTAAGTCACGACCTTGAAGCGGCATGACTGTGTTTAACTCGAATGGGTTTGATGCGAGCAGTGTAAACCAGGCGAAGATAGCGACTATAGACTGCATGATCCAGCTTGCATGGTTCAGTGAATGAGTTCGCTGCTTTGACCAAGCAATAATCACGCCCCAAAGTGACAATGTCACCACCCAAAATAGCATCGAACCTTGGTGCCCGCCCCATGTGGCCGCGAGTTTGTAGCCTAGATGGAGTTGGTGATTGGAATTGTCGGAAACATAACGAATAGAGAAGTCGTCAACGGCAAACGCATAAGCCAACACAGCGATGGCGCTGATTGCGAACAAAAAAGATATCGCGCTGAAAAATCGGTTTAGATTATTCGCACTGGCATCGTTTTGCTGGCCTTTGCTCACGAGAAAGACTCCATGCAAAACAGCAACCGTACTCGTCACTGCCACTGCAATTAATGTGAATAACCCTATGTACCCGAGCATAACACCTCATACGAGACGGCTTTCCATCCCAATAAATCAAACCTTTGAAAACACGCTTTCATTAACCCAACATGCTTTCAAAGATCCCCCGCAAAACACGGGGGAACTAGACTGAAAAACGTTCTAAACTACGGTCATCTGTCCTGCATACAACACAAACGTACGCAGCATCAGCACCCCAATCAAACTCAAAGTAGTCACCACAAGGATGAAGCCGTGATTCAACTTCACCTCACCTGGGCTAAAGTAGTTTAGCGCCAATGGCAACAGCATCCCGATACCGATCACACCATACCAGAACCAGCTAGACCAAAAACCACCGCCGATAGCATTCCATGCTGCCACTTCGTTTTGACCACCGCTGAAGATAAGGCCGGTAAAGAAAGTCACAATCACAAACAGCTCAAACAACACCACTGGGCGCTCAAAGCTGTGTACCCACTTCACGCTAGGACTATGTGAATCTTCTTTAAACACAAGAATGCCGAACAGCAAACTCGCAGCTGCGCCCGAGGACAAGCTCGAGAACAAGAACAAAATCGGCAGAACTGGGTTATTTAGCATTGGGTACGTTTTAAGTGCGGACAGTAGGAAGCCCGTATACGCGGCCAATACGATAGCCAGAAACCCTAAAAAAAGTTCTAGTCCGTTTTCAATTTTCTCCAGCTTGAGCAAAATGGTTTCAACAAAATCAAATTTGCTTCCTAGCACATCCATGATTGGCTTTCTGAAAATCATACCAATCCAGACAAACAACACCGCCATATAAACTTGGAATAAGATGACACCCATCGACATGACCGAGGATGGATTGTAGTAAATCATGATTTTCCAGAATTCTAATGGTTTGGTCAGGTGGAATACTAAGATAAGCAAGCCAACAATGATGCCAAATGGCGCTAGCCAAGCCATCGCCTTCATAATGCCATTTTGCGCTGGGTCGCCTTCGATAACCTTACGCTTGAGGTAAATGGCAATCAGTGCAGAGCCTGCAGACATCCCTGCCAAGAACAGGTAGATCGCGATGATCCAATCCCAAACTAGGGAGTCGAAATGAAAGGCTGTTTCCCACGTACTCATACTACACCTCCCCCTTGTGGAATGCGGCTTTGAACAGCTTAGGTTTCGTGCCTAGATGCTCCTTATCGCGATAAATCACTTTAATGCTCAGCTTTTTGTTGATGTCACTATTAGGATCATTCAAATCACCAAACACGAGTGCCTTGGTTGGGCAACTCTCCACACATGCTGGCAGTTTTCCTTGCGCCAAGTTGGTATCGCGGCAGAAATTACATTTGTCTGCAGAGTGATTCTCAGGGTGGAAAAAGCGCACTTGATAAGGACAAGCGGCTAAACAGTAACCGCAGCCCACACATTTTTCCTTATGTACATCGATGATGCCGGTTTTTTCATCTTTGTAAGCAGCGCCTGTTGGGCACACATAGACACAAGGTGGGTTCTCACAATGCTGACATGACTCACGAGTGAATCGATACTCAACATCTGGGTACTCGCCGATAGGTTCTGAGCGGTGGATTTCCAGTCTGGACACACCTTCAGGTACGTTGTTTACCTCACGGCATGCATCGGTACAAGCGGTACAGCCAATGCAAGCATTCTCATCGTGAAGCATGCCATAGCGCACCGGTTTTTCGGTGTCATCACTCGCCACCGACTGTCGCGCCGAAAGCACAGAGGTTGTCGCCACACCGGTAGTAAAAATGACCGCGCCAGTGCCGGCAAGGAAGTTTCGTCTAGAACAACTCATATCACTTGCCCTCCTCTTCACGTTTTTCATTGAAGTCTTTGTGGCAATCGACACACATCTTTATTTTTGCTTTGTGGTCGTAAGACAGCACTTTTGCTTTTTCGGCATGAACCGAATGACAATTGGTACAAGTTAGATTTTTAGCGTGAACATCATGGGTCCAGCTATCTTTTTGCAGATATTTGGGTTGATGACAATCTGTACAGCGACTGTTAGCTTTGAGAATGGCTTCTGGATCTAACCAAGTTTTATCTGTGCCAGGTTGAGACTGTGCAGCATGATATGTAATCACCGTCGAGGCGCCATCACGATGGTCTGGACCGATATTACTGTGACAGTCGGTACAGCTTGGCGCCGCACCTCTTATCTCGACAACATTCTCTCCATGAGAGCCTGCCAGAGTTTGTTTTGAGTCTTTGTGACATTGAATACACTTGTAATCTTTATCACGTATCAACTCCACCTTATGCCGTGTAGAGTCCCCTTCTTGTACGAGGGCTGCATCGTCGGCAAAGGCATTGAGTGAATAACCACAGAGAGTAAATGCTAGGAGGGCCTGAAGCATCATCACCATGGTCAATTTAACATTGCCCATTGTATCCTTTCCTTAAACCCAATATTGCGAACCTATACATTCACTTATCGGATTAATAACCAATGACTTTTCTGCTCTATATACGAACTATTAAAAACAAGTTCGAAAATCACACAGAAATGAAATCAATTCTTATTTAGGATGAGCCACAACGCTTCACGGTTTAATAATAGTATGCCCCTCTGTAATCCACTAGTATACGACGTTTAATTAGTGAGCAATATCACTAATAAATGTGTGTGAATTTTCACATAAGCTATTGTTTTTATAATGAATGAATTTACAACCACAGTGGTAACCACTACCCCTTTAGGGTTAGTTAGAAATAGATGTGAGCTCCATCACCTAGCAAAATTGATCTAAAACAGTAAACACGCCGAGTTGTAATTAAATATTACTAACCATGAGTTAATATGAACACGTCTATCAATTTAGACATCTCCAAATCTTGTTTAGGAAATTTGCCCCACAACGCATTTCAAAAATTAGAATATGGAGATACCATCGTGAACAAGCACTGGATTATTAGTTCCGTTGCTGCATTAGCTATATTAGGCGCCGCAAGTGTGCCCGCTTTTGCTGCCTCTGAAAAAGAGTTAATGGACCCGAGAAATCAGGCCTACGAACAAGACCACCCAGACCAATACCATTCATGGAAACAAACGAGTGAGAGCGAAGAGATTGATGATGCCCTTGCCCATGATCCGAACATGGTCATCTTATGGGCAGGCTACGGCTTTGCCAAAGACTACAACAAAGCTCGTGGACACTTCTACGCACTCGATGATGTACGCCAAACCCTTAGAACTGGCGGCCCGACCGATCCTAAATCCGGCCCGATGCCTATGGCCTGTTGGAGCTGTAAAAGCCCAGATGTTGCCCGTGTTATCGACGAACGCGGCGAAGATGGCTACTTTGAAGGTAAGTGGGCACGTTTAGGCGCTGAAATTTCAAACCCTATCGGCTGTGCAGATTGCCACGACACGCGCAGTGAAAAATTCAAAAACGGCGAGCCTGAACTCGCGCTAACCCGCCCTTACGTTGAACGCGCCTTTGAAGCGATCGGTAAAAAGTTTGATGAGCAATCGCGTTTGGATAAACAGGCTTCGGTTTGTGCTCAATGCCACGTTGAATACTATTTCACAGGCCCAACGAAAGCCGTGAAGTTCCCTTGGGATATGGGCACCACCGTTGGTGAAATGGAGCAGTACTATGATGCGCTCAACTTTAAAGACTGGCAGCATGCCGTGTCTAAAGCCCCAATGCTCAAAGCTCAGCACCCAGGCTATGAAACATGGCGCGACGGCATCCATGGCAAAAACGGCGTAGTTTGTGTCGACTGTCATATGCCGAAAGTGACCAAAGAAGATGGTACGGTTTACACAGATCATAAAGTCGGTAACCCATTTGACCGCTTTGAAGACACCTGTGCAAACTGCCATACTCAGAGCAAAGATCAGCTGCAAGGCATCGTATCGACTCGCAAGGCACAAGTACTGAACATGAAGCTCACCGCTGAGAAGCAAATCGTAGCCGCGCACTTTGAAGCTGGAGCCGCTTGGGATGCAGGTGCTACCGAGGAAGAAATGAAGCCAATCCTAACCGATATTCGCCATGCGCAGTGGCGCTGGGATTACGCAATCGCTTCTCACGGCGTTCACATGCATGCACCGGAAATGGCACTAGAAATTCTAGGTACCTCAGTCGACAAAGCTGCTGACGCCCGTGCAAAACTGATCCGTTTGCTTGCGAAGAAAGGCATCACCGACCCTGTTGAAATTCCGGATATCTCTACCAAAGAGAAAGCGCAAGCGGCTTTAGGTATGGATATGGATAAGATGAACGCAGAGAAAAAACACTTCTTAGAAACCGTAGTACCGAAGTGGGATAAAGAAGCTGCTGAGCGTGAGGCTAACTACTAGGTTTTCTCACTATTGAATGTGTGATCCATTCGAGATTAACGTAAGCCCCAACCCATTGGTTGGGGCTTTTTGCTAGAATCGTAACTATCTGAAACCAAATTATGTTTCCAAAAACATGATCGGCACACATACACAAAAGGGATCTCATGAATAAACGTCTTCTGCTTGGTCTATGTTTAACCTCGACTTTTTCATTTGCCGGCACCTACAATAGTGTTTCAGTCGGTACCACCAGCGAAGGAGGATTTGGTGTTGGTCTCTATTACGATAGGAACCTCAGCTATGGCTTCTATGCGAACTTAGCAGGCGGAACAGGCCCAAACAACGATGATTTTGGTCTTAACGTCGGTCTCGTTAAATCGTTAAGTGATCATTTAGTCGGTTATGCTGGCATCGGGGTAGCGAACCGAAGTGAAGAGAAAATCTCAGACTTGCCGATAACCACTTATGAATCCAATCTTAGCTTCAACGGAAACTTGGGCTTATTGATAAAAACCGGTGTCACGGGCTTTACGGCTGATGTTGGTTACAATACCGGACTGGAAGCCGCCTACTTTGGCCTTGGTTATACCTACTAGTCTCTCACCAGTAGTTTTCACTCGCAAAATGCCCTGGTTTTCTTCGCAAATGTTTTGTTAAACCAAGCTCTGTTAGCGCAGAACTAGTGTCTTTGACCATGCCAGGGTTGCCACACATGAACACAAAACTATTGGGAGCATTGAGCTCAACCTCCACGTGCTTTTGTAACCTCCTCTCCAACAACAACTGAGGTATTCGCCCTGACAAACTCGTCTCATGATCTTCTCTGGACACCACGGAGACAAATTCAAATTGCATTCCTAATCGCGCTTGGGCCTCTTTAATAGTCTGCGTGTAAACAAGCTCTTCTGCGCGTCTCACTGCATGAACCAAAACAACCTTATCGAACCTATCTAGCACACTGTGATCATCTAACATCGATAGAAATGGGCCAATGGCGGTGCCCGTAGACAACATCCACAAATCACGCGCGTGTTCCGGAATCTCTTCAAGTGTCATAAAACCCGAAGGTTGTTTACCTACATAAATAGGGTCTCCAGAGACAAGCTGATTAAGCCTTGGGGATAACTGACCGTCACTATCGGCAATGATCAAAAACTCCAAATGTTGATGCCCATAATCATGATTGGGATGGTTGACCATAGAATAGGCTCGGCGCACCCACTCTCCCTCACCATTGAGCAAACCGAGTTTAGTAAACTGCCCTGCTACGTACTCTTCAATGGGAGCGGCGACTTCAAGGCTGAACAAGTTGTGGGTCCACTGTTTCTTTGCCAAAACTCGGCCTTCTACTAATCCATTTGGAATGTCTGTCATGTCTCATCTCCGATAAGTAATGCAATTTGACACTTTCAGCATAGAAGTAAATTCAACAGGATATAAACTAAGAATTAGATAAACCAAACATGAATTAAATAAAAAACTTAACGTTCGAGAAAGGAAATCTGTTCTACCTCGGTCTTGGTATAGTGTGTGTTGTAAAAGGATTTTAAGAGTGCCCATGAAACCATGTTTTCCAGCAGTTCCCTTTGAAGGTATTAGTGAAAGTCCGGTTAAATACTGGCTTCACGAGTATCGCAATACGACATTCGAATTTACGCAGGCGCAGCAAAGTGCTCTGTCTAGACTGCTCCCTTTACTCGTGTGTGGAGAGCAAAGCTCGCAGTGGGTTTTCTACAACGAGTCACAACGTGAGCTTCCAGAGCCACTCGCCTCAGCTCAAAGCGACTTTGAACGCATTGTGGCAGATGAGCAATATCATGAAGACGCACTTGAGTTTGTACAATCTCAGTTAGCGCAACCTTCTGATGTCACAGCAATAAAGCGCCGCAGTCAGCGCTTCTTTGCCTCACTGGGTTCAAAAAACACTTTCGAAGAGCATTTTGCTCAAATCGCGAGCCTTGACGCATTGGTTTGTAAAATCATGTTGAGCCTAGAAAAAGGCCGACTTGACCCGCACCATCCGTTTGTTCTGCTATGCCGTTCCATCAAACAAGACGAAGCACGTCATGTGACCGCCGCGAAAAAGCATGCTCTCGCTCTAGGATACGACCGTACAAAATGGCGAGCACTCAACACACTGACCTCGGAAAAGCTGTTTAAACTACTCAATACCGAGCGAGAAGCATTTGAAACGCTTGGTATTACGCTTGAGCACATCTTTGAAGCTAGGGAGAGCTAATATGAGTGCAACGTTTCTGCCCGGTAGCGTATCACTTCTCGCCGCACACCATTTATTCCCAGAACAACATCTAGATAACGCACAACTGTTAGATGCATTGGAGCGATTAGCAGGAAAACGCTACGCCAAAATCGCGTCTCGAATCGCGCCGTTTCTTGGTATTGAGGGACGCCATTTCTCGCGCAGCATCTACTCTCACACTAGCGTGCCAACGCCAAGTAATTCTGAGCTTGTAGCGAGCGTGGTGACACAACTGCTTGAAAAATCGAACACGAATTTAGGCTCCATCGATTACCTGATCGGCCACACCACGACACCTGATACTCAGCTCCCCCCTAGTATTGCGTGGGTAGCAGAGAAACTTCGCTATCACGGCCCTTTCATGGAGTTAAGACAAGCCTGTACTGGGTTTTCAAGCGGCTTGCAAATCGCTATCCCAAGAATGGCCATGCTAAACAAACCTGTCATGATTGTCGGCAGTGAAACGGGGTCTGTGTACTTTGATTATCACCCAGATTTTCTCGACCAATCACAACTGGTCAATTACATGCAAATGGGTGACGGTGCCGGCGGGGTCCTTATCGCTCCAGAAGACGTACCGGGATTAGGTAAAATTTCAGACTGTTTTACAGGTCAAATTGGCGTTGAACAATCACCGGGGTTATCGCTAGATGGCGGCTCGATGTCGGTATATACCCAAAATGGTAAAGCCCGCTTTCATCATAATGCCAGCAATGTAAGAAAAAGCGGCGAAGCATTATTTCAAGCCAGTATTTTAGCTTTGAGAGGCCGTGGCTATGAGCTCAACGACTTTGATTACATCATCCCCCATCAAGCAAGTGGTCACATCGACACTATGCTGGCAGAAGCACTAGACATTGACCCAGTCAAGATCATCAACGACGCCAAACACTGGGGTAACCTAGGTTCTGCTGCTATTTGGTGCAGCTTCTCTAAACTCGTTAATAGCGGAACACTATCAAAAGGAAGCAAGGTGGTGATTCTCGGCGCCGAAGCCACCAAGTATATGTACGGTGGGTTTGTGTATACGCACGCCTAGAAACGGAACAACCTTTATTTGCCGCTAAAGCTTTTAGCGGCAGTGATTCAAAGGCTTTAAGCCATGAACTATCGCATGCCTTTGGCTTGGTTAATTTTTTCAACAAGCGCCGCTCTATCTATACCCACTCGATTCGAATCCAATATCTGCGTCCAAACACGAATCGCCTCATCATATTCTGCATTTAAGAAATAGTCCGAAGCGATAAGTTGCAATGCCGTGTCATTGTCACTGTCGAGCTCGAGCGCTTTGTCCAGGTAACGCTGAATATCTGGTGTAATTGTTTGTGAGGATTGATAGTAAAGCGCTGTCGCTAAGGCGGCGTACTGTCCTGCATACGGCATACTAGAGAGACGAATTGAGTAATTGAAACACGTTGCTGCGGAATCAAACTCCAGACTCTGCATATACAGCTGACCTAGCTTAAACCAAGACTCGGCATCGTTTGGGGATTCGGCTAGTGAGTTTTGAAGATCAAGCATGATGCTTTGATGGTCTTGAACATTACTAAGAGGGGCAGGATCTGGGAACGGCGCACGAAACTGGTTCCAGAGCAATAATGAAACGCCGACAATACTGGCACTCAACGCAGCGGAATACCCAGCTCTTTTTTTAAGCATGGATACTTTGTTCATACTTGCATAAGCGACAATAAATACGACAGTGAAGCTTAGCAACACGAAAATCAACATGGTATGACTGGATTCTTTTTCAAGTGAGGTTAATCACTATTGTAACGGCTAGCGTCAAACAGCGCTGTGAGTCAGAGCGCTGTTTGCAGTCTTGTCATCGGTAACTTTTGGGGTTGGAAATGGGCCTTCTATTCTTAGAATACTCGACGCTTCAATCCAGCTCGCTCTAGTACCCTCGTTGAGATCTCCTCCACCGACAGTGACGTCGTATTGATATAAGGGATCGCTTCACGCCTAAACAATGCTTCAACACTCGCCAACTCCTGCAGGCATTGTTCGGTACTGGCGTATTCACTCCCTGCTAACCGGTTTTCGCGAATCTCTGTTAGGCGCTCAGGGTCGATGGTGAGACCAAACAGCTTATGACGATGGATCTCAAACTCAGGCATCAGACGCAAGCGTTTAATATCGTCATCGATAAATGGATAATTCACGACTCGCAGACCAAACTGCATAGCGAGGTAAAGGCTGGTTGGTGTTTTACCGCTGCGGGACACACCCAGCAAAATCAGGTCGGCTTGTTCCAGGTTTTTGAGCGAGACGCCATCGTCATGCGCAAGGGTATATTCAACGGCAGCGATGCGATCAAAATACTTCGCAGAATCTTTACCAACACTGTGTGAACGTTGCAGCTTAGGCTTAGGTTCCAGTTGTAAATCTGTTTTAACCTGAGCCACCAAACTTTCTAACACATCGTAACAAAACGCGTCCGATTGCAGCAATCCTGCCCGAATTTCGGGCACAACTATGGAGAAAAACACCAGTGGTTTCACCCCATTGCGTTCATAGGATTGATTAATCTCCCTAATGAGTTCATCAAGCTTATGAGTGCTTTCAACAAAGGGAAAAGTTTTTTCTTTGGCTTTGAATGGAAACTGACCGAGCACCACGTGCCCCAATGTCTCACAAGTAATCGCTGTACCGTCAGAAACGTAGAATACGTCACGACTTTGACCTAAAATTTTCATTTTCTATTTAATTTTTCAAATTAATTTAAGTAGGATGCTCTACATAATATCGATAACAAACCCTAGCATTCAATCACGTTCCCCCACAGTTTGTAAAAATAGTTAATTATTTTTTCACTGAATACGTAAACGTTTGCTATATCCTACAGCTGCAATGTTTCTGGAGAAAGACATGCAAAACAACACCCTTTGGTTCAATGGTCTGTCAATGGATGATGTCGATAAGGTCGGCGGCAAGAACGCTTCACTTGGTGAGATGGTATCTAATCTTGCTAACGCTGGTGTTTCAGTGCCAAATGGCTTCGCGACTACATCCCATGCCTTCAACCAATTCCTCGACTTTGAAGGATTGGATGAGCGCATTCACGGACTATTAGACGAACTTGATGTTGATGATGTTGACGCACTGCGTAAGACAGGCGCGACCATCCGTCAATGGGTATTAGAAGCCCCCTTCCCTGCTGACCTAGAGCAGGATATCCGAGATAACTACAAGGAATTGATCGAAGGCAACGAAGAGTTGTCTGTGGCGGTTCGCTCATCTGCGACAGCTGAAGATCTTCCTGACGCTTCATTTGCGGGCCAGCAAGAAACCTTTTTGAACGTAAAAGGTATTGATGCGGTTCTTGAAGCAACTAAGCATGTCTATGCGTCTCTGTTTAACGACAGAGCGATTTCCTATCGTGTACACCAAGGGTTTAACCACCGTGGTATCTCGCTTTCTGCGGGTATCCAACGCATGGTTCGCTCAGACAAAGCGTCTTCTGGCGTTATGTTTACTTTGGATACTGAATCTGGCTTCGACCAAGTGGTATTTATCACTTCGGCTTGGGGTCTAGGTGAAATGGTCGTTCAAGGTGCTGTAAACCCAGACGAGTTCTACGTTCACAAGCCGCTATTAGAGCAAGGCCAAGCGCCGATCGTTAAGAAGACATTTGGCTCTAAACAGATCAAGATGGTTTACTCTGACAACCAAGAAATTGGTAAGCAGGTAGACATCATCGATACGTCTGACGAAGAGCGTAACCAGTTCTCTCTTAATGACGAAGAAATCAAAGAGCTTGCTAAGCAAGCAATGATCATCGAAAAGCACTACCAACGTCCAATGGACATTGAGTGGGCAAAAGATGGCATCGACGGCAAGCTATACATCGTTCAGGCTCGCCCTGAAACCGTGTGCTCTCAAAGCGAACAAAATGTAATTGAGCGCTTCCAACTTAATAACAAGGCTGATGTACTGGTTGAAGGCCGTGCTATCGGCCAGCGTATTGGTACTGGTAAAGTTCGTCTTGTAGATTCACTAGACCAAATGTCACTTGTTCAAGAAGGTGACGTGCTGGTTACTGATATGACTGACCCAGATTGGGAACCAGTGATGAAGAAAGCAGCGGCGATCGTGACTAACCGTGGCGGCCGTACTTGTCACGCAGCAATCATCGCTCGTGAACTGGGCATTCCAGCTATCGTTGGCTGTGGTAATGCGACAGATAGTCTAGAAGATGGTGCGGTGGTTACTGTGTCGTGTTCTGAAGGTGAAACTGGCTATGTTTATCAAGGTGAGCTGGACTTTGAGATCCGCCGCTCTGCTGTCGATGAACTGCCACTGCTACCAACGAAAGTGATGATGAACGTAGGTAACCCTGACCGTGCGTTCGACTTCGCTCAAATCCCTAACGAAGGTGTAGGCCTTGCGCGTCTTGAGTTCATCATTAACAAGATGATTGGCATTCACCCGAAAGCGCTACTGAACTTTGACCAGCAGTCTCCAGAGCTGCAAGCAGAGATCACGCAGCGTATCCGCGGGTACAAAGATCCAATCGATTTCTATGTGAGCAAGCTTACTGAAGGCATTTCAACCATCGCGGCAGCGTTCTGGCCTAAGCGTGTGATTGTTCGTATGTCGGACTTTAAGTCAAACGAGTACAGCAACCTTGTGGGCGGTAAAGAGTTTGAACCACACGAGGAAAATCCAATGCTTGGTTTCCGTGGTGCTTCTCGTTACATCTCACCGGTGTTTGAAGACTGTTTTGAACTTGAAACGCAAGCGATTAAGCGTGTTCGTAACGAAATGGGCTTGAAGAACGTTGAAATCATGATTCCATTCGTTCGTACGCCAAGCGAGGCAGCTCAAGTTATCGACCTACTTGCTAAGTTCGAACTGCGTCGCGGCGAACAAGGCCTGAAAGTCATTATGATGTGTGAGCTACCATCAAATGCGGTTCTTGCAGAAGAGTTCTTGAAGTACTTCGATGGCTTCTCAATCGGTTCTAACGACATGACTCAGCTAACGCTCGGTCTAGACCGTGATTCTGGTGACGTGGCGCATCTGTTCGATGAGCGTAACCCAGCGGTGAAAGCAATGCTGAAGATGGCGATTGACGCGGCGACCAAAGCGGGTAAATACGTTGGCATTTGTGGTCAAGGTCCATCGGATCACGATGATCTTGCAGAATGGCTAATGGACCAAGGTATTAGCTCTGTATCACTTAACCCAGATACGGTTATCGATACATGGCTGAAGCTTGGTAACGTCGCTAAGTAATCACAGAATGTCATCACGCAAACTGTGATAAAGAAAATGCCAGAGCTCTCGCTCTGGCATTTTTGTATCCATTGAATTGATTACGGTTCAGAGAACCATCTAACTACAATGATCAGCCTTTATGGGTGATAAGCCATACTTCTTCTGCAAAGCGAGTCAGGCCTTGTTGAATACGACCATGATTACTGTCCGCTTCATCACGCTCTAAAAGGGTCACATCAAACTCCTCACCAAAATGCTGCATCACTTCATTGCTAGGAACGCTGTATGGTGGCCCCGTCATTTCGCTTTGAATGTAGTCCAGTGTGATGAGAAGAATGCGGCCGCCCGGTTTCAGCGTTTGTTTTAGCTTGTCAACATAGAGCGCTCTCACCTCTTCAGGCATGGCAATCATAGCCGCGCGATCGTAAATCAGCTCTACCGGCTGAATTGGCGCGGTAAAATAGTTACCAACATAAATGTTTAGCTCATCAAACTGATATAACTCAAACTGACCATTGATAGGCGTTACCATCGGGGTGTAGAAGTGCTCTGAGAAAAATGAACGCACGGCAATTTGACTAAGCTCGACGCCTTGTACGTCATCATGACGCTGCGCTAACCAAACCAAGTCTTCTGACTTGCCGCATAGAGGCACAAAGACCTTCTCGTCACGCTGAGGAGACAATTGCTGCCAGTATTTTATAAGCAAAGGATTCACATCTTCCAAGTGAAAACCTATTTTGTTTGCAGCCCACTTGTCGTGCCAAAGTTCAAAATCGTTCATTTATCGTTCATATTCGCTGTGGATAATGGTTAACGTAGAGTTTACAGAGTGCAGACAAAATGTCACACCCATTCGCGTAGATTTTATTGCGCGATAAGCATCACAGTTTACAAACTCTGTTACACAGTTTGTGTTGGGTTTTTTCTACGAATCCCCATATTATTGTTAGCGACACTCCTGCGCGTTTACGCCTTTTTTGTACCCGTTTTTGTAACGTAACTAGGAGAGAGAATGAGCACGTTTCTTCGTACTGCAGCACTAATGCTATTGGTACTCAGCCGCGCACCTGCATTTGCGGCAACGCTTAATCAATCCGATTCCACCTCAACAAAAGGAAAGCAAGAGCAAAACGAAGTTTGTCCATCTGTATTCAAACACAGTCTTAGTGGCTTGTACGGCATTGATGCTGTTCAGGGCGCTGCCTTCCAACCCCATAACGATTTTGACATCTTGTACAGCAAAGCCCACCAAGCTCAGCATGAGCTAGAAGCGCTTTGTAAAACCACCGCCCTACTGACTGACACCGACGCGTACTTTGCAGGCGTAAAATCTGCTGAACGAGCCAAAGTGAAGATTGACACTGAACTCAACGGCCAAGTTAATCAAATCACAGATCTGGCTCGAGGCACTATCGTCGCTCAAGACGTTGAGAGCTTAGTAGGCGCGTATGAAGCGCTTAGCCGTGAAGCTCAGGTAGTTAGGGTTAAAAACCGCTTTAAAAGCCCAGCAGCCTCTGGATACCGTGACCTCAACATTTTGGTTAAGCTACCCAAGACTGGAATTATCGCTGAAGTGCAGCTTCACCTAAAAGACATCGCTGATGTGAAGAGCGGACCTGAGCACGATTTGTATGAAATCGTTCAAGGAATTGAGCGCAGAGCTGCCGCTGAAAACCGCGCCCTAAATGAATTTGAAACCGCGCAAATTGCCAGCCTACGACGCCAGTCAATGGAGCTGTATCAAAACGCTTGGCAGCCATACATTACCACTAACATTCGAGCGGCTTAGTCCGCTCTTTATTGAGCGCACTCAGAGCAATGGCTTGGCGCTCGATATTCCCTCTAAATACCTAGCCCCTAAACCACAAAAAGACCACACTAGGTGGTCTTTTTGTTTAACAGTAGGACATTAATCTACTTTGATATTTTCGACTCGAGCCTTCAGTTTCTGACCCGGACGGAATGTCACTACGCGTCGAGCGGAAATGGGAATGTCTTCACCAGTCTTGGGATTTCGACCTGGACGTTCATTCTTGTCACGCAAGTCAAAATTACCAAAACCCGACAGCTTTACCTGTTCGCCACTTTCAAGTGATTTTCTAATTTCTTCGAAAAACACTTCTACCGTTTCCTTGGCATCCCTTTTACTGAATCCGAGTTTCTCAAATAGGTTCTCAGCCAGATCGGCTTTTGTGAGCGCCATAAAACTCCCCTCAAAGCTAATTCATACCTTGTTATCGCAGTGATAACGCTAAAGATTTAGTTCGACCAATCAACAACATAACAGGCCAACTTTGAAAAGTGTAAGCCAACCTTCTGATTTTCGCCAACTTTTTTATTTCAGAACTATGTCAGGATTTTGCTTTAAGTTTTAGCAAGTTATCGGATTAACAGCATAATATAGAGACTTTGCTTACACAAAATCAACCAGGCAGAATAAACAACCAGACAAGCACAATTACACAAACAATAATAAAGCTATAAACAATTTTAAAAATAGTGACCTTGATGCCTTCAACACGTAATTTATTGTGTAAAAACAGCGAGTTGCACCATATTTCCAATATGAAACAGGTTTATTCCACTCGATATTAACCCGGCATAAAAAAAGCGAGTTACTTTTCAGTAACTCGCTTTTTCAGGCATTATGCTTAATTGCGTTAATCGTGCTTAGTCACGCAATGCTGCACCAAATTTCTCAGAAATATGAGCAACAATGGCGTCTACCGCACCTGCGATATCAGCATCTTCAAGCGTGCGCTCTAGAGACTGTAGAGTCAAAGCAATCGCTAGACTCTTCTTGCCTTCCTCAACGCCCTTACCTACGTAAACGTCAAACAATTTCGCGTCTTTTAGGAACTCGCCACCTTGCTCTAAGCAAGCTGCAACGATGTCGCCAGAAGCGACCGCTTCATCAACAACAACAGCGATGTCACGACGGTTTGCAGGGAACTTAGAAAGTCCTGCCGCTTCTGGGATCACTTTCGTGTTGATCGCAGACCATTCAACTTCGAATACGATAGTACGACCGTTTAGACCGAACTTGCGCTCAAGCTCTGGGTGAACGGTACCAATTACCCCCACCTCTTTGCCATCAACAATGATTGCTGCAGATTGACCTGGATGAAGTGCTGGGTGTTTCGCTGCAGCAAATGAGTACGCTTTCTCGTTTGCAGACAGTTCTAGAATCGCTTCTAGGTCGCCTTTAAGGTCAAAGAAGTCAACTGTGTTAGTTTCAATATCCCAATGCTCTTCGCTACGAGTACCAGCAATCACACCTGCAAGCATAGGCTCTTGGCGCATACCGTTCTCAGCATTTTCGCAAGGGATGAAACGCAGACCGTATTCGAACAGGCGAACACGTGGTTGCTGACGCTTCTGGTTGTGAACAACGGTATTTAGAAGGCCCTGGATAAGACCAAGACGCATTGCTGACATTTCCGCAGAGATTGGGAAAGGCAGAATCAGTGGCTCAACACCTGGTACTACGAGTTTCTGCTGCTCTGGCTCAACGAAGCTGTAAGTGATCGCCTCATGGTAACCACGGTCAACAAGAAGATCGCGTACACGTTTAAGCGGAAGGTTCGCTTCAACGTGGTTGTGCATCTTAAGTGTTGCAGCAGGGTGTTGATTTGGAATGTTATCGTAACCGTAGATACGACCCACTTCTTCAATTAGGTCTTGTTCGATTGCGATGTCAAAACGCCATGTTGGCGCTACACCAGTCCAACCTGTATCTGTAGTCTCTACTGTCAGACCAAGACGCTCTAGAATCTCGACTACTTCAGCGTCAGCGATGTGGTGACCAAGAAGTGAATCTAGCTTAGTGCGACGTAGTTCAACAGTGTTTGGCTTAGGAAGATCAGCGTCAGATTCTACTGTCACTACCGGTGCTACTTCACCACCACAGATTTCAACAAGAAGCTCTGTCGCACGCTCCATTGCGCTTGCTTGTAGTGCGTAGTCAACACCACGCTCAAAACGCATTGAAGAATCCGTATGTAGACCGTAGCTACGAGCGCGACCACGAATGTGGTCAGGTGCGAAGAACGCACACTCTAGAAGCACGTCTTTCGTCTCAGTTGTTACACCAGACTCTTCACCGCCAAAGATACCAGCGATTGCTAGTGCTTTATTGTGGTCTGCTACAACCAGTGTATCGGCATTTAGCTCCGCTTCGTTACCGTCTAGAAGAGTCAGTTTCTCGCCCTGCTCTGCCATACGAACAACGATGCCGCCTTCAATCTTAGCAAGATCGAACGCGTGCATTGGCTGACCTTGCTCAAGAAGCACATAGTTAGTGATGTCTACAACAGGATCGATTGAGCGAATACCACAACGACGCAGTTTCTCTTGCATCCATAGTGGTGTTTCAGCTTGAACGTTCACATTCTTAACGATACGACCTAGGTAACGAGGACACGCTTCAGTTGCTTTAACTTCAATAGAAGCTACATCAGCAATAGATGCTTCAACAGGGTTAACTGCTGGTGCTGTTACGTCAGCACGGTTTAGAACGCCAACTTCACGAGCAAGACCACGGATGCTGAAACAGTCAGCGCGGTTTGCTGTTAGGTCAACGTCAACAGTCACGTCATCAAGACCTAGGAAGTCGCGGAAATCAGTACCGATCGCTGCATCTTCAGCCAATTCCATGATGCCGTCAGATTCAACATCGATGCCTAGCTCAGTGAATGAGCACAGCATACCGTGTGAAGGTTGACCGCGTAGTTTTGCTTTCTTGATTTTGAAATCGCCCGGAAGAACAGCACCAACTGTTGCTACTGCTACTTTCAGACCTTCACGGCAGTTAGGTGCGCCACAAACGATGTCTAGCAGTTCTTCTGCGCCAACATCAACTTTAGTTACGCGTAGTTTGTCTGCGTCTGGGTGCTGACCGCACTCAACCACTTTACCTACTTTAACGCCAGTGAAAGAGCCAGCTACAGGCAGTACGTCGTCCACCTCTAGACCAGCCATTGTAATTTGGTGCGTAAGCTCGTCAGTAGAAACTGAAGGGTTTACCCACTCACGAAGCCATGATTCGCTGAATTTCATTGTGATGAACCCTCTGGATTACTTGAACTGTTTTAGGAAACGTAGGTCGTTCTCGAAGAACGAACGTAGGTCATTTACACCGTAGCGAAGCATCGCTAGACGCTCGATACCGATGCCGAATGCAAAACCAGAGTATTTTTCAGGGTCAATGCCTACGCTGCGAAGTACATTTGGGTGCACCATGCCACAGCCCAGGATTTCTAGCCATTTACCATCTTTACGCTTAACGTCCACTTCCATTGAAGGTTCAGTGAATGGGAAGTATGACGGACGGTAACGAACTTCAAGATCTTCTTCGAAGAAGTTGGTTAGGAAATCGTGCAGGATACCTTTCAGCTGTGCGAAGTTAACATTTTCGTCAACCAGCATGCCTTCCACTTGGTGGAACATTGGCGTGTGTGTTTGGTCGTAGTCGTTACGGTAAACACGGCCCGGTGCGATGAAGCGGAATGGTGGTTTGCCATTTTCCATCGTACGGATCTGTACGCCAGACGTGTGTGTACGTAGCATCAGATCTGGATTGAAGAAGAAGGTGTCGTGGTCAGTACGAGCTGGGTGATCTTCTGCAATGTTCAGTGCATCAAAGTTGTGGAATGCATCTTCAATTTCAGGACCAGACTCAGTGCTAAAGCCTAACTCACCAAAGAACTTTTCAATACGCTCAACAGTACGAGTAACTGGGTGCAGACCGCCGTTCTCGATACGACGACCTGGTAGGGTTACGTCGATAGTTTCTGCCGCTAGTTTCGCTTCAAGCTCTGCACGTTGTAGTGCATCTTTGCGTGCTGCGATAGCTTGCTGAACCACGCCTTTAGCTTTGTTGATCTCTTGACCAGCACTGCGGCGTTCTTCTGGTGGTAGTTTACCTAGGCTTTGAAGTTGAGCGGTTAGCTCACCTTTCTTACCTAGATACTGAACACGCACTTCGTCAAGTGCGACTAGCGAGTCTGCAGCGTCAATCGCTGTGCCCGCGTTAGCAATGATCTCTTCTAGATGTTGCATCGTTTCCTCGTCTACCGTCCGGTAGTATCCATAAGGGTGTTTTTTGATAGCTGTACATACTAATAAAACCCGCCGCTAATGCCAAATTGATTTGTAAATTGAACGGGTTATTGGGCAAAAAAAACACGTTTTTTGCCCTTTTGATGAAAAACTAGCAGGAAACGATGAGTAATCGCGATTTTCTAGAGGCGATTATTTGGCTTGAGCTCGGATGAAAATGAAATTAGGACGACGAGATAATCGCTCAAATGTCTCAGGAGCCACCACTTTCATCTCGGGCGCTGGCTTACCTTCGGAAAACTTGTCCAAAACGAAACCAGCTTCAGATAAGCTATCAAATAAGTTGGTCAATGAGCGTCTAAAGAACGAGACTTCCACTGGCTCACCGACGGTATCCCAGTGCTCAGTAATACGTTCTACATCAAAGTAGTTATTAAAGGCATCATCTTCAAAGTCGATGATCGGGTGGTGGGTAGAAAACACAAAGATCCCCCCCATTTTCAAGACACGTTGAACTTCTTTAAAAAACGGCACCAAATCTTCTAAGTAGTGAATCATCAGCGGACAAACAACGACATCATACTGATTAGCATTTTCGTTGGGCAATCCTTCGGTCAAGTCTTGCGAGTAACTTGTGACAGCGTCACCAATACGACGTTGGGTCAACTCTACCATTTCTTCTGATAAATCAATCGCTGTGACAGTCGCGCCTTGCTTAGTGAAGAGTTCCGCATAAATACCAGGGCCACAGCCCAAATCCAGCACACGTTTATTACTCACTTCTCCAACAAGCGCAAGTGTAGAGGGACGCTCGTACAGTGCATTATAGGCGTTGTTTTCAATCGCTTCGGCATACTTGTCCGCATGCTTGGTGTACATCTCACCCATCAGAGGCTCCTAGTTTCACTTCTATCAATGGCGGTAATCGTGAGCAATCTACCCCGCACACTCTGGACCGTCAATGACTCAAATACGATATTACTCAAACTTAACGGCGCCACACCAGACGAAGCATATCCTTATGTTGAATACCTTGTTCAAAGATTGGCTCATCATAGTTATCGAGAAAGAAATCTTTCACAATACTGTCGACTCGAAAGCCATGTTTTTGATAGAAAGATAGCTGATAACCAAACGTGCCCGTACCAAGTTCAACTTGCTTGATCCCAGTTTCAGCGAGCATTTTCAGGGTCTCATCTAACAGCACGCCACCAAACCCCCTGCCTTGATATTCACTGTAAACGGCGATATTAAACAGCTCTGCGGTCTGACGGCTGTTATCAACTTCCACTAACAGCGCCGCAACAATCTTATCTTGTAAAAAGGCCGCATAAGCCTGACAACGCTGACGATAGACATTGATAGCGGCTTCTTCAGGGTCGGCAATCAGCAATATGTCCAACGGTAACTCATCTTGCTTCAATGCTTTAACTTCAAACATATTTTCAATCATCAACGGAGTTCTTTTTCCATCAAATAGTTTTGTAACAACACACCACGAATATTCGCTTCATTTTCCCTTACGACATGAAAACCGAAATGAAGATAAAACGGTTTCGCAGTGACACTAACAAATGAGTAAAGCTTAGATATCCCCAACTCGCTCGCTTTAAGATGGATGGCGTTCATTAACGCACGTCCGACACCTTGCCCCTGCGCTTGATAATGACAATAGAAGTGATCGATGAGGCCATCGGGTTGGAGGTCACTATAACCTAAGATACTTTCGCCATCTGTGGCCACCAAAGGCTGTTTCGAAACGATATAACGCTCAAACACCTCAGTTTTCATATCTAACGGCGCCCATCCATCAATCTGTATCTCATTGTAATCTTTGCAGTTTACAGTGCGAATTGTTTTCTGATAGAGAGCATGTAGCGACCTAGCATCATTGTTTATCGCTGGTCTAATAAATATCTTAGTCAAAAGAACCCCCTAGTGGATGGTGTATATCGACACACTGCAGCATCAACATGTCACTAGCGTCTGTGTGGTCACTATATGGTAACCAATTGAAATATAGCTTGTTGTGTACTAGATATTAAGACTCATAGATAACGTCAAGCGGAAGCTATTATGCCCGAAAACAACAAAAAAGTTCTTGTGCTTTACGCTCACCCTTCCCAACGCCGCTCTGAGGTCAACGCTCCCATGTTCCGAGACGCAGCTTCAGTGAAAGGGGTTACTGCAGTAGATCTCTATTACGAGTACCCTACCTACAACATCAATATCGATAAAGAGCAACAGCGCCTTATCGACCATGACGTGATTATTTTTCAGTTCCCACTCTATTGGTATTCGACGCCATCGATTCTAAAAGAGTGGCAAGATTTAGTCCTTGAATACGGGTTTGCATATGGGCAAGAAGGCACCGCGTTACACGGGAAAACGTTCTTGTGTGCCATTTCTGCTGGAGGTAAAGCAGACGCATATCAAACCGATGGTTACAACCATTTTACTATCCGAGAATTACTTCAACCGCTCGAACAAACCGCAACCTTAACAGGAATGACCTATTTACCGCCATTTTGCCTGTTTGGGTCTCGTACAGCACAAGAAGAACGCAGAATACCCGATCATAGGGAGCGTTGGCGCGAGCTACTCACTCTGTTGGTCGCGGGAGATTTCGACATACATCGCGCTATGCCAATGGAAAAGCTCAATCACTACTGGCCACAAGAACAAACCACTAAATCTGATGAGGGCGCGTCATGACCGAGTATTTTTTGCAGGCTTTTGTTTATCTCATCGCCGCTGTCATCGCTGTACCAATAGCCAAGCGATTGGGTCTAGGCTCAGTCCTCGGCTACTTGATTGCCGGGGTCGTCATCGGTCCCATTATCGGGCTAGTTGGCGAGGAAACCACGGCGATACAGCACTTTGCTGAGTTCGGTGTGGTCATGATGCTATTTCTAGTCGGCCTTGAACTGGAGCCAAAAATGCTCTGGGGTATGCGACATAAGCTTGTAGGGCTTGGCGGGATTCAGGTTGGCGGCACGGCAGCTGCGGTTATGGCAATTGCCCTACTATTGGGCCAAACCTGGAGCATTGCCCTAACCATAGGCCTCATTTTTGCCTTGTCTTCGACCGCTATCGTACTGCAAACATTCCATGAAAAGGGGTTAGCGAAAACCGAGGGGGGTCAAAGCTCATTCTCTGTCTTGCTATTTCAAGATATTGCCGTTATTCCAATGCTCGCTTTCATTCCCCTTCTGGCCATTCCTGAATTGGTTGAACAAGCACAAAACGCCGTCGATCAAGCCGCAGAACATCACGAACAACTCAGTTTGGTAGCAGGTTTACCCGGATGGGCATACGGTCTTGTCATCACAGCATCCATCGCTGTGGTTGTGATTGGCGGACACTTTTTGAGCCGCCCACTGTTTCGTTTTGTCGCCTCATCAGGGCTACGTGAAATCTTTACCGCCACCGCACTAATGTTGGTTATTGGTATTGCTGCCCTTATGAGTTTAGTCGGTCTTTCTCCTGCACTTGGGACATTTCTGGCGGGCGTCGTACTGGCAAACAGTGAGTTCAGACACGAACTTGAATCTAACATTGATCCGTTCAAAGGTCTGTTGCTAGGGCTTTTCTTTATCACTGTTGGCGCTGGTATCAACTTTGGTATTTTGTTCAATGATTTCTTTGTTATCATTGGCCTCACCCTTGGCGTCATGTTGCTCAAAGCGTCTGTACTCTACGTGTTAGCCATGATATTCAAAATCCGAAATAGCGCCC
The DNA here is from genome assembly GCF_036245475.1 of Vibrio sp. 10N. Classification (NCBI taxonomy): domain Bacteria; kingdom Pseudomonadati; phylum Pseudomonadota; class Gammaproteobacteria; order Vibrionales; family Vibrionaceae; genus Vibrio; species Vibrio sp. 10N. Next base: position 1,611,515 of record NZ_BTPM01000001.1, on the reverse strand, counting down.
GCTGGCTGTTCACCTTGAGCTTGGCTCAGGCTGGTGAGTTTGGTTTTGTACTATTAAGTTTCTCGGTACAAAACCATGTTCTGCCGAACGACATTGCTCAAACGCTTTCTTTGGTTGTGGCATTGTCCATGTTCCTAACGCCAGGGCTATTTATCCTATTTGATAAGGTCATCCTTCCCCGCTACGAGAAGCAAAGTAACGATCGAGAAGCAGACACCGTTGACGAACGCGGTAGCGTACTAATTGCCGGTATGGGCCGCTTTGGACAAATTGTAAACCGACTGCTTGTTGCCAACGATGTGCGTACCGTTGCCTTGGATGTGCGAGCAGATCAAGTTGATAATATGCGTCAGATTGGCACTAAAGCTTTTTTTGGTGATGCGGCCAAACCCGACATTTTACATACCGCAGGCATTGAAGAGGTGAAACTGCTCGTCGTTGCTATCGACAATCAAGAAGCCAGTATCGAGCTTGTAAAATACGTTAAACATACGTACCCTCACGTAAAAATTCTCGCCAGAGCGTTTGACCGTGGGCACGGCTATCAACTCAGACAAGCTGGGGCTGACTATATTGAGTCCGAGACCTACCACTCCGCTCTTGAACTTGGCGCCAAAACGATGAACTGTTTAGGGTTCCATCCTTTCTTTGTGGAACAACAGAAAACCACATATAAAGTGATAGAAGATAAACAGTCAGACAAGCTCTATGATGGCTGGAAAGGCGGTGCTGAGGGTGAGCGCTTCGACAATAATTACCGAGATCTTTTCATCGAGTTGGAAAGCCTTATCAAAGACGCGATGAAAATCGATCGCAACGATAAACATTCTCGTGAGCGTGGCTGGACACCACCGCCCAAGGGCTATGCAGATAAGTTCGACGAATAACATTACGAGTGAGTGAGCCTTTTTGGCGCAGAATTCAGCAACTCATAGCGACAAAAGGACGGGCGCATCGCCCGTCTTTGCTATTTCTAACCCTCTCCTCTGGCAACAAGCTTAATACAACAAAGAGAACAACGTGGATAAAGAATCAAAACAGCTAGCCAAACAACTGTTTAACATGACACTACCTATGGTGCTGGGTGTGCTATCACTGATGAGCTTTCAATTGGTCGACAGTGCATTTATAGGCCAACTCGGTGTGTTACCTTTGGCAGCACAAGGTTTCACGTTACCAATGCAAATGGTCATTATCGGTATTCAAGTGGGCCTTGGGATCGCCACCACAGCGATCATTTCTCGCGCTCTCGGTGCCAACCAAGCTGAGTATGCAAAACAATTAGGCGGCTTAATACTGATATTTGGCAGTGTGGCTGTTGCCATTATCGGTTTGCTGATTTGGCTTGTTCGCCACCCTATCCTCGCATTGTTAAGTGCACCGGACTCCGTCTACCCAGTTATTGATAGCTATTGGCCCTATTGGTTACTAAGCTCTTGGGTTGGGGCGGTACTCTATTTTTATTACAGTGTTTGCCGCGCCAATGGCAACACGGTATTGCCTGGCATGATGATGGTCGTCACTAGCCTCATCAACTTAGCGCTGGATCCTTTGTTCATTTTTACGTTTGATTTGGGCATTAATGGTGCGGCTATCGCCACCGTTGTGGCCTTTAGCATAGGTATTACCGTTGTAGCGCCTAAAGTCGTGTCAAAAAATTGGGCATCATTTTATTGGTCTAACATCCATATTGGCGAAAGTCTGCGCTCTATTTGGAACATCATGGCGCCAGCAATGGTCAGCCAGCTTCTGCCACCTTTATCGTCAATGCTGGCTACAAAATTACTCGCGACCTTCGGCACCGCCGCCGTCGCTGCGTGGGCACTCGGCTCACGTTATGAGTTTTTTGCTATTGTGACCGTCCTTGCCCTCACCATGTCAATGCCGCCTATGGTAGGCAAGTTACTTGGTGCTAAAAATCTCCAAGATATTAAGAAGCTGGTCAATATCGCCGTTGGTTATATTCTCGGGTTTCAGCTTTTAGTTGCTATTGTTACTTGGCTTTTTGCCCCACAACTCTCTTCACTGATGACCAGTGAGAATAATGTGTCTCAAATCTTAACTTACCATCTGGTTTTGGTGCCATTCAGTTTAGGGCCACTTGGCGTGTGTATGCTCATGGTGTCCATCTCAAATGCGCTTGGTAAAGCAAAAACGGCGCTGACCATTTCCACCCTACGATTATTCGCGTTTTTCTTGCCTTGTTTGTGGCTCGGTGCACAGTTTGGGGGAATACAAGGGCTCTTTTATGGCGCGCTAATAGGGAATGTTCTAGCTGGGCTAAGTGCATGGTTTACATACAGTTACTCGGTTAAACAGCTAGAGAAAACATTAAATAAGTAACACCTTGCACCCAAACAGGTAACGGTAACGGCTTTGTCAAACGCCCTCTCCTTTGCTAGGTTTAAAATACGTAGTGAAAGGAGAGGTGCAATTAATGAAAATAAACATTCAGACCCATCACGTTTCTATCGGCGACGAGTCACGTCAAGAAATCGAAAGTAAATTCGATAAAATTGCTTCACACTTCCCGCAGCTCATTAGCAGCGACATCATCATCAGAAAAGAGCACGGCCAGCACGAGGTCGAAGTGTTTACTAATTACGAAGGCGTTCGAGTGTCCGCCAAAGCCTCCCATGACATCATGTACCCCGCAATTGCAGCATCTTTAAAGAAACTGGAAACCGGTTTACGTAACCGCAAAGGACAACTGAAAACTGGTGTTCATAGCTAGGACAATGAATGTTATGGCGCTGTTTACAGCCCACCAAGTATTCCATAGCCGACGCTTCGTCGGCTTTTTTAGGTCCGAATGTAAGGCATTTTTATCAAGTGGCGCAAAATGGTAATTGATTAATTTTCCATCAGCTAGCATACGCGCACTTTTCGGTGTTGCCTATATGAGGAAAATAACCTATGACCTATCGTGAACTACAACATACAGACAGTTACAAACTATTTATGGGTGCTTTTGAACTGCTCAGCGTGACTTTTCAATTTACATACTCAGTCATCAAGTCCCTATCTAAAGCCAGCTTCTGGCTCATTAAAAAGACCTACCTTTGGGTCGCAAAGTGCTGAGCATACTTGTCTGTAAAGCACCATTTATCGCATTACTTTTAGTAATGCATTGTGCAAATATTTGTAGTGACTAACATCACACTTTTTTATTGAATAAAACTCTATCTGACACTAATATCTGCGCCCTAATACTGACAGGGCAAACCCTAGGCAGGTTTCATCACTCCCTAATGTTTACGAGATATTTGAGAAATGTTATCCAAATTTCCATTAGCAAAGCTGACCTTTTTGATCGCTATTCTGACCGCAGTTGGTCAAATGACACAAACCATGTATGTCCCATCCATTGGGCAAATGGCACAAGAATTTCGAGTTGATCCAGCGATGCTACAAGCCGTCATGGCCTGCTATTTAATTCCTTATGGCTTATCGCAATTTGTCTATGGTCCACTATCCGATAAGCTAGGTCGTAAGCCAATTATTCTTGTTGGATTGGCTATCTACCTCATTGGTGCAGTCATCAGTTTGTTTGCTCATTCGTTCGAGCTATTTCTGCTAGGTAGCTTCATTCAGGGTGCCGGTATTGGTAGTGGCGGCGCAATGTCGCGAACCTTATCCCGTGACTGTTTTTCAGGAGAAGAACTGCACAGAGCAAATAGCATCATTAGTATGTGTGTCATTTTTTCACCACTGCTAGCACCGGTGCTAGGTGGCGTATTTACCGAAACTCTAGGTTGGCGCTCAAGTTATTTGTTCTTAACCTTATTTGCGGTTGCCGTGGTCATTGTTATGGCATCTAAACTCATGGAGACACTGCCCGAAGATCGCCGAAGCAAAAGTTCGGCCATGGAAAATTATCGCTTTGTTTTGTCCGATCGCCGCTTTCAAGGCTACGTTATTTGTCTAGTCGCCACCTTCGCTGGTGTCGCGGTATTTGAAGCGGCTGCCGGGGTCTTATTTGGTGGCGTTCTGAAGTTGTCCGCGCTGACAGTCAGTATCCTGTTTGTGATGCCAATCCCAGGCTACTTGCTTGGCGCTGGCTTCTCATCCATGCTGGCGAAACGCTATGGCACGTCAACAGCTTTCAAATTTGGGCTGGCAGCGATCGTCCTCGGCTCCATTGTAGTTTTATTACCGGGACTTCAAGGCGCTACCGATGCATGGACATTGACCTTCGGCTCTACCGTCTATTTCTTAGGGGCGGGAGTGCTGTTCCCGGCTGCGACCACTGGCGCGTTAACACCCTTTCCTAATCATGCGGGAACAGGTGGTGCCGTGCTGGGTGGCATGCAAAACTTGGGAGCCGGACTCGCAACACTGAGCGCATCAGTCATACCAGCCACCAGTCAGTTACCTCTTGGTGTTATCATGCTGATCATGGCGCTATTAGCAATGTTTGGCCTCCATATCGCTAACCGAGACAGAGGTCACGACAACAGTAATGATGCTGTTATGGTCTGACCCATTCGTTGACAGAATAACCTCACAAGGCGGCGCTCATGTCGCCTTTTTGCTTCTCAAAAAACACTCAACTCGACATATTATTGCGATTCCATACCATTTCTCGACGGCTATTTTGTTTTCAACTGGTTAACATTGCAATATGGCATACAGCGGCTAGAATGGTGGCTCGCCTCTACCCAAAAATACCAAGGAAGGAGTCACTGGAGTTGAGAGTTCGCTGTATGCATCACCTTGTTGTCATTGTTATCTCCACTGCTCTAGTCGTCATAAATGCCTTTCAAAGTGCACATGCCGCCAGCACGGAAAATAAAACCTTTCTTGTCTCTGCCCATGAGCGAGACTTCTTAGCGAGGTTTATTTTTTCGACCATAGAAAAACAGTCTAATTTTCACTTCGAGTATGTTGACGTACCTGACTTTAGTCAGCGATTGGCCGCGGTAGAGCAAGGTAAGCTCGACTTTGTTGCCAATGTCACCTTCACTAAAGCACGCTCCCAACGTTTTATTTTCTCAGCGCCAATTAATATCGAGCCTACTTATTTATTTACGAAATACGGAGAAAGCTTTGACCAGCTATCTGTCGTGGGTACAACAATGGGGACAGCATTCAATGATATTATTCAACGCTACTATCCCGAAAAACGAGTATTGAGCTTTAACAATAACGACGTCGCGTTTGAAAGTATTCATAGCGGTGATATCGAAGGCTATATCGGTACGTTTTTGCAACTCGAGTGGTTTCTAAATGCTGGTTTTAAAGCCACGCTGATTAATGACAAAGTTTCGATACCGCCCGTATCTATCATTACAAACAAACCTGAGAATGCGCCTTTGCTGGCAAAATTCAGCCGTATCGTTTCTCAAGAATCAGTTCAAAAGCAGATACGCAGCTATATCGAAAGCTACATCACTAACATTGCCATTAAGCAACTAAAAAACGATATAGAGTCCTCAGGCCTTAACCTGAGCGCCCCTATCGAAATTCACCTCAACCACAGAAAACCCTATGTTTTCCAAACTCAAAACGGCGAAGTACAAGGTGTCGCCGTTGAACTCACTGAGGAAATCTGCCGCTTAAGCTCACTGCAATGCAAATTCGTCTACGAGCCCAACAAACCGTGGGCTGAGTCTTTGCAAAAGCTGATGCTTGCTGAATACGAAGTGATGACACCTATTGCCGACCTCAGACATCGCAAAAAACATATGATTTTCAGTCGACCATTTGCGTCCATAGATGGCGTTATCGCCAAACGGGTTGGCTTTAAGGAAGAGGTATATCGACATATTTCTGAGCTTTTTGCTGAACGTGTTGGGGTTGTGGAAAATGATGTGTTCGCCACTATCACCAGACGATTACTCCCTAACAAGGAACTGGTATATTTCAAAGATACCGAGGCGCTAGTTCGCGGCTTAATCGGCAACAAAATTGATTACGCGGTGACCAATCGTGTGACACTTAATACCTTGCTCTACGAGCAAGTGTTATCTGAAATTACCGAAGATCATTACTTTAAGCCATTTTATCAATCTCGTCTGAGCTTTGGTTTTCCGAAAACAGAAAGAGGTGAGACATTGGCTAGGCTGTTTAATCGAACCTTAGATTTTGTCGATACCGAAGCCGTTCACCAAAAGTATCAGCCACCAGCAAACTGGAGAGAGTTAAACAAAAAAGATTTGGATAAGAAGCGCTTGAATATCATCAATGTACTGCTTGGCTTATTCATACTGGTGACTATCTCGTTCGGTTATCTCACAAACCACAGAGCCAATCATGACGCGCTGACAAAACTTAAAAACCGCTACGCCTTGAACCGAATTCGTAAACAGTCTTTGGGTAAAGACAATGGTCTTATCTATATTGACCTTAATGGATTCAAGCAAATCAATGACACATACGGACATACTGTCGGCGATCAGGTATTACGCTGCTACGCCAAACTCCTGCGACAAACCGTTAAAGGCACCAGTTATCGTATCGGCGGTGATGAATTTGTGGCTATCACACCACTAAGTAAAAACCAATTGTCCGAGCTGCTGCCAAAGCTTGAGAGTTTTGAGTTCAAGCTACGTGAACAAGACAAAGTGCTTCAACTTCACGCAGCAGTTGGAGTTTTCTTGCCAGATAGCAGTGAGCTCAGTATCAAACAGCTACTCATCTACACCGACTTTGCTATGTATGAAGCCAAACGAAACAAAGATCTCCGCAGTGTCGTCGTCGACAAAGTCAAACTGGCCGAATTAATCAAAGCAAACCGTGCCCACAACGCGGCTTAAAGGCTTAGATGCTCACACAAAACCAAAAAGGAGGCGAAATTGCCTCCTTTTCTTTTGACTCTAAACTTCAAATCTGCCCACGAGCTGATCAAGCCTAGATATTGAGTTCTGCATTAGCGATGTTCGGCGCGCCAGCTGTTTGGATTGGTACTGTAGCGAAGTGGTAGACTCCGCGGCGAGCTCCGCTGTCTTTGAGTTGGTATTACTCATATCAGCAAGCCCCGTGATGGCATCAAACAACGAGTTCACCGATTGCTGCAACTGCTCATTTTGCTTTGACGTATCTGCCAAATAGGCATTACTTTCGACATTTTCGATCCCAGCCCGCATGGTATTCACCGCCTTTTCAGACTGCTGTCTGAGCTGTTCCATTAAATCTCCAATATCTTTTGCTGCAGTAGCAGTTCGATCCGCTAAGGTTCTTACTTCATCTGCCACCACGGAAAATCCTCTACCATGCTCTCCTGCTCGCGCCGCTTCTATCGCTGCATTGAGTGCTAAAAGATTAGTTTGAGCCGTAATGTCAGTAATCAATGTGACGATGTCACTGATCTTTTCCATTTCATTATTAACATCATTCACGCTGGCTGAAGAAGATTGAACGATACCTTTAATATTCTCTGCACTGTTACGAGCAGTTTCATATTCTTGATGAGCACGCTCTACCGATTCTGTCATTAGCCCATGCATTTCTCTGGCATTGTCATTTGCAGAACGAATTCCCCCGACCTGCTTGTCCGAGAGATCGATAAGCTGTGAGATTGACTCAGAGGTATCTTCACTCGACTTAGATAAACGCTGACTGCAACGAAACATAGACTCTGAGACGTTGTTGACTTCGCGACTTGCAAACACTAATTCTGATACCACAGTTTCTAGATTATCGATGAAGCTATTGGTCCAGCGCCCCAGATCCCCAGTTTCATCGGCTTTAAACTTTGACGCATCCAAGCGCTGTTTAAGATTTCCATCCCCTTCCGCCAGTACTTTCATCACACCAGTCATTTGCTCTAAGCTTCGCGATAAAGGTTTTGCCGTGCGAGAACGAAACAATAGCGTTAATCCACAAGCAGATAAAAAGGACGCACCAGCACTCGCGTAGGGATCCCAGCTGAAGAAATGCTGAAGAGCAACAGGCAGTAAAGTCACTAACATTGCCGAGGTCATGAAACGACGAGTTAAGCGACCGACAAGTGAGCGATGTCGATGCACTTCCTCAAGATCGGATTCACACATCATGCCCCATTTATCAATAGAGCCAGGCAATTGGAACGTGACCCCTTTACCGATGACAGGTATATGCCGGTAGTCAGAGTAGCCCGGATAATCGACATAAACATTACTGCCATTTCTTATGGTCTCACGTACTCCGGGGTGCAGCTGATTGGTTGCAGGATCGTTGAACACCACCTCAAATTCGGTGTGATGACGAATTTTCACCGTGCCCCAGTCCGTTTGAACACCTTGCTTTAGGTTTTCGCCATGAGAAAACGTGTTGTCCTCAAATCGTGAACGCGACAAGGCTACACCTTGAGCAATCGATGGTTCGAAATTTGACTCCACCATAAACAAGTAGTTATCCCCTGACTCGCTATAAATATGCCCCGCTTCACGTTGAATTAGATCCCCCAGCACATCGTTAGGCACTCGTCCACATAGCACAGGGGAATCAGGTTGATTGCAATCAAGGGGTTGATAAAACATCAATGTCACTGCGTCATGAAACTTTGACGATGATGGTCCAACATCTAAGGTTCTTGGGTCTACATACGGGCCGTGTAAAAATGGCTGGGCTCTGCCACGTTCCAACGCCTTTGATAGCGTCACTTTCTGTCCGTTGTGACCTCGATAACTTGAGTGACTCACCGTACCATGGTTATCGACCAAAAATAGCTCAGAAAAATCTTTGCTGCGTCTAAGCAATAAGTTTAACGCCTCTTCCTGTTCTTCGGATGTTTTCGAAGAAAGGTAAAATGCGGCATCTTCAAGAAATTGCCACTGATTGAGCGTCCAAGTTTCTAAAAGCTTGACGCGTGTGTGTGCGATACTCTCAAACGTTTGCTCAAGCTCTCCAACACGAGAGCGATTGGCAAAGCAAGCAAGCCCCATTGCTATTTTCCCTGTTGTTCCAAACCATGGCAGCCAGCGTTTTTCAGTTGTTGTTAAATTCATGTCCAGTCCTTTGAATCTAGTTTGTTGATAATAAAGCAATTTATATACCCACATCTCGTAAGGTTTAAAGCCTCATAAATCACGGGATTGAAGGAATAAACACGACTCTAAACCACAAACGAACATCACAGAGCACCAAAGCCGTGCAATACGAGCACCAAAGTAGGGATGCGCCCCAACCTAGAGCAATTCACAACTGCTAACAGAAAATAGGCTGATGTAACGCTCTGATCTTGCTTACGAATAACAATAGAAAGGATGGAAATAGTACAATGTAGGCGCCCTCTCAATGCCCCATTAGGAGACCACATGACTGAAAATCGCAAAGCCAGCCAAATTGTTTCCACTCTCTCTACTGTCCTTGCTGTCGGTTTAGCCGTTTACCTTGGTTCACTGATTAAATCTGTCGATACCATCGAAGAGAAACTTAGTCACCAAGCGCGGCATGTCGAACGCACAACTTTAGCTGCCAATAGCGATGCGGAGCTCAGCAGTTACGTGCCGGCGTACTCCCATATCTATACCGATGGCGGAAAAGCGGTATTACTCGAGACAACATTGGTGGTGAGAAATACCGACCCAAATCAAAGTATTCATATCCATAGCATTGATTATTTCGATACAGATGGAAATCTGGTTAGGCAGTTTCTAGAAAAAGGCTATGTGCTAGAACCACTGTCTAGTTCTGAATATCTGGTGGAAAAACGCGAAGTGAGTGGTGGGGTTGGTGCAAACTTTATCGTCAATTGGTCAAACCCAGCGGATGCATCGCAACCAATCTTCGAAGCAGTGATGATAGGCTCCGGTCACGGTAAAGACATCTCTTTCACCAGCCGAGCGATGCACTAAACCGACACAGCCCATTCCGAAGTTCGAAATGGGCTGTTATTTTATCTACTAGATAACCAAAAATTAATGTGTTTGCTCGTTCAGGTACGCTTGCAATGAGATATTAGTCCACTCACGCATTTTGGTTAAGTAGGATGCTTGTGAGTCTAGAATTTGTTTTGCGAGTTCATCCTCGGAAGCTTGCTGCTTCAGAAGTTCACCATTAGCCTGTTTTAAAGCGTTAATGACCTCTGGTGGGAAGCTGCGTACTTTAATATCTGGGTATTCCGAGCTCATTTTCGACCAGCTATTCGCATTTTCATGTAATGCTTGAGTATACATATCAAACGCAGCGACACGGAATGAGGTTTCTAGAATCGTTTTTAGATCGTCCGGCAACTCCTGCCACACTTTTTTGTTCACTAAGAATTGGGTTTCCGAGCCCGGCTCATGCCACGCGGTGTAGTAATAAGGCGCAATTTTCTGAAAGCCCATACGTAAGTCAAAAGCGGGTCCCACCCATTCCAAAGCGTCGATAGTGCCACGTTCAAGGGACGTATACAGTTCCCCTGGTGCTATGTTGGTTGGTTTAGCCCCTACTTGGGCTAACACTTCACCCGCGAAGCCTGGAATACGCATCTTTAACCCTTTCAGATCTTCAATGGTATTGATCTCTTTTTTAAACCAACCGCCCATCTGAATGTCGGAGTTACCGCCTGGAAATGACAACAGATTGTGCGGTGAGTAAACTTGCTGCATCAGCTCTAGACCACCACCATGATAAAACCATGAATACTGCTCCATGGTCGTCATGCCGAAGGGCATCGATGAGAAATAGAGAGTGTTGGGGACCTTCCCTTTCCAATAATACGAGCTTGAATGCCCGAGGTCGTACTGACCCGATTTCACCATATCAAAAACACCCAGTGGTGCTTTGTGTTTGTTGGCCGAATCAATGCGAATAATCAAACGACCATTGGACATTTCTTTGGCGAGCTTGGCCATATTCTTACTCGCATCGCCTAAAATGGGCGTGTTCGGTCCCCAAGTTTCAGCGAGTTTAAGTCGGTAGACTTTGTCGTCAGCTTGAACATGAGCTGCGACAATCGTTGTCAGGGTAGCGACGATGAGGGTACTGATTCGACGAATGGTTTTTTGTAATTCCATTTCTTAGATTCCTATGTACGTGATTGGATAGCTCACCAACAATGGATGTAAAGAGTTTGTATGTCAAAGTGTTACCATTTCATCAACCTATCAACGAGCGGCCAATGTGTCTAAAAATTAACCAAAGCACCCTATTTTATCCTTCTCGACGCATATGACCTTTATTTAACTCCATCCTAACCATCAGTAAAAATATTCCATTCTGTTTAACAAAGTGATAGTTCTGTCACGAAATCTCTGTTATTAATAGCCAAATTGTTCAATATTCTAAAAAGTATCATTATGGACTGGGCGACACTGTCAATTTTCATCCCTACCTTTTTCTTCGTTTCTATTACACCCGGAATGTGCATGACACTGGCCCTCACTATGGGCATGAGCATAGGTTATCGACGCACATTGTGGATGATGGTCGGTGAGCTTCTTGGCGTTGCGGTAGTTGCACTCGCAGCCATTTTGGGGATCGCTGCGGTGATGTTGAAATACCCGGAAGTGTTCACCGTTTTTAAAGCGATAGGGGCAACTTACCTATTTTATCTCGGTGTTCAGATGTGGCGCTCACGCGGCAAACTCGCCATTACATCCGAGGTTGAGCAAACGTCACGCCATAACGATTGGGATCTTGTCGTTCAGGGTTTTGTCACTGCCATCGCCAATCCTAAAGGCTGGGCGTTCATGATTTCACTACTTCCCCCTTTTATTGATCAATCAAAACCGATGGTTGGCCAAGTTTCAATGATGCTGGCTATCATATTGGTCAGTGAATTTGTCTGTATGACCATCTATGCAACAGGTGGTAAAGGTCTCAAGCGCACCTTAGGTAATGCGAACAACGTGCGAACCATGAACCGCATCGCAGGCACACTGATGTGTGGCGTTGGTGTTTGGCTATTTCTAGGATAAAAAAGCGGGCTCCAATATGGAGCCCGTTTGCTTTATTGGGTAACCCCTGCAATGACTGCGGGATCGCCTGTCACTACTGGCATAGAACCAATGTCTGCACTCCCCGTTACTGACGTTGGCACTGCGACCGCTGGGTCTTGGAGCGTCAAGCTGCTGCACTCAGAGCTGGCTAATGGCTTCATCAACTCTTCAATTTCACGTGCTTTAATCACATATTGATTGCTGCCTCCCATTGCTACACCGTCACGGATTGAAAATGCCGCACGATAGTGGTCATTTTCACCATTTCTAATGCTTGGAAGTCCCCAAAGATCACCATTGCCCCCATAGTTGATCATGAAGGTTTGGTTTTCATAGTCACCAGCATCACCGCTACGGTCATTATTGCTGGTGTGTACATAGCTAAACTGAATCGGACGATCGAAACTGACAATATCCCCAGACTCATCTCGCACGGTCGTTAATCGATTCCATTCATTGATTCCGGTTTCCCATACATAAAACTCTTGCACAACGCTAGGATCGTAAATCTCCCATGGATTGGAAATGGACTCCGTCGATAAGACCATAGGGCCCGTTCTAAGTCCCCAGTGGTGAGGACTAGACTCTAACGTCGATGAAGTAACCGATGAGTCAAACCGAACCGCTTCGCCACTGGTTACGCTGACCAATGTCAGCGCATTTTCACCATTAATCGAAAAAGTGAATTCATAAGCGCTACCATGCTCTGTTTCGAAAGGACTGTTTTCCCCCCAATACTGAGCAACATGCTCGGCATCGATTGTACCGATCGGACAATTGTCGTAGCAGGTCAGTGTTATCGTTCCATTGTTAGGAAGCGCTGCATCACCGCTTTGTGACCCATCAATGAAGGTTTGTTGATAGTAAGTAATGCTATCTTCTCCACTCAAATACTTAACCTCGCCACCAAGCTGCTCGGAGTACATGTAAAGGCTGTCGTGGTCGCTGAGCGTGATTACAATCGGTGTGTCTAACTGGCTAACAGTGGGACCATCATCCCCCCATTTGAGTTTGCCTACTTTAACGAACTGCTGGTTGTTATAATTCACTACCCACTGATCAAACTCACTATCTTGGTAAATCGCATCATCCCAATAGTGAAAATCAATCCCACTTAACTCAGTCAGCGCTAACGCGTTGACCGTATTTTTAATCAGCCGTCCGGGAGCCGTCACTATCGTTAATGACTCTTGCTGTTCATCATTCTCCCTGACAACAGTGTCACCATTACTAAACTGTTCACCACTCTCGGTCCAAAGCCCCCAATAACCAACGAAACCATAACTGTCGTTGCTACCGTCATCGTTGGAATCATAGCGGATTGGGAAACCACTATTGAGCTCAATCGCTGCCCCCGAAGATGCATCAAATAAGTCATATCGATGAACATGGGCGGTGAGCTCAGTTCGGCTTAAACACTGAGTTCCAGTGGAATGATCACCTGACTTATAGGGCAGATCATCAAAGTCACCGTCAGTATTCTGTACTAACACTCGGCTCTCGTTAAACGCAAGAGCAAACGTTCGACCTCCAGACCCATGCGCGCCTGAATATTCCATGCCCGTCAATGCTACGCCGCTAGTTCGATCTTCAGACATGACCACACTGGCACATTGTTTATAGTTTTCGCTGCCGCCATGACTGCCTTGTTCAAACAAAGTAAATCCAATTTGTCCGTCAAGATTGGAGATAGTCTTCACCTCTCCTCCCCCTGATTGATTGTTTTGCTCAAAATTATCAAAGAAGTCAAAGTTGAAGGTAAAGTCACCGAATGGGTTAGTGTCGGTGGCTCCATCACGAATCGTCGCTTTAAACTTGATAGCTTGCTCCCCTTGTTCGTCTTGTCCCATTTCAGGTAGCCAAACGCTAACAACTAATGGATCCGCATCGGATTCTCGTTCTACAGTACTTACTGCTTTCATCAGTTGCGTTTGATTGCTGGCACCTGATGATTGACCGCTATCACCGGATTTATCGTCATCAAAACAAATGGATTCATCCGCCAGAACCAAATATGGTCCTTGATTAGCAAATTCCACACTATTGAACTGCGCAGTAAAACAGAGAATGCTGTTGACCAACTCAATAGGCTCTAACGCTTCATTCCATACATGGGTGCGTTGCTCTGCAAGCGTATAGTCTGTGTCCGCATCATCATAAGCAGCATGTGTAGTAAGAGGCGCCATGGCCAACACAAGAGGAATTAATTTAGTCATTTTCATTAGTCACTACCTCCAATTGTTCAGGCAGCGAAAGCTGAGAGGTAGGAATGGTTTGAGTTTGCGGTTGATCACCTGAGCTCGAATCTCCACCACTTCCATTACAACCGAAGAGTAGTCCTAGAGCTAAGGTAGCGATTACTGCTTGGATATGAAGTCGAATCATATCTCCTCCTTGTCATTTAATAACGAAAGTAATTCGCGCCAACTAACCTTACTTATAACGTGGTTATTGGTAACCTAGGATATTTGAACGAAGGTTTATAGAACATAATTCTATATATAAATCGCTTTTTCTTATAAACCACAGAATATGTATGGATTATGTAGGTAAGTTACATGATGTGTAATTAAAGAACCCGTATGTGACAACGCGTATATATCACTTCGGCCCTACCTGACCTCCCTTATCTAAACTCCGTATAGTTTGAGCTCACTTCTATGCCACTGTCGATTACTTGCTCAGCTGACCTACCCCTTTAGGGTAGTTTAATTCCGTAATTGATTTACATCATGTATTAATTTGCTTTCACAAATAACAATGCAGGCAGACTTGAAGAACTAACACTTAGGTATAATCATGAGCAAGATGAAGCTTGTCGTCGTAGGAAACGGCATGGTTGGTCATCGCTATCTCGAGGACTTAGTCGAGAAGGCAGATATGGCCGACTATGAAGTGACTGTCTTCTGCGAAGAACCCCGCGTTGCGTACGACCGTGTACACCTTTCCTCTTATTTTTCACACCACACCGCTGACGAGCTTTCTCTCGTCAAAGAAGGTTTTTACCAAAAGCACGGCATTAACGTCTTAATTGGCGAGCGCGCTATCAATATCAACCGTGAAAACCACATCGTTTACTCCAGCACTGGTCGTGAAATCAAATACGACAAACTCATCCTCGCTACTGGCTCCTTCCCATTTGTACCACCTATCAAAGGCCACGAAAGCAAAGACTGCTTTGTTTACCGTACGATCGAAGATCTGAAAGCTATCGAAGCAACCGCTAAGAAAAGTAAAAGCGGCGTTGTTATCGGTGGTGGTCTACTAGGTCTTGAAGCCGCTGGTGCACTAAAAGCACTAGGTGTAGAAACTCACGTGGTTGAGTTCGCACCAAAGCTAATGGCTGAGCAGCTCGACCAAGCTGGCGGTAACCAGCTCCGTTCAAAAATTGAAAGCATGGGCGTGAACGTTCACACCAGCAAGAACACGCTAGAAATTGCGCCTGAAGGCAAAACAGCACGTAACGTGATGCGCTTTGCTGACGGTACTGAGCTAGAGACTGACTTCATCGTGTTCTCTGCAGGTATCCGCCCGCAAGACAAACTGGCTCGCGAAATGAAGCTAGATATCGCACCTCGTGGCGGTATTGCTATCAACGACTTCTGCCAAACGTCAGATGAGAACATCTACGCCATTGGTGAGTGTGCGTCTTGGAACGAAATGTTCTACGGTCTGGTGGCTCCAGGCTACAAGATGGCGACGGTTGCGGTTGACCACATCGTTGGTAACGACAGCAAGTTCGAAGGTGCGGACATGTCAGCGAAGCTTAAGCTTCTTGGCGTGAAAGTAGGCTCAATTGGTGACGCTAACGGTCGCACTCCTGGCTGTAAGAGCTACGTTTACCAAAACGAAGAGCAAGAAGTGTATAAGCGTCTTATCGTTTCTGAGGATAACAAGAAGCTTCTTGGTGCAGTAATGGTTGGCGACACGTCCGACTACGGCGACCTACTTCAGCTAATGCTGAACGAAATCGACCTACCAGAGCACCCAGATGCACTTATTCTTCCAGCACACGCTGGTGCTGAAAAGCCAACACTAGGTGCAGATTCGCTTCCTGAGTCAGCGGTTATCTGTTCTTGCTTTGACGTAACAAAAGGCAAGATTGCAGAGGCGGTTGCTCAGGGTCACCACACCATTGGCGACATTAAAGCGGTCACTGGTGCAGGCACTGGCTGTGGTGGTTGTATCCCTCTTGTGACGTCAGTTCTGAATGCTGAACTTGCTAAGTCTGGTATCGAAGTTAAAAACGATGTATGTGAGCACTTTGCTTACTCTCGTCAAGAGCTGTTCCATCTAGTACGTATCGGTGAGATCAAGACGTTCGAAGAGCTGCTTGAGAAACACGGTACAGGCTACGGCTGTGAAGTATGTAAGCCACTAGCAGGCTCTATCCTCGCGTCTTGCTGGGGTGACCACATCCTTAAGCCTGAGCTAGTGAAGCTACACGATACCAACGATAACTTCCTAGGTAACATCCAAAAAGACGGTACTTACTCTGTTATCCCACGCATGGCTGGCGGTGAAGTCACACCACAAGCGCTAAAAGTACTGGCTGAAGTGGCTGCAGAATACAACCTTTACACTAAGGTGACGGGTGCACAACGTATCGGTCTATTCGGCGCGCAAAAAGACGACCTTCCAGCTATCTGGAAGAAGCTGATTGAAGCAGGTTACGAGACAGGTCAAGCGTACGCGAAAGCGCTACGTATGGCGAAAACGTGTGTAGGCTCTACTTGGTGTCGTTACGGCGTTCAAGACTCTGTTGGTCTAGGCTCTCGCATCGAGAACCGCTACAAAGGTATCCGAACTCCTCATAAGATGAAGTTTGGTGTGTCTGGCTGTACTCGTGAGTGTGCGGAAGCACAAGGTAAAGATCTTGGCATCATCGCAACTGACGCAGGTTGGAACATGTACGTGTGTGGTAACGGCGGTATGAAACCTCGTCACGCAGACCTACTCGCTTCTGATCTAGACGAAGCAACGCTAATTCAATACATCGACCGCTTCATGATGTTCTATATCCGTACGGCTGCGCCACTACAACGCACCTCAGTTTGGATGGAAAACATGGAAGGTGGTGTGGACTACCTACGTGAAGTTATCGTTGAAGACAAACTTGGTATCAACGAGCAACTTGAAGCTGACGTACAGCGTCTCGTGGGCGATTACAGCTGTGAGTGGAAGAACACGATTGAAGACGAATCTCAGCTTACGCGCTTTGCTCACTTCATTAACAGTGACCTGCGTGATGACAATGTGGTTTTCGTTCAAGAGCGTGACCAGCACCGTCCAGCGACATTCACTGAGAAACACCCTGAAGCGAAAGGCGACATCCTACACGTTGAGCTGGAGAAGTAATCATGGCATTTCAAAAAGTATGTGACATCCAAGATATCGTCCCAGGCACCGGTGTTTGTGCATTGATTGACGGTCAGCAAGTCGCGGTATTCCGCCCAAGTGCGGCAGAAGAAGTTCGCGCTATCAGCAACATGGACCCGTTCTATCAATCTAACGTGCTATCACGTGGTTTGATTGTTGAACACCAAGGTGAGCTTTGGGTTGCAAGCCCGCTTAAGAAGCAGCGCTTTAACCTAACGACTGGCGCATGTATGGAAGACGAGCGCTTTAACGTAAAGGCTTTCAAAGCTCGCGTGACTAAGGGTGCTGTAGAGATTTCTGCATAAAGTATTTGCCGTCATTGCCATCGCACTTTGGCCTTGGTCGCTAGTATAGGCTCTGCAAAACCCGTCATCCTCGTAAAAACGAGGATCTCATGAAGCGAGTGACTCGCTGTAGAAGATCCCCTTTTTCAAGGGGATGACGGAAGTAAAGAGGGTGACGATGGTTGATTCGATGACGCAAATACTCAAAGAGAATGAATAGCCTATAGGGGTTAGCCACCCTAGCCCCTATCACTATTCAATCTTAACTTTTTATTTTTACACTTTGTTGGAGAGACATGATGTCTACTGATTTTAAACCTGCACAATTCGTTCAAACTATGATCGACGTTGGTGAAGCGAAGACCAAAACCAGCACACGCGATCTACTTTTGCGCGGCACAATGGCTGGTATCATTCTGTCGTTAGCGGTAGTTGTTGCTATCACGACCATCGTTCAAACAGGCATGGGCGTTGTGGGCGCACTCGTGTTCCCTGTTGGCTTCGTTATTCTTAGCGTAATGGGTTATGACCTTGTAACCGGTGTTTTCGGTCTTGCACCTTTAGCCAAATTTGAAAACCGCCCGGGTATCACTTGGGGTCGTATCATGCGCTGCTGGGGTCTAGTGGGCCTTGGTAACCTTATCGGTTCATTGATTGTTGCTTACCTTGTGGCTGTATCACTAACAGGTAACTTCTCTCTTGAGCTAAACGCAGTAGCGAAGAAGTTCATCGCGGTTTCTACGGCTCGTAGCCTTGGTTTTGAGAACATGGGTATGGACGGATGGATCACCTGTTTCGTTCGCGGCATCTTCTGTAACCTAATGGTTTGTCTAGGCGTAATCGGTAACATGACAGCACGCACTGTGGCAGGTCGTGTCGCGATGATGTGGTTCCCAATCTTCATCTTCTTCGCACTAGTATTTGAGCACACAGTAGTAAACATGTTCCTATTCCCACTAGGCATGATTCTAGGTGCTGATTTTGGTATCGCGACTTGGTTGAACTTCAACCTTATCCCTACCATCCTAGGTAACATCGTTGGCGGTCTAATCATGACTTGTATCCCGCTTTACCTAACTCACGCTAAAACTGCACCTTCAATCTCTGCTGAAACAGAAGAACACGTGCAAGCTGAAGCAGCTCTAAGCGCGAAGTAATATCGATATGGCCTCACCCACCGGGTGAGGCCATATACCTCTTTGGTTATAAAAAGTCGTACTGCCGAGTATTACTCTTTATACCCAAATTTTGATTTGATAGGCGTAGCTTATGACCACCAATCACACATCTTTAAATGCCGGCTTTGTTTCATTGGTCGGTGCGGGGCCTGGAGACCCTGATCTTTTGACAGTGAAAGGATATCGCGTGATTCAGTCTGCGGATGTAGTCGTTTTCGATAGGCTCGTATCCAGAGATATCCTTTCGCTGGCAAAACCCGATGCAGAGATGATTTACGTGGGTAAGAAGCTCGACTATCACTGTGTACCGCAAGAACAGATCAACCAGATCTTGGTAGAAAAGGCCAAAGAAGGCCACAAAGTCGTCCGCCTTAAAGGTGGCGATTCATTTATCTTTGGCCGTGGCGGTGAAGAGCTAGAAACGCTGGCCGAAAACGGCATCAACTTCGAAGTGGTTCCGGGTATCACCGCAGCTGCTGGAGCAACAGCCTATGCAGGCATTCCCCTGACCCACCGTGACCACGCACAAAGCGTGCAGTTTATTACCGGCCATGTGCAAAAAGATGGCCGTGAAATCGAATGGGGCTCACTTGCTCAGTCTAACAACACGCTCGTGTTCTATATGGGTCTAAAACAAAGTGGACGCATCACCGATAAACTGATCACTCATGGTCTAGATGAAAATACACCCTGTGCGGTCATCGAAAATGGCACACGTAAAGAGCAGCGTGTTTTTCAGGGATCACTGAACACGCTTCCACACATGGCCAGCGAAGCACAAAGTCCTGCGCTTATTGTGGTAGGCAGTGTGACTCAACTGCACGATAAACTAAAATGGTTTAGCTAAACTTCACAAGCCAGCGAACATCGCTGGCTTTTCTATACACCTTCTCCCATAAGGCTCCGAGCCTCTTTTGGTAGCGTGTCTCACTTCTGCTATACGCTGACAGAATGCTTTCCCAATATGGAATAGTTCTGACATATCCTTACTAAACTTAACTAACCTGTACACGCTTGACGTGTCCCTAAACTTGCAAAGGTAGGTTAGTAATGAAAGTACTCGTCTCATTGGCTCTTGGAGCTTTAATCCCCCTTTCTGCTGCACAAGCAGATATCACAATCAAAGGCGATCGCATGGAAATTAGTGATGATTGCCGACAAATCGAAGGAGACGTGATGACATTGCGTTCCGAAGATTGTGATGAGCGCTCGAAAGGAGGCAATAAAGGTAAGGGAGAAAACCGAAGCATTCATGGCGACGACAACCCTGGTAAAGGGCACGATAGAAACAAAAATAACAAAGGCAAAAACCGCGACAAAGACGATGATTAGTCTTGGTGTTTTGCTCGCAGTGTAAATAAGGAATGAGTTATGAATTATTTAAAGCTTACCGCTATTGCAAGCGTAGTATCACTTGCTCTTGTTGGGTGTGGCGGAGATTCAAGTTCTCCAGCAGCAACGACGCCTGTTACGCTTAGCGTTACAGACGCTCCTGTGGATGAAGTCAAAGAGGTCGTGGTGACCTTCGGCACCGTTGCGCTATTGCCGCAAGATAGTGGCTCACCAATCGTCTATGACGTGTACTTAACGGACGATGAAGGCAACCCTGTTGATGAGAATGGTGACCCCATTCCTGACGGGGAAGACCCAGTACCACTGAGCGTCAACCTGCTCGACTATCAAGGTAGTAAGGTCATGCCGCTGATTAAAGATGAAGTCGTGACTGTAGGTAACTATAAACTGTGCGTGTTCGCTAACGATGGTGATCATCCGACCCACCCTTCCTACGTTATTGAAGACGACAATACCAAACGCGAGCTGTCAGTAAAAGGGGATGGCGCTTGCCCACAAGGCGTAGGCAAAATAGACAACACGGGTGTGCTGTACTTTAATAATTCGTTTGCGGTAAATCCGCAAAACAACGACTTTGCAGTAGAGTTTGACCTACGACGAGGCCTAAAAAATACCTCAACGTTCCCAGATTACAGCATTCAACGTACCTCGGTCACTCTGATTAATACCGCTGTGACTGGCAATATCGAAGGCACAGTAGCAACTGCGACGTTCAACGCTTGTAACGATCCAGCAGATGCCAATGCAGCGCAAGCTGTGTATTTGTATGAAAGCGGTACTACACAAGAAAACATGGCGCCTATTGGAGGAACCGATACCGTTAAACCTCTGACCTCTGCGAGCGTTAGTTATAATGAAACGCAGCAAGTCTACGAATTCTCATTTGGTTTCCTAGACCCAGGTAGCTACAACCTTGGGTACACTTGTACAGCTCAGCATGATGATGGTGAAGAAGACTCTGATCCAGTAGCGGCTGGCTTCGCGATTTACGAAGCTAAGAGTGATGTAACAGTAACGGGTAATCAAGACACTATCGTAGCGTTTGGGGAATAAGTTTCTTTAAATGCTCTAAGCGAGCTTGGTTCTAAATCAAGCTCGCGATATTGTTAATGACTTGTTTGTTTAAGCTTATAAAAATTGACGATATCAACCGCTATTTGAGACGAACTTTCGCCTTTCACTCGGGTATCATCACCATCCAGAATCACTTCTAAATTTTCTCTGTCACAGCGTAAACTCACCACCGAACGATCATCACCACGTCGATGTGTGGCGCATCCCGCTGGCTCTGGATGCTCCAAAGGAAGATAGCTACCCAGAGTATCGCCATAACAGGACTTACCTTTAATTCCATTAACAGTAGAAGTAATGAGGTCTGTTTGTTGTAATGTAGCCGATATATTTGCCCTAACATTATCCCACACGACAAATGCAGGCACTTTCGCCACGGCCATTGCTCCGTCGTTATTTAATTCGCGTTCAGTAACGGCAGACATTGCACGGTGATCGCTCACTACGACTACCATCCAATTTTCTTTCGCTATCTTATGAACAAAATCGGCAATGATTTTATCCGAATACTCGAAGGCAAGTTTTTCAGAAAACACGACATCATCATTTGAAGGTACCGCATAAGGAGAGTGAGTCGTAACATTTTCAATCACGACAAAGTGCTTACCCGAGAGCTGCGAGATTTCGTCATAAGCGCGCTCAAATAGAATGTCGTCCCTCACGGATTCAAACAAGTAGCGTCTATGCTCGTTTGAAAAATCATTCTCACCCAAAAGTCTCTGAAAGCCGATATCTTCCAACCACTGCCCTTTCCCTGCGAAGTCCAAGCTGCCCGACGTATAAAAATGCGTCTGATAGCCCAAAGCGTTTACCTCTTCGATCAATGAATGTGAATAGTGGATCTTGGACAAATCATTGGTTCCGTCGAGCTTTCCTATTGGAGAGTCGGCAAGTAATGGCTCCCCAACAAACAAGGCATACAAACCATCTTCAGTCGAAAAGCCATTCGCATAAAAGTTAGTCAACGCAATATTGTTTTGTGCAAGTCGATCAAGGTTTGGCGTCCATCCATGTCCGCTTCCAAAGTATTCACTATGATAATTTGACCAAGACTCCACCAAAATAACGACGACTTTTTCAGGCTCGATTGGTGGAATAAGTTCACAGTGCACTTGAGGCACATAAGACATATTCCGAGCGAAGGACTCTGTGTAGTTGCCAAAGGCTAATTTGTTAAAGTTGACCTCTACAAAGTTGGTATAAAAAACATGCCTAACTGATTTTGGAGTGACCTGAGAGGCTAATAAAAGGCCTATAGCGATGGCCGTCAATGTCAATGACGTCTTTTTAGTAATGTAGACAGCCTTAGCTGTTGCGCATTTAACAACTAGGTACAGCGCCAACAATATAATTGCATAATAAGACCATCCGGTACCCGCCATCGCCAAATGGACCTGTGCCCCATACTTTATGACATCACTATAATAAAGCCGAGTCTGAAACGCTGATATGACATAGCAATCAATCACATAAAGTACAAAAACAATAAAGAATATCGAACGGGAGATCCAGTTAAAGGGCCATGACCTATGGTTAAAAACTAGATAAAAGATCACCGATGCCAACACAAGAACACCGTCATTAAGCGCTAACCGAATAAAACTCTCGTGATCATCAATATATAAAGCACTGCCTAAGCTAAAGACTTTAAATAGATAAGCAAAAACAAAAATGAAAATAGGAAACATAGTAATTAATGTCTGTAAGCCCAATTAGCAACAACAAGGTTAGTCAGTGTTAATGCGTTCAACATGCGAACACTTTAAAAGGAGTAGTATCGGAAAAAAGCAGGCGCCCATCCTTGGGCACACCACTTTGCTGCTACGAGTTACTTTTAACGCGAGTAAGACTAGTTGTTGGAAATGATCACCTCTTTATTGCGCACTTCCGCAAGAGCACGTTCAAGGTTTTCGTTGGCTAACTCATAGTATGAGGGCTTAGCATCTATCGCCTGCTGAAAGTATGGAATGGCACGTTCTGGTTTCCCTTTAAGCATCAAGAAATAGCCGACGTTATTTAACGCCTCTGGTTTTTCAAGGTGGCGGCTAAACATATTCAGGGCTCGGTTCTCATAGCCTTGAGCCAGGTAAATTAACGCCATATTATTTTGCGCTTTCTCATTTTCCGGTTCACGTTTTAACGCTTTTTGAGTATATGACTGGGCTTTACTGTAGTCACCAGACATATAGAAAGAATAACCTTGGTTAATCAATATCTTGGTCGAGCTAGGGGATATTTGATACGCTTTTTCGTATAGCGCTCTTGCTACTTCATAGTCATTGTCCACGTCCGCGAGAATGCCTAGCCCCATAAATGCCAAAGAAGGTGACTGGCTATCCACCAGAAGACTGTCTACTTTGGTTTTAGTTACGGCATCAAAATCTATTGTGTTAGTGGAACTCTGGCGTACCTGATCGGCATTGACCGCCCTCAAGAAGTAGCTCTCAGCTTCTTCTACTCGTCCAGTTCGGGCATACAAATTACCCAGTTGCTGGTGCGCCATCACATGATCTGGGTTATCTTTTACCGATAGCAAGAAGGCTTGCTCGGCAAGGTCATTATTGCCCCTAGAGAGATGGATCTGGCCGATGGTAAAAAGCGTTTGATCCTTATAGGTCTCTGTACCAAACGAAAGCGAGCGAATGTATTCGTACAATGCCAAATCGACGTTATCAGATGCAAGTGCTGCATCACCGCGCTGTATCGCCTCAACCTCTGTTTCTGGAGGCGGGTCTTGCGTCAATGTCTCAATCGGACGACCTGAATAGAGTGACGTGTCGTACGTTGGCTCTTTTGAGCCACTTGCACAGGCCTGAAGCCCCAAAACGACCACCACTAACGACAGTATCTTAAATCCTTTCATAACGTATCCTTACTCGAAAGCTTTAATAATATTAAGGACGGCAGGGCCAACAGCAACAATAAAGAAACAAGGCCAAATAAATAACACCATTGGGAACATCATTTTTGTTGGGATCTTGGCCGCTAGCTCCTCCGCAGCCTGATTTCGTTTGTCTCGATAATCTTCAGTATAGTCACGAAGTGTCGCTGACAAGCTACCACCTATTCTTGAGGCATGAGACAACATGCTCACCAAGCCCCCCAGTTCGTACAAACCCGTTCTCACCACCAGATCATTGAATGCCTGAGGCAGTTCCACACCGGCCTTTACTTTTATACACACCGTTTCTAATTCATCCGCTAATTCTGGGTGTGCAATATAGGTTTCGTTGGCCACGCGCTTCATTGCCGCCATAAAGCCCAAACCAGACTCGGTACAAACAACCAGCAAATCAAGCGCATCAGGTACACCTGCGCGGATTTTTCGCTGTCTCTTTTTAACCATTCTGTCGAGGACCATATTAGGAAGAAACAATCCGCCAAGTACGCTTATCGCAATAATCAAGTTAAGCTGGCTAAAGTCACCCAGTGTTAAGTAAAAGCTCCCTGCTAGTACAACGCCAATGACAAACGAAAAGATTTTAATCGCGTAGAAATTTCCAAGCGCACTTTTTTCATGCAAGCCTGCATGCATCAGTTGATGTCGTATGCTTTCCTTTTCCTTCGAGTTACCTGGAACATACAAAGGAGATAAAGACTCTAAAGTATCCCGAACTCGACTCGACTGCCTTTTCATCTCAGGCTCAGCCAAATTCTCCACTCGACGCTCTACCCCAGACTTAACACCAAACATTACGAAACCTAAGGTAAATACTGCTAACGTCACAGCAAGTAATACTCCGCCGAGCAAAAACCATTCTCGGGCGATGTTAAGGTTGTCTACCTGTTGTAATATCGCTTCCATGCTACACCTCGATGTTTATGATCTTTCTCATCCATAAGGCACCCAGCATCAAACTCACTACACCACCAGCAATGACTTTTAAGCCTCTCGGGTCGGTATAGAGCGGTTCGACTAACTCTGCATTCACCGCCATCAACCCCATAAATAGTGCGAACGGCGAAAGCACCAATATCCACGCAGACATGCGGCTTTCTGCAGACAGCGTGCGTATCTTACGAGACAATTTAAAACGTGCACGGAGCACCTCTGAAACCTTTTGCAGATTTTCTGCCAAGTTACCACCTGTGTCTTTTTGTAGGAGCACAGCCGAAGAAAATGCCAGCATAGAGACAGTCGGTACCCGGTCTGCCATATTTAGTATGGAGATTTTAATGTCGTAACCAAAGCTCAGCAGGTTAAACGTGTTTTTGAACTCCTCCCCTGCAGGGGCTGGTAGCTCTTCCCCAACTTCTTTAAAGGTTTGCGCAAGTGGCTGACCTGCTTGAAGCATACGCCGCATGATATCTAGGGCCTCTGGTAACTGTTCTTCGAATTTAATCAAACGCTGAGTTATCTTCCAGTTAACAAAAAACACCACGCCAATCACTAAAAATACAGCGCCAATCACGCCGAAGTACCACGGTTTATTTAAAACAGGAACGACAATGATGAGTGCGAGACAACCCAAAAGCGTTCTCATTACGATGTCCCCGAGCCCAACGCGAAAACCCGCTAACTCTGTCATCTTTTGTAAGTTGGCAAAATATGGGATCGCAACCAACTTCCTGTCGAGAGGAGACAACTGCTTGTGATAGTGCTCTTTGAGTAAACTAACGCTCTCCGCATCCAGTTCGCTTTTCGTTCGTTCCAGTCTTTTGGTTAGCTCTTTGTGTTTCGCTCTTTGACCCGCAGCGGGCAAAATCAACGCTTGGGAAATCAAAAAGACCGCAACAAAGAGCAGCAAAAAGAACATCGTCGCATCAAAGTTCATGTTACTTATCCTCTTTACTACTTAGCTCATTGAACAACTCAAATGGAAGGTCGATACCACGTTTGATCAGCGAGTTATGGCAATCAGGAACCACGCCGGTTGCAGTATAATGCCCCACCACATTCCCCATTTTGTCGACACCTTCACGATTAAATTTAAAAATCTCGGACATGGTGATAACTTCCCCTTCCATACCGTTGATCTCTTGGATGCTTACCATACGGCGCTTACCGTCTTCTTGCCGTTCCATTTGAACTACAAGATGGATAGCTGAGGCAATCTGGGCTCTCAAGTTTTTGGTTGAAATGTTCCAACCTGCCATCGCAAACATGTTTTCTACCCGACTCAATGCATCACGAGGAGAATTCGCGTGAATCGTTGCCAAAGAGCCATCATGACCAGTGTTCATCGCTGACAGCATGTCCACGGCCTCACTACCCCTAACCTCCCCCACAACAATTCTGTCGGGGCGCATACGCAGCGAGTTTTTTACCAATTCACGCTGAGTGATCTCACCTTTGCCTTCTAAGTTAGCTGGACGTGTCTCCAAACGGATAACATGTGGTTGTTGTAGTTGTAGCTCGGCAGAGTCTTCTATAGTGATGATCCGTTCATTAGACGGAATATAACCAGAGAAAATATTCAATGTGGTCGTTTTACCAGAACCTGTACCGCCTGAGATTAGGATGTTAAGTTCGCCTCTAACCGCTCCTTTGATAAACTTAGCCATCTGCGGTGATACTGAATTGAGTTCCAAAAGGTTATCCATCGTCAACCGATCAACAGCGAAACGACGAATGGATACCGATGCTCCATCTATCGCAAGTGGTGGGATAATAGCATTCACACGAGAGCCATCCTGAAGGCGCGCATCAACCATTGGTGAGGCCTCATCAATACGACGGCCAACTAAGCTCACTATTCGATCGATAATATTGCGTAGGTGGCGGTCGTCTAGGAAGGTGTAAGGGGTTTTTTCAAGTTTGCCTCGTCTTTCCACGTAGACACTTTTAGGACCATTAACCAATATGTCCGATACAGTAGTATCTTTAAGCAAAGGTTCAAGGGGGCCGAGACCAAACACTTCGTCTTCGATTTGCATTAAGACACGTTTACGACCTTCATGACTAAGCGGGTGCTCATTATCATCGTTCATCAACGTCTGTATCGCATCGTGCAGTTCACGTTTCGCGGTCTCTTCATCTAGACTAGACAACAATCCCAAATCTACCGTTTCGAGCAGTTTCTTGTGAAAGTAATGCTTAACTTCCAGGTCTTGTTCTAACTGTCTTCTGGCCTCTTCGACAGCACGAGTTTTGATCAGCTCTTGTTCGTCTACGTCAGATGAAGCCTCTTCTTTCGGTATGTCCTCCGCTATGACTTCATTTCTGACCTCATCGTTTTTAATGCCGGCCGCTCTTTTCTCAAAATCTGGATTGAAGTTTTTCCTTTTAAAGAACATAACCCCTCCTTGGTCATTGTGTTAGCCGTATGGCTTGGTTAGCTAAATATCTTCGATAACCAACCACTTGGCGCTGTCTCAACTTTCCCTAGTGACACACTCAATTTAGCGATTGCTTTGCTAAGCGCACTTTTCTTTTTAAAATCAATGACAGGCCTACCCAAGTTGGCACTTTCTGTTGCGACCTTGTAGTCGTTAGGGATGTTGTGTATCTCATAGTCTGGCAAGGTTTTATCTATATCAGCCAGAGTAATCGCTTGTTTGCTTGAGTATCGATTAACGATGACTTCAATGGCTTCTGTTGTCAGGCCATACTCGTATTTCAGGCTCTTACTAAGCTGACTGGCATTTTTCAAAGACATGTAGTTTTGTTGTACTACCAAAAACAACTTGGTGGCAGGGGTAATCAGAGGTGCAAACGTCGGCTCTACCCCTCTCGAGAAATCGATAATGATGTATTTGTAGAACTGCCTAAACAGCGGCACTATTTTCTGAATTTTCTCCGCTTTTTCCGCCGCATTTGCTCCTTGGCCTTTACCAAAACCGAGAATATGAAGGCGCTTTTGATACTTAGTTACAATGCCATTGATGGAGGACTCATCCAACTCCCCCATTACCTCTAGGGCGTCAAACATGGTATATCTTGGTGTGAGATCCAAATACTCTGGAACAGTCCCAAACTGAGTGTCAATATCGATCAAGAGCACTTCGTTTGGAAAGGACTCCGCAAGCTGGAGTGCGACATTAATCGCCATTGTTGACGCACCGTTTCCCCCTTTAGTATTTAAAAAGATGAACAGCTCTCCCATGTCCCGATTCACTATCTTTTGCTCTGCCATGTTTTGTAATATCGGTAACAAATCCCCCATACTGGCATGTTCTGATAGAAAATCCGACGCCCCAATCCTGAGTGCGACTCTCAACATGGCGGTATCTGAATCATCACCAAACACAATCAGCGAAGCATCGGAGTCTTTGAACGGCAAATCGTAATCATGCAATTCTGCTACCTTTGTGGCCCAATCAAGTTTCCCCTCAACAAATATCGCGTCGGGCGCATGCAAAGTTCTTAATGCATCGGGACTCACCAAATTGAGAGATACAGGCTCACACACGGTATTCTTACTTTTCTTCAACTCTTCAGTAATGTGTGTTTTGAACCCATCGGTTGCATACAATACCCATATATTGAGATTGGTGCGAAGCGCATAAGTGACACTGTCACTTAGATTCTTGTTAATTGGTACTGGCTCACCCATATTGTCACTCCTAACAATCTTCTATCGTTCCGTTGGTGGATCCTGTATTGGGCCTAACGATCCCTAAACTCTCTACTGGTAGCAATGTTTTAAAACTGGGTACATCTATTGCCCCTCCATCACCAATAAATGAAAGCAGAGGAAAAAATTGAAACTGAAACCCTGAAATTTCTGCACTGACATAGCGTATTTGCGACATGATGGCCGCTTGGGCGCCGGATGAAAGGCCACTAAAACCCGCCACCGATACTGTACTACCTCCAGAATCGACGTAATCAATCACAAGGTTCTCTGCCGCAAAGCCGCTTGGGCGATTTTCTATCACTTCTGGCATACTTGGAATGTCAGCCTGATCGGTGATCGCACACACGGTTGCTAATCGTGCCGCCTTTCTAGTCATCTCGTTTAGCATTTGCATCGAAAACATGTAGCGCCCGACCTCAAATGCAAAAAATACCAACACCAATAAGCCCCAGGCGATCACCGTAAACTCAATGATGGTCATGCCTGATTGTTTTTTTGCCATATTCATAATCCAGCCTCCATTACTGCTGAAGCTGAAAAGTTAATACTCATGTCATTGCCTAAAAAAGGCAGAGTTGCGAAAGTCGGTACATAGTCAAACGTCGCCGTAACCGTCACCAATTCATCGCTGAGGGAGACCGAGACATTTTCCGTAGTCAGCCCATCCAGAACTGCAGTTCCGGAATCCACATTGGCACCGTATACCACCACATTCTGGATCTCTGTCGTCGGCGCAATTTGGTTTGTTGTCGCTGTGCCGTAGATGGCTGTCACGGCATAGCGAGCGCCATTACGAACCGCTTTGTTGAGGGCTTGATATTCAACAAGCAAATTGCCTAGCTCAAGGCATATGGTCATGAACACAATAAGCAACGGTGTCATCATGACAAACTCGATCGCGGCCAGTCCTCTCTGCTTGGACTTACGAATTAAATGGCGCATATCAAGCCTCCCCGCTCAATGGATCTTTATAGAGCTGAATTTTGAAGATACCTTCTGCACTTGGGGTGGTTCCAGTTGAACCATTAGTCACCGTGCAGTCCTCTAAAAACTCTCCATATACACCTTGTTTTGCACCATTGTTATCTGGTGCCTGCTGAATCAAGAAAAAGCAGCCAATCGCTGTAATCGGCAAGGTGTCCGTACCACCACTAGCGCCTGTACAGTCCACCATAGGCACAGGGAGGATTCTTCGTCCCGCTTCTCCGGCGGTGCAGCTCCCAGATGCCGTTCCATCACAGCCAGCAGAGCCCACTTCGTAGTCGGCATATAGAAAAGAGTTGTCGTACACCACGTTACCATCAGCATCGGTGGTTGCGGGTGTACCAGGTTCTTGGACATACACATCAGGTGGATACTCTTCTGGAGACGTACCACCACCAGAATAGACCCCAAACCTAGTATTTAGTCCTTGTCCAACCGGACCTACTGATGCGCCCGGCTTGGTTTGTGCTGAGTTCGTTATATCAATACATTGATCATAGCCACCGGCCAACGCACTCCGCACAGTCGATGCACCAGAGCCAAAATCAAGTAATTGGAAGTTACCTGGCCCCATTTCTGTGGAGTTCTGATCCGCTACTTTCAGTTCGTAGACCTGTTGGAAGTTATATCCTAAAAAGTCATTGGGCCCACTGGACGTATCCGCACAAACCGCCATCGGCACGACATTGCAAGCATAAATAAGCGTTGAGCTTGGTCCTGCTACCGCGGCAGCGCCGGACTCTTTATCGACTCCAAAGTAACCTAGAAAATACGATGTTAAGGGAACGTCGGTAACGGAAACACGAACATAAGTATCACCACTACTGTCGTAACTACTTGAGAAATCCTGCGGGTCATTAGAAAACGTGATTGTGATGGATTCTGCTGGTATCACTACTTCCGTATTTCCCTCCGCAGCAAACATCGCACTAATCGTTGAGATAGCCGTTGCCTCTGCCACCGTATCGGTTTCTCCAGCACTTACTTTTACAGCAGCAGCTAATGCCGCTGCATCCACACCATTTTGCAGCCGAGTTTTGTTAAGCAATGCATGGTTGACATCCACTGCCAACGCAGTAAAAAACAAAAAGACCGCGAGTATCATGGTTATCAAGATCGTCGTTATACCCGACTGTCTCGCGATCCTAGTACTTGTATTGCATAACATAACTGCCTCCCAGCCTTAATTTCGGCTTGAACCACTCCGATTTTGTATGGCGAGGTTTCTTCCCATCACTTTCTCTGCCTTACCGTCGTATGCAGATTGCCCAGTGTAATCATCATAAGCAGCCTGCATGCGAGCCCCAGTACCATCAGGCACCACACCCAAATTTTTTGCGGTGGCCTCATGATCGTATGTTTGTTCATGTTTCAATTTAGCCACAGAGTATCCAAGCGGCTTATCGTTGGCGCAACCAATTAGCATGACACCAAGCACACCAACTAATAGAGTATATCTATTCATGTTAAATCCTTATAAATCATGACCAAATGAGCCTTCCGAACCACCACTTGTGGCGGGTATAGCGGTCGCCGAAGTGGGTTCGTATGCTTTGGATGCATCTTCCATATCTGCTATGTAGGAGCTTTGACCCAGCAGGTAATATTCCAGATCATTGGGTTTTACAAATGCATCGGTTGGCAACAGAATTTTGCTTCGGTCTACTGGTTGCGCCAATCTCGGCGTCACTAAAATCACCAACTCAGTTTCACCAGACACGAACTCTTGGCTATTGAACAGTTGCCCCAACACTGGGATGTCACCCACTCCTGGCAGCTTACTGGATATGTCTCGTACGTTTTCACTGAGTAAACCAGCAATACCTATCGTTTGGCCATCAGCAAGCTCAAGCGTTGAAGCTGCTGTGCGCTTGGTAATCGGCGGTATCACGTAGGTCGCATTCGTCTCGATAGGATCAATAGTGAGAGACCCTGAATTCGCGATTTCACTGACATCCACCGACAGCACTAAATTGATTTTTTGATCAGATAAAATGGTAGGAACAAACTTGAGGCCAACACCGTACTCTTTATAGGCGATGGCGATACCATCTCTATCTGGTACAGGAATTGGGAACTCCCCACCTGCTAAGAACTCCGCCTTAGAACCGCTCAGTGCGGTTAAGTTTGGCTCGGCCAGTACTTTAGCGACACCATTCTGGCGAGCAATATCTAAAGCGAGAGTGAATAACGTATTGCCATCCAAAAACGTTGCAAGCAAGCCGGTTTCATCGATGTTTGGTGCGTTAAAGACGGGACCGACGACACCACCTACATCATCGATAATTGCGCCTCCACTGGTTGCGCCCCAACCAAAATTGCCGTTTTGATTAAAGAAATGAAAATCAGAATCGAAGCGTCTTACTAAGCTTCTTTGCACTTCTGCTACCGTCACCTCAAGCATCACCTGTTGCGCACCACCAATTGACATCAAATTGATAACGCTAGTGTTGTCGACCACTTCATCTTCAGACGACGTTTTATCATCCGCTACTTCACCAGCAGTGAAAGTTTCGGCGATTTTGACCGCCATGTTCATCACTGATTGGCTACTAACTTGGCCACTTAACACCAGCTTGTCTTGCGAACTGTGCACTTCAATAGTTTCATTAGGTAGGAATTCGAACAGTTTCGATTTCACGCCATTTAAATCGTGAGTCACCTCAATGTTGATTGACTCAATCAATCTGCCACGGCTATCCCAAGCCATTAAGTTAGTTGCCCCTAAACGCTTGCCGATCAAAAAGACTTCGTTAGAACGCAGCATCACAATATCTAACACTTCAGGGTCTCCAAGCGACACGCGTTTTGCCTTACCCGCTAAAATGACGTTGGTTGATTTATGGTGTGGCACCTTGACCACTTTCCCACTCTGAGTTGCTGCATAAACATTGGAATAAAGACCTACACAAAAATACAAACTCGCACAGGAAAGCAGCATTAAAATCCTTTTCATAACGACCCCTTAATCCCTAACTCTGATGTTTGAAGACTCGGTACCTTTAATGATAGTCACGCTAGGTGGCGCAACGTATCTTGTTTTCGCGACAGGCAGATCTTTTTGCAGTGGATTTCGCAGCGCGAGTTGAACTTCTCCTTCGCTTTGCGCCGTCATCAGCTTTTCGGCTTCTTTCGGTGTCACTTCAAGAGTCACGGCTCTCACAATGACCGGCTTGTTGTCATTGGTTCGTGCTGTTTGGTCTACAGCAAGCACCTTGATGTTTTTAAGTACAGTGGTGGAGCGCGCTTTGGTCTTGGAAATTTTACGCGTGTTGATGATGTCAACTTTGTTGCCAGGCAATAGGAAACCTGCCACACCAATAACATCATTAACCCTAATCGTTACTGCTCGCTTATCCTCACCAATGACAGCTGCTAGCGTGGACCCTTCTCCAGGTAATGCTACCCGCTCTCGGTGGACAACTTCGCCCTGATACAGCTTGGCTTTGGTTACTTTGCCTATGACGTCATCTACATTTCCAAAGTGGGTCTCTTCATTTTTCCACTCTTTTTCCAGCAACTTAACTGACACATGTTTGCCTTCGACTACAGTACCCGCGAGTAAATCTTGTTCAACGAATACCACTGGCTCTCGTTCAACGACCTCTTGCACGACTTCGGGTTGGACCTGATCATCCATCCACTTTTTCGCGAAAAAAACCGCTGCCAGGCCAATAACAATTGACACTAGCATCAACATAAAAACCTGTGATTTATTCATGATTTATTTCTCCCACTCCATCGGAAGTAAAATAAAGCCGCCAAGCAGCATCCAACACATTATTAGTTATGATATTTTCTCTCTCCTCAAAACTAATAATATCTCTACAAATCCCAATAATATCCTTGGGAATACATGGATAAAACGGCACTTTAAAATGATTATGTAGAAACAGTAGGTATTTCAATGCAGAAGGTGATGACTGCATATTATTTTTATTAAACATAGTCTCCACCAAATCAACATAATCGTCCTCTAACAGCGGCTGAAACTCCACTTTATAGCCTAGTCTTCTTAAAAAAGCGGGATCCGCTATCTCCATAGGATTAAGGTTAGTCGAAAAAGCCATTGTGAGCACAAAAGGAATAGTGATTTGTTGGCCGCTAGGTAATACCAAATGATCGACAGAATATTCCATCGGTACTATCCATCGATTCAGTAGCGCGTCGACCGAAACTTTTTGTCGTCCTAAATCATCAATAATCAACAACCCATTATTAGCTAGCATTTGTAAAGGGGCTAACCAAACGCGGTTGTGCTCTGAATGGTTCACTTCCAACATGTCTAAAGTTAACTCCCCGCCAACTTGAATATTTGGACGTTCACACAATGCCCAACGACGATCGTATTGCTGCTCAAGCAACACAGTACGAGCGGCAGAATTATTATCAACACGAGTATGATGGTGACCGGAAAACACTTTGATGATATTGCCAGACGTATAAACAGCATATGGGACATATACCGAAGTATCGAAAGCATTTAGAAGCTGTGCGGCCACAAAACTCTTACCTGTACCCGAGTGTCCATAAAGCAAAATCGCTCTGCCCGAGTTAATCGCAGGCCCCAGAAACGGGACTAACGAATCGGAGCCATGTACATCTTTTAGTGCATGCTCTACTTGCTCTCGGTTGATATTGCGTCTTCTGATATCCTGACAGGACACAACATACTCATAATCTTCAAGTGATACTGGTGCAGGCCCAACATAGGCATCTTTAAGAAATGCAATATCAGCTTCTTGCAATCCACTATTAGACAACCCATAAAGCACATGCTGTTTGCTATTGACCGTGCTAGACACAGAGTGCTTTTGATAGACCTCGATCAACGAACGTTTACGCAGGGTCAACATCAGATCATCTACAAGCTGCGTAGCAAGCGCCATCTTTTCAGAAAGGTGTACAATATCTGCTTTCACCTCATGCGCCAGATGCTTAAGAAGTAGATTTTCTAATACCGCAACAGGTACGTTGGTATCGCTCAAACTGGTTGGTACAACTGGAGGGTCAATTTGAGCTGTGAGCTGAGGTCGGTTTGTTGCTGACGTAAACGCGTTCATCGGACACTCCTTGTTCCTATTAGCTGAAATATGGCAATACGATCAATCCAGAAACAATGGCTGGTGCAAAAGGCACTTTGATAACGATAGGATTGACGGTTTTAGATCTTTGGATTCGACCGTAGACATTGCTGGTTATATAACTGTTGATAGATTCACGAAATGTGGTATTTGATTGAGATAAACGCTCAAGTAAAAAAAAGATGCTAATAACTCCCCCACAAAACACAGAAGAGATGTAGAAGTTACCAACATTGGAATATCCAAGCCACATAGACAATACCGCTATCAACTTGACATCACCCGCTGCAAAAACACCCAAACCATAGAGCACTAAACCGATAGCTAACGCAAACGCCGCTCCACCAATACTCGACAGTGCTTGTTCAGTGCCAAACCCTTCATTCGAGAGCAAAGACAGAAACA
Source organism: Vibrio sp. 10N (assembly GCF_036245475.1). NCBI lineage: Bacteria > Pseudomonadati > Pseudomonadota > Gammaproteobacteria > Vibrionales > Vibrionaceae > Vibrio > Vibrio sp. 10N. The sequence goes on along the minus strand of NZ_BTPM01000001.1, from coordinate 1,576,408 downwards.
CTATGAGTGCCAACAGCACTATGAGCTTGTTAGGAATTTTTTGCTCTCGGAGATCGTAGACAACGATAAGAAATAGCAGGGTCCATATAGCTAAGTTCATGACTCACATTCCCTTATTTTAGATAAACAGCGGGCGGTGATATCACCGCCCGTTTACGAAAAGCCGCTGCTTGAGTACTACGTTTAGAGTGCGACTCCTCGTAACGCGACGTTTTACGTTATTGTTTACGCACCGCCGCTCTCTGCATCTCCGATAGTATTACTTACTGCTGTAGCAAGTGCATCCCACGCGCCGCTTCCGCCCAATGCCAAAATAATAAGCGCTCCGCCAAGAACATACTCTACAACTGAAAGACCATCTTCTTCCTTGATAAAACGTGTAATAAAAGTTTTAAGTGATGACATGACTAATCTCCTTTATGATTGATTGCCGTTCAACGCAATTTCAGATTAGGAGATGGGCGTATGGAAATGTTAGGACAATTCTGATTAATTATTGGATTATTTTATCCCAATTAAAATACAAAAAAACACCATGGCCAACTAATTAAATTAGCAACAGAATAAGCCATAAGTTTATGCATCCAAGCTAAATAAAATAAAGAATAAACTAAAATACTAATCCCCCCACAGCTCGATGATAATTTCTTGCTATAACAAGCAGACTTCTGGACTAACTTAACTGGCTAACATTTGAGACTAAAACTATAAAACAACCACTTAGCATGAGACAGCGTTTCAACAGTGAGATTTAAAGCTGCTTAGCTAGGACTTTTTGGTCAATAAATTGAATTCTGAGAGTGGACAACTATGCTAAGTGAAAGGTTTAGTGAAGTTGTCGCATAAGTGAGAGTGGATTTATGGTGTACTGGTTAGGCAAATCAAGCTTGTTTCTGCCAGAAAATGTTCGCAGACTCGTTACAGAGAACTACTCCCCTAATGATATTGGAGATGATGTTTCCTACTTGACAGAGGCGCATGTAAAATATGCCTTCTTGTATCTAGATAGTAATGTCGACGAAACGCTATTTATCCGTAGTGTAAGAATTTGCAAGAACTTAGGCCGAGCTTTAGTGGTGGTTCATCATACAGGCACGCCCGACTCCTTTATAGACGACAACATGGTATTTGCCCATATTCCAGTTGACGCTAAAAATGTCACCAAAGCCTTTGCCAGTCTTGATGTAAAACTGAGAGCTTATGGCCTAAATACTGTCAGTGACGCCCCATCTCGTCGCACCGTCGATACAGAAGCAGACCAACCTTTAGACAATATGAGTGACAAAGAGCAACTCGTATCGAAAATGCTTACTTACATTGATGACAATTTAGTCAAAAATCTCAAAGAAAAAGACGTGGCGGAGCATTGCAACCTTTCGGTCACCTACTTTTCTAAAACCTTTCATCGTCATTTAGGGGTGAATTTTCGTGACTACGTGATCAACAAAAAACTTTCTTTGGCAAAAGATCTACTTAAGCAAGATATGCGTTGCCAGGTCTCTGTGGTCGCATATCAATGTGGATTTAATGATGTGTCTTATTTTTCTCGTATGTTCAAAAAGCGCGTCGGGATGAGCCCAGGAACCTATAGAAACTTTGGCGGAAAAATCGAAGTCCCCATTGGTAAATCCAAACAACCTTAACATGCGCCGTCTAACTATTAGAACTCGTCTCCAGACGGCCTAGTCTCTTAATCAGTCTGTTTAATACCCATTACTCCGATAATGAATGCACTACAGAAAGTCTGTATACCGCAAGTAATAAACGTCATGGAGAGCACAATTAAACGACTTAGCTCGGGGGAAGGCAACTCACCGAAGTCAACGAGGTACCATTGGAAAACACACCACATCATTACCAGTCCACCAACGACTCCAGTTACTAAGCCAATCAAAGCCCCCACTTCTAAAGTGATCTTATCGAGCCAGTGTTTGTAACTCGGCATAGGCAAAAAGCCTTTTTTTAGGGCATATTTTCTAACCACTAACCCTAAAGAAGCACACTGAAAACCAACAAGGAGACTCAGACAGCCCGCAAAAAAGGTTTTGTTTTCAAATTCAACACCCATGACTGTAATAGGACCAGAAAACAGACTGACGATCGTAAGAGCTCCGAACAGAAGCAACAAACAAGCTGGATAGAAGAACAACCAATTGGGTGAATACATGAATAGGAAACACAAGTGCCGCCAACCGTCTCGCCAAGTACGTAAGTGAGGTGAACGAGTGCGTCCATCTGGATGCAGTTTGGTGGGCACTTCGTCTATCTTCAGCTCAGCGAGCGAGCTTCGCACTACCATTTCACTCGCAAACTCCATACCCGTCGTATTAAGGTGTAACTGATTAATGCTGTGTCGATTAAAACCACGCAGGCCACAGTGAAAATCTCCACAGGAAATGTTAAAAAAGACCCGTCCGATCATACTCAGTACTGGGTTTCCCAAATATTTATGTAAAAATGGCATGGCCCCTGGTTCAATTCCGCCTTTGAAACGGTTGCCCATGACGAGTTCGGCACCTGAGCGTAAGCTATCCACAAAACCGTCAAGTTCACTAAAGTCGTAACTATCATCGGCATCACCCATTATGATATAGCGACTTCTTGCCTGCTTTATCCCCCCCAACAGTGCAGCACCGTATCCTTTCTCTTTGACATCAATAACTCTTGCCCCGAGGTCGGTTGCAATCTTTTGTGAACCGTCACTGCTTCCGTTGTCCGCAATCAGTACCTCTCCGCTAATGCCTCGCGACTCAATAAAGCTCAGCGCTTTTTTAATGCAGATGGCTAGAGTTTCAGCCTCATTCAGGCACGGCATGAGTACTGTTAGCTCTTTTTCGACCTGTTCATCGTCTTTCATTGTGCTTTTCCTTCCATGGTCCATCGCAGCAACACGATTTCGAACACTGTTCACGGGAGATGTGGGTTCACGCGATATAGGCGTTGCCCAGATGCGGATGTAGCAACGGGAATGAGCCAAATGGGTGGCATTTCATTGAGTAATCGCTGTAATAAACTGTCTGGCGTCATCACGCGGCCAAAATAAGGGATCTGCTTGTCATTGACGTCCAGATAGAGATAACTAATGCCCTCTTTCACCACTGCCGAATGCGCCCAAAGCAAATCTTCAGTCAACATAACCTGCATATAGAGAAGGTTCCCACGAACATTCCTGTGGTATGGCGCAGCAATGATCGCATGGTCGGTCATGCTAAGCAGTTGAGCTCCTGCTTCCATCGGTGCAAACACTTTTGCAGGTTCGATCGGTTGCTGTTTGATAAAAGCGATACCGTCCGAGTATCGGGTTTCCACTTTCGCACTTGTGTTCGTTGGCTGTTGCGTCATTAAGAATGTCGCATAAGCCATCACCATCGGTGACAGCAATAAAACTGGGATCAGCCGAATTATCGGAACCTTGATGTGTTGAAGCACTGCCGCTGCCAAAAGGCTTTGCAAGGGTAACGCCAATAGTGCAGAAAAATAGATGGTTCGCATTTGCCAAAATAATGCGGGAATAAGGGAGACTGCAAACATCATCCAGAGGAGTTTTTGAGAGTGCGTTTTCAGAAAACCGATACTTAAAATAGGCGCCAATAAAGTCACTAAGTACGCGGCAATGAAAAAGCTCTGACTGTATGACCATGCGCTAGGATGGAATGCTACCACTAGCGGTTTAGCTTCTGTTACATGTTCAAGCCACAAAGTACTTAGTAACGTTGGGTATCCTTGATAAGGAGACGCCAATGGTTCAGGGTTAAAATAGTAAAAGACAGGAATCACAACCAGTGACGTTGCCACTAATACTAAGACAGTCGGTCGATACGAAGTAACCAGTAACACAAGCCATGCGGCTAAGAAATACCCTAGAAGCGGCAATGAAATCACATCATACAATGGTGCCGTTAGCTGCGCCGGAGGAAATAGCACCACTAACCCTATGCTGCCGAGCAAGAAAATAGACAAAGCCGCTTCACGTAACCAAGTAATTTTATGCGGCGCCTTGATCACTTCATTCAACGTGATACCAGCTAACATGAGCACAAAAAACGGCAAAACTTCCAACCCAATCAGCAACGAAACCGATACGGTGCCACTCACCACCAGCACATAAGCTGATTTGGATATATGCGGCGAAAACACTGCCAGAGTAAAAAGTGTAAATAACAGCAGTTGGATATTGTGATGATCAATCTGGCCAGGGAAACATTTTAGTGCTGCGAGCGAGGTTACGGTAAAAAAGCACGACAGCATGACTGAAGAGCGCCCAACAATATTTTCTGTGATCGCAGCAACCAGTATGATCATTACCATCAGATAAACGACTGGCACAATTGCTATTGCAAGTTGAAGTGCTAACTCTGAGTCCACTACCAAGTAAAACAGGTAATAGAACGCCAATATTGGCAAATCAGGAAGGCGTGACCAATGGATTATTTGACCATCTTGAGGATTGAACTTATCTAGAGGCAGCAGCCACAGCGAAGGAGACTGGATATACACTTGCAATTGATGCAAGCGCATAAAGTTATCATTATCGCCCAGCTGCCAAGCAGCTACATTCGGCCAATGTCTGAACAACAGCGCTGCTGCAACACAGATGGCGAATGCCATCACTGTCCATTGTGATTGATGTTTGGAGAACAATTTCGATTCTTGCACTCAGCTGTCCCTGCTAATCCCGCAACAAAGGCCTCAAGGCCTACCTTGAGACTAGTCGAGTATGTCGTGAGTTCAAGTCTCTATTTTGAAACACATTTCTAATTTTTCACCCGCAAAAGTCACACAAAAAAGGCCCCAACACTAGCTAGTATTGAGGCCTTTAAACAGTAATAGAGATTGGAAAGAGTGACTAGTTTGTCATACTCACCATGCAAATGAAGCGATTGGTATCGAAAGTCTTATCGAATACGTCTTTTTTCTGCGCAGAATAAACCGTGCCCTCGTCAGTCCAATAGTCACCCGGCTTGAGATCTGCATACAACTCTAGATACTTGTACGCCGCCTTCGTTGGCAACTTAGACGATAATTTTTGCTCACAATACTGTGTCGCATCGTCACGACTTAGAAATACCTCGGCGGATTTGTTGTTGCCACGATAGACGGGATATAAATAGGTAAACACTTCATCTTTATATACAACGGTATTCGAAAACGTGCCCACTTCCTGTTTTGGTGACTTCTTCACCTTAGCGGTTTGTGGATCATTCAATACTTTCTTGGTGATCTGTGCCGCTTCATTCTTTTTAGCGCTCTTTGTAGTGACAGCAGCTGGCTTGGCTGCCGCTTTCTTTTGAGTTTTCTTCGCGAATGGGAAGAAGTAATCACCGTCGTTTTTCAAATTCAGACGCAGTGATTGTGTTTTACCGTTGTTCACGGCTTTTACGTTGTAAACGCCTACGTAGTTGCCGGACAATTCAATCACATCACCACTGCCGACTTTCTCGTCATTGATATAATAATCGGTCGTTGCCGAATTCGAGCGAAATACGAAGCGAATTTTATCTAGATTAAGAGCTTTACGTATTTCACCTTCTAGGTTGGAGTTAAAGGCATTTTTATACTCGGCAGAAACGGTATACGTTAGGTCACCATTCAGTTTTTGTGTCGCATCAACCACTTTGTATGACGTCAAGTTGATGCGCTCAGAGCCACCCTTTTCAAGCGCAAACGCGTTTTTCATATACGGCAAATTACGGTTCACACAGGCAGATAAACTCTCGGTGACCTTACATTCAAGCTTGCCTGAGTAGTCTTCTCGATGAACTTCATTCGCTTCTTTCAAATGACGATCTTTAATGCTGCGATATAGCGCCAATAACTGGTCATTTTTGTCACGCTCAATTTGCGTCACACTGGCTTGATTAGAAGCGATGGTTTTATTGAGTTCTTTAAGCTTGGTTTCAGCATCGGCTAACTCAGTATTGAGTTTGTTAATGGAGGTCGATACGCCGCGTAAAGCTAAAGCAATACCTTCATCGTATTCACCCTGCAAAAGTTTCTCTTGAAAAACTTGAGAGTCAGCTTTGATGATATCAAGACTATTCAGCAGTTTAATTTTATTGGCTTCAATACTTGAAGAGGTCTTGTTGTAAAGAGAGATGGTGTCATCTAGGCCAACTTCGTTATAGCGAGTCGAATATTCACTGTTAATGGTGTCTAACTTCGTTTGCTCAGTACTATTAACCAGCTCAGAAGCCCAAGCGCCTGACATCACCGTCACGCTCGCTAACGTGATCCATGTTTTCGCTCTCAAGTGTGGTAATAATTTTTCTAGATTCACAACAACCTCATAATCCTTCTTAACCGCCTGAACATTTCCATATGCGGCTTATTTTTATAAAATGAAGGGTTTCTTACTGATATAATTTTCTATTCTATCAAAGCCCCATAGCAGTGTCGCTACAATGAGGCGTAATTGTGTGATCTTATTCATCAATTAAGAGGGAGTTCAAGAATTGCGTGAAGCCCCTCATTAATTCTCCGATACAGCATAGATCTCAGCACGGCGATTTTGAGCGCGATTCTCAGCACTATTATTCGGGACCAATGGCTCGCTTTCGCCTAATGACTTAACAGTAATACTGTCTCGCTCGATACCTTGAAACAGCAAAACATCGTGCACCGATAGAGCACGGCGTAGCCCCAACCCTTGGTTGTATTGCGCAGAGCCTTGGCTGTCGGTGTGCCCTTCTATTATTAGGTCATAGGCGGCCTCTGACAGCTTGGCACTGGTTTTGTTTAGCGAAGTTCTCGCCATGGGAGTTAACCCGTCACTATCAAAGGCAAAGTTTACACGCACCACTGGATTGTCTGTACCCGCTTGAATGACTGACATAACAGACGTGCAATCCTTACTATCAAATACCACGCTGCTTTGCTTTGCCAACATTGAGGCAAACTCATCACTAAATCCAGACTGCTCAATACTGAGCTTGCCTTCCCTGTGCTGAGCGATAGCCCTTACATCAGAGACAGATACCGAGTACTGCTGTTCACCCGCACTATTTTGACAATATACCTGGAACTGCTCTTCGCTAGCATGGCTACTCATCGCAATAACGGATAGCGCGGCGGCGCTCATTAAATATTTCATGATTTCTCCTAGTACAACTTGGTTACGCCGCTGCTCTTGGAGCCTTTGCGGATTAGCTCTTCTATTTTTTCTATAAGTTCATCGAGGTTTTTAACGTCGATAATGTCTTCATCTTTATCAGCTACACAATTCTGAAACCCCAAACTGTTGGTGGCATCGTCATCAATGCCAATAACACCAATATAGAGGCCCGGTATCTCCTCCCTGGCTTTATCGCAAATCCCTTTTTTATTGCCGCCAGGTTTAACTAATTTGTTCAAAATTCCGTTGTTTGGACTTTCTTGGCCGTCACTCAGTATGAGCAACATCTTTATTTTTTTATTGTAGATTTCTTGGACATCTTCATCATCGCTGTTTGGGTTTCCCTTCGCCAACAATTGAATACCTCGAATGATGCCTTGAAAAGCAGCCGTGCTACCACCAGCCCACATATCGTCAACATCTGAAAGGTTTTGTACATTATTTGTCAGTTCAATGTTTCTAAACTGGCTACCAGAGCCACTTCCAAATCCTGAGTAGAGAGTATTATTGTCAACACGATAGAACGTTGTTACCGAAGGAAAATGGTTAGTCATCACATCGTCAATCGTCATATCAAAGTCAACATAGTTGTAATTTTCAGTGTGATAGCGGTAGCCGTTCCACCATAAACCCATCACATCTCTAAGGCGCTTTGCCTCGTTGTGTTCTTTTTTTGTTTCATTCGGGCAGTCGTCTTTATCATCAGCACAATTTCGGATAGACCACTCACGATAGTTCCGCCACTTATTCCAATCTACTTTTTCGTAGGGTTTCTTAGTGCCACCATCTCTAATATCTGAGCGATAACGCAACTGGCTTACCGCATAGACATGATCATCACTACCTGTTTCACGAGTACGAATATTGTAAGGTATGAAAGCAATTCGATTTTTAACTTTGTCAGCTTGTTCACTTTGTTCTTCATTGCACTGTTCAACTTCACCATTTATCGCGAGGTCTGAGTCTTTCTTACTACATAATATTCGTGATGAAATAGATGAAATTGCCAGGGTCAAATCATCAATTTTTCTTTCACCTTCTGAGCAGTAATTAGTACTCCCCCAACACCAATTCATTGAACCTGAAAAATCGGAAACAAAGGCGATATCAATATTGTTATCACCCAAATACGCCGGATACTTACGTGCTAACGAATAACCTGCTAAGTCCTGAGTGTCATCAAAAGAGGGAATAAAAGAGCTCACAAACCATGAATCATGGGTCGTAGTCGCATTGACTGTGTACTGAGTATACTCGTCCTGATCCTTATCCAAGTCTTGATCTTGAACGAATCTTGTCGTGGTTACAGAGCTCGACTTAATATCTCGAACATAGTTTTCCACGTAGCGCTTAGCCAATGCTTGTGAATCGCTCTCAACGTCTTCAATCGTCACCGCTATTGCTGCTGCCTCAGCGGCATCACGCAATCGACTCGTTTCTTGAACATATCGCGTCCCTTCAACCGCCCAGAAGGTAAACCCCATGATCGGCACCAACGTCAGCCCCATCCAAATCGCTGCTGCGCCAGATTGTCTATTCAGGTTAGGTCTTGATTGAGCCCTTTTTTTCGGCTTAACGGTCATGCTACCTCCCTGGCATTATCGACGAGGAGGTCAGACGAATGTCTGCATCCTCACCCGATGAAAATGCTTCAAACCAAGAGTGGTGTTCCTCGCATAGAGTGACACGGTATATCGGATACGATAGTCCCTTCTCAATGGGAACTAATGCCTGATAGTTACTCAACGAGTCTGTTCGACATCCAAGTGACGAGAACTTGGGACTACGATGCGTCACCACGCTTTCACCAATCACGTAAGACTCAATTTGCAGCGCGACATTCTCTACGGAACTATCCAGCATTCGACTTGCGACGGCAGTTAAATCAGCCAAGTCTTGCTGTGACACTTGCAAATTCGTTCTACCTGCAATATCAGCCTCAAAATAGCGAGAGCGCTCTTTGATGACGTTGACCAGTGCAAAGCTTGAACGATCCAACTTTGCTCGTACCAGCAACTTGTGACTGAGATCAGTAGCGAACAGATATATGGCGCATAAACCAATCAATACGAACCCAAGTTCAATCGCGAAAGCCCCTTTTTGACTTCGCAGGGAAGTAAAGCGAGTAACGTTAGTCCGTCTCATCTTCCCATCCCTCGTGTTCTAGGTTCAAAACCATGGTGCGTGAAATATCGATTTGCTTAGCACCGAAAACTGGGATAATCGGTGTGTACTCATAGGTAACGGTGATTTCTGCTAGATCGTAGTTAAACGTGAGATCTTGCTTTGAATAACCAACGTTATTGACAAAGTCTGAGTAGCTGGGGAAATACTTGCCATCAATCGAGAACTTATCGTCATCAATAATAAAGCTCCAAAGGTTATCCTGATTGGCAATCAAGGTTTGAAACCGCGTCTCGTACTGCTCGTGTACACCACTACCTTGATAGATCTTGGTATTACGTATCGTTTCACGCAGCGCATACTCGGTCATGTTTATCACGTAAATGCGGTAGCAAACTTCAAAGATCGCAAACGTCGAAAACATCAGCACAATTGCACCCAAGGAAAATTCAACGGCAGTCGCACCACGCTGTTTCCTAAATCCAACCATATCAGCTCTCTTCGCCGTTAAGCTGCTGGGCGATCAGTGTGAGCTCCGCGTAACTGTATTCATCACTCAACAGCTTTTTGGCCGCATCAATTTGGTCTGCCTTGATAAGTGCGATAGCGAGATTGGCTCGCACGACCTTATTCTCAGGTGCGTCAGCAATGATTGGTGCGAGAGTTTGGATAGCGCGTTTGTAATCTTGCTGTGCGATGTAAAGCATGGCGATGTTATTTTTGACTGCGACATCGTCATAGCCTTTAAGCCTCGCTTGGTTGAACTGCGCTTTCGCGTTATCAAAGTCATTCTCTTTGCTGTACGCCACCCCAAGCAGCACATGAATTTTTCCGGAGGTATTTCCCGCTTTAAGCGACGCCGAATAGGCTTCAATCGCCTCTGTAACCTTGTCTTGAGCAACCAAAACCTGTCCACGCAACTGATACAAGCTTGCGGACTGAGCGCCTTGCTCTATCAAATGGTCAACATAAAAGCTCGCCGATTCGATATCGCCTTTATTAAAGTATGCCCACGCCAATTTTTCTACTGTCGAGACAGAATTGTCCCCAGCTTCGAGCTTGGTCTTATAGTGGTTAATCAAACCGTCATAGTTATCTACTTTCTCCATACCCGCGACGGTGGCCGCTTCACTTTGAACAAGATCAGCTGAAGATTGGCAACCAACAAGGGCGAGAGTCATCAAGAGCAGCAAACCACATTTTTGTAATCCGTTCACATCAACTCCCTAGCGATATCGACATCTGCATAATCCCCGGTGCAAGGATCAGCACGACAATGGGGAACATAATAAATAAGATCAGTGGCACACTCATTTTGGCGGCGAGTTTACCCACCTTCTCTTCAACGGTTAGAATTTGCACTTTACGAATATCTTCCGCGAGATCACTCATCACTTGGGCAACGGAGGTGCCGTATTGCAAGTTTTGAATCACAGTTAATACAAAACTTCGAACTGCAGGAGTAGGTAATCGTTGACCCAAATCATTGAGCGCTTTTTCTAAGCCGTGGATGCGAGCCGCATCCGACGTGCGTCTGATTTGGTAACACAAATCTTTATCGAACATCTCTAGCTCATCCGCTAAATACGCTAAGCTGGCTTCAATCGTCATGCCTGTCTGTACACACACTGACATCATGTCGAGTAAATAAGGTAATTTGGCTGACGTCCGACCAATCAACATTTTGCTTCGCAATGAGAGAACTAAGTCCGGTACAACAATTACGCCCACTAACGAGAGCAACGCACTAAGAAGTTTGTTGGTGCTGGAAAGATCGCTAAACGCCACAAGAGCAAGCAGTACCGCCAAAATAAGAAACTTGAGCGGAAAGTAATATTTAGCCCACTCTTTGTTGTAATAACCCGCCTCGATTAACTTCTGTTCAAGCTCTTTTCGGTGCTCTTTACCAAAGCGAACCATAAAGTGTTTGATCTTCGTCGTACCGGATTGGGTCTGAATACCAACTAAACTGTCCATTTTTTGACGACGTCGCTCCGCTCGCAACGATTCAGCGATGACCACAAGAATGCAACCAAAGAATACCGTGACCGAAATGAGTAACATCATGCCCTAACCCCCCGCACTAGCAGCCAGATAATGGTTAATCCAATCATTTCACTGATCAGGACGTAATAAAGAATCACTCGTCCATCTGGGTCATAGAGAACAAAATCAACGTTGCCTGGGTTGATGTAATTGAGCAGCACCGTAAAGGCCACGGGAATGGCCGCTACAATCTTGGCTGAAATCCTAGCTTCCGAAGTCATTGCCATTTTTTTCTTTTCAAGCGTTCGAGCATCCACCAGTACGCGAATAAGCCTAGCTAATACCCCTTTAAGTTGGCCACCACGTGAAAGGTTGGCTCGCAAAGTAATGGTAAAAAACAAGAACTCTGGGTACGGATAATTTTTGCAAGATCGCATCAATACGGTTTCCGGCGTTTCACCCATTTTGAGGCGGTCAGCCATCAACTTAAACTCTCGACCAATAGCGTTATCCATAGTCTCGCCTACATAGCTAATCGCTTGCATCAAGCTGTCACCAGCGGTGACAGCACTCATCAATATATTGAGAGCATCTGGGAAGCTGTTTTCAAATTCTGAACGGCGGCGTGAAAGTAAGAAACGATAGCCAACCACCAAAAATACCGCTACCGCTGCGCTAATAAGCAACGGATTCTTTTGATGCAAAAACACCACCAATACATACCAAGATGCGGTCACCGCGCCAATTGTGTAGAGGGCGATATAAAGCGTCGAACGTGGTCCTAAGATCATCAAGGTTGGTGAAATCGACTCTCTTAGCTTTTGCAATTTGTGTTTTTGAGACAATGAGCGAATATTGATCGCACTAACACTCTCAGCGTCCTGACGATCAACCTGAAAGTACTGATCCAGCTTGCTTTTTTTACTGCTTCGATTGAGCAGTAATGCTAGGGCGAACAAAATAAGTGAAATCCAAAGCATATTAGCGCCCCGTAAACGACGCCATCAAGTCTTTGTATAATCCAAAGAATTGTGCCTTTTTCACAAGCTCAGAGCGCTGCATGATGCCGTTGGTCACATACTCACCTTTAACCGCTTCACCATATTCACTGTCGTCATAGCGAAAGCGATATATTTCTTCCATCACCACGCTGTCACCTTCCAAACCGACAATCTCCGAAATACTGGTAATTTTTCGGCTACCATCTCGGAGGCGATTTACCTGAACCACCAATTGCACAGCACTCACAATCGTCCGACGAATGGCTTCTAAAGGCTGATTTAGGTTCGCCATCATCACCATCGATTCCACACGGGCAATAGCATCTCGTGGGGTGTTGGCGTGCAACGTAGACATGGAGCCATCGTGGCCCGTGTTCATTGCCTGAAGCATCTCGAACGCTTCTGCACCACGACACTCGCCAAGAATGATGCGATCCGGACGCATACGCAGGGCGTTAATTACCAAATCTCGCTGAGTCACTTCACCTGTCTGTTCGATACTAGAGGTGCGCGTTTCTAACCTCACCAAGTTAGGTTGCTGGAGCCGAAGTTCCGCGGCATCTTCTATGGTAACAATACGTTCGTCTTCAGCAATATACTGTGACAACGCATTCAGTAGTGTCGTTTTACCCGAACCGGTACCGCCTGAGATAAGTACATTCATACGGCAACGAGAGGCGATCATTAGCACTCTCGCCATATCCATCGACATGGAGCCAAACTCTATTAAATCTTCAAACCCGATATTCTGCTCTCGGAACTTACGAATCGAGACAGAGGTGCCATCCAAGGCAATTGGCGGTATGACGATGTTGACACGGCTACCATCTTCTAAACGTGCATCTACCGTTGGAGAGAGTTCGTCAACACGACGACCAACACGTGAGGCAATACGTTTTGCAATCGCAAGCAACTGCTCCTCGTTTACAAAGGTCAGATCCGATTTATGTACTTTACCGTGACGTTCATAAAAGATGTTGTTAGGCCCGTTCACCATGATATCGGTGATCGACTGGTCTTCTACCAATGGTTGCAAAGGCCCAAGGCCAAACAGCTCATCAATTAAACTTTTGACGAGACCCGTTTTCATCATTGAGGTGATCGGTCGCTGGTAGCCCGTCGCCAGCAAATCAACGGCGCTTTGAATCTGTGACTCAAGCTCTTTGCGGCTCATCTTTTGAACCGCTTCCGGATCCAGTGCTTCAAAAATCTGCCCGCGGAAGGCGAGATACATCTCTTTGTTGGAACTCATTTCGCGCCTACCTTACCTAACCAGCGATTAAGTCGCGGTACGGAAATAGGCTGGCCGTTAATATGTTTCACTAAGTGATCGAGTGAACGACTCATATGACGGTCATGTTTATGGGCACGCTTACCGTCAATGATGATGTGCGACAGGTTTTTACAGAATGCGATTTCCAAACTCGGTTCTTGGCCGAGATAGCGTTTAAGATCGCTCTTGTCCATCACATAGGCGGCCTCTGGGCGATGGTAGTTCACGACGGTTATGATACGCAATCTTGATGACAGGGTTAGCTGTAAGTTCTCTACCTTGTCGATAAGACGCTTAGCGTTGCGCACTGCTGAAACAGAAGCATCCAATACCAAGACCACCACGTCGAATCCATCGAGTAACATTTGTGGCTCGACTGGGAAGCTGACACTACCGGAGTAGTCTTCGATGATGAAGTTCGCATTACGCGACAGTAAATCACACAAACTTTGGCTGTAATTTAAGATTTCTGTTTGGCTCATATCACCATCTAGAGCCAGCAAGCGTAAGTTTTTCCGAGCAGTGTGAAGGTAACTGAGCGCCCCTTCTTCGTCCATTTCATGTAGTGGTGCGGTAAACTCATCGATCATTCTTGGCTTAAACTCCTTTAGTGCTAGAAGAACATCGATATCACTGTCTATATACTGATGGTCCACGAGAATCGTGTCGGTACCCTGAGTCGAAAGCAGCGAACTCAGTTCGGTGGCAATAAACGATGTGCCTACCCCTCCCTTAGCGCCAACCACTGCTACACGTTTCGCTTTGCGCGCTTTACTTACCCCAGAGAAGTTTTTGAGGTTATTGTTTACGTGCGTTAAAAAGTCCGCAAACTCTTGCTTGTTTACTGGCCAAAATACGTAGTAAAAGCCCATTTCTTTCAATGAACGCAGTGTGGAGATGGCATCCTCTTTTCCAATAACCACCACCCCTTTATGGGTTGGTAGCTTACTGGCAAAGTTTTTCGCATCTTCAACGACATTATCCGATTCGTTCAACTCGAGAATAACGATATGGCTGCTGTGCTGCTCTGTCAGTTTGGCATGACCTTTAACAGTTCTAACGCAATGTGGATCATTCCAGCCTTCAAAGCGGAATACTTCTTGAACGAGATTCAGACACTCACTTGATTGGTAGAACAAAGTACAACCTGCGACACCGGTTTGATTCTTCGGTTCAGGTTTGACTTTGGTGCTCAGTGCTTTCGTTAAATCAAACACGATTACTCTCCCACTAAGCGCGACTTGTACGCGACTTGTTTTAGGCGCATAGTTTCAACAAAGCAGTCGGGCTGCGCGATTTCTTGTTGAAGCTGCGCTGGTTGGCAAGTTTGGGTTTTAAGTTGACGAACAGCAACTGAGATTCGAATATTGGCAATCATGTCTTGCTCTTGACGATATTGAACGCGAGACGGTGTTACGGCCAACGTTGGAAACTGTTTAAACGCCATTTCTGCTAGCTGACGATCTGCCGTTGATTTGTAAGCGACCACATAAGCGGCTTCTTTATCAAGAGATTCTGAAAGCGCAATCAACTGCTCCATCTTTTGCTGAGACTCGCTGCGATTTTTAATGACGTAATCAACACGGTGCACTTCTTGATACACCAGCGCTTCTGCACCATTGCCGTTGAAGTAACGCTCTGTAGTACATCCCGTAATACCGGTTAGTAACAGAACAAATGCCAAGGCCAACGGTTTCAAGTTGACTTGCATCATTGGATAAACCCTCCCTGCTCGACCAGTCGAATTGTCGCGTTCGAAGGTTGCATGTAACCTTCTGTATCCGCGAGATTTAACCAGCGCATCAGCGTCGACGTTTTACGGATATAAGGCAGTTGTACATCGGTCGAACGCATAGGCTCAACAAGGTTGACCGTCGCTACGATGATAAGCTCAGTACGTCGTCTTTCTGTCACAGATTTACGAAACGCAGCGCCTAGGACAGGGATATCTCCAACCAATGGGATCTTTTGCATCTTTTCAAAATCTGCGCTGCTCATTAGGCCACCTAAGATAAAGCTGTCACCGTCGGCAAGTTCAACCGTGGTCATTGCTCGCCTAGAGGTAAGCTGCGGTACTTCAATGCCTGCCGCTTTTACATACTTCTCCACTTCAGATACTTCTGGAAATAACTGCATGCGGATCTTGTTTTGATTGAGCACTTTTGCCGTCAAATCGAGGCGAATACCAAACTCTTTGAACGTTATGTTAATACTGCTGTTACTTGAAACGACTACAGGCACTTCACCACCAACCAGAAAACTGGCCGATTCACCCGACAATACTGTTAGGTTTGGCTCTGCTAATATCTGCGCAATATCGTCGTTTCCTAGCGCGGTAATCAAAGTGCCAATATCCGCTGCTTCAAATTGGTTGAATACGAACTCACCAACACTACTTCCGACCGACGCCCAGTCCACACCGACGGTTTGCGAGAATGACTCGGTGACTTGAGCGACTGAAATCTTTACATTTACTTGCTGCACAGTTGTCACTTCAATGCGCTCGATGATGCCTTCCCAGGTCATGTTTCGCGCAAAAATCATGCTCTCCGGCTCTTCAAGGTCACCACCTGTCGTTTTAAACGTCAGCTTTTGAGTTTCATCCCAACGCTCGGTCTTTTCTCGGCCAAGTAGCGTCGCGACCATGCGGTAGATATCATCGCGCTCCTGCTCTGACTCCACCACACCACTTACAGCGACTTGTGAACCTATCGACTCAACTTTTATGTTGGTATTTGGAAAGTGAAACTTAAGTTGGCGACGTACTTCCGATAGATTGAGATCAACAATGATGCGATCGGAAATTAACACATCATCCGTTGTGCCATAGACAATTAGCCGCGATTGACCGACTTTACTAGCAAACACCACCAAGGTGTCGTCACTGATCACTTTGTAGTCGGCAACCGTCGGATCGCTGATAAACACCTTGCCTATTGGCGAATCCAGCTTGATGTGTTCACCTTCACCAAGAGTAATGTATCGTTCTGCTGCACTTGCAAAAGGCGCAGCAAATAAGACCATAAGTGAGCTTAGGCACCACTGCGCTATCCATTTTTTAGTCTGGCTAAACTTCATTACAGTGCCTCTCCTGACATTGAAGTTTTGCCTCGAAGCTCTTCAATTCCCACGTAATTATCCATAATGTTACGAACCTCGACATAGGTCGATTGGCGATAGGTTTGACTGCGGTAGATTTCAATATGCATAGTACGTTGTGCTAGCGCCAATCTAGGTAAATCATCGGGCTTGACTTCAATGACTACAGTGGTAAAACCCAGCTCCTTAGTCGGTGCTCTAGCGGTCACCAATTTGTCATCAGCGTTGTCGATATTGAGTACCTTGACCTGTTTTAAAAACATATTGGCGTTAACGCCTTTAAAACTTCTTGGCTTGTCTGTGTTGGCCGCAAGATTGTTATTCGGTGAGCTCACCGTCAAAATATCAATGTAGGTGCCTGGACGGATGTAATCATTGATTAGGTTTTTATCACTGACTTGCAGCGGGTATGGCGTCATACCTTCCGTGACAAGTAAATCGATGTACCCTGGCTTCCCCACTTTCACCTGATATTCTGGAAGCACGATAGTGCCTATCTCTAATGCACGATTGGTTAGGGTTGAGGGTGAAAAATCTATATGAGTATCTTGTTTGACGCCATGTGCCAGAGCCTGACTCATGGGCAGTTGTACTTTTATAACCTGTTCAGTTTGAATGGGCGTGCCTTTGGCAATATCAGAACTGACTCGCCATACTGAGACGTGCTCTTCGACAGGTTGCACTGGGACAACCTCTGCTTGTGCTTGTGGTGTAGATTTCTGGCTCAGCATGTCACGAAGCCCAATAGCTCCAACAACCAAAGCCAATACCGCAATCAGCAGCACCAACCTAGAACGCATGTTCGTTTCCCCCGAGGTGTTTATAGAAGGGTTAAGCTTGAATTAACTGTGGCACTTGATACACCACAATTACCAAACCAAAGCCCGAGCTAATGGCAACGCCATACGGGATGCCAACTTGACGTTGTTTTCTATTTGGAAACCAGTAGTTCAGCGCCAGATAACACAATGAGACCAAGCCGCCGGCCAATCCGGTCAACATGGCTGCTATAGGCAATTGACTTAATGGCAGTGCCAAGGCCAATATACTTGCAAACTTAATGTCTCCAGCGCCTATCCAACGTCGCCAAAACAAAAAAAGTCCAACAAGCAAAACCACAAATCCGGAGGTTAAATACACCTCACTTTTTATCAACAATGTACATTGCAATAGCAATAAACTAAGGACACTGAAGTTTGTGATTTGCCGAGAGCGAATGTCTAGGATAGATATATAAATACATAGGCAAGCAAATAAAAATAAATAAAGCATTGCTAGTTTATTATTCACATTTTCTAAGTTGGAGAGACCTTATAAAACAGAGTAGTCGCGTAAGGCTAAGCCTACTCTACTCTGCTCTATTTATAAGCTCACGCTACTCATGACTTTGTTGTGGCAGCTGTTGTCAGAGCAGTGGCGATCGAGGTAAACGTAGTCTTCAATGTAGCCAAGAAGCCTGTTGTGCCCGTTTGGGAAAAGATTACACCCAGCGCAACCGCCATCGCTACACCAATCAAACCATATTCAATTGCTGTAACACCGCGCTCATCACGCTTAAATTCGTTTAGAAGCGTCACTGCGTTTACATAAAGCTTAGTCATCATATTTTTATTCCTTTGAACGTTATTCAACAATAAGCACGCTATATTCTAAATTATGCTCAAAATATCAAGAAAATAGCTGCTATCGATTTTATCGATAGCCTGCTCAAAGAAACCCCTTGTTTACAACTCTAACAATGCACCAACTCTAGTGTCGCACCACTCATTGTAAGTGTTTACTTTTTCAACATTAACTAGTCAAGTGGGCAATTCCTGCCCGTACGCCCAAGTCATTAATGTGGCACAGATCACACTTACAAATGGTATAATTACACTTGTTACCGAGTCTTATTCTGAGAGAGAAATGACTGAGCGCACAAAACCGCTCACAATTCACTCAATGAGACCCGGCCTATTTGTCGTCGTGTTTATTAAATCCAAGCTAACACTCTCAAGGGACTGCTATTGTAAATCACCCCATAGCAAGCTAATGTATGGACATAAATACAAATTACATAACTATAAATAATTAAACGGCATAAAGGTTGGTCAATTTATGAAGCTGCAGTTCGATAACATTGCTTCGTTTGTTGCAGTGGTTGAGGCGGGGTCTTTTAGTTCAGCAGCACGCAAGCTGGGAAAATCTCAATCTACAGTCAGCACCGCAATTCAAAATTTAGAGTCTGATCTAGGCTTTAATCTTTTTATCAGGCAAAACGCAAAAGTAACATTGACAGACAAAGGCAAACGTTTATTTCACCTTTCTACACCAGTGGTATGCAAATATCGTGATCTACTGACTACGGTCAGTCAAATGAGTCAAACAGAGCAGATTGTGTTCCGAGTCGGCATCGATCCACTGGTGTATAACAATAATGTTAAACAAGCCCTGTTCCAATTTTCAGAAGCGTTTCCCGATATCGATTTAGAAGTGGTGACTAAGCCAAGTTTTGTGCTGAGTAACTATATTAGCGAAGGAAAAATCGACCTCGCTTTAGGTAATCCATACCACAAGACTGACAATGATTTTAATATGGATGAGCTATTTAGCGTCAATTGTTGGTGGGTGGGAAGCCAACCACTGCTAAAAAATCCGCAAACCGCCCCCCGCGTATTATTAATGGATGGCTTTGATGAGCTACTCAATCTATCCGATTTGGTGACACATCAACTATGGCGATTAGATGATCTGTCCACTATTGTCGAGCTTTGCAAAGCACAAAAAGGCATCGCTTTTTTGCCTGAACATATTGTTGAGCCGCTACTAGAGAAGAGTGAACTGGCCATTATTACCGATAATCTGGAGTTTTTCGGTAAAAAGGTCACCGCTTCACTGTTTTGGTGTACTCATTCTGACTTCGGCTTATACAACCAATGGATCCGCAGCCAGCTAAAAACTGTCATCGACCAACAAAATACCTTTGTCGCCGCACTCGCCAATTAACATCTATAGCTCACGCTTGAGGCCAAGGGGTACCAAGCGTGATACAGATCTCTCAGCCTTTTTACTCCTCCCTAACATAGTTATCACATGGATGATTCGCCCCCATTCAGGGTATTGAATAATCAACGATGCCCTTTTGAGCGACAAAACTATAATAAGGACATCATGTGAAACTGGCTAAAACCCTTATCTCTCTTTCTGTTGGCGCAACCCTTTTATGGGGCTGCTCTGGCGAATCAACCACGCCATCTGACCAAGGTGGTACGACAACAAGTTATGCCTGCAGCACTCATAATAGTGCTCAGACCGACGATTTACGCATCTACCAAGTCATGGTAGAAAGTTTTGTTAATGGCAACCCGACTATCGGCCATGGGACAGGCTACGGTACCAGTCATCACATGGGTGACATCCGAGGCATAATTAACTCACTCGATTACATTCAAGATCTGGGTATGAATGCGGTCTGGCTGACACCAATCTTCAATTCCATTGCCGTGGACGGCCAAGACCACTGGGCAGATAGACTGGATGCGACCGGCTACTTCGCCACCGACTACTTTGCAATTGATCCACGTTTCGGCACTCTAGAAGATGCTAAAGAGCTGGTCGAAGAAGCGCACAAACGTGGCCTATACGTATTCTTTGATGGGGTGTTTGGGCACCATAAGGATAACGTGGTTGCATCTCCGTCTGGCAATAAGCCTGTCGGTTCAAGTAATCCGGTCAGCTACCCTGAAAGCCTTCCCTTCTTTAAAGAAGTTGCTCAACATTGGGTGAAAGAGCTGAAAATTGATGGCTGGAGACTGGACCAAGCCTATCAAGTTCCCACTGACGCTTGGGCAGAAATCCGCAAAGCTGTTGATGAAGCATCACAGCAAGTGACCTACACCAATATTGACGGTGAACTTGTTAATCCACTCGGGTATATGGTGGCCGAAATTTGGAGTGGCGAAAGCGAGATTGCACAAGATGGTTATGGCAGTGAACAGAGCCCGGCACTGTGTTCAGCGTTTGATTTCCCGATGCGCTATCGATTAGTACAAACCTTTGCGGTAGAGGAATCGGGTTATAGCTCTAACCAAGGTGGTTTAAAACTTGCGGAAGGCATGCTAACCCATGACGCCTACCCTGCTCATGCCAAGCCAAACTTAATGCTTGGTAACCATGATTTGGTGCGCTTAGGCGATCTTATTCAACGTGGCGACCTTGCCGAGCCTGAAGATGAAGCCTATTGGCTGCGCCATAAAGCAGCAATTTCATTCCTTGGCGCGTATACCGGACCGATAACACTCTATTACGGTGATGAAATTGGCGATGAGCTAGAAGGATTTGCTGATCGAGTAACGAATGACTGTGCTATCTCAGGGAAATGTGATGACCATGTAGCCCGTATGAGTGGCAAGATTGAAGGTGTCACTGGTATCACACTATCTACAGAGCAAGCCGATCTCAAGGACTACGTGAAAGAACTGATGACACTTCGCGCGCTGCACCCATCGCTGGCTCAAGGTACTCGCAATAACGTTGTCGCAACAACGAGTGCCTATGCGGATCTAAAAACATCCGGTGAAGAATCGATTCTATATATCGTGAATACGACAGCATCGAATCAAACCATTACGATTTCTGAAGATACATTATCATTTAGTGGCAACCTTAATGATTTACAAACGAATGACAGCGTAACCTTAGCTTCTGGTTTCTATAACGTCGACCTAGCTCCATTCCAAGCTAGATTTCTAATACTCGAGCAATAAGCAGCGAGAAGCCTAAAAAACAAGCCGCCTTCAATAACCATTGAAGGCGGCTTTTTCTACCTCATTTCGTTACTATTCTTAGACACTAACAGTTGTAGACACTGACGGTTAGATAGTAACGACGGATGCTTACGCTAGTGCTGGGTAGGTTTTGTACTTCACACCCATCATTTGTTCCATACAGTGCACGACTTGACAGCTGTAACCAAACTCATTGTCATACCAGATATATAGTACACAGCGATTATCTTGTGCGATGGTTGCTTGTCCATCAACAATACCCGGGTGACGTGCTCCTACTAGATCTGTCGACACAACTTCCGTTGAATCGGTATAGTCAATCTGAGCTGATAGTGGCGATGTTAGCGACACTTCGCGAAGGTAAGCGTTTAGCTCTTCTTTAGTCGTGCTGCTTTCCAGATTCAAATTCGCAACCGCCATTGAAACGTTAGGGGTCGGAACACGAATAGCGTTACCACTCAACTTACCTGCAAGTTCAGGCAACGCTTTTGCCACTGCTTTTGCTGCGCCTGTTGAAGTCAGCACCATGTTGAGCGACGCTGAGCGGCCGCGACGATCACCACTGTGGTAGTTGTCGATAAGGTTTTGGTCATTGGTGTATGAATGCACAGTTTCAATATGACCAGAAACAATCCCATACTTATCGTTCACAGCTTTAAGCGTTGGTGTAATAGCATTCGTGGTGCAGCTCGCTGCAGATACAATCGTATCTTCAGCCAAGATGCTTTCGTGATTAACACCAAACACGATGTTTTTGATATCCCCTTTGCCTGGCGCAGTTAGCAGTACTTTCTCTGCACCATTACACGCGACGTGCTGACCAAGGCCTTCTGCATCTCGCCAAACACCAGTGTTGTCAACAACGAGTGCATTCTCAATTCCGTACTGAGTGTAATCCACATCCTGCGGGCTATTCGCGTAGATAACTTGGATGTAATTACCATTAACAATCAGTGCTTTGTTGTCTTCGTCAACCAAGATACTGCCGTTAAACTGCCCATGTACTGAGTCACGACGCAAAAGGCTAGCACGTTTTTGAAGGTCGCCATCTCGACCACCGCGTACCACAATTGCACGTAGGCGTAGCGGATAACCGGAACCACTCTTCTCAACCAAAATACGTGTAAGCAAACGGCCGATACGTCCAAAGCCGTAAAGCACAACGTCACGTGCTTCTAGTGAACCATTGCTCTCAATGCTTTCATTAAGAGCCGTCATCAAAAAGTCATCAATATTTTGGTGACTATCGTTTTGAGACCAGTATTGAGTTGCCAATTGACCCACATCGATACAACAAGGCGAAAGATCGAGTTCAATTAAACGTTCAATGATTGGAGCTGTTTGAGAAATAGAGACAGAGGTGGCGCTGTAGTGGCGAGAAACACGATGAGTTTTAATAATATCGATGGTGGTTGCGTTGACGAGTGTTTTCCCAAATAAAAGCACTTCTACGCCTTTCTCTCGATACAACCTGCCGAGAAGCGGCAAAATAGACTCAGCGAGTGTTTGATTTAATTGCCATTGATTTTGGTGAATTTCAGTTTGCGAGATGTTGCTATTACTCATAGTAACCGGGGGCCTCTCTAGATTAAAGGCTCGCTATGTCTCGTATGTAGGGTACAAGAGATATTGAGCGACACAGGGATGTAATCGTGTTGTTATTTTTTATGCCGCGCAGTGTAACAAACAGACACTTAATCTGCTAGTAAAAATAATTCAGAATAACCCAATGAAAAAGTGTGATGCAGGTAGGATAAATTTTGGTTTTTCCCTCGACCTTAGTCGTAAAAAATAGTCACCAAGGTCGGGGTTATTTTATAGAAACAATCAAGAACAATGACAATTCACAATTGCATTCATCATTCAATCGAATAATTATTGCGATTCGAAGTTGTCATGATCCTGCTTTTTAATCGCTTTATGACCATCTTCAGACACTCCGCGTTTCCAATAGCTGCTGATATAGATAGCATCTCGAGGAATGGCTTTATCATTTCTAAAGTACTGACGTAGCGCTCTCATCTCATCAAATTCACTTGCACACCAAACAAACGGTTCGCCCGCTAACCACGGTAGTGCTTTAGCCTCTTCAGAGAGTGAGCCTGTTGTCCATATTAACTGCATGTCTTTCGGTACGTAGATCTCTTGCTTGTCAGCCATATCTTCAACCTGAACGACAGCGTACCCTTTAGCGTCTGCTGGCAACATGGTAAGTTTCACCGACAATGCAGGTAAAGCCGTCATATCTGCCGTAAAAAAGAACCACTCTTTTTCAACATCTACCTCTTGCAACGCGCCAGGTCCTACTAGCGATATGGTATCCCCTACTTCTGCCGCCATTGCCCAGCGAGCACCAAAACCACATAGTTTATCTTCTGTAACGTGAGTAACGAAATCGACATCAATTTCACCACGTAGTGTATCGAGTCTGCGAATGGTATAGGTGCGCATTTTAGGTCGCGCATCAAATGGCTCATCATCAAGATCGATGCCGCCATGCTGATTGAAAAGCAACTTGATGTAACCACCAAGGCTTTCCATAGAAAACTGAGTAAACGCTTCACTATGAAGTGTGATACGTAACATATTCGGTGACAGGGTGCGCTTGTGACTAACAGACGCCATTTTAGGAGTTGGCTTTTTCATTTAATGTACTTAATGATTATTGTTTTCATTAAGTTTAACACAAGGTTGCAGAAAGAAGAGTCATCTAAATGACCAATTTATCGAATTTACAGTCTTTTACTTTCCCGAAAACCGTACAATCGACTCTGACCTCCCTCGTTCAATCTCGTCTGGTCATGGACTAAGTGGGGCCCTCTAACACTATTTTGTCATTTTTTCCACAAACCACTGTTCATAATTTGACCAGGGCAGGATTGACTTCTATTGTTGATAGACCGCTCACAACAATGGAGGTAAAACATGAAAAAAATGAGCAAGGCATACCGTATGCAAATCATCAAAGAAGTGGCAGAAAGAAAACGTCGTGATCAGTTCGATGACCCAATGGCCAAGTACATCAATCACCTTTTAGATGAACGCCCGAATATCGACAATGTCGTTGAATACAAACAAGAATTTAGCGGAAGCTACTTTGATGAAAATGTTGGGGGATGGATAAGTAAAACTTGGCAAAGCAAATAAAAAATCAATTGAGTGTGACCACACCATTAACCGTCTAGAAAATTGGGAACGAGCTTCGAGCTCACGATAAGGCGCCGCGTTTAAGGCGCCCCCATTGTACTCTTTATCTTCTCACCGCAATGAGCATAAGTCATATATCTCGGTCTAAGAGATCTGCAGACTGTTAACCCACAAAGTTTGGCAACATTCCCATCATAGAAAGCACATGGAAAATCGCGGTTAACACACCAAACCCAATGACCACAGTAATCATCGCACTGCCACCAGGCGCCGTGAAACCCTCTACGCCGGCATGTACCTGACGGGTTTTACGAGCTAACAAGGCCGGAATAATACACGCCCAAACCGTTGCCGCCGCGCCAGCATACCCAATAGCCACCACAAAACCGAACGGGAACAACAATGACAGCACCAAGGGTGGTAAAAAGGTCACTAACCAAGTCTTAGTACGGCCTGACTTATCATCGCTAAACTTGAAGAAATCCGCTAAGAAGTCAAACACACCCAAACCAACACCAATGAACGATGACAATATCGCCGCCATAGAGAAAGTGTTAATAGCATTAGCCACCTGTTCGGATTCAATCACTGAACCCAGCGCTTTTAACAATGCATCAACGTTGCCTCCTTGCTCAATGACCGGACCAAAGTTGGCACGTGGTAAGTTGCCAAAGATACTAAATAGCCATAAGAAATAGAGGCTCAGCGCAATCACGGTTCCACCAAGAATCGCATACTTGGCTTTGGTCTCTTCCCCATAATAGGCACGCATAGACGATACTGAGTGGTGGTAACCAAAAGATGTGAGCGCCACTGGTAGCATCGCCATAGCATAAGGCGCGTAAGCACTCTCTTCTCCTATTGTGTCGAACAACACCGACATATCGACTTTAACCGCCAACCCTGATACACCGAACACAAAGCTCAAGATCATAAAGGCGATCAGTACTACCGAAATTCGGTCCACTGCGCGCGTGGAATGCCAGACAAATGCAGAGAATATCAATACAAACAACGCAGAGGCGACTTTCGCATTGAGTCCTAAAACATCCTGTAGAATTAAACCGGAAGAAGTAATGTAGGCATAAAGTAAAATGCCCCCACAAAATATACGGTAATATTGTTCAGTAGATTAACTTTATTGCCTAATAGATCTTTTGTAACTGTATCGAATGACACCTTTAAGTCATAGTGTTTAAATGCTTCAAGTAGCATCCAGCCGGATATCGTCATCACAACCATAGTAATGGCAATCGCTAGCATCGACCATACAGTCCATGCCCCTGCTCCTGCACTGGGTAGTCCAAGCATCCCTGCGCCGACACAGACGCTCGCAATGATGCACGCGCCACCAATGAGCGCAATGTAGTTCATTTAAGAGGAGCAGCGTTGCGATTAACAGGGTATCGGGTTTTTGATATTTTTACCGCCCTAGGCCGGTTTGGCTTAGGGCGTTTGTCTATAAAGAGGATGGATAGGTCGCCTCGAAGGCTCTTTAAGCGTTTCGGCGTGTTACCTAAGGATACCGCTTTACTCATCACTTTGAGCTGGCTGGCTATAAATTGGCAAGCATACTTAAAACTTATTTCATTAGGTAAGCGCCCGTGTTCAACTGCGGCTTGACTAGCTTCTCGTCTCACCAAGTTATAACCAAGTAGCAGTCCCCATAGCTCTTGATAGACGAGATCGACTGTTTTGCTTCTCAACACTAAAGCGTTATGTTGCATCGAACTCTTGATATCACGATAACCTAATTCTATCTCCCACCTTTCATGATAAAGCTCTGCCACGGATTGAGCGTCATACTTGTCTCTAGGAAGAGAGGTAAACACCGTCTTGGATTTACCTTGGACCTCGTAAGTGACCGCCCTGACTGTCCATTTCTCAGGAAGATTAGGGTTCTTCTTACGAGCCTGTGGAGAGGTCTTCATCTCTACTAGCATGTCACTGCTTTCTTTATCGTCCAGTAGGGTATATTTGACTCCTTTCTTTGCAGGGAGAAGCCAATGTCTATTTATTCCACTGTTGTGAAGAGAAAGTAGTAAATCTGCTCCATAAAACCCTTTATCCAGTAATGTCACAGAGTTGTCTGGTAAAGCGTTGATGAAGGGCATCGCTAGAGGGATTTCACCTCGGCGATACGGGCTTATCGCTGCATCAACGATGACATGAGAGCGAACATTCATCATTGTCACAACCCTCAATACTGGATGAGGTGTTTGCCTGTTGCTAGACGTATTACCAGAGCCAAAATGTTCTCTTAATTCGGGTGTGTCAGCTGTTCTAAAAAGAGCACCATCTACAGCAAAAACCTGTAGGCCTTGCCAAGTATCATCAGGGTATCGCTCAAGCCCCCATGTTTTTCCGCATTGCTTAAACAGCCATTCTGGTGCTGCTTTACCTAAGCGCTGTCTTGCTTGGGTTAAAGCGCTCTTTGCCAACAGTTCTTCATCAGCAAGGCCATCAGCACAGACGTTCATTCTCCGTGCGACTTCGGCAATGGGTTCATTACGGAAAAAAGCCATACCAACAATTAACCACAAAACCATATCACTCGGTAGTCGGCGTCGACGGATTGTCGCTTTATCAGACAGAGAGGCTGCTTTAGCGACCCACTCATCAGGAATATGTTCAGAGAATGTGGTGAGCTGAGCTACATCGACAGGGTTTTCTTCGAGGAAGTCGGCAAAGAAGTTTTGAATAGACATAAAAAAATCGGAAACCTATAAACAGGTTTCCGATTGTCTCTCATCAGAAGGATCGGTCAACCGATCCTTATCTGATCTACATTGCACCAATGAGCGACGGATTCTTTTTCATCATTCTGCTCTCTTTAATTCAC
The DNA here is from genome assembly GCF_036245475.1 of Vibrio sp. 10N. NCBI lineage: Bacteria > Pseudomonadati > Pseudomonadota > Gammaproteobacteria > Vibrionales > Vibrionaceae > Vibrio > Vibrio sp. 10N. The sequence goes on along the minus strand of NZ_BTPM01000001.1, from coordinate 1,549,059 downwards.
GTTATTGGATTAGGGTGATTAATCGTTATTATTTTTGTATTTTTTATTCTGTTGTTTTTTGAAAAAAAGAACGCAGCTCAACAGCTGCGTTCTTTAGGTGTGACTAGGCTTCTTCGAGTTGTTTCTCTTCAGCCTTTTGAGCTTCGCCCTTTACGGCCACTTCGACCTCTTTCAGTCTGGCAGTAAAGTGACGTAACACCTCAGGCTCATAAGTAAAGTCCAGCCCTTTCACTTTGTGTGCATTGGCTTTTACTTTCTCAAACGCTTCGATGACGAAATCCATGTGTGTTTGCGTGTAAGTGGCGCGAGGAATCGTTAAGCGAAGTAACTCGGCTGGACAAGGGTGCTGTTTGCCCGTTGCTGGATCGCGACCTAGCAATAATGAACCAATCTCAACGGCGCGAATACCCGCAACTTTATACAGCTCACATGCCAGTGCGTGTGCTGGGAATTGATCTGCTGGAATATGAGGAAGAAGCTTACCAGCATCGACAAACGCCGCGTGGCCACCCGCTTGTTGACAAACCACACCAATCGCTTCTAATCCATCAACCAAGTATTGAACTTGATTAATGCGGTACTCTAGCCAGTCTTGACGCATACCGTCATACAGACCAACAGCAAGACGCTCCATCGCACCACCTTCTAGACCGCCATACGTAGGGAAGCCCTCTTGAACCACACACAAGGTGCGACATTCGGTATAGACATCCATAAAAGATTCGTCTTTAAAGCAAAGTAGACCGCCCATCTGCACCATCGCGTCTTTTTTCGCTGACATCGCCAAGCCATCTGCGTACTTGTAGGATTCACGCGTGATTTGTTCAATAGTCCAGTCTTGGTATCCCGGTTCACGCTGCTGAACAAAGTAGGCATTTTCTGCGTAACGAGCAGAATCCATAATCACAGGGATGTCATACTTCTGAGCAATCTCATACACCGCTTTTAAGTTAGCGATTGAAACTGGTTGGCCACCCGCAGAGTTACAGGTAATGGTGCTAACAATATAAGGCACGTTTGCTGGACCAGCCTCAATGATTGCTTGCTCTAGCTTCTCTAAATCAAAGTTGCCTTTAAAGTCAGCATTTACAGCAGTATCGAACGCATCTTTGGTGTACACGTTTTTCGCCACACAGCAGTTCACTTGTGTGTGACCTTGAGTGGTATCGAAGAAGTAGTTAGACAGCGCTACCATCTTACTGCGATCAAGCCCTTTCTCTTTTTCACGCTTTTTGATAAGCACAGGAATGTAGATTTGCTCTGCGCCACGACCTTGGTGAGTTGGAATCGTTAACTCATAACCAAAAATGTCTTTCACAGCGTTGGATAATGCATAGTAGCTACGGCTACCGCTGTACGCTTCATCACCACGCAGCATTGCCGCTTGCATTTCTTGCGTGATCGAACCAGTACCACTGTCAGTCAGTAAGTCGATAAATACATCTTCACTATCTAATAGGAAAGGGTTCATTCCTGCTTTAATAATTGCTTGCTCACGATATTCACGCGTAGTACGTTTTACTGGCTCAACAACACGAATGCGGAATGGTTCTGGTAGGTGTTTGAAGTTTTCCATTATTTTTACCCAATATATTTATTTACCTTCATACAAGTTTTATTTAATATTTCTTGCGTAGATAAATTTAATTACAGATAACCCTATCTAGAAAATATATCCAGATACGATTGAATTTAGTTTGTTTATTATTTGAAGCTGCCGAACCAATCAATGCCTTGCAACACGGTACGGAACGAGTCCAAATACTCATTAAGTTGCAGTCAGCTAGGCGCTGGCAGACAGGCGCTGGCAGACAGGCGCACTGGACGGTGCGAGAGGGTTATCTCGAAGGGAAAAAGAAAGCGATTTTGTAGTCTAGCGTGAACCAACTACTAATTATGTTGAACTTATTCATTGATTTACCTACTTGCAATATTCAACGACTCTAATCTCAAAGTTATTTCTAAACAAAAAGCTATCGAACTAACTAAGTGTATTATCTATAACTTATCTTACATGTCATTACTATAGGATATAATTTGAGAACTCGCTAACAAAAAAGTTGAATGTTCTTTAATTCAACTTTGCTTGTAAAACAATATTTTGAAGCAGATCAACACAGCGTACTAGTTAATAAAAGCGCACGGATTACCCTTTATAAATCCATCATAGATTTATGACGTTATTTGCTGTTCAGAGGTACCCTAGCCGATTCCATAAACGCCACCACCCTTTCCATCATGGCGTCAAAATACGGATTCCAACTCAAACGTGCACTCACTCGATCTTCTTTAAGCAGTCCCCATGCTGTATAGGTCAGAGTCGGCATACCAACGCAGTCCACGGTGTACACTTCCCCTTCTTGCGCTCCACCACATTGGCGCATCAAGCCTCTTTCACCATACAAAGGGTTATCAGCACGATAAAGCACAGAAATGTGGGAGCCGCTTTCAATACTCTGCTCGGGCAGCGCCATGGTTCTCTTAATCACACGAGCATCTGGATAGGGCTTTTCTCCATACCAAACTAGGCGGCTGCTTGGGTGGACAAACTCTGTTCTAAACAACGAGTACACTGCCTCGGTGTCGATAAGCTCATCATTTTCCGTCACCATAAGTAATGCCGGAACGCTGAGCTGATATTGCTGCAAATCGTGCTTAACCAGTGTCGTCGTTTGGTAGTACAACGCGGCACCATGCATCGCTAATGAGTCATAGCGCGTATAGTTTTGTTCTTTGGCAACATTGACCCAATCGACGAAGACACTGGCTGCGCCTGCAAATCGAACCACAACATCATCGGGGCTAAACGCAGGTGAAAACAAGACGATACCACTCACATCATCGGGCCGCTGCGCCGCATAAGAGGTGATCAAGTTAGTCCCTGTTGAAAACCCGCCTAACCAGATATCGTCGACTTCACCACGCAAAATAGCGACCTGATTAGCAACCGCCTTTTGCCAATCTTCGACACTTGGCTGCATTAAGTCCGCAGGACGTGAGCCGTGCCCTGGCAGTAGCATCACATGCACCAAATAGCCTTTTTCGGCAAGTACTGGCGCGATATCGATAAAGGAATAAGGAGAATCACCTAATCCATGAACCAGCAAAACACCCTGCCCGTTTGGTTGTTTCGGTACTAACTTGTATGGGCTGACCGCCTTCATCTCCGCATCATAGCCCGCACCATGAAATACTCGGGTTTCGTCAAGCCATTGCGCGGTTTGCTCGAGATAGTGTTCAAAGTTAGACTGGTTATAAGGGGCGAGAGAGCCAGATGTTGTATACATTTCTGGCTCATGTTCGATGATAGGGTTCGTACACCCGGTTAGGCCCAAGGTGTAAAAAGCGCAAGTGCCGAAAAGAGTGGCACTGCTAAAACGCATACTTTGAATAGTCGCAACTCTAAAACGCATACTTTGAATAGTCGCAACTCTAAAACTCAGTTTAGCCACCCGCGCCACTCATTTGATGGTCTCGAAAATACTCTTCGGCATCCATGACCTTACCATCGGGTAGAGCACATTGTTTGCTATCTGCAATGTAACCGCCACCTGTCGCTTCACAAAAGCGAGCTGCACTATCAGCACCTTGCTGGTGATGTGCACGAAAGTACTCCCATGCGTCGACCTTTTCACCGGAAGACAACGTACAGGTTCCGGTTTGCAAATCATAAGCACCGTGTTCTTCACAATACACTGCCGCAGGGTTCGCCATGCCAACCGGCTCTGGCTCAGATTTAGCACATCCCATCAAAGCGACTGGCGCGATGGATGCCCATAAAAAATACGAGATCAGGTTTCCACCTTTCATAGCGATTCTCCTTTGTTGCTACATTCCTTTCTGGCAATGATTCAAATGCAAAGATAACACTTGCTTGCGTCTAATAAACTTAGATGAACATGTAAGAAGTGCAACAGATCACTGACTTATTGATACTCGACCACTAATGCCACTGGTTCTAGTTCGAAATATTAATCTAACAAGGTAACACATCTTCGAATGTGAGAAGGTAACTCAGAGTATGTTACTTGTATCTCAAGCTGGATACTTGAAAATTCATGAGTAAATTATTAGTAGAAGGTCACAGCTTATGAAAGGTGTTCGTTTATGGCATTTTGCCCAGGCTTCACTTGGGATTGTACAATGGGTAGGCATTGCTATTTTGCTTAATCCTATCATCATTGAAAGAACCGCCAGCGGCGCTTTGCTTGGTCAAGTGATGGCTTTGATTGGGGGCGCGGGTTTGCTCGCTCCACTCATCGGTGGCTTGGCCGATAAGTTCTCCTGTCATCGAATATTCCAGCGCCTCGCTCTGTTAACCCACTTTATCGCGCTATTGACCCTCTACTTTGCTGAAACCTCTACCACTATTTACTGGATTGTCGGTGCCTTAATTGGCGTCGGTAGTGTCGCTCTGTTGGTACTTAACCCTACCTTTGTCATTGCATCGAGCAAGAATCAACAGCAGGAAGGGCGCGGCCTCGCAAGTCTCTACCAATGCCAATTTTTCGGCATTGTTGTGACAGGTTTATTGGTCGCTCTCGCCGACTGGATGTCGGTGAGCAGCACTGATCAGCTGCTGATTCTAATGGCACTTGTTCTTATAGTTCTAGTTATGGTGACAATTGCACCGCCACCAGCCGTTGAAAGCGAGACTCTACAAGCTGAAACGACGGATGTGGAACACGCAAGCACTAGCAGCACCAAAAAGGCGATGCCTTGGTTTCTGTTCTTGTTGGCGGTATTTTTCTCGATGTTTCTTTCTTCCAACCTTATGGAACTCGGGCCGCTGCTTATAAAAGAGGTGTACCACGTAGAGATTGGTAACTCGGCACTTGGCATGGCCGTTTCCGCGGTGATCAGTATCTTCATGCTTGAATCTGCGGGCCGCTGGATGCAAAAAAGTGGTCCATTTATGGTTTGGTATGCCGCGCAAGCGATGTATTTAGTGGTTGGTTCAATTTTCTGGTTAACCGCAGGTCACGATGTTAATGCCCTATTACCCATCGCTTTACTTGTTGTGCTAATGCAAGCGATGTCTTGGAATGACATGATCATCCCTGCTATCGCTGGAAGACTGAGCCCGAACTCACCGGCGTTAACTCAAGGTTTGTTGATGCTTTGTATGGCTGGCGGCTTTGGCATAGGTGCGATGTTGGCGGGTATGTCTATCGACCTGTTTGGTTATGCTTCTGTGTTTACGCTGTCTTTAGGTGGCATTGTTGTCGCACTGCTGTGCATCGCGGTGTTGGTAATGATTTCCAAGCCTGCCCCATCAGAAACCGCCTCCGCATAATCCTAATTTATGTGCATAGCTAGGAGGCGCAACAGTCGCCTCCTAGCTTTATTCCAACAGTTATTCACCAAAAAATGAGTACTGTGCCTCAAACAACCAACTTAACCCCGCCAATTCTAAGTAAAATTTCCACTGGATGAACCAGTAGAATGAAATATTCATATATAATCGCCAGCAATTGAGTTAAACCTAAGAGTATTATGTTTCTAGCACCATACGTATCAACCAACAACGATCAGTTTGAGTTCACCCGTCAACAAGCAAGCCATTTCGCAAAAAAGGTCGCAGGTGACTTCAACCCTATTCATGACGAAGATAACAAGCGCTTCTGTGTACCAGGGGACCTGCTATTCGCAGTGTTACTTCAAAAAGAAGGCATCAGCCAGAAAATGCGCTTTGATTTCTCTGGTATGGTGGGTGACGGCGTTGCCTTGAATGTAATCGAGAAAGGCGCGCATGAGAGCGCACTTGTTGATACGGCTGGAAAAGAATACTTGCAGATGACTCACAGCGGTGAAGTAAGTCATGACAGTGCGTTCATTGAGCACGTTGTGACCAATTACGTGCAGTTCTCTGGAATGAATTTCCCGCACATTATGGTTCCTTTGATGGAACAAGAGCAAATGATGATCAACTGCCAGCGCCCATTGGTCATTTACGAAAGCATGGAAGTAGAATTCGAACGTTTGGATCTACAGCATCCAGAGGTCGAGTTTACCGGCGCGACGTTCGATGTCGAAGGCAAGCGTGGCGTGGTAACTCTCAACTTCGCGTTTAAAGAAGACGGTGCCGTTGTCGGCAAAGGCATTAAACGCATGGTTGCGAGCGGCCTAAAACCATACGATACCGATGCAGTCGATGATCTCGTTTCCCGCTTTAATGAGCGTAAAGCTTACTTTCTAGAACAGCTAAGCTAAAAGATTTCAATCGTATACCCAAAAGCCCCGCCATAAGTGACGGGGCTTTTTAGTTTGTTCAGCGGATGTCACCTACATCATATCCAGCGTCTTACTTTCGCTTTATATTGGCGATAGTCTTCTCCAAACATCGATTCAAGGATCCGCTCTTCTGGTTTGATTTGGAATCGATTCATATAAGGGATGAACAGCCAACATAACGTCAGCGCTAAACCATCTTCGAGCCAAAACCCCCAACTAAGCAGTAATGTAAACAGAGCCAAGTACATGGGGTTGCGGGTTTTCGAAAAGATACCACTGTCCACTACACAGCTGGCTTTATTCGGCTTGGTAGGATCGACGGTCGTTTTAGCTCGCCTAAACTCGACCACGCCAGACACGCCAACAATACCGCTAAGAATAAATAGCCCCAACGCCCACACAGTTTTGAGTGGAATGTAGGTGTACAGCCAACCATTGTCGTACCATGCAATAAAGTACATCAAAGCAGCAATGATCAGAAAAACCAAAACCGGTGGAACTTTAAGCTCTAACGCCTTCAATATCGACTCCTTGATGTTACTCAAACACCTAAAAAAAGCGTCCCATAGGACGCTTTAAGAAATGACTAACTCATAAGTTGCAGCACCGCTTGCAACGGATGTTGTGTGGCAGTCTGCTCAAAACGCTTCACTTGACTTCGACACGAATAGCCAGTGATCAAACAGCGTTCTTTGGGGAGCTTATCCATATTTGGTCCCCAACTTAAGCCATATATGTCTTTCGACATTTGTAACTTATCCGATTCGTGACCAAAGGTGCCCGCCATACCACAGCAACCGACCGGAACTGTCGTCAAGCGACCACCAAAGTGTTGGAATATTGCGCCCCACTCTTTCTCCGCATTTGGCATTTTAGTTTTCTCGGTACAGTGAGCAAATAGATACCAGTCCGCCTCATCTACCCCGTGACTAGGCTCAATGTTCACAAGCATTGGTGTTAACCACTCATGTACGGTGAGTACATCAAATTCGCCTCGTGATTCACCTAGGATTTCCATGTATTCATCGCGATAACAAAGCACCAACGCTGGATCAACACCTACCAATGGTATCTCTAGGGCAGCGACTTGAGTAAGAAAATCTGCTGTATTTTGGGCAGACTTCGCAAACTGCGCCAAAAAGCCTTTGATATGACTTGCCTTACCATTGGGCTTAAACGGCAACATCACCGGTTTTTTACCCAACTTTAAAATCAGTTTGGCGAAATCTTCCACCACTTGCGCATCATAAAAACTGGTGAATGGGTCTTGAACAATGCACACATAATCCTGACGCTGCGCTGCAGGAATAGCTTGAAGTTGCTCGAGGTTGAACTCAGAAACTGGCTGATGCTTGATGCGAGTTTTGAGTGTCGGTACCGACAACAAAGGGGCATCGATATAACCCACAGACTTTTCGGTGAGCTTCTGCACCAAGGGTTGTTTCAACGCAAAATTGACAACTTTTGGCGCTTTCGCCATGTAAGGCAGCAATGTCTCGATATTCGCGACCAAATAATCTTTGGCAGGGCGCTGATAGCGAGTGTAATACAAGTTTAAGAAGCGAGCTCTAAAGCTAGGGACGTCAACTTTGATTGGGCATTGGCTAGCACACGCTTTACACGCCAAACAGCCATTCATCGCTTCGTACACTTCATGAGAAAAGTCATACTCATGGCGCTTATTAAACGTATTGCGCCACTTTTCAATCAGGCCTTTCGCACTTGAAGACTGTTTGGTCGCGTTCTCAAGCTCTATGACATCGAACCCCTGCTCTGACAACTGTCGTAACCACTCTCGTACCAATCCAGCTCGCCCTTTTGGCGAGTGGCGACGATCTGCTGTAACCTTCAGAGAAGGGCACATAGGAGAGGCGGTGTCGTAGTTGAAGCACAAACCATTGCCATTACATTCCATTGCTTGGGAAAAGCTATCTCGTACTTGAACCGGAATTTGGCGATCGTAGGTTCCGCGTTTGACATCAGACACTTTCACTAGCTCGTCGTTACTTTCTAGTGGAGTACAAATCTTACCTGGGTTCATCTTATTGAGTGGATCACAAGCGGACTTAATACGGCGCAGTTCGTTAAACAACTGGTCACCGAAAAACTCAGGGCCGTACTCAGAGCGGAAGCCTTTGCCATGCTCGCCCCACATTAAGCCGCCATATTTTGCAACTAACGCCACGACTTCATCGGAGATCTGATGCATGAGTGCTTCTTGAGTCGGGTCGCACATATCCAATGCTGGCCTTACATGCAATACACCCGCATCTACGTGACCAAACATACCATAGTTAAGGTTGTGGCCATCAAGCAAGGTACGAAAATCCGCTATAAAATCAGCAAGGTTTTCCGGCGGCACACAGGTATCTTCTGCAAAGGCAATGGGCTTCGCGCTCCCCTTCACTGCTCCAAGAAGACCGACGGCTTTTTTGCGCATGTTATAAATACGGCTAATACTCGAGACATCATTAGTAATTTGATAACCAATAATGCCGTCTTGTTCGGTTTTCAGTTTCTCATCGAGACTATTCGTCAGCGCTTTGACTGCGCGCGCCACTTCTTCCTCATCTTGCCCTGCGTACTCAACCATATTGAGGCCCTGCATTTCTTTACCAGGAACATCACTGATCAAGTCGCTAACGGTGTGCCAAACAATATCTTGCTTAGCAAGATTAAGAACTCTTGAGTCTACCGTTTCCACAGACAGAGCGTTGGCTTCCACCATAAATGGTGCGTTACGCAGCGCCGAATCAAAGCTGTTGTACTTAACATTGATGAGCGTTCGCGCTTTGGGGATTGGCGTAAGATTAAGCTTCGCTTCGGTAATGAATGCCAAGGAGCCCTCGGCGCCACAGAGGATACGGGTAAAATCAAACTCATCGGTTTGTGGTTGGTAAGCGTTTTTTAAATCGTATCCGGTCAGAAAGCGGTTAAGGGGGGGAAACTTTTCATCAATAAGAGCACGCTGTGACTGACACACCAACTTACTCACATCCAGTGCTTGTTCAGCAAAACTCCCCGTTACCAACAGCGCTCCTGAGCCATCACTTTCTAAAACCGAGCCATCAGCAAATACCGCTTGCAAAGAGAGCACATGATCAGACGTTTTACCGTATTTCAGCGATCCTTGACCAGAGGCATCGGTATTCACCATACCGCCTAATGTGGCGCGATTACTGGTGGAAAGATCCGGAGAAAAGAAAAAACCGTGCGGACGCACCGCGTCGTTAAGGGCGTCCTTAACGATACCAGTTTGTACCCTTACCCAACCTTCATCTTCGTTGATTTCGAGTACCTTGTTCATATGGCGGGACAAATCAACCACCACACCCGAAGTCAGCGACTGGCCATTAGTGCCCGTACCGCCGCCCCGTGGCGAAAAGGTCACCGAGCTAAACTTATCTTGATTAGCCAGTTGGCCTATCAACTGAACATCTTGGGTTGTTCTTGGATGAATAACCGCTTGTGGCAACTTTTGATAAACACTGTTATCGGTAGCCACAGCCAAACGGCTGGAGTACTGAGTTTCAACATCGCCGCTAAAGCCACTTGCTTCTAGCTGCTGAAGGAACACCTGCACGGTGGGATGAATATCGGTTTGAGTATCTAATCTTGGTAACATTTAGCTTCCTGCCCCTTAAGTCTGCCGATCCACTCAGCAAAGGAGTAAATTATATGAATGCTTTCGTAGTAGCCGTGTGACGAACCATTAATAACGTCTTATACGTTGCTGAAAGCACATCGATTTTACTTATCCCGTCACTTTACAACAACTAAAAGTGTGATCAAATCGGAAACTCATAACCAACCACCCTGTTTTATGCCTTTTCAATAACTAAGCTTCATGACACACTTCTAAACCTATGGAAGACATCATTACATCAAGCGGTTCCCAATGAAAAAAACAAAAGTAATCACTACAGAAGATATTCTGCTCAAACTCTGTCAGTCGGTCTCTACCGTCCTAACCTCAGCGACACAATCGAGTGTCACCTATTCAGCGATGGTGCAGAAGATAACAAAAACCACACTAAAGCCTGACTACGGCTGTTTTGTTTTATTCGATGGCGGATTTTCTGGATTGGTGGTGATTAACTTTACCTCTAAAGCGGCGCTTGAGCTTTATACCAACTACATGCGCAACATGGGCATGCCTGAAGAAGAGCTCGCGATTCACCACAACTCAGACGAAGTGGGCGATGTACTGGGCGAGCTGATGAACCAACTTGTCGGTGACTTCACCAACAAGGTACGTAAAGAGCTACAAACCAACATTACTCAAAACCAACCGAAAATGTTGTCTATCAACAAGCAAGTCGTTTTATCGGTCGACACCAATCTAGAGCGCCCTCAAGCACGCCGTGTGACGTTCTCCACCGAAAACAACAACATTTTCTATCTTGAGTTTGCAATGGATAAAACCGAATTCATCCAAATGGAAGAGTTTGAAGTCCAGCCGGACGAATGCCCAGACGCAATTATTGAACAAGCGCGCTCCAAGCAAGCGGAGAAAGACGCGTCAAAATCAGAAACGGTTGACAACAGTCAAGACTTGCTCGACGAACTCGGTATTTAAGTCTCCGGCTTCCTTGATTGTATGCCCAAGTGACTCCCTGTTACTTGGGCGACCCGCTCAGTAAGAATCTCCCTCTCTCCCCATTTCATCAACGTACCCTCTGGCTATGATGCTCTTCCCCTTTCGCACAAAAGTCGCTAAAATAAGCGCCCGTTTTTTCTTCCGCGGTATAGAGATTTCAGATTGTCGATGGATAAACAAAAAGCCCTTAAAAAGATTGCTAAGTGCCTAGAGCTTGGCAACTCTGCAAACGTCAATGAAGCAGCAAACGCCATCAAAATGGCGCATAGACTGATGCTTAAGTATGGCCTCGATAAAGACGATATCGAGTTCATTAAAATGGGCAAAACACAATCGACACATCTACTGCCAACTACCATCAGTTCTACGCTACTCCGCGTTATTCGCGGTATTAACACTAAGTTTGGTGTTGAAGCGGTGTTACTGAACCACAAAGGCCTTAAGCGCGTCGAGTTTATTGGTGAGGCCGATCGCGCCATTTTCGCCGCATTCGCGTTTGATATTATCTACCGTGAAATGAATGAACATACAGGTCAGTTCCGCAATAGCTTTGCAGGCTCTGGCACTGCGAATACCGAAGTGACGCGACGCGTGAATTCATTTGTCTCTGGCTGGATTGAAGGCGCGCTTGAAAAGCTTCCTGTTATCGCACCGGATGATGAGTCCACTAATAAGATCAATAACTACATCGATAAAGAGTTCAAAAACATCGATCGCGAAACCTTCAAGCAGCAGCTCAAAGAAGCGATGAAAAACATCACCGCCGACTACGAAGTGGGATTGAAAAAAGGTCGTAAGATCTCAGTAAACCGCCCTATCGATGGTGCCCAAGCGCCAAAACTGCTTAAATAAACCTCCCAGTTCACCAGCGCGACCATCACGGTTGCGCCTATCCGGAGTGTACCTTTGATGCCAAGACGCTTACTTAAAGTTGTATGTTACGTGCTGCTTTCCTGTGCTTGGTTTTCCGCTCCGGCGTGGTCTTCGCTTTCCCACCTTGAACAGCAAGCCAATCTCAACAACGCTGATGCCCAGTATCAGTTGGGACTCGCTTATGAAACAGGTGAAGGAGTCAAACGCGACCTTGGTAAAGCCACGTATTGGTATCAGCAAGCCAGTGAAAACAATCACGTTGCAGCGACCTTCAATTACGCGCAAGCGTTAGAGTTTGGTCGTGGCGTACAAGCCAATCCCGCGAAAGCCTTACTACTGTATACTAAACTGGCGGTAAACGGTGATGCAACGGCATTAGGGAAAGTCGCTAAACTCTATCAACAAGGTTCACCTGAGATTGCAGACGAAGACCAAGCCGTACTTTGGTACTCGCTCGCTAAAGATGCTTCTGACAGCTACCAAGATGCCTACGAGGAGGCTCTGCAAGCACAATACAATGCACAGCAATTGCGACAAATCGAGGCACTTAAACAGCAAGAGCAAGCAAACCAGCAAAATACAAGTTCTACTAATACCACAGCTTTGCTAGAAGGCGATTCCGGATTCAGCGGCTGGTTACATCTGGTTTATCTATTTGTCATCGTGGCATTGGTGGCCCTATTATCCTATCGACACCGCCAAGCTCAGGCGCTTGAACAAACCCAAACAATCAGCACCAATCATCAGAACGCGACAGAACAGTTGCAGAGCCAACTTAACAAGCAGCAGCTTTATATTCAGCAGTTGCAGCGCCAACTCAAACTCGCCAATGATCAAATGCGCACAGCCCCACCTACTGCACAACCTATATCCCCTCTTAGAGACGCCTATTTGCGCTTTGGATTTGAACCGAATCAGCCTTTGAACGCTAAGCAGTTAAAGACTCGCTACAAACAACTGAGCCGCATCTACCATCCAGATGCTCAAGGTAGTGAAGAGGAAATGAAACAGCTTAACCTCGCGTTAAATACACTGACCGCCAACCTTCAGTCCAAGCACTAACGCTATTAAAAACGACTAAAATATAACCAAAAGCGTCTAAGTACGCCTTTTTGAAACATTAATTTAACAAAAGACTTGTTTTTGTGTCATAATAAGTCCCGAAAATAACACCCGTACCGAGTACAACTCCGTACTAACGTACATATAAGGGTGGGGAGTAAACATGTATACATTCACCAAACAAGATATCTGCGATTGGTGCCATGCACCTAGCTTTGTCACCAAACACGAGTACATCGATGGCAAACACCATCATTCATGTGAAAAGTGTTTGAGTTTCGCCATTATGGACGTCAGACAGTTCAATCAAGCAGAAATCGAATTTAGAAATCGAGCAAACGCTCAACAATAACCGCAATGCGCCTCTGCCCTCAGAGGCGTTTTAGTTTCTGCCTCCCAAATACGACGAGCTCAAAGGCTTTCACTTCCCCTTCTTTTCCTAGTTTCGATTTTCTTCTAGTCACATGAACCGTGTTTTTGTACAGGTCGTTTATACAGTAGTTTTTTATGGCCAGTACTGTATAGCGAGAAACCTTTACCAAACATTCCATTCTGTTAGAAAATAAATACCAATAAAAACATGACTTTAAATTCACTTGAAGAATTAGTGCTCAAAAAGTGCTTGATCTTTCCCCTGCAAAAAACTACTGTATATCCATACAACATGTATAAAGGAACAGGGTTATGTTAATCAACAATTCAATGCAGTCTAGATACAATGTTTCACGCTCATACACTTCATTTGACAGTGCGGCTGCACAACGTGGGATCCAGGATGAGATCCTTGAAAAGTTGTCGCAATTAACCTCTAGACCTCAATGGATTTTGTTAACAGCAGAGTGCCCTCGCCCGTCAACAAGCCAAGTTCTGCATTTCCATAAGCTTGGCAATCACATGGTACAAATGAAGCCATCGGCAAGTCTTACCCAGTATCAGGTAGTAGAAAAAGCCATTCGCTCTGGTAATGCCTGTGCCATCATCGCCAATGGCTCATTCACGACTCAGCAGCAAGCGACTTTGAATGCATTAGCACTAGGCCATCAATGTGAAGTGATTTTCCTATCTGGTGAGCATTACCTGCACTAATTCTTAAATTCATCGTCAAGCATCTACGGACTCACTGCCCCTTAGGCGCTTGACGATGGGCCATCATTCGCGTTGTTGTTTATCCTGTTCTTCCTGTACTTAGTTCTATAGCAAGTCACTTATTACCAGTCTGTTACGTAAAGTTTTTCTCTTATCAAAGCGTACTTTTTCATCGATTAACGTTAGTTTAATAACTAATTGCGCAAACGTTTGCTTTTTCTCTGGCAGGATCAAACAGTTCTGGTATGATGCGTGGCAATTATGAGTGATTCCACTCTTCCACTTGTTGTCGCCCAGTATCGCGACTGTAAACCAGATAGGAATGTCTCCATGAGTCTTGCTGATCAAGTTCTAGCCGTAAACGACGATCTCCCAATCCGTACCGATAAGCCTGTACACAGTGGCAAGGTACGTTCTGTCTATTGGTTGACTGAAGAAGATAGCCGCCGCCTAATCAAACAAAAAGGCTACGATGTGGCAGAAGATGCGCCGCTAGCGATTATGGTCATCAGTGACCGTATTTCTGCGTTTGATTGTATTTGGCACGGTGAAGGCGATCTTCGCGGCGTTCCTGGTAAAGGTGCTGCGCTTAACGCCATCTCTAACCACTGGTTCCAACTTTTCAAAGACAACGGCCTCGCTGACAGCCATATTCTTGATATCCCTCACCCATTCGTGTGGATCGTTCAAAAAGCCAAACCGGTAATGATTGAAGCTATCTGCCGTCAATACATCACAGGCTCAATGTGGCGTGCGTATGAAAAAGGTGAACGTGAGTTCTGTGGTATTACCTTGCCAGAGGGTCTAGAGAAAGATTCTAAACTGGATGAAATTCTCATTACACCATCTACAAAAGGCATTTTGCGCGGCATTCCAGGTGTACCAGAAGCCGATGATGTGAACATCACGCGCCAAAACATCAGCGACAACTTCGAAGCGTTTAATTTCTCAAGTGCTAACGACATCGACAGCTACGAAAAGCTATTGAAAGATGGTTTTGGTGTGATTAGCCAAGCCCTTGAAGCAATTGACCAAACGTTTGTTGATACCAAATTTGAGTTTGGCTATGTGACTGACTCTAAAGGCAATGAAAAACTGATCTACATGGATGAAGTTGGTACGCCAGATTCATCACGCATTTGGGACACCAACGCTTATCAGCAAGGTGAGATTGTGGAAAATTCAAAAGAAGGTTTCCGCCAGTTCCTACTTAACCACTTCCCTGATCCAGACATTCTGCTTAACAAAGAGCGTATGCCAGAGCGTGAAGCATTGGCAAAGGACAACGCGCTGCCACTAGAGGCATTGATGGATGTTTCTCGCACCTACACAGGCATTGCTGAAAAAATCACTGGACGCCCAATCACATTGAGCGAGAATCCAAAGCAAGAGATCATTGATATTCTGCGTACTGAATACGATTTGATAGCCGATTAAGCCTCAGTGAAATCATTAATAAAGAGGGGAGCCATGGGCTCCCCTCTTTATATTTTAAATAACTACGCTTGAATTTCCGCGATAAGCACATCATCATCCGGCAGCGCGGTAATTACTGCATTCGCCTTATTCTGTATCTTGCTGATTTGTTCCGGCTCTAGTGAATATGGCATGATGACTTGCAAACGTTCGATATGCTCATCCCTTGCAATACGGATCAACGATACCAAATTAGATTCGTCACTACGGCGGCTAGAGAGCGACTGCAAGGCAATTTGCCATAGACGGCTGTCTGGATCACTGTCTTGCTTCGTTGTCTCTTTCCACGCTTCACCAAACACAGGAGCCACCGAAGCAATAGCTTCGAGGAAAGTCCATTTTTTACTGCACGATTCGCCGAGAAAACTGGTGTAATCAAACTCCACTGGCGATTTTTTATCATCACACATCTTCACTCCCGATTGCAGAATGCTCGCTAATTACTATTATTCATACTCGCTTATATAGCAATGGGATATATAAAAATAGTCTTTTATAGCCATATAACGCATAGAAAAGTGATATAAAAACCCAACTCGCAACATCTCTTGAACATACAAACATCAAACGCCACTCTGTTGTGTAACCTGTTGTGCACTCTATCGTTTCTTATGGTTATTTAATTCGAAGCCCGAACCATTTACCGCAAATCCAACACTCGGCTTGCCTTGCGATATTTGACCCGCCACCCCGACCAAGCAGGCAATTCTTTGCGTCTTGGATCTTCTTTTCGCGAACCAGATTGGTAGCTCACTTCCACCAATTTTCCTTTACCAAAATAATGTACTGACAATGTCAGCCCACTAAGCTGCACAGTTAACGGGTATTTCTCTGCAAAATCTTGGTATTCCCACTCTGGGATCCCTTCAAACTGAAAGTCACTGGCGTCAATCAAGTCAAGATCCTCTTGGTTCTCGACACCGAGCTCAGCCAACTGATGATAGAACCATTGCTCAACGGTGGAAACGGTGCCGCTACCACCTCCCTCTGCTAATCCCAAATCCTGATAGAGCTGCCAATGTTGCATCTGTTGGCTAATTGCGAGTGCAAGCCCTGGAAACAAATGACCGTCAACTATCGCCTTGGTGATCACTTCAAGTGCAGCCTCTCCCTGAGGTTGACCGATACGATGACCGATAGTACGTCCAGCATACACAAAATGCTCGTGGCTAATTAGGCCTTGCTCCGTCTGTTCAGCTTCCCCAGCTTCCCACTGTCCGATTCCTTGTTCCCGCAACATAGCGAGATCCACAGGAATCATGAGCGTCCCTAACGTCATAGTTTGTTTCACACCTCTACCTGGTAGAGAGTGCGTCGACAGCACTAACGCGGCCTCAGAGTGATTTTTCAAACGGCTAGCTCTACCCAGTAAAACTTCGATATGACCATTACCAAAGGCATCGCGCCTGCGCTCACGTCGGACAAACACCAGTTTTGGGTTTGCATTTATCATCTCGGCAAGCCACTGCCCTCTGTCGTAACGAGAAGCCACTTCCAGCGCGGGCAATTCAAAGGCAGCGCGCATTTGATCGGATAACCCTTGCGCCTCACGCAGCGCGTCTGGATCCACAGTAACGCCTGAGTAGCGCCGACCTCGTACCAATCCCACCATCAACTCACCATCACAACCATATCTTTCTTCTTGCTCAAGTCGCTCCAGCACCTCTTCGTTGCTGGTTAGTTGATATAGTCTGCCTGTAGTGCAAATCGCCGCCGTAAGATCAATCATCACCTCTTTTAGCACCCTAGTGGGCATTTTGGTGACCAAATCCGCATAAACAGTATCAATCGGCAATGGAGCAAGTTTGTGGCCGTGAGCTGTAATCCCATTTTGGTCAATCGCACCTAACTCAAGGAGCTGCGCCTTTGCACTGGTGAGGGATTTCTCCGGAATCGAATCAATAAACGACAGTGTTTCAAGACGGTGGCCACATACTGCTGCTGCTAGCATTGGCTCGACGATGGACTCACGCTGGAGTTCTGGGGGCGTAACGGACTCTAGAGCCGCATGTTCTCCATACAAACGCACACAAACGCCATTCATAACGCGTCCTGCTCGTCCTGCACGCTGGGCTGCGCTTGCTTTTGATATATGTGTAAGCATAAGAGTCGTTTGACCGTTACGCTGAACATTACGGCGTTCCAGTCCTGAATCAATCACCAACGCGATATTGGGAATGGTTAACGAGGTTTCTGCTACATTGGTCGCTAGCACCACTTTTTGCTTCGATTGCACTGTCATTGCCAGCGCTCTTTCCTCATCGCTCACCGAAGCATGCAGTGGAGTCACGAGTATATCGCGGCTTTCACAGAGGGCGGCAAGGGTACTTTTCACCTGCTGGATCTCTTTTCTTCCCGGCAAGAAAACCAATACATCGCCTTGAGTTTCTTCCAAGCGCAGTTCGAGCTCTTGTTTGATTCGACTATCAAGATAGCGACTATCTGGAAGCTGGCGACTGTCTTCCCGAAGGTGGGTAACATCGACCTTATATACTCGTCCGCTGGCAACAAGTCGTTTCGCACCGAAATAGTTCGCCAGTTTCTGTCCTTCAATGGTTGCCGAAGTAATAATGGTGCGATGACTCTGTTTTTGTTGCAGCAGAGCGACCAGCAGGTCAGTATCCCAGCGACGTTCATGGAACTCATCCACCACCACGACAGAAAAATCCGCCAGCTGATTTTCAGCAAACCAGCGCAATGCAACACCTGGGGTGACAAACACAATGTTCGAGTCCTCTGAATATCGATTCTCGAGTTTAATCGCGTAACCGACTTTCCCACCCACTTTGTCGCCCAGCGATTCGGCAACAAACTCTGCCAACGACGTACAGGCAATACGCCTAGGCTCAACCACCAGCACCCTGCCCTGCTCCATCGCCCAAATTGGTAGTCTGGTTGATTTGCCGGAGCCGGTCTCTGCTTCAACAATTAGGTGCGAATGAGTGAGTGCGTTTTTAACGTCGTGTTCGATGGCGTCGATAGGTAAGATCATGGATATGTCAGTGGTTTCTCATGTTTGCGCAGAGTATACCCCGAACCATGCCGCAGTTGCAGTGACAGTCGCGCTAAGCGCCGGATTTTTCCCTGATAAATTCTACAATTAGTTAACATTTGCACTTCGCTAACCCACCCTAAATGTGTTAAATTAACGCCCTAATTGTTCCGACTTCCCGAATGACTGTTCCCATATCAGGTAACCTAATGAACAACAACAAACGACCACTCTATATTCCTTACGCAGGCCCTGCGCTTCTTAGCACACCATTGCTCAATAAAGGCAGTGCTTTCACTTCAGAAGAAAGAATGTCCTTCAACCTAGAAGGCCTACTTCCAGAAACCACTGAAACCATTCAAGAGCAAGTGGATCGCGCTTACAAGCAGTACACCAGCTTTGACAATGACATGGATAAGCACATTTACCTGCGTAACATCCAAGACACGAACGAAACCCTTTTCTATCGTTTAGTTCAAAATCACATCACTGAGATGATGCCTATCATCTATACACCAACCGTTGGTGCAGCGTGTGAGAACTTCTCAAACATTTATCGTCGTGGGCGTGGTCTATTTATCTCGTATCCAAACCGTGATCGCATTGATGATCTGCTAAACAACGCTCGTAACCACAACGTAAAAGTTATCGTAGTGACCGATGGTGAGCGTATTCTTGGCCTAGGCGACCAAGGTATCGGTGGTATGGGTATTCCTATCGGTAAACTGGCGCTCTATACCGCTTGTGGTGGTATCAGCCCTGCTTACACGCTACCTATCGTTCTTGATGTGGGCACCAACAACCCGCAGCGTCTTGCTGACCCTATGTACATGGGCTGGCGTCACCCACGAATTACGGGTGATGAATACCGTGCGTTTGTTGAAGACTTTATCCAAGCCGTTCAGCGTCGCTGGCCTGATGCACTCGTTCAGTTTGAAGACTTCGCACAGAAAAATGCTATGCCACTTCTTGAGCGTTACAAAGATCGTATCTGCTGCTTCAACGATGACATTCAAGGTACGGCAGCCGTAACCGTAGGTTCACTGCTTGCGGCCTGTAAGGCAGCGGGAAGCAAACTCTCTGAGCAGCGCGTTACCTTCTTAGGTGCAGGTTCTGCTGGCTGTGGTATTGCAGAAGCTATCGTCGCGCAAATGGTGTCTGAAGGTATCAGCGATGAGCAGGCTCGCTCACAAGTGTTCATGGTTGACCGTTGGGGTCTGCTGCAAGAAGGCATGCCAAACCTGCTCGACTTTCAGCAGCGTTTAGTGCAAAAGCACAGCCACACGCAAAACTGGGAATCAGATAATTCAGGTTTCTCACTGCATGATGTGATTAAGAACGCGAAGCCAACCGTTCTTATCGGCGTTTCAGGCGCACCAGGCCTGTTTAGCAAAGAGATCATCCAAGAGATGCACCAGCACTGCGAACGTCCTATCGTGTTCCCACTATCGAACCCGACGAGCCGCGTTGAAGCGACGCCAAACGACATTCTGCGTTGGACTCAAGGCCAAGCATTGGTTGCAACGGGTAGCCCATTTGACCCTGTTGTTGTCGAGGGCAAAACTTACCCAATCGCACAGTGTAACAACAGCTACATTTTCCCAGGCATCGGTCTGGGCGTATTAGCAGCACAAGCTTCTCGCGTTACCGATGAAATGCTAATGGAATCAAGCCGTGCACTTGCTGAATGCTCACCACTGGCACAAAAAGGCTCTGGTCAGCTATTGCCGCCTCTAGAAGAGATCCACTTGGTATCAAAACGTATTGCTTACGCTGTTGCTAAAAAAGCGATTGAGCAAGGTGTCGCGAAAGAGTGCACTGACGAGACACTGCTAAAAGCTATTGAAGAGAACTTCTGGCAGCCTGTGTATCGCAAATATAAGCGTTCGGCGTTCTAACCGGAATCAATGTCACACAAAGGCTCTTGTTATCAAGAGCCTTTTTTTTGTCTAATTGAGCGCTCAGAACACGAAAAGGAACCCAATTATGTTTGATGTCTTTGCGCCTGGTGGACAGTTTATTTCACCTTATCTTCTGGAAATTGCTACCGCTTTAGTCGCTTGCACGCTAGTCGTGCTCGGCGCCGACATTAATCGTTTGATGCGTAACGCATTACGTGATACTAATTTCGTAATTCGAACAGTCTGTTTTATACTTCTTAACGCATTTGGTTATGGATTGATCATCATTAAAGCCACACCAGTGTTAAAGAATACACTCAACAACATCGAACCGGGTTTGATGTTCTCTATTGTGGTTTTAAGCTTTATAGGTATCGGCATTTGGGCTCAAAGGAATCGACAGATTTAGTGACCTTTAAATTTGATAAGGAAATGTGGCAACGTGACGCTCTAGTTTCACTATTGAAGCGTGGGGTTCGTCTGCTCATTTTCGCTGTGATCGCTGTTGCCGTTGTGGTAATGGCGATTGACCGCTGGATAAGTTGGCGTGCCAAAGACCAACTGTTTACCTCTATTTCTGAGATAGATAATGTTCAAGTGGCCGTCGTGCTTGGCACCAGTAAATATCTAGGCCGCACACTCAATGAGTACTATGCTCATCGTATTAATGCTGCTATCGAACTCTATGACGAAGGCAAGGTATCGCACTTTCTGCTCAGTGGTGATAATGCCCACCGCTCCTACAACGAGCCATGGACAATGAAGCGGGATTTGCTCAGAGCAAATGTACCTGAGCCTGCAATTCACCTCGATTACGCGGGGTTTCGTACCCTTGACTCCATTGTTCGCGCCAAAGAAATTTTCGATACCGACAACTTTTTAATCATCACGCAGAAGTTCCACTGTGAACGCGCTCTGTTTATCGCTCAGTATTACGACATCAACGCCCAATGCCTTGCGGTCGCAGGCCCAGTGTCTAAGTCAGGGTATTCGGTAAGACTACGAGAAGTGTTTGCAAGGACTAAAGCGCTGCTCGACTTGTATGTCATGCATACTCAACCGCGCTTTCTTGGTCCTAAAGAGCCGATTGTGACAAACTCGGATAGTGACTCGGAGATAGAAGAAGCTTCGAAAATTGAAATCGCTCCAAATCAAGACTCTGATAAACAGCTTGAACAAGATAAAGAGCCATAACCTTTCATTGAGCTAACCTTTATTCAATCAAGCCGATCAGATACTAACCTCTACCGCTCTAACACAATTTCGCCCTTGCTGTTTCGCCTCATAAAGCATATCGTCGGCAAAATTGATGGTCTCATAAACCTGATGATTTTGTCCTAGCGCCACTCCAATACTGCAACTCATCTCGTCACCATGCACCCATAGATGTGCGTGGACATAGTGACGTATCTGCTCAGCCATCTTCACCAATTCGCTGTTTGATTTTTGCAGGCAAAACACCACGAACTCTTCGCCGCCCCAACGAACAACTTTGTCTTTGCTGCCTACGAGTTCAGAAAGCACCATAGCAAACTCACGCAGCACATCATCACCTACGCCATGACCGTAAGTGTCGTTAATACGCTTAAAATGGTCGATATCGATAAACAGCACACCAATCGAAGACGTTTGAACTTGTAACTGCTGCCTTTCCAGCCATGCGCGCACTGCATGACGATTACGAATGCCCGTGAGCTCGTCTTTATGTGCCAACTCCGAGAACTTAATGTTCTCACTCTCTAAGCGTTGATTAACTTGAGACAAATAACCTGCTCTGCGTTTCTCGCGATCCATTCCTAACTGATAGTTACGTAGCTCCCACAAGAGCGCAATTGTCGCGACCACAATCCACACGCCCAACATAAACAGAAACAGCGTCTCTCCGGCAATATAACGGCCCACCAGTGTAATACTGTGGATTTTGATCGAGTGCTCACCCAAAGCTGAGTTTGAACCCGTAGCGAGCTCAAACTTATTGATATTGGTAAACTCTGGCGCTGCGTGCGCGATAGGAATTTTATTGTCGACCACCCACCAAGTCATCACTTGGAAATTCCGCATCGGAATGCTGATTTTCCCTGCATCAGCTTGTAGCGTGACGCCGTTATATTTGTGGGTGTACTCATCTTGGATATTGGAGTAGATAGGATTGTAATTACGAAAGTAAACTCGAAGAGAGCGGTCGTCATTAGGAGGGATATCGTAATCGATATCAAGTTCAAGTGTATGATAGTCAGAAAGATCTAGCCCTATCTGGGGGTCTGAGTAAAAGTGCACAGAGACGCCGCAATAAGGCCAAGCGTAATCGCTTGTCTTCAGTGTGCAATCGAGCTGAACGCCTTGATCCATTTTCTTAAGCGTAGAGAGACTCTCGCCACCTTGAAACTGATCATTAGACGCGAAGAAACCAAATTTGTCACTCGATACCACAAGCCGTTTTTGGTCGCCCCAAAGCCGATAGCTGCTTATCACTACTAGGGTCACGAGGATAAGTGACAACAATAACTTTACCGAAAACTTCATAAAAACGACTCAACAACACCACAAGTCTTTGACAATACCATCAACAAAACTAGCTTGGTGCTTGAACATTAGCAATAGGTAAATTTGGATTGTATGACATCCCTCGCCCGTAGACGGTGGGATCGTTGACTTTTGGGGTGGGTTTATAAAAGCCTCAAGCTGGGCTTGAGGCTCAGACTGCTGACAAAGGTCTAGCTTTCAAGCTAGACCTTTGATCTAATAGGAGTATCGAAATATGGATACTCCGATATGCTTCAAAAACCTTCTCCTCAGCAATACGAACTCGAAATGGTAACCATGGAACAGCTCGTTCCACAGAATCATCTCGTTCGTAAAATTGATAATGCCATCGACTTCGAGTTCATCAGAGACGAAGTGGCACATCTATACTGCAAAGATAATGGCCGCCCACCCGTAGACCCTGTGCGTTTATTCAAAATCATTCTGCTTGGCTACCTATTCGGCATCAAAAGTGAGCGCCAACTGGTCAAAGAAATTGAAGTGAACGTCGCTTATCGTTGGTTCTTACGAATGTCACTGACCGAAAAAGTTATCCATGCTTCGACGTTAAGCCAGAACCGAATTCGACGCTTCAATGGTACTGACGTCTTTGAGCGCATCTTCAACAACATAGTGCTTCAAGCGATGGAGAAAGGCTTAGTCGCAGGACAGGAGCTCTTCACTGACAGTACACACCTTAAAGCCAATGCTAACAAGAACAAGCACATGAATCGTCTGCGTCCAGTTAGTGCAGGCGCTTATCTTGATATGCTGAATGAAGATGTGGCTGCAGACCGAGAATCTGAAGGTAAAAATCCATTCAAAGAGACGCCACCAAAGACAGACGTCAAAAACACTAAAGTCAGCACCACCGACCCTGAAAGTGGCTTTATGACACGAGACAATAAGCCTCAAGGCTTCTTCTATCTTGACCACCGAACCGTGGATGGTAAGCACGGTATCATCGTAGACACATACGCAACACCGGGGAATGTGAATGACTCACAGCCCTATATCCGTCGTCTCGATCACACACTAGAGCAGTTCAACCTCAATCCTATCGCAGTTGGTATCGATGCAGGTTACTTCACTGCGCCTGTTGCTGAATCACTCGAGCGCCGCAGTATATTAGGTGTGTTCGGGTATCGCCGCCCATCAAGAACTAAGAACAAATTTAAGAAGAAAGACTTCAAATACCAAAAAGAGACCGATACCTATCGCTGTCCAGAAGGGCAAGAACTTATCTATAAAACCACAACACGCGCAGGCTATCGCTCATACGCTTCAGACCCGAAACAATGTGCGTTTTGCCCCGTTCGGGACGACTGTACTAAGAGTGAAAATATGCAGAAGGTCATAACGCGTCACCTTTATAGTGAGACGGTGGAGCGAGCCAATCAAATGCGACTCTCTAGCTACGGAAAGAAGACGTATCGGAGGCGAAGTGAAACAGTAGAACGAAGCTTCGCCGATGCAAAACAACACCATGGCCACCGTTACGCGCGCTACCGCGGTCTCGCAAAAGTGCAAATGCAATGTTGGTTAGCCGCTGCCGCTCAAAACATCAAGAAGATAGCGTTGGTGGTGAGCTATCTGCGAAAAATGGGCCTAAATAAGGCAGAAATAAGTCAAATACTAGCCTCTGTATGCCGATTTAAGCCTTACTCACTTCAGAACGCTATCTAACAAAAAATATCGCGATCGCGGCCTACGGCCGCTCCGAAAAAAGAACCCCGCTTGAAAAAGCGGGGTTCGTCAGCAATCTGAGCCTCAAGCTGGGCTTGAGGCTTTCTAATGCATGGCAATAGCTATACTAGAGTATCTTCTGAATAAGTACCTATCTCAAGATCCATAGTTGTCCCGTTGAACTCTATTTTTTCGACATTCTTAACAATCGTAAATTCGCCGGAGGAGCCTTGTTCATAGACTTTATATTCCTGTTTAAAAGCGGGTCCATTTGCTTCAACAATAATACTAGTATCCGCAGTAATAACTAACGTATCGATCCCGTGCCCACCATCGACATAGTCTTGCCCGCCCGACATTACAACTGTATCGTCACCATGCATGACCTCAATAACATCATTGTGGTCAGTACCAGTGACTTTATCCTCTCCAGCATCCGTCCATTTATCATAATATTCCATGCCATGACCAAGCCCTGAGAAGTCGACCACATCGTCACCGCGGGTGCCATGAAGCACTTCGACACCAGATACAACATCGACCACCTGAACAGGACCTTCACCGATCATCTCCACATTGAAGGTTTCATCGTCAGTAACGTATACATTAAGGGACTCAGCATTCTTATAAGTGTCATTGTACTTAAGCGTATCAGTACCACCTCCACCCTCTATGATGTCACTTTCCGCATAAACAGGTTTATGCGCTGGTGCTTCCTTGTCAGCGTATATGATGTCATCACCACCACCAGCATTAATGTAATCACTCCCATTACCGCCATCGAGGACATCATTGCCGGAATTGTATGTCATACTTCCGCCATTATCCCCCATAAGCGCATCATCACCATCACCACCAGTGAGAGTGTCATTACCAGTGAAACCAACCAGTAGCGAGTCTTCGTCTGTAGCAACAAGGTTATCTCCTGCGTTATGACCACGTATAAACACAAAACTACCTTCATCAAACTGAAAGTTTTCTACATTCTTGACCATGTCGCGGCCATCATCACGTCCATCAGCGACATCTTCTACCGAAGTGTTTCCACCTGAATAATGTTGGAACTGAAAGTCAGCTACGGATCCGTGGTACACAGCGGTATCTTCGCCCTGGCCACCATCTATGGTATCATCACCAGCACCACCAATAAGGACGTCGTTACCATCACCGCCACTCAACTTGTCATTACCACCTTTGTAGTGAAAATGGGTACCATTGTCACCGATCAATACATCATCGCCGCCCTTGCCATTCAACTCGTCGTGACCATGCATACCAACCATTAACGTGTCGTCGTCTGATTTCGCAGTCATTACATCAGCGGCATTGTGACCGCGTTGCCACGTATAGATATCATCACCGAACTGAACCTTTTGCCCGTTCTCAATGTAGACTTTGGACTCACCATCTCGGCCATCGACTGAGTCCACAACCCTGATGTGACCATACGTTTGAAAACTGTAGTCAGCAGCTGAACCTTCAAAGACAGGGATATCTCCAGTTAGCAAACCTACAATATTATCGATCTTCAAGGCGTTTTGCGGATCGGTTGGTTCGAGCGTCTCATCGACATCAATAATGCTTTTGATTAACTCATTATCTTTAAAACCTTCGAGTTTGATCGTTGTACCTTTGTTGCCTTCAAAAAAGGTAAGAACCAACGTACCGTCGTGCTGCAGATTAATAGTCAGCTTGTTATCCAATGCTTCCTCAACAAAGGTATTTGCATTTTCAAAACCGAAAGTATCTTCACTTTCACCATTGGCTTTTTTAAGGTCTAATTTGTCCTCAAAAAACTTTTTATTCAAGCGTTCTAGCTTTCCGTCAAGCTTGTCGTCAACCCTACCCTCATGTTTATCACTTCGCGCTAAATCGTTCGAAAGAACAAAGTGCTTGCGATCCACTAAAAACTGTAGGTTGTCGACACCAAGCTCAAAGTCCTTGATAGTGTTCACACCACCATGGGTAATGCGCATAGCAAAGGTATCTTCTCCTTCTCCACCAGTAAGCTCATCGTCACCTACACCACCGAAGAGGACATCATTACCCTCACCACCATAGAGAAAGTCATTGCCTTGGTTACCTTCAATTACATCGTTTCCTTCTTTTCCATATATTGTATCGGCTCCTTTAAATCCCCTTATATGGTCATTATTATTGTTGTCGTTATTATCGCCATTCAAAGTACTCGCACTCTCAGTGCCTTTATCATCCGAAATTTTATTTAGTTCCATGTCAATCATTCCTTTCTAACGTTGCCCTATATCTCTCTCATCCCCTTCTCCATGCTTTGAATCAATGGAGAGAGGAGATAATCGAGAACTGTGCGTTCCTCTAGTACAATTTGCGCTTCTACCGGCATACCCGGTTTAAGATCTAAGCCAAGATCGAGAAGCTCCGTTGCATCGAGGGCTATCTTTCCTTGATAGAAATGACCACCTAGCCGCTCATCGACGATGCTGTCCGCAGAGAGGTGTATGAGCTCACCTGAGACCGCTGGGACTTGTCGAAAGCTGTATGACGTTAATCGGATATTGGCCGATAACCCCTCATACACCGATTCGATATCTTTGGGTTGAATGTTGACGCTCGCCACCACTCGCGTGTTATTGGGCACAATCTCTAGAATTGTGTTGGCTGGCGCAATGACGCCGCCTT
This sequence comes from Vibrio sp. 10N, assembly GCF_036245475.1. Classification (NCBI taxonomy): domain Bacteria; kingdom Pseudomonadati; phylum Pseudomonadota; class Gammaproteobacteria; order Vibrionales; family Vibrionaceae; genus Vibrio; species Vibrio sp. 10N. Next base: position 1,521,968 of record NZ_BTPM01000001.1, on the reverse strand, counting down.
GAGTGTGAATAGTTAAGTTGATCACTTCACCACTCACTGGTGCCCGCACTTCAATTCGATCATTCAGCGTGTTGGAGGCTTTAAGCTGCTTCAATACTGACTGCTCCTCGGCAACCAATTCTTGCTTTTTTTGCTGAGCCGTACGTCTGAAATCGATTTTCATCGCGTCAAGCTCCGAGCCCAACTCGGTTATCTTACTTTGCGAGTGCTTAATACGAGTGCGATGTTCAGCAATGCGGGCTTTTAAGCTTGAGTACTCGCGCTTTAGCTCCAAAAACGCCACTTTAGACACATAGCCTTTCTCAAGCAGTGCCGAATTCGCTTCAATCTCTTCGTTCAATAATGTGAGTGATTGTTGGTCGCTCGACAGCCAAGCTTTGTAGCTGTCGCTGTCGTTTTCTGACTGGGTGATTTGTTGATGAATAGACGCGATTTGCTCTTTCAAAATCATTCGGTTTTGGCTTAGCAGTGACTCTTGATCGCGCTGAATTTGAGCCTGAATCGGCGTTAAGCTTTGGTTGCTGCTCCAAACGATGGGGTTACCGGAGAGCTCGGCCTCGACTCTTGCGAGTCTTGCTTGAACAATAAACTTACGCTGATTCAACTGCTCCATTTGACTGACCAATAACGGATCAGACAGCACCAGCAATAAGTCACCCTTTTCAACACTCTGCCCCTCTTTAACAAGTAGTGTTTCCACAACACCACCGGTGTGGTGCTGGACTTCTTGATTCTCCAGTTCGGTCACCAATTTCCCAGGCGCGAGGGAGGCCGAGCTAAGAGGTGCTTGGTAACTCCAGTAGCCACTTCCTGCCACACAAACGAGCAGCACAGCCCAACCGAAAAGAACAAAGCCTCTGAGCGATAAGTTAAACGTGCGCGACGATTCGGTATGTTTCAGTATCATGAGACACTCCCCATCTGGGTCGATTTGGCGGGTAAATTCAATATCTCCTGTGTTTTTCCATACTGCTGGAGTTGATGACCCCCTAGAACCATACAGAGACTGGAATGCTGAATTACCGACATACGGTGGGAGATCACGATCGTGGTGATCCGTTGAAGACGTGTATGGGCGAGCAGAGCTATTAATGCGGCTTGTCCGCTGTGATCTAAATTGGTGTCAGGCTCATCAAGGATGAGCAGAGATGGCTTGGTGTAGAGTGCTCGAGCGAGAGCAATGCGCTGCTGCTGTCCACCCGATAGCTGCACACCTAAACTGCCAACCAAGGTTTGGTAGCCATTAGGTAGCGAGAGGACCATTTCGTGTACGCTGGCTAGTTTCGCCGCGTCCACAATGTCCTTTGCCTCTGCATTCACATCAAATCGACTGATGTTTTGCGCGATTGTCCCTGACAGCAATTGACTATTTTGAGAGACATAACCGATTTGCCAGCCAAGCTCCGATACATCACGTTGATTGAGGGTCGCACCATCAATCCTGACATCACCATTGACCGGTTTCACAATCCCCAAAATGGCTTTGGCTAACGTCGACTTACCGACACCACTGCCACCGACAATCGCCACACACTCACCTTCAGGTATGGTAAATGTCAGATTCTCAAGCAGCGGCTTTTCTGTGCCTTGATGACCGAGGTCGACCTTTTCAAACTGAATTTTCCCTTTAATTTTAGGCAGCTCTACGAGATCTGCGCTTTGCTCTAGAAACGCTTTACGAAGTCGTTTATGAGCTTTCCACCCTTCGAGCCAGCCTTGCCAGTTATGTATCGCTTGCTCTACTGGTGCGAGTACGCGACTCATGATCATTGAAGCGGCAATTAATACGCCCGCCCCTACTTCATTGTCCAAGACCAGCACGACAGACAAGCAAAGCACACCAATTTGAAGCAGCATGCGAATGTACTTTGCCAGTGCGAGGATCCCTCTCGATACTCTGTCTGCATTCGCTTTGTCCACGGTAGGGTTAATGGACTCTCTTTGCCATTTGGCGATAAGGTTTTCGTTCATTCCCAATGCTTGAGCAATTTCTGCATTCTTAAGCCAATCTGATGTTAAAGAGTTGAAGGTAGAGCCATGCTGACTTAAGTGGCGCTGCAGACGCTTTGTGATAATGATGCTGGCAAGAGAGATCGCAAATAAAACGCCGGCACCAGCAAGGGCAAAATGGCCTAAAAGTGGATGCATTAAATACATCACCGCAAGAAAGATAGGGGCAAAGGGCGCGTCAAATAATGCAAATATACCGGGAGATGTAATGGTGTCTTTGACCTTCACCAAATCGCTCAAAGGCTGGCTATGAACCCCATTTGCACTCTGAGACTGCAACATTGATAGGCTAAATGCAAAATCGGAAGACTGCTGATTAACGCGATACCCGTAACGCAGCATTATTTGGCCTCGAATCCAATCTAACATTGCTTGCATTGACAACAGAAACAAGGCAAATACCGCTAGCATTAGCAATGTTTCTCGACTTTCAGAAGACAATACTCTGTCAAAAACTTGCATTGAGAACAAAGGAATGACTAGAAAAAGTACATTCACAACGAGTGACATTATGACAATAAACATAACGACTCGCTTATTTACATCAGAGTACCCTGATGTTTTTATTTTATCCTTAGCAAACATAGCGCTCCCTAGCCGGTAAAAATACAAACATACGCATAAAAAGTCATTTTATAAAATGCTAGTTAATATTAGCCACTAATACTTAGGAATTATTTTGTTAATGCACCATCCAGCCACATACATCACATCGGTTCCAACTTTTGAGATCAATTGCAACTCACTTACACAAAAAGAATGACACCAATCACATAAAATGCGTATCTTGTGATATAAATCCCACTAATGACAAGTATATTAACAAACCATAGTTTATTTTTTCGCTAGTACTTTCGGCCAAACTTACATTGGTCTAAAAATTATATTGAATCTGTTGTTTTGCTGTAGGTACTCAATGAAAACCTTATTAACTGCACTATTATTGTGCATATCAATAACTATTTCACCAAATGTGAACTCAAAGAACACATTGAAAGTTCTATCGTGGCATGGATATACAGACCAGGATGTGGTAACTGCATTTAAAACAAAACATCGTATTGATGTGGAAATTACATATATTAATAATGATCGAGAATTACGCAGCCATATCGAAGATTCGAATAAACAATATGATATAGTAGCGCTAAATTCAGCGGAACTAAGGCGTTATATAAAACTGTTCAAAGTAAGGCCCATTGATACTAGTGAGATAAGCAATTTAAAGTGGCTTAGTGAACAGTTCACTCCTCTCTCAAGCAATCCAGAAACCTCTTTCAGCAATGACGTATACGGCATTCCCTATACTTTTTCTTCTATGGGCTTAATTTATAATAAGGATCGTATTGGGCAGCCACCAAGAACCTGGAGTGCACTTTGGTCTCTGATATATCAGGACAAGGTCCTTGGATATGATGGTGGTACACATAATGTCAGTCTCGCGGCTATCTCTCTTGGGTTACCAGACCCTTTTCAGATCTCAAGTCAACATGACAAACAAATTGCTGAACAATTAATAACACTTCGAGAAAACGCACTGACCTTCTACGCCTCAGTAGATGAAGCAACCGAGCTTTTTAACAAGTTCGAGCTATCACTTATGTTCGCCAATTATGGCCACCAGCAGTTCAACGCATTACGGAACAGTGGAGCGAATGTCGGCTACATTATTCCCGATGAGGGGGCTCTTGCATGGGTAGATTGTTGGGCAATTCTAGCTGACTCTACTCACTCCGACCTTGCTCATCTTTGGATTGACTTTCTTTTGGAGCCTTGGGTTCAGCGAAACTTGATTGATCGACATGGTCTGCAAAGCTCTTTGGGGCAATTCTCTCAACAAACAAGCCAGGAGAAGCTCATATGGCTGTCACCTGTAGAATCAGGAAGTAAGCGCGAAGCTATGTGGGATGCTGTCTATAGCGGAAAGTCCCTTTCTGCAGTGCTAAAACATATCGAGAGGTTCACTCCATGAGACTCTCCACGAAAATAAGCCTCGCTTTAACCGGTTCTCTGTTGGTGTTTTTCTTCGCCATAGCCTGGCTTAGCTATCAAGGCTCACAAACATTGCTCATCAAAAATATTGAAGAGCGGATGGCACAAAGTACCAACATTGCGTATCGCTCTTTGCAAGAAAAACTGAAAGACATAGAGCGCGTCAACGAAACGCTCGTTTCTCTCGTTCGAGAACAAGTAAAAACCAATTCTGGCGCAGCACAACTCGCCACTACAGTGCACCCTTTTCTCAATAACAACCCAAGTTTTTCCAGCATCTCGATCGTTAGCCGCATGCCTATCGCACAAGAGTTGGTTCGCGTTGAACGAGACAATACGGGAAACATTGTGCGGGCGAGCCGCAGTCAGCTTAACTCTCTATCGCACATACCAATCTTTATCGAGGCCACTGCAGCATCTAAGGGGTCAGTCTATGTCTCGTCGGTAACAACTCACTACGATAGAATTTCCTACCCAGATCCTAAGCCATTCATTTTCATTGTTTATCCGTTGACGAAAAACAACGACCAAGGGCTGTCACTCCTCATTGCCATCGATGTAGAAAGGCTACTTAAAGGTGCAACACAACTATTGTCCAACCCTACTATGTTGACCATTGCCAATACCGATGGTAGCTACTTGTTACACCCCAACAGTGAAAAGCAATTTGCTTTTGTAAAAGGAAAGATTGAAAAGCTACAAATCGATCACCCCGAAGCCAAACCGACTATCGAAGAGAACCAAGCGACCTTTTTTGAAATAGATGGTGGAGAACAGAGCGAGCGACTTCAGTACGCATACTTCCTGCCGGCGATATTTAAGATTCACAGCACGTCAACTGAATACATTCTAGGTCTACAGCAAAAAGACACTATCGGCGGAATGTGGATGGACAAAACGGCAAAAGCACTTGGGCTCACTTCATTAACTCTGATTGCTATCGTTAGTGTCCTCTCTTTTTCTCTATTTCGATTTATCACGATTCCCCTAACTAATATCGCCAGATTTGCAAAACGTATTACCCTAGAAAAAAGCACACCATATAAATACGATGCTCAGGATGAAATCGGGGATTTAACACGCGCACTCAATTACCTACAAAGTAACTTAAATGCACACTATGTGCAGTTAAAGAACTCCGAACAGAAATTTCAAGAAATGGCTCGTCTCGATGATCTAACCAACCTTCCCAATCGAAAAGATTTTTATGAAAAACTCGAAAGTGAAGTCAACCACCATCGAATAAATCAGCTTCACTTCGCTTTGCTGTTTATCGACATCAACAATTTCAAGCAGGTAAATGACAAAGAAGGGCATGATGTGGGTGACAAGTTTCTTAAAGGGGTTGCCCAGCTACTGTCAAAAAACCTGCGTTCAAGTGATCTTGTTTGCCGCTATGGTGGAGATGAGTTCATTGTCGTGCTATCCAACCTTAAACAGTTGGATGTGATTCACTCTATTTGCAGCAAGCTACATCAATCCACACATAGTCTAGTGCGTTCGGAAAAGCTCTCTGGGTATGACCTGTCGTTAAGTATTGGGGTCGCTGTGTACCCAGAGTCGTCCACCAACGCGAAGGATCTAATTAAGGTTGCTGACCAAGCGATGTACCGCGCAAAGGCTAAAGGACACGCAACCACCTACTGGCACACTCCATTTTATTAATGTTTACAAAGACCCAATGGCTCTATTTTGTTAAACTGAGCAAAACAACGAAAAGAGTAATGTCATGTCACTATTAGCCTCGGGAACGCTATCTAAAATGCGCGCTTCCCTCGACTCAACCGTTCAGTACCGCCTTCCGGTTGGCGATGAAGAAATCGCTCTGACTCCATTGATGGGGAAATCCATTACCCTAACCCATACGGGCAACATCTTTTGTTCATCTTGCGGTAAGAAGACCAAGAAGAGTTATTCTCAGGGTCACTGCTTTGTGTGTATGAAAAAACTTGCCAGCTGTGACATGTGTATCATGAAACCAGAAACCTGCCATTACGATGCGGGCACGTGTCGCGAGCCTGAGTGGGGTGAAGAAAACTGCATGGTTGACCACTTTGTTTACTTATCTAACACGTCTAGTTTAAAAGTGGGTATTACGCGCCACACGCAAATCCCAACACGTTGGATTGACCAAGGTGCAACGCAAGGTTTGCCTATTCTTAAAGTGAAAACGCGCCACATCTCAGGTTTGATTGAAGTGGAATTAGCTAAGCACATCGCAGATAAAACCAACTGGCGTACGCTACTGAAACAAGATGGTGAACCTATTGAGCTGGTTGAACGTGCTCAGCAACTACTGCCATTGGTCGCAGATAAAATTGACGAAATTCGTGCTCAATATGGTGATGACGCGATTGAAGTGCTTGACGAAGCTATCACGCCACTGAGCTATCCAGTTGAGCAGCATCCAACGAAAATAACGTCACATAACTTTGATAAAGAGCCGGTTGTAAGCGGCGTTCTTCAGGGCATTAAAGGCCAATATCTCATTCTAGATACTGGTGTGATTAACATTCGTAAGTTCACTTCTTATGAAGTAGAAGTGAGTGCCGACGCCTAGTAGTCACATTCAAATCAAACAGCCCGCATATTGCGGGCTGTTTTCTAGGGACGTTTAAAGGGATTCGAGTGCATCAAAGAAATAGTCGACTTCTTCTAAGGTGTTGTAGTGCATAAAGCCAACTCTCAACACGCCCCCTTTCTCCTCTAACTCAAGTTGTCTAACAAGACCTAGAGCATAAAAGTGACCATTCCAGACACAGATGTTCTGCTCACCGAGTGCCCTCGCGAGCTGCTCTGGCGTGTGTGTATTTGAACGCAGGGCAAACGTTGGAGTTCTCACTGTATGGCTGCTTTCTTGACTACCGTAGAGTGTTAAGCCCTCGGCTTGAGACAAACGTTGCAAAAAGTAGCGACTCAATAGCTCTTCATGTTTACCCATCGCTTCAAACGCACTCGTTAGCTGCGCTCGAAGTGATGTACCCTCACCCCAAGATGCCAAGTACTCTACCGCAGCGATAAAACCTGCTAGCGCCTCAAAACTCTGCGTACCCGTTTCAAACCTTCCGGGGCCAATGTCTGTTGCTGGTTCAACTTTATAAGGTCTTAGTGTCTGCAACCAATCAGAGCTGATGTATGCCACTCCCAAATGGGGGCCAAAGAATTTGTAAGCTGAGCAAACCAAAAAGTCGCAACCTAACGCTTGTACATCAATAAGGTTGTGAGGTGCATAATGCACCGCATCAACATAAACCGCCGCATCGTATTGCTTCGCCAACTCAACAATACGTTTGATATCGGTAATCGTACCTGTGGTGTTTGAGGCATACGTTACCGCAACCAGCTTGGTTTTAGTTGATAGCAAAGATTCAAAATGCTCCAAGTCCATCGAACAATCCTGAGTATTCACCTTCGCTTGTTTAACGACTGCACCTCTATCTTCTGCCGCTTGCTCCCAGCTAGAGACGTTTGAATAGTGATCGAGCGCAGTGACAATCACTTCATCGCCCTCGCGCCACTCTCTAGCAATCGCACGGCTCAACTGAAAGGTCAGCGATGTCATATTAGCGCCAAACACAATATTGTCTGCACTCGGCGCATTCACGAAATCACGACCACAAGCTCTTGCTAGCCCGACTAGCTCAACTGTGTGCTTGCTGGAAAAATAATGCCCGCCAAGATTAGAGTTGTAAGCACCAAGATACTCATTCATCGCACGCAACACACTCTGAGGTACTTGTGACCCGCCCGGGCCATCCAAAAATACCACTGGTTTATCATTGTGTTTTTGATTTAGAGCCGTGAACTGACGGCGCGCTTCATCAGGAGTGAAGTGCATGTTTTGCTCCCTTTGCAGTCAATACAAATACATCCATGTAACCTTCGCTCTGCTCATCGACGCAGCGAATAGGCTTGGCGTTATGCCACAAACGCGCATCGTCTAGAATTGCCACTTCACCATCAACAAGTACTTTCTTGAAAAACGGCGCTTCATCATGGTTGTTGTAGAGCATGATTTCACCACCACTGATGTTCTGACGACCTACCCCGACAAGCGCAATATGATCAAACCCATCTTGGTGCACACCTTCCGGTGCGACTTCGGTTTCATCATAGACCGCCGCGATACGGATCTGGTGAATCTCAATCTCTTGTCCATTAGGTAAGCCATTCGTCGCCACAAACAAAGACACCAGCTCACCCATCGCATCGCTTTGTAGCGTCGATTCAAGAACAGGTTCAAACTGCCTCACTACATCCCCTTGAAAGTGGTTATAGTGCTCTGACTGTACAAAGCTGCTCGCACCCGTATCGACGATCTTTCCATCAAGATGTTGTATGACCGAGTAGCGGCGTAAACGATATTGTCCATCCGCATGCTGAGTGTTGGGTAGGGTGGAAAATGTTGGCGCAAGCTGCTCAATAGCGCGGCCACTGAGACTAGTAAGATGTAAGGTACTTTCACTGGTGTGTAGCATCATTGACTCCTTTCCTTGTTATGCTGCAACATCTTTTTGTTTACATTTCATTCACAAACCCATTAAATACCAAACATTCTGCGAGATCAACTTTTTACAGCACTTAAATCCAAATTACATGGCAATAAGAAACAATAATCTAAATTAATTAAAATAATCAGAACCTAACACCAAACACAGATATTGGACACTCAAAAATACAGAACACATCACTAGGTGAAATTTCCGTGTAAAACGACCGCCAAGAGTTATGTACCTTACGATGAACCTTTACGACAACTCTCAGTGTAAAACACTATCAAAACTAGATATGACAGGCAGTTAAACCACAGCGAAATAAAGGCTACTTCCCAAATTAGAGATAATCCGTACCGCCTAACCGCGTTTATCGAGCTGAGTGAGCAAAATAACAACAGACAACGCAAATCTAGTGTTGATTCCTACCCCCTAACCCCAATATATTAGGTAGCAAAGCGACATCCATTGCTGATGTTGATAAGAATTGAGAAAGTGAGATAAAACTATGGCTGACACAAAACACTGTAAACTGCTGATCTTAGGTTCAGGCCCTGCTGGTTATACCGCTGCAGTTTATGCGGCTCGCGCTAACCTTGAACCTGTATTAGTGACTGGTATGCAGCAAGGTGGACAGCTAACAACAACCACTGAAGTCGAAAACTGGCCTGGTGATGCGGAAGGTTTGACTGGCCCTCTACTCATGGAGCGCATGCAAGCTCATGCAGAGAAATTCGACACCGAAATTATCTTCGATCACATCAATAAAGTGGATTTTAGCGAACGCCCTTTCAAGCTTTTTGGTGACAGCCAAAGCTACACCGCAGATGCCGTTATCATCTCTACTGGTGCATCAGCGAAATACTTGGGCCTGGACTCTGAAGAAGCATTCAAAGGCCGCGGCGTATCTGCGTGTGCCACTTGTGATGGTTTCTTCTACCGTAACCAAAAGGTTGCGGTCGTTGGTGGTGGCAACACAGCCGTTGAAGAAGCACTGTATCTTTCCAATATCGCATCAGAAGTACACTTGGTGCATCGCCGTGACAGCTTCCGCGCAGAAAAGATCTTAGTGAAGCGCTTAATGGATAAAGTCGAAAATGGCAACATCATCCTTCACACTGACCGTACTCTTGAAGAAGTGGTCGGTGATGATATGGGTGTGACAGGCGTTCGTATTAAAGACACCCAATCCGATCTCATCGAAACGGTTGATGTGATGGGTGCATTTATTGCGATTGGTCACCAACCAAACACCGCGCTTTTTGAAGGCCAGTTAGAGATGAATAACGGTTACATCGTGGTGCAATCAGGCCTTAATGGCAACGCAACGCAAACCAGCATTCCTGGTATTTATGCTGCAGGTGATGTGATGGATCATAACTATCGCCAAGCCATTACCTCTGCGGGTACAGGCTGTATGGCTGCGTTGGATGCGGAGCGATTCCTAGACGCGGATGAGTCATAAGTCGTTCTCATCTCCTATCAGCATACCAATATCGAAAATTGAAAACCCATAGGTACCCCCTCTGGGTTTCTTTTTGTATAATCGCTGGTTCTACTAATAATAATACTCATTAAGCCTTCTACATGGATAAGAAAAAACAACGGAGCTTGAATAAGTGGCTCAAACAGCAAAGTAAGCTCGCCAAACGCTGGCTTATGATTGCAATAGGGCTCGGCGTTCTTTCAAGTCTGTTCCTTCTTGCGCAAGCCGCACTGATCGCTACGATTCTTCATCAACTCATTATCGATCACGTCGATAAGCACGAACTGATCCCACATTTTGCTGGCCTAATGGTCGCCGTTGCCGGCCGCGCAGCTTGTGCATGGGGCAGAGAAATTGCTGGCTTCAAATGTGGTGAACAAGTCCGAATTTATATTCGTCAGCTCATACTCGATAAGCTAAGACAGCTTGGTCCTAGCTACATCAAAGGTAAACCCGCAGGAACCTGGGCAACACTGGTTCTTGAGCAAGTAGAAGAAATGCAAGATTTCTTCTCTAAGTACCTTCCACAGATGTCTCTCGCGGTGGCTGTTCCCTTTATCATCTTGATTGTTGTCTTCCCTATCAACTGGGCGGCGGGACTTATTTTCTTAGTAACAGCGCCTTTAGTTCCTATGTTTATGGCGCTGGTGGGGATGAAAGCGGCAGATGCCAACCGCAAGAACTTCAAGGCGCTGCAACGCTTATCAGGTCACTTTTATGACCGTTTACAGTCGATGACGACAATCCGCCTATTCAACCGCACCAAAGCAGAAACCGAAGTGCTGCATGGCGCTTCAGAAGTCTTTCGTAAACGCACCATGGATGTGCTGCGTCTCGCGTTCCTCTCTTCTGCTGTTCTTGAGTTTTTCACCTCGATCTCTATTGCTATTACCGCCGTGTATTTTGGCTTTAGCTATATCGGTGAGCTGAACTTTGGCCACTATGGTCTGGGTGTGACGCTATTCGCAGGTCTATTTATCTTAATTCTCGCACCTGAGTTTTATCAGCCTCTGCGTGACTTAGGCACTTTTTACCACGCAAAAGCCCAAGCAGTTGGCGCCGCAGAGAGCATAGTCGAGTTTCTAGAGCTTGAAGTACCCGCACTGCCAAACGGCGACACTAAGCTCGATGCTAAGCAAGCGATGACCATTCAAGCGGAAGATCTAGAAGTTTTTAGCCCAGATGGCACTAAACTGGTCGGCCCTATTTCGTTTACTCTCGATGCTAATCAGGCAACCGCACTGGTTGGCCCTAGCGGCGCAGGTAAAACTAGCCTAATCAATGCGATCTTGGGCTTTTTGCCTTACCAAGGGTCACTCAAAGTCAACAGCATTGAACTCAAAGAGGTTGACCAGTCTACATGGCGCGATGCCATTAGTTGGGTCGGCCAAAACCCTATGCTACTGCATGGTTCCATTCTAGATAACGTGACTTTGGGTAATCCAAACGTTAGCGATACGCAAGTGAATGATGCACTTCTGGCCTCTTTCTCTGCAGAGTTTGTCGAAAAGCATGGTCTGAATTATCAAGTAACGGATCGCTCAGGTGGTCTCTCAGTTGGTCAAGCACAGCGATTAGCATTGGCACGCGCTATGGTTCAAAACGGCCGATTCTGGCTACTTGATGAACCCACAGCAAGTTTGGATGCGAAGAGTGAACGTCTCGTGACTCAAGGCCTCCATGCTTCCACGGCCGGTAAAACGACCCTCATGGTCACTCACCAGCTTTCTCAACTTAAAGATGTCGATACCATCTTGGTAATGAATCAAGGACAAATTGAGCAGCAAGGCAACTATGATGCGCTAGCTAAACAGTCTGGTCTGTTCCAAACCATGTTGTCAGCACACCACTCCGCCAAAGCCCAAGATAAGGGGAATCTAGATGCGTGACCTACTCCCTTATTTGAAGTTATATAAAAAGCACTGGTTTGGTCTATCACTTGGTATGGTGTTGGCGTTTTGTACCTTGTTCGCTTCCATCGGCCTGTTAACGCTCTCTGGTTGGTTTATTTCGGCCTCTGCGGTTGCTGGCTTGACCATCGCTAGAGAAACCTTTAACTACATGCTTCCCGGTGCAGGGGTTCGTGGTGCGGCTATGGCTAGAACGGCTGGTCGCTGGGGTGAGCGAGTAGTGAGTCACAATGCCACCTTTAAGCTACTTACCGATCTGCGCATCTTTTTCTTTAAGAAACTGGCGCCGCTGATCCCTGGCAAAGCCGTCAACATTCGTGATGCCGACATGCTCAACCGTTTGGTAGCCGACGTTGATGCTATGGATCATGTTTATTTGCGACTGGTGAGCCCGATGGTGGTTGGCGCATTTGGCATCTTATGTTTAACCGCGGTACTTTGCTGGTTTGACGCCGCGCTTGGCTTGACGCTTGGCGCACTGCTGATGCTGCTACTGTTAATTTGGCCAACGGTTTTCTATCGTCTCGGCAAGAGAAACGGCCAAGCGCTTACGCTCAACAAAGCCGCTTTGAGGATCAAAACTCTCGATTGGTTACAAGGCTACAGTGAACTCACTCTATTCGGTGCTGAATCACGCTATCGCCAAGCCATTCTGAGTGCTCAGGATGAGCTGCTAAAGAACCAGTTTATTCACGCGAAGATCTCCGGACTTGCTCAAGGCTTGCTTATCCTTGCTAATGGTTGGCTGCTTATTTTGATGTTGTGGCTGGCAGCAGACGGTGTCGGCGGTAATCAGCCAGATCCACTGATCGCCTTGATGGCGTTTGCCACCATGGCCAGTTTTGAACTACTTATGCCAATTGCTGGTGCATTCCAATATTTGGGGCAAACCCTCACCTCAGCCCGACGTTTGAACGAAGTCATTCTCGCTAAACCGGATGTGACTTTCCCTGAACAAGACGTCACGCATAGCAACGCTTATTCAGTTAAATTAAATAATGCCAGCTTTAGCTATCCTGGTGCTAATCAAATGGCGCTTCGAGATATTGAGTTAGAGGTGCCTGCTGGTCACAAGTTGGCCATCGTAGGTCAAACAGGTTCAGGTAAATCAACCCTACTTCAGCTCATCACACGTTACTGGGATGTCCAAAAAGGTTCCATTGAACTCGCTGGCGAGAATATTCAGTCGTGGAGCGAAGCTCAGCTTCGTCAATCCACCAGCGTTGTTAGTCAAAAAGTGGATGTCCTCAATGGAACCTTGCGTGACAACCTATCCATGGCTAAACCAAATGCCAGTGATGAAGAGCTCAATGCTGCGCTGGTCAAAGTCGACCTTGGTCATTTAACTGAGAACACTGGCTTAGATGCGTGGTTAGGTGAAGGTGGACGCCAGCTATCAGGGGGTGAAAAGCGACGTATTGGTATTGCTCGTGCCCTACTTCATGACGCACCAATCCTGCTGTTAGATGAACCGACAGAAGGACTCGATAAGAAAACCGAACAACAAATAATGGCGCTGTTCGAGAGCCAGTTTGTAGGTAAAACAGTGGTGTTTATTACCCACCGCTTGGTGAGTCTTGAATCGTTCGATCAGGTATGTTTACTCGAAGATGGTGAAATACTTGAGCTCGGCCATCATACTGAACTGCTCAGTCGTAAAGGTCGATACTTCCAACTGCACCAAACTTTGTAATCCGTTCGCCTAAATAGAAAAGCCCTGCACAGTTCGATACTTGCAGGGCTTTTTGTTTCAATCGTCTCAGGTTTTAGTGCTCGCTCTCTTGTTCCAGCACCACTTCATGCACTTTCACTTGCGTAATGCGATTGTTTTTCACCGCCATGACCTCAAACACAAACCGCTGATAATAAATAGCCTCTCCTTCCGCCGGTAAACGTCCAGCAAGCCAAGTTAAGAAACCATTTAAGGTTTGATAACCTTCGGTGTCCTCACCTTCTAGATCATTGATATTTAACTTACTTTTGAACACAGCAATTGGAATGAGCCCATCCAATTGCCAGCTACCATCTCTGCACTTTCGTGCCCAGATATGCTGAGTCGTCATAGCCAACTCACCCGCAATAGACGTGAGCAAATCATGGTGAGTCACTAGACCTTGAATATCCCCATATTCATCTACCAGAAAAGTCATTTCACTGCTGGTTTGCTGCATGTAACTAAGCAGGGGCAATCCTTTCATCGATTCTGGTACGAACTTAGGTTTGCGTAGCAGTTTTACCAAACGGCCAATCGACAGTTCACTGTACTCATCAAGTAGCACTTTAGACGAGATAGTGCCGATAAGGTTGTCTAACCCTCCACGACATACAGGCCATACCGAGTGTTTGGTTTGACGGAGATCTTTAAGGATTTGCGCCAATGGTTGCTCAATATCGAGATAATGAATATCGCATCTTGGTGTCATTAACGAAGTCGCCATTCGATCATTAAGCTGAAGCAAGTTGGCGATCATCTCTTGCTCTTGATGTTCAATCACCCCGGATTCTGATCCTTCTTTAACAAGAGCAACGATATCCTCCTCTGTGACAGCGTCACCATTACCACTGTTTTGTCCAAGCAGTTTTAGCATCAGATTGGTCGATAGCGTCAGCAACAACACAAACGGCTTAGTGGCAATAGACAATCCGTGGATTGGATAGGCAACAATAACCGCAATGCGTTCAGCATTATTTTGTGCGACACGTTTTGGTACCAACTCCCCAACAACAATCGCAAAATAGGTAATAAGTAATACTACCCCTGTTGTCGCCAACAAGCTGGCTAACTCTTGCTCCATGCCAACACTGACTAACCAGTGCATGATAGGAGCAGATAATACTGCCTCACCCCAAATGCCACTTAGAATACCGATGGCAGTAATCCCGATTTGGATAGTAGAGAGAAAAATGGTGGGATCATCTTTGAGTTTGAGCGCCACCTGCGCCGCCCTATGCTGCTCAGCTAGCGTACGCAGTCTGCTGCCTTTCGCTGCCACCAACGCAATTTCCGACATGGCAAACAAACCGTTGAGCGCTATTAGGCCAAAAAGAATCAATATATCCATAGTGTTTTCCAACAACTCGCCTACATTCAGCATAACTCTGAATGTCTATTAAGAGTATGAATAGTCGCATGTTCCGTGACCAAATAGATATCGGATATTTTATGGAAAAGATAAGCTAAGTTTGTTGAGCAAAATAGAAAAGCCGCGTTAAAACGCGGCTTTTATTGCATAGATAAGGTCTTTCGTGAATTAAGCGTACTGTTGCTCGAATTCTTTCATAAATGCGACCAGCGCTTTCACGCCTTCAATAGGCATCGCATTATAAATTGATGCACGCATTCCACCCACTGCGCGGTGCCCTTTTAGGGCGCGAAGACCACGTTCGTCCGCCAGCTCCAAGAATTTCGCATCCAACTCTGGTTTTGCCAACTGGAACGGTACATTCATCAGTGAACGGTTATCCACATGCACTTGGTTTTTGTAAAACGGTGAAGCATCAATATAGTCATAAAGAATGGCGGCCTTTTCACGGTTAATACGCTCAATAGCCTTAACACCGCCTAGCCCCTTGAGCCATTTAAAGACCAATCCAGATAGGTACCAAGCAAATGTTGGTGGCGTGTTGTACATCGACTCTTTTTCTGCCAGAACTTTGTAGTTTAGGAAAGTTGGCAACATCTCGTTGGCAAGGTCCAGTAAATCGTCACGTACGATTGCGATACAAATGCCCGCAGGACCAATGTTCTTCTGAGCGCCAGCGTAGATCACACCATATTTGCTCACGTCAATTTCACGCGACAAAATGGTCGAAGACATATCCGCAACAATCGGTAAGTCCGTCTGTGGCAACTCGTTAATCTCGATACCATCAATGGTTTCGTTTGGACAAAAGTGCACATACGCCGACTCAGGATCAATGACCCATTCACTCACTGGCTGCACCGCAACTTTACCGTCAATTTCAGTCTTTGCTTGATGCACGATAGGTGTACAGTATTTTTGAGCTTCCTCTACCGCGCTTTGTGCCCAATATCCCGCATCAATGTAAGTGGCTTTTTGCTTACTACCAAGTAGATTTAATGGCACCGCCGAGAATTGCGCGCGTGCGCCACCCTGACAGAAAAGTACCTTGTAGTTCGATGGGATGTTGAGAAGATCTCTTAAATCTTGCTCAGCCTCTTCCGCCACCTGAATAAACGGCTTACTTCGATGACTGATCTCCATAACCGACGTACCCAAATCGTTCCAATCAAGCAGCTCTGATTGCGCTTGCTTTAGTACGTCGCGCGGTAACCCTGCTGGTCCTGCACTAAAATTGAATACGTTATCTGACATCGGCTCCATGACCCCATTACTCCTAACAAAATACTTAATCGAGCCATCAGTAATATCACGTTTTCAAAGAGATAAAAAGAAAGAAAAGAGGCACATGGCCTCTTTTCTTTTGACGGATGAAAAATTAGCCAAATCGAGCTTATTGCCCCATAGACTGACCCATTAGCAGTGGCAGAAAGAGTGCAATCAACGGGATGCGCTGACCATTAGCGAACACTAGTTGACCCGCCTCAATATTGGCATCCAACTCATAACCTGCTTCTTTTTGCTGAATCATATCCATGACCACAAGTTCATCAACACCTTGAGCCAACATCGGGTGTGCGTTAACCATTCCTTGCGACATGTAAGCATTCATATTGCCCTGAATAGCAGGCATCACCACACTTGGATCGCGTGACACATTTTCCGTGCCTTCAGGCACTTCTACCAACCACTTAGACTTAAACTCTTCTTCGGCAATTTTGAAGTGCATATCGTTCATCGACACCTGAAAACCACGAGCGAATAAAGTTTCAATCAATGGAGCAACCGCATTGATATCAGCTTGTGCCATAGAAGGATTGGCTTGGTATATATCAACCAAGCCTTCAAACGACGCTCTATCTAGCGAGTTAAGTGCGAAGTCGATATTCAGATCGCTTAACTGGCCCCCTTCTGGATACGTCAGCTCTGTCATATCGAAAATGTGCTGTGTATCGATACGGTCAGTTTCTGAATTTAGCGATGACTTAAAGGTGTAACCCATAGTATCGATATCGAACAGGCTTTGGTGGTTCTCATCCAAGATAGTAAAGTGCTTCATCGATGCACTCTGTTCTCCTAGCCAAAAGCCGTTCCCTTTAATACCAACGCCATTACCTGCGATATCCGTAATGCGTAGCTGTTCACCATTTTCAAAATCAAGTTGAATCGAAGGAATGTTGGCTTGAAAGGTCATTTGTCCAAGTACGGTTGCAGTACCTGTTACTACCGATGGAGAGACAGACATACTCACCGTCTGCTGATCATTACCTTGATAGCTCCAGCTATCTAAGGTCATCTCAAACTCAGTATTGCCATTGAGCTGAGTGACGGTCTTCATATTAAGCGGAAAGTCAGGGAAGTTGGTCAGTACCGAGTTCGCAGAAAGACTGAACAAACCATGACTAATATCGCTTTTAACTATCAGCTCAGTGGGCAGGCCGTCGACTTCAAGTTGCTCTTTTAAAACGGGATCTTGAACTTGATAACGAGTTTCCACTACCGATGACAAGTAGCTACGATCATAGGAGACTATCTCCGCACTCACGCCCTCGTTATTAAGTTGGGCCACACCGTCTTCAAAGACTTTTTGCCCAATGTGTCCGACCGCCAATGGCCAACACAATACCAACGCCACTGCACCACCAATAGCGCCATACTTCTTTAGTTGATTCATAGAGATAACTTAAACATATTGTGAAGTGTATTTCATTCAGTCTAACTCAACTCGCTTGGATCTCCAATCTCATACCTACTTCTCATAACCCTCTGCTTTTTATTGATATATTAAATTCACATCCGACGTGAAAAACCAGGGCATCAATGACGAAAACCAACCGATACGCGGTACTGTGCTTAGATAGCGATTTCGCCAATCTCGACAAACTCGACACCGAGCTATCCTTGTATCAGTCGCATTTCGATATTCACCTCGCGACCTCCATTCAAGAGGGGTATGAGCTTGTGCAACAGATCGGCCGACAAGGTCAGCATCTCGCAATGGTGATCGCCCGTCACAGCCGTCTGTTTGATGGTGGTGAGTTCTTGGTCCAACTTGAGCAAACTGCGCACGCGCAATCAGCACGTAAAATCCTGATCAGCAAAACTGACTCTTATGATATTCAAGCCATCTTAAACGCTGTGAATGAAGGGCGGCTTGATCATTGCCTGACCTATCCTATTGAGCAGGTAAGCTTGCATAAAACCGTGGTAAAGGAACTCACTCAGTATGTGATTCACCATGAGAAAGACCAGTTGCTCGACTTTGGGAAAGTGCTCGATCAGCAAAAAATACTGCGCGCCCATATCGAAAACAAAATGCATTCCTATCGCGCTAGCTTTATTCATGATTTCCATGAGCTGTCCGACAACGAGCTTGCGATACAAGTTATAGAAGCCCTACTGGCGTTTTTTGCCGAAAAAGATGAAACCCGTGCAGTGCGCGAGTATTCCGCTGAGCATCTTCTTACTGCGGAAGGCATGTCCAATCAGTTTCTGTGGTTTATTGTTGAAGGCCACGTTGCTCTGTACAAGAAAGACGATATCGGCCAGCAGCGAGAGGTTGTCAGACACAGCCGCGGCGGTATTGTTGGCGGCATGTCTTTTGTTACTGGCGAGCATTCATTCTCGACGGCTATGACGTTAACCCCGACCAAAGTCGTGAAACTCGATCGCAATGTCTTTACACAAGTCATGCATTCGAATACCGACCTACTACCGCTGTTTACTAACTTACTGCTACGCCACTTTAATCGTCGCCTGCAGCGAAGTATTAATACTAAACTCGAACTGCAAAAAACGTTGGAATCGCTAGAAACAGCGCACCAACAACTGATCGAGCAAGAAAAAATGGCCATGTTGGGACAACTTGTCGCAGGGGTGGCTCACGAACTTAACAACCCGGTTTCCGCCATTTTGCGTGGTGCCGAGACATTGTCGACAAAAGTAGATGCCATACTGAATACCAATCACGATGCTAACACGTTCGATATTGGTTTAGAGGTACTCAAACAGTCCAGGCTGTCATCCCCTTTATCAACGTCAGAATTAAGGCTGCGGGCCAAAGTGCTGAATGAAACCATTGGTGACAGACGCTTGGCAAAACGACTTGTCAGTCTTGATTTACATAATCACAGCTCCCTACTCAAACAAGCGAAAAGTGATCCCGATAGTCTAGCGGAAACCTTAACCAAACTGGAGCGTTTTCAAGCGACAGGTACGACGCTGCGTTCTATCCAAGTGTGCGCGCAGCGAATTGCCGATATGGTCAAAAGCCTCAAAGGCTACTCAAGACAAGACAACGAGTCTTATGAACTTGTCGACCTGCATGAAGGAATTGAAGACACCTTAGTGATCTTTGAAAACCGCCTTAAGCGACATAATGTCATCAAAGAGTATGGCTCATTGCCTGCGATTTTTTGTAAGCCTATCGCCTTGCAACAGGTGTGGACTAATTTAGTATCCAATGCACTTGATGCTCTCCCCGAAAAAGGACAACTAACGATCCGTAGCAGCCAAGTTTCTCGAGATGATCTTCAATATAACTGCTTCGAGTTCATCGACGATGGCTGCGGCATTCCACCAGCGCAATTAGACTGTATTTTTGAACTCAACTACACCACCAAGCGCGAAGGCAACTTTGGCTTAGGCATTGGCCTGTCTATCTGCCAGCAAATATTGGCTCAACATAAAGGGTGGATAGAAGCGACATCAGAAGTTGGCAAGTACACCAACATGGCCGTATACATTCCCGTTACACAACAAGAACTCATCAAGGAGCACCACTATGACTGAATATCTAATTTTATGCGTCGATGACGAGCGTGAGGTACTGGATAGTGTGTTGCAGGATCTGGATGATTTTGAGGACCATTTTATTGTTGAAGGTGCCGAATCAGTGGATGAAGCGCGCGAAGTCATTGCCGAACATGCGCGCGACGGTGCCAGACTGGCTTTGATTCTTTGTGACCATATCATGCCAGAACAAACAGGCGTGAGCTTCCTCATCGAGCTAAGCGAAGATGAGCACGCAAAGTCATGCAAAAAAGTCCTGTTGACAGGGCAAGCGGGACATGAAGATACCATCGAAGCCGTCAATCACGCCTGCCTCGATTTTTACATTAGTAAGCCATGGAAAGGTGAAGAGCTTCGAGCGGTAGTGAAACAACAACTGACCGACTATATGATCGCCAACAGCCGCGATTTGATGCCTTGGGCAAGAGTGTTGGATACCGAGCGAATTTTCAATGCTATCTCGGACAATCGGATCAACTTTGGTGAATAGCCGCTGTTATTGTCAAACTGGTTAAATAAATCGCCCTGCAATAGAGAGTTATCAGCTCGTTAGCTCCCTTTTTTATTACGATTTCCTTACATAACATGCCGATATTGGTTGAAATATGTAAGGCATTGTCAATTTTTGGGGTTTTGGCCCCGATAAAGGCACTTTTTGTTGGAGACACAAGGGGAAATTGATTTATCATAGCCAGATACTTTAAGTTGCCATAAGCATCTTGCGACGTGCACTCTTATGGTCATGGAATTAAGTTCAAACAAAAAGGTTTAGAGACACTATGCGCAAAACTCTATTAGCTGCTCTGATGGTTATCACTTCGCAGCAAGCATTTGCAAACCAAGAAGAGCAACGAGCTACAATGAGTAACTTCAATTACGATTACGCAGAAGCTCGAATTGGTGCCAGTCCAATGACGTTTGGTGCGGCTATCAGTAAGTCGATTCACCCAAATGCTCACATCGTTGGTAGTATCGACTCGAAATTTGAAGGCGACTACGACTTCTCTGGTGGTGTAGGCTTCCACGCTCCAGTTAACAACTGGGCTGACTTTACTGGTGAAATGCTTGCTCACATTCACGACAGCGGCGACCACCACAAAACTGACACAGGTATGGAAGTAAACCTTGGTGTACGCCAATGGCTTGGTCCACAACTAGAAATCGGTGGTAAAGCAGGTTATCTAAACGTCGGTGACAAAGACCGCTGGATGGGTTCAATCTATGGCCGTTTCCACTCTACAGAGCTATTCTCACTAGGTCTTGAAGGTCGTATTAACCATATCTATGGTGACCAACTCATGTTCACTGCCCGCTTCGCATTCTAATACGTACCGTTTAACCGCGCTCTAGAACAGAAGATCAAAAAAGAGGCCACCGAGGCCTCTTTTTGTTTCAACTGATTACACTACTCAATTACTGGTCTATTTTTGAACAATGCTCTAATAAGCGCTGCTTCATCGGGTCTTGAATGAGCTTCCAATGCACACCATCTACCGCTCCAGCAAATTTCCACAGTAATTTCACATCTACGTCATTGCCGTATGTGCGCTTAACTCGATTAAACACTCGCGGAGCACCCAATTCCAAGAAGGTTTTTACATCTTGAATACCCGACTTCTTCACCATACGCTCTAGCGTGAGCTGCATATTAGGTAGATCCCTTAATCGGCGATTTTCTACCGAATGCTTACTGCAGTGTTGGTCAACGGAGTTTTCGATTGAGTTTCGCACTAAATCGTCAAGCACTGGCGCTTTTTGTTCAAATAAGTTGGTTACGTCGTAATAGTTCACCGTTGCTGTTGATTGTTTTTTCACATGACGAAATTTCTCACACTGGAGGTCAT
Organism: Vibrio sp. 10N; assembly: GCF_036245475.1. Taxonomy (NCBI): domain Bacteria; kingdom Pseudomonadati; phylum Pseudomonadota; class Gammaproteobacteria; order Vibrionales; family Vibrionaceae; genus Vibrio; species Vibrio sp. 10N. The sequence continues at coordinate 1,500,359 of NZ_BTPM01000001.1, read as the reverse complement.
GAAGCTTGGCATCCAAGCCCTTCCCTCCTCGGATGAACACTTTATCATTACTAATCAATGCATACATAGCGCCGTCCTTGAAGAGCCCAGTGCCACCAAACATCGAACGTTTTTGCGATTCGCCAAATTGAGTCGTGTAGTCGTAAAAAGATTGCTCTATCATTTCCTTTGATCCTTAATCTTTACCCCGATTAATCGATCACCAGAAATAGCAGCTAAAAAAATCAAATTTATTATCAGCTCGGTCAATCTACATTGGTATAAAATGCCGTGCTTTTTTATATGTTTTTATAATAGTTCACATTGCAAATTAAGTCTGGCTCAATGTCACAGTTGTGCGAGTTGGCAGAAATAGTTTTGCGAGTCACTTCACAACTATAACCATACACAACAAATTGCACACGATTATGCAATCGAATGATGTTCTAAACAGCAATCGGTTAGCCGACGTCAATTTATCTCGCTAATCTTATTGTCAATTGCAGACCCACGCAGGTACACTGACTCCATCGCTTAACCTCTCGAATATTTATGAACCACTTATCTTTTTATTGGCTACCAGAGAACCAACAGCTGTTCATCGAAAGCCTCGAAACGGAATTTGCAGACTTAGTCGAGCAATCAATCAATACTGGGAAGATTTCTCTCCCACCCATCTCTGAAGTCGTACTGAAGATACAAGCCCTTTGTAATGAAGAAGAGACAGGTATTGCCGATATCGCCGAATGCCTACTCGAAGATCCTGGCCTAGCAGCAACAGTACTAAAAGTTGCCAACTCGGTCATTTTTAACCGTCGCAACATTACCTGTAATGATCTCAACACAGCGGTGTCGCGTCTGGGCATCTACCGCGTCCGTGATATTGTCACAGCTCAATCTATCGAGCTTCTCAAGCACTCGGTTCACCTATCTGATGAATGCCATGAAGTACTGGTCAACAGCGCGACTGTTTCGCGTGAACTCGCAGCAGTAATGGTATTAGTGACAAGAAGGTTTCACGAGATCTCAAGTGAACAATATGCACACCTTGAACAAGACAAAGCCTTGTTAGTCGGTTTTCTCGCAGACATTGGCCTATTTTGCTTGGTTAACGAATATCATCTGTACCTTGAAAAAGGCAATTACTTAAATCCTGATCTTGCGATGCAGATTTTCCAATCTCGCTGTGCCTTAACCAGTGAGCAGGTCCTCAATACCTGGGGCTTCGACCGCGATTTTATCGAAGTGGCCTCAAACCAAGTGAAGCAAATTGAACGCCCTGAAGTCTCCTATCTCGACGTTGCCCGCATTGCCAATCATATCTTGCTATTCCGTAAGCAAGACCATGATGCTCTTGAAGAGCACGAGGTAGAGATCAACGTTGATGGCGCAGATGTCATGTATCAGTTAACTTCACTGAGCGAGCAAGACTTCCAAAACAAAATTGCTGAAGTCATGCATTCTACAGGCATGTAATACCACCTCCAGCCAATAGCGGCGATCATTAAGGATAACAAAAGAGGCTACACGCGATGTTTTCAGGGATGTTGTTTATTTTTACGCCGCTATTTATTGGCTACCTATTTCCCATTTCGAATACTGAAAAACTCGATGCCATCAACCGAGCAACGTCTTGGCTTATCTATGTCATCTTATTTCTAATGGGACTCAGCCTCGCCGCTCTGGACAACTTCGGCAGTAACTTTAAGACAATTATTTCCGTCACCGCGACATTTTTCGTTGTCATAGGAGGCTGCAATCTGCTTTGCCTGCCTTTAATCGACAAAGTCATGCCATTACAAACTGAGCAGTTGAAAAATCAGTTACCACTTTCTTCTATGGCAATGGAGTCCGTCAAGCTGATTGCGGTCGTAGGCTCGGGGTTACTGCTTGGGCTTTTACTTCCCATCGGTCTGGGTTGGGTAGAGACTGCCAGCGAGTGGATCTTAATCATTCTGCTGCTCTTTATTGGTATCCAACTTCGCAATAGCGGTTTGACGCTGAAACAAATCCTGGTCAATAAGCAAGGTATGACTATCGCTGCGGTTATCGTGGCAAGCTCGATGGTTGGTGGCTTGATTGGCGCGCTTATCCTCGATATCTCTCCATACAAAGGCCTCGCCATAGCGTCTGGTTTTGGTTGGTACTCTCTCGCAGGCATTTTGATTGGTGATGCATTTGGCCCTGTATACGGCGGTGCTTCTTTTATGATTGAGCTTTTGCGCGAGCTGGTCGCATTGGTGATGATACCGATGTTAATTGGTAAGCGCCCTTGTACCGCTATCGGCTATGCTGGCGCGACCGCAATGGACTTTACGCTGCCTATCATTCAGAGCAGTGGCGGCGTACGGTGTGTTCCTATCGCTATCGTCAGTGGTTTCATTTTGAGCTTGCTGGTACCGGTTTTAATCCTGTTTTTTGTTTCTCTTGCAGGGTAGATCTCAGGAAAACGCTGTCTATTGCTGTATTCTTGCTTGCGAATATAGCCCAAGTCGCCGCAACATGTGAGTGGCTTGGGTACAATTATAAGAACCAACTCTCGTTAGCCCACCAAAGGAAATAATAATGAAAAACTGGCTCACTGCTGCCGCACTGATTGGCACCTCATTTGGCGCAATGTCTGCCGATGTAACACAATGCCAAGCCACTAAATACGATGCGTACATCGACGCGTCAATCCAGTGGTATCAAGACTTGGCACAAATGACCACTAACGAATATCCAGATCTTGATGAAGTCAGCCAATGGTTTTTAGAGGGTCGCAAGCACCACTTTGAACTCAATCGAGAAGCCGTGCACTACTACCTGAGTAATGAACCGGCAAAAGTAGCCACAGAACAATCCGTAGAAACTTGGCTGCAACTCGAGCAACAGGATGTCAAAGCTCTTTCACAGCGCGATGATAAATTGGGTCAAATGGCGGCTAAGAGCTTCGCTGATAGACAAGCGGCACCACACCCACAAAACTACGAGCTACGCAGTGCGTTTGCTGACCTACTCAGCCATCCCAAAAAAATCGAAACGGCTTTAAATCGCTATAACCAATCGATTCAAAAAGTAGAAGGCATCGACTGCCAATAGTGCTTTGCACTCAACAGTCATAACGCGGCCTGTTAACTTTATCTATAATTTAGGTAGCGTATGCCGATACACAAAAAGCTGGCTGTTATGTCAGCTTTTTGCATTCTAAGTAACCAATTAGCGTAATAATGCCTTTTGGCGCGGCAAAAAATCGGGACTGTGCCACTTTTTTGCAAGACATTTTCGCCCATTTGGTTTAGATTGTGCCGCTTGCAGTAACGGAATAATAGTAGATAACGATATGGTATCTGAGCAAAAAATTGCTGATGTCAGCTTTGAGAGCCTCCTTCGAATATTCACTATCCCAGAAGGACCTGACTCTACGCTGACCCAAATTGAAGACAGTTTATCCAAAAACTTGAACCAGTTTTTGCGAGAGCATATTGTTGCTGAAGAAAAACCCCTTCACGAAATAGAAAAAGACTTCTCTAGTGCCACCATTCCCGAACAGCCAGAGTTCGTGTCTGCACATACTGAACATCTATTAGATACCCTGGTTTCGCATTCAGTACATACCTCTTCTCCAAGCTTCATCGGTCATATGACCTCTGCGCTGCCCTACTTTTTGATGCCACTATCAAAAATCATGATCGCGCTAAACCAGAACTTGGTGAAAATTGAGACATCGAAAGCATTCACTCCACTTGAACGTCAAGTCCTCGGCATGCTTCATAAGCTGATCTATTCCGAGTCGGAGCCATTCTACAATACGTGGATGCATAGCTCAGAACATTCCCTAGGTGCATTTTGCTCGGGCGGTACCATTGCTAACATCACCGCGCTTTGGGTTGCACGCAACCGCGCATTAAAAGCAGAGGGTGAGTTCCAAGGTGTTGAAAAACAGGGTCTGTTTAAAGCCATGAAGCATTATGGCTATGAAGGACTAGCTATCTTGGTCTCTGAGCGTGGTCACTATTCGCTTAAGAAAGCCGCTGACCTACTCGGCATCGGGCAACAAGGTTTGGTGGCGGTCAAAACTGATGAATACAACCGCATTTGCCCTGTCGATCTCAAACAAAAGTTCGTCGAACTCAAACAGCAAAAGATCCATCCGTTTGCCGTTATCGGTGTTGCGGGTACGACGGAAACAGGCAACGTCGATCCACTGCGTGAGATTGCGGACATTTGCGCACAAGAGTCGTGTCATTTCCACGTTGATGCAGCATGGGGTGGCGCAACCCTCATGTCAGACAAATACCGCTCTATCCTCGACGGAATTGAACTGGCGGACTCAGTGACTATAGATGCACACAAGCAGCTCTATATCCCTATGGGTGCTGGTATGGTGCTGTTCAAAGATCCGCAAGCAATGAAGAGCATTCAACATCATGCTCAATATATCTTACGTAAGGGGTCGAAAGATCTAGGACGACACACGCTTGAGGGCTCCCGCTCTGGAATGGCGATGTTGGTATATGCTGCCATGCACATTATCAGCAGACCGGGTTATGAACTGCTTATAAACCAGAGCATTGAAAAAGCACGCTATTTCGCTGACCTCATCGACAAGCAAAGCGATTTTGAGTTGGTCAGTAAACCGGAATTATGCTTACTTACCTACCGCTACGTTCCTGACAATGTCAAACAAGCCTTGGCGATCGCTTCAGAAAGCCAAAAAGATGAGCTGCATGATCTCCTAAACCAGCTCACCAAGTTTGTTCAGAAAAGGCAACGTGAAACTGGCTTGTCGTTTGTCTCACGTACCCAACTGAACCCTATTCGTTGGTCTGAACGTGATACCATTGTTTTCCGAGTTGTACTGGCTAACCCTCTCACATCAACGGAAGTACTGGGTAACATACTTGACGAGCAGCGACAAATCGCACAATCTGCATCAGCCTTAATGTCAGCCCTTAACACCTTAGCGGAGCAAATTTGCAACTAAGGTAACGCATGCTCACGCATATGAAATCTATCTCACTCTCGCACTTATGAAACTTTCTTTCTGTTTTGTGGGAGTGATACGGTAAAATTGCGCTAGAAACTGGCAAACAGTGACCATTTTTCGGTCAATTGTTTTTTTCTTCCAGTTTTTTGTTTGATGCCTGTCATATTCTAAAGATTTCATGTGAGCTTTTGTTACAGCTAACCCAGTGCTTCGTTTATACTGAGGCTATGGAGTTGGCGTTGATCGACCTATTATAAAAACTCGACATCCCGGTTTCTTGGCCTTTTATTTCGATTCATTGCAACAAATGAACGATTCAAGTACCCGGATAATCAGCGCCAGCAAGTTGTTCTCTTTACCCTGTGAACACTATGAATACATTAGAGAAAGTCCAAAAAAATCTAGAAAACTTCAGCAAATCTGAACGTAAGGTAGCTGAAGTTATTATGGCGTCTCCCCAAACCGCCATTCATTCCAGCATTGCTACGCTTGCCAAAATGGCAGATGTGAGCGAACCGACGGTAAACCGCTTTTGCCGCCGACTCGACACTAAAGGCTTCCCTGACTTTAAACTGCATTTAGCACAAAGTCTTGCCAACGGCACACCTTACGTAAACCGTAACGTTGAAGAAGACGATGGCCCGGATGCCTACACCCATAAGATTTTCGAATCAACAATGGCGTGCCTTGATGTTGCGAAAAACAGCTTAGATTCTATGCAGATCAATCGTGCGGTTGACTTGCTTACTCAAGCAAAACGTATTTCATTCTTCGGTTTGGGTGCCTCTTCATCTGTAGCTCGCGATGCTCAGAATAAATTCATTCGCTTCAATATCCCAATCTCGTGCTACGAGGATGTGGTTATGCAACGAATGAGCTGCATCAACTGTTCAGATAACGATGTTATCGTCCTTATCTCACATACTGGCCGAACTAAAAGCCAAGTAGAAGTGGCGCACCTAGCCCGTGAAAACGGCGCGACCGTGATTGCGATTACAGCAAAAGACTCACCGCTGGATAAAGCGAGCTCGCTGTCCATTACCGTCGATGTCCCTGAAGATACTGACGTTTACATGCCAATGGCAAGCCGTGTAGTGCAAATGACGATTATCGATGTACTAGCCACTGGCTTTACCTTGCGCCGTGGTAGTGGATTTAGAGATAACCTCAAGCGCGTTAAAGAAGCGCTTAAGGACTCTCGCTACAACAAAGTGCCAAACTACTAATACTGAATGCGGTGGATAGATATTCCCCCCGTCAATCACTCAACAAAAGGGAGGTCAATTGACCTCCCTTTTTCTGTTTATAAAGACCTGTATCTTATTGGAACCAACCCATCAGCCTCACGACTCTGTCTCCATTGGGTTATTCCGAATCTCAACATTGGTTTTCTCCTCTTCAACCGTCGTACTGCCATCACACTGACATTGACAGACCTGATTTAGAATATAAATCAGCCTATCTTCGGTCAGTGGTATCGGGTTACCCTTGATGGCAACAGATTTCATCGCATCCGCGGCGACTTCTTCAAAGGACGTTCCACAAACCCCAAAGTCAGATAGCTGCGGTAACGATAAACGCTCTAAAATCATATTAACCCACTGAATGCCATCCTCGATACTCGCATCATTTCGCCCCGTCAGTAGCTGCGCCATGGTTCGATATCGATTGAGCACATCACTGCGCCCGGCTCGCTTGGCAGCTTTTATGTTTTCCATCATGACATGAGGCGCGAGACGCGCCGTAATCACACTATGCGGAGCCGAAATCTTGCCGCCTAGCGCCGATGCCAAACCGTGTGCCGCTCCCAGTTTCGCGTTAGTGATAGCCATGCCTCCCAGCATCGCCGCAAAAGAGAGGTCGGCACGTGATTTGGGGTTATCTTGCTTACATCCGGGAATAATCGAGTAACTTAACCTTCGCAGCCCTTCCTCACAGACCATATCCGTCAGTGGGTTAGGCTCGCCGCATACGTACGCTTCCATTAAATGAGTAAAGGCATCCATCGCCCCGCGTCCAGAGGTGTACACATCCGTTCCGTACGTCAGCACAGGATCAACGATAGCCACATCTGGCAACATCTCCGGACTTCTTAGACTCACTTTGACTTTGTCTTGTCCTGACTTAAGCACTGCGTTTTTGGTAACTTCTGCACCCGTACTGGCCGTGGTTGGAATGGCAATCATAGGGATAGGCTTAGTTTTTAACGGAACATTGCGCCCTACGACCTCCACGTAGTCGTAGACATCGCCTTGGTTGGGAATGATCGCGGCGAGCGCTTTGCCCATATCTAGCACGCTCCCTCCCCCAATCGCGACAACCATGTCCGGCTTAAAACGACGCCCCATGATTGCCGTCTCTTCAACCATGGTAATATTAGGTTCACCACGAATAGCGACATGCTGATAACGCATGTTTTGGTTATGAAGATAGTGAATGACAGGCTCGGCGCGTTGCCGGTCTTGCCCCGTCACAAGAAGGACGCTGTAACCGAACTGATTGATAATAGACAAAGAGGACTGCAACGCCCCCTCACCAAAGATAATGCGACTCGAAGTCATAAATTGAAACATACCGGATTCCTATAGGTATACCGTCAACTCACTAATCGAATCATTGCCTATACCGCCAGCAATACGAAAAACAAACCTTTAGTGAGTCTTTTCGGTAGAGCAAACATACAAAGCTACCTTCAGCATGCTATGTTCATTGGTGACTGTTTTTGATTTATGCCAAGCAATTAGCGCATGTCACCCGATTAAATACTCAACTTTTGCACAGCGTCACAACTGTTTTCATTCCACTTCCCGGCGATTTGCACAACTTCTGCGCTGATAGGTTTTACCTATTGCATCAAGAGACAAATGACGCTTTATTTCCTTCTCATCTTGAGGCATAGTGGTTTTCAACAAAATGATGAGCCCCACGTCTTGGTACTGCTGGTTCAGAGAAAAAGTTTAGTCTTCAAGGAGAAATTGAATGTTCGTTGTTATTTTTGGTCGCCCTGGTTGTCCTTACTGTGTTCGTGCTAAAGAGCATGCTGAAACGCTAAAAGCTAAACGCGACGACTTTAACTATCGTTACGTTGATATTCATGCAGAAGGCATCACGAAAGCAGACCTAGAAAAAACCGTTGGTAAGCCAGTAGAAACTGTGCCACAGATTTTCATCGACCAAGACCACATCGGTGGTTGCACAGAGTTTGAAGCTTACGCAAAAGAAAACTTGGGTCTATTCGACTAATATGTCCTTTGCAGTCAACTCAAGTATAGTTGACGAAACCGTCTTCAAAGCCAGCGTCTTTCGCTGGCTTTATTTTTTTGCGACTCGGAACACCTTTGGTATAAATCAAACACAACCAATTGGGTAACATTATGATTTCTATCTGCTTAATCCCCACAATTGAACTAATGTCAAAAGCGAAAAAATTTCACTTATCTTTTTGAAAATTTCCGCTACAATCGCCACACTTTAATCATTCTTTATCACTGTCTGTTTGAGTCGTACTAGTGAACATTGACGTCGTCAACTTACTTGACCAAAACCCGATCCTTCTTATTTTCGTCGTTCTTGCGATTGGCTTAGCCTTTGGCAAAATCCGCTTTGGTAACCTGCAACTTGGCAACTCCATCGGAGTACTTATCACTTCCCTTATTATGGGACACCTCGGATTCAGTTTTAATGCTGAAGCGCTGACGATAGGGTTTATGCTGTTCATTTACTGTGTAGGCATTGAAGCTGGTCCCAACTTCTTTGGTATCTTCTTCAGAGATGGCAAACACTACCTGATCCTAAGCTTGACGGTGCTGGTTACCGCTCTCACCGTGACCTACTTCGCGAGCCACTATCTGGGATTAGATTACGGTTTATCGGCAGGTGTGATGGCAGGTGCATTAACCGCAACACCTGTGTTGGTAGGTGCTCAAGACGCGCTTAATTCCGGGTTAGCCACCATTCCACGCGGTATGGATTTCAACCTAGTGATTGAAAACCTGTCGGTCGGTTATGCGATGGCCTATTTGATTGGTCTTATCAGCATGATCATGCTGGCGAAGCTGCTACCAAAACTTCAAAAGCAAAATCTTCATGACTCAGCACAACAGATTGCGCAAGAGCGTGGTCTTGGCGGCAGTGGGCAACGTAAGGTGTATCTACCTATCATTCGTGCATACCGTGTTGGTCAGGAGCTGATTGATTGGACCGATGGTAAAAACCTTCGTGAGCTAGGCATCTATCGTCAAACTGGTTGCTACATTGAACGTATTCGACGCAACGGCATCCTCGCCCACCCAGATGGCGACGCTATCTTGCAAGAAGGTGATGAAATTGCATTGGTCGGCTTCCCTGACAGTCACGCACGTTTGGATCCAAGCTTTCGTAATGGCAAAGAAGTATTCGACCGCAACTTACTTGACCTACGTATTGTTGAAGAAGAGATCGTAGTAAAAAGTGACAACATTGCCGGTAAGAGTCTCTCTAGCCTGAATTTGTCGGAATATGGCTGTTTCTTAAACCGCGTAGTTCGCGCTCAGATTGAGATGCCGATGGACGCCAACATCGTACTGGCTAAAGGGGATATCCTTCAGGTCAGTGGTGAAAAGAGCCGTGTGCATGGTTTGGCAGAGAAAATTGGTTTTATCTCGATCCACAGTCAAATGGCTGATTTATTGGCGTTTTGTAGCTTCTTCATTCTCGGCATTATGTTTGGCCTCATCACCATGAGTTTTGGACAAGTATCGTTCGGTTTAGGTAATGCTGTCGGGCTACTCCTGTCCGGTATTACTCTAGGCTTTTTGCGTGCCAACCACCCTACTTTCGGCTACGTGCCACAAGGGGCGCTCAACATGGTGAAAGACCTTGGTCTGATGTTCTTTATGGTGGGTATCGGATTGAGTGCCGGTGGCAAAATGTTTGAACACCTAACACAAGTGGGCCCTCAGGTTATTCTGATCGCATTCTTAGTCAGTGTGCTGCCAGTTGTGTTGGCTTATTTGGTCGGTAACTATGTGCTGAAGATGAATCGCGCACTACTTATTGGTGCCATTGTAGGTGCGAGAACGTGCGCGCCAGCGATGGATGTGGTCAACGAGCACGCTCGCTCGACCATTCCTGCTTTGGGTTATGCTGGCACTTATGCAATAGCCAACATATTAATGACTCTAGCAGGTACTATCCTGATCATTCTCTCCTGATCTTCACTGCATCAGGTTCAATCGAGAAAACAGTTCACTAGATATTACTGTTCACTTGGTACAATAAAGGGGCGCATCATGCGCCCCTTATTCATTTCAATTCAACCGCTTTCGATTATAGGTCGATAACGTCAAACTCTACGAGTGGTGAAACGTCGGCTTCGTAGTCAACGCCTTCAACACCAAAGCCGAATAGCTTCAAGAACTCTTCTTTGTACTCAACGTAATCCGTTAGCTCTTTCAGGTTCTCGGTCGTGATTTGTGGCCATAGCTCAGCACAGTGCTTCTGGATGTCATCACGAAGTTCCCAGTCATCCAAACGTAGACGGTTCTTGTCGTCAACTTCAGCTGCGCTGCCATCTGCTTTGTATAGACGCTGAGAGAACATACGGAAGATCTGCTCCATACAGCCTTCATGAATGCCTTCTTCACGCATCTTCTTAAATACCATAGCAATGTACAGTGGCATAACTGGAATTGCTGAGCTCGCTTGAGTCACAACAGACTTTAGTACTGCAACGTTTGCACTACCGCCCGTTTGAGACAGTTTTGCGTTTAGCTCTGTCGCTGCGCGGTCTAGATCCATCTTCGCTTTACCTAGCGCACCTTCCCAGTAGATTGGCCAAGTTAGCTCAGTACCGATGTACGAGTAAGCCACTGTCTTACAGCCTTCAGCAAGAACACCAGCTTCAGATAGCGCATTGATCCAAAGTTCCCAGTCTTCACCGCCCATAACAGTAACGGTATCAGCAATTTCTTGCTCTGTTGCTGGCTCAACGCTTGCTTCAATGATCTTGTCAGAGTTTGTGTCTACCGCTGTCGATGTGTACGTTTCACCGATTGGTTTCAGAGAAGAACGTACAAGTTCACCAGTTTCTGGAAGCTTACGTACTGGAGATGCCAGTGAGTAAACCACCATATCGATTTGGCCTAGATCTTCTTTGATTAGGTCGATAACTTTCTGCTTCGCTTCGTGAGAGAAAGCATCGCCGTTAACGCTCTTAGAGTACAAGCCTTCTTCTTTAGCAAGCTTGTCGAAAGCAGCTGAGTTGTAGAAACCCGCTGTACCTGGCTTTCTTTCTGTCCCTGGTTTCTCGAAAAATACGCCGATTGTAGCTGCACCACCACCGAACGCCGCAGCGATACGAGAAGAAAGGCCGTAACCACTAGAAGAACCAACCACTAGTACGCGCTTTGGTGCGTTAGCAATTGGGCCTTGAGCTTTGGTGTAAGCGATTTGTTCTTTTACGTTAGCTTCACAACCAACTGGGTGTGTAGTAGTACAAATAAATCCACGAATTCTTGGTTTGATGATCATATTCAGTTCCTCAAAAAATCCTTAGTAGGATAAGAGTTTCACTCCCAGTTCGCACCCTATTTCTGTCAATTTCTCTGATTTTTCTAAGTGGTTGGAGCACTTTCACATTTCACCTGCATAAAAAAAGCGCTCTAGAGTCTAGAGCGCTTATCCGATTATATGACTTTGTTAAGCAACGCTATTAAGCTTCGGCTTATCCACTTGATCTGTTCTTACTTCAGAGAAGTCATGACTGAAGTGGTCTACTTGAATCGCTTTATAACGTAGTGCATCTGCCGCCAGGATCTTGTCGACTTCTTGTTTGGTCAACACATTGGCCTCAATCGCTTGTTGTAAGCGTTCGTGTAACAGACCTTTTCTGGCTACTTTGCCCTCTTTTACCCCAATAAACAGCTTCTTCTCAAGGTCACGAATATCGTACATTGCCAAGAAAGCGTTCTCCATCAAACCAACCTTATCATCCGGTTGATCACCGATGTAACACAGATGCGTCAGTCGGTCACGGTGAGCGCCCGGAACCATCATGCTCTTAGCCAGTGTCAGCGTTAAGTTGTCAGACGGTTTTTCGAAGTGATTACCTAACGGGAATAATAGTCCTTTCAGCGTGACACCCGCCCAGCGCGCTGGGAAGTTTTTGTACGCTTCATTTAGTGACTTCGCCGCATGATGGAAACAGTGTTGTACTGCATAGTGCACATAATCAAGATCCGCAGCTTGGCGCCCGTCATCTTCGTATTTCTTCAGCGCAGCAGATGCCATGAACAGATACGCTAGACCATCACCTAATCGTGCCGATATCATCTCTTTACGCTTAAGATCACCACCCAGAGTCAGCATCGCAAAGTCCGCGCTGACGGCCAGCGCTTTACTCAAGCGCGTTAAGTCTTTGTAGTAGACCTTAGTTGGACCACTCATATGAGCACCAACGAACTTCGACCCTGTTAACGCTGCAGCAAAGGCACCAAAGGTATTTTTGGTCGCGTGTCCAATGTGCTTAAACAGCAGCTTATCGAAGTCTGCAGCGCCCTGCTTTGCATCTGGGTTTGCTGCGGCTTCCATCTCTTGAAGTACATAAGGGTGACAGCGCGTTGCACCCTGACCAAAGATCATAAGGTTACGTGTCAGGATGTTTGCACCCTCTACGGTAATCGCAACCGGAATACCTAGATAGCTTGATGCAAGATAGTTCATTGGGCCATCTTGAATCGCACGTCCTGCGTGAATGTCCATAGAGTCATTTAGGATAGTACGCGCCATTTCGGTCATGTGATATTTTGCAATCGCGGTCACAATACCCGGCTTCTCCCCCATATCAAGCGATGTGGTGGTTAACGTTCGCGTCGCCTCAAGAAGGTAAGTCAGGCCACCAATGCGACCCATGGCTTCAGCAACACCTTCAAACTTACCAATCGACATTCCAAACTGCTTACGAACATAGGCATATGCACCCGTTGTTCTTGTCGTTAGATGGCCAATCGCTGTACCGAGTGCTGGCAGTGAAATACCACGACCTGCAGATAGACACTCAACCAACATGCGCCACCCACGCCCAGCATATTCTTGACCACCAATCAGCCAGTCCATCGGGATAAACACATCTTTACCACGTGTCGGGCCATTCATGAACGCAAGATGAAGTGGGTCGTGACGCTCACCAATCTCTACACCTTTGTGGTCAGCAGGAATCAGCGCACAGGTGATACCAATGTCTTCTTTGTCGCCAAGCAGTTGGTCTGGATCGTGAAGCTTGAACGCCAAACCGAGAACTGTCGCCACGGGTGCCAGTGTAATGTAACGCTTGTTCCAATTGAGACGAATACCAAGAACTTCTTTACCTTCGTGTTCGCCGTAACAAACAATTCCTTTATCTGGAATACCACCCGCATCGGAACCCGCTTCAGGACCAGTTAAGGCGAAACAAGGGATATCAGTACCATCAGCGAGTCTTGGCAGCCAGTAATCTTTCTGCTCTTTCGTGCCGTAGTGAGAAAGCAGCTCACCTGGACCCAGTGAGTTAGGTACCATAACCGACACAGCAGCGCTGATACTGCGCGTTGCAATCTTAGTTACGATCGTAGAGTTAGCGAGAGGAGAAAACTCACGGCCACCAAACTGTTTAGAAATAATGAGGGAGAAGAAGCGCTCTTTACGCAGGTAGTCCCACACTTCTTTCGGCAGGTCGCGGTCTTCTTTAACGATTTTGTTGTCGTCAAGCATCGCAAGTAGCGTTTCTAGCTCGTTATCCATAAACGACTGTTCGTCAGCTGTCAGAACCGGCTTAGGATACTGGTGCAACGTTTTAAAGTTTGGCTTACCAGAAAACAATTCTCCGTCCCACCAAACACTACCGGCTTCCATTGCTTCGCGCTCTGTAGCGGACAAAGGCGGTAGCACTTTTTTAAACAGTTTAAACGCTGGGTCACTGATCCATTTTCTTCGTAGAGAGCTCATGATACATATCCTTTTGTTCAGGTGTATTTTTATTATTTGGTTTTATTACGTTTTTATTTAAAGCTTTACTCCGCGGCGACGCCCGCTGCGAGGTAAGGAATAATTTGGTCAATAATTGCTTCTGCGTTGACTTCTTTTTCGAACGAGCTCAGAGCAATCTCTGATAGTGCCTGACTTGAGGCCATTGTGAATACGCAGGTGCCGAGCGTAAGGTGTAGACGCCAGAACAGCGTTTCTGCATCTAACTTAGGATTGGCTCGCATAACTGATTGAGTAAACATCGCAAGCGTTTCGGTGTAGCGAGTGGTGATAAACCAACGCAGGTGACCTTGCACATCGGTGTAGCCTCTACCGACTAACGACATAAAGCGACTTGCCCCACCCGGCTTCAATTCATTAAGTGCAAGCAATGGTTCTTTGAGCGATTGAAACACGTCAACCATGTCGTAGTCGTCACGCTCATTCAGCTGGTAAAGCGCTGTTTCCACCGCAGGCATAAAGGCTTCCAGATAACGATTCAATACCGCTCGAACAAGCGTCTTTTTATCGCCAAAGTGATAATTGACGGACGCTAAGTTCACATTTGCCTTACTCGTAATGGTACGCAGTGATGTGTCGTTGAAACCGCCGTCAGCAAACAGTGCTTCTGCGACGTCCAGGATCTTGTCTTTTGTGGTAACTCTTGTCGTCATTTCAATCGCCCGTATCAAACATATGTTTGAATATACTCCTGCAACACAGAGATAACAAGTGATTAACATCAAACTTTTCAAATACTGGTCGGACTTCTTTTTTAAATGTCTGTTTTAAAGGTACATTGTATTTGGGGTGAATTTTTTTGAAATTGTAGTGAACTATTTCTGATCAGGTGGGTCTACTTAACTGTAGTCAGCAAAGAATGAGTTTCTGATGCCACTGTTTTTCCTTTTGTTGACTGCATGCTGCTTTTTTCTTATTAACTCCTATTTGTATCCGCCCAAACCCCTTGTTGGTTTGGGCTTTTTTTTGCCCTCGCAGATCCAAAACACTCAGCGCAGAAACAAAAAAACCCAGCCGAAGCTGGGTTTATTGTCAGGTGACTAGAAAGCCTGAGCAATTAGTATTGGATTTTTGGCTCTGGCGCAGCTTCCTTCGGAAGTGACAAGTTCAACAGGAAGTAACCTAAAACTGCAGCTGTCGTAGACCCCATCAAAATACCTAATCTTGCGTATGTATCAAACTCTGCACTAACACCTGTGAACGCCAACGAAGCAATAAAGATAGACATAGTGAAGCCGATACCACACAGAACGGAAACTGCGAAGATTTGTTTGAAATCAACACCCTCTGGCAGTTTAGCAACGCCCAACTTCACGGCTGCCCAGCTGAATGTAAAGATACCCAGTGGCTTACCAACAAGAAGACCCAATGCGATACCCAGCGGTAACATAGAAGTAAGGCCAGACATCGACACACCTTCTAGTGAAATACCTGCGTTAGCGAATGCGAAAATAGGCAAGATACCAAACGCAACATATGGGTGAAGTGCATGCTCTAGATGTTTAAGTGGCGAATGCTCACCTGGCTTGCCATTTAGAGGGATGGCAAAACCAAGTACCACACCAGCAAGAGTCGCGTGAACGCCAGATGCTAATACGCTCACCCAGAGCACTGCACCGACGGCCAGGTAGACCGGAATACTCGTCACCTTCTTGGCGTTGAGGATAAACAAGAGGCCGGTCATTATGAAGCCAAGCGTCAATGCAATTGTCGATAGATCGCTGCTGTAGAAAAGCGCAATGATTACGATAACGCCTAAATCATCAATGATGGCAAGAGCAAGTAGGAACACTTTCAATGCAACCGGTACACGTTTGCCAAGTAGCGCCATAATACCTAGAGCAAATGCAATGTCCGTTGCCGCTGGAATAGCCCAACCACTCATTGCTTCAGCATCACCCATATTAAACATCACATAGATAAGTGCTGGCGCTACCATACCGCCCACAGCAGCAATTGCAGGGAAGATGGCTGTCTCTTTCGACTTTAACGCGCCTTCAAGCAACTCACGTTTTACTTCCAAACCAATTAGGAAGAAGAAAATTGCCATCAAACCATCGTTGATCCAGTGTGAAATTGATAGACCGAAAACGTAGGTATGAAGCACGCCTTGATACATTTCATTGAGAGGAGAGTTGGCGATAATCATCGCAATTGCCGCAGCAATAACAAGGATGATGCCCCCTGCAGATTCCATCTTAAAAAAGTTACGAATGACGTCATTCATAATGTAAAGCCCTTAATATTTATTCACATTGTTTGAATGTTAAAAATTGTATATCTAGTTAAATTCCATAAAAAATCGATTCTACGGATGTTAATTGTAGGAATAACCGAATAATCCTCATACAAGTTTCGAGATATGTATACCAATTCAGCACCACTAGTAACAGTATAGAGTATAGATTGATGCCATGAATGATATGCCACACTCAGTCTACGCAGTGTCAATATCATTCTAAAACAATAATGTAACACCACAAGGTAACAAGAAATTACAGATGTAACTAAATCACGGGCAAAAAAAAGCGGCTTAGTAGCCGCTTAATTGCATGAAACCTTGGGCTCGATGAGAGCCATTGGCCATAATTGCCCCCTGCCATTGGGGGACAACAAAGTTGACCCAATTGTCTCGTTTACGAGCTTTGAGAACGAGGTCTATATCCTGGCTCGGAATTTGTAGTCGCCAACTTAAAGGCACGCGCCTACCCGAATCGAATTCCGTATAGCCAATGGCTCGAATAGCGATATCGTCTGTAGGAATATTCTTCGCGTTACCTTGGCGGTCCACAATCGCAGCGCTGGCATAAGGCATGTTGTCTTTATATCGATAGCGGCTAACCAACAAAGCTTCGGCGTCATTAAGCCAGAGAACAAAGTTATCTTCCCCAACATAACTCGCACCTACCAGTTCACTGCCCCACTCTTTGCTAAGCCATGCGCGGCCTTTTACCTTAAGAGCCTTGCCATTTGCGAGCGACAAAGTCCCCATCGATTTAACAAACGGGGCTTCAATTGCATAAGAAGCACGAGGCAATAAATCGTGCTTTTTGTGATAACCGTTGTCACCGAGCAATGCGTAGCGACCCGATGGCATGAGTTGCAGGTTAATCGCAAATTGCTCTGTCGCCAGTTGTAAGTTGCCAGGAAGCGGTTCACTCGATAAAGAGCGCCATGACCAATCATCGATCCACACTCTGAATGGACGACTTAGCCCACCGGCTTGGCCGATACCACCACGCGCTACACGCTGATCAGTAAACATCCCCAAATGGCTATTTAGCACGACATTGGCAATATAGATCTGTGGATCTTGCCAGCCAGTTGCGATTCGATCATCGCTGGCATAACGGAAGAAACGCACTCTTAGCCAATAGGTTTGCCCTGCCTCGTCTTCTAACTGCGCGACAAACTGCCACCATTCATGCTGAAACTCAGGGTGAAAACGAAAGTCACGGGGCAATGTGATCTCGCGATCAGGCAGAACTGGCTCAAAGACTTTCTTGCCCGGCGAACCAAACACAGCATTAATTTGACTGGTTTTGGTTAGGGTCACCTTACGATGCTCAGGCTTAGTCAACCAAATGACGCTGCCGGCGATCACCACAATCAGCAAACAAGAAAAGATGAGTTTCTGCATTCGGTTCATCTACAGTGCATCCCTCAATGAATGAATCGGCGAGTTACGGATAAGCTTCAATACCGGAAGCGCTCCTGCAACGACTAATGCCGCCAGCGACCACAAACAAGTGCCTAAGTATTGCCATGGAACGATTTGCAGCTCAAGTGACCAACCGAACGACTGCTTAATCACGATGTCGACGATAAGCTGCGCCAAGGCCACCCCTAAAGGCATAGCGATCGCCGCAGAGATCAGACCAAAAACTAATAATTGCAAGCCGCCAATCATCACCAATTCTTTCCCCGAGACGCCCAAACAGCGTAACAAAGAGGTATGCCGTTGACGGGTTATCTCTCCAGCAATGGTCGCGAAGAAAATACCAAACACTGCAATCACTAACGTGATGTTGCCCAGCGTATCGGCAATAGCGAAAGTACGATCAAACGTCGTCATCGCTTTATTATGGATAGAGGTATTGTCGTAAATACGTTCGCTGCTCAGTCTAAAGCGTGATTGAAGCCTTTGCTCCACAAACAAAGATTGCGACTTATCATTTAATACTGCGCCCAGCGCCACATCACCAGAGCCTGCTAAGTTCGCGAGCCAGCGCTTTTCAGACAGCAGTACTTGATGATATGGGTTACCGTAATCGTAATAGACCCCAACAATATGCCAATTTCCGCCCAGCGGGGCTCCTAAATCAACATAATCACCAGGGCGTAATTCCCGCTTCAATGCCATAGATTCACTGATCATAATGCTGCGAGAGTGATGCAAATGATACCAATAGTTTGGTACGGCAATTTTTACCGTCAATGCGTCCATTTCACCAACAGAATTGCCGGTACTCACAACTTGCATTAAACCGGATTCGGTTGGGATCTCTTCTTCCCAACGCCACCATACGCGTTCGACTTCCGGCTGCTGTTCTAGCCAGTGGCTCATGCGTTTGGCACTGTTGTTTGTAGGATATACATAGATGTCCGCTGCCAAACGTTGTGTTAGCCAGCGATCGGTGGTGTCGCGGAAACTGCCAACCATGGTCTCTACCCCCATGTTCGCCGCCATAGCCAACATAAAGGCCATATTCGCCACGCCGCGGTAGCTCATACTCGCTGCCGCATCGGCAAAAAACCAACGCAATTTAACCCAGCGAAGTGAGTACGAGAATAGAGTAAATATCTTCCAAGTAATAAACGGCGTAATCAATGCCACGCTAAGGAGCATCAACACAATAATGGCATAACCTGAGTTTTGCGATTTCGGTGCCTGATAAATTGCAATAGCCGCCACACACAAGCCACATGCCAAAAATGCCTGCCAAGTGAACTCTGCGCCAGTGAAGCGCATTAACGACAATCGCGCTGATAAGCGAATTGGTTGAGTTTTCAACAAACGAATCAAAGGCCAGCCACACGATATCACCGCCCCCGACATAGCCAGCACAAAGCTGTACAAGCTCCATTGCCAACTCCAATCGATGCTTAGCCCGATATTGGCGTCATAAAGATCGCTCAAACTTTGGGACACGGCAGGAATAAGTTGATTCGCCAACACAAGACCGAAAACGTTGCCACACAGCCAGCTCAGCAGCACCAATACTGCAAGCTCCATACACAGTGCCAGCGCCAGTTGCCATCCAGAGACCCCAACTTGTCTCAGACTACCCACCAGCGGCTGACGCTGAGCTAATGAAAGCGACATTGCTTGATAGAAGATAAACAGACCAACCACGAAAGACAGCATACTCATCGCTGATAGATTGGTATGGAAAGCCGCCGTGAGCGATTCCAGCTCAGACTGAGAGCTGCGAGAAAGTGTCATGCCATTCGGGATCAACTTACGAAGCCTTTCCAGCTGACTTGGGCTCATTTCACCACAGGCAATGACCGAAAGACCAGCAGAACGTTTGATGGCGCGTACCAAGGACATATCGGCGACAACTTGCATCCCTTTGATGCCCACTTTGTGGTCCACTTTCACCGGCCCGAGCACTAAACCATTGTCTAAGGTAATGGAGTCACCATTTTTCCAGCCTTTTAGCTGTGAAAGGTCATGGCTAACCAAGATGGTAGTCGGTACTTTAATCAAATCTTGTGATTCGATATCGCTAATCGTAATTTTGTTTTTAAGTTGCAGCAGAGAGATAGGGTCCGCACCAACTAGATTGAGCTCCAGCCCATCATTGGTGGTCACCTTTTGAATATCAAAGGGCACGCATTGCTTAAAGCCGTCGCGGCGCAACTGAATATAGAAACCTTGAGGGATTTTCGTATCGGCATGTTTTGGTCGAATACGGTACGGAACCGGATTCGCAAATAAGCGCTCGCCACTGGCGTAAGCCTGTTTAGCATGATGGTTAATCGCAGTCACACCAACAAGCAGTGATACCCCGAGAGTCAAACCAAGCCAAACAAGAAGAATTTGTAAAGGGTGACGGCGATAATGCCCGAGTAGCGCCTTAACTACGGGCCATAACATGCAATTGCCCCCCTTGAAGGCGAATTGAACCATCTAGATGCGAGGCCACTTTTTCACTGTGCGTCACCACCAATAAGGTGCATTCTAAGTGTCGGCTAAGAGATGTGAGAAGACGCATAACCGCTTCGGCATTGCGTTCGTCCAGACTTCCTGTCGGCTCATCCGCCAACAGAATTTTTGGTTCCATGTACAACGCCCTAGCTATCGCAGCTCGCTGCTGTTGACCACCGGAGATTTCTTCAGGATAACGTCCAAGCAGTGCCATTAAATCCAATGCGGAGAGTATTTGACGCCACAAGCCGCGATCTTCAGGTAACCCTTTAATCTGGCGACAAAAGCGGATGTTGTCAGCGATATTTAGCGTTGGAAGCAAGTTAAATTGCTGAAAGATATGACCAATGTTATTGCGGCGATAAGCAGTGCGCTTACTCTCCTTCGCTTCGTGCATTGCAAAGTCTGGGTACCATATTTCACCAGAATCCACTTTGTCGATCCCAGCAATCAAGTTCAGTAGCGTACTCTTTCCGGAGCCACTTTCACCCATTAATGCCAGTTGTTCACCTTGTGCCAGTGTTAACTCCGCACTTTGCAGTACAGGATGGAACTCACCACCATCAATATAGCCCTTGCTAAGGTCAGACAACTTAAGCATTGAAACTCTTTAAACATACGAAAATTAGGACACTGAATTTACACTAAAATCGCCCTACAAGGAAGGAAAAACCCCCTGAGAGCACGACTATTCTGCGAGTTCAACATTTAAACAAAATAAGTGGTCGTTTTACGATAAAAAACACCTCAATAGTTGGTTTCCCAACCTTGGGAGATCCACGGATTATCTCAACAGATTCTCTGAAAGTTTTCTAAAATGTGTTAGATTTTAGAGAGATAGTTTTTATATGAATGGATTCGAGGGATATAAATGAAACGTGTTTTGGTTCTCGGCGCATCGGGCTATGTTGGCTCTCAGTTGATCCCTCTTTTACTCAGTCAAGGTTATCAAGTTACCGCCGCTGCGCGTCAAATTGACTATCTAAAAGCAAGGGTAATTCCCCACTCACATTTGACCTTCGAATACCTCGACCTTGCCGATCGTGACGCCACGCTCTCACTGATCCCAAAATTTGATCTGGTTTACTTTCTGGTCCATGGCATGGCGCACGGTCATGACTTCATAGACTACGAATTATCACTGGCACAAAACTTTCGCGATGCGCTGGAAATAAGCGAAATACAACATGTCATCTACCTTAGCGCCATACAGCCACAAACCGGCAACTCTGAGCATCTCGCCGCTCGTAAAGCAACAGGCAAACTGCTCAGAACCAGCAAAGTGCCCATCACCGAGCTTCGAGCCGGTGTCATCATAGGGCCAGGCTCTGCTGCTTATGAGATTATGCGCGATTTTGTCTACAACCTTCCCGTTCTTATTGCGCCTAAATGGGTAGAATCCAAAGCGAACCCGATAGCACTAGAGAATCTCAACCACTACCTGATTGAACTTGCCAAAGAGTCACAACCCAATAGCAACATCTACGAAGTCGGCGGCCCAGATGTGCTCTCCTATCGCCAGCAATTCGAAGTCATCTGTCAGCAAATAGGAAAACCGCTGCGGCTATGGGCTACTCCACTGCTCACACCCAAAATTGCGTCATACTGGTTGGGCGTTGTCACGTCGGTACCTTCCAGCATAGGTAGAGCCCTATTGGCTGGTCTGGAGCACGACTTCATTGCTGACTCACAGTCCATTCGGCAACGATTCCCACAACCGCTCATTTCCTACCAACAATCCGTCGCTACGAGTATTCAGCAAGATGGGGAGTTTATACGCAGCAACGTTTGGGGCTTTGAGCCCGCCGCACTCAGTCGCTGGCAAGCGGGCTACGGTTATTACCCAAAGAAAACGGGCGCGAGTTTTACCACGACCAAACGCGCAGAGCAGCTATGGGAGGTAGTAAAAACGATTGGCGATCCCAAAGACAGCTACTTTTTTGCCAACGCGTTATGGCGAACCAGAGAGTGGCTCGACATCTTCTTTGGCGGCGGTCGTCCAGTTAGGCGTTCACCAGAGGGTCCAGAGCTCAAAATCGGCGACTTTATTGACTCATGGAAAGTTATTCGCTGCGAGCAGCCGCACTTTCTCTCGCTATTGTTCGGTATGAAGGGACCGGGGCTGGGGAGATTGGAATTCACCATCACCGACCACGGTGACCAGCGAGAAATAAACATCAGCGCCTGGTGGCACCCGAAGGGCTTTTTAGGACTTCTATATTGGTTTGCTATGATGCCCGCCCACCTGTTTATATTTAAGGGCATGGTTCGAGCTATTGTCCGAAAAGCGAAGTAATACAGCGATAAGCTTTACCACTTTCATAAATGAAAAGCGCAGCCAACTGGCTGCGCTTTTCATTTTAATACACGGTATTTTAAAGCATAGAGTTATGCTTTGAACGACAGCGGAATTTCAGCAAGTTGTGTTCCTTGGTTCAATGGGTAAACCAAATACTCACCGTGGTACTTCACCTTCGACTTGTAGTCCGTCACTTTGTGAAGCATAAACCCAGCTTCATACGCCTTGGCAATAAACTCTGCGTGATTACCTCGAACAAACCAACTCATTGGTTTTACTAGGTTCTCACCGTCAAAGCAGTCATCACATTGATTAGCACACACAGCAAATGAGTTGGCACCATCGGTAAAGAACTGGACTTTGCTACCATCGGTCAATACTTCCGACGTACACACGCCCCAGCCAGCTTGTTCCATATCATCAATAAACTGCTCAATTTTAGCATCAGTAATCGGAGCTATCTCGCCACCGAAGAAGCTTTCGTAATAAGCAGAGATACGCTTAAACGTAGGCTCTAGCATCGACTCATTGCCCTTAGAACGCCCGGTCTTTTGCCATTGGATAAGGTTCGCACTGGTCGCTTTACCAAAACGCTGGGTTTTGATCGTGCGTGTTACCCATCTCACCAAAAAATGGTTATTGGTTACAGGCGAGTTAATTAGCTTTCCTGTAGCGTGTTCCGCCGCCAACTCGTCTAATGCAGAGTTCACGACTTTTTGAATTTCTGAATAATATGCAGACATTATGCTTTCTTTCCAAACGTCCAATACAAGGCGGCGGATAATACCGAACAAATCGCCATTAATGCAATCATTGGCCACGGTGTACCGCTCGGCAAAAACGCCACAATAGCGCCGACTACCGAGCCTGTGCCAAATCGTAACGTACCAGCCAATGACGAAGCTGTACCTGCCATGGTCGGATAACCACTCAGCAGTAGGCCCATCGCATTACTACCAATCGTAGACAGCGTACCAACAAATAGCATCACAAACGGCACTATGCCCCAAATACCAAGTTCTAGCGCGCCACTCACTAATAGCCCCATGCCCGCAAAGAGCTGGACACCGATGCCAAAGCGCAGCATACCGTGTAAGCCTACTTTCTTGACTAAGCGGCCGTTAAGGCTGGTCATGATAATCATAGTCACAATATTCAGACCAAACAGATAACCGAATTGATCGGGCGATACACCATAGATATCAATATAGACAAACGAGCCAGCAGTCAGGAATGCAAACATCCCTGCAAATGAAAATGCCCCAGCGAAAATAAGCCCCATCGCGACCGGATTTTTGCATAGGCGCAGATAGTTTCGAATCGTGGTTCTAAATCGCAGTGGCTGCCTGTTTTCAGGTGCTAGTGTCTCTGGAATTTTCCAAAGTACCGCGGCAATCACCACCACAGAAAAACCCGTCAACACCCAAAAGATTGAACGCCAGCCAAACCAAACGGCTAAGTGGCCACCAATCATAGGCGCAACCAATGGCGCCAAGGTAATCACTAGCGTGACAAACGACATGGTGCGTGCAAAATCTTCTTTGTCGAACATATCACGCACAACCGCTTGGATAATTACTGCCGCAGCAGCCCCAGCAAATCCTTGCGCAGTGCGAACTAAGGTAAGTGATTCAATGCTGGTTGTGGTTGCACAAACAGCAGATGCGACACCGAAAAAGAACACGCCAAATAACAATATTGGCCTACGTCCAAAACTGTCTGCAAGCGGGCCATGCAAAAGCTGACCAATCGCAAACCCAGCGGTATACACAGTTAACGTGATTTGCACAGCACCTGCGGTGACACCCATATCCTGAGCGATGGTCGGCATCGCTGGGAGATACATGTCAATCGCTAATGGTGTCAATGCACCGATAGCGCCAAGCACTAAAAACAGTAACAAACCAAGTTGAGGTGTATTGGGCTGCGATGAGGTTTGAGAACTCATATCGCTCCTAATAATACATCGATGAGCCGCATTCCTTGCTTTAATGCTCTTGTTTTACTCAACATCCCGCTGAGTGAGAACGGTTGTGATATAGACCGCGAGAATAGGAAGGGTATCAGCACAAAATCTAGCGATATTTCATACCAATTAAATTAGAAGCTCGCGGCCATTACATTCACAGAGTGAATCTATACTTTGTAGTCAAACTATTAGTATTACTTTTTCCAAACTGAGTCAATTTCTTCTTGAGTGAGATATCGATACTCGCCAGGCTCAAGCATCTCATCCAAAACAATTTCACCCACACTCTCACGATGTAGACCTTCAACCTTGTTACCAAGTGCCGCAAACATGCGCTTAACTTGATGGTATTTACCTTCATGAATGGTCAGTAGTACTTCATTGTCATCCACAATTTCAAGCTGAGCAGGAAGCGTTGGTGCTTTCTCATTTCTCAGCTCAATGCCCTCTTCAAATGCTTGCTGGTAGTTTGGCTGAACAGGGTCGGCTAACCACACGCGATAAGTCTTGGCACACTTGTGTTTTGGCGATGTAATTCGGTGTGACCATTGGCCGTCATCGGTAATCAAAACCAAGCCTGTGGTATCGACATCTAGTCGACCCGCAAAGTGAAGGTTTTCCATTTTCACTTCATCAAGCAGCATAAAGGCGGTGTGGTTGAATCCATCTTCATGAGAGCAGACAAAACCGTCTGGCTTAAATAGCATGATATAGCGAGGGCCTTGCATACGAACCTCACGATCCTGCCACTCGACACTGCTCTCTTCTGTTACCTTAAATGCGCCACTCTTTTGAATCACGCCATCAACAGTGACGTCGCCCGATTTGATGATCTTTGTGGCTTCTTTACGTGTAGCGCCTAACGCGTCACACAAAAACTTATCTAAACGCATGAATACCTCGTTTTCATTTCGTGGGGTATTATAGAGGGGTTTTTCAAAATGTAGAGTAAAACTGAGCCGTATGTACACGCTTCGACCTTATCAAGCCGACTCCGTTAAAGCCGTTATCCATTATTTCCGCAAAAATGACACGCCAGCTGTCATTGTGCTCCCAACAGGCGCTGGTAAAAGCTTGGTAATTGCTGAACTCGCTCGCCTTGCACGCGGTCGAGTGCTGGTGCTTGCCCACGTTAAAGAGCTAGTGGAACAAAACCACGCAAAGTATGAAGGCTATGGCCTGAAAGGATCGATATTTTCAGCGGGTCTCGGACGCAAAGAAACCTCCGAACAAGTCGTCTTCGCTTCAGTACAATCTGTGGTTAGAAACCTAGATGCGTTCGCCAATCAGTTCTCACTGCTGGTCATCGATGAGTGCCACCGCGTGCCAGAGACCAAAACATCGAGCTACCAGAAAGTCATTAGTCATTTATGCGAGATTAACCCTGGCATAAAAATACTTGGACTGACCGCGACCCCTTACCGTCTTGGTGTGGGCTGGATTTACCAATATCACACCAAAGGCTTAGTACGCAGCGATGAGCCACGTTTCTTTAAAGACTGTATTTTTGAACTCCCGATTCAGTACCTTTTGGATGAAGGCTTCCTAACCCCTGCAAAACTCATCGATGCACCAGTGCTGAGCTACGACTTCTCTCAGTTAAAACCCACCAGCATGGGCAAATACAAAGAGTCGGAAATGGACTTGGTGATTGAGCAGTCCAAGCGTGCGACACCTCAGATTGTGGAGCAGATCATCCGCTACAGTGAAGATAAGCAGGGTGTGATGATTTTTGCTGCAACAGTGCGTCACGCGCAGGAGATCTTATCTCTGCTGCCAGAGCATGCCAGTCAAATCGTCATAGGCGACACACCAACGCCCGAGCGCGACGACATCATCAATCGATTCAAGCAGCGAGAAATCAAATTCTTGGTCAATGTCTCCGTACTGACCACCGGCTTTGATGCGCCGCATGTCGATTTAATCGCGATATTGCGCCCAACCGAATCCGTTAGCCTATATCAGCAAATTGTCGGGCGAGGCCTTCGCCTTTCTGATGGAAAGACGGAGTGTTTAGTCCTCGACTATGCAGGCAACACTTACGATCTTTATCAGCCTGAAGTCGGCAACCCAAAACCTGATTCAGACTCAGAAATCATTACCATCCCCTGCCCTGCCTGCGGCTTTAACAATGACTTTTGGGGCAAACTCGATGCCAACGGTTTTTTGATTGAGCACTTTGGCCGTAAGTGCCAAGGCTACTTTACCGATGAAGAGACAGGTGAGCGCGAGCACTGTGACTATCGATTCAGAGCCAAATACTGCTCTGAATGTGGCGCGGATAACGATATCGCCGCTCGAATTTGTCACGAGTGCGACGCAACCTTGGTCGACCCAGATAAAAAGCTCAAAGAGGCACTCAACCTTAAAGACGCATTGGTCTTCGAGTGCGTCGACATGAACCTGCAAGTCCACAAAGATGACAAAGGCAAAAGCAGCCTTCGCGTTAATTACATTGGCGAAAACGATGCTCAAGTGAGTGAGTTTTGGTCTTTGAGCACCAAAAAGCAAAAACAGACTTTTTTGTCTAAGTTCGCGCGCCCACATTTGGCGGATAAGCATCGTGAGTTTGACGCCACCTCGCCAACTAAAGTGGTCAACAATCAACATAGGTTTAGATTGCCCGCTTTTGTCATCGCTCGTAAAAGTGGCCGTTTCTGGAAAATGCGCGATAAAGTGTTCGATGATGAATTAAACTGAAAACCTGTTCAGGTTTGATTCATATTTCGCTCTTTATATTAATACCATGTTTGATAACGCTGAGATCTTGCTATGACCTACCCAGTAAATAAAGTCTTTGCCACACTCGCTCTTTCAGCCTTGCTTGTCGCCCCCTTAACAGCGAACGCAGGCTTTTTCTCTAACGACCAGGCTGCGAATAAACAGAGTGGTCATGAGTTAGTTCAAGATGTCGAGACGGGTGATACTCGCGTTGAGTTCGATGAAGATCAGGACGAAGTCTTTGATGCCGTTCAACAAGGTCTTATTAAGCCCTTCTCTGAGCTATTTGCGACGGTTGAAAACGATCTCAATGGCCGCGTGATTAAAGTCGAGCTTGAAGAAGATGACAATGAATGGATCTACGAGCTCAAGCTATTGCACGACCAAGACGTTATAAAAGTTGAATACAATGCAACTACACTGGAGATGATGGAGATCAAAGGCCATAATCTACAACGAGTTATCAAAAAATAAGTCGCAACTAACTATATAAGTCGCAAACAACTATAAATAAAAAAGAGAAAGATAATGAAGATTCTTGTTGTTGAAGATGAACCAAGATTGGGTGAACAGATCTTAGAAACTCTTGAAAGCGCAGGCTGGGTACCTGAGCTGGCTCAAGATGGTATTGATGCACTTTATCGCGCTACATCTGAGGATTGGGATGCGATTGTTCTCGACCTAGGGCTTCCTAAAATTGATGGTCTAACGGTATTAAAAGGTATTCGAGATGAAGGCATCAACACGCCAGTTGTGATCCTTAGCGCTCGTGACACACTCACACAGCGCGTTGAAGGCCTCAACGCAGGTGCAGACGATTACCTCACCAAACCATTTGAAATGATTGAGCTCATCGCCCGTATCCGTGCACAGCTTCGACGCGCCTCGGGTAACGCCTCACCACTGATGCAAATTGGCGATCTGAGCTTAGATACACGAACGTCTAAAGTGATGTGGCAAGGTAACGCTGTAAGTCTCACGGCGCTTGAGTACAAAGTTGTTGCTTACTTTATGCACAATGCCGACAAAGTCATTTCTCGTACTGAACTGGTTGAACACATTTACAAACAAGACTTTGACCGCGACTCCAACACGATTGAAGTATTCATCGGTCGTATCCGCAAAAAGATCGCTCCGAATGTCATAAGAACCGTTCGAGGACTAGGGTATCAGTTGAATGCCTAACCTTTCCAAAGAGAGACTGCGCAAAGGAGTCAAAAAGCTCAGTCTCAAAACACGCCTATTGCTCGCTGCGACGCTTTGGCTCTCCGCCATGACAATTGCGGCTGGCGTATCGATTCCAGGATTAGTTCGAGATTACTTAATCAGTGATCTCGAAGTTCAACTTGGTCATGCCATGGATGAAATTGCCGCCAACCTCGAAGTCGACGACAAAGGTCAGCTTATTCTTTCAGCTCGACTCTCAGACCCCCGCTTTAACCAGCCATATAGCGGTCTCTATTGGCAGATTGAGACCAAGCAGGACACGCTGCGCTCCCGTTCACTTTGGGATCAAACACTGCGCACTAAAGGTAAAGACAAACAGCCTCATTACTTTGGCGCCAAAGATGAAAAACTCATTACGATAAAACGTACTTTGTTTCTGCCAGAAGTCAGTGACGGGGTCACCATTATTATTGGCCAAGATGAAGATCCTATTGATGACACGCTAGAGTCATTAACCGGAGAGCTTTGGCTCATTCTCGGTGTTATGGTCTTCGGTATATTAGCGCTCATCATTGGTCAGGTAAGCTGGTCTTTGCGTCCACTCGGTAAAATGCAACGTGAGCTACAAAGTCTAAGAGCGGCAGAACAACACTCATTAGACGAGCAGTACCCTAAAGAGATCGCGCCTCTGGTTAAAGACCTGAATGCCCTGCTGTTTCACTATCAGGAGCTGC
Source organism: Vibrio sp. 10N (assembly GCF_036245475.1). Lineage (NCBI taxonomy): Bacteria > Pseudomonadati > Pseudomonadota > Gammaproteobacteria > Vibrionales > Vibrionaceae > Vibrio > Vibrio sp. 10N. The sequence continues at coordinate 1,471,367 of NZ_BTPM01000001.1, read as the reverse complement.
TTGAACGAGCAAGGCATCATGCAGGCAATCTATCACATGCGCTTAAAACGCCACTGTCTGTGCTTAAGAACGAGCTTGAAAGCCTATCTGCTGAAGACCGCGCCAAATTGGAGCCACAAATCGCTCAAATCCAAGCACAAATCGATTATCACTTAGGCCGTGCACGTATGGCCGGGGCTATGAATATTCTCGCGGTAAAATCTTCACCAAGTGAACGCGTTGATGCTATCTCATTAGCATTTGATAAGGTTTACGTAGAAAGAGACATCGCGCTGATTAGTGAACTTGATACCGACTTAGAAGTCGCTGTAGAAAAAGCAGACTTAGATGAGATGCTTGGCAACCTACTCGAGAACGCCTACAAGTGGGGCAACAGTTTTATCCGAGTTTACTCCAATGATATTGGTGACTCTGAGGTAGAGCTCATCATCGAAGACGACGGGCCTGGCATTCCAGCAGAGCAATGCAGAGAAGTCACTAAGCGCGGCGTTCGCCTTGATGAAAGCACTCCTGGCACCGGTCTTGGTCTCAATATCGTCTCTGAAATGGCACACAGTTATCGTGGCCGACTGGAGCTTGGAGAGAGTAAAATGGGTGGATTACGCGCAGTTCTTAAGCTAAAGCGCGCAAAGGGCGAAAAATAGTAGAGATATAAGCAATTTGCTATTGCCGAGCCACAGTATGGATGTTAGTATCCGCGCTCGTTTTGAGAGTATCTTTACGATCACTCAAAGCGATTTAAGTTTTGACTAGGTCGCTATGTCAAAACGTATTTGTTAATTTTACTATTTTGAGAGTAAAAACTATGAAATTCGAAGCAGTAGTACGTACTGAACTAGGTAAGGGTGCGAGCCGCCGCCTACGTCACGCTGGTCAATTCCCAGCAATCGTTTACGGTGGTGAAGCAGCACCTGTATCAGTTGCTCTAAACCACGATGACATCGTAAACCAAATGGACAAGCCAGAATTCTACGAAGGCATCACTCTAGTGATCGCTGGCGAAGAAGTTAAGGTTAAGCCACAAGACGTTCAACGTCACGCGTTCAAGCCAAAAGTTGAGCACATGGACTTCATCCGCATCTAATTCCCCTACCAAGGAATTAATCGGATTTAATCCAAACCTTATGCATAGAAAGATTCTCGGCCTTACCAACCAAGAATTTTAAAAAATTCGAAACCCCGATGCTACCAACATCGGGGTTTCACCGTTTTAAAAGGGAGCAAAACTCTCTTAACCTCTGGCTAATAAAGACTTTGTAACCTTCTCACTTCTTCGCACTCTCCTTTGCGATCAGTAAGGTTACAAAAAGCAGTTTGAATAGCACGCTGGTTCAACCTGCGTACATAATCAAAGTCACTCGCACCTAAGATCCGACTCGTACTAGTTTCTCGATTTTTGTCTTAACCTACCTGCCTAAAACCTGACCAACATCAAAACAAAAACATCTTCATTTAACTATTATATTAGCAATCACTTAAAAAGGTTTTACTTAATAACAACTCAGGGAGAGTGTTATGCGTAAAGTTACTAGGTCGTGGTTGATTGGCTCCTTCGTCATTTTGGCTCTCATTGTCATCCCAATATTACTCATTGTTGAGCGAGACCAAACGCCTGTCTCTCCTTGGTCAGCGGTGCCCCAACGAGCAGAAGCGGTTGACCATAGTGACCTGTTCCCACAAACGTCTTTTCAAACGGGTCCAGAAGTGACGGCCGCTTGTCTGCAATGTCATGAACAATCCGCCGAACAAGTGATTCATACTAAACATTGGACCTGGCAATCTGAGCCTGTCGCGGTCGAAGGGCGAGAACAGCCCGTGGCGATTGGCAAAAAAAACGTCATCAATAACTTCTGTATCGGTGTGCAGGGCAACTGGGAGTCTTGTACCGCCTGTCACACTGGATATGGCTGGAAAAATGAAGCGTTTGACTTCGCTAATCAAGCCAATGTTGATTGCGTTGTGTGTCACGATCAGACCGGAACCTATAAGAAAGGCAAACAAGGGCTTCCGTTGCAAGGCGTCGATTTGTTGGCGGTGGCGCAAAGTGTTGGGCGCCCTACTCGCAGTAACTGTGGTAGTTGCCACTTTAATGGCGGCGGCGGTGACGCGGTTAAACATGGTGATTTGGATCAGAGTCTAAAATTTCCTGAAGCGTCACTAGATGTCCATATGGGTCGCTACGACTTCGCCTGTATTGATTGTCACCAAACTGAAGACCATAACATCGCTGGTCGCTCCATTACCGTGAGTCTGGACAATCATAATCAGGTCTACTGCCAGGATTGCCACCAACAACAAGTTCACACCGACGAACGCATCACGCTCCACCTCGATTCCGTCGCCTGTCAAACGTGTCATATTCCTGAAGTCGCCCGCAAGCAGCCAACGAAGGTCAGTTGGGACTGGTCGACATCTGGGGATGAGTCCAAAGAGGAAGATCCGCATCACTACCTAAAGATCAAAGGCAGCTTTGTGTATGAGGACAACTTACAGCCAAGCTACCTTTGGTTCAATGGGTTGGCAGACCGATACCTTTTGGGCGATCGTATTGACCCAACCTCCATCACTGCCATTAATCAACCCAAAGGCTCAATTAACGATCCTAAAGCGAAGATTTGGCCGTTTAAGATTCATATCGCCAAGCAGCCCTACGACAGTGAGCTAGGTCACTTGCTTCAACCTAAAACCGTTGGCAAAGACGGCTATTGGAGCCACTTTGACTGGGACAAAGCATTGGCACTCGGCGCAGCGTTTGCTGGTATTGACTACAGCGGCTCGTATGATTTTGCCACTACGTCTATGTTCTGGCCGCAAACACACATGATTGCTCCAAAAAGCGACGCCCTGCAATGTCAGGACTGTCATGGTGAAAACTCGCGCATGGACTGGCAGGCTCTTGGCTATGGCGGTGACCCGCTAAAGTGGGGAACGGGTGTTCGCCAAACGGTGAGCGACAATATGGAGGCAGGCTATGAACGTTAAATCACTCTCTCTTGTTTGCCTTCTCGTTACCCTGAACATCGCGGGCACCAACGCGAGTACAGAAAATGCCCTTTCAACCACTAGTCGGCCAACGGGCGCATTGGAAACAAATCTGCATCCCAATGTGGTACTCAAAGATGCGAACGGTGCTGCTGTTTTAGACGCGAAGCAAACCATCTCATCGATCGAGAGCTGTGGAGGATGTCATGATGTCGAATACATCCAGTCACACAGTGACCATCAAATCTTGTGGCAATCAGACTCAGCGTTCACCGTGGACGACTATTTTCTTTATCCACTTCGAGCGAGCTCTTTAGCAACGTCGACAACACAGCCCCCGCTATTGCACGATGATAAACTCTGCCTTACTTGCCACACCAGTCAGCAGCAACGTGTCGATTTAGATCTGGCTCAGTTGAGCCCAGCCGGTGAAGTGACGCACTCTCAACTGCAGATCAGCAAACCTAACAACGACAACTGTGCGCAGTGCCATGGAATAGTAGACAATCAGCTCCATCAGCCGCTAACACTCGATCAAGATCTACGCCACGTCCAGCTTACACTTACGACTGGACAAATCCTCTCTCCTCAAAAGATCGCCCTCAGTGGGATTAACATTGCCGATAAAGGTTCGCAAACTCGCAGTTTTGACATCCACAGTGAACGACTGGTGGATTGTGTTGCCTGTCACTACTCTCGTAATAACCCTGTCTACACTCAGCAGCACAGCCAACAGCGATTGGCGCATTTAACCTTTGATCCGAGAAGGCCAGATATCGGGGACTACTTAATTCAACCCTCTCATCAATTGGCCAACACCCGTTTCAGTAATGATGGCTCTTGTCAAAGTTGCCACGACGGCACGCAGACCCATGACTGGTTGCCTGCTTACAACAAGCATGTAAAAGCTCTGGTCTGCGAGTCCTGTCATGTACCGAGTCTATTTGGACCCACATTAAAAACCATTGACTGGCGCATATTGAATGAAGATGGCTTGGGCGTACCTACCTATCGCAATGTCGCAGAAGATGGCCTGATTTCCGGTTTTCAACCGCAGCTTGTGCAATTGCCAGATTCTGGTGAGGTATGGCGACCTTCAAACAGAATCACAATGAGTTACTGGCAACACGGTGTGCAGCAACAGCCTGTGCCTGCGGCTGCGGTTATACAGGCCTCGCTGGCAGCATTGGATGCTGATTCAACGTCTACGTCTTATGAGTCCGTTGAGGAGCAGTTAAGGTCTATGGGTTATTGTGACATCACGATGGCAGAGCAAACCAAAGTGCTTCCTATTGCTCATGGCGTGGTCTCCGGTGAATGGGCAATCCGAGACTGTCAATCGTGTCATAGTGGAGCGTCATTGTTAGCCACGGATGGCGGTCGTAGCTCCTATATTTTGGGGCGGGATCGCACGACTTGGCTCGACCAACTGGGGTTAGCACTGTTTATTACTGTCATCGCTATCACCAGCTTGCACTCGCTACTGCGTTACAAGTTGTCGCCTAGTCAATCGCAGCATTCGTCAGCCAATGAAGTCTACATGTATGATCGATATGAACGCTTGTGGCACTGGTTGCAAGCCACCACAATCTTTATACTGCTGAGCTCTGGGTTAGTCATTCACCTTCCTGACACGTTTGATTGGCTAAGTTTTAGTTATATGGTTCAGATCCATCAGATCTTAGGGTTCGTGCTACTCATTAATGCGGCTCTGTCTCTGTTCTATCACCTTGCCAGTGGCGAGATCCGCCAGTATCTGCCTAGACCGTATGGACTAATCCACGACATGATGGCTCAGGGGCTTTACTACGCGAAAGGCATTTTCCAAGGCGCGCCACACCCATTCCATAAGACAAAAAACCGAAAACTAAACCCATTACAGCAGATCACTTACTTTGCCATTTTGAATCTGCTGCTGCCTGCACAGCTCATCACTGGCTTTGCTCTTTGGATGGGTAATTATTGGCCAGCGCTCACTGAGTGGTTCGGTGGCTCTGAGTTGCTACTTCCGTTGCATGTCGGACTCGCTTGGATGTTCGCCAGTTTCATCGTCATGCATGTCTACCTAACCACGACTGTGGGTAGCAAACCAAGCGATGGCATCAAAGCCATGGTCAGTGGTTGGGAGCCAACTGAAGCGGCAACCGTTGAAGAAACCGCAATGGCGCCTAATGGTGCAAGCACCACCCCCTCTGCTCACAAAGCGGCCGATACCGCTCAACCGCTTCAAGGAGGTCGCTCATGAACCGACAACCGCAACCGTATTGGAACCCTTATATCGCCGGCACTCTGCTAGGGATTGTGCTGTTTCTGGCCTTCTTTATTTCGGGTAATGGTCTTGGTGCCTCTGGCGGGCTCAATCGCATCCTTGTCTATGTTCAAAACGGATTCTTTCCTGAACACATCGACCAAGTACCCTATTTACTGAAACTGGCTGGTGGCGACAAAAATCCACTAGACAGTTGGATTGTGTTTCTCACTGTTGGCACCATGCTTGGCGGTGCGATATCTGGTTGGCTTAATGGAAGAATGCGTTTTGAAACCAACAAAGGGCCACAAATCCAAGTCTCAACCCGCTGGGTATTGGCCTTTGTAGGCGGCATTTTCATGGGTTATGGCGCTCGCTTAGCTCGTGGCTGTACGTCGGGTCAAGCGTTATCGGGTGGAGCTGTCCTCTCCGTGGGCAGTTGGGCTTTTATGTTTGCCGTTTTCGCTGGCGCATACGCTCTCGCTTATCTGTTACGAAAATGCTGGAATTAGGAGGTTATCATGGCTGACTTTCCTCTCCCCCTCATCGAACTGCTGGGCATTTGGGGCGCTTACGGCATCTACCTCATGATTGGTGTCGGTTTTGGGTTTGTCCTTGAAAGTGCTGGATTTGGTAATTCGACCAAATTAGCCGCACAGTTTTATGGCCGCGATCTCACGGTTTTTAAAGTGATGTTTACCGCAATCATCGTCGCTATGTCGCTGATATTTCTCTCCTCTGCTGTCGGCTTACTGGACTACAACCTGATTTGGGTGCCGCCGACCTACCTATGGCCAGGGATCATCGGGGGCCTTATTATGGGTGTGGGTTTCATCATCGGCGGTTTTTGTCCCGGCACCTCTTTAGTCGCGATGACCACAGGCAAACTTGATGGGGTGTTGTTTGTGTTCGGCGTGTTGACAGGTATCTTCTTATTTGGCGAAACCGTTCAATACTTCGACGTATTCTTCGATAGCTCGTATCTAGGGCGCTTTACCCTTCCAGAGCTGTTCAACGTATCAACTGGCAGTGTGGTGCTAGCCATTGTGGCTGTCGCTCTCGCGCTCTTTTGGGGAGCAGAGCATTTAGAGGCTTGGGTCAACCAAAAGATGGGGACTCCTCCCTCTTCGACTCAACAACCGTCAGAAAAAAGGGCTAACCGCTCCCTTGCTATACCAGGAGCCGCCGCGATGATAGGGCTGGCGCTGTCGGTTTACGTGATAGGGCAACCCACCAATGAAGAGCGTTGGCAAAAGTTAGCGCCAGAGCTGCAAACACAAATTGACGACCGATCCATTTATGTCAGCCCAAGGGAAGTCTTAGCCACCCACTTTGACCACTCGCTTCAGCTGGTCATTTATGATGTTCGCAGTGAGGCCGAGTTCAATCAATTTCATTTGACGGATGCCAAACACCTAAAACAGGATCAACTCACTGAAGAAGCAAAAACCTTGAGGTTAACCCCCGCCAACACTGTGATATTGTTGGTCGATAATGAAGAACGCGATGCCACTGAGATCTGGAAGCAACTCAAAGCAGAAAGTGTACAAAACGTCTACGTCCTTGAGGGAGGCGTGAAAGGATGGCTGAATTCGTTTACCGTGCAGCCAAAGAGTCTTCAGGCACAACCCATTTCTTCATCACAACCGCTGCGGTTTCAGTTTGATCGCGCCGTCGGCTCACAACACCCAGCAGCCAAACCCAGTCCCGTTAATTATCCCTTTGAAGGGGTACCGAAAATAAAACTGGAGCTTAAACGAGCCCCAGCAAGTGGAGGTTGTGCATAGCACAAAGAGAGCGCTTGAAGGAAAAGCGCTCTCCATTTCATCTTCAAATTGAAAACCCTCTCCAAGCAACCCTATTAATCGCTTCAAGTAGACTTCAACTCACTTCAACTCCCCACCTTTGTAAATAAGTCAAATTATCAACTATGTTTATAATGGTTTGCTAATGTAACAGTAGCCGTCTCCCTCCAACAAAATACAACGAGCCCTCCTCGCCATCAATGGTGTTCCAATGTGGGCGGCTTTCTCCATTACCGTGTTTTGTGGTGTATTGCTGGGCGCTTTCAACGGCTTGTTAGTGGTGAAGTTTAATATCACCCCTGTAATAGCCACCTTGATTACCTTGAGTTTGTATAAAGGTATCGCACTGCTTCTCGTTGAAGATGGCGTGTCAGCTATCAAGTCCATGGGCGATCTAAAAATGCCGGCTTGGTTTAACGACTATGGTCGCGATGCTGTTTTACTTGGTTTGCCGATGGCGTTTTGGGTAGCGGTGGGGGTTACGGCTCTGCTCATCATCCTGCAGAACCGCTCATTACTAGGTAAGTACGCAGCAGCGACAGGGGGTAACCCTACCGCCGCTAAACTATCGGGAATTAAGACTGGGCTAGTCGTCTTCACGCTCTACGCCATTGTCGGTGCAACAGCTGCGCTTGCGGGGATTGCTCGCTCAAGCTTTATGTCGCTTGGTGACCCGCTGTCGGGTGACGGTATGGAGTTGACTGCTATTCTTGTGGTGTTAATTGGTGGTACAGCGTTTAGTGGCGGTGAAGGTAAAGTGCTGCGTTCATTTGTTGGTGCGCTGATTATCATGACGCTGACGGTTGGGATGCTTACTCTCGTGCCTGCTTATTATCAAACCTTGGTGATTGGTGGGGCGCTGTTGGCAGCGGCGGCCTCCAACCACTTAGTCAGTCGCAAGCGCAACGAAGGCTAGAAAGAACTCAGTTCACGTCTGATATCAGACGCCTCCTGATTTAACGCTTCTTTGCACTGCAATATCTAAAAAAAACAACCCAACCACCGATATGATGGTTGGGTTGTTTGTTCTCATGTCTTTTACTGACAGTAAGGAGCCAATTTGCCTGCCTCTGCTAACGCGAGATCCCAAGCAAATTCGTTGTTATCACTAACGTAGTAATAAATCACGTCATTAGGTAGCATCAAAAATTGGATGCCACCATAACCAGACATATAAGGGGCATAGATGTCACAGCCACCCGCTACCGACTTGAGCTTGGCCCAAATACTATTACTGTAGTATTTGCTGTCTGACCTTGCATCTAAAGGAGGTGTATTCGGGTCTTCAAACATAGCTATTTTCAGCTCAGCAGGATCCAGCATGGATTGACCATTGATCTTACCGTCCTCGATAGCGGTAAACCTCACCAGTTTGACAATATCATCACGTAGATATGTTAGCCCGTAACCACCAAACGGCATGGCCACAGAATCATACGTGCGGCGTGTATCTTTAGTGCCTTCATCGATATTCAGCGGTGTCCAAATATCGTTAACAATGGCGTCATTAAACACATCCGAGCTCGCACCATGTTGTTGTTTCCAATAGTTTTGTGCGGCAACCGTCGCAATATAGGTATCGGTGGTGTGATAGTTAAAGAACGTACCAGGTGTGGCTTTGCGTGGGTAGCGGGATACCGAATAATCGAGCTTACCTTGATGATCGAGAGCTAAGAAGAACCCGGTATCATTCGCTGACGAGTATTCATCGCTAAGGTAGCCGGTAAGACGATAATTGCCGGTCGCCATATCAATCGCATTGTTCGGGGTGACGTCGACCCAATCCCCTTCTGGATCGGCAGCGGCTTCAGGAACGATATCAGTGAGTCGACTGCTCATATACCCTGGATACAAGCTTTCTAGTCTCATTGATACCGTACCTGCAAACGTTGTTTTGGCCGTTGAATATGAAGGGACACGTAACCTATCACAGTATGGATGAGTGCCCTGGCGGGTATCACAACCAGCGCTGTAGTGGACACCATTATAATACAGACCAAACACTGTCATATGCTCTGGCGTCACCTCCGATGCATGACCAAAATTGGTAACGTCGATATTGGCACTTGGATAGTCACTTGCTAACTCACTAAGCGCTCGCGTCTCCACTTTGCTCGCCTCGTAGGCCTGGTAGGCCTGTTTAATCGATAAGCTATCGGTAATTGCTTGCGGTGTGTATTGGGCATTGACGCTTCCCCACATATCAAATTTGTAATACAGACACGTCTCTGACGCGATCTGATAGGCGACCTGACTGATGGATTGATTGTCGAAGGTAAACGTCATCAGGCCGTTATGAACACAGTTCGAGTTTTTCTGCATGATAGAGAATGGAATGGCAGCGCGAGAATCTCCATTATCGCCGTTTTCTTTCCAAACCCGTCCTGGCTCTAAAATGTATTCCCAGTAAGGATGAGAACTCAGCTGAATGCCTCGTTGGACAGGTATCAAATGGGTGCCACTTTGCACGAACTCAAAGTCAAATGGAGGAATATGTTTACGAGGGTCATCGCTATTCGATGTGTAGCGATACGTATCTTCGTGTTCAGTAAACTGACCAATGCCAGCAGTTTCTGGTGAAACGAGAACAATACGTCCCTCCAATAGATGCTCCGGTTGAGCGGCATCGCTTGGCACCGCAAAAGCCCCTGTAGCAGAGAGGTAGCCTATTGCAGAGCCACTGTTGAGCTCCGTATGAGTCAATTGTGTACGAGTCACATTGCCACTTCCCGACAACGGATCGTAATTTTCAATATATCCTCCAGACGTACTGCTTGCACCATACCCAATCAAGTCAACGCGGGTTTGTGGTGAGCTTGGGTCGTCGCTATCTAAAATAAGCTCTGCACTTCGGGTACCGGTTGCTGTTGGTGTGAAGCTCAGTGACACTTGGCATGTGCTATCAACAGCCACACTGTTCGCGGTACAAGTTTCAGAGTCTATCGAATAGTCACTAGCCAATACCGATACGCCGCTGATGGTAAGCGCTTGACCTCCAGTACTGCTTACTACGAGCGTCTGAGAAACACTGTCACCAATAACAACCGTACCAAAATTAACACTGTCCGCTGTGGATAGTTCAGGATCATTACTTGGCGCTTGTGTCTCTCCTGCTACCAGCACATTCTCGACGTAACAATGATCGGCAGAGCCTGTCGCGGCTCTGAATCTCACACTTAACGTGTTGGCAAGCGCGACACTTTCGCTATGAAAGTAAAAGTTTGAGTTATCTTGCCCATTACCTAAAGATGACATCACGTTATAGCTGCCACCATCTAATGAATACTCGGCGATACAAAAATCAGGGTCTTCAAGCAAACGAGCGGCTATCGAATAACTCACCACGACGTTGTCGTGACTTGAGACATCAATATCCTTACTTATCGTGGCTGACTCTTGAAGGTAAGCAGATAAGCCGTCTATGACTACATTATCATCCGTTGTTACTGCTCCGCTCGTCGACCAATGCCCTAGACCGTTGTTGAAATCATCGGAAAAGATCGTTTCAGCGGAGGCTGTTGAATAAACCAGTGCACCCAACATAATGGATACATAGTTCGTTATTTTCATCAGTTTTTCTCCAGTTAAATGTACCTGAAACGGCAATTAACACAGCGAAAGTCAATATTCAGGAGGGTAAAAGTCAGCCACGCCTTAATTACATGGCTGACATTAGTCTCTAATTCATCATTAAGTTCGGCAACCAAAGTACGATTTCAGGGAACAGCATACAGAGGATTAATACACAAACTTGGACCAGTACGAAGGGGGTAATTGAGCGATAGATATCCATCATGGTCACGCCTTTAGGGGCAATTCCCTTGAGGTAAAACAGAGCAAAACCATAGGGGGGAGTTTGAACAGCAATGACGATATTTAAGATCATCAACACACCAAACCAAATCGGGTCATAGCCCAACATCACCGCAACCGGAGTAAATATCGGCGCGCACATCAATACAATAATAAACTCATCGATAATAAACCCAAGCAGCAACATGATAACTTGGAACATAATAATGATGGCTATAGGTGGCAGATCCAAACTGGTCGCAAAGTTTGCCACCATATTTTGTACCCCCATTAATAAATGGAAGTTACTAAAAATAGAGGCCCCTAAAATGATCCACATTGCTACACTGACTAAAAGTGCAGTCTGAACCCCAGATTTATGTAGGATCTGCGGTTTGAAGCGCTTGAAAATTATCGACAGAATAATCGCACCGACTACGCCTATCGCCCCTGATTCCGTCGGTGTTGCAATACCCATGATAATACTGCCCAGCACCGCGACAATGAGCAACAATGACGAAGCACCATCACGCAACGTCTTGAAGAGCTCATAACCTTTAGGGACTTCGATTTCATTTTCCGCGTCCAAGGGCGCTTTAGACGGGTTGAGCTTACAGGTAACCACTACATAGGTGATAAGCAATAGAATGGTAATCAGTGCTGGTCCCATTGCGCCCAAAAACATACGTCCTACTGAATTTTGTGTTGCAGAGGCAAACATGATCATCGGAATGCTAGGTGGAATAAGGATCCCTAACGACCCACCAGCCATAATCACCCCCAAGGCCAAGCGCTTATCGTAACCACGTTCTAGCATAGGCTTAAGAGCGATACTGCTTGAAGTCATGATGCCCGCGCCAATAATGCCAACCATAGCGCCAATCATTGAGCATACACCGATAACACTGATCGCCAATGACCCTCGAACACGCCCTATCACCAACTGACTGGCATTAAACATGGCATCGCCAATACCAGATCGTGTCAATAGCTGCCCCATGTAGATATATAAAGGGATTGCTAACAGCACAAAACTAAAAAACGTCGACTCAACGGTAGTAGGAATAATATTAAATAACGTGTCACCCCAACTGAGGTAACCAATCCCCATCGCGATACCTGCCAGAGCTAATCCAACCTGAGCCCCCAAAGCGAATGTCACCAAAATACAGCCAAGTAGTACCAATGTGAGCAACTCAATTCCCATGTGAGCCTCCTACCGAAATATCCAATGTCTCTCCTGCCTGATTCGCTTTTTTTGTATCAGCATTATCGGGCTGTTGTTCTGCGGCGGGTGTGGTGCGATAGGCATCAGGAATCAACGCTTTTTGAGTGAACAGCGCATAGAGGTGGCAAATAAGCTGAACCGAATATTCAGCAATAAATAGCACGCTTGATACGGTAATCATCAACCAAAAATGGTGAACACTTGGCGCCCACTCCGATTGGCGTCGATACCCGTATTCCCAAACTTCAAAAAACTTCTCTAAACTCACTTTTGCCATCACCAGCAAAAAACCCATGGCCAAAATTATCGTGACGACACTAAACAGATGCTGAACTCTCTCTGAGACATGTAGATAAAGAATATCCACATTAATATGCGCTTGTTTTTGTTGAGCGTATGCGCCACCTAAGGCTGAAATGTAGCCAAAGAGAAACAAAGATGTGTCATAAGCCCAAATCGTCGGGGCATCAAGGAAGTACCTCGCGAACACCTCATAAGCGACAATACCAGCGAGCAATGGCATCAACAGTGTGACACTGCGACCGACCGCTCTGACGACAAACCTAATACTCAGACAATACCGAACCAATAACAGCTTTAGCATCTTGTTCTCCATCACCCAATGCTTATTAAAACGGAAAAAGGTGAGCATCTCTGCTCACCTCAAATGGAAGGTTTATAAGCCTTCTAACTGTTCGATAAGTTGCTTAGAGAACTTATCTTGGCTTGCGTATTCCTTCGCCAGTGTTTTGCCTGCATTGCTCCAAGCTTCAATGTCCGCCGCACTAGGCTCTGGGCTCCATTTCAAACCCTTCGCTTCCATTTGTGCAACAGCTTGTGATTCCCAAAGAATCGACTTCGTCATCTGTTCTTGTGCATGCACTGACGTCGCGGCTTTTACGATGGCTTGCAGATCTTTAGGCAGTTTGTTGTATTCCTTCGTGTTGACAATAATTGGCAGTACCTGAGCACCAGCCAAAGGCAAACGATACATATACTTAGCAACTTCAACGTGATTACCGTCACGGTGGTCAATCATATTCGAGCCAATCGAGCCATCAATAACGCCTGTTGCGAGCGAGGTATAGATTTCACTCCAAGATAACGACACTGGTGAGGCACCAAGATTACGTAAGAACTTGCCATAAGCGCCTGGAGCACGAATTTTTAGTCCTTTGAAGTCCTCAATTGATGTAATTTCTTTCTTTGTAATAATGTACACCGGTGGCTGAATATAAGGCGCTAGCCACGTCATACCTTGAGAGCCATAAGCTTGAGTAAGAATTTGGTCCCAGCCTTGCTCATGGAAAAGCGTGGATAGCTTACCCACATCATCCGTACCACCTGGCAAACCAATCTCGACCACACCCGCTGGTAGCTCACCTGCGTGCATCGACTGGAAAGGTGCCCCCATGGTGACAAGACCAGATTTAACCGCGGAAAGAATACCGCTAGTGCCCACGCCCTCGCCTGAATACAGAACCTGAACTTCAATACGCCCATTGGACATGGTTTCAATATTTTGTGCCAAGTTCTCATACACTTCGCCGTAAGCGGTGCCACGACCATATAGATTAGCAAAGCGCCAGTTATACTCTGCAGAGTGCGCTAACGCAGACGCTGCTAGAGAAGATACACCGATAGCCGCGGCTAAAAGACTGCTTAACAGTTTCTTTCCTTTTATCATAGACATGCGATTGTCCTCTTCCTTCTAATTCAAGTTTCCGTGCGGTTAAAATGTTTCGCAAATGTTGCAATCTCAATATAGAAAAGCATGTCCAAAACCCGAAAGAACCAGTTTGTTACTTTCGATGGTACCAGAGTAAAAACTTCCAACTGGTACCAAAACAAGCTCGCAACTGGCTCTAAATGCCGTTCATTTTCTGGCCTATCCTCAAAATCGGTAACTTCGAAGTTAACGAGGTTGTGGAAAATTCAATGGTTAATACAAAATGGGAGCTAAGTTAAATGGAAAATATTGTTAACAAGTCGTTACTCAGAATTCTCTGTGACAAAAGTGACGATGCGATTGCCGTTTACAATCCGGCCAATGATTCGCTTATTGGTTATATACCCTCGATGAACTCCGATGCCATTTACGAAAAAATTAACGCATCAAAAGTCGCCCAAGCTGAGTGGCAGCAAACAACCGCAAGCCAAAGAGGCGCCATCTTAAAACGATGGTACGATTTAATGGTTGAAAACGCCGACGATCTGGCTCGAATCATGACGCTTGAACAAGGAAAGCCACTGGCCGAAGCCAAAGGTGAAGTGATGTATGGTGCGGGATTTATCCAATGGTTCGCGGAAGAAGGCAAAAGAGCATACGGCGAAACCATACCAACCCCCGCCAACAATAAACGTATTCTTACCATAAAGCAGCCCGTTGGCGTTACCGCGGCAATTACGCCTTGGAATTTTCCTATCGCGATGTTGGCCCGAAAAGCAGCACCTGCACTCGCGGCAGGGTGCAGCTGTATCGTCAAGCCCGCCAATCAAACTCCTATTAGTGCCTATGCGATTGCCGAACTCGCTTACCAAGCAGGATTGCCGCAGGATCTATTGATCGTTCTCAACAGCCATTCTTCTATCGAAGTTGGGACTATTTTCTGTGGTCATGACGACATTAAAAAACTGTCTTTTACCGGTTCCACCGAAGTAGGAAGAACCTTGCTTAGACAAACCGCAAAGACCATAAAGCGCACCTCGATGGAACTGGGCGGAAATGCGCCGTTTATCGTCTTCGACGATGCCGATGTAGACGCAGCGGTACAAGGCGCTATCGCCTCCAAATTTCGCAATGCAGGGCAAACCTGTGTTTGTGCCAACCGCTTCTATGTGCACGATAAGATTTATGACGTATTTGTCGACAAATTCGTTACTGCCGTGAGTCAATTGAACGTCGGCAATGGCTTGGATAGCAATGTGGCTATCGGCCCACTCATCGACCAAAATGCCAAAACTAGCATCCTTGAGATCATCAATATCGCAACTAAACAAGGCGCAAGTATCCGATATGGCGGAGAGGCACAAAGCGGAAACTTCATTCAGCCGACCGTACTGACCAATGTCACTCATGACATGGATATCGTCCAACAAGAGATCTTTGGTCCCGTTGCGCCCATCATCCGATTTGAAAATGACGCTGATCTGGTTCAACAAGCTAACGACACCATCTATGGCCTCGCCAGTTACTTCTACTGTAAAGACATTCAACGTGCTTTCCACATTGCCGAAGAGCTGCAATATGGAATGGTCGGGATTAATGAGGGCATTATTTCGACCGAAGTTGCGCCATTTGGTGGTATTAAACAATCTGGATTTGGTCGGGAAGGTGCGAAACAAGGCATCGAAGAATATATGAATACCAAATATATCTGCCTAGGGGGGATGTAGTATGGAAAACTATGCAGAAAACACGAACCAACATTGGCAGCAGCGCAAAGAGCAAGCTGTCGCAAAAGGCATGGGCAACCTACTCCCTATCTACGCGCAATCCGCCTCTAACTCGACCATTATCGATGAAGAAGGCAACCAGTATATTGACTTTGCCGCCGGCATCGCTGTCACCAACACGGGTCACTCTCACCCTGATATTGTTGACGCTGTGATAGAGCAACTGCGTGAGTTTAGCCACACCTGTGCAATGGTAACACCCTACACAAGCTTGGTTGAACTTGCAGAACAGCTGGTTGATATTGCTCCGGGCCAATTTAATAAAAAAGCCGCCTTCCTCACGACTGGCGCAGAGGCCGTTGAAAATGCGGTCAAAGTGGCCCGCGCCTATACTGGAAGAAGTGGTGTCATCGCCTTTAAAGGGGGATTTCACGGCAGAACAAATTTATGCATGGGACTAACAGGGAAAATAACCCCCTATAAAGCCGACTTTGGCCCGTTCCCGAATGAGATCTATCACGCGCCGTATCCCAACGACTATCATGGGGTGGCGATTGAAGACAGCCTAAACGCCCTTGATGACCTTTTTTCCTGTGATATCGAGCCATCCCGCGTCGCCGCCATTATATTTGAGCCCGTTCAAGGCGAAGGTGGATTTTACGCAGCACCAAAGTTGTGGGCGCAAGCGCTGAGAAGCTTGTGCGATCAACATGGAATTGTCCTTATTTGTGATGAAATCCAAACTGGATTTGCGCGAACGGGTGCCATGCTTGCCTCAGAACACCTCGATGTCATCCCCGATATCACCACAATGGCTAAAGGGATCGCTGGCGGCTTCCCTCTTTCCGCGGTGGTCGGCAAATCTGAGATCATGGACGCCGCCAAACCTGGTGGTTTAGGAGGCACTTATGCTGGATCTCCCCTCGCCTGTATCGCTGCACTAAAAGTGTTAGAAGTAATAAAAGAACAGGAGCTATGTCAGCGAGCTAAGGAAATTGGTTCTGAATTCAAGCGCCAATTATTGCAAATACAATCTGACCACTCATGTATTGGGGATGTGCGACAAATAGGCGCCATGATAGCCATCGAACTTAATCACCCCGCCTCAGGTGAACCGTTGACTATGGAAACAAAACAATTAGTTCAGGACTGTGCTCATCATGGACTAATTATTTTGTCCTGCGGTATTAAAGGGAATGTTATCCGATTCTTACCCGCCTTAACGATCGAAATGCCGACCATTGAAAAAGGCTTAAGTATTTTGAGAGATCAACTCAATCGGCTGGATTTATAACGCGCCTTCGACGGCTAAGTGCCTTTGCACTTAGCCTATTTCAAACGCTCCGTCCTAATATCAACCTCTCTAAAATCCATTAAACCGTCTGCCATCCTATTGATGTTAAATAAAAAATACATTTGCAACATTTTTCACAAATGGGACAAACATCTCAACATAAAACGAAATCCTGTCAAATAATGATAGAAAAGTTAACAAGTTGACCTCATATGCTCGAAAAATATATCCACATTGATACTGCTCATACTCTCTCGTTACAAGATCAAATAAAGATAGGTATTACTCAAGCGATTGCGAGCGGGTTTATTGACAAACAGACTCCAGTAACTTCATCTCGTAAATTAGCAATGAGCTTAAATGTGTCTCGAAATACAGTATTAAGAGTCTACGAGCAACTTAATGATGATGGCTTCTTTATTTCTAGAGAACGCCGTGGCTACTTTATCAATCCGGATATAGAGTTTCACTCTCAGACCACTAAAACCAAACCGAATAACACGTTAGATTGGGGACGCTACCTCGCAGAGAAGCAGGAAGTATTTGATTTAGAGCCGCCAATTTCAGAAGGTTATCCCTATCGATTCGTCCACGGAATGGTCGATGAAAGTACCTTCCCCGTCGCGGAATGGCGACGCTGTAGTATCCAGTGTTTGAACAAATCCAACAGCAAATTGTGGACGTCGGTCAACAAAGACTATGACGACTTAATTGAGCAAATTCGCACTCGAGTACTCCCAAGACGCGGAATCTTCGCCCAAGCAGATGAAATTATCGTGACACAGGGCTCACAGCAAAGCCTCAACTTAATTAGCCAACTGCTAACCACGAAAAGCACCGTTGTTGGCATAGAAAACCCTGGCTATCCCGAGGCATACCATCAACTTGCAGCAAACAACGCACACATGATCCCGCTGGATGTGGATGACAATGGTCTGGTGGTTAACTCAGATTTAGCCGACTGTAACCTGGTGTATACAACCCCAAGCAACCAGTTTCCGACCACCGTCCGAATGCCGACTAAACGGCGAAAAGCACTCCTTGATGCGGCAGAACAGCACGATGTCATCATCATTGAAGATGACTTTGAAAACGAAGTGAATTTTTTAGAAGCCGACACCCTTGCGTTAAAAGGTGAGTTTAATTCTGAACGCATCATCTATTTATCGAGTTTTTCTTCCACCATCGCTCCAGGTTTGCGTTTAGGCTTTATGGTTGCATCGCCTCCATTGATTAAAAGCGCCATGCAGTTACAACGTAAAAACCACTGTTACCCGCCTCAAAACAACTGCAAAACGTTAGCGCTATTTTTGAGCCTCGGACATTGCGACTCGTTGTTAAAAAAACTTGTCAGTAATCTGCGTCAAAAGTGGCTGACCATGGAAAAGGCTCTGAACTACTACTTCCCTCAATCTGGGGCTGCCCCTTCACTTTCCGGCACTGCTTTTTGGATAGACTACAAACATGGATTTGACGCACATAGGTTAGCCGAACTTGCCGAAAAACAAGGGATACTGATTAACTCTGGCGAACAGTATTATTTCTCGAGGCCCAGCGCTAATTGCTTTCGACTCAGTTTTAATTCTATCGAAGAAACCCATATTCGCGAGGGAATACGTCAACTCTCCATTCTCGCTAAGAAAATCTTACCGATTAGCAGTGTAGAGTCGACGCGGGGGCAAAGACTAAAGGGTGACGATATTCGCTCAGTGCTTACTCAACACACACTATTGACCAGCGACTGTTTTAAAATTCCCTACACCATCACCTTCCAAGCCGATGGCCGTATGTTTGGCGTTTCAGACCGACCTAATGACCAGGATGAAGGGTATTGGTGGGTAGAAAACGACACCTTATGTTTCCAATGGAAGGAATGGCAGTTTGCCGATATCCGGCGACACCTTTTAATCAAACAGGGGAAAATACTCATGCGATTTGACGCAGAGGGTAACTGCGTCAGTACTGGAGTCTTGCTCTAGTGCACTGCAATCTTGCTACAGCGCACCGAGCTTTCCAATATCAAATGCTGACTTCCGCTACTGCTGTCTGTAGTAATCCGAAATAGACGCCATCACGGTGTCAGTCATTTTTTGCATCGAATTCAAGAACTCGCGATTGGTTGATGGCTTGCCTTGAGCGACATTTCTCCATCCAACTACAGATTCATGTGCCCATACTTCGGCAACAGGGTTATCAAACTCTTCTCGATATTGAACGTTCGACGTTATGTCTAAGATCGATTTCACCGTCACGTCTTCCCATTCTAAATAACTCGCGCACACTTCCAAATAAAAAGGTTCATCGCGGATTAGCGGGAGCTGAAAACAAAAACGGTAGTTAATGGTATGGTTACATCGCCAAACACAACCTGCCAAAAACTACCGTTTTCATGTCGAATAATACTTTCCTATCTTCCTTCTGGGAAGGCTTTGAAGTCATAAAGTCCCACAAAACTGACTCCTTAATTACAATCACCTTGAAGCCTGACTCTACCGCTCACTGCCAATGCGGTCGCTCATCCGACTCTATTCATGACTACCAATGGCGAGTGCTAAAAGAAACAATGATGTTCGATATTCCTGTTGAGCTTTTGGTACAAACTCGACGGATAAACTGTCCTGACTGTGGCGTAAAAACGGAAGCTATACCATGGGTTGCACCATATGCTCGAATCACAAATCGCTTGAAGGGCTATATTGAAAAGTTACTGCCCCTATTGCCTATCAAGCATATCTCCGAGCTGACCGGAGTGCATTGGCATACGATTAAAGAAATTGATAAACAACGTCTTAAGCGAGTTGTGCCAACGGTGCCTTGGAGTGATTTGCGTCAACTTGTTATGGACGAGTTCGCCATCTTCAAGGGGCACAGATATGCGACGGTCATTGCTGATGCTCAAACACACCAAGTGCTTTGGATTGGCATAGGCCGAAGCCGAAAGGACATTCGCCCATTCTTTGAAGAGCTCGGCGACAATGCCGTCAACATTGAAGTTGTGGCAATGGATATGAACACAGCTTTTGACCTTGAAGTGCAGGCGCATTGCCCAAATGCTCGTATTGTCTATGACATGTTTCATGTTGTAGCCAAGTTCGGTCGAGAGGTCATGGATAGGGTTCGTGTAGACCAAGCAAATCAATTAAAAACGGACAAGAAAGCACGTCGTTGGATAAAACGTTCCCGTTGGGTGCTTCTGAAAAACCGAGAGAACTTGAACGTAAAACAACAGAGTTATCTTGATGAAATACTCTCAATCAACCGAGACCTCATGATCACTCATCTGCTTGGAGCTCAACTCAAGGAACTTTGGTATTGTGACTCAGAGGAGCACGCTAAAGGTTTATGGGAAGTATGGTGGCAGCAGGTGAATGAAAGTGGCATACAACCTCTTATTAATTTTGCTAGAAAGCTCAAACCTTACCTTCACGGAATAGTGGCATCAGCTTCATACCATCTGAATACTTGCACCTTGGAAGGTATCAATAACAAGATAAAACTCATCAAGCGAATGGGTTATGGTTACCGAGACACGGACTACTTCTTTCTAAAGATTAAAGCGGCCTTCCCCGGAAAGCCGCGATGAACCAATAAAAAGCCCACCGGAGTGGTGGGCTCAGAAAAGAATCTCTATTCAGTCTAGCAAGCATAACTAAAGGTCAAACAGTAGTCGTCCCCACCCTTAGCCACATACTCTTTATCTTCATTGCTCGCCGATGGATGACGTTTCTCGTCCCCTTTTACCAGGCTAACCCAGTGACGTAGTCCCATCTCTTTGTCTGCACCAAACGTCGTGCATGTTTCGATTTGAATGTCATCAATCTCTACTAGCTCAAGGCAACCTGTGCCTTTGCGGCGAGCGATGGTCATTTCTACATGCGTACCGCTTTCGTCGCGGAACAAGATATTGTCCGGGTTGCACTCGTCGCCAGTGTAAGCAACAAAGTGTTTGTTGTGGCGTAGACCGCTATGCTGGCCATTTTTGAAGAAGGCTTGTACATGGCGATAGTTGATTTCGTAGCTCACTACATCCTCGTGTGAACCGTTTTCAAGCGGGAACAGCGTATCAAGAAGCTGCTTGGCCATTTTCTGCTTTTGCGTAGGCTCGCCTGCGTCGACCATTTCAACGGCAAACACGGCTTGTGCGATAAAGTTTTGTGGATTTTGTTGTTGTGTATTATCGAATGTTTGCATTTTCATAGTCTATTCCTTCAGCTACTTTGAGTACTGCATTAACCAAGCTCTGTTACTTCTTTATGACCGTTTGGTTACCGCTTGATTTTTAGAATAGCGCTTTTTTACAAACAATTTCACAACAAAATTTTTACACTGTCAATTTTACAAAAATGCTTTTTTTACACACTGCTGTTTTTGCCCAAGTCACATTCAATAAAAAAGCTACACTCAACAAAAAAGCGCAAACCATCGGTTTGCGCTTTGCTTTTTATGGTGAACTCACCAACCTACAAGTTGGAGTTTATCAAGCCTCTTGCTCTACGCTGCGCCTTTATCAGATAAACGTTCATCGACCGTTGAGTCATTGCTTTCTGAAGGTTCACTCGTTGCGCTATCACTTAGTACTTCTGCAAGTGTCGACTTAGATAGATGGCCTTGAAGGTCACCGTTATCATCGACAACAGGAAGTGGGTGATCACTATCGAGCGTCTCAGGGATCACCTCTTCAAGCAGTGCATCGCTTTGAACGGCAGGTACGTCATCTAACAAATCTTCCGGTATCTCTTTGTGATAATCGTTTTTGTTCACTTGATCTAACGTTTCTTGAGTAATGACACCTTGGTAACCGTCATCGTTAACAACGTATCCATAGTCCTCGGAAGATTTTCGCATCTGGCTTATCGCTTCGCCCAGTGTTTCCGCTGTGATACGAAGCACAGGAGGCTGCATAACCGTCTCAACCGTCAGTGCTCGAGCTCGGTTCACATCTTTAACAAACGCTTCTACGTAATCATCTGCTGGATTAAGCAGGATATCAACGGGTTTGTCTTGCTGGACGACGACACCGTCTCTCAAGATGGCGATACGATCACCAATCCGAAGTGCTTCATCCAAATCATGAGTAATGAAAATGATGGTTTTATGAAGCTTTTCTTGAAGCTCGATCAACTGATCTTGCATTTCACTACGAATGAGGGGATCGAGAGCAGAGAAGGCTTCGTCCATCA
Organism: Vibrio sp. 10N; assembly: GCF_036245475.1. Lineage (NCBI taxonomy): Bacteria > Pseudomonadati > Pseudomonadota > Gammaproteobacteria > Vibrionales > Vibrionaceae > Vibrio > Vibrio sp. 10N. The sequence continues at coordinate 1,449,442 of NZ_BTPM01000001.1, read as the reverse complement.
GCAAGATCTCGGCGTCAGTACACAGCGCGCGAGCAAGTCCAACACGTTGCTGTTGTCCGCCAGATAACTGGCTAGGATACTGCGCTTCATAACCTTCTAGACCAACGGTCTTGATCCAATCTCTGGCTTTTTCGAATCGCTCTGTTTTACTCATTCCTTGGATTTGCAATCCGTACGCAACGTTATCAATCACGGTTTTGTGTGGAAGTAAGCCAAAGCGCTGAAATACCATAGACATCTTATGACGCCTAAAATCACGTAACTCTTTGTCAGAGAGTTTCATAACATCGGAGCCATCAACAATAATCTCCCCTTCACTTGGGTCAATGAGGCGATTGAAGTGTCGGATAAGTGTGGATTTTCCTGAGCCAGATAGACCCATAATCACAAAAATTTCTCCCGGATAGACATCTAGGTTGATGTCCTTGAGACCGAGGGTATGGCCAGTACGCGCTAGAAGATCATCTTTTGATTCGCCATCCTTTACAGCTTGGAGATAAGACTTATCTTTAGGACCAAAAATCTTATATAGATTCTTAATTTGAACCATTGGCTGAGGTTGAGTAGTGGACATTATTCTCTACCTCCTAAGTGAGCTTGAGTACGTTTTGCATAACTTTGTGAAACACGGTCAAAAATAATGGCTAGCGCCACGATAGCAAGGCCATTGAGTAGACCGAGCGTGAAATATTGGTTAGTAATCGATTTTAGAACCGGTTGTCCCAAGCCTTTTACACCGATCATCGAAGCAATCACGACCATCGCTAGCGCCATCATAATGGTTTGGTTGATACCAGCCATGATGTTAGGCATTGCCAGCGGCACCTGAACTCCAAAAAGGCGCTGTGTAGGGCTCGCACCGTATGCAGTGGCCGCCTCTAGCACTTCTTTGTCGACAAGTCGTATCCCTAAATCCGTCAATCGGATGACTGGCGGGATGGCGTAAATCACAACCGCGATAACACCGGGAATTTTGCCGATACCAAGGAGCATGACCACAGGAATCAAATACACAAACGCCGGCATGGTTTGCATTACGTCAAGTATAGGGGTAATGATGGCTCTGGCTTTTTTCGACTGAGCCATGAGGATCCCGGTGGGTATCCCGAGGGCAATTGCGAGCATGGTTGAGACTAAAATGATGCTCATGGTTCGCATCGTATTGTCCCACATACCGAAAAAGCCAATTACAAAGAAAGCGATACCGACAGAGGCGCTGAGTTTCCAAGATCGGCTCGCCACATAAGCAAGACCAACCAGAATTCCGATAATTAGCCACCAAGGGCTGGAAAGCAGTAACTTCTCAAACCAAATCAAGAAGCTCAATAATGGGTCGAATAGAGATTCGATGGTGTCGCCGTATTCTCGAGAGAAATCTCGATAGGCACCGTCTAAGGTTTTTCTTATTTCTAATAGTTGTTTGCGGTCTAATTGAGGTATTTCACTCAACCACGTGGCATTAGACATCTGTTACTCCTTGATTACTTCTGCCAGAAACAGCAATGACTGCTGCCTTGTGTTCGCCTTTGAAAATAGCGAGCTTGTATCAAATAATAAGGGGCTATATCTCTAGCCCCTTTTACTAGTGTTTGGGTTTAAAGTTCATCTACTGCTTTTTGTACTTTTGCTGCAACCTCAGGCGTTAACCATGCAGACCACGTTGATTTGTACTCTTTCATAAAGTGTTCAACCACGTATTCGCCATCGGCTTGCTCGTCTTCCATCCAAGCCAAAAGACCGTTCATTTGCGCGTTGGTAAACTCACGCTTGGCAAAGTACGCCATCGCTTGTGGAGAACGCTTAGCAAAGTCAGTCGTCACAACCGTTTCTACGATTGATGGTGGGTACATAGTTGCTTTTGGCTCTAGACAGGTTTCTTGAGTGATACACTCTTTAAACATCGTCTCGTCCACACCACTACCGAAGTCGACTTTCACCATTTTGTATTTACCAAGAACCGCTGTCGGTGCCCAGTAATAACCAAACCATGCTTCTTCGCGCTCATAAGCTTTTGCAATTGAACCAGACAGACCAGCACCTGACCCTGGATCGATTACCTCAAATCCTTTTTCTTCCATACCTAGAGCGGTGAATAGGTTGCCAGCAGAGATTTGGCAGTTCCAGCCAGCTGGACAAGAGTAAAACGCCGATTTGCTTGGGTCTTCTGGGTGCTTAAACATCTTCGCGTTGGCGAGTACACCTTCAATTGTTGCCAATGATGGGTCTTTAGCGACCATATATTCTGGTACCCAAAATCCTTCTTCACCGCCATCCGTTAAGGTTGTACCTGCGTATTGGATTTGACCGTCTTTGACACCCATATCCAAGGCTTCACGCATTGAGTTACTCCAAAACTCTGGTGCAATATCTGGCTGACCTTTTGAGATCATAGACGCACCCGTCGGTTGAGTATCACCTGGGACGAGTTCTGCTTCACAATCGAAGCCGTGTTGAAGTATGAACTTGTCTACGTTCGCAATAAGAGTTGCAGAGTTCCAGTTCATGTCTGCGATAGTCACTTCACCGCATTCGTTAGCAGAAGCGGTTTGAAGGGAACTTGCAGCAAGAAGAGACGAAAACAATAACGTCCTAGTTAAGTTTTTCATAATGATTTCCATATGGGGTTGTCAATAAGTGTATGAACAGTAGGTTATTATTACAAAATTCACTGACACTCTGTTTGCAGCTTGAATCAATCACCCTAGCGATAGCAATGTTTATGTTGCGTGCGATGATATTGATGAACAGAAGGCTCACAGCATGAACGCCTTTAAGAAAGGCTTCTACATAGCCGTTGGTAGGATTGTGAAGAATGTCATCAGGACAACCAGCTTGCAATACGTCGTCATTGTTCAAGTGAATCAGGTACAGACAAGTCGATTCGTTTTGCATTTCGATTGGATTAAAAGAGTAGTGAGCCGAAAAAGCCCCGCCCATGAATGGAATAGCAGGGTTAGATGAAAGTTCACGAGCAAGACCTACACACTGCTTCGTGACGTTCCACTTTTCAACTTCTATGTCGGTGAATGAGAACGCTCTCTTCGAGTTTCCCCCAAACACTTTATACAGTCCCTTAACTTCCAGAATGGGATCCATGTCGAGTTGCCTTTAAAGTCCTTTGTAATGTAACGTTTAGCACTCTAAGTAAAGCTCGCGTCAATTTCAAGGTATAGCATTCTGTTAACAACTGGAAAACATCAATAAATTGATGATTTAGACATACGATCTCCCTCGCACAACAATAGGCAACTGACTGAAATTAAAGAAAATCCTTACAAAGGACATGTGTATAGATATTACCGATGCAAATATTTTTAAGTTTTTGATAATAAAAACAACAATTGGCAAACAGCTTTCAATATGCTAGCTGCTTAATCAAGCACATAATAATAATTAGAACACTAACCTTTAACGTCCCTGTTTCACCAAACCTTACGGATAGATACACCCTACACTAAGCATATTTTCTTCATTCAAGTGCTTCTACAATGAGACTCAAAGGATGCACACAAGATAACCCTGTATTCTCTTCGATTTGCCAACGACACGTTTCGCAATCAGAAACAGCCAGATCGGCCTGTGAGTGATCAATTTGCTCAAATAAACCGTGACCTATCTTCATCGATACATCGTAGTTTTCTCGCTTGTAACCATAAGTTCCGGCCAACCCGCAGCACTCGCTATCTAGCACTTGGACTTCCAGACCTGGGATCATTTTTAGAAGCTCAATAGTGAAGATATGGTCACCGCTACGCTCCAAGTGGCAAGGCGTGTGATAAACAATACGCTTATCCAGTGGCTTCATTTTTGGTAAGTTGCCCTCACGCCATTCACTGAACATAAAGCGACTAAATAGGTGAACTTTATCAGCGACCTTCTGGTTATCGACATCGAGTACATGGGGATACTCTTCTTGTAAGGTAAACGCACAGGTCGACGACGTTGAGATCACCGACTCAGAGCGGCTCTCTAACGCTTTCTCCAACTGACTCACATTAAGCTCTGCGTTTTTCTTTGCTTTGGCGTGAAAACCATTAGCAATCAGGGGCACGCCACAGCACTTCTCTCGTTCTAAAAGCTGAACACCGATGTTCATCGCGTTCATGACACGAATGAAATTTTGCCCAACACTGTGATCGTTATAGTTAACGTAGCAACCATGAAAATAGCTGATTTGACGGCGATATTGGCTTTGATCGGCGACGTGTTTTTTATACCAACGACGGAAAGTGCCATGTGAATATTTAGGTAAAGACTTATGATCGTGCACCTGAATCGTATGGTGCATGGCCTTTTTCACGAGGCTTTGCTCGGTAAGCTTATTAACAATAGGGGCAAATGGCGTGGCTAAGCGACCAAACAGATCGGTATGGCTCAAAACGAAATCTCGTGCCGTTGTCAGGCTCAATGGTTTGCGCCCATGCTTTCCACGCGCGGCAGCGATAATGTCACCGATTCGCACACCAGAAGGACAAGCCGTTTCACAGCGCTTGCAATTAGTACAGAGCTTAAGTACATCATCAAAAAACTCTGGGCTTTTAAGCCTCAAACGCTCTCCATCAGGGCCACATTGTTTGGGGCCAGGGTATTCAGGGTTGGCTTTTGCGACCGGACAATAGACGGTACACACGGTGCACTTAATGCAGTTCTCAAAGGTTTTCGTTTGCTCATCACCATGAAGGCTAGCGACGGCGATAAGTTCAGCTGGGCGTACGGCAGTCATACTAGCGCTCCTTTCTTTTGTGATTGATTAAGCTGCTGTGAGTGGCTCAATTTTTGTGAATAACAAGCTGACTCTTGGCTTTCAGCGATAGCTTCAGCAACATGGAAACCAGTGCTTATTGCCACGCCACCGCCACAGCCATGAGCGATAGGGTCATAATGAGCAAGAATAGAGCCTGCACAATAGACATTATCAATACACTGCTGCGCTTTAAGGGACTTGAATTCCCGATTAGTTGACACACCAAAATTCATAAATGGATGGGATTTGTGGGAGAAAAAGTGCTTTGAATACCAGGATTCCCGCACGCCGATGTCTTCAATATCCAAATCAAAAATGGGCTCGCTCACCTTATGATGCTCTGCTTTCAGGCCTTTGCTAAAGAAGCTTCCAGATGCCAGCACCACATGCTTGGTATTGATAGGTACCGTTCGCATTTTTCGGGTATACAAACACGCAAGCGAAAGCTGTTCACCATTTTGCTTGAACACACCGTGCGTCACCTCGTCGCCGACGTGAAGCGCACCACCCGCTTCAATAAATGCTCGTCTTAGTGTGTCTTCTATTCGAATACCCAAAAGCGATGGCGGCATGGTCGGCACTTCATGCAATTTCAGATGGGTTTCAGCGGCCAGTTTTTCCATCAGAGCTAAGCCATCTCCATTGCCAAGAATTGAAGGCATCAGCACCAAGTCGTTCGGCGTGGCAACTTGTCTAAGCTGGGAACATACGCTTGCAAAATCTGCCTCTTGACGCAGCAACCGAGACACATCAATGGAGCGAAATTCGTGGCAATTTCTTTGAGCTATACCTGATGTATCAAGCGTGATTTTTACTGTGAGCAGCTCTTTATCAGCGGACATTGGTAAACTCGCCAACTTGGCTTTGGCAATCTCCGGCTGGAAATCTCGGAACCCTTCAATCGATACTAAGATCACTCGTTCAATCTGATTAAGAGCTGCAAATTTATGATCAAGTTGCCATACGTAAGGTTGAGATAACCATGTGGACTTTAGTGTGCCTAGGCTACTGATTCGATAGTGATTATCCATTGAATCTTGATGTTTCAAAGGCAGCCCATGTTTACTCATCAACTTCTGAAACCAGCTTAGCGATTCGAAGACCCGTTTCTCACCTAACTTTGCGTAAGGGTGTAAAGACGAAGTCTTAGCAAGCTCAGCAATTTCATCAAAAGGATTACTGATTGCTTCGCCAGTTGTTGGCGAATGACTCAGCACATCGATAGAGCCAGATGAAAAATGCATCGCACTTTGACCATGAGAAACCACGGCGGTTTTGAGTCCACGCTCAATACATCTTAAAGCGCTGCTAAACCCTGCAAGGCCGCCACCAATGACAACCACATCATAATCAATCATTGCTCAGCCTCCACTTCCTTATCTATCGCTTGTTTCATTTCGCCGTGATTTACATCATCTTGCTTGAACTCAAAATCCCCAGCGCCAAATAACCCTTGATATATCCAATAGCTAAATTCCGCCTCCCGTAGAGCATCTCCCCAAAGCACAGGTTTGGTGCCCTTCCAGCGCTCTTCAAGAAAGTCATGCAGCATCTCTCCAACTTCGTATCCCGAAAAATTACCGTATTCGGCCAATAGACTGGCTGCTCGATAGCTGCACATTTCGCCCTGACATGGTCCCATTCCCAACCTTGTTCTTCGGCGCAAGTCGACGAGGTTATGCACATCCAACGCTTTTACCGCGTATTCAATTTCACCTGCTGTGACCATCTCACACTCACAAATCACAGACTGACTGGCTTGATCATCAGATAAAAACGCCAGTGCCCGCTCTCCATGTCGATCAATCGCAGAATGATAAACAGGCTTCGCGATACTTGCGGTTTTCTTAGCAGGTGTTGGGGCACTAAAAGAGCCAGGCAAAGGTGTGGTGTGTGTGATACAAGGGTTGATGTTGCCAAGCTTTTTCGCGACGCTGTCGGTCGCCATTTGCGCCATGAGTCTGTAGGTCATTAGCTTGCCGCCGGTAATCGTGGTAAAGCCGTGCAGGCCGTCAAACTCCGCGTGATCAACAAGAACGATGCCGCGGCTGATATTACGGCCGCTGGTGTCTTCACTAAGTGAAACCAAGGGCCTGACGCCTGCATAAGCGCGTAGCACTCGGCTTTGACTCATAATTGGCGCAAGCTTCGCACCTTCTTCCAAGAGAATGTCGACTTCATCGGCACTCACACGAAGATCGTCTATTTGGTCGTAATCAATGTGTTCGGATGTGGTTCCGATGAGGGAAATAGTGTCGCCGGGCACTAAAATATCGGCATCAGCTGGTTTGCGGCATCGATTGATGACTCGGTTATTGATGCGGTAGTCGAGTATCAGTAGAGATCCTTTAGCAGGGAACATTTTTACGCTGAGATCCGCATACTCACATATCGTCTGTCCCCAAATACCAGCAGCATTGATGACCTCTTGCCCAAACACCTCAAACGGTAACTGAGTGCGTGTATTAAAAGCATTAACACCAATGACTCGATCCCCTTCTCGGATGAGCGAGGTCACGACACAATGGCTAAATAGTCTAGCGCCTCTCTCTTTGGCATCGAGTACGTTTGAGGCACAAAGCCTAAATGGATCAATGGTGCCATCCGGTACTTTAATAGCGCCAAGCATTGCTGGGTTGGCGTTAGGCTCAAACAGCAGCGCTTCTTTGGTCGTCATTCGCTCGGTCTCGATTCCGGCGACATCACAGGCTGCAACGAACTCATCTTGAAAGGAGAGTTCATCTTCTGGAAGCGTGATGAACATACCGCCAGTATCTTCAATACAGTGTGAGGCAATGGACTTTAAGATGCGATTTTCGGCAATACACTCCATCGCAGAACCTGGATCAGTGACAGCGTAACGAGCACCAGAATGCAACAAGCCGTGATTTCTCCCTGTCGTACCAGAAGCTAAGTCATCTCTCTCTAGTAAAATACAATCAATGCCCCGCAATGCGCAGTCCCGCATAATGCCAGATCCTGTCGCACCACCTCCTATAACGATCACCTCTGTTTGATATCGAGCTATTGCTTTCATTGCATCCCACCCATTGAATTAACGCACAAATAGTGTGGCATTAAAACTCAATAAGTTTCGAGATTTCGCTCACAAATGTTCGTTCGAGCATAATATCGCGCAATTTAGTTTCGATACTAGCCATAGCACGAAAACTAAATACAAAAAAACCAGCCATAAAGGCTGGTCTTTCAAGTCCTGACTCGTTATCAGACGCTAAGCAATTTCAACGTTAATCTCATTATCTTTCAGAACATTGCAGATCTCTTTTGGTGGTTTCATATCAGAGATGACCAAGTCGACTTCTTCGATACCACCCAGTTTCACCATCGCATTGCGGCCAAACTTACTGTGGTCGACTCCCAACAAAACGCTCCGGCTGTTTTCAATAATTGCGCGTTTTACTCGAACTTCATGATAATCGAAATCCAATAGTGAACCATCGTAGTCAATCCCACTGATGCCCAAAATACCGAAATCAAGTCTGAACTGAGCAACAAAATCAATGGTCGATTCTCCCGTGACACCGCCATCACGGCCACGAACTTCACCACCCGCTAAAATGACTCGGAAGCTTTCTTTGTGCATCAACATCGATGCGACATTGATGTTGTTGGTCACGATACGCAAGTCACTGTGTTCAACCAATAGCGCTTTGGCAATGGCTTCTGGCGTGGTACCAATATCGATAAACAGCGTGGCACCATTCGGTATGTGTTTGACGAGCTGCGCAGCAATCCGCTCTTTCTCTGCTTGATTGGAGACTTTGCGGCTTTGGTAGGACGAATTTTCAGAGCTAGTCACAATGGTTGCCCCACCGTGATTACGTTTGATTTTATTCGCATCCGCCAATTCGTTTAAGTCTCGACGAATCGTTTGTGGGCTCACATGAAACTTTTCGACCAAATCTTCCGTGCTGACGTAGCCATGCGTGGTCACCAATTCAATGATTTCCTGATGTCTTTTTATCGCTTTCAACCACACTCCCTCGCGTTAAAACCATGGTGAACCTCGAGTTTACTTGGTATTGGTAAGGTTTTAAATAGTCGCCACACCAAATCTGTCCATTACTGTATTCGATTGCAGCTAAAGCAAACGAAACCCTGCTCCATTTCGCGCAAAATAACCAAAACGAACATAAAATGTGCTTTAGATAACATTTATGAACATAATTCGAACATTTTTAACTTTCGTACGCACATATGAGATCTAAGCCAGATTTCTAACTGGTCTAATTAGCTACAATCCCAGCGCACATTTGATATGCATATGAAACAAGACCAAGGAAAGCACTATGAGTATAAAAAAAGATCCTGCGCTACTCGGCCAGTGTATCGCAGAATTTATTGGGACTGGCTTGCTTATATTTTGGGGTGTCGGCTGCGTTGCAGCGTTAGTGTTAACCGGTGCTGAGTTCGGCCAATGGGAAGTGAGTATTGTATGGGGCTTAGCCGTGGCGCTTGCTGTGTATTGCACCGCAGGTGTTTCTGGTGCTCACATCAACCCAGCGGTAACCATTGCTCTTGCCGCATTCCACGGGTTTGAAAAGCATAAGGTACTGCCTTATATCGCATCGCAAGTTGCAGGCGCATTCTGTGCCGCGGCGTTGGTATATGGATTGTTCAGCAACTTGTTTGTTGACTGGGAGCTCGCCAATGGCGTAGCTAGAGACACACCTGAAGCACTTGCAACAGCAGGTATTTTCTCAACCTACCCTCACGCTTCTCTGTCCTTCTTAGGCGCAGCAGCAGTGGAATTTACCATCACAGCAGTTCTCATGTTCGGCATTTTAGCGTTTGGTGATAGCAATAACGGCGGTGAATCTCGCGGTGCGATGGTACCACTATTGATCGGTTTACTTGTTGCCACTATTGGCGGCTCGCTTGGCGCACTGACCGGCTTTGCGATGAACCCAGCACGTGACTTCGGTCCTAAGCTATTTGCCTACTTTGCTGGTTGGGATTATGCACTGACGGGAGCGAAAGATATCCCATATTTCATTGTTCCAATTTTTGCCACTATCGCAGGCGGCCTATTTGGTGGCTGGCTATATCCAAAAGTAATTGGCGCTTATCTTCCTGCTGCAGGGGGTTGCACTAGCCCGGCGCAGTGCGAGGAAGAAGCTGAAGTCAACGACACGGAAGCACACGTTTAATAAGTTAACTCTATCCCCTACAGATAATTACAACGAAATCAAAAGGACACTATTATGACTAAGAAATACATCGTCGCTCTTGATCAAGGCACCACCAGCTCACGAACGGTCGTTCTTGACCATGACGCTAATATTGTCAGTGTCGCCCAAAGAGAATTTACTCAAATCTATCCAGAAGCTGGGTGGGTTGAGCATGATCCGCTAGAGATCTATGCCACGCAGAGTTCCACTCTGATTGAAGCACTTGGCCAAAAAGGCATCACTTCCGATGAAGTGGCCGCTATCGGTATTACCAACCAACGTGAAACAACCATCGTTTGGAACAAAGAAACGGGTGCGCCAGTCTACAACGCCATTGTTTGGCAATGTCGCCGCACAGCGGAAATCTGCCAAGAGCTTAAACAACGCGACGGCCTCGAAGAATATGTTCGCGAGAACACAGGTCTAGTACTCGACCCATACTTTTCAGGCACCAAAGTAAAATGGGTTCTCGACAACGTCGAAGGTGCTCGCGACCTAGCCGAAGAAGGCAAACTGATGTTCGGTACTGTAGACACATGGCTCGTCTGGAAGATGACGCAAGGCCGCGTCCACGTGACTGATTTCACCAATGCATCACGCACCATGCTTTTCAATATCAATACGCTTGAATGGGATGAGCGTATCCTCAAAGAATTTGATATTCCACGTTCTATGATGCCAGAAGTGAAACCATCTTCAGAAGTGTACGGCCAAACCAACATTGGTGGTAAAGGCGGTACACGTATCCCTATTGCGGGTATTGCAGGCGACCAGCAAGCGGCGCTATTCGGTCAAATGTGTGTAGAGCCGGGACAAGCGAAAAACACCTACGGCACAGGATGCTTTATGCTGATGAATACCGGTAAAGAGAAGATTACCTCTAAAAACTCTTTGCTGACGACTATCGCATGCGGCCCGAAAGGCGATCTCGCTTATGCGCTTGAAGGTTCTGTGTTCATGGGCGGCGCATCTATCCAATGGCTACGTGATGAAATGAAGCTATTGAGCGATGCAAAAGACTCCGAGTACTTTGCGAACAAAGTCGAATCAAGTAATGGCGTGTATGTGGTTCCCGCCTTTACCGGCCTTGGTGCACCGTACTGGGATGCTTACGCACGCGGCACGATTATTGGTATGACTCGCGGGACAGGTGCCAACCATATCATCCGTGCAACATTAGAAAGTATCGCCTATCAAAGTCGTGATGTGATTGATGCGATGCAAGCTGACTCTGGCATTGAACTCGCCTCTCTACGTGTAGACGGCGGCGCGGTAGCCAACAACTTCTTGATGCAGTTCCAAGCGGATTTACTCAACACTGAAGTACACAGACCAAAAGTGGTTGAAGTCACAGCACTCGGCGCTGCTTACCTCGCTGGTATTGCTGTCGGATTCTGGAGCGGACTGGAAGAGGTTTCAGGCAAAGCAGAGATCGACCGCACCTTCATTCCATCAGATGATGCGGAAAAACGTGAGACTCGTTATAGCGGTTGGAAACGTGCCGTACAAGGTGTATTGAGCTGGTCTGAGTTTACTCAAGCAGAAAAATAGTCACGATTAGTCATCGGAGCGCATTCGAGGTTTAACTACCTCAGTGCGCTCTTTTCGTTTGTTTATTATTGGGTCTAGCCACCCCAGACCAGATAGAAATAGCCAGAACCAAGCAATAAACACAGCGGAGAGTAGAGCATACTATCAAGCACAGCAAAATCCCCCTGCTTGTTTTTTTTGGTAAAGCCAACCAATTTAAAGTCGCCTATCGCTCTTAAAATAAAGATCGTTCCGACAACAATACCTGCCCACTGAACATACTCCAGCACCTCAGGCTCGATGAACACTAACTGTATCAACCCTAAAGACAGTACAGCAAACAGCGAAAGACACACCGCCACTAAAAATGTCACCCCTGCGCCCGGCGTAAACGCATTGCTCCCTTCCAATTTGGGGATCGCCAATTGAACGCCCTTTTTACCCCCAAACGCCCAATACACGTGAATCAACGCAATGATCGATAGAATCGAAAACATCGATAAAGCGACGAGCGACTGCATGAACCCTCTCCAATTTTAAATACCTAAGTCATCTACAGAGAGGTGTACTATGTTGGAGATGGCAAACCAAGTCGAAGCACGCCAATTACGTGCGTTACATTAAAGTTTGCGTGTCGAACGACATTACACGGCTTAGTAACCCGTTAGCTCCATATACCCCAGACCTTCATGAGAACCTTTTATGTGCACAGGTCCTTCCCAGTAAGGTACGGTCAAGGGCATTTTAGCGTTGGGATTAATGGCATCTATCGTCAAAAATAGCTCGTGCGTTGGTATGTCGAGTTGCCACGATGTCGGGTGCGGGAGGCCATTGAGGTCTGTGTATGTTTTTACCTTTAGAGAGAGTTCATCTGCGCTAATGGTGATTCCTTCTCGGTCACGATACATCAATCGGCCATAGGCATAGTTAGCTTCCCCTGTTTGGGTATCTCTGAGCTGAAACACCACCAAGCTAGTGTCTGTGTCTAGCCTCAGTGCGAACCAGTCCCAACCTTGCTGAGAGCCGAGCAAAAAACGTGAACTCCATTCTCGATCTATCCAAGCTTGCCCTGTCACTTGATGTGTTTGTCCTTCTACTTGAATTGAGCCCGTGACCTCTATAAACGGCTGACTGTAATAATGTGAAGCGACTCTACCATCGGCGCTTTTCACGCTGTATCCATTGTCACCCTGAAGCTGAAAGGCAGACTCGCTAGAGAGTGAGAGCTCGTAGCTAAATGCATCTGCGGCAACGGACAGTGTGGCCGGGAACATGTCGTCAGTCTCACTATTCCATTGCCAATCATCCAAGTACACACGAAATGGCCGCTCAGTCACACCTGCCATTTTTGGATGAGCGCGAGACCATTTCTCTTGAGCAAGATGAAGCGTTGGCGTGGTGATTGCGCTGTGCGCCATGTAAATCTGCGTACTGTTCCAGCTTACCTCTTGTTGTTCTAAGTTTTGCGCCCCTTCTGGTGCTAAAGCGATTCGAAACTGCGTCCATTGAACGCCAAATGTTTCGCCTGCACTGTTTTCTAAGTTTGCAGTGAGATACCACCACTCATAGCGAAAATCATTATGTGCTTGGTGATCTTTGGGAAACTCGATATTTCGATCGGCCGTTACCTTGGAAAAGCCTTGCTCATCTTGTCCAAGCATGGCGCCAAAGCCTTGTGATTTAGGCTCCTCGCAACCGCTCAATAGAAGTAAGAGTGGCAACATTGTCACTAAAAGACGGTAGGCGCTATTTTTCATCACAGCACCTCACTCTGAAGACTCGACATTGCTGGACGTTTCACCAAACGCCACAAAGGCAATGCTGTCGCCGCTGATGCCGTTACGATACTCACCAGTGATAGCATCGCGATATCACTCCAACTCCAAACAAATTGCAGGCTCCACCCAAACGCGCGCAGGGTGACCATATCGGTTAACACGTACCCCACCAACGCACCAAGAGGCAATGCAAGGCATAGAGTAAAGCAGACCAACACCACCATCTGCATCACAACCATGCCCAGCAATACTCGACTTCGTACCCCAAGCGCATACAACCTAGCTATAGCTGCTTTGCGCGCTTCTATAAGCATGAAGCAAGCACTAAACAACCCGATGACGGCCACCATTAACGTTACACCGTTCAATGCTTTTGTGACTGCAAAAGTCTGCGAGAAAATCTCGAGTGCGATGGTTTTGATTTGTTGTTGATCGTAGAGCTGGTTGTCGCTTAATCCAAATTCGTCCATCAATCGCCTGCGCATATCATCGCTATCAAGTTCTGATTTAATACCCAGGCTAGTCGGTACAGGCGAAAATTCAGCGCGCTGCCACAGTTCGGGAGCGATTAAAAGCTCCCCTGTCGGTGAGCCGTAATCATAAAAAATTGCCCCCACTTTTAGCGACTTTTCAAGCGCAGTGTTTAGCTCCGCCACTTCTAGCTCATCACCAAGGGCTAATCCAAGTTTCACCGCCATTGGCTCACTGATAGCCGCTAGCTCCATTTGATAAAAACGTGGCCAGAAATCTTCCACCATTTCTTTGGCTACCATCGTTTGTTCTAGGGTTAACGTGTCTTTAGTACCTAGCTTGGTTGGAAGGTTAGAAACCGTCGTATTTAAATAGCTTTGAGTGAAGATGGCACTGACTCCTGGCATAGACTGCAACCTACTTTGAATGCTGCTCATCTCACTTTGGGCGGGACTGATATAAATGTCCGCATGAAGGCGCTGCTCTAGCCACTGTTTCAATGTATGCTCAAAACTCACCACTAAGGTATTCATCGCCTGGTTCGCTGTCATGGCCAGCAGCAGTGCCATCATCGCGAGTGATAACGGCGCGACCAACTCTTTGAGTTCAGCGACGAGATAGTGTTTTAACCCACTGTTAAATAACTTTTCAGCCCAAGCGCTCAGCAATAGCAGTCCTTTGGGAAGATAGAGCGGCGTGGCAACCACCAGTGCTCCAAGCCAGAACATGGTGATTCTGAAGTGATGGCTCAGTACTAAACCAAGTACGGCCAATATCGTTAAACCAATGGCCACAACCAATAGCTGGGTGGTCTTCTGTGGTTCTGGAAGGGCGTAATAGCCACTGTGTACCGATAAAGGCTGCTGCACGCTTGCTCGAAAATGTTGCCAACATGCCCCAAGAGCAGCCACCAGCGTGATGGCGAGAGCTTGAAACAACCAGCTCCATTGCCACGTTCCCGGCAGTAGGGTCGCGCCGTAAAGCTGCTCTAACGTCAATGCTACCGTTGGGTGAAGCCAGTGACTGAGCTGCATTCCGAATATAAAACCAAGCAAGGATCCGAGCAGAACCATGATGGCCAGCTCAACCAACAAAGCAGCAAACACGGTTGTGGAAACAAGTCCCGCTTGCTGCAGCTGAACCAGCAATCGCCTGCGCTTTAACAAACTGTACTTCACGCCATTGTAGGCAATAAACAGCCCTACCAAAAAAGCCAACATGCTCATTGCGGTTAGGTTTAGGTGGAAACTATCTGTCAGTGAATCGAGATCGCTGCTTTGAGTATTTTCAATCCACTGGCCTTGCGCTGCGACGAGACTCTTCCATTGCTTCTCTTGCACGCTGTGATTTCTAAATACCGCTATGTAGCTAAGCTGCCCAGAGCGATTGAGTAACCGCTCCGCGAAGCTAATGTCCACCAGCATTCGATTACCCAGTTGCCATTGATCTGGCACGGCATAAATTTGTGTCTTGGTGTCATCGAGTATCAACTGGCTAGGGCGCCCCATTTGCTCAAACTGTTGTTCACTCACCAAAGCGATGGGTTCACCTTGAAGCATGCCAGTCAATGGCAATTGCTGATCAAACAGAAAAACCGGTTGCTTACCGTCTTCACGTCCACGATTCATGGTCGCGGTAACAGCCGCAACGACGTCACTGCCCTGCACTGAGTATCGCCACCCTTCGGATGAGCGAACGCGTCCTTCAAGCACCGCCAGTGATTGGCTCAATCCAGCCTGCCTGAGCTGAAAATAGAGCTCGTTTGAGAAATACTTTTGTCCAGTAGGAGGAATGATAAAGTGCGAGGCGGGCAGACTCAGTTGCTCTGCGGCATCAGCGTAGCTGCGCTTTGCATTTAGGTTTATCGCTTGCACCGCAACAAACAACATCACCGCAAGCACAATACCGATCAATATAGAGGCGGCTTGCAATGGTGCTTGCAGATAATGACGGGCATAAATGCGCAGTGCGAGCACTAGATGCCAGAGCTTAACTCGCGTCATAGAGCTGTCCGTTCACTAAACGTAATCTCGACTGCATAAAAGCTGCGCACTCCTCACTGTGCGTGACCAAAAGCACCGCCGTATTACCTTGCTGAGTAATGTCGGCCAAAAGCTGCATCACCTCTCTGCCCGATTGCTCATCCAAATTACCCGTTGGCTCATCTGCTAAAAGCAACTTAGGCTCGCTAGCAAGCGCTCTCGCGATGGCAACTCTTTGCTGCTGCCCACCGGATAACGCCGCGACATGCCTATCAAGTAGACCACTGAGACCTAATGTCTCTACTAAGTAATCACACCAGCCATTCCATTGCTTTTTAGCAAGAGACAGCGGAAACGCAATGTTTTGACGCACATTGAGTGGCGTTAATAGGTTGAACTGCTGGAACACAACACCTAACTTGTGGATGCGAAACTCACTCCAGTCACTATCTCGCCATTGACTCGTCTCTTGGCCATCAAGGACAAGCTTTCCTGAATTTAAAGGCTCAAAGCCCGCAATGATGTTCATCAACGTACTTTTACCACTCCCGCTCGCTCCCATTAACGCAATGCTCGAGCCAGCAGCCATCACCAGTTCGCAGTCGCGAAGTACTGTGTGTACTTCATTACCATCAACAAATTGCTTGCTGACACTGCGCAATGAAACCAACTCACTGTCGGGCATAGAGCCTCCTTAGGGTTTGTTATTTAAGCGGGTAACTCAATGCTGATACGCATTCTGCCTTACTTCATACCAGTCATCATAAGTGACAAATCAGTTAATAAAATGTAATCAACACATCTAGATAAGAGCCAGTAAACACGCACTTTTTGATTTTAGTTCACTAAATAGATAGGAAATGTGACATGAAATACAATTCGACCCAACAACTAACTCATTGAGTTGCTTGGCAATGGACATCCCACTATGGTGGATGGAATATGCACTCACACACATTACCGTATTCATGCGGGTAAATGTGAACATTGAGTGACATGGATGTAACCAACTTCAAGCGCCAGACTTGAAGTCAATAAAAACGATAAGGAAATCAGATGCCATTTAAAAAAACTGCTTTTGCACTCGCCTGTGCTTCTGCATTGCTTTCAACGTCAGCTTTCGCAGCCAACGACAAGCTCACCATAGGTATTACACAATACCCTGCCACACTACACCCTGACATCGACAGCATGGTGGCAAAAGCCTACACCAAAGGTTTTGTTAATCGCGAAACCATTGGATACGACCAAAACTGGGAGCTCGTTTGCTTTTATTGTGAAGAAGTCCCTAGCTTTGAAAATGGTTTAGCGCAAATCGTAGACAGGCCGCATGCCAAAGAAGGTGAGAGCAAACAAGGCGTTAAGATGCGTGTAACACTCAAATCTGATCTCTATTGGGGCGACGGCACCCCGATCACCACAAAAGACATGGTGTTTTGGCACAAAGTAGTCACCTCTCCTGACGTGCAAGGCAACCCTGAGTTAACGACCATGCAGCAGATTGAGAAGCTTGATGTTGTCGATGAGCATTCAGTAGATGTCTATGTCGACCGTATCTCTTTTAAATATAACGCAGACTACATTCCACACGTTCTTCCTTCCCATATCGAAGAGTCGATATTTGAAAACGATCCAAGCAAGTACCACCTTAATACCAAGTTCGTAACAGAGCCAACCTTGGCTGGCCTATACAGCGGCCCTTATATCATCGAGCAGCTTAAACAAGGTCAGTTCGTTAAAATGACCCGCAACGAGCATTGGAAGGGCAAACAACCACACTTTGCAACAGTGACACTAAAAACTGTCTCTGACACTCAAGCCTTGCAAGCAAATCTGCTTTCCGGTGACGTCGACTACATCCCGGGCGAATTAGGTCTGACTCTCGACCAAGCGCTA
Source organism: Vibrio sp. 10N (assembly GCF_036245475.1). NCBI lineage: Bacteria > Pseudomonadati > Pseudomonadota > Gammaproteobacteria > Vibrionales > Vibrionaceae > Vibrio > Vibrio sp. 10N. Next base: position 1,431,849 of record NZ_BTPM01000001.1, on the reverse strand, counting down.
CAGTTCGAGAAAAAATTTGGCGACAGGTTTAACGTGGATATTCGTCCTGCATCACTCTACGAGCATTTGGACGTTCAGCTCAACAATCCTCACTTGTCGGAAGTGAAAGTTCGCCAAGCGTTATTATTTGGGCTAGATCGCAAGCTAATTACCGACAAACTATTCGATGGAAAACAGCAAGTTGCTAACTCAGATACAAGTCCACTCGATAGCATCTATACCTCTGAAACACCGACCTACGACTACAATCCAGAAAAAGCGAATCAACTACTGAAAGAAGCAGGCTATGAGCTAGTCAATGGCGTGCAAATGAAAGATGGCGAGCCGCTGGAAATTGAGTTTATGACGACTGCGGGCAACAAAACACGTGAGTTGGTACAGCAATTCGCTCAAGGTCAGTGGAAGAAAATCGGTATCAAAGCAAACATTAACAACCAAACTGCACGTGTGTACTTTGGTACTACCTTGACTGAGCGCAAACACAAAGGTCTAGCTATGTTTGCGTGGAGCTCGTCACCAGAAAACCCGCCGTTAACGATTCTGCACTCTGATTACATCCCAACTAAAGACAATCAATGGGCAGGACAAAACTACGCTGGCTACAGCAATCCTGAAATGGATCGCATCCTAGAAGCCATCGATGGTGAACTTAACAAAGAGAAGCGCACTGAGCTGTGGAAGCAATTCCAGAACTTATATGCGACAGAGCTGCCAGCATTGCCTCTCTACTATCGTTCAGACAGCTACATTCTTCCAAAATGGCTGGTTAATGTTGAGCCAACCGGACACCAACATTACTCAAGCTACTGGTCTGAAAACTGGAGTCGAGCAAACTAGATTTCGAATTCTAAAGTTCGAAATGAATAAGCATCGAAACCGCTAAGCGGTGTCCATTTTTAAGAATGAAGTGTCTATGAATGAAGTTATCTTAGACGTCCGCAATATGAGTGTGGCCCTTGGGCCGCACTTTGCTGTTAAGGATGTCAGCTATCAAATCAAGCCAGGAGAGATCCTTGGCGTCGTCGGTGAGTCTGGCTGCGGAAAGTCACTCACCTCTCTTGCCATTATGGGGCTACTCGATAAATCGCTCACCCTATCCGGTGATATTCGCTTTGGCGGAAGAAATCTTGTCGGCCTGGGTGAAAAGCAGTATCAGCGTATCCGTGGCGAAGGCATTGGCATGATCTTCCAAGAGCCAATGACCGCCTTAAACCCAGTAATGAAAGTCGGGGATCAGATCGCCGAAATGTTCATTATTCACGAAAACAGCTCACCCAAAGAAGCGCGTGATCGTGCCATCGAAATGCTCAAACAAGTTCACATTCCGTACCCTGAAAAGCGTGCTAATGCCTATCCACATGAGCTATCCGGGGGAATGAGACAGCGAGTGATGATCGCTATGGCACTCGCTTGTAAGCCGAAAGTACTGATTGCCGATGAACCAACAACAGCACTTGATGTGACGGTTCAAGCACAAGTGCTCGATTTACTGGAAGAGCTGCGAGAAACCACAGGAACGGCAATCCAATTTATCAGTCACTCTCTTGGTGTGGTGTCGCAAATCTCGGATCGCGTTATGGTGATGTACGCTGGACGCGTGGTTGAGATTGCGGATGTAAATGAGATTTTCGATAACCCTCAGCACCCCTACACGCAAGCACTACTCGATACAATCCCACGAGTCGGTGTCGATGTGGACAGGCTGCCTGCAATTCCCGGCAGCGTACCACCACTGGATCAACGAAGCGAAGACTACAGCTTTCGCGACCGCTGCCCGGAGCTCTACGATAGCTACTTACATAAAGCGGAGAAGCGCAATCAACAAAGGCAAGACACGCAAGCGGCTCAATCCAGCTCAACGCTACAGCAGCCCATATTTCGTCAACAAGGAGGCGCGGCCTAATGACTTTGCTCGAAGCCAGTAACCTGCACAAGCACTACCTCCTTGAAGCAGGCTCGATGTTTGGAAGAAAACCGAAAACCCTTCATGTCACCAACAATGTCTCCCTCAAGGTTGAATCAGGAAAAACCACCGCGATTGTCGGTGAATCGGGATCAGGAAAATCGACGTTAGGCCGCATGCTCAGCATGTTAGAGCGTCCCGACTCCGGCGATATCTTTCTCTCAGGACAAGAGGTGTCTAGATTGCCTAGTCATATGCAGCGTCGATTACGACAACGCATTGGCCTTGTGTTCCAAGACCCCTACTCTGCGTTAAACCCGCGTATGCCGATTCTCTCTTCACTAATTGAACCGATGAAAGTCAACGGCATAGGGAACAAGCAATCACAGCGTGCTCGCGCTATCGAAGTCTTAGGTTGGGTGGGCATGCGAGAAGACGTTCTTACCCGCTATCCTCATGAGTTCTCTGGCGGACAAAGGCAGCGGATTGCTATTGCCAGAGCATTAATGCTAAGGCCTGAACTTATCATCGCCGACGAACCACTCTCCGCACTCGATGTGTCCGTGCAGTCGCAAATCCTCAATCTATTTAAAGATCTGCAACAAGAGCATGGCATTGCGTTCTTATTTATCAGTCACGATATGGCGGTGGTCTACCATCTCGCTCACGAAGTAGTGGTTATGAAAAGTGGCACCATTGTTGAACAGGCCTCTAAAGCGGACTTTTTTGCCAATCCTAAGCACGCCTACAGCCGTGAGCTACTTAGCGCCGTGCCCGATATTGGAAACACTCGTCGGCGTAATCGCTCACAGCCAACTGTGACCGTTCAACAGAACCTAAGCCCTGAAATGTAAAGGCTTCATGCCCGTATGGATACACACATTTATGAAACGATTTATATTCTCTCGATTGCTGCAAATGCTGCTGGTTCTGCTGCTGGCCTCATTTGCTGCGTACAACTTGATGGGGTTAATGCCAGGCGATCCCATCGACCTCATGGTACAAAATAATCCCCATATTACCGCTGAAGACGTCGCAAGACTCAAAGCAGAACAAGGGCTCGACAAACCGGTCTATGTTCGCTACTTCCATTGGCTTGGCGATGCGCTGCAAGGCGAGCTTGGTTATTCGCGCATGTTCTCTCAGCCCGCTATCTCCGTGCTTTGGGAAGCGATGAAAAACACCCTCATTTTGGTTGGGTGCGGCACGCTTCTTTCTATACTAATTGCCCTACCCGTTGGTGTGCTGTGTGCAGTCAAGCAAAACCGCTTCACCGATTATCTAATTAGTGGCATCACCTATCTGTTTCTGTCCACACCTGCGGCTTGGCTTGCGCTAATGCTTATCATGCTGTTCTCTGTGGTGTACCCCATCTTCCCGGCAGGAGGCACTGGAGAAGCCGATGGCGCTGAAGGTTTTGATAGGCTGCGCTATATGATCCTACCTATCCTCAGTCTGACCTTACTCAGCATTGCCTCTATTTCGCGTTTTATGCGCTCAAGTATGCTTGAAGTGTTTCGCCAAGATTTTGTGCGAACAGCAAAAGCAAAAGGTGCATCGTCAACACGAGTACTCTTTAAGCACTGCATCAAAAACGGCATGTTGCCAATGATCACCGTGCTCGCAATGGATATTGCAGCTCTGATGAGCGGCGCTGTACTGACCGAAACCATCTTTAGCTGGCCCGGCATAGGAAAGCTCACTGTCGATGCGATTAACGGCAGCGACTACAACGTGGCTATGCTCTGTTTTATGGTCGCCACTACCGCCATTTTGGTGATGAACTTCGTCGCCGACATTCTCTACTCCAAAGTGGATCCCCGCATTGATTTGACCAAAGGAAGCCCATCATGACCGCACTCGCAGCAAGAAGCCAAAACCCTTGGCTGCAAATCGTTCATCGCTTGTCTCGCCATAAGTTGGCCATGGCTTCTTTACTGATCCTTACTGTAATGACGCTACTGTGCTTTAACGCGACGAGTATTGGTCAATGGCTGGGTGTGGATCCGTTCGAAGACAATCTCTTTAGCCGTTTCGAAGCCCCGAGCGACACGCATAAGCTTGGCACTGATGAGCTTGGCCGTGATATTTTGGTTCGCCTACTTCTGGGTGGTCAGGTATCGCTCACGTTCGCTTTTGTCGCCGCCATCGCGACGTCAGTAATTGGTACAGTACTTGGCGTTATTGCTGGCTACCATGGCGGCCGCGTCGATGCTGTCATCATGCGCAGTGCTGACTTTATCATTAGCCTGCCTGGGATCATGTTGCTGATTTTGATCCAAAGTATCGATATGACCAAGCTTGGCTTTTCTGAAGAGTTAGTCCGCAGTGATAGCTTTAGTGTCTACCGCTTAGTGGTGGTGATTTCACTATTAGGCTGGCCATTTGCCGCACGTCTGGTGCGCTCAAACACACTCTCCGTCAAACACCGAGAATACGTGCAAGCCGCTATCGGCTATGGCGCCAGCCATTGGTTTGTGATGAGGCAACACATTTTACCCAATGTCATTGCTCCCGTTATCACGGCCACCACACTTGGCATTGGCGGCGCAATCCTAACCGAGAGTGCACTGAGTTTTCTTGGCTTTGGCATCAATCCACCCACACCATCATGGGGCAACATGCTACAAAACGCTCGCGAAGCCATGTGGCATTACCCAATGGCGGCGGTATACCCTGGTGTGATGGTGCTCATCACCGTGATTACGATTAACTTTTTGGGCGATGGTTTGCAGGAGGCAATTGATCCAAAAGCTTAGTGTTAGTTAGCAGGGAAAGTCGTGATGTACTTTCCCTGCTTGCGATTAAAAAGTTGGCAACAAGTTGGTCTCATCTCCTTAAAAAGGAGAACTACTCAAGTGGGTTATTTAGGGTAGTTCTGTGAGGCAATAACGCATATTTGTCCCATTTCGCACTTTAAGCCATATTCAAGATTATCGTCATTCCCTTGAAAAAGGGAATCTCATTCAGCGCGCCGCAAAGCTGATTTACGTGACTTAGTCGAATATTTTCAGTTACCTACACGCGGTAGGAGCTCCTCACTTTCGTGAGGATGACTGTAGTCTTCCATATACCGCAGCGCTAGAAACCTTACTTAGCAGATAACGCCACACCATCAAATTTTACGCCCTGCCAACCGTACTTAATAAAGTTACGAATATTGGCATGATCGGTCCCTTCAGGGTTTTTCAGCACATCTTCACGATAGTATTGGCCAAAGCACGCCAACGTTGATGGTTCATCCAGCTCTTTGATTTGAGCGAAAGCGAAGATTTTGCATGAGCCGTTGTTTTGACCGGCTTGATTCTCCGTGTCACCGTTTACAAAGCTTACTGGCGTAAAGTCGAAGTGCTCATCAATGACTTGCATCGTTTGTTCAAACATCATTTCGTTTGGGTTAGACGCCAGTCGTGCTAGAAATTGTTCCATTTTTTATTATCCCTTAGTCGTGTTCTGAGCTCGCACTATATCACTAGAGCTGCGGAAAGTGACTCGGTGAAGGCAGAAAAAGTACTTATAGGGACATGACCTATGTGCAAGCATTTAAATTTTAGCCAGTGGACTATACCCTTCTAAGTGGAACGACTTTGTATATCCTTTAAGTAGGTTAACAACGCATGCTCAAAGTCCTTTTTAATTAAGGGTTTGGCGATAACGGTGTTGACCCCACTGTCTAAAAACTCTTGTCGGTTTTCGCTGATGACGTCCGCTGTCCAACCAAAAATTAGAACACTATCGCCATATTTCGCTCGTATCTCTGATGCCGCACTAGGACCATTCATCACTGGCATATGATTGTCCAATATAATGAGATTGTATTTACTGGGATCAAACATTTCTAAACACTCAGCACCATTAGCGCAGCTATCCACTTCAATATTTAAAGACTGACAAAATTTAGCCGCCACAATGCGATTAATGGCATTGTCATCAACAAGCAATACCTTGTAGATGGAATAATCCGCGTCAACGAGATCGGTAGTTGGCACGTCATCAACCTTACTCTTTATTGCAGCTAGAGGAATTTGAACCGAAAAAGTGGAACCTATCCCCACTTCACTATTCACATTTATTTTGCCGCCCATAAGCAAAGTGAGGCTTTTCACAATTGAAAGTCCCAGCCCCGTTCCTCCGAACTGACGCGTTGTCGAGGTTTCAGCTTGCTCAAACGTCTCGAAAACACTGTCTATTCTCTCAGGGGATATCCCTATACCCGTGTCTTTTACTCTCAGCTCGCATTGTCCCTCTGCGTTATTAGAAACGACAACAGAAATTGAACCTTTCTGAGTGAACTTGAGTGCATTACCAACTAAGTTGAGCAAAATTTGTCTTAGCCTCACCTGATCACCGACAAACTGTGTGTCCGGATCTGTTTTATCATGAACTTCGAACAGCAACCCCTTTTCGGAGCAGAGGCTTTGATAGGTATTGTTCACTGGAGCAAGGATTTCTTGCATCTTGAACTGGGTATGTTCTAGCACCAACGCTTTGTTCTCAATCTTCGAGATATCCAAAATGTCATTGAGAATCGAAATCAGGTGGTTGCCAGAACCTAATATGAGTTGAAGTGCCTCTCGATGTTTAGGATCGGTGATTTCTTTTTCTAGGATTTGAGTTAGGCCGAGCACTCCGTTCATTGGCGTACGAATTTCATGACTCATCGTCGCCAAAAATGCCGACTTGGCCTCATTCGCAGCGTTCGCTTCTTTAGCAGTGGTGGTGAGTTTACTTTCTAGTTTTTTATACTCGGTGACATCCCTTTCTATCGCAATGTATCGGTCAATAACGCCATGCTCGTCACTAATCGGCGTGATATCGATGTCTACCCAATACTCTTTCCCTTGAGAATCATAATTTAAAATTTCGGCTTTGATTGGCAGCCCCTTCGATAGGGAGTCCGCAATGCGTTGTGTAGTTTGAGGGTCAGTATTTTCACCTTGCAAAAAATGCCCCGGCTTTTTGCCTTTCACACTCACCAACGCATAGCCTGTCATCTCTTCAAACGCTCGATTAACCCATTCGATGGCGCCATGTTTATCCGTGATCACCACAGCGTCCCTAGCCGCTTTTACTACCATTGCCAATAGCTTACTCTCACGCTCTTGAAGGATCAGTTCACTGTTTTTCTCCGCCAGCTCTTTCTGTGAAATTTCGAGTTCTTTATGCGGATTCACCAGCACTTTATTTCCGGCAAACATAACGAGCAGAAAACTGACTACCATCACTATAGTGATCGCGTTGTAAATATGACTCATAAAGCTATCGAGCTGCAGCTCTAAGGATTCTGGATTAATGCCCTGCATTAACGTTAATCCGGCTGTTGCTACAGGTGTCGCGTTCACCAGCCAAGCGCCAAGTCCGTTTTGAGTCACGTACTCGGAGACATTACCCTGAGTCAACGCATACCAGCGCTCATTTGGGTCAATCAATTCTCCAAATAACTCGTCATAGTCTACTGGTGTTTCGCCAAACACCATTCCGACAAAGCGCCCTTTGCTCATTATGGGCATAAATATTTTGATGCATATATGGTCAGTATCGTTGTGAAGAAGGTACACAGGCGCAGGCGTGATCATGTTGGAAGCTAGTCGCGTCATTTCATCGTATATCCGGATTTCATTTGCTCGGGACGGGTGGCGAAATTTATCTTCAAAAAGGACTTCTCTATCGGCGTTGAAAACAGCAAACAAAACAGAACGGGTGTCACCCTCGTAGAGATGCAAGGTCGAATCAAGGTTGATGTTCTGTTTTCCTTCAAGAAAGTTGACTATGTCTTTGTTGCTTGACGCCAGCTTCACTCGCGCCTTGGCATTATCTAAATATTCCTCAACAAATAATTTGGCGGCTTGTAGCTCTAGATTGGATCCCGTGGTTTGCAGGTAGTCTATGGCGTGCCTTGACTCGCGACCTAAAATAACAACAGAAGCGATGGCAAAAACACACATAACAAAAGTCGTGTAAATCAGTACTAAGGTTCTCCCGCTTAGCCCTTTGAGTTTCAACACGTTAAGTCCCTTTTTTTGAGCCCTCCTATGAATCTAGAAGATTTTGTGCCGATATGCAGTGCAACTTCATTAAAAATAGAAAATCAGTCCGCCAATCTTCCGGAGTCGTCAATCTCACAGGCGTTCAACAAACTCCCTAAAGTTTTTAAATTTCTTGATGTTAGCCTCCCAACCCATCATTTACCGTCTATATTTCTGTTAAGCCCCTTCTTGAAACCAAGGATGATGAACAGCAAAGCACGATTCGCCACAAAAGTGGCGCTGAGTCTAACCCTCGCTTACCTCATCCCTTTTGCTATGGGATGGCCACAAGCTTCCACAGCAGCCACAACCGTTATGCTCATTGCATCGACGGGGAGTCAGCGTGAGTCGTTTGAGAAAGGTACGTTGCGCGTATTGGGCACCATTGTCGGTGCGGTTGTCGGACTTATATTAGTTGGCGCTTTTGCTCAAGACCGCTTGTTATACATGTTCAGCGTATCGGTTGTGGTGTCGTTTATCTTCTATTTTCGTAACGCTTATCAGAGCGACCCTACCCTGCTTATGCTGACAGCGGTGATGACGCTGATGATGTCCAACGGTGGAGATGCTGAAGGGGCGTTTTTGTACGGTGTTGATAGAGCCTATATGACGGTATTTGGAGTGGTGATTTACACCTTAGTAGGTGTGTATCTCTTCCCAAGTAAAGCAGAGCAAAATCTCTCGGCATTACTCGCTGATACGTTGTCTATACAGCAGCAGACATTCACTAAAATCTCACCATCTTTTCCCGGTTCTGCTCAGTCAGCAATCAAACAAATTGACAGCGGAACGACTGAGGACAGCACTTGTGAGTCAGACCCATGTGAAGCAGAGCCTCCTTCCGTCGACGAACTCATCGAACAGCTGTTCGCCGCACAAACGGCCCTCGAGCAACGCTTTAACGTAGTGAAAAAAGAAAGCAGTGAAGTTGCGACCTACCTTCAAGAGTGGCGCTTAGTCATTCACCACAGCCAAAAGATCACTCAGTTGTTAGCCACAGCCTCCAACGCTCGTTTCAACCACGACGACAACAATCGCTACCTCGCCGAACTGCCGAATTTCATTCAGCAAATCGAAACACGACTCGACCAAAGCCAACAGTTTTTGGCTTCGCGCTCAAGTGGAGAGTCGTTTCGATTTGAGGAGAAAAAGCTGCAAGTAGACGAGGAAAAGCTATCAAACAGCGACCATCTGACTCGAGCCTCTGTGCTGACTTTGGGATATTTGCTGAATCGTCTCTATGACAACGCCAGTAAGCTTGCCGAAACCATAAGCTGTATCGACTCTATCACTAAAACGGTCTCATTTAAGGAAAAACTCGTCGCTTCTCAGAGCACCTTCCTATGGTGGGATGCTGAGAACTTCAAAACGGCCATCAAGGTCTTTGTCACATATTGGGTAGCGGGCGGAATATGGATTGTATTTAACCCACCAGGCGGCTACGGCTTTGTCATTTTCTCAACGATTTTTATGGCTGTGCTCTCTTATATGCCCCTTCACCCCAAAGCACTTGGATTTCTTTTCACCTTCGGGTTTCTGTTTGCTGTCCCCGCATATGTCTTTATTTTGCCGCAACTTGAACTCGGTATTGAATTGGCGCTGTTCTTGTTTATCTACACCTTTCTTGGTTTTTACTTATTTAAAGGGCCGATCACCATCTTCTTTATGCTGGGGATGTTTGTGTTGGGGATCGACAACACCATGACCTATCACTTTGGCATCATCCTAACCGTTATGACGCTGTTTTATCTCGTGGTATTGATGATTGTCTTTTCGCACTACTTCCCTTTTTCAAGCAAAGCAGAACACTTGTTCTTAACGGTAAGACAGCGTCTGTTTTTTCATTTACACCAATTGTTACTCACTCAACAGCTGCTAAAACCTAGTTGGCGAACGCGACTGGCCCTCGCTTTGCACATTAAAACTGCCAATGTCGCTTCTAAAAAACTGCTGCTATGGGCAAGCAAAGTTGATGTGACCTATTTCGACAAAAACAGCCAACCACAATTGGTTCATTATGCCGAACGCTGTGGTGTGTTGATGGGCCACACTAACAACTTAGTCGCCGCACAAACTATCCTGAAAAATAACTCATTGATTACTAAGCTTAGAGAAACTCACAGCGATACCGTGCTGCCTGGCTTGGTAAAAGTGCACAGCTTAGCCAAACCGAATCGTCGCGAGTATTTTAGCCGTGCAGAACAAGAATATGCCCAGGCAGAGCAAGCACTAGAAACCTTCTTTGAATCGCTCAACTTGGATGAGATCAAGAGAAGTGACATTGCAGGCTTTTACTTATTTCTTCACCTAAAAAGAAATGTGTACGAGTCACTGAAAAATGTTGAAGAGGCAAGTCGAGATATTGATTTGGATAACCTCAAAATGCACCGATTTTAGGGACAAAATAATGATGAGCCATCGGCTACTCTTAGCCTCTATCACGACATTGTTAATGACGGCATGCACCACGCTTGGCCCCGAATTTACGCCCAGTAGCAAGGTGGTACTCCCTCAGTCGTGGAGTGATAGCGAAACCGAGTCGAGTACACAATCGACGGCCAATTGGTGGCAACAATTTAATGACCCCACCCTCAACCAACTCGTCGAGCGCGCCGCGCAGCAAAATCTGGATGTCGAAGCCGCTGGGCTTCGTATTTTGCAAGCCAGAGCGGTATTAGGGATTACAGATGGGCTTCGCTACCCGCAAGTACAAGCGGTATCTGGCAACCTTGCACGGGCGTATGTAAACGAAAGCTCGTTCGATAACGCTGCCATCAGTTTCGATGCCGGTTGGGAAATGGATGTTTGGGGTAAATATGCACGCGGTATTGAAGCCGCCCAAGCCACATACTACGCCTCAATTGCTTCTTACAATGACATATTGGTGACCATCACGTCAGAGGTGGCACGAAACTACATTAACTATCGCTCTTTCCAAGAGCGCATGCTGTTATCCGAGCGAAATATTGAGATTCAGGAGCGTGTCGTCAACATTACTCGGGTTCAATTCGAATCTGGCAATGTCACCGAGCTGGACGTACAGCAAGCTCGCAACCAACTCTTTACTACCAAAGCCGCGTTACCCGGACTTGAAATCGCCATGTTACAAGCGCGCAATGCGCTGGCGGTATTGTTGGGGCTATTACCAGAGCAAGTCGATCCTCTGCTCGAAGATGGCATGACACAAAGACTCGCTGACTATGAACAGCGCTTTCGTTCATCGGGTTCAAAGTCGTTGATATCAGAGGATGAAGACGGATCCATTGTACCAAAGGCCCCGACTCTCAGCGCCACGATCGATGCCAACCTAGTGATGAGACGCCCTGATTTGCAGGTTGCTGAACTTCAAGCTCACGCACAAAGTGCTCAGATTGGAGTGGCGGAAACGGCACTCTACCCTAGTTTTTCACTATTCGGTTCAATAGGTATCGACAGCTCGGTACCAGCCGGCTCGCGTTTTAGCTTTAATGACTCATTGACCTTAATTGCAGGCCCCTCTTTTAGTTGGAATATCTTCCAGTATGGGCGCGTAAAAAACAACATTCGCCTCGAAGACGCGCGCTTTCAAGAAGCCATGACCAACTACAACAAAAAGGTATTGCAAGCGGTGCAAGAAGTCACGAATGCAATGGAAGCGTATGAGCTGTACGTGGAACAAAAAGCACTGCGTTTGCAATCGGTTAATGCGTCAGTGCGTGCCTTCAATATTTCTCTCACTCAATACGAAAACGGACAAATCTCATTCGAACGTCTGCTCAATTCTGTCGAGAAGATGACTCGCAGTGAAGACAGCTACGCACAGATAAAAGGCAATGTGGCCAATCAAGTCGTAGCCTTATACAAATCACTCGGAGGTGGTTGGCAGATTCAATCTGGCCAACGCTTCGTATCGCCAGACAATGTCGAACAAATGCAACAAAGAACCGATTGGGATGGCCAGCTCGACGAAAACTATACCGTGGTGCCTGAACTTCAGTTTAGAACTGCGTCCGCCAAGGAGGAGCCGTAAATGCCACATGAACTCGCGTGGGGCGACGTCTATTTTTCACCGCTGCTGTTGGTAGTGTGCATGGCTATTGTCGCGACATGGATAACGGTAATCATCATGAACAAAACCAAACTGTCTCGCTTCGTTGCTTTTCCGTCACTGACGTTTCTTGCGATTGTGGTGATGTATATCGTCGCCTTCGACCATTTTGTGATTAGGTTTTAGGAGTTTATTGAATGAAGAAAACCGTTGTTATCATCCTTAACCTAATTGTTCTCGTTGGTGCTGTTTGGTTTGGCTATCAAAAATACCAAGACTACTTCAATAACCCTTGGACACGTGATGGCCAAGTGAGAGCAAACATCATTAAAGTCGCCCCCCGCGTCTCTGGTCCCATAGTTAATGTCGTCATCAACGATAACCAACGTGTGCAAAAAGGCGACTTACTGTTTGAGATAGACCCTGAGACCTATCAAGTAGCTTTAGCGCAAGCCGAAGTGGCACTTGAGCAATCCATTATCAGCTCCAAAGGCAAAAAAATTGAATATGACCGCTTACTCGATATTCGAAAAAAAGATAAAGGCGCTGTATCACACAAAGATTTGATCCGACGCGAGATTGCTTATCAAGAGTCCCTGCTCAAAATCAAGTCATCAGAAGGGAAGCTAAAGTCTGCCAAGCTGAACTTGCGCTATACCCGCGTCGTCGCTTCAGTTGATGGGTTGGTATCCAACCTTGATATTCGCACAGGCACCCAAGCGGTAGCGAATCAGCCTCTATTGGCGCTCATTGATGAAAATAGCTTCTGGGTGTTTGGTTTCTTCAGAGAAAACCAGTTGCCGCAAATCAAACCGGGTAGTGAGGCGCGCGTGACGTTAATGTCTCATCCAGATACACCTCTAGAGGCGACCGTTGACTCCATTGGTTGGGGGATCGCTCCGAAAGATGGCACTGTGGGCTACAACCTGCTGCCTAACGTTAATCCCGTATTCCAATGGATTCGCTTGGCACAACGCATTCCAGTTCGGATCACTCTTAAAGAGCTACCAGAGCATGTTGAGCTCAGGTTTGGTTTATCCGCCTCTATTATGGTGATGGAAGACAGTGAACAGTAGCGCCGATATTTCCTGTCGTTGATCGGCACAAGACAGACTAGCAAGGATAGATACGATGAAATTAGCAAGCCGCCTGAAAAGTATCAATGAAGAGAACGATTTCTTCTACTTAACTCTGGCATTAATTGCTTTATTAGTGAGTGGCGCATTGGCAGAAGTGGTGGGGAGTGGCGCGATCGAGCGGGTTCTTCAAGTCACAATTATCATTACCTTTATTGTCTGCTTTGCCAGTTTGAGGTTCGATAAGAATTGGTCGCGACTGCTCAAAACACTTGCCATATGCTGGCTTGGCGTGATTGTCATCAAGCTCCTATTTGAGCTTCGTGAGATGGATATCGCCATGCTGACATTAACGTTCTGCTTCTTCTTGGGCACCTTCAAATCTACCGCTCGCCAAGTGTTGTTTCATGGTGAGGTCAACACCAACAAAGTTATCGGCTCAGTCGCATTATTTCTCCTGCTCGGGCTAATGTGGGCTATCGTTTATTTGGTGATCATTGAATACTCGCCTGGCGCATTTACTGGCCTGGAGGCTATTTCTTGGGGAGAAAACTTCTCTAATGCGGCGTATTTTAGCTTTGTGACTTTAACCACTTTAGGTTATGGCGACATAAGCCCAGTGACTCCGCTAGCTCAAGTGGTGGTGTATTTGGAGGCGATAATGGGTGTATTTTATATGGCCATTGTCGTGTCGAGTTTAGTCAGTGCAAATTTGCAACACAGGGAACATCAAGATGGATAGACAAACCGAACAACGTCAAAGCAAGCTCTTTGTCAACAATATGGTGGAGTCGGCCATTCGAATCGGCTTACTCGTGCTTTTGCTCTCTTTTACCTACGACATCATTAAGCCGTTCATTATTCCGGTGTTGTGGGGGGCGATCATTGCCGTGGCTCTATTGCCCGTCACTAAAAAACTCGAACGTTCGCTGGGCGGTAAACGGGGTTTTGCTTCTATGTTGGTTGCGTTACTTGGTATTTCTATCCTAGTTATACCTTTTGTATTGGTATCTGGCTCAATCTATGATGGTGTCGCCCATACAACAGAAGTGTTGCAAAGTGGTGAGATTAAGATCCCAGGCCCTACCGACAAAGTCGCCCAAATACCAATCATTGGCGACAAGCTATACAGTATCTGGAATTTGTTTGCGACCAATATTGAAAAAGGTATCCAGCAATTCTTACCTGAAATTAAAGGCTTCTTAGGCACTATCGCTTCCATCCTTGGTGGCGCACTGACAAGTTTGATCATGTTCATCATCTCGCTGGCGATTGCTGGTGGCTTTATGGCTCACGCAGAAAAGATATCTGGAGCACTGGAAACCGTCGCGGTGCGTGCCGTTGGTAAAAAAGCCGAGCAGTGGGCAAATTTAATGGCGGCAACCATTCGCAGTGTGTTACTTGGTGTTGTCGGTGTTGCCTTTATTCAGGCTGCTATTATTGGCGCTGCGATGTTTGTTTTCAAGGTTCCAGCTGCGGGTTTACTTACTCTCGCGACCTTGATTTTGTGCATCGCTCAACTTCCAGCGCTGCTGATTGTCGCTCCGGTGATTTTCTATGTTTATTCAACAGGTGATGGCACTAGCACCACAATATTCACAATTTGGGCATTGGCTGGCGGTCTTTCAGACAACTTCCTCAAACCTATGCTGATGGGGCGAGGTGTGGACGTTCCTATGCCTATCATTCTGATCGGTGCGATAGGCGGCATGCTCTTTGCAGGCATCATAGGCTTGTTCTTGGGGGCAATTGTCTTGGCGATTTGGTACGAGTTGTTCTTGTTCTGGATAAACTATGAAACTCAGAGTGAGCTAACCGAGTCACAGCAAAGTGAGGAAGAGGTCGAAGACTACCGAATATAACACTTGTCTCAGGTCGATCTTAAGGCCGATTCACCAACCTACTATTACATAGCGTTGCTCGTGCGTAACCGCTAAGAACAAGGCTATGTTGATTTTGAAAATGATAGACTATTATTAGCAATAACTAGACCATGATTGCTTGCACCCAATAAGCTCGGTTCCTGGCAGGTTGCTAAATGATAGGTGAGCCAAGATTGGTACTGGGTAGTTGTAAATCGATTTACTCCTTGGTCTAAATATCGATTAAAACCATCTGTAGCAGCATGAGCTGTGACTAGAAAGCCTGCCCCTTTGACTAGCGACTCCATCTCTGCTGGTGACGCAAAGTAGCCAACATTAAAGAAGCTATCTGCTTCCTGGGTTGAGACCGTGCCTTTTGAGTGCAATTCACCAAGTACCTCAGGCGTAATCAGATGAGGAAAACGCTGAGCAAATAATCCAGCAACAAAAAACTTGGAAATATAAGCTAATGCAAGCACTCCACCGGGCTTCAAAACGCGCTTAGCTTCTCGAATCGCTTGCTGACGCTCATGCGCAGTTTTCAAGTGATAAAGCGGACCCAAGATGACACATAAATCTTGAGATTCATCCTCGATAAAAGGCACATGGCATGCATTCCCTTCATGAATATCGAGCACCAATCCTTGCTTCAGAGCATTTTCCCTGAGCATACGTACCTGATCTGGAACCAACTCTACTGCGGTGACATTGCATCCCTGACTAGCAAACTTTAAAGAATAACGGCCTGTCGCAGCGCCCAGCTCACAAACATTTTTTCCTTTTCCAAGATAATCACTCAATAGGTGCATAGTCGTGTCGTACTCAAGCTGAGTAATGTACTGACGAGTTAAACGCGAATGTTCGTCGGCATCAGTATATTGGGCGATTAATGCATCCATTGCGGAGTCCTTTTATAAAATTGTAAATTTAGCCGTGTGACCAATCGTGGTCGCAGAACTTGGTCACTCGATATTGGCCATCGAGGGTTTTGTTCAAAATAGTATGACTAAGATTCCCTGCATAGGGCTCATCCCAGATTTCATCAATGGGTCTTGAAAGCAGCTTAGTCACTAAGGTTTTTATAAACGCCGCATGAGAAACAATCAGTATATTACTGTCTGAATTGGTACTCGTGATGTGATTAAACACATTTATCGCACGTTCGGTGAACACTTCAAAAGTTTCACCGTTAATGGGTTGATACTGACTCGGTCTCTTCCAAAAGTACTCATATTGTTCACCATATGTCGATTGAATTTCGCTCCAGGTCTTCCCTTCCCAAGCTCCCATATCAATTTCTTTGAGCTCATCGAGTCCGATAATTGGAGTAGACTTATCCGCAAGCAAAATCTTAGCTGTTTCAAGCGCTCTTCCCGAAGATGAAGAATAGGCAGCATCAAACTCGACAGCCTCTATTTTCACCATTGCTTCTCGTGCTTGAGTCTTCCCTCTTTCAGTCAGGTTGGAGTTCATTGAGCCTTGCGCACGGTGCTCGAGATTCCAGTGTGTTTCCCCATGGCGAATGAGATGAATGTTAGACATAACCTTTCCTTGTAAAACCGTCACTTAGGAACAATATGCCACTAAACTCATAATCAAGTAAACCCGATGACACTCATTGCAACCACACCAAGCCTACATCAGAGGCTTACTTGGGTATATACTCCCTAGCACGCCAAATACTCGTGTAAGGCACGACCTCAACAACCTTGGTTTCGGTTCTAACCCTATTATGCAGCTGTCCAACTTCAAATATAAAACGCGAAAGGGCCCTGACTATCGTCATGGCGACCAGGTTTCTTTTTTAGATATAAAGGAGACCTTTGGCATTGGCAGCATCCGTGTTGGAAGTTGGGTAAACTCGGAAGAGAAAGATCTCGCCGCTAACCTGATCTTTGATTCATTGGCTGACTTGGCGTTTTACCTAGCTCTGCCAGCCAAGGCTATTGGCCTGCGTGGCAATCTGAATCTTGCTTTTGGCACGGGTGGCCGTAAAGGAGTACAAGCGCATTATGCCCCCAACCAGAGAGAACTCGCACTTGCCAAAAACGCAGGAGTTGGCGCCCTTGCGCACGAATTCTGGCACGCCTTCGATCATTATATCGCCGAGAAAGCCTTTGATATTGGTGACCGTTCAGGACCGCAGACAAAGATACTATTCGCGAGTGATTGCTGGCTTACCAATACCAAACACTTGCCTCACCCTTTAAATGACCGTTTACTCAATGTGTTTGATACTGTGCTGCTTAGCAGCGATGGCATGGATCGACACGACTATGTTTCTCGAAGCGTGAAAGCTGATAAAGCCGCGGGGGTTAACTATTTTTCGCAGCCCACTGAAATGATGGCTCGTGCATTTGAAGCAGTGATCGAATCATGCTCAGAGATTGAAAACTCGTACCTGGTCTCAGGTAGCGAGAAACAAGACCTTATCGCGATATATCCAGACATGCTCCATCGTCAAACCATCAGTGATGCAATGCTGGCATACTTTAAACCGCTTGGAGAAGCGCTAAGCCGATAGCTTTTCAGCGCTTAAAGTGATGGTCACCAAAATAGACATCGGCTTGCTCTACTGACCACAGCGGCTGTTTGGCCATTACCTTGGAAAAAAACGGGCTGTTTAGGTAACCATTTAGCCAGTCGCGAACCTTGGGATAAGGCGCTTCACGAAACCACTGTTTGTCGATACGAGCGAACTTTCGAATAAATGGGAGTAAAGCGATATCAACAAGGCTTTCGTGCTCTCCAAACAAAAAACGGTGCTCAACAAGACGCGACTCTAGCTTTGCCAGCTCACGCTCACATTCTTGCCGCAGGGGTATCATAGCGCCTTCGTGGTAGCGTTTTGCGCATCCAAAAGCGTTGAGTGCTGGGTCAAAATCTCGTTCAAATGCCTCAACCAGTGTCAACATAAGAGGGAGCTGACTCTGACTATCGTCTCCCAATAATCCGTGCGGATCATTTTTTGATAACGCCCAAACCATGATATCCAGACTTTGTTCCAGAACCTGCGTTTCATCAGCCAACAGCGGTGGCTGATTTTCTGAAAGCACGAGTACGGGCACCGTGCCCTTTGACGAGGCTTGCAATAGTTCGGCAGGTTTATTATCTAGTTTGATTGAGCGAATACGTACTCGTTGCTGCGCTTTTAGCAGCGCCATCCGAGCACGTATTGCATAAGGACAATTATGCAGAGAGTAAAGAATGGGCGTGGGTTCCACTGTTAACATCCTCTGAAATTTTGTGCCTTATAATCCACTATCTTGCTACTCGAATTACTCTTCAGGCTTGTTGTTATCTCTATCCACATAGGGCCAGTAATGGTGCCCCACGCGAATAACCAAGGTCGCGGCCGCCAACACAAATGCCGCTACCGATAACCAAACGACTATGGTTGCGTCCATTTCTTTCATCCCAAGCGTGATATAGCGAGCAATGGCCATCATGGCGATATAAATGGGGTATCGAACTGGGATTTTTCCGTTCACGACAAACTGCTGCACCATGGCGAGGACTTCTAGGTAGATAAACATCAGCAAGATATCAGTGAGCAGCACTCGACGCTCAGTAAAGACATGCATGAACTCTTCTACCATGGCGTAAATGGTCGCAAGCGTAATCGCCACCAGCAACACAGCTTCAAGCACATAGAATATTTTTAAAAACGGCTTACTAAACGATTTAGGTAAATGTGAAGGCATAAACTTTCTAAGTTATTGTTAGTTATGTTTTTACTCTAGCACATTTTTATTGCAACAAAGAATACGCATCATCATGCAGTCACCCTTTCTTGGTTTCAATCATTCCTAAACGGCTATAAAGCGAGTTTAAAGCCTTCGTGACTAGCAACAAAGCCTAACTTCTCGTAAAAGCGTAGCGCGTCAGGTCGCTGCTTATCACTGGTCAACTGGACCAGATTACAGCCGCGTTCACGCGCTCTCCCAATCGCATGTACGAACATCTTTTCTCCTAACCCCTGCCCTCGAATTTTCTTGGCAATTCTGACACCCTCAATTAAGCAGCGCCAACTGCCGATATGAGTCAGGTAAGGGATAAAAGTGAGCTGCAACATGCCAACTACCTGACTCTCCGACTCAACAACCCAAAGTTCATTGTTTGGATCTTGTTCAATCGCGGCCATCGCTTGTAGATACTTAGCATTTATCGGCGAGCTAATATCCTCTCGTTTTGCTCCCTATGGGTCATCAGCCAATAGATGTATTAACTCAGCGAGATCAGATGATTGTGCTTGTCGGTAGTGAGAAGTCATTTTGAGTTCCAATATACGAAGAACAAAAACTAGTTAGTATTTAATCAGCTAGCACTTGTTTTCGTCAATACAATAGCCGACGTATTTGAGCACCTTTGCAATTACCCATACTTGATAGTTGAACTCGGTCGTAGAAACTCATTTTGCTTAACTGTTAACCTTGAGAACGTATGGCAGATGATTCATAAAGTCCCAAATACTCTAACGACTAGGAAGTTAAAATGGTCAGCTGCAAAGTCAACGTTAACCTACTTCAGAAAGATATCGACGATAATTTGAAACTACTCAACCTTCCTACGACAAAATCAGTAGCAGGGTCTGCCGCCTTAGCATGGGCTATGATTGACCGCATTGACAAAGCACTTGCATTGGCAAAGTCTCCCCAACATGCGTTAAAACTTAGTCAGGTAGCGAGAGCCGGTACTGTGGGAACAGGTCTGTATGCGTCTTTTTGGGCTGGTGCCGTTATCGGTAGTACAGCAAGAGCAATCTATAGAAATACTGAATGTTCTCAAAGTCAGGTTCTTGCATTTGCAAAGGACAGCGGAGTTTCGGGTTCATGGTTTCAAACCACAGTATCTAGATATCCGGAGCTCAGTCGTGAAAGATAAACTTAGATTGCTACTAGCCGCAGTTATCATCGTCGCTCTAATTCTGTTTCTCTCTGATATGGTAGGAGGAACTGTTTTATTTAGTTGTATTATTGCTTTGTCCTTGGTCGAAACTTTCCAAAGAATCAAAAAATACAACAAACATAAATAGTCATCTTAGCTCTTAAAGCTAACTAAAAACCACGTTAAGGGAGCTGATGACCAAATACTAGCTTCACATCAGGGTATTGGGCAGAAAACGTCTTGATTGCAGCCAATGACGTTGCGGCTTGCTGGCGTAAATCTTCACTTAATGCTGCCGGTGGGTAATTATTGTCGAAGGCGTACTCAAAGTGGCTAGCATCGCCGATAACAAACTGGATGCCATCGGTTGTGTTGAGCAAATAGGACGTATGGCCTTGAGTATGACCCGGCGTCGACACCGCCCAAACAGAGCCGTCTCCAAACACATCAATCACACGCTCAAAGGGTGCCAAACTTCCGGCTTGGTTGAAGTCTATAGCTTGCCAGTCGAACTGCTCCTGAAATAACCCTGTATTGGTAAGCTTTGCCAACAAGTCGTATTCGCGGCGATCAGCAAAGACTGCCGTACCCGACGGAAGATCGCTAATTCCTGAACTGTGGTCGGGGTGAAAATGAGTAATAAACACACCCTTTAGTTGCGAGACTTTATGATTGAGATGCAGCTCCAGCGGCACCTCTAAGCTATTTTTTATACCCGATAGCGAAGCCATCGTCCGCATCAACCAATTATAGTTGCCATCATTACTTTGCTGGAATGACTTTGAAAACCCTGCATCGATTAGAAACTCACCATATTTAGGGTGACGTATCCAATGACTCAGTACCGGCAAGGCGGCATAGCGTTGTGGGTAAGAGTCTGGCGCCCCATGCATTAAGGTATTGCGATCCATCACTATTCGACCCACTTGCAGCAGCTTGTAGTCAATGGTCTGTGCGGTAGACAGTGCTTGTTGCCAGTTTTCAGCTCGCGGCGCTTGGCTATTCGGCAGCGCTTTTATGTTCACAGGGAAGCCTCCCAGCCAATAAACATACACTGCCAGCACCGCGAGACCAGTTATCAATACGCCCAATAATCCTTTTAAAACTTTCATATTCCCTATCACCAATTTACTGTGTTTGATGGAGTATAAAGTTTGACGTATACGTCAGAGTCAACAGTTATTGGAGATCCTTTGTTGAACCTCTTGTTCCAGTTGCTCTATTCGAGCCAGTAGCACTCGTTTTTGTTCAATTTCATGAGTGAGCGAGGCTTTCTTGTCGGCTATTACTTTAAGGCTAGCTTTGCAGCGCTCACCTTTCGGCGCGTCAAAGAAAGGAATCAGTTCACTAATTTCAGATAATGTTAAGCCAATCTGCTTACAGCGCGTAATAAACGTCATTCTTTGATGAGCATCCTGTTCAAACACTCTATAGCGTCCGTTTCTTGCTAGAGTTGGCAGCAGCCCAATAGATTCGTAGTGACGTATCGTACGCTCTGTCACATTGTATTGCTTAGAGAAAGCGCCTATTCGCATCACACAACCTCCTTGTTGTCAGGGACTGCTACTATCATCTTTGATGCTGTAATCAGCACTCATTGAGCGAACAAAGTGCGACCTATTTATCATTAATCATGAAAATTGATTGGAAAGGTCGACTAGCACCTAATATCTACTAACTTGTTTTCACATCATTCGCGTTAGGACAGAAAACCATGAGCGAAAACCAAAGACGTCACTATCGACTTACCTACCCAACCAAAGAGCGACCGACACTGCATCTGGCCAATCAAAGTCATGAGGTATTACAGATTGCAGAAAACAGCATCGTAATTTCAACAGAGCAGACATCTTTGAATGCGGAGTATATATTCCAAGGAGAGATTGCATTTAATGATGGTACCAGTGACAGTGTCGCGGGTGCGGTAATGACGAATGATGCGAAGCAAGCGATCATTACACTTACCGAGACGTTATCTTTTAAGCGCTTGATGTCCGAGCAACGCCGAATTCGAGTCAACTATCCAGCGTTTGATTTTAGTGACTGACAACTAATTCAGGTCTACATAACGGCGAATGAGCAGTATCGACGATGAAAAACTAACGCACATCGATACTGCATTTAGGGCGAGTGTTTTCGTATCTGCGATCTTTCTAGTTCAATCCCGCAAATACCACTTTCCAATAACCTTTACTTACCCACTACCAAGGTTACCAAAAAGCCAACACAGGCTATCACTAGTAAGGTGATTTCTTTTCTGCGCATAAACGCTCCTTTTGTTTCACGATTAAAAAGCCGATAGCGCACGAGTACTTATCCAGAGATAGGTAAGCACCCGGCAATTTATTTATCTTTTCGCCACATCTTGTAGCCATTCCAATACATGCTTTTGCTGAGTAGATGCGCAGCAACTGGCGCCGTCAGAAGGATGAATAGCATGGTACCAAGTACTCGAGAGACCACGGTCACCTCAGGCATACCCACTGCGACAGCGGCCAGTAACGCGGTCAGCCCCATAGTGTTCGCTTTAGTCGAGGCATGCATTCGGGTATAGAGATCGGGCATACGCAGTACCCCAATACTCGCCACCAGCACAAAAAAAGTGCCTAAACAGAGTAAAAGCCCAGTTAAAAACGTCATGACTTACCCCCTTGCTCAAGGTTGTTCTGATTTCCCACTTCATTTTGTTGCTGGTTTTGCTTAGCAATAAAGCCAGCAAACGCGATAGTGCCTAAAAACGCCACCAATCCGAGTGTGATTGCCACGTCAAGTAGCGACTTTTGGCCACTCGCTAGCGTGTGCACGGCAATAAAACCAACAGTGATAAAGGCAATAAGATCCAGCGCAACCACTCGATCTGCGAGCGTCGGACCCTTAATCAATCGAATAAACACCAACACCAAACTAAACAGCATGCCTACATAGGCAAAATTGATACTAAATGACAGCCAACTATCCACGCGTCACCTCCAAAATTCGTTTTTCCATCCCATTCTTTATCGAGCGAATCACATCGTCGTGATTCGGTGCGAACATGGCATGAACTACTAGGTGTTTTTTGTCTTCCGTTACATCCAAGCTCAAACTGCCCGGTGTCAGAGAGACCATGTTTGCCAGCAGCGTGATCTCAAGGTCTGAGGTGACATCCAACGGCACATAAATGATGTCTGGATCACTTAGATGGGTCGGCGTGACAACGTCCCAAACTACGTGAGCTGCAGACACCAACATCTCGTAGCAGAAATAGAGAAATAGCTTTATCGAAGCACTGAACCTTCTGAAATAGCTCGACTTCAGCCCAAACGGCTGACTCAACCTAAGAGCGAAATAGCCCACCACAAAACCGGTGACGAAACTCAAGCCGGTATATTCACCATTGAGCAGCATCCATGCACCACCCAAGAAAACATTTAGGAAGAAATAGTTCATACGCCACCTCCTAAAACGGCATTGATATAAGCGCTTGGCTCAAGAAGTTGCTCTGCTGCGGTAAAGGCAAACTGGAAGAATGGCTCAGCTGCAAAACCAATAACCAAAGTCATCGACGTCAACACAACGATTGGCGCGTAATAAAGCGCTCTAGTTTTGCTGCACAGTTTCTCTACAGGCATATCACCTTCTTGCTTAGACGGTTTGGCCTTCCAAAACACCTCACTCCAAATCTTGGTCATTGAGAAGATGGTAAGCAGACCGACAAATAGAGCGACTCCCGCTAGCATGTAGTACTCATTTTGCAGGCTGTCTTTGATGACCAAGAACTTGCCCCAAAATCCTGATAATGGTGGGAAACCCGCCAGTGAAAACGCAGGCACTAGGAACAAGAACGCAAGCCAAGGGGTCGCTTTGTACATGCCACCTAACTCGCTGAGTTCACTGGTTTGATGCTTTCGCTCCACAAGACCGCCAATGAGGAATAGATTCGCTTTAACGATAATGTGGTGCACGATGTAGAAAATAGCGCCCGCCAAAGCAAGCGGTGTATACAGTGCTAGTCCCATCACCATGTAACCAATTTGGCTGATGATGTGAAAAGAGAGGATTTTCTTTACGTTATATTGGCTCGCCGCGCCCAGTACCCCTGTCAGCATCGTCAGCGCGGCCACCCAAATCATTAGGGGCTGCCAACCGCTGTCGGCCAAAGGGAATACCAAGGTAAACACGCGCATTAGTGCATAAATGCCCACCTTAGTCAGTAGCGCTGCAAACAAAGCCACAACACCGCTTGGTAAGGTGTGATAAGACGCAGGCAACCACGCAAACAATGGAAACAGCGCCGATTTAACCGCAAAGCCAAACAGGAATAATGCTGCAAGCAATACTTTAGTTTGTGGTGCAATATCCGCAGCCTTACTGTGCAAGTCCGCCAAACTCAGCGTGCCAGTTGCGCCATAAAGCAGACCAATCGCCAGCAAGAACATCAGCGTCGAGATAAAGTTCAGCATCACATACTTCACCGCACCATCAACTTGCTTACGATTCGCATCTAGCACCATAAGGCCGAATGAAGCGATCAGCATGACTTCAAACCAAACGTAAAGGTTAAAAATGTCACCGGTCAAGAATGCGCCGTACACACCCGCTAGGAGGACATGAATCAGCGAATGAAATACGCCATATGACGGTTTCTGTTTTAGATCCGCCATGGCATAAAACACACTCACTACGCCAATAATTGCGGTAATGACCACCATCGCCGCCGCTAAAAAGTCGGCAACGAACACGATACCAAAAGGCGCCGCCCATTGGCCGAATGCGACTGCTTGAGGGCCATTGTCTAAAACGCCGTTCAGCAAGAACACACTACCTAGCAAGGTAAACAGTGCACTCGTACCACTCACCGCTTCAGCAAGCTTATGGTTATGTCTGGCGAAGAACACCAACACAGCGGTCAAGGCAGACATGATGACAGGCAAGGTTAACCACATTGACATTACACCTGCTCCTCTGAGTATTTCATTTCATCAATATCCGCTGACTGCGTTTCTTCATAAGCGCGGTAGAACAACACTAAAGCAAACACTAAAAGTCCAAAGCCAATCACGATAGCCGTTAAGATTAGCGCTTGAGGTAACGGGTTCGCGGCATCCATATGAGGCAAGACAGAATCAGCATCAATGAGCGGCGGATTGCCTGGTGTTAATCGACCTGCATTAAAGATGGCAAGATTGACTGCGCTACTCAGCAAAGTCAGGCCAAATAGGACTCTGAGCAAGTGTCTTTCCAGCATCAAATAAATTCCAGATGCGACAAACACACCCACAACAACACTCCACAACATTTCCATCAGTCCATCTCCTCTGTTACATGGAGGATCATTCCCATCACCCCACCAATGACACCCAGATAAATACCAATATCGAAAATTAATGGCGTACCCAGAGGCAATACATCTTTCCACCAAAGACCCGTTAGGAATGGCAGATTAAACACTAAGCTCACGGCACCCGCGGCAAAACTAATAAAGACACCGAGCATTGCGATACTAAACGGCGCGTAATGCAGCCTTTCTCGAACATACTGTGGAGACTCGGCAAACATTAGTAGCGACAGGCCAATAACAGCGATCAGCGCACCAATAAAGCCACCACCAGGTGAATTATGTCCGCGCATTAATAGGTAAAGTGAGAACACCAACATCAGTGCAGAAACGATGTGCGACGCCGTACCCAAGATAAGTGATTTCACTTTGGTCGATGGCACGCTGCCAGGCTTAAGCAGACTCACCGCACATAGGCCTGCTAGTGCCACAACCAGCACTTCACCAAACGTATCGAAGGCGCGGAAATCGACCAGAATGACGTTAACGATGTTGCGGCCATGACCGCCCGGCACACTCTGCTCGTTGAAGAACTGAGAGACCGACATATCGATAGGGTCTGCAGTAATCGAAATCAGCATCATAGTGACGGCAACACCAATAGAACCTGCAACCAAAGCGTGCAGTGCACGGCGACCTTTGGAGTGCTGCCTTACTGCCGATAGCTTGGGTACATGACGCATTAGCAGTACTAAGAAGACCACCATCAAGGTTTCAACCAATAGCTGCGTCTTGGCAACATCGGGCGCGCTATAAATCATGAACACCAAGGTGGTCATAAAGCCGATCATGCCCAGAGCCGCTACCGCTAAGAACTTTGTTCTTGAAATAATCACCACGAAAGATGACGCAATGAGCAGGCCCGCAATCACCACTTCGTAAAGCTTGATGCCCTCGAATCGACCAGCAAATTGACTTAACGACATTGGGGTATGCGTGATGAGCAGCACCGCCAAGGCTCCAAATGAAAGCAATCCGTAGACACTCATTCGTTTCGTTTGAAGCACATTTGTTTGCCATTTGGCAAAACTCACCATGGCATGCAGCAGGCTATCAAAGACACGATTCGCACATGGCAGTTTTGACAACTGACGACCCAGCAATGTACTCAGCGCCGGATACACTTTGTATAGCAGTACGCCCAACGCCAACGTCACAACGCTGAGGATCAGTGGAGCATTGATGCCATGCCACATTTTCACTGGCTCTGGCGTCGACACCGGTGCAATCGTGGTCACACCAGGAATAATCACTTGCTCATTTAGCCACCCTAGACCGATGACTGTTGCCAATACGCTAATGATGGCGAGCATAAATGGTGGCACCCACAACCCTTTATTGAATTCAACCGGCTTAACCTGCGTCGGCTCACCCCGATGACGAGTAGTAAATGGTTTGATCAGCAGTGCCATCACCAGTGTCACGGTAAGCGCATTCACTAATACCATCAAAAAGACTGCCCAATTGCTAACTTCCAATCCGGCTTTGTACATGTACTCTTTACCCAAAAAGCCAGGTAGAGGCGGCACACCAGCGGTCGACAACACAGCAACCACCGCGGCGACAAAGCTGATTTTCAGCACAGAACGTAGGCCACGAAGCTGACTGATTTCACGCGTCCCCGCCGCTTTATCAATGTTGCCGACCACCATAAACAGACCTGCTTTGTAAAGGGCATGAGCGACAATCAGCATCAGTGCCGACTTAAGGGCTAAGTCACTTCCAATCCCAAGCAAGAAGGTCAGCTTTCCGAGTACCACAGTAGTGCTGTATGCCAGCATGAGTTTCAAATCCGTTTGCTTGAGCGCCATGAGCGCACACCACAAGGCAGTAAATCCACCAAGTATCGTCAGCGTATAGAACCATACCTCTGAGTGAGAATAGATAGGTGATACCACTGCCAGTAGGTAGATACCCGCTTTAACCATAGTGGCGGAGTGCAGGTAGGCACTCACTGGTGTTGGCGCGGCCATTGCGTTGGGCAGCCAGAAGTGGAACGGGAACTGAGCAGACTTAGTCAGCGCCCCCAACAAAATAAGAACTAATGAAGGTAAAAACAGGGTGTGATTTGAAATCTCGGTCGCTTTCGCCAAGATACTAGTCAGCTCATAGCTACCGGCCATGGTGCCAAGCATAATCAGGCCAGCAAGTAATGCTAGGCCACCTGCACCCGTAATTAACAGTGATTGCAGCGCATTCTTTCGAGACTTTAGCGCTTCGTGGTTAAAGCCGATGAGCAGATACGAGGTCACTGTCGTCAGCTCCCAAAAGACAAACAACAGCAACACATTGTCGCTGAGAACCACGCCAAGCATTGCCACCATAAACGCGGTCAAGTAACAGTGGAATGCGAGTCTTTGTTTGTGCTCTTTAAGGTAGGCCAGCGCATACACTTGCACCATGGTACCAATCCCGCTAATCAAGCAGGCAAACAGAAAAGACAGCCCATCCAATCGGAAACTTAGCGCTAGCCCTAGGCTTGGAACCCAAGGCAAACTCCAACTGACGCCCTCAGGACTATACAACGACACGACTGCCGTTAAGATCAGAAACGGAAACAACGCAAAAAGGCCAAATAGTGAAGACAACGAACTCCGTCCTCTACCGCTTATCTGGCTTTGTGTCCCGCTATTTATTACGGCTCTCTCGATACTCAAGTTAACACTCACTTCTCTCTGGCTATGCACATCGTGAGCTGGCTGTCTTTCCCCCCTTTTGGGCTCCCTGATATAAACATCGGAAATTCCGAACCTAAAGCCACATATGCACTATAAAAATCGAAGTCAATTCTATCCTTGATTTGTTACAAGGCTCTAGATAGGAACTGTAAGAAATGATGCAAGAGTTAAATGAAGCGTTTCTTATGATGTAAAAGTTCGTCTATTTGCCGCGAAATATTACGAACTAAACAAAAGCCATGAGTATTTGTAAGCAACTGTCACAAACACGTGTACTCAGATTGAATCGACAATAGGGTGAAGGGATGAAATAAGGTCAATGTACAAGGCAAAACGCCCGAAATGGTAGAAGATATTTCGGGCGATGAGCGACAAATACGGCTTACTGGGGAGATTCTATTTTCATCTCATTCAGCCCCCCGGCATTGTGGAGAGCGGTAAAACCTTTGGATTGCATATATGCCATAGCTTGACCGGACCGATTTCCGCTACGGCAATAAAGCACAATAGATTGAGACTTGTCGAGCGTCGCAATGTGCTTATCTAGCTCTGATAGTGGGTAGTTAACCGCTTGTTCTAAATGACCAGCATTGAATTCTTGCGGCGTTCGAACGTCGATAACAATGGCTCCTTGCTCAATGAGCTCCCAGCCTTGTTTAGCTCTATCGCTCGCGTTGGCAGATCCTAAAACGAACAAAAAACCTAATACAAAATAGCGCAACACTGTTTTCATTTTTCCTCCTCGCTCATCATGCAAAGTGGCCAATACCCATAAACGGCCTATCGTAGCCTCTCCAACACAATGTTTTGATCCAAGTGTTCATGATACGGCTGATAATCAAAACCGCGATCAAAAATATAAGCGGTGACCAATGAACGAACACAACTCACCAACTCGTCGGCTTTCCATGGCTTCTCAAAGTAATGACTTACACCTGCTGTATTAATCGCGGTTATGGTATCAGAGTGCGTAGCTTGGCCAGTGAGCAGCACCTTTTTCGTCTCTTTAAAACGGCTATCACGCGATAGCTCGGTCAGCAGCTCCACCCCCGTCATGCCTGGCATAACATGGTCAGACACAATCACCGCGATACTCTCTCCTTCCGCATCAAGGTCTTCAATAAGATCCAGCACTTCTTCGCCAGATTCACAGTCCTCGATATTTAGCCAGCTCGATAATGGCTCAAGATCTTGAATGACGGCGCTGAGTACTTCTCTCTGGTCATCGACACAAATGACGTTAAGCTTCTCCATATGCTTCTCCTACTGGTAACTTGACGCGAAAAATAGTGCGTGTTTCATCGCTTTTAACGGCAATTGTGCCACCTATCTCGCTGACGATTCTTTTCACAATTGATAGTCCTAACCCCAAACCAAAAGACAGTCCGCCTTTTTTGGTTGTGAAGTTAGGTTGAAAGATTTTTCGGCGTGTGGGCTCATCTATTTCTGGTCCATTATTGGCAATGGTCACCAAAATACGTTGGTTCACAAACTTGGTTTGAATATTGATATTGGGCGCATCGGTTTGCGAAAGTGCATCACAAGCATTTTTTAAAATGTTGCTCCAGATTTGCACATACTCGGTGGATGCCCCCTTAATTAACGGCAGAACCGCTGGCTGTACGCGAACGGACACTCTTCTCAAATCACTTTGCAAAAGGGCCAAGGCTTTGTTGATGGTATCGTTAATATCAAGCAGCTCATCGGGCTCACCATCAGTACGGCCTAGTTGCTTCACCGATTTGACGATGCCAACGGTATGCCTCGCGGCAATTTTAAGATCGTGTAGATCTCGCCCCATACCCCAGTATTTAAGCGCTTTTTGAGGATCATGTAACCACGACTCAGGGATTGGGTTATTGCCTAGCGCTCTCGCCAGTTGCTTAGCCGTGTCTCTTTCTAAGCGATAGTCACTTTGGTAGCGCTTGGCAATTCGGCGTACCTCACTAGAGGAAACCGTTTGACCACGCATCAAACCGACATCGAAATAGCCACTGACTTCTGGGTGCAGCTCTTCGAGAAGTTGCAACAAATCTTGCTGCATCCGTTCGGTTTTGCTGTTCACCACACCAATGGCATTGTTCAACTCATGCGCAATCCCGGCCGCCAATTGGCCCAGAGTGGTCATCTGCTCCGCAGTATGCAGGCGTTGAAGGGCTTTCTCTTTGGCTAGAGCTTCTTGCTTAGCGCGCCTTTGACGTCTTGATAACTCATTGACCATCACCGGCATAAACTGGGCACTCAATGGGCCGTATTGCTGCGGATCGACGGGCTGAGTATGTTTATCGATCCAAGCCAGCGTCACTTTGCTTTTTGCAATTACCGTTGATGAAGCAACCCAAGTGCCTGAAAAGAAACTATGCACACCAATAAATGCCCCATTCGAGGCATTAAAAAGTTTGGTGAGCTTGCCATCTTGGTCACTTTCAAAATAGCCCTCTAGCTCCCCTTCGAGCACGTAATAAAGACGGTCATTGTGCGCTTCTTGGCGCAGCACCACCTCTTCGGCATCGAACGTAACCTGACGACTTGATTCTGAAAAATAATGGCGTACCAATAATTCCATTGGCACCTACCCTATATGTCCAACCGCATGCAGTAGCCACACTAAGACAAAGCTCAGCAAGACGCCCACCACACCTAAGATCACGCCAACACGCGCCATCTGACTGCTCTGAACATGGCCTGTTGCATGAGCAAGGGCGTTTGGCGGCGTACTGATTGGTAGAGACATACCCAGTGAAGCCGCAAAGGTAACCACAAGAATGAGTGTTAGCTCTCCTCCCAATGGCGTAAGAGACGTCATTGAGGTACCTAATGCCGCCATAATTGGCATCAGCAAGTTTGCCGTTGCCGTATGGGACATAAAGTTCGCCATAAGCAAACATAGGAATGCAGCGCCAAATAGCACGACATAAGGAGAGAATTCATCAAACGGAATACTGTGAACAACAAGACGTGCAAGCCCTGTTTTATCAAGTGCGAGACCCAAAGCGATACCACCTGATACCAACCAAAGTACATCCCACGATATCTTCTTAAGATCTTCTTTATTGATAATGCCAGTCAGCGAGAAGATAGCGACGGGAATAAGCGCAACCGTGTATGAATTCATACCGTGTGTTGAGCCCATTAGCCAAAGGATAATGGTCAAAGCAAACGTAATGTACACCATGATGGCTTTTGGAGTTTTTAAGAACTTACCTTTAATCGACAGCTCGATTTTCTTTTGATCTGCACTGTATAAAAAATTAATCAGCATCCAAGCCAGCGCCATCATTACGACCACAAAAGGCACACCAAACGCCATCCACTCACCAAAGCTGATGTAGTTATCACCTACCAGATATTTAAGTGCGATGGCATTAGGCGGAGTGCCAATTGGTGTACCGATACCGCCAATGTTGGCTGCGACTGGAATGCATAGCGCAAACGCAATTCGTCCAGGGTCTTTTGGGCCAAATACGGCAATCACCGGAGTAAGAATCGATAGCATCATCGCAGTGGTCGCGGTGTTCGACATGAACATAGAGAAAACGCCGGTGATTAGCATCAATCCCAGCATCACAAAGCGCGGATCGCTACCAAATGGCTTGAGTAATACCCGAGCTAAGTTAACGTCCAAACGATACTTGGTCGCCGCCATAGCAAGGAAAAAACCACCCAAAAACAGCATGATGATCGGGCTTGCAAACGTTGCCATGATTTCATTGTAATTAAGAAGTTCACCAAAATGCGGCTGCCCCTCCCCTGCTCTAAACAGATATACCCCTTTATTCGATACCAACAAAAGTTCAAGAACAATGATGACAACGGAAGTGGCGTAGATGGGGATTGGCTCGAAAACCCAACATAGCGCAGCCAATAAGAATATGGCGATAACGCGCTGTTGGACTATGGTCAATCCTTCGAAGGGAAATGCGGATAATGGTAGAAGTAGTACGATCAATGGGATCGATATCGGAATGATATACTTCAGATATTTTTGCATGATACTGCTCGTCCTGAGAATAGATTACTGTGAGCAGTATCACGCCGCTATGCCAGTTTGGACTAGCGTAGGATCAAAGTTTCCTCATAAATATCGTCAAGTTTCTTGGAATGTGATTTGAGTATCAATTTAGCTCTAGTTGTATTAATCATTCGTCTACTTTGAACAAACAACGTCATCCCCTTGTAAAAGGGGATCTCATACAACGTTTAAAAAGCCAGATTGGTATAACACTTCGCTGTCTACCAATTAGTCGTGCGCTTTAGGAGATCCTCGATTTCTCGAGGATGACGTCTGTTAACGTTTCGCGCCTTCGATAACAACGTCATCCCCTTGAAAAAGGGGATCTCAAACAACGCATGGAAAGCCCAATTGGTATAACACTTCGCTGTCTACCAATTAGTCGTGCGCTTTAGGAGATCCTCGATTTCTCGAGGATGACGTCTGTTAACGTTTCGCGCCTTCGATAACAACGTCATCCCCTTGAAAAAGGGGATCTCAAACAACGCATGGAAAGCCCAATTGGTATAACACTTCGCTGTCTACCAATTAGTCGTGCGCTTTAGGAGATCCTCGATTTCTCGAGGATGACGTCTGTTAACGTTTCGCGCCTTCGATAACAACGTCATCCCCTTGAAAAAGGGGATCTCAAACAACGCATGGAAAGCCCAATTGGTATAACACTTCGCTGTCTACCAATTAGTCGTGCGCTTTAGGAGATCCTCGATTTCTCGAGGATGACGTCTGTTAACGTTTCGCGCCTTCGATAACAACGTCATCCCCTTGAAAAAGGGGATCTCAAACAACGCATGGAAAGCCCAATTGGTATAACACTTCACTGTCTATCAATTAGTCGTGCGCTTTAGGAGATCCTCGATTTCTCGAGGGTGACGTCTGTTAACGTTTCGCGCCTTCGATAACAACGTCATCCCCTTGAAAAAGGGGATCTCAAACAACGCGTGGAAAGCCCAATTGGTATAACGCTTCACTGTCTACCAGTTAGTCGTGCGCTTTAGGAGTTCCTCGATTTCTCGAGGCTGACGCACTTAAGCGGAATGTAGGGGATGAATTAGCTCAATTTGTTTTTTAGGCTTTCGACCACGGACTTTCTGATTGAGCCAAGTCGCGGTGTCTGTTCCTGCTTAAACGGGATTGGACGCATCAAGCTGATGGTCTTCAACCCCAAACGAGCCGTCACCAAACCCACACCTAAACCTTGCCCCGCACGGGCTGACAGTTTTTCTGCCAAGTTCATCGACAATATGTCAGCACTTGATTCAATCGCCAGCTCACTTGCACCTGCAATCGCAATATTGACCAGCACTAACTTAAATAGCTTCAAGCGAGACCAGTAGCCGAGCTCAACACCATAAATCTCGGAGATATTGTCAATCATTCGGAAATTGCGCCATGCGATTAGGAGCATGTCGGCGATAGCAAGTGGGCTTAGTGCCACCAAAATCGCCGCTTCACCTGACAGCTTAGATACCGATGCCATCGCCTTCTTGTCCTGCTCTGTCAGCACCATAGATTGATACATATCGAGCACTTCCGCATCGCTGTGGGCACTGTGCACGCTATTTTGCCAGCGGTCAAAAGCAGGATGCTCCGCAGGTATAGATGCCTCATGCGCGAGCTTTTGACAAAACTTTTCGCCTTTGCCTACCGCGTCATTATCCAGTAACGCTTGCGCCTCTTCTTGGACTGAAAAATGATTCTTTAATTTACGAAGTTTGAATAGCTCTTTACCAAATGCACCAATCCCCATGACAGCAACGCCAGTCACTAACGCTGACCAGCCAAGGGATAGATAGTCGCCTGTCGTCGCAGCGGTAACCACGTTATCTATCGCCTGCCAGCCCACTAGACCGGCAAATGCGGTCAGGAATGTTGTCGCTATCCAGCCTTTCTTACTGCTACCGCGGATGGTTTTTTCAAGCTTTGTATCATTCTCGTCTTCAACAGCCACCTGCTCAACCGGTACAAAGGTTTGCTCAGGCTCAAACAGCTTTTGGCTGTTCATGTCTAATGTTGGCTCCGCATTAGACAAATCTTCATCAAAGACTTTTCTGTTTTTCAAATCACTCATCGAAGTTTGTCTCCAATTAAATACTGCATCGCTTTATCGAGGCGAATATGACCGCATGGCGCATCTTGTGCACTCACTAAGGGTCTGAATGAGGTAAACTCAAACCCGCTTTGCTGCCAAAAATCGGGCTTCGGCAGTCTTGCCGGTACATCACCGGGATAGAGCGTTAGTGTCTGGTTATCCAATGTCGTGCCGCGCAAAGCGGGAGAGCTGTTGCTGCCATTTCCGACAAAACCCGCTTCCGTTGCCTGAATCGATGCGACGCTCATGCAGCTCATTTCAATATTTTCAAATGCCGTTTCTTGCCATGCTGGGTGAACCATCTGCTGTAATAGGCTGACCAAATTACCGTGTTGATTCGGTGTCACATGGTCTGCTTTGGTGGCGGCAAACAAAATTTTGTCGATGCGCGACGCAAACAAACGCCTTAACAAATTTGATTGCCCATACCGGAAGCTCTTCATGATCTGCTGAAGCGCTTGCTTCATATCATTGAACGCTTCGTCACCCGCCATCAAAGGCTGCAGGCAATCCACCAGCACTATTTGGCGGTCGAAGGTAGCAAAGTGCTCTTTGTAAAACTGCTTAACGACTTTGGTTTGATACTCTTCGTAGCGGCGCTTAAGCATGGCATAACCGCTATTTTTGTCTGATTTATCTGCCAACGGCTTGCACGGGAAAAACTGCAGCACAGGCGCCCCCGCAAGCTCTCCTGGTAACACAAAGCGACCGGGTTGCACCCAATGAAGCCCACGATCTTTACAAGCAAACAGATAGTCAGTGAAGGCCTGAGAGATCTCAGCAATCACTTTTTCGTTGGCTTCTGCTTTACCATCAAACGCATCTAATGCTGCAAGCCAACTTTGGGCGCACTCACTACGAATGCCGGACAGGTTAGCAAACTGCAGCTCACTCCACTCTTCAAAAGAGAGATCGAGTAGGGGCAAGTCCAGCAGCCACTCTCCTGGATAGTCAATAACATCAATATAGAGAGTCGATGTTTTACTTAATAAACGCTTAGCGCCCTTCGCAGGCTTATATTTCAGCGCCAAGCGAATTTCACTCACATCACGCGTCGGCTGCGGCCACTCAGGTGGCTCAGCGTGCAGCTGCGCCATGGCAACATCATAAGCAAAGCGCGGTACCATTAAATTAGACTGAGGAACGCGTTTAGCGCCAACAAGTCGGCCATCTCGAGCGCACTCTAGCAATGGTAAGTTATCGTGAGTAGAAGTATGAAGTAGCTGGTTCACCAAAGAGGTGATAAACGCTGTCTTGCCCGCTCGCGAAAGACCTGTAACAGCGATTCGAACATGAGAATCTAGGCTTCGATGCAACAAATCTGAGACTTCTTGACCAATGCGGTTCATTCAACTTACTCCGATACAAATAACAAGGAACAGTATGCACTATACGAGATTAACCAAACATGAACAAAAAACCCCTGATATTATTCAGGGGTTTAGAGTTCTTGAAACGCTATCAAATGTTAGTCGTCTTCAATGAGCTTATAGATAACAAATAGCGCAATCTCAAGCAGCACAGTCAACACACACGCCATGGTGACGTACTTTTCGTTGAAGATGCTGATCCCGTGTAAAATCAAGTCATAGCCAACAAAGAAACCCACTACTAGCAGTACTGCGATTTGTAATATTTGTATAAATCGAGGCATTTCGCACTCTCCTTGGTTCTTTTTCTTTGAGTATATACCCTAATTGCCTCAAGATGCCAAAAAGCTACTTGGGTATATGTCTGAACTAATTATAAAAAAATAGAGATAAAAAAAAGTGAGTATGTCTTCACACACTCACTTTTTTGAACTCAAACTAGGATGCGTTTTCCGCTTCCGCGATTTTCACTTTCCACGTATCTGGACCAATTTGGTGAGCATTCGCTCCGCTTGAATCCACCGCGACAGTGACTGGCATGTCTTCGACTTCAAACTCGTAAATCGCTTCCATACCCAAATCTTCAAATGCGACAACTTTGGCTTTCTTGATTGCTTTCGCGACCAAGTAAGCAGCACCACCGACCGCCATTAGGTACACAGCTTTGTGTTCCTTGATTGACTCAATCGCTGCTGGACCACGCTCGGCTTTACCAATCATACCGGTTAGACCCGTTTCAGACAGCATCATGTCCGTGAACTTATCCATACGCGTCGATGTTGTCGGACCCGCTGGACCTACAGCTTCATCGCCGACTGCATCAACAGGGCCCACGTAGTAAATGAACTTGCCTTTAAAGTCGACACCTTCAGGTAGACCTTCACCACTTTCTAGCATGCCCTGAATGCGTTTATGCGCCGCATCACGACCTGTCAGAATTTTACCTGTTAACAGCAGTGTTTCACCCGTTTTCCACTCTTGAACGTCTTCTTTAGTGATTTCGTCAAGGTTTACACGACGGGTGTTTTCGCCCGCTTCCCACGTGATCTCTGGCCACTCTTCAAGTTTTGGCGGCGTCAGCTCAGCCGGGCCCGAACCATCAAGAGTAAAGTGAACGTGACGTGTTGCCGCACAATTTGGAATCATACACACAGGCTTTGACGCCGCGTGTGTTGGCGCTGTCTTGATTTTCACATCAACAACCGTCGTCAGACCGCCAAGACCTTGTGCACCGATACCGAGTTTGTTCACTCGGTTGAAGATGTCGAGACGAAGCTCTTCTTCCGCATTCTGTGGGCCGCGATCGATAAGCTCTTGAATATCGATATTCTCCATTAGGGATTCTTTTGCCAGTACCGCCGCTTTTTCTGCCGTACCGCCAATACCAATGCCAAGCATGCCAGGTGGACACCAACCAGCACCCATTGTTGGCAATGTTTTCTCTACCCATTCAGCAATATCGTCTGATGGGTTTAACATCACCATCTTGGTTTTATTTTCAGAACCGCCGCCTTTAGCCGCAATTTGGATTTCGACTTTATCGCCTGGCACCATGTTGATGTGCACTACCGCAGGCGTATTGTCTTTGGTGTTGATGCGCTTGCCCGCAGGATCTTTAAGAACCGATGCACGAAGCGGGTTGTCTGGGTTGGTGTAACCTTGACGAACACCTTCATCAATCATCTCTTGTACGGTAAGGTCACTGTCCCACTGAACATTCATACCAATATTCACGAAACAGGTTACGATACCCGTATCTTGGCAAATAGGTCTGTGGCCTTCTGCCGACATGCGAGAGTTAATTAAGATTTGAGCGATAGCGTCTTTCGCCGCTTGGCTCTCTTCCTTTTGATAAGCTTTGTCTAGGGCTTGAACAAAATCGAGGGGATGGTAATACGAGATGTATTGCAATGCATCAGCGACGGAGCTGATCACATCTTCTTTACGAATAACCGCCATTGAATACCTCTTTATAATTTTAGCTTCCAGGAGGTCGCACTATTTAGCCTATCGACGCTTATCCGTCTGTCCAAAAACAGCAATAAGCGAGTAACTACTATGAGTATAGCGCTAGGCAATACTCACTTTAACCGTAGTTTTTTCAGGGCTAAATGTCCGACTTTTTGTTGTGAAAATATGATACTCTTGCTTTCCACTATGCGCCATGAGTGCGACAACGTTTCTGTCACAGTTTAAGCAAATGAACAAAAAAGAAAGCCAATCTATTCAATTCGTTGACCTGCCATACCAGCCAGATTTAGCCAAGCAATACTTTACGACTATCGAACAGCTACCGTGGGCGATGTTGTTAAAATCATCGACACTAGAGCATGAGAATAATCGATTCGATATTTTGGTCGCTAATCCCATTGCAACGGTGCAAACCTTTGGTAATCAATCAAAAATTGACTGTGATGGAGAAGAGCAGACCAGTCAGGACGATCCGTTCACACTCATTGATCGCTTAATCGATGCAAAACTCGGGCGCTCTATCATCGAAACTGAGTGGCCGTTTGTTGGCGGTGCTCTAGGTTATTTTTCGTATGACCTTGGTAGGCGAGTTGAACGCATTCCTGCCATAGCAAGCCATGATATTGCCGCTCCTGATATGGCTGTGGGTATTTACAGCTGGGCACTAATGGTTGACCACCAACAGCAAAAAGCGGTGATTGTAGGGAGTGAACCACACAGGCACCTTAATTGGCTGCAGAGCCAGAAAATGCAAGCTCAACCGCCGTTCAAGCTAACAACACCTTGGCAGTCAAACATGACCCAAACGGGCTACCAACAACGTTTCAACGCTGTGAAAGAGTACCTGGCTGCCGGTGACAGCTACCAGATTAATCTCGCGCAGCGACATTGCGCTAAATATGTGGGCAGTGAATGGCACGCTTTCGAAGTGCTCGATGAACATAACCAAGCGCCATTTAGCGCATTTATTCGTACCGAAGACAGCGCGATCATTAGCATCTCACCTGAGCGCTTCCTACAGCTGCATAACCGCATCATTGAAACCAAGCCAATCAAAGGGACTAGGCCAAGGTTTAGTGACTCGATTCAAGACCAGAACAGCGCTCTTGATCTTGCCAATGCACCAAAAGATCAGGCAGAAAATTTGATGATTGTCGACTTATTAAGAAATGACATTGGTCGAGTGGCAAAACCTGGTTCGGTAAAAGTGCCCAAGCTATTTGAGATTGAAAGCTTTCCTGCCGTGCATCACTTAGTAAGCACAGTAACGGGCGAGCTAGACAGTCAATATCAAGCGACCGATTTATTGCGAGCTTGCTTTCCTGGTGGTTCGATCACCGGAGCGCCAAAAATACGAGCGATGGAAATTATCGAAGAGCTTGAGCCACACCGACGTAGCGTATACTGCGGCAGTATCGGCTATATCAGCGCACACGGCGTAATGGATACCAGCATTACAATTCGAACGCTTATTGCGACTCAAGGGGAAATTTATGCCTGGGCTGGCGGCGGTATTGTGGCTGACAGTCACTGTGAAGATGAGTACCAAGAGACCTACCATAAACTAGGCAAAATACTGCCTATTCTAGATAGCCTCTAACCCGAAATTTGGCCCCCACTTAGCGAGTGTTTGAGTCAGATCCTTTGCGGTGTAGGGTTTGGAAAGTATGTCATCCATGCCTACATCGTAGCAGTTTTGCCGCTCTTCCGTCGTGGTGCCCGCAGTAAGCGCCACGATTGGCTTAAGATACTTAGCACTGCGCAGACGCTTGGTTGCTTCAAAACCGTCCATCACCGGCATGCGACAATCCATGAAAATAATATCGTACTGTTGCTTGCTGGCATGCTCAACGGCTTCCAGTCCATTCACGGCTAGGTCTGGCGAAATACCCAGCTTACTTAACATTTGGGTGATAATGACTTGGTTCATCTTGATGTCATCTACCACTAAAATTTTCAAAGAAGAAAAGTCCGGTTCTTGACTATTCTCAGCCTGTACCGTTTTGGCTTCAGCTTGAAGCATTTCAGTTTTCAGCGGCAAAAACACATGAAATGTCGTCCCCTCACCTAGCTTGCTCTCCAGAGAAATATCCCCCCCCATCAACTCCACTAATCGACGACAGATAGCCAAGCCTAACCCGGTGCCTTCATAATTTCGTGAACTGGATCGATCCGCCTGAGTAAAGGGTTGAAATAGCTTCTTTTGCGCAGCCTCACTTATACCTATTCCAGTATCCGTCACCGCCACTAGAATGCCATTCACGCTGTTTTCAACTCGCACTCCCACTTTACCTTTGTCGGTAAACTTAATTGCATTACCAATCAAGTTAACGAAAATTTGGGTGATACGTTCTAAATCGCCTTTAATCTGCTGATTATCGAGATTTTGCGTTTCAATCGTAAATCCAATCTGTTTCTCTTGCGCTTTGTGTTCAAAGATACTGTTTAACGTCGACTCTAAAGTGCTCCAACTGAAGGTAGATTCAATCAACTCCAACATACCGGCATCAATTTTACTGAAGTCGAGCAAATCATTAATGATAGCCCGTAGCAACTGACCTGATTGACTAAGGTTGTGGTGCAGGTCTTTTTGAGCCTCAGACAACCCAGTGTCCGCTAGCAGCTCAACGCTTCCAAGTAAGCCATTTAACGGGGTGCGAAGCTCATGGTTAATCATGGCTAAGAACTCTCTTGTAGAGCGCTCGGATGCTTCTGCACGCTCCTTGGATTCAACCAATCTTTGGTTGATGACTTGACGGTTGATTGAGCTTGCGAGCAGATCACAAACTAACGACATCTGGCTGTTAACAAAGTCCATATCGAAAGTTGTTTCGATCACTACCAACTCAAGCTTACCAATGACTTTTTGCTCTAACTCTATAGATATACAAGATGTCGTACATTTCTCAGAGACAACGAGTTGAGTGTATTTTGGGGTCTGATAGTGAGTTTGGGTGAGTGTCGGCAATAACACATTAGGCAATACAATAGAGCAAGCAACATCACCAGCCACACCTGCCAACTGATTCACCAACTCAATCATAAGGACATCATCTAAGTTAGCGCGCAAAAAGGTCCTGCCGAAATGAATCAGTATCCGCTCTATTTTCTGCTGAAATTCAAGCCGCTTGAAACTCGCTTCCGAGCGCGCCTCTGTTTGTTTTAGCGCAACCTCTAACTGCTGATTTGCATTAAAAAGCTCGAGACTCTTTTGTTCAAGTAAGCTCTCTGCTGCTTTTCTAGCCGCTATTTCACGTTTAAGTTTTCGCTCAATCGCTGAACTGCTTGGCATACTACCCTCAAACCAACGTGAGGCTAAATCTTACAATACTGTTGTCGTCCGTTTGTGGCACCATCTCTACTTTGAGTTTCTCTCCAAAATGCTCAGCACACCCTTCGATAAGACCTAAACAAACATGTGACATACAACGCGCACTTTGATAATCCATCACCATTTCAGTCTCTGATTCGCTAATAAAGTGAAATTTAGGAGGTTCGGCATCGGAGTACAGTTTTTTCACTTCCACGTGAATATAGTCTTCAACATGGCGAATAAACTGAAAAGTCGAACGACTATTTCCAATACTGGCACTTCCAGGAATCGACGCTAAAAGAGTTTTGAATACGGTTTGTCCAAAGACTTGCTGTAATGTTGCTGGGTCAATTTCTGTCTTCTTACTTAAATTGACAATGAGCTTCACAAGATCTTTATGATCATAACTGCCCACGGCGGTGTAGATCCCCTCATCATTGGACATTTCAAGCACTTCATCTAGGACGTCCAGACCAAACTTTTCCTCAACCAACTCCATGAATTCAGTAAATATAATTCCTTTCATTCATCTTCTCCGTGTCAGTGAAACGCACTAGGTGGGATATTTAATGGGACACTCTAAAGTATTAGGACAATTATTTAGTGTTTTCCATATATTGTTAATTATCAATTAATAAGCGCACCCAATTTTTTCCTCTCTTTAAGCGAGGAGCACTGTAAAGATCACGACGTTAGAGTTGGGTATTTGCTTGGGGTCGATTCTCTTTTGCCTTTACTAGACTTGCACTGCTCGCTACAACTATCCCCGTCGCTACATGTTCTACTCCATCACAGATAGAATACACAAAACTTCTTTGTGTCGATGGGGCAGCTTTACCCAGCAGGTCAATGAAAGAACCATCTGCTTGAGGTAGCAAAAGCTGACGGTGCTCCAAGCAAAACACCGAGTCCACAAAGGCAATAGGGCTCGCCACTGAGGGCGTTAGCTGGGTGAGTTCTTTTTGTTCAATGCAGTTGATTTCAGATGAGAGACTTACCCTGGAAGGTAAAAGATTTGAAAAGTGAGAAAGGTCAAGGCAGATCGATAATCTGAAGGCAGTTTTAGACCTCGCGCTCTGAAATGACAATATTAACTGACACAACTCAGAACGCGGCGGAGTGGAGATCTGGTTGGGGTACACCAATAAATAACGAGGAGTAACATCACAACAGTACCCTGCTTCTATCGAATGCACTCCGACAAAATCAAGCTTCTCGTTATTCGCTACACTTTGGGATGCGCTGCGGCATAAGTTATCTAGCGGAATCATCGCAGTGCCGTCACTGAGCATTGAGTAGCCAACAAAATCGTTTTTAAGAGTGCTGTTCTGAGTGTCTATACACGGCAACTCTAAGTGAGCGGGTATGACCATCACTTTATCCGTTTCAATGGGGCATAAGACTTGAAGCACCGCTGAACCTACTCTGCACTTTAAGACAAGAGTCTGCTCATCTTCTTGATGGTTGTAATAGGCGTAAAAGCCATTACCAAAGTCCTTAAAAATACCCTGCGAGTTTTCGCAAACCACTTGGTCTGGCTCAATCGCGTCTAATCCTTTGGCACAACTTTGTAAAAATTCTAGGGTAAACAATAGCGTGTCACATGACAGGCGCAACAGAAATTGTCCTTGCTGTTCTCCACTTTTCATATGTGTCTCCTCAGACTGAACATGTAGAGCACTAATAAACATGTTCACTGCCTGCAAGGCGCTGCTTAAGCTGCTTCGCGGTCATCGGCCGATAAAAATGGTAACCCTGTACGTAATCCACATCAATGAGCTTTAAAGTTTCCAGCTCTTGCGAATTCTCGACCCCCTCTGCTACAACTTTAATATTTAGGTCGTGGGACAGTTGCCTTAGCATATTGACCGCAAAGAATTTCTGCTTAATTTGGTGGATATTGGTAATAAATTTTCGGTCGATTTTCAATTCATCAAAATGAAAATCACTAAAATAGGAAAACGAAGAGTTACCAGTGCCAAAATCATCAACCGCGATTTTTACCCCAGAGGCACGAATGTGCTCCAATAAATTCGAGTTGTTGATATTGTTTTCAAAGTACGAAGTCTCTGTGATTTCTATAGTGACGTCTTCGTTAGCAATCGGAGATTGATCAATGTAGCTAAAAAGCTCTTCAAGGTGGCGCGATTCAGTGTCAGCTATCGAACAATTTAGCGATAGTGCT
The DNA here is from genome assembly GCF_036245475.1 of Vibrio sp. 10N. Classification (NCBI taxonomy): domain Bacteria; kingdom Pseudomonadati; phylum Pseudomonadota; class Gammaproteobacteria; order Vibrionales; family Vibrionaceae; genus Vibrio; species Vibrio sp. 10N. The sequence goes on along the minus strand of NZ_BTPM01000001.1, from coordinate 1,389,133 downwards.
AACTTTTGCTCCAGCTCTGAATCAAGTTTGAGAAATTCTTTAATGGCTTTTTCTGCAACAATCATGTCGATGGTATTGATCATCTTGAGATCTTCCGCGAGGTGAATCATCTCTTGCACACAATAATCTACCTCTTCAATTTGGAAACGGCACAGCGCCTCTAACTTTACTACTTGGTGCGACTTTGTATCGACTATAGGCTGAAAATGCACATCAATCCGCTTGTTCTGAAGCGCTTCTAACAATAAGTTCTCCAGTTTTCGGCGACGTATACTCGCTTGAACTAACACCTCATCGTAAAAATTTACACTGCTAGATTTTGAATCATGAACGAACATGGCTTGAACCGACTGAGAGATCACTTCGTCCATACCACATTGATTGAAACCCTGCAGCGCGACACCAATTTGTCCATCTGATATATCATTGATTAAGTGGTCGTCTAGGTACTTACTCAAGCCAGAAAAAAACTGCTTAATACACATACTGATTGTTGTTACGTCCTCTACATCATCCTCTCGTATCCTAAGTAACACGACGAAGGTATTCCTTCCGATATAACCGAAGCTGTCAGCATGATGAAAGGACTGAAGTGCTGCATACACTTTTTGGCGAGACTCCACCTCTAGCTCACTGTAAAAATGAGGACGCAAACTAACGACAATAAACTTGCCCCCGGTAGCAGAGAGTTGTCTTGCATTGTCTCGAAATGCAACCTCATCCATCTCATCTAGATTAGGAATGTTCGTAGCGCCTGAAGTTTGAGTTCGTGTTGGATTGCGGTGCTCACCTAAAAAGCTGTAGATAAAGAAGCCGTGCTCATGACCAACTTCAATTCGTTTGATTTGCACCACCTCTAAAGTAGAACGTGAGTTCTTACCATTAGTAATCATGGCACCACGCCATTTCGCTTCACGTGTTATACGCCATTGAAACGCTTCGATATGCCGCTTATCACTGTGGAACAATCCAACGTCACTGATATTCTTGCCTAGTAAAGCGAGTGAAGACACGCAATGATCTCGACATAACTTCTCATTAGTAAACAAAATCTTGTGCTGACTATCTGTGATCAAAATGCCTCTCACTGGGTCATCTAAAACATGCTCCAGAAGCTCAGTGCAGGCTATCTTTGAAACTGTGTTCGAAAGCTCTGTGACACAGCCTTTAACCTGATTGTCAATGACCAAATAGATTTCAAACTTTACCAAGAGCAAATCGCCCGTTGTCGTCTCCAACGGAATAGGTATAGCGGCAGGCGCTCCATCAAACTGAACATCGCGAATCAGGGTAAGGATGTGATTCACACTATCAATTGAAGGTGGATTTAAATGAGACTGATGAGTATCAAAATGCAGAATCTTTTGCCAAAACTCGCCCTTTGACACTTCAGTTGTAATGTCATGCAGATGTTCCGACCAGAACAACTTCTCTGCTTCAGCCTGTTTCGCTAGCATGCCGATCTCTCTTTGAATTATTAGCCAACTACCATGTGCTCGAGTTTCTTTTTCGCACAAAAACAAACTAGAAGAAGCCTATCTAATTTCAAGTCGATATTTACTTGAATACACCACATCACATTCTAGATTATTGTCATATTGTTTCATGCCTGGAGGGCGTTATGGATTACGTGTATGTCGATGACATTTACGATGATGTGTATCGCACCCCTCCTCCTATTGATAGGGAGCTGCAACGAGGAGATGTACCAGAGGAGGAGTTTGAGATCAGGGAAGTTCTTGACTGCTGGTATCAGACTGGGTTTTTACCATTTACCGAAGTACGCATTGGCCACATCAGCTTTTGGGAACAAGTCGATGAATTTAAGCGCCTAACTAAAACCTTAACTTTGTTAATACGATGCCGAGCATATCAAAGCGCTGTGAAGCGTATTACTTCCCAATGGCGAGTTGAGTCACTCGAATTTCGATACATTCACTATCTACTTCGTAAAGTAAGTTAAGTGTAACTTGCCTATATCTATACAGTGGTTTACAACATCTATACAGTGGTTCACAACCGTAATAGAGCTGCGATTAAAATTAAAACCATCAATAGCGGTTTAACTTAACGTGTGGTATTTTTTTAACGTCGTCACTGATAAACATCTTATATGTACAAATACGTCAAAGACAAGCTCGACTACCACTACAGTCAAACGGTGCCTAACGATCACATCCTAGGTGAACATGAGATACCGGAAGAAGAAGTTGAAATCAGAGAAATGATCGAAGCCTGGTATGTCAGTGGCTACAAACCATTGTTCGGAAAAGATGCAGCTTTCGAGCAGTCCTGCTGTTCTCACTCTCTCGCAAACATTGCAGGCAACTGGGAGTTACAATCAAAACAGCAAAAAACGGTTAGGCTGCAACAGCTTGAAAAAACGCTGGTCAAGATTTGTCGTCATCGCGTCTATTTTGCCGCCCTAACTCGCTTTTTATCCGGTTTTCAAACATCGGAAGTCAAGCGGCGTTTATCTGTTCTGCTTTTAGAAGCCGAGTCATTACACTCCAAACCAAAGCACCACTAAGCGGCCAATCTATACTGTTAACGACACTTCAGTATCCTAATTAGTAAAGTGCTTGGCTCTTAGATAAATTATTTAACTACCCCATTACCCAGCCATCAAATTTCAGTTTGTTCTGAAGCTTAGTCACACCCTCTTGCTGTAACTGGCGTACTCGTTCTTTTGAGAGGCCGTACATCTCACCCAAGCAATCTAGCGTCAACACTTCTTTGCCGAACAAACCAAACCTATGGATAACAATGTCACGATATTTTTCAGGCAGTGACAATACTACTTTTTCGAGACTTTTCAGCAACATTTCGTCATGACAGGTATCGTACGGCTCCGGTATAGCGTCAGAACGACAGGTGTCCAAGCTCTGGAACTCTTTATCCGTCGTATCGACTGAAGCACTAGATTCGATAAAACCACTCATATGGATGAGTTCACTTACATGGCGCTGTGAAGTTGACGTTTGCTCTGCAATTTCTTTAACCGAAGGCGCTCGCTTTAACGCCGAACGCATTTCGTTGGTTTGACGGGAAAGCCGATTAATTTCTTTGATGATGTGAACAGGCAAACGAACCGTTCTGCCAGTGTTCATTAAGGAAGACTCTATACTCTCTCGGATCCACCATACTGCGTAGGTGCTGAACCGAAATCCTTTTTCAGGCTCAAACTTGTCAATTGCCTTTATCAAACCTAAATTCCCTTCCTCAATAAGGTCGAGAATGGTGTGATTGTTTAATCCGCGCTTTGTGTAGCCTCTGGCTATTTTTACCACAAGTCGAAGATTAGATTCGATCAGCACATCCCTCGCGGCTTTGTCACCACGCCTGGCAAGAGTTGCATAGTGGTATTCTTGTTCCGGAGTTAGCAAATCAATACCGACGACGTCTTGGATATACTTAGAGTAGAAATCAACATTGCTGTCTAGACCGTCAGTCTTTGCGCTTTCAATCCTTGTACTCATTGTGATCTCCCTTTCTCATTATCAGCCCTGCTAACGTTTTGTGGTGATTAGCGCGAACTTTTGAGGTGCGTCGCAAGATCAAGCGTAGTCGTGTTTATGCTATGCATCAAAATTTACTTCATACTGTTTAGTTAAAAAATAATCAAATTAGTAATAAAGTTTTAGAACAGCAGCAACTTCAACGATCAAGTTTAGATCGATGTGATTGTCAGATTTTCATTTCTCATGAACTATACTATTGTTGTTAAGTGACTGAGTTTGGTCATGAAATGGAACAATCTCGGTAGCGAATAACGATAGACAGCACAAAAGGAAAGCAGGATGATAGATTTCGACGTACTTCGCGGCTACATGGACAATGACGAGGACATCATCGCAGCCGTATTTATGGCTTTCATGGAAGAGCATGAAAACGGTGCAGACAGAATACAATCGCTTTTTAACCAACAAAATTGGAGCGAACTGTTTATCGCAGCCCATTCACTGAAAGGGATTCTTGCGAGCTTTGGCGAAACCAAGGCCGTTGAGAAGTTACAAGCCATAGAGGCTTCCACTCGCGGTGGTGAGGCCCCTCAGCAATCTGATATTCAATTCGTAATACAAGAGCTTGAAGTTATCAAAACTCAAATCAACGACTATTTAGCATCAATGACGTAATTGGCACCAGTAGTATGACCAAATCTGAATTTTTATCTCGTTTTCAGCTCCAACAAACTGAGGATTACCACAAAGAAACCAAATTACGAACGGCCAATGTCGATAGGGATTCTCTGCGTGAAGCCAGTGTGCTAATCGGGCTAGTAGAACGTGAGGCCAAGCTTCACGTCATCCTTACCAAGCGGGCGAGTCATTTAAAACATCATCCGGGCCAAATAAGCTTTCCCGGCGGAAAAGTTGAACCTCATGATCTCAATCCAACGGTCACCGCATTAAGAGAAACCGAAGAAGAGATTGGTATAGGGAGCGAGCATATCTCAGTGATTGGTTCTCTTCCAAAGCTTGTGACAGTAACAGCTTTTAACGTAACGCCAGTCTTAGCATTTGTTGAACCTAAGTATCGCCCTAAAATCGACAGCAATGAAGTCGATTACCTCTTTGAAGTCCCTCTGGAGTTTCTTGCTTCTCCTACTAACCTCTCCGCGGTAGGCTTTCATATCCGCGGACAGCGTCACCGCGTATTGTCTATTCCCTATAAAGAACACTTTATTTGGGGGGTAACAGCACAGATTATCGAAAACCTACAGACCCAGCTTTTATTAAGTTAAGCAATAGTTAAAATGCAATCGCTTGCTTGTTAACGCATTAGATTTACTAATACCAACCATCAACACACCTAATCAGTAGCACGAAAAAAACGTGACTAAACCTGCAAAATATAACCCCAATGAATAAGCCAACGCAAACCATGACCTAGATCTAGTTTTTGGCTGCAATTTAAGTGCAATATTGCGCCCGACTTATTTCCTGTTCCCAAAAAATGAGTATTAACTATGACTACCACAACTACTGCGGCGTCAAGCCGTGTTTCGTCTAAGTGGACCTACAAAGATTTCACGTGGGCACTTTCTCTTTTCGGTACAGCCGTTGGTGCTGGCGTACTTTTCCTTCCTATTAAAGCGGGTGCTGGCGGCTTCTGGCCATTAGTAATCCTAGCCCTAATTGCAGCACCAATGACATGGTTCGCGCACAAGAGTTTAGCGCGTTTCGTACTTTCTGCTAAAAACCCTGATGCAGATATCACTGACACCGTTGAAGAACACTTTGGTAAAGCGGGTGCAAACCTTATTACTTTCGCTTACTTTTTTGCCATTTACCCGATTGTTCTAATCTACGGTGTTGGTATCACAAACACCGTAGATTCGTTCCTAGTAAACCAAATGGGCATGGAGTCTATTCCACGCTGGTTGCTATCTGGCTGTCTAATCGGTGCGATGACATGTGGCGTTGTATTCGGTAAAGAGCTAATGCTAAAAGCGACCTCTGCAATGGTGTACCCGCTAGTATTCATCCTTCTAGCTCTGTCTGTTTACCTTATCCCTGACTGGAACACGTCAATGATGAGCGTAAGCCCTGACTGGGGTTCAATGCCTGCTGTTATCTGGCTTGCTATTCCTATCATCGTATTCTCATTCAACCACAGCCCAATCATTTCTCAGTTCTCTAAAGAGCAACGTCGCGTATACGGTGACGACGCAGTTAAGAAAACAGACATGATCACTGGCGGTGCAGCGATGATGTTGATGGGCTTTGTTATGTTCTTCGTATTCTCTGTAGTGCTATCTCTATCTCCAGAGCAGCTAGCTATTGCACAAGAGCAAAACATCTCTGTACTGTCTTACCTTGCTAACGTACACGAGTCGCCACTTATCTCTATCCTAGGCCCAGTTGTTGCTTTTGCAGCGATTACTTCTAGCTACTTTGGTCACTTCCTTGGTGCTCACGAAGGTCTAGTAGGTCTTGGTAAGTCTCGCTCTAAAGCGCCAATCAGCAAAATTGAGAAAGCGTCTCTAGTGTTCATCGTAGTAACAACTTGGATCGTAGCTATCATCAACCCAAGTATCCTTGGCATGATTGAAACCATGGGTGCACCGATGATTGCAGCTATCCTATTCCTGATGCCTGTATACGCAATGAAAAAAGTGCCAGCGATGGCGAAGTACAAAACTTCAGCGCCTGTACAAATCTTTACAGCAATTTGTGGTGTTGCGGCGATTACTTCTGTAATCTACGGCGCTTTTTAATTGACGCCGTCAATTGAACATCTCGATTAAACCGTATCTCGATACACAATAACGATAATTTGAGCCCCTACTTCGTATAGGGGCTTTTCTAGAGGCAAATCAGTATGATCAGTGTTTTTGATATCTACAAAATTGGTGTCGGTCCTTCAAGCTCACACACCGTCGGTCCGATGAAAGCCGGTAAAGAGTTCATCGATGACCTACGTACTATGGGTAAGTTAAGAGACATCACCAAGATCACTGTAGATGTTTATGGATCACTATCACTGACAGGGAAAGGTCACCACACAGATATCGCTATCATCATGGGTTTGGCGGGCAACTCGCCAGAAAAAGTCGACATCGACTCTATCCCAGGATTTATTGCACGCGTTGAAGAGACAGAGCGTCTTCCGGTTGGTATGCATTGCCATACGGTTTCCTTCCCTCGTGAAGGCGGAATGAACTTTCATTCAACCAACCTAGAGCTGCATGAAAACGGTATGCAGATCCACGCATGGATCGATGAAGAACTCGCTTACTCAAAAACTTACTACTCGATTGGCGGTGGTTTCATCGTTGACGAAGAGAATTTTGGCAAAGAAGAAGTTTCTGCTCTCAAAGCACCGTATGAGTTCAACTCAGCCGAAGAGCTGGTTAACCTATGTAAAGACAACGGTCTTTCTATTAGTACACTTGTGATGGCAAATGAGCATGCGATCCACTCAGATGAAGAGACGCGCAGTTACTTTGCGAACATCTGGCGCACTATGCGTGAATGTATGGAACGCGGTATGAACACCGAAGGTATTCTACCAGGTCCTCTGCGTGTACCACGTCGTGCAGCAGCGCTTCGCCAACAATTGATCACTTCGGAAAAAACCACGACAGATCCAATGTCTGTAGTTGACTGGGTAAACATGTTCGCATTTGCGGTAAACGAAGAAAACGCAGCGGGTGGCCGAGTGGTTACCGCACCGACTAACGGTGCGTGCGGTATCATACCTGCAGTTCTAGCTTACTACGACAAGTTCATCCAAACCGTCACAGAGAAAGATTACATCCGCTTCTTTGCTGCGTCTGGTGCAATCGGTGGGTTGTACAAGCAAAACGCCTCTATTTCTGGTGCGGAAGTAGGTTGCCAAGGCGAAGTTGGCGTAGCTTGTTCAATGGCCGCAGCAGGTCTTGCAGAGCTGATGGGTGGCAGCCCAGAGCAAGTGTGTATGGCTGCTGAAATCGCTATGGAACATAACCTTGGCCTAACTTGCGACCCTGTTGCTGGCCAAGTACAAGTACCATGTATCGAGCGTAATGGCATCGCTGCAGTTAAAGCAATCAACTCTACACGTATGGCATTGCGCCGTGCTTCTGCACCGCGCGTATCACTCGACAAAGTCATTGAGACCATGCTAGAAACGGGTAAAGACATGAACGCCAAATATCGCGAAACGTCGCAAGGCGGTTTGGCGATTAAAGTCGTCTGCTAACATCCCAAAACAAAAAACCGAAGCCTCACCGCTTCGGTTTTTATTTATACCGTAAAGAACACATTCGAGTAGAAGCCAATCGCAATAAACGTCGATATCGCAGCTCCGGCTAACAACACTGGCATTCTCGCTCTCGGGTAACGCGCGAGCAATAAAATGATCGCTAAATACGTAGGGTACAGCCCAAAAATATAACGTGGCATTGCATTGACTCCTGATGACAGTGGGATCATCAAATTTATCAACATGAATACCGCTTCAGCATAACGCCTGTTGGCGAATAGATAACCGTTTAGCGCGAAACCAAGTAGCGATACTAACACTAGGTAGAGTTTCGCTCCCCCAGTTTTCACACCATACATTAGCCACTCAATAGGGTTGCTAAACTCCCTACCCCAAGCAATTTGAATGTGGCCAAACGCTAATGCGTCCCCCATATGAAAATGCAAATAGGCCATGTAACTAAAGAAGCCCAACGGAATAAGCCATATCGCAGCCACCACCGAAAGTGCCTGGCTCCTTAGTCGGTAAAAACTGCTCGCACCGTATGCTTGCAAGCCGACAATGAGCACAGAAAACACCAACATGACACCAAGGTTACGCGTAATCGCAGCAACTAACCCCAAAAGCCCTACTGTCCACCAGTTTTGGCGGTAACAGGCAATAAACACACCACTGATCAATGCAATATAAAGTGGCTCAGAATAGCCCGACATGGCGTAAACCGCGTAAGGCGAAAAACATAGGAGCCAGATAGCGGTTTCTTGAATCTCACCATCAAACCTGAGCTGTTTCAGTGCCATAACAAACACAGCTACGCTTAATACAAAAGTGAGGTTTGAAACTAACACCAACGCAAGGTTGGTATCGCCCACTAGCAACGATACCAGTTTTCCCAACAGCGGAGAGACTGGCATAAATGCCCAGTTAGCCGCATTGCCGCCTCTCATGTAAGTCGGGACCAAGGCATAACCATCATCCGCAATGCGTTGGAACCACATACAGTCAAAGCGGCAGATCTGCTGCCATATATCCATATTGACGACCGTTTCTGGGTTGTACGTATGAGTACCCACCAACCCAAGTGCATAGAAAATCGTCCGACTCAGTACTACGGCAATGACAATAGTCAACCATTGCTGTTTGGATATCTGCAAACTAGGTTGAAACGAGTTGGTGTGAACTGATGGCTTGTCGATAATGGCGTCTGAGCACATTGTCAGCTTAGTCATAGTCATTGAACTACCTCCGCAATCACTACCTGGTCGACACGCAAACTGGCGTCCGTTTCAAAGTCAACTTGTTGAATCGAGCGCTGCTGCATGAAGGCGCTTGCGGGTAAGTTGGTTTCTAAGGAATTTACCTCTAGAGGCATTAGCATGATCTTTCGGCCTCCATTTACTGAGACGTAAACCGGTTCAGTAATCGATTGACTTAGAGTAAGTTTCACCCGGACCGGATGTTGCAGCGGTTTATCAAAATTAAAATATAAACTCGCATTGTGTACTAGCTTCCTACCATCTCGCCCTGGTTTTGGAGCCCAACCTTGGCGACTTAAAAATGGCGATGTCTGTTTGACCTCAACAACACCAGATTCAGGCCAGATAAGCTCGGTATTTTCTCTGCCCCAATAACGCGTTTTTTTCTCTATGTAGTAGGTTCGGTAGGCCGTTGATACGTTGGGATGTGCCGCCAGATACAGTACCCATAAATAATAGAAAGAGAGCAGTATAAGTAGCGTGAACACAAATGGACGAAATGCCGAAAGTTTAACTTCGGCAGGATGTTTGTTTTCAGTTAATTCAGTGGGTTGTGAAGACATGTTGTATAACATTGAATGACATCAAACCGTGTTTTTACGCCTCACAGCGCACTCTGCTGTCAATGTAGAGTCAATAACTGATGAAGATTCGATGACTTGGTTATAACCACAATAGATTCATTTATTGTAACTATGCATCAAGGCAAATTTCTCAAAATTGAAGCAAGTTGCAACAAAAACCATGAGCTTTTCGAGGTTTTGCCGCAAAACCCCTTCCCCAACAAGTATTTGTTAACTTAATATTCACCCTGTCAGCCCATACAATTAACAATATAACTATGCGACTTACGATAACAAATAAACTACTACTCGCACTTATCTTGGTTTTTGGCACTGTTGTTGTCATTTCAACCACTTATCAATACAACCAACAACGTGAACTCATTTATTCTGTACTCAGTGAACAGCTCGAGGATAAAGCCAGTAACTATTTCGATAGTTTAAATATGATGATGCTCACGGGCACCATGGCGCAAAAAGAAACGCTGCGCGGCAAGGCGCTCGCTCAAGAGAATATCGAGAATGTTCGGGTGCTTCGCGGCGATGCTGTGAGCAAACTCTACGGCAAAGGGTTGGATAACCAAACGGCTTTGGACGACATCGACAAACGAGCGCTACTCGGTGAAACCGTGCTAGAGCCATTTGAAGCCGACTGGGGCAAAGGCCTTGTTGTTGCCCTGCCAATGAAAGCAAGCGAAAACTATCGCGGCACCAATTGTATTGCTTGTCACATGTCGCAAGAAGGCGAAGTGCTGGGCGCTATTCGAATTGAATACAACCTGAGTCATGTAAATAGCATGATCAACAAACGTACCGCGATTGCTGTCGCTATTATGGCTGCTATTGCGTTTATCGGCTATCTCGCCACTATCTTTATTGCCAGACGATTCATCGTTGGGCCTGTGCAAACAACGTCCAAATTCATGACCCGTGTCAGCGGCAGTAAAGATCTCTCCATTCGTTTAGACGGTAAACAAAACGATGAAGTTGGCGATCTGACTAATGATATCAATGACTTCCTTGATACCGTTTCCCACAGTCTTGTCAAAGTACAGTCGACAGCGCAAACAGTCAGTGGCAATGCAGACAAACTCACCGACATCGCACAAAACAACGAGTCTACGGCCAAACGTCAACTGGACGAAACGGCAGCAGTGGAAGCCAATATGCAAATGCTAAAAGAACAACAGGCAACGGTCAGTGAAGCCACGCAGCGCGCCTCCCAATTGATGCAAGAGACATGTGAACTCACCCGACTAAGCAGTGTAGAAGCGAAAAATGCCAGCGATGACATAGAATCGTTGGTACAAGACATTACCCAAGTGTCGACGCACATTTCAGAGCTTAATGAACAGACAGAGCAAGTCTCCGCAATCCTTTCCACCATTAAAGGTATTGCCGATCAAACCAACCTATTGGCTCTCAACGCTGCCATTGAAGCAGCACGTGCGGGTGAGCAAGGACGAGGCTTTGCCGTTGTCGCCGACGAAGTTCGCTCCCTAGCCAGTCGAACCACAGAAGCGACCAACGATATTGAAACCATTATTGCCAAGTTCCAACAAGGCAGCAGTTTCTCGGTTAATGCGGTGAATCAAGTCTCTGACACGGCACACCAGCGGGCCGATGAAGTACAAGCTCTCGCTCGTAAAATGCAGACCGTGGTATCACAAATTGAATCGACCACAGAGCTTGCTAGCCAAGTTCAAGATCAAATCCAGGCTAACCGCCAAACCAGTGAAAGCGTTGGTGAAAAAACCGCCATCATCACTGAGCACGCAAACGAAACATCCAGTAGCGCAACCCAAACACATCAAATCAGCATGGACTTACAACAACTTTCTCATCAGTTGGAGACATTACTTAATCAATTTATGCTTAATAACCACAATAAAGGTTGAACCATGAAAATTGACAGGTAATATGTCCCTTTGAAAAGAAATTTAGTAGCAACCCAATGAGTTGACTAATTATTGGTCAATAATCATTGGGTTGTATTGTTACCTCCATGGAGATGATTAATAACATGACTTACGCGCCTGTAACTGACGTACTAAGCGGTAAGCTAGCGGTAGACAGTGAAGTAACTGTTCGCGGCTGGATCCGTTCGCGTCGTGATTCCAAAGCTGGAATCTCTTTCCTTGCCATCTACGACGGCTCTTGTTTCGACCCGATTCAGGCCGTGGTCCCAAATAATCTTAATAATTACGAAGAAGAAGTCCTAAAACTGACGACTGGTTGTTCAGTAGAAGTAACGGGCAAAATCGTAGAATCTCCAGCGAAAGGTCAAGACTTTGAGCTTGCAGCGACTGACGTTAAAGTTGTTGGTTGGGTTGAAGACGCAGATACTTACCCAATGGCTAAGACTCGTCACTCTATCGAGTACCTACGTGAAGTAGCACACCTTCGTCCACGTACTAACGTGATTGGTGCGGTTGCGCGTGTTCGTAACTGTCTATCTCAAGCGATTCACCGCTTCTACCACGAGCAAGGTTTCTTCTGGACTTCTGCGCCGCTTATCACAGCGTCTGATGCTGAAGGTGCAGGTGAAATGTTCCGTGTGTCTACTCTAGACCTTGAAAACCTACCTCGCACTGAAAAAGGCGACGTAGACTTCAACGAAGACTTCTTCGGTAAAGAGACGTTCCTAACCGTATCTGGTCAGTTGAACGCTGAAGCTTATGCGTGTGCACTAAGCAAGGTTTACACCTTTGGTCCTACGTTCCGCGCAGAAAACTCAAACACCAGCCGCCACCTAGCGGAGTTCTGGATGGTTGAGCCTGAAGTCGCATTCGCAGACCTAGAAGATGTGGCTAAGCTAGCTGAAGACATGCTTAAGTACGTGTTTAAAGCAGTACTTGCAGAGCGCCGCGACGACCTTGAGTTCTTTGCTCAGCGCATCGACAAGCAAGCGATCACTCGTCTAGAGCAGTTCGTAGATGCTGACTTTGCACAAGTTGACTACACTGACGCAATCCAAATCCTTCTAGATTCTGGTCGTGAGTTCGAATTCCCTGTTGAATGGGGTATCGACATGTCTTCTGAGCACGAGCGTTACCTTGCAGAAGAGCACTTCAAAGCGCCAGTTATCGTTAAGAACTACCCGAAAGATATCAAAGCATTCTACATGCGCTTGAACGACGACGGTAAAACGGTTGCTGCGATGGACGTACTGGCACCAGGCATCGGTGAAATCATCGGTGGTGCACAGCGTGAAGAGCGTCTAGACATCCTAGATGACCGTATGCGTGCAATGAACATCGATCCAGAACACATGAACTGGTACCGCGACCTACGTCGTTACGGCACAGTACCTCACGCAGGCTTCGGTCTTGGTTTTGAGCGTCTAGTGTCTTACGTAACGGGTATGGGCAACGTTCGAGACGTTATTCCTTTCCCACGTACACCACGTAGCGCGAACTTCTAAGCACATCAGTGCATGAAATCGAATCCCAAAGGCCACCCATTCGGTGGCCTTTTTTATTGCCTGCCAACTGAAAACTGTTTGTTATTTCTGCGTGCTTAGTTTCCATTTTCAACGCTTTTTACCTATTGGTAATCCAGCAAAATCGCACTACATTTAGAAAGTCGTCTAAGCATAGAAATGAGGTGCTAAGTTATGGGTAAATTCACAGAAAACGATATCGAATACTACGGTGAAAGTGATGGCGTTCATAAGTGGGAAACATCAAATGGCCAACCGTACTACTGGCATCCAGACTGGTTGCATATTGCAGAAGATGAAACCGGTATGCACTCAAAGCAGACCTTAGAGGTAGGAAATAGCGAAGAGGCCACCAAAGAACATGCCGTTAGCGCGATCCTCAAGCACTTAAATGACTGGGCTAAAGAAAAATTCGACCAAAACCCAGACATTGAAACTCAATCCGTCGAGTCTGAGCATCAACTAAAAGGACATGATGACTAGCCTCTCTAGACTGACGTGTCTAATCGAAGCAGACACGTTAGTCCTCACTTTCCTTGCACAGATCCTCGATAAATTCTTACCTTTTCATACACAAACACCGAATTAACTGTCTTTTCTGTTTCAAATCAAAATAATTTTTAGTTTTCTTCTTTAATGTGGTTGTCAGGTATAGCCTTGAAAGGTATAAATAGGCTGTTGTCACCAAGTAACCGTTTCGTTACCAATGGTTTTTCGCCCCCTTCAATTAACATGGATGAAGAATATGTTTGAGAAAGTTGTTGCAGCACCCGCTGATCCTATCCTCGGTCTAACAGAAGAGTTTAAAAAAGACGCTCGCGCTGAAAAGATCAACCTAGGTGTTGGTATCTACAAGAATGAACAAGGTGAAACCCCTGTTCTCGCGACCGTAAAGAAAGCGGAAGCAGCACTTCTAGAAACAGAGAAAACCAAATCTTACCTAACAATTGAAGGTACAGCTGAATATGGTCTAGCGGTACAAAAACTGCTGTTCGGTGCTGATGCTGCAATCGTAACTGAAAAACGCGCAAAAACAGCTCAAGCACCGGGTGGTACGGGTGCACTGCGTGTTGCTGGTGAATTCATCAAGCGCCAACTTGGCGACGCAAAGATCTGGATCAGTAACCCAACGTGGGCAAACCACAATGGCGTATTCAGCGCAGCAGGTATCGAAACAGCGCAATACCGCTACTACAATGCAGAAACGAAAGACAAAGATTTCGCTGGTATGGTCGCTGATCTAGAGCAAGCATCCGCTGGTGATATCGTTCTGCTTCACGGTTGCTGCCACAACCCAACAGGCATCGATCCAACTGGCGATGAGTGGGAGCAACTAGCTAAACTTGTCGCAGACAAAGGTCTTATCCCTCTATTTGACTTCGCTTACCAAGGCTTTGCAAAAGGCGTTGAAGAAGATGCTCAAGGTCTACGTACGTTCGCTAAGTACAACACAGAAATCTTGGTTGCGAGTTCATTCTCGAAAAACTTCGGCCTATACAACGAGCGTGTGGGTGCATTCACACTGGTTGCTGCTTCAGAAGAGATCGCAACAACGGCCTTCTCTCAAGTTAAGAGCATCATTCGCTCTATCTACTCTAACCCACCAGCACACGGCTCAGCAGTGGTTACTTACATCTTAAACGACGCTGCACTGCGCGCGGAGTGGGAACAAGAAGTTGCTGAGATGCGTGACCGCATTCAAGACATGCGTGAACTGTTCGTTGAAACACTGAAAGCCGAAGGTGTTGATGCAGACTTTAGCTTCATCGAGCGTCAAAATGGCATGTTCTCTTTCTCTGGCCTAAGCAAAGAGCAAGTTAACCGCCTGAAAGAAGAGTTCGCAATCTACATCGTTGGTTCTGGCCGCATCAGTGTGGCAGGCATGACGAAAGCGAACATGGGACCACTATGTAAAGGTATCGCTGCGGTACTTTAATGTCCTAATATCAAAATATTAACTCAAAGGTCAGCGCAAGCTGACCTTTTTGGTTTCAGCGTGTAGTATTAACAGATACTCCATTTGATAAGGCTCGTCATGGACGCTGAACTGATTGAAATCCAGAACTTTCTGGCCTCTCATCCCCCTTTCGATGAACTACCTGAAGAAACGCTAGTGCATGTATCCCAACAAATTGAGATTGGTTACTATCGTGAAGACACGCCCATTATTCACTTTGGAGATGATATCCAAGACTTATTTATGGTGCGCAGTGGCGTTGTGGAGATCTATCGTCGTAAAGGTGAGCTATACAACCGAATTGATGAGGGCGATCTATTTGGTCAAATGGGTCTTCTTACCAACAACAAGGTTCGCTTCCCTGCTAAAGCCGTAGAAGATACGCTCGTTTATTGCATTCCCGCTGAAGTATTTCAGGAACTTTATGATGGATTTGACTCCTTCGCTGATTTCGTGGAAGTAGAAGATACCGTCCGACTGCGCCAAACAGTATCGAACAATGAAAATACGAATGATCTCACCACATCTAAAGTTCGAACCTTATTGACCCGTGATGCGCCAACCATTGTGCGGAGCAGCAGCATTCAGAATGCGGCTCGCGTCATGGCAGACGAACAAGTTTCATCCCTACTCATCATCGACCCAGAAATCGTGGAAAGTGACGAAGACGATTCCTCACCCGTTGTGGGCATTATTACCGACCGCGACTTATGCACGCGCGTTTTGGCTGAGAGTTTAGACCCACAAGATGAAGTATCGACTGTGATGTCTACTGACGTGATTTCTCTTGATCACAATGCTTACGTCTATGAAGCGATGCTAACCATGCTTCGCTACAATGTTCATCACCTACCCGTGCTGAAGAACAAAAAGCCGCTCGGTATTATCGAAACAACCGATATCGTTCGTTATGAATCACAAAACTCTCTACTGCTCGTCAGTAGCATCTTCCAGCAGCAGTCAGTAGAAGAGCTCAAAGCGCTGTCTGAGCAAGTGCGAGACAGTTTCGTCCGTTTGGTCAACGAAGATGCCAACGCTCACATGGTGGGCACTGCAATGTCTGTTATTGGACGAAGCTTTAAACAGCGTATTATCGAGCTTGCCGAAGAAGAGTTAGGTCAAGCACCGATCCCATATTGTTTCTTAGCACTGGGCTCAATGGGGCGCGATGAACAGTTGCTCGTCACCGACCAAGACAACGCCATCATTCTCGACGACAGCTATGACAAAGATAAGCACGGTAAGTACTTCGAAGCTTTCTCTAAATTTATTTGTGATGGACTGGCCGACTGCGGCTATACCTATTGTACCGGCGACATCATGGCAACTAACCCAGAGTGGCGCATGACGCGTAAGGAGTGGGAAGCGTGCTTTGCTGATTGGATTGACGATCCCAACCCGAAAGCGCTACTCAATGCCTCAATATTCTTCGATTTAGACGGTATTTACGGCAAGCTTAAATGGGCAGAACAGCTCAACAGCTTTATTGTCCGACGCGCTAGACGAAATAACAGATTCTTGGCGTGTTTGGCTCGAAACGCTCTAAACCGCAAGCCGCCACTTGGTTTCTTCAAAGACTTCGTCATGGAAAAAGATGGCCGCCACAATAACTCTATCAACCTCAAGCGACGTGGTACTGCACCTTTGGTTGATCTGATTCGTGTGCATGCACTTGCGGTCGGCTCGCGTTCGACCAACTCATTTGAGCGTCTCGACGACATCCATGAAGCAGGGATCTTGCCAAAAGGCCGTGCACGAGATTTAAAAGATGCACTAGAGTTTATCTCTATGGTGCGTATTTCGCACCAAGCGCTGGATGTTGAACAAGGCATCGAACCCGATAACAACGTTGAACCGGAGAACTTATCTGACTTTGAAAGACGTAACCTCAAAGATGCGTTCCAAATCTTGAGTAATGGTCAGAACTTCCTGAAATTCCGCTACCAAGCCAGCAATAGCTTTAAGTAGGTATCATGATAAAGAAACTCCTTAAAGCCCCTGCTATTCAGTGGAATCATAAGTTCGAGCAGCTCAGTAAACGCGCGAAAGATGAACGTATACAAGCCTTCTACGCAGCGGGGCTGCCGTCGCCAGACACACCACTTAGTGAAGTTCCCTTTGTCGCGTTAGATTTCGAAACCACCGGACTTAACCCAGAAAAAGACGGCATTTTGTCTATTGGCTTGGTACCTTTTACTCTGTCTCGAATCAAACTTAATCAAGCAGCGCACTGGACTGTACGCCCAAAAGCCAAGCTCGAAGAAGAGTCAGTAGTGATCCACGGCATTACTCACAACGACTTGATTGATGCTCCGACGCTTAACGAAATATTGGCCGATGTCCTTAATGCACTTGCCGGTAAAGTCATTGTGGTGCATTACCGCCCCATCGAGCGTGGCTTTTTAAACTGCGCGTTAAAGAAAATGCTGGGTGAAGGTATCGAGTTTCCGGTTGTGGATACCATGCAAATAGAGTCAGATTATCAAGAGAAGTTGACCGCGGGGCTACTGAATAAACTGAAAGGAAAGCGAGCAGACTCGGTACGTTTAGGGCAAACACGCCGCCGCTATGGACTGCCAGACTACCCACCTCACCATGCATTAATGGATGCGGTGGCTACCGCAGAGTTACTTCAAGCTCAAATAGCCTATCAGGATAATCATACTACGCTCCTCGGCGACTATTGGCTCTAACAGCTACGCATCGTGACTTAAAGATACGTCAATCCGCCTTAAAACAGATCTTGCTGTGGGCTGGCCTCTTCTTCTAGTACCTTATTTGGCACAGGGATCTTACCCTGTGCTAACTTGCGGCGATATCTCTGTCGGCAAAGCTTGATAATATACAACTGTTGTGCAGGCGTATAAGAGAGCCAGTTAAATCGCTCTTCCCGTTTACGCATGCACCCTTGGCAATATCCTTTTTCATCCACCGTACAGACTCGCACACAAGGGCTAGGTACGGTAAAAAACTCAAGCTGTTCCATTCACATCCCTTGCTATCCAACATTATCGTCACCAACCGTTGGTATGATAATCCCCAAACTATACGGTTACGTGCTTTTACTTTGAAAAGTAAGAATAGTCTGAATTATCTATTAACTGCGACACCTACAACATGGATAGTCAATAACTTCCACATCCGAGGTTGAAATCCCACTATACTAAAGATAACCTACTCCTGACAAAAAACAGTGTTTTATTAGTTACGCTGGTCAGCAATTTCATTTCGTTGGAGCAAAAAATATGAAGATTTTTTCTAAGAAGGTACTCGCAGCTGTTGCGCTTCCAGTTCTTATGACGGCTTGTGCCGCAAACGATACTAAGCAGGAGGAGCCAATGAAAGCCGTTACCGCTCAGGATCTTCAGCACCATAACTGGAATCTGGTTCAAATTGATGGCAACCCAATTCAAATCGATGAACAAAGCCAAGCACCACGCCTAGAAATCGGCGAAAAAATGACAGCTAACGGCAACGCAGGTTGTAACAACTTCTTCGGTCAAGGCGAGTTGAAAGACGGTCAGTTCCGCATTGAAAAAATGGGTATGACGATGAAAATGTGCCCAGGTGCGGCAATGGACATCGAAAGAACGGTATCTCAAACTCTTTCAGACTGGAGTGACATCACTGTTACTCAAAATGGTCTAGAGCTTAAAGGCCAAGCGCACACGCTAACATTCGAGCTAAAAGACTGGGTAAACTAATACCACGCGCAGTCTTCAATACGTGTCTCGACTTAAAATACGTAGTCTTCAAGGCCTCGCTTCATGCGAGCAATGTAGATCAGATAAGGATCGGTTGACCGATCCTTCTGATGAGAGACAATCGGAAACCTGTTTATAGGTTTCCGATTTTTTTATGTCTATTCAAAACTTCTTTGCCGACTTCCTCGAAGAAAACCCTGTCGATGTAGCTCAGCTCACCACATTCTCTGAACATATTCCTGATGAGTGGGTCGCTAAAGCAGCCTCTCTGTCTGATAAAGCGACAATCCGTCGACGCCGACTACCGAGTGATATGGTTTTGTGGTTAATTGTTGGTATGGCTTTTTTCCGTAATGAACCCATTGCCGAAGTCGCACGGAGAATGAACGTCTGTGCTGATGGCCTTGCTGATGAAGAACTGTTGGCAAAGAGCGCTTTAACCCAAGCAAGACAGCGCTTAGGTAAAGCAGCACCAGAATGGCTGTTTAAGCAATGCGGAAAAACATGGGGGCTTGAGCGATACCCTGATGATACTTGGCAAGGCCTACAGGTTTTTGCTGTAGATGGTGCTCTTTTTAGAACAGCTGACACACCCGAATTAAGAGAACATTTTGGCTCTGGTAATACGTCTAGCAACAGGCAAACACCTCATCCAGTATTGAGGGTTGTGACAATGATGAATGTTCGCTCTCATGTCATCGTTGATGCAGCGATAAGCCCGTATCGCCGAGGTGAAATCCCTCTAGCGATGCCCTTCATCAACGCTTTACCAGACAACTCTGTGACATTACTGGATAAAGGGTTTTATGGAGCAGATTTACTACTTTCTCTTCACAACAGTGGAATAAATAGACATTGGCTTCTCCCTGCAAAGAAAGGAGTCAAATATACCCTACTGGACGATAAAGAAAGCAGTGACATGCTAGTAGAGATGAAGACCTCTCCACAGGCTCGTAAGAAGAACCCTAATCTTCCTGAGAAATGGACAGTCAGGGCGGTCACTTACGAGGTCCAAGGTAAATCCAAGACGGTGTTTACCTCTCTTCCTAGAGACAAGTATGACGCTCAATCCGTGGCAGAGCTTTATCATGAAAGGTGGGAGATAGAATTAGGTTATCGTGATATCAAGAGTTCGATGCAACATAACGCTTTAGTGTTGAGAAGCAAAACAGTCGATCTCGTCTATCAAGAGCTATGGGGACTGCTACTTGGTTATAACTTGGTGAGACGAGAAGCTAGTCAAGCCGCAGTTGAACACGGGCGCTTACCTAATGAAATAAGTTTTAAGTATGCTTGCCAATTTATAGCCAGCCAGCTCAAAGTGATGAGTAAAGCGGTATCCTTAGGTAACACGCCGAAACGCTTAAAGAGCCTTCGAGGCGACCTATCCATCCTCTTTATAGACAAACGCCCTAAGCCAAACCGGCCTAGGGCGGTAAAAATATCAAAAACCCGATACCCTGTTAATCGCAACGCTGCTCCTCTTAAATGAACTACGTTGCGCTTCATGCGAGGCCTTTTTCATGGTCATTTCCTTACCTCGCCTTTCAAGAATCGGTTTTACCTATCACTAGAATAACCACATCCAGTTATCTCTGGCTGCGCGAACCACGTATCTTATCGACATATTAAACCGCTATATTGAACCAACTGAGATTACGTATGACCACCAAAGCACTCATTGTCGAGGGAGGCGCCATGCGCGGCATTTTCGCAGCTGGCGTACTCGACGCATTTCTAGAGCAAGACTATCGCCCTTATGACTTTGTTATCGGCGTCTCTGCGGGTGCTTCCAATCTACTAAGTTATTTAGCCGACGCACCAACTCGAAGCTATCAAGTCATCACCGAGTTAGCGACCAGCAAACAGTTCTACAACCCACGCCGATTCGTTTCTGGCGGCCATTTAGTCGATGTTAAATGGCTCTATGAGGAATCCAACCGCCGATTTCCTTTAGATCAGGAACTCGTGTTTAAATCGGTGCCTTTTATCGCAGCGGCGACCAATGTTGCCACTGGTCGTCCCGATTACTACGAAATCACGCCAGACAATATCGCCAAGGCTATTGAGGCCACCGCTTCACTGCCTCTCGCCTACAAAGAGACTCCATGTTTTGATGGTGGTTGCTACACCGATGGCGGCGTGGCTGACTCAATTCCTGTGCGTGAGGCTTATCGCCGAGGGGCAAGAGACATTACGGTGATTTTGTCGCACCCATTAAGCTATGAAATGCCAAAACCTAAAGCAGGCTGGCTAATGAAAAAATTATTCGCGAAACATCCGAATATTGGGCTAGCGCTGGCAAAACGTGCCGAGAACTACAATGACTCGCTACAGTTTATTAAAAACCCACCCAAAGATTGCGTGGTTCGAGTCATCACTCCACCCGAGGACTTTCCTGTACAGCGCTTAACGATGAAAAAAGCTCTACTCGATATAGGCTATGAGATGGGCGTGGAAGAAGGGCGAAGCCATGTTAATCATATGACAGGCAAACTCGAATACCAGCAAGAAGAATGTCACTTTTGCTGATAATGAATGAGTAAGTATGTCATCATAGTTGCTCACCCACTATAAAGAGGAAGTTTTCTTGATGCGTAAATCTGATAAGAAGATCGACAATCTAATCAGAGAAGTGTTGACCGAAGTTTGTGAAGGTACACTAAAAAACTACGAGGGTTTTCTTTGGGTGACTCACAAGGTTAAATTTCCATCTTTCCCACAGAGCTTACAAATTATCTGTGTATTTGAATCGAACCAAGATAGAGCAAACTTCTTGACAAGCGATGGTCAACTGCATGTTTCAACCGCCATCCAAAATGCCTTTAGCCGGGATGGTGTACAAATAAAGAAAATCAGCAAGCAAATCAGTTACGAGACGCGTCAAAAATAAAAATGCGCGTAAGAGAGACGGTATGAAGAAGCAACAAAGTCCTTGCATCGGCGTCTGTAACTTTTCTAGTTCCAAAGGATGGTGTTTGGGTTGCGGTAGAACTAGGGAAGAGTGCCAAAAGTGGAAAAGCATGAAGCCATACGCCATAAAGGCACTGCAAAAGGAGCTCAAGAAACGTGTGTCGCAAATCAATTCGGGTAGGGATAACTAAAAAGCTCCCAACTCAAACCTGCCCTCATTCGCGCTCGCCAGCCTAACTCGAGAATGACCCAGTGCTAATATTTCCGTCATTCCTGCGCAGGCAGGAATCTAGTCACCACGAGTAGTTTCTTCGAAGTCAAACGCGGTTTTGCCCCTTTTTGTGTTTCACACCATCCTAAAAAGTCACTGTCATCCCCTTGAAAAAGGGGATCTCATTCAGCGCATCGTGAAGCTGATTTACGTGATTTAGTCAAAGATTTTCAGTTGCCTACACGCGGTAAGAGATCCTCACTTTCGTGAGGATGACGGCTATATGGGGTATGTTAGAAATGAAGGGATGTAGAGAACTTCTGTCCCATTAGACTTCGTACCCCATGACTCACCGCCATACTCAAAAATAAAGTACAATTTTTTGAAGAAAGCTTGCTGTGTTTTAAAAGATTTGTTATTCATAAAATATGAAACGAATTTATGTGAACGCAATTAACACGACCACTACCACCATGATAGATTTCGGGGGGTAGCTTTTTGCGTCTTTAAAAAACCCTCTGAGTGAAATTGCCAGAGGGTTTTTTTATACCTAATACTCTAATTTAATTAGTGAAAATCAAAATTTCTGAGTTGAACAGGATAGACAAGCTTTACTTGGAGCAGATATGAAATTAGCAAAAAATGAAAAGATAGATAACTCGGCTCTGCAGGTGCGTGGTGAAGCAAAGGCTCCCACTGGGGCAGCTGAAACAACGCCAGTCATCATTTACGGCAAGCGTCGTATCAAGGATGGCATGTTAGAAGAGTTTAAGATCCAGTATCAAGCGTTTTCCAAGTCTGTCTACGAGAGCAATCCAGACGTTAAGGCTATCTTTGCATTTCCTGACAAAGAAGAACCATTGGTTTACTGGCATGTTATCTGGGTTAAGAGTGCAAATGCTTTCGCTAACGATTGGGGCCGACCAACTGAGAGTGAACCGTTATGGGCTACTTATAAAAGCACAGCAGAAGATCCTGATACACTGATTGTGTATGGTGGTTGGGATAAGGATACACTTGCTGAGACTCAGAATATTCCATGTGTGCGTTACGATTTTAAGAAAAGCATGGCTGGTTTTATTAAAGCTGATGGCGGAGGAGAAGAGGGCCCTGCATTATTTGGATTTACAATGCGCTATGTTAAACCAGGCCAGATGAAAGAGTTGGGGACTTCTTTTCAGACTGTATGTAATTTATGGTATGAAAAAATCCCAGGGATCTTGATGGCCGCTGCATTTCCTGATGAAAAGACCCCGAATTTAGTCCATGACTTAAGACTCTTTGCAAACCATAGCGCATTTTTGGCGCATGTAGATAAATCAGATAAAGAGTTGACGGAAGCGATGGGAAGGTGGTTTGAAAACTACGACACAAGCATCCCATTCACAGGTCAGCTTTACGCCGCCAACACGAAAGATGATGCTCTACATACAAGCTCGATCAAGTCCAGCTCAACGCCGCGAGCGCAGCTTGAGACGTTCCATTTTGGGGAGTCTGGTATGTTGGGCCAGATGCCAAATATGACGAGAAACGACTCGTGAACAATCGACTCTAATAATTCGAAAAACCAGGCCAATGTTACGGCGCTTCATGCCTCTACATTGGCAGGTGCGCAATGCATAAACCATGGTATTACCTAATCTAAAATTGTCGCTATAGAGTGATTAATCTAAATTGTTTATGTCCAAGGACTTGCTGACTTCGATCTTGGCAAACACACCTTTGCCCCAAGATGTGTTTAGAGCGCAAGAAACCATCATGAGATTTATTTGTGAAACAAGCTGTTTCCTAATTGTCCAACAGGTTGTTGGACAAACTCTAGTAACCAATTATGCAAGAGGGTCTTGCACAATTGCGAAACAGGTTATTTCGTAAATCACCTCTGCTCCAACCCGGTTCTGATCTCGTCGCTTCGGCAGTAGAACTAAGCAATGTGCAAAATATGCACATTGCTTATCAAGCAACTATCGAGGATTCCTCGGTAGTAGTTGAGCTGTTGCAATTTTTGCAATAGTTGCCCGAGCAACGAGAAAGCTCAGTGATTGCAGATTCTGCAACAACTTATATCTGCCCCATTCTAAGCTAGAACTGTTCTGTACCTCATTTCTATACGAGGTTGTTTGACCTATTTTTTCTTATGCCACAAAGTGTCTATGGAATTGGTAGCTATTCAGAGCTTACTTTTTTATGTCAATTACCCTGCCAGAGACCTCTCCGATGAACTATAGAAAAAAAGCCAGCCCCTCAGCCTGAACAGTCACAGGCAGATCGCGCTATGCATCTATTCCTACAAACATATCCTATAGGCACAAAAGTCTGTTTTTCTGACAGCTGGACAGGTATTAGAACAATAGCCAAAGCTACTTTCAAAGGGATGCAAGAGAGGTACGTTTGGGAGGAGGGTGAAGTTGATATTCATGTTCGTTTTAGTGATGGTACTGGCTCTTTCTGCGTTGTGCGTAATGATGGCACATTGAATTGGTCTCTCCGCCCATTGCCTACTCATGAAGAACGAGTAAACCGAGCAAAACGTAAAGCTGGGGACATTGCTACTTTGGTATTAACACGCATCATTCAAGTGGCATTGATACTCCTATTTTTATATGGTTTGAACACCTGTGTAGGTAGCAATGGCTCAAATGCCCCTGATTACTGCGTACCTAGGGTTGAGTGCTAATTTAGTCGAATCACTGGCACAGTTCTATCCAAGGGCGTGTTTTTGTCGCAGACTCTGCAAATACGTCTTTGCCCCATTTCGCGCTTCCTCCCCCCCAAAAAAAAATCACTGTCATCCCCTTGAAAAAGGGGATCTCATGCGGCGCGTCGCGAAGCTGAATTACGTGACTTAGTCGAATATTTTCAGTCAATTACACGCGGTAAGAGATCCTCACTTTCGCGAGGATGACGGATATATGGGGTATGTTAGAAATGAAGGGATGTAGAGCATTTCTGTCCAAAAGTTAGCTAGAAACTATGCTAGGCAATAACAGTCAGTGGCAGCACCCTAGTAATTTTTCGGTGTGCGTATTGCGTAGATCCCGCATCGAGTGCGGGATGACGAAATTTGGGGCTGTGCTGCCAGTGTAAAAACGAGGCTCCCCCCATCTCACCATTCAAGAAATGGAAACACATATCTTAATGCACAATGTTCGTCCATCAACACTTCTTGTCTTAAGTCCAAAAAGCGGCACTCATTGAGTAATATTTTTCTGTTGGAATAACAATACCTTCAAGGCCGCATCTGGGTCTATATCCTCGAATTCTTCAGGGTTTGGCAAACGCTCGATATACCTCAATTGAGGTGCCTCTTCCGCCATACTCTCTATCAGAAAATCAGGCGTCACCGTTGGTGAGTTCACACACGCCATTACCTCACCATTGGGTGTTAGCAGCTCGTTCAAACGTC
The DNA here is from genome assembly GCF_036245475.1 of Vibrio sp. 10N. Taxonomy (NCBI): domain Bacteria; kingdom Pseudomonadati; phylum Pseudomonadota; class Gammaproteobacteria; order Vibrionales; family Vibrionaceae; genus Vibrio; species Vibrio sp. 10N. The sequence continues at coordinate 1,363,992 of NZ_BTPM01000001.1, read as the reverse complement.
TCAAGATCTTCTTATAGTCTTTAGCCAGTGCAAAGCTGCCCTTTTAAATTCGAATTCGAAAAGGGCATCAGTGCCAAAACACTGATGCCCTTAAATCTTGAAATCGTTAGTTAACGCAGATTGAGTGGTTACTTATACTCGTGGAATTTCTGCGCAAGGTATGGGTCCCACATGGCTGCAGTGGCACTCATTACCATGTCTGCGCCCATCTCTAGACGGCGGTGTAAGTCTTCAGCATTCATCATGCCACCAACAGAGCAGATAACGAAGTCGTCTTTCCACTTAGTACGCAGATCAATCAGGTTGCTGGTAACTTCTTCTGCCAGATCTCCGATAGCATAACCACAAGTACCGCTTGAGAGACGTCCTTCACCCGGTAGTGCAGCTTTACCATCTGGAGTGACAACTTGACGAGGAATAGTGTTAATTGCCGCAAAACCGTCAACATATGGGCGGTTTGCTTCAATCACTTTCTCAAGTTGCTCTGCTGGCATCCAACCAAGTTTAATAAGTAAAGGAGTATCGCCAATCGATTCGCGGATTTTTTTCGATACTAGTGCTGAGTTTTCAGGGTCTGAGAACAGAGCTCCTTCTGTACTACCACCTAGGTTTGGGCAAGAGTAGTTCACTTCAATAACCTTGGCACCCGCTTCTTTCGCCATTGCTGAAACATAACCATAGTCTTCAACGAGGTCACGTTCATCTAGACCGGGTGTACCATTCACCGATACGATTATCAGCTGGTTTTTACCCATCTTACGATTGCCTTCCTCGATGTCTTTCATCCAAACAGAGGGCGCAAGTGAAGGAACACCAAAAGAGTTTGTGATGGTGATACGCTCGTCTTGTGAAGGACGTCCACCAGGGTGGATCTCAGCATTGATGTCGCCGTTACTGAACTGCTCGTTAGTATCTAGGAAGATGCAGTTTGGCGCTGGGTGACAAGTGCGTTCGACACTTCGTACTGTTTTATAGACTGGAATGTCAAAACCAAGCTTGGCGTAGATATCACACCAGTGGCTATTTAAAAGAGGACCCGCAGGTACGCCAAGACGAGAGTTCACCTCAAAGTCGAATACTTTTTGAGTTTGAGTGATTGCAGGGCGAGTCGGAAATTTAGCATCAAAGAAGGGCCCATTTTGATAGTTGTCCTCATAGGTCTTGAGGATGTCATAGAGTTCGAACTGAGTTGGAGTAGTCATCAGAAGCCTTTCCTGTTTGTGCCAAATAAAACTGGCACGGATTCTAACCTTAGTAAGCACAATTGAACATGGGCTGTGTGTTACTGATCACAGTATCGCTGCATGAGATCAATTACATGGCAGAAAAAATACACGAAATAGTTGTTCAATCGATCGGAGGCTGCAAAATTTGTAACTGTTTGATAAAAACGTTTGCCCCACCCATGTTTCGCACCCTCGAAAAACATCGTCATTCCCTTGAAGAACAATAATACCTAGCAGCACCTAACTTCATTTCTGAGACAAAAAAATAGCACTCATCGAGTGCTATTTTTACTATTTGAACAGCAATACCTTCAAGGCAGCATCCAGCTCTACATCCGCAAACTCTTCAGGGTTTGGTAAACGCTCAACAAAACTCAACTGCGGCGCTTCCTCTGCCATACCTTCAATCAGAAAATCCGGCGTGACCGCTGGCGAGTTCACACACGCCATTACTTCCCCATTGGGCGTGAGCAACTCATTCAAACGTCTTAAGATCTTCTTATAGTCTTTGGTTAACGCAAAGCTGCCTTTTTGGAATGATGGTGGATCAATCACGACAATGTCATATGGGCCATACTTTTTGATTTTCCCCCAAGACTTAAAAATGTCGTGGGCAAGAAAGCTTACTTGGCTTAGATCATGGTTGTTTAAGCGGTGATTATCGCGCCCTTTGTTGAGCGATGAACGCGCCATATCGACGTTAACCACATGCTCCGCACCACCAGCTATCGCTGCGACCGAAAAGCCACAAGTGTAGGCAAATAGGTTAAGAACACGCTTACCTTCCGCTTTGGACTTCACCCATTCACGACCATTTCGCATATCAAGAAATAGTCCGAAATTTTGGTTGCGACCAATATCGAGTTGATACTGACAACCCAGCTCTTCAACCATAGGTTTACTATCGAGCTCACCCCAAAGTACTTCTGACGGCGCGCCGTCGCTGTATCTGTGTTGCAATACTACGGCTTTGCCTTGAGCCTTTTCCCAAATGGTTGAAGCCGCTAACTCCATTAAACCTTGTTGCAGTGTCGTTAGGAAAATCTCGTCGACAGGCTTAAACAAGTTTACCAGCAACTGATTGGCCGCCCAATCACAAGTCAATTGATCCAAACCAGGGAAGCACTTACCTCGGCCATGAAATAAACGGCGAACTTCAGTTGGCGCAGACGCCAAAGCTGTCTCAACTTGTTCGAAGAACACGCCCAATTTGTCGGCCTGCATCACTTGACCTTGTGGCTCTAGATTCTCTTGTAGCTCTTGATTGTCATGTGATGAGGTCATTTCTTCGGCCATACTAACTCCCACGGTTTAGACCATTGTTCGATTGCGCTATTCAAAGCCGCGCTGTTCCATTTAGTGCCAAGATTAACGTTTCGCGGGTCGCAGATAAACTCATACTCTTGGTCAAACAGAGTAAAGCGCAATGCATAAGCATGAAGATAGCCGCGATCAACCCCTGTACTCTGGCCATAAATAGGATCACCCACAATCGCAGAGCCCACTGATTTAAGCGCCACACGAATTTGATGCGTTTTTCCTGTCAATGGTCGACACAAAAAGGCCCGCTCACCTTCTTCACCCGCTAAGGAGAAGAACTGTGTCACTGCTGGGTTATTCTTAGTCGCCACCAGCTTCCATGACGCTCGACGCGAGCGTTCCATATCTCCAGAGATGGTACCCTGCTTTTTCTTGGGCTTTTTGCTGCCAATCGCCAGATAGAACTTGTCCATTTGGCGTTGCTGGAACAGTTGCGAGAACTCAGCGGCCACCTCGGAACGTTTGGCTAAGATCAGCAAACCTGAGGTCATTTTGTCGAGGCGATGCACCAAAAATAGTGGCGGACAACCAACAAAGGTCGCCACTTCTTGCACCAACATGGTATCCCCGTCATCTTTGTGAACACTGACTCCAGGGTGCTTGTTGATGACCACAAAATCATCATTTTCAAACTGAATATCGAACATGAAAGAGGTAACTTTGAATTATTTGGCTCGGATGATACACAAAAGCTGCCCGAAGAGCAGCTTTTGTGTTTCTGATATTGAGTGATCAGAGGAAAGGATAAGCAAAGACGATCAAAATTGCCGCCGGACATACAAACTTCACATACCAAGGCCAAATTTTCCAAAACCAAGTCTGTTCAATTTCTGGGTTGCCTTGTCTGATTTCTTCAAGCAGTGAATTGCGGCTCCAAATCCAACCAATAACCACAGCCCACACCACGCCAAGCAGCGGCTGCATATAAACCGTAGAGGCGGTTGCGACTAAGTCGAACAACGCATTGAAGTTCGCAGCAATAATGGCGCTACACAGCAAAATGGTGCCACCTAGGATCATGGTCGCTTTGTTGCGAGACATCTTCGCTTCTTCTTGAAGGCAAGATACTGGCACTTCTAACATGGCGATAGAGGACGTTAATGCCGCAATAACCATGAGCGCAAAAAATGCGATGCCAATGACTTCACCAGCTAGCCCCATGGATTCAAAAAGCGCTGGCAGTACCACAAACACCAGGTTACCAGAGCTAATCAGCTCACCAAGCTCATTGAAAATCTGCACGCCATTCTCTTTAGCAACAAACATAGCAGGAAGAATCAGCAAACCCGCCATAAACGCAACGCCAGTATCGATGATCGCCACCTGCCCCGCCGTCTTTGGAATATTGATGTCTTTGCTAAGATAAGAGCCGTATACCATCATTGCGCCCACGCCAAGCGACAAAGAGAAAAACGCCTGACCCATTGCATTAACCACAAGGCTCGCATTTAGGTGGTTCCATTTCGGTACCAGATACATTTCCAGTCCGTCCATAGCACCATCTTGGGTAAAGATATAACCAATTAGAACAATGAAAAGCACAAAAAGGACTGGCATCAAGCGAGATGACCACTTTTCGATCCCATCGGAAACACCGCGTTTCACAACAAACACCGTCATCAACATGAACAGAACCGTTAAGCTTACGTTTCGAGCCGTGCCGAACGTTACTAACCAGTCAGCTACACCATTTAGCCCAATAACATCAGCAATAGGCGCAAGACCAAAACCGATTAGCCAACCAGCTAGAATGGCGTAAAAGCTAAGAATCATGGAAGCGGTAAGCAGCGCAATCACACCAAACATGGCAGCAACCGGCTTGTTTTTTACCCATATTTTGCGAAGTGATGCAATTGGGTTGGATTGACCATAACGGCCAATTGTCAGCTCAGCGATCAACATTGGAAACGCCAACAGCGCCATCATAAACAGGTAAACCAGCAAGAATGCCGCGCCACCGTTTGTCGCTGTCTGAGTTGGAAACCCCCAAACATTACCTAAGCCTACTGCGCTTCCCGCGGCAGCCATAATAAAACCAAATCGGGAAGTGAATTGTCCTCTATCGGAACTTGTCATTGTTTTGTACCAAACCGTCGATTTTCGACGTGAAATTGAGAGTGGCTTTCCTTGATACAAATAGCAACGCAAGCTGTCGCCAATATACGACGGCTATTCCATGTGCGAAGTCTTTCTCACTCCTGACATTGACAGTGTACAAAAACATTTACACCACAAATTTTCCAGGACTTTTGCGAATGGGTAGCAAGTAAAGCAGGTAATCTTTACAATTGGAAGCCCAAAACTATTACCTGGCGATTTTCCATTCTATTTCACTATAGTTCGCTCGTAATACCATCAGATGTAAACGCACATTAACCATTCCTCGACACTTTGTTCTATTCCATTGGTAATTTCACACCCATTGCATTTACGTTCCTTAACACTTAACGCTCACAGCAGTGACTCGTTGTATTTGACAGACAGTTAACTATTCCAAATACTTGATTCTGAGATTATTATTTCCAAAACTGTCTTTCTATCGAGGCTAAATGGACAAGGTTTATCACTTTCTAACACTCGCAGGCATTGGCTTGTATTGGGTACTCGTTGCCGGTGTGACATTGCGGGTTGTGCTCAAGCGGCGCGCAGTCAGTGTTTCTCTTGCGTGGCTAATGGTGATTTATATCATTCCAGTGGTTGGCGTGATTTGCTATTTCATGTTTGGTGAACTCAACCTTGGCCGTAAACGCGCAGAGCGCGCTCGGGTCATGTTCCAGCCTTTCGAAGAATGGTTCTTTCAACTGAACGATTGTAATGCTCATGTGCCCGACAACATGGGTACACACATTTCCAAAATCGATAATTTGTGTAACAAGCGCATGGGTATTCCTGCCTTGTGTGGCAACGAATTACAACTGCAAACGACACCGCAAGAAATCTTACTGTCTGTTATTAATGATATTGAAAACGCCAAACACAGTATTCGTATGGTGTTTTATATCTGGTATCCAGGCGGCCTCGCCGATTCGGTGGCCGCAGCACTCATCCAAGCATCCAAACGTGGTGTGGACGTTAAAGTTCTCCTCGACTCAGCAGGTAGCCCAACCTTTTTCCGTAGCCACTGGGCAAGTATGATGCGCGATGGAGGCATCGAATTAGTGGAAGGGCTGGAAGTCTCACCATGGCGTATTTTCTTACGTCGATTGGATCTGCGACAGCACCGCAAGATCATCGTCATTGATGATGAGGTAGCCTATACCGGTTCCATGAACATGGTCGACCCCGCTTACTTCAAACAAAGCTCGGGAGTGGGTCAGTGGATTGATATTATGGTTCGAATTGAGGGGCCAACGGTCAATGTGCTTTCTGCTATTCACTGCTGGGACTGGGAAGTTGAAACCGGCGACAGGCAATTACCCATTCAACCCGAATGCCAAATCGATATTCCAAAAGACTCAAAGCCAGTTCAAGTCGTACCGTCAGGTCCTGGCATGCCCGATCAACTGATCGGTCAGGTGCTGACCATTGCTATGCACCAAGCGGAAAAGTCGGTGCGAATTACTACGCCGTATTTCGTCCCAAGTGCTGATCTGCTTGAAACCATAAAAACGACCGCACAGCGCGGCGTCAACGTCGAATTAGTGATCCCAAAACACAACGACTCAATGATGGTCAAATGGGCATCACGAGCATTCTATACCGAGCTGCTTTCCGCTGGGGTTAAAATCCATGAGTTTGATGGTGGTCTGTTGCATACAAAATCGGTCGTGATTGATGAGCTGTTCTGCTTAGTCGGCACCGTCAATATGGATATGCGCAGCTTGTGGCTTAACTTTGAAGTGACACTTGCTGTAGAAGATCCCGTGTTCACCCACAAAATGCACAAGTTACAAAGTCACTACATTGAAAGTGCTGAACTGGTCGATTACAGCCAATGGCAACAACGCAGCATTTACCATCGCTTCTTCGAACGGCTGTTCTACCTGTTCAACCCACTGCTCTGATCATAGCGATTGATGAAGGCCAAAGACTTGCAACTCTTTGGCCTTCATGGTTTATTGCTGTTATCTAAGCATGAATCTCAAACACATTGCGGTTTGAATACAGACAGGGATCTTTAATGTCAGAAAGCAAAACCACCAAATTTGTCACCGCTGGCCGCGATAAAAAGTGGACAAACGGAGTCGTAAACCCGCCAGTACAACGCGCCTCTACCGTTGTCTTTGATACTGTCGCTGAAAAGCATCACGCTACCGTGAACCGCGCCAATAAGACCCTATTTTATGGTCGTCGTGGCACCAACACGCATTTTGCTTTCCAAGATGCGATGACAGAGATCGAAGGCGGTGTTGGCTGTGCACTCTACCCGTGTGGTACTGCCGCTATCTCTAATGCGATTCTTGCCTTTGTCGAGACTGGCGACCACATTCTGATGGTTGACACTTGTTACGAGCCAACTCGTGACTTCTGTGACAGCATCATGAAGAAGATGGGCGTAGAGACCACTTACTATGACCCAATGATTGGCCAAGGCATTAAAGATCTTATCCAGCCAAACACCAAAATTCTGTTCCTTGAATCCCCGGGCTCTATCACCATGGAAGTGCAAGACGTTCCAGGTATGGCAAAAATTGCTCATGAAAATGACGTCATTGTGATGCTGGATAACACGTGGGGGGCCGGTGTTAACTTCTCTCCATTTGAGCATGGTGTCGACATTTCGATTCAAGCAGCGACTAAGTACATCGTAGGTCACTCGGATGTAATGCTAGGTACCGCTGTCACTCACGAGAAGTACTGGGATCAACTCCGCGAACAGAGCTACCTCATGGGTCAGTGCGTCTCTCCTGATGATGCTTATCTTGGCCTACGTGGTATCCGCACGCTGGATGTGAGATTGCGTCAGCATGCCGAAAGCAGCTTGAAGGTTGCAGAGTGGTTAGCCACGCGCCCAGAAGTGGATCATGTTCGCCACCCTGCCCTTGAGTCTTGTCCTGGCAGCGAATATTTCAAGCGTGACTTTACCGGCGGTAACGGCCTGTTCTCATTCGTGTTGAAATCGAGCTACCCACGTGCAACCACTGCGCTGCTGGATGGCATGAAACACTTCAGCATGGGCTACTCGTGGGGCGGTTTTGAAAGCCTTATCCTCGCCAACGAACCAAAGAGCTTTCACTCCCTGCGCACCGTTGCTAATCCAAACTTTGAGGGTACTCTGATTCGTCTTCATATCGGTTTAGAAAGTGTCGAAGATTTGATTGAAGATCTAAAAGCCGGTTTTGAACGCTATAATTCGGTGATTCAAGAGAAAACCGTCACTCAATAATGTTTGTTTGAATGGCTTTCTAACGAAAGCCATTTTTTTCACTAAAGGAAATCAAAATGAGACTCAAAGCCGACGTCGCCATCTTAGATATTCTGGGACATTTGTTAATTTGGCTGATACTAAGCTTCGTCACTTTTGGCATCGCGCTGTTCTTTTTCCCCTATTCCTTCTCCAAGTTCATTCTCAACCGCACCTACGTGGTCGATGATATGGGAAGAGAGAGAAAAATGGATTGCGATATCGACTTGTTTAGCGACCTCGGCCACGTGCTATTGTGGTTTGTAATATCGATACTGACATTAGGCATTGGCTACATTTTCTACTTCTATCGCGTTTGGAACTATGCGCTGAATAATACTCGTGTAGACTAACCTCATTTAGAAAACACAAAAGGCAGGATTTGACCTGCCTTTTTCGTTAGTAGTAGCTAACTGTTGGGTCAACACATTGATAGATTTGACCGATACTTGCATCATTCAACAACAATTGGTGCACTAAGCGTGCAACTTCGCTGCGATGAATCGCACCATGAACTTCCACATGTTGAGACAATTTCCCTTGCTCTGTGACCTCACCATCTTTCAAACCACCAGGCCTTAAAATGGTATAGTCGAGTGCACTACTCGCCAGCCACGCCTCTGCTAGCGATTTTTCTCGAACTGCAGCCCCAAAGCCCGCTCTCGCGCGTTCAGAAAGGTACTGCCATGAATCACCACATCCAAGCGAAGTCACCATTAAAAAGCGGTGAATACCGTGCTTTTCCAAAGCATCGACTAAATAGCGGTGTCCAATGTAATCCACTGGCTTATCCGATCTAAAACTACCCATGGTAGACAACACAACCGCATCCTTTGGTAACTCTGATACAGCGCTATTAACAGCGTCGAATTCTGTTGCATCACATGCGATGAGCTTTTCGCAAAGGGAATCCAAGTCCGCTTCCTTTTGTGGGTTTCTTGCTATACCAATAACTTTGATGTCTTGGCTAGCAAAATAGCGCACTGCAGCAAACCCCAGCCCACTGCTGGCACCAAAAATCACAATTGTTTTCATTTTCCACCCCTTTTGATAATGCGAACAATTTACATCATCATCAAGATAAATCTATAATCTGCATCAAACAACACGCCTTTGAGCTCAAATCCATCCATGCTAAGGTGAGCACTTAGACATGGACACGTCGATTAGGAATCCCACTATGAACTCCCCCTCTGCCATTCTTTACTATGTTTACGACCCCATGTGTTCATGGTGTTGGGGCTATAAACCGACTTGGGAGTCCATCAAAGCGTCACTAGGCGGCGACGTAGAAATCCAATACGTTTTAGGTGGGCTGGCTGAAGATACCGATACGCCGATGCCCATGCAGATGCGAACTCAGATAGCAGAGTACTGGCGCAAAATCGAGAGCTACTTGGGAACCGAGTTCAATCATGACTTTTGGACGCTTAACGAACCAAGGCGCGCAACTTATCCTGCTTGCCGCGCGATTATTGCTGCTCGTGCTCAAGACGCCGAGTTTGAAATGTACGCGGCGATACAAAACGCCTACTATCTTGAAGCGAAGAACCCGAGCGATAATTCCGTTCTCATCGACATCGCAACCGAAATTGGTCTGGATAGAGGCCGCTTTACGCGAGATCTCACCGCAAAAGAAACACATCAAGCTTTGCTCAAAGAGATCGCTTTCGCTCGCAGTATTGGCGGCAACAGCTTCCCTTCACTGTTTCTATCTAAAGGTCACGCCATTGTGGAGTTGCCTGTTGATTATCAACATCCAAAGGCCACCGTGTCACAAGTACGTACGATAATCGCTTCTGACTGATTTTGATTCTTTGGCCATCAATATTACAGTTTGCTGTTTTTTCATGGCGTCACGTGTACACTTATTCATGCACGTGATTGGATGAGCCAAATTATTTCTTCACCTAACTGTTTCACCGACAAGAAAGTCTCTAATGACCAAAACCCAGTTTATCGCGCACTTTTTGCGTTTAAATCGCACCTCTTATTTGCTGGCGATTGTTTTCATTTTCCTCGTTAACTGGTTACAAGTTGAGATCCCGCGCTACATCCAATTAGCGATCGATCTGCTTGATGGCATCAGCAGCGAAAGCTATGGCCAATTGCAGTATTACGTCTCTATCGTCGTAGTGATGGCCATTGCGATGATCATTACGCGCATACTATCGCGTATTTATGGCCTCAACCCTGGTCGTATAACGGAAGCTGAGCTAAAAAACATCCTGCTGAAAAAACTTAATCGCCTCCCAAATGAGTTCCACAGTAAATTCGCTTCGGGACATCTGATTTCTATCGTTAATAACGACTTAATGGGGATTCGATTGATGTTTGGTGTCGGATTCCTGCAGCTATTTAATACCCTACTGGCGTTATCGTTAACCCCGCTATGGATGTGGCGCATTTCACCCGAATTGACTCTGTATTCGGTGATCCCAATCATCATTGCCTTTGTGATCTTTCGAATCGGCTTCACCAAAATGAAAGATTTGCACATGGAGCATATGCGTCGATTACAAAAATATTCCGCTGAACTAATGAGTTACCTTTCTGCCATTGACTTGATCAAAAGCCAACAAATGGGAGCTTGGGTACAAGCCGAAACCGACGCACTCAATCAAAAGCTGCTCAAATGCCAAATGAAGCTGACTCGCATCCAAGTGTTCTACATGCCCGTGTTGGATTACGCTAACAATGTCATGAAGATCCTCATCTTAGGTCTCGGCGGCTATATGTTGATGCAGCAAGAACTGACTCTTGGTGAAATCACCGCATTTTTAACCTATTCAGTGCTGCTCTCGATACCGCTAATGGCACTGGGGCGAATCGCGACCATTTATCAACGCGGTATGGTCGGTATTGCCAGCTGCCAAACTATCTTGAACGCTGAGGTACCTGAGATTGACACCAAAACCTTATCAGAAGACACGCTTGATTCTCTTAAAGGGCAAACTTTCTCGGTGCGTAATCTTACCTACCGCTATTCTAAAGACGATGCGCCAATCCTTGATGGCATTAGTTTCGATATTCCGCCGGGTAAGAAAGTCGGTGTTTTAGGAAGTATTGGCGCTGGGAAAACGACCCTAGTGAACTGTCTTAACCACCATCTCGATGTACCAAGTAGCTCCGTTTTTCTTGGCGATCGCGATATCACCAGCTTCTCCAGAAATGATTTGAGGCGCTTTGTAAAAACCATTACTCAAGATCCCTATTTGTTCTCTGCAACCATCACTGAAAACGTCCAGTTCGGTAGTGGGAGTCGAACGATTAGTGACGACGATGTTCAAGGCGTATTGGAGCTGAGTCAACTGGCTGGCGACGTGGAGCGTTTTGAGGAAAAAGCGCAAACCGTGGTGGGTGAAAAAGGCGTCATGCTTTCTGGCGGACAGAAACAGCGCTTGAGTATTGCGAGAGCACTGCTAGAGCCCTGCGATTTGCTTATTATGGACAATGTACTCTCAGCCGTGGATTACGAAACAGAAAGGAAGATACTCGAAGGTCTGTTTTCAAGATTGGAGCATCAATCCGTGCTCGTGGTCTCTCATCGCGTCAATGCCTTGGAATATATGGATGAAATCATCGTGCTTAGCGAAGGTAAAGTACTCGCCAAAGGCGACCATTCAACGCTACTGAAAACCTGTGATTACTACAAAGAGACTTGGCTACTACAGCAAACGGAAACGGAGGCAAACCCATGCTAAAAGGGTTAGATGTAAAATACCTCAAGCACTTCTTTCAATTTGCTCAGCCTTATCGACGTACGGCGTGGATAGGTGTCGCTATGCTGCCGCTCTCCATCGCGTGCAGTTTGCTATTTCCTTGGCTGATTATCCAAGTGATCGACGGTTATCTGTCTCACGGCAACATTGATGGTTTGCTCACGCCAATCCTTTACTTAGTCACTGTGCTGATTGCTAGTTATATCGTCGACACTACCTATGCCTACAATCTCCGCAAAACGGGTCAATTCACTATTGCCGATATGCGCTCTGTGTTGGTATCGCGTGTGCTTAAACTGCCGCGTAGCTACTTCGATAACACCCCTATTGGAATCACACTGTCGCGACTCACTAGCGATTTGGAAACCATTGGTGATTCCTTTGTCCAAGCCGTGGTGGGACTAGTCAGAGACAGCTTAAATACTATTGCCCTTTTGATCATGATGCTCGTTATCGACTGGAAGCTCACTATGGTGGTCTTAGTCGTGATGCCCCCGGTGATTTATTTAACCGTCTATGTGCGTAATCGACTACGTCAAATGCATCAGATCACCCGCTCTGCTCTTGCGAGAGGCATTGGATACCTGCAAGAAGTACTGCTTGGGGTGAAAACCGTGCAGCTATATCGCGCCGAGCAAGAAGTAGAGACCAAATACCAAAGCTATACTGATGAGTTTTTGGCTGCGCAGATGAAGGTGAACAAATACGATGCGATTCTGTTCGCGTTTATCTCTGGCGTCACCTCAATCACCATCGCGCTAATGATTTGGTTTGGCTCCGGCCAAGTGCTCGAAGCTTCGCTCACGCTAGGGGTGTTGATTGCCTTTATCAACACATTAGAGAAAGTGTTCATTCCGATCCGAGACTTCACCTCTCAAATTGCATCTATTCAAAGCTCCTTTGCCGCTTTTGACCATATTGAGGAGCTATTTGTAGAACCGCTTGAGGAAGAAGGACATACATTGCTACCAAGTGATGAGATCAAGCCAAAGCTCAAAGAGTTCCAAAGCTTAGAGTTTCGTGATGTTAGCTTCCGATACAAACAAGATGGACCGTATGTGTTAAGCAAGGTGTCGTTTACCCTGAACAAAGGCCATCAAGTCGCATTGGTGGGCTCTACGGGTTCTGGTAAGTCAACCATCATGCGTTTGATCACTAAGACCTATCGCGACTATGAAGGCAGTATTTTGCTCAATGGTATTGAGCTATCACATATCGCGGCAGAAGATTGCGCTCATTTGTTCTCGATGATGATGCAGGATGTTCACCTATTTGAGCAGAGCATCGATTTCAATATTGCGCTTGGGAAACAAGGCGTCGGCCGCGAGCAAGTCATCGAAGCGGCACGCTACGTCTACGCCGATCGCTTTATCGATCAACTCCCAAATAATTACGACTTCAAACTCGACAAAAATGGCGCAAACCTTTCAGTTGGACAAACGCAGTTGATCTCGTTTGCCCGGGCTATCGCGCAAGGTGGGCAAATCATGATGCTTGATGAGGCCACCAGCTCTGTCGATTCCATTACAGAAGATTTAATCCAAAAAGCGATGAGTCGTTTGTATCAAGACAAAACCGTCATCGCCATCGCACATCGCCTAAGTACCATTAAACACTCTGACATTATTCTGGTGCTCGACAAGGGCGAAATTGTCGAACGTGGAAATCACCAGCAACTCATCGAATTTAATGGACTATACGCAAGTCTGCTGAATGAATCGAAAGGTGACAGCCTAGAGCAAAAAAACGTAAGCAATATGTAATCCAATTCCGATGATGTCATTAGTTCCATTTACCTTTACTAATGACATCATTAATAAAACCCATCATTCTCATGACAGTTATGCCAGCTTCGGTTATTCCACTTCATAATTTGTTTTAAATATTTTATGTCTGTGTGAAAATAGCCGCCAATCCTCTAGGATCCCCGCAAATATACGTGCAATCTTCTAAATTTAAGGAGTATTTATGAGATTGATGGATTCGATCGCTAAGAAGCTAGTGCTAGCGATCGCCACTATTATGGTAACGATATCAATATTCGCTTCCTATTTTATTGTTAATCAGCGCTCCGCTTCTGTAGAGAGTCAAGTGACTCAGGAAGTTCAGTTAGTCACTGAAAAAACCGTACGCTCCATTCACGAGTTCTTTCGCGAGCGCTCACGTGTGGTCACAACCTTGGCAGAAAACCCGTTTATTAACAACTGGTTTGCCAACTATACTCAGCGGGGCTCTAACATAGATAGCGACCCTACCTATCAGTCGATTGTTGATACCTTTCAATCTATTTCAAAGCACGATCCATTGATCAAATCGGTTTTCTACGCCCCAGCCAATACTCATGAATACTTCGATCTCAACGGTCGTTATAACAATCTTGACTATTACACTACCAAGCGACCTTGGTGGTTTGAAGCACTAGAAAAAGATCGCCTTTTCATTACAAAACCACAAATTGATGCCAACGATAAAAGTATTGTTACTTCAATTAAAACTACGGTGAAAGATAATAAGCAGCAACTTATTGGTGTCTTAGGCATTGATATTCTAGGGACAGAAATCAAGCAAGGCTTGATAGATAAAATGCGCTATCAAGGTGTTGGCACTGGCTTTTTAATTGCTTCTGATGGTGGCATCATCGCATTTAACGATACTCAAGACCGTATTGACATGTCGACACTGCCTACTCTAGCCGACATTGACAAAGTATTTGCCAATACCTCTGGATTTGCCGAACTTCAAAATCAAGTCAGCCGCCAGCAACAAACCATTGGTTCTGTATCATTTAACGGTAAGCCTCACCTAGTATTTGTGGAAGCCGTTACTGACCCAACTCTCGAACTGGATTGGCGTGTTGGCTTCATGGTGCCGGAGACCTTAATTAGCGAGCCAATTCAAGCGACTTTCTGGGGAACAGTCACGGTGATTCTGTTGGTGCTGATCATCAGCGGCATCGCCATGTTGGTCATCATTAATCGCTTCTTAACTAAGCCTTTAAACAATGTTGTCACCGCTATGGACAATATCGCTGTAGGCGAAGGCGATCTAACACAACGTTTGGAATACCAACATGATGATGAGCTAGGCAAACTGAGTCGCTCGTTTAACATCTTTGTCAACGATATCCAGCAGACTACACAGCTTAGCCTTCGAACCACTGAGCAAGTCACTAACGATGCGATTGAACTGCATCGTATCGCTGAGCACTTTGGCAACACCATTGGCCGTCAAAAGAGCTACATTGAGCAAATTGCCACCGCTTCGACGGAGATGTCACAAACGATCAGTGGCATTGCGGACAATGCACAGACAGCGCAACAACATGCTTCGGATGCGTCAACGAATTCTCAGCAGAGCCAAACATTAACCCATGATGCAAGCACTCTGATGAATGACATCTACCAAGATGTCTCTAAATCTGAGGAAGTAGTTGCCGTTCTTAATGACAATGCCACCGCAATCACTAGTGTACTTGAGGTGATTAAAGGCGTCGCGGAGCAAACGAACCTACTCGCGCTCAACGCCGCGATTGAAGCCGCTCGTGCAGGTGAGCAAGGACGTGGGTTTGCAGTCGTTGCTGACGAAGTTCGTACCCTAGCCCAGCGTACTCAAGAGTCTACTGTGGATATTGAAGGCATCATCGCCACGCTACAAAGCTCTGCGGCAAACGCGGTAGATTCTCTGCGCATTGGCCGCTCAAAAACCGAGCAAGGTGTGGATATGATTGCGGAAGTCGACAATAAGCTACGCGAAATTCATCAAACGATGGAAATGATCGACTCTCAGTCTCAAGAGATCGCATCTATGGTGAATGAGCAAGCCATCGCTTCCGGTGAAATCAGTCAGCAGACCGTGTCTGTGGATCAACTGGCCGAAGACAGCGTGGCAGACACACGCAAGATGCTAAGCAAAATCGACAAACAGCTTGAAATGATGGAAGAGCTTAAGAAGACGATTGGGAAGTTTAAGGTAAGCTAACCCATAGCAATCACACCCTCGATAACAGTAAAAAGACCTGCTTGTTCGCAAGCGGGTCTTTTTGTCTCGTAATGATTCTAAAAATAGCGAGACTACTCTAACTATTTGTAAAACCTATAGAGAGCATATCCTATACCAATAACTAGGATCACAGTGACAAAGAAACCTATCAACAAATACGCTTGAACGGGTAAATCCATTTAACTCACCTTCATTTTTAGTTCAATTAACAACAATCTGGGCAAGAAAGCCTCGTTCACTATTATTGATGGTCAATTCTATAAAATCAATCCATTCCAGCATATTATCTCAATTATTTCAACAACTTAACAAGAACCTTGTATCGACATTAAAACGACAAGCGAAAAAAAACCTGCCATAAGGCAGGTTTTCTATCATTCGAGTATCTGATTACTCTTCAGAAGCGTCGTCCGCTGCTGGTGCTTCAGGAGCATCGGTTGCTGCAGCATCTGCTACTGCGCCTTCTGTCCCCTCTTCACCTTCAACTTCTGCTAACTCTTCCACTTCATCGATGCGCTGTAGACCTACTACAGACTCATCAGAAGCAGTACGGATTAGCGTGACACCTTGAGTGTTACGACCGACTTGGCTCACCTCTGCAACGCGAGTACGTACTAGCGTACCTGCATCGGTGATCATCATCATTTCGTCGCCTTCTTCAACTTGGACAGCGCCAACAACTGGACCGTTTCGCTCAGAGACTTTGATTGAAACCACACCTTGTGTTGCACGACCCTTAGTTGGGTACTCTTCAAGCTCAGTACGCTTACCGTAACCATTTTGCGTCACTGTTAGAATATCACCTTCGTTTGAAGGAACAATCAGAGACACAACTTGGTCATCGTCAGCCAGCTTCATACCGCGAACACCTGCCGCAGTACGACCCATTGCACGGACTTTGTCTTCGCTAAAGCGAACCACTTTACCCTGCTTAGAGAACAGCATCACGTCACTGTCGCCGTTAGTGATATCAACACCGATTAGCGAGTCATCGTCACGTAGGTTCACAGCGATTAGGCCGTTAGAACGCACGTTAGAGAACTGATCCAGTGATGTCTTCTTCACAGTACCGTCGCCAGTTGCCATAAAGATGTACTTATCAGCGCTGAACTCAGACACTGGCAGGATAGCCGTGATACGCTCACCTTCTTCTAGTGGAAGAATGTTAACGATAGGCTTACCACGAGCTGTACGGCTCGCTTGTGGCAATTGATATACTTTCAGACGGTAAGTCTTACCGCGAGTTGAGAAGCACAAGATGTTGTCGTGAGTATTAGCAACAAGCAGACGCTCGATGTAATCCTCATCCTTCATCTTAGTTGCACTCTTACCTTTACCACCACGACGCTGAGCTTCGTAGTCGCTTAGGTATTGATACTTCACGTAACCTTCGTGAGACAGAGTAACTACTACGTCTTCACGAGCGATCAGCTCTTCCATATCAATGTCGTGAACGGCAGCCGTAATTTCGCTGCGACGCTCGTCACCGTAAGTTGCTTGAACTTCTTCTAGCTCTTCGGTGATCACTTCCATCAAGCGCTCTGTGCTTGCAAGGATGTGCATTAATTCTGCAATCTCTTCTAGAAGTGCTTTGTACTCATCTAGGATCTTCTCGTGCTCTAGACCAGTTAGACGGTGTAGGCGAAGTTCTAGAATCGCTTGAGCTTGTTGCTCAGTTAGGTAGTACAGACCGTCACGGATACCGTATTGGTCTTCTAGCCAATCTGGACGAGCCGCGTCAGTACCGGCACGCTCTAGCATTGATGCTACGCTACCTAGCTCCCAACCACGAGAAACTAGACCGACCTTCGCTTCAGCAGGGGTTGGTGCGTTTTTGATAAGTTCGATAACTTCATCGATGTTCGCAAGGGCTAGCGATAGCGCTTCAAGGATATGAGCACGGTCTCTTGCTTTACGAAGTTCGAAGATAGTACGACGAGTCACAACCTCACGGCGGTGATCAACGAAGCACTTCAGCATGTCCTTAAGGTTGAACAGCTGTGGTTGACCATTGTTTAGGGCAACCATGTTGATGCCGAACGTCGTTTGCAGCTGAGTCTGTGAATACAGATTGTTTAGAACCACTTCACCTACCGCGTCACGCTTACATTCGATAACAATGCGCATACCGTCTTTATCAGACTCATCACGTAGTGCGCTAATGCCTTCTACTTTCTTATCTTTAACAAGCTCTGCAATCTTTTCGATTAGGCGAGCTTTGTTCACCTGATAAGGGATCTCGGTAACAATAATGGTTTCTTTGCCATTCTTGTCTTCTTCGATCTCTGCTTTAGAACGCATGTAGACCTTACCACGACCCGTCTTGTAAGCATCGATGATGCCTTTACGGCCACTGATCAGTGCCGCTGTCGGGAAATCTGGGCCTGGGATGTAATCCATGAGCTCATCAATCGTGATGTCTTCGTTCTTGATGTACGCCAAACAGCCATCGATAACTTCATTCAAGTTATGCGGAGGAATGTTAGTCGCCATACCTACCGCGATACCAGAAGCACCGTTTACTAGTAGGTTTGGAATCTTAGTTGGCAGAACCGCTGGAATTTGCTCTGTTCCATCATAGTTAGGAACATAATCAACGGTTTCTTTGTCTAGGTCTGCTAACAGCTCATGAGCGATTTTAGCCATGCGGACTTCGGTATAACGCATTGCCGCCGCTGAATCGCCGTCAATGGAACCGAAGTTACCTTGACCATCTACCAACATGTAGCGAAGCGAGAACGGCTGAGCCATACGAACAATAGTGTCGTATACAGCACTATCACCGTGTGGGTGATATTTACCGATTACGTCGCCGACAACACGGGCAGACTTTTTATATGGTTTATTCCAATCATTACCTAGTACATTCATCGCGAACAAAACGCGGCGGTGTACTGGTTTTAGGCCATCACGCACATCTGGAAGAGCACGACCCACGATAACTGACATCGCGTAGTCGAGATATGAGCCTCTCAGCTCATCTTCAATGTTTACGGGCGTGATCTCTTTAGCTAGATCGCTCATAGAGCCAATATCCCTCTATAGTTTGATCGTATATTCGATACGTATAAGGTGACAAAATATAACACAAGAATAGTGTGTTCGGCATCACTTTCCCTGCCCTTTTATCAGGTTGTGACCTTGGTTGTGATTCAAACGTCCACAATTTGCACATTTTGAATCTATGACTCTGAAAAATGGTGAAAAAACACCCAAATGGTTCTAGGTAAGTAGGTCAGAAGCCACAAATGCACCATTTATGATCACTAGGTAGGTTTTCCTAGTTTAAATTGCGGTATACTTGCGCGCCATACCGGAGCAAAAAAATGGTCGGAACTAAGATCTACCGGAACACAGAATTGTCGGAACAGAGAATTGGCACAGATGGATAAGCAACAAAACGTCGATCTAGACGAAATCAGAAAATTTGAAGAGATGGCAAGCCGTTGGTGGGACCTAGAGGGCGAGTTTAAACCTCTGCATCAAATCAACCCACTGCGCCTTAACTATGTGCTGGAAAAAGCCAATGGCCTTTTCGGCAAGACCGTACTCGATGTCGGTTGTGGTGGTGGTATCTTAGCTGAGAGCATGGCCAAGCAAGGTGCTAACGTCACTGGTTTGGATATGGGCAAAGAGCCACTGGAAGTCGCACGCCTGCATGCACTAGAGACTGGTACCAAACTCGACTACGTTCAAAGCACAGTCGAAGACCATGCCGCTGAAAACGCAGGTAAATACGACGTAGTGACCTGTATGGAGATGCTTGAGCATGTTCCGGATCCTGCATCCGTGATTGCTTCTTGTGCAAAACTGGTCAAGCCTGGTGGTCAAGTGTTCTTCTCTACGCTTAACCGCAACCTACAATCCTATTTGTTTGCCATTGTTGGTGCTGAGAAACTACTTAAAATCGTTCCAGACGGCACTCATAGCCATGACAAGTTCATCAAGCCTTCTGAGCTTATTAAGATGATTGATGCTACCGAGCTGATTGAAAAAGGCATTACTGGCCTATCCTACAACCCGCTCACCGATAGCTACAAGCTAGGCAAACGTGTCGACGTTAACTATATCGTCTATACCGAAAAGTCACTGTAGCTGTTCATGTACATGAACTAGTCAAACACTACATGTAGTCGCAGCACTAATTTGGCGAACCATCTTTCGACGTCAAATTAGTGCTACAAATCACGTTAACGAGCGGCCACAAACTGTTTACAAAAACAAGACACTTTCGTCGATTTTGTGTGCTGAAATCGCACTTTTAATCACCTCATCAATAACAGCCAAAACTTGCCAAAGATCAAGGAATTTTTTTTCAGATTGTTTAAAACGAAACCGATCTGCGAGCACGTGTTTTTGTACAACTAAGTCGGGTCTAACTTCCATGGTAAGTGTCCACTAACGTATTTTTTTCTTTCCCCTAGTTATCCACAGTTTCCTCAAATCGCCGAACTTGAAAATCTCGCTCTATAGCACTATCTTGTAACTCGTAGTTTAAATGACCCCTACATCTTGTGTTGGAAGCCACTTTCCGTAGGGTGACATTGATCACGAAGCTCTCGCTAAGACTCAACAAAATTTCATAAAAGCGAGGCTTCATATTGTTTTGTTAGGGAACACCTCAGAATGAACCAGCAACTTTCCGTTACCAAGCGTAATGGCCGCAAAGAAAGTATTGATCTTGAAAAAATCCACCGCGTAATCGCATGGGCTGCCGAAGGCCTAGATAACGTTTCTGTGTCACAGGTGGAACTTAAGGCTCACATCCAGTTTTATGATGGCATTACAACGTCAGACATCCATGAAACTATCATCAAGTCTGCAGCAGACCTTATCTCTGAAGATGCACCGGATTACCAATACCTAGCAGCTCGCTTGGCTATCTTCCACCTACGCAAAAAAGCGTACGGTCAGTATGAGCCACCAGCGCTGTTCGACCATGTATCTAAAATGGTTGAAATGGGTAAGTATGACGCGCACCTGCTTGAAGACTACACGAAAGCTGAGCTTGAAGAGCTGGACGATTACATCGACCATACTCGCGATCACGACTTCTCTTACGCTGCGGTTAAACAGCTGGAAGGTAAGTACTTCGTACAAAACCGTGTAAGCGGTCAGATCTACGAAAGTGCACAGTTCCTATATATCCTTGTTGCGGCTTGTCTATTTGCCAAGTATCCAAAAGAGACGCGTCTTGACTTCATCAAGCGCTTCTACGATGCGACATCGACATTCAAGATTTCTCTACCTACACCAATCATGTCTGGTGTACGTACTCCTACTCGTCAGTTCAGCTCTTGTGTTCTGATTGAGTGTGGCGACAGCCTAGATTCTATCAACGCGACGGCAAGCTCTATCGTTCGTTACGTGTCACAACGTGCGGGTATCGGTATCAATGCTGGTCGTATTCGTGCCTTGGGTTCTGAAATCCGTGGCGGCGAAGCGTTCCACACTGGCTGTATTCCATTCTACAAATACTTCCAAACAGCGGTTAAGTGCTGTTCCCAAGGTGGTGTGCGTGGTGGTGCGGCGACTGTATTCTACCCAATGTGGCACGGTGAAGTTCAATCACTCATGGTTCTTAAGAACAACCGTGGTGTTGAAGAGAACCGTGTACGTCACATGGACTACGGTGTTCAGTTGAACAAACTGATGTACGCACGTCTTGTTCAAGGTGGCAACATTACTCTGTTCTCACCATCGGATGTTCCAGGTCTTTACGATGCATTCTTCGAAGACCAAGACGAGTTCGAGCGTCTATACGTTAAGTACGAGAACGATCCGTCAATTAAGAAAGAGACGGTGAAAGCGGTTGAGCTGTTCTCACTACTGATGCAAGAGCGTGCTTCTACAGGTCGTATCTACATCCAGAACGTTGACCACTGTAATACTCACAGCCCATTTGACTCGAAGGTTGCGCCAGTTCGCCAATCTAACCTATGTCTTGAGATTGCACTGCCAACTAAACCACTGAAAAACGTGGAAGACGAATCAGGTGAGATTGCGCTATGTACGCTATCGGCATTCAACTTGGGTGCAATTAACGAGCTTGACGACCTAAAAGATCTGTCTGACCTCGTGGTTCGTGCACTTGATGCACTGCTTGATTACCAAGACTACCCACTACCAGCGGCATACCGTTCAACTATGAACCGCCGTACTCTGGGTGTTGGCGTGATTAACTACGCTTACTACCTTGCGAAAAACGGTGTTAAGTACTCAGATGGTTCTGCAAACAACCTGACTCACCGCACGTTCGAAGCGATTCAGTACTACCTACTGAAAGCGTCTGTAGAGCTTGCAAAAGAGCAAGGTCGCTGCCCATCGTTCCACGAGACGAACTACGCGAAAGGCCTACTGCCAATCGATACGTACAAGAAAGACATCGACCTCGTTTGTGACGAAGCACTTCACTACGATTGGGATGAGCTACGTGCAGAAATCATGGAGTTCGGTCTACGTAACTCAACACTGACTGCGCTAATGCCTTCTGAGACGTCTTCGCAAATCTCTAACGCAACCAACGGCATTGAGCCACCACGTGGTTACGTATCAGTGAAAGCGTCAAAAGACGGCATCCTGAAGCAAGTTGTGCCAGACTTTGCCAACCTAAAAGAGAACTACGAGCTGCTTTGGAACATCGGCGGTAACGATGGTTACTTGCACCTTGTTGGTATCATGCAGAAGTTTGTTGACCAAGCTATCTCTGCGAACACTAACTACGACCCTAGCGTCTACGATAGTGGCAAAGTGCCAATGAAGAAACTGCTTCAAGACCTGCTAACTGCGTATAAGTTTGGTGTGAAAACACTTTACTACCATAATACTCGTGACGGTGCGAAAGACGACCAGAACGACAAAGCAGCGGTTGTTGAGCAAGACGACGATTGTGCAGGCGGTGGCTGTAAGATCTAATGTGCCAAGCACACAATCAATACAGCATTTAAAAATAGATTTCTCTGCCCTTCCTTGTGAAGGAAGGGCTTAAAAAGGATTGCAGCATCATGGCTTACAGTACTTTTACCCAAACTAAAAATAACGCGCTTAAAGAACCAATGTTCCTGGGTCAACCAGTCAACGTTGCGCGTTACGACCAACAAAAATTTGAGATTTTTGAAAAGCTGATCGAAAAGCAGCTTTCGTTCTTCTGGCGTCCAGAAGAGGTGGATGTATCAAGTGACCGCATCGACTACAACAAGCTTCCAGAGCATGAAAAGCACATCTTCATCAGTAACCTGAAGTACCAAACGCTTCTAGACTCGATTCAAGGTCGTAGCCCAAACGTTGCTCTATTGCCGCTTGTGTCACTTCCTGAGCTAGAAACATGGATCGAGACATGGTCATTCTCTGAGACTATCCACTCTCGTTCATACACGCACATCATCCGTAACATCGTAAACGATCCGGGTGTGGTTTTTGACGATATCGTTGAAAACGAGCACATCCTAAAGCGTGCGAAAGACATCGCACACTACTACGATGACCTGATCCAAGCGACCAACGACTACCACCGTTACGGTGAAGGTACGCACAACATCAAAGGCGAAGAAGTTAAAATTAACTTGTACGACCTGAAGAAGAAGCTGTACCTATGTCTGATGTCAGTGAACGCACTAGAAGCGATTCGTTTCTACGTGAGTTTCGCTTGTTCGTTCGCATTTGCAGAACGCGAGTTGATGGAAGGTAACGCGAAAATCATCAAGCTGATTGCTCGTGATGAAGCGCTGCACCTAACCGGTACTCAGCACATGATTAACCTGCTTCGCAACGGTCAAGACGATTTCTCATTCATGCAAATCGCTGAAGAGTGTAAGCAAGACTGTTTCGACCTATTCAAAGAAGCGGCAGAGCAAGAAAAAGAGTGGGCAGAATACCTATTCAAAGACGGCTCTATGATTGGTCTTAACAAAGACATCCTATGCCAATACGTTGAATACATCACCAACGTTCGTATGCAGGCGGTTGGTCTTGATGCGGCTTACCCAGAAGCAACATCAAACCCAATTCCTTGGATCAACGCTTGGTTGTCTTCAGACAACGTACAGGTTGCGCCGCAAGAAGCTGAAATCAGTTCTTACCTAGTGGGTCAGATCGACAACGAAGTAAGCGCAGACGACTTTGAGGGCTTCGAACTTTAATGCCAACCATCAAAATAAACTCTATCACCACGATCGAGTCTAACCCTTCCAACACCGTCCTAGAGACGATGGAACAAGCAGGGTTAGAGCCAGAGTATAACTGCCGAGATGGTCACTGCGGTGCCTGTCGCTGCACACTGGTTTCAGGTGAAGTGGAATACGTAGGGTTTGCGATGGCATACACGCAAGCAAATGAAATTTTGCCGTGTATTTGTCGAGCGAAAACTGACATTGAACTCGACAATATTGCGCATCAAATAAAGAAGCGAGCGTAACGCCTTACTCGGGCTAACGCTCTCTAATTAAGAAAACGGCTCTGATGAGCCGTTTTCAGATTGCTGACGAACCCCGCTTTTTCAAGCGGGGTTCTTTTTTCGGAGCGGCCGTAGGCCGCGATCGCGATATTTTTTGTTAGATAGCGTTCTGAAGTGAGTAAGGCTTAAATCGGCATACAGAGGCTAGTATTTGACTTATTTCTGCCTTATTTAGGCCCATTTTTCGCAGATAGCTCACCACCAACGCTATCTTCTTGATGTTTTGAGCGGCAGCGGCTAACCAACATTGCATTTGCACTTTTGCGAGACCGCGGTAGCGCGCGTAACGGTGGCCATGGTGTTGTTTTGCATCGGCGAAGCTTCGTTCTACTGTTTCACTTCGCCTCCGATACGTCTTCTTTCCGTAGCTAGAGAGTCGCATTTGATTGGCTCGCTCCACCGTCTCACTATAAAGGTGACGCGTTATGACCTTCTGCATATTTTCACTCTTAGTACAGTCGTCCCGAACGGGGCAAAACGCACATTGTTTCGGGTCTGAAGCGTATGAGCGATAGCCTGCGCGTGTTGTGGTTTTATAGATAAGTTCTTGCCCTTCTGGACAGCGATAGGTATCGGTCTCTTTTTGGTATTTGAAGTCTTTCTTCTTAAATTTGTTCTTAGTTCTTGATGGGCGGCGATACCCGAACACACCTAATATACTGCGGCGCTCGAGTGATTCAGCAACAGGCGCAGTGAAGTAACCTGCATCGATACCAACTGCGATAGGATTGAGGTTGAACTGCTCTAGTGTGTGATCGAGACGACGGATATAGGGCTGTGAGTCATTCACATTCCCCGGTGTTGCGTATGTGTCTACGATGATACCGTGCTTACCATCCACGGTTCGGTGGTCAAGATAGAAGAAGCCTTGAGGCTTATTGTCTCGTGTCATAAAGCCACTTTCAGGGTCGGTGGTGCTGACTTTAGTGTTTTTGACGTCTGTCTTTGGTGGCGTCTCTTTGAATGGATTTTTACCTTCAGATTCTCGGTCTGCAGCCACATCTTCATTCAGCATATCAAGATAAGCGCCTGCACTAACTGGACGCAGACGATTCATGTGCTTGTTCTTGTTAGCATTGGCTTTAAGGTGTGTACTGTCAGTGAAGAGCTCCTGTCCTGCGACTAAGCCTTTCTCCATCGCTTGAAGCACTATGTTGTTGAAGATGCGCTCAAAGACGTCAGTACCATTGAAGCGTCGAATTCGGTTCTGGCTTAACGTCGAAGCATGGATAACTTTTTCGGTCAGTGACATTCGTAAGAACCAACGATAAGCGACGTTCACTTCAATTTCTTTGACCAGTTGGCGCTCACTTTTGATGCCGAATAGGTAGCCAAGCAGAATGATTTTGAATAAACGCACAGGGTCTACGGGTGGGCGGCCATTATCTTTGCAGTATAGATGTGCCACTTCGTCTCTGATGAACTCGAAGTCGATGGCATTATCAATTTTACGAACGAGATGATTCTGTGGAACGAGCTGTTCCATGGTTACCATTTCGAGTTCGTATTGCTGAGGAGAAGGTTTTTGAAGCATATAGGAGTATCCATATTTCGATACTCCTATTAGATCAAAGGTCTAGCTTGAAAGCTAGACCTTTGTCAGCAGTCTGAAAACGGCTCTGATGAGCCGTTTTTTTCGTCTTATGATACATCTGACGGTGGTTTGAGTATCACCCTCACCTTCCCTAGCCAACTCTTCTCTTCGGCCACGGAAGACAACATATCTCGCCACTCAGCAAAGGTAACGACCAATGGGTTATAACTATTAACCGGCTTGCTGATCCCATAACGTACCGTCTCGACTTCTGGCTCAAAGGTGCCAAACATGCGATCCCAAATAATCAAAATGCCCGCATAGTTTTTATCAATATATTGCGCGTTGACGCCATGATGGACTCGATGGTGTGACGGGGTGTTGATCACCCACTCCAAAACGCTGAGCTTGCGGATCCACTGAGTGTGAACGAAAAATTGCAAACCGAGATTTAGCAGCACAACGAAAATCACCCATTTAGGCTCAAAACCAATGATGACCAACGGAATCCAAAACAGCCACATCCCCGCTAAGGGATACATCAAGCTTTGCCTAAAGGCCGTACTGAAATTCATATTTTCTGAACTGTGGTGAACGACATGTGCCGCCCACATCCAGCGCACTCGGTGGCTCGCACGATGAAACCAATAGTATAAGAAATCTTGGAGTACCATCAGCACTACAAACATCGGCAGTGACATCTGGACATCAAATAGCTTCCAACCGAATAGGAGTAAGTAGAGCTTCGCGATCAGAAAGCCCGTGAGTAAATCCGACAGTTGGTGCAATCCCGCCAGAGAAAAATTGCACACCAGCTCTTTGAGTGAATACGTAGCGGAATCGGGAAGCCTATTCGCACGCTGCCCAAACCAATATTCAAGTAGCATCATGATCAAGAATAGCGGCGCTAACGCCACCAACAGCCATTCCGGGTTATCTGCGAGTGTATCCATTCCATTCCTATATCGGGGTTATCCAAACGCGTTATTGGCACGCAAAGTGCCAGTAGGCAGCGCTACCATTTTGCGAAGTGGTCTTCTGTTAGACCCATGACGTCATCGAGATCAATAAGGCGGCCATCACTTAGTGAGATGGTGCCTTTAAAGCGACCGACGAACTGACGGAAATTACTCTTTAACAGCCACAGATTAAGTCGCTCTTTACGTACGTTTTTGGGTGTAAAAGTAAGATCAATCTGCCCACAAGAATCGTAGATGCGCCAAGCTGAGTCTGGATTGTGACGGTCAAAGTCAAACATAACAGCAGGCATCAATACACGTTCGCCGTCAATCCATAGCGCATTTTCGTTCACGCCAGTCTCATTGACGCCTGCAGCAAGGTTCAATCCAATCTGCTTGCCTTTTGAGTTGGCACTAATACTTGCCCAGCGCCAGCTGGTCTCGCGCCTCATAAATCCCGCTGAAAAATCATAGCCACCGAGCGCGTCATCAAGGGAGACTGGCTCACCTTTCACCAATAGCTGACCTATCACTTTCAACGCATTATGCTTTTGAGTATACGTCCACCCCGAATATCCCGTTGGTGAGCTCACCATAATGGGGGCACTGTCATGGCTGGGAGGTAACAGCGTGACATCCATAGTGAACTGCTGGCACTTCACCGCGACTTGCCAAACGCCTTCTTCTATCTTTAAGCAAAGCGCACCATTATTAAATTCTGCTTTGCCCTGCCAAGGAGATGGCGTCATTGAGTAGCCTATCCCCAACGGCCTTAACCAACTCTCTTCGATGAGCTCGTCTCTCTGTATGTCATAGAGGTAGCAGAAGCTGTTTCCGACGTAACGAATGTCGGCAATGGCAAAGCCAATTACATAATCCGGAGTGAAAAGGCTAATGAATTGAAACTGTTTGTAGTGAAAGTACTTCGCTAACGCCCCGCGCTCTTTGTCCATGGTAGAAAAGAAGCGGAAATTATCGACATCTAGCTGTTCAGGTATTGAAGTGAGGTAACCAAATAAAGGCTGTCCATTATCATCGATTAAAGTCTTAATCTGTTGAATTGATGAGAGTTCCATGTTCAAACGACCATTACTTCGGTTATAGATTGTACAAGTATGAGTCAAATAATGGCGTGAAGTACTAAATTAGAGCAAAAGCACAAAAGAGATCACAGTTTCAATATTATCCGTTAAGAACAACGTGAATGATGTGGCACAAAAGAAAAGAGCTGGCACTAAGGCCAGCCCAAAAAGAATGAATGATTGAGTTCAATCGACTGTCGATAAAATGGAGTCAGCTGTCCCCATCGATACGCTCTTATCGGCGATATGACGACCACCATCGTCATAGAGTGAGATGCGAAATCCATCGTCTGACAGGATTTCTTCGACAGGAGCTTTCAACCACATTGCTGCTATATCACCGCACTTTTTTCCGAGTGCTTCGCCAAGCATAATCTGCCCATTTGCCACTTGATAGAACACTCTTATTCTGGATTGTTGGATCATATCTCCTCCCTCCTGAACACCACTTTTTCTTGGGTGAAACTTTATTCTAATCAACTGGAATCAATCGGCTACTCTCAAAAATGAGAATTTCAAAATACCTTTAAAGATCAGCGTACTGTGAGGTAGATCTAATTTTCATATAGAAATAACCAAACAGTATATATTCACCTTAATGCATTTTGGCTGCGGATCTATGGGGTAATTTGATCAAGTGGTAAGAAGACGTCCTGGGTTCTCGTCAAAAAGCCGTAGTCAGGAAACATTGGCTTGTTTTCCAAGTATCGACGAAGCATGTCAGCCGCCACGGTACTGATCACCGTTTTCACATTTTTATTGCTGTAACGACGTTGCAGCGTGAGGGTTTGTCCCCACTCGCCTTTTGGTGTTGATATTGCCACCGAAAATTGATCGCTCTCAAGCTTACCCGTCGAAATGGCAATATCGGCTTTGCAGTTCTCTTTTGTTGCCCCTGCGAGCGCTAACGTGGCCCCTAGCTGTTCACTGTCGCGATCCAGTGGCGATGCGGTTTTCGCCCCTAATATCCAAGTTGCTCCACAATGCTGAGCAACCTGATCATTGTCCTGCAGCCATGAAGCCAAGTAGCCTTTTGTCGCATGTTCAGAGATCGCAATGGTTCGGTTATTCTGTTCAACCAGATGACCCAGTCGTTCTAACATAGGTTCATCCACGCTAACCACGTTACTATGCAGCAACTTCTCAATCATCGCCAAGACACGTGTTCCTGTATCGAGATCTTCAGCTGGTCCAAAAAGCTTTACCTCAATAAATGGCAAATACGAGCGGTATCCCAACTCATAATCTGCGGGTAAGGAGAGATGCTTAAGCGTATCAGCAATACCTGATTCCGATAGGCCGAAAGTATAGATACGGCGACATGCTCGACCTTGCTGAGTTTGAAAGTGAGCAGAGAGATCGGGGAGGATCTGCTCGGTGGTCATCTTCTTAAATTCACTTGGTACACCGGGCGTGAAGTAAAACAAACAATCATTAATCATCATTTTAAAGCCACATGCTGTGCCGATAGGGTTATCTACCACACTGGCACCTTGAGGTAACATCGCTTGTTTAATGTTGCTCTCTGGCATCACCTTGCCACGCTGAGCGTAAAACGATTTAAGATTGTCTAACCAACCTTGATTCAGTACTAAAGGTACATCAGCCGCTTCAGCGGCAATCTCAGCGCTCAAATCATCCGATGTTGGGCCAAGACCACCATTAACGATAACGACATCAAGGTTAAGACTTAACATCACCAACTCTTGCAGTAATGACGCTCGCTGGTCTCCTACTGTCGAGCGTTTATACATTGAAAACCCATGCTCATAAAAGACACGACTGAGCCAAGCGGCGTTGGTATCCACAATGTCACCATAAAGCACCTCTTCTCCAGTACTCAGCATCGCTATTTTAGGCATGATTTCTCCTTAATGGTTTTTCTTTAAGGATGACATGAGTACGAGAAATAGCAATAGGTCTATATTGGTACATACCATTAAATAGTTAGCCTAGTAATCAAGGCGTTAAGGTCAGATAAATCGAGTGGAATTCTCTCCCCTAGTAATGAGACCAAACTGAAACTTAATCCACTCCACCACAGTATTGAAGCGGCGAGCAAGATGAAGGTATGTTGATGTGATTGACGAATACGCCGAGCAATCAAGGTATACAAAGGAATACCGACTAAAACCGGAGCGAGAAGTGCCATGGCTCGATTTCCGTATCGCTTCCAAGATCGAATGAAGCGGCGTAACCTAGGTCGATATTTCCCAAGCGTTCTGGCTGAATAAAACCAGTATGAGTAGCGCCCAGCAAGCCAGCCTACATAACCAGCGAGCATTGCAGGTATCGCATTGAACAAAAGCATTTCCAAGTAGCTAAACCCAGCCAAGGCCGCCAAAGCTGGGCCAGAATAGGTTTTCCAAATGCTTAGCAACGCCATTACGAGTCCTAACCACCAATATTGTTCCATAGTCGCCTGCATCATCGGTGTCGATGACTCCAGTATACGGACAGAACACTGACTTTTGAGATGAATTATTTATGATGGCAGTAGCTGTATCGACCCATTTTGTGCTCTTTCCAACATTTAACGCATTCAATACTAAGCTTTAAGTTCAATCCTTGAAGTTGGTCATGCGCCCAAAGTCTTTTGGTTCTAAACTAAAATTAACTAATCAGTTAGTTATCGGTTTTATACCTGTGGAGGGAAATGTATGAGCAGTAGTACCTTTATCGTCAACTTTGTTGGCCAAGCGACCCCAGCCACCATTAAAAACCTTGCGTCAGTTACCCACGAAAACGGGGGTAAATGGTTAGTGAGTAAAGTAAACTTCATCGAAGATAATGTCGCCGCGGTCATTAAGGTTGAGCTTCCAAGCGACAATGCGCAAATCGTCAAAGATGCCTTCAACAATCAACAAGGTTTGCTCGTTCAAATTTCAGACACCGACCCGCACCGCCATGAACAAGAGAAAATCTTTCAACTCAGACTCGATGCCAATGACAGAGCTGGTATCGTCAATGAAATTACTCAGTTCTTAGATGGGCAGGATATTCGTATTTTGGATATGGATTGTCACCGTGTATTCATCGCTGGCGGCGGCGGTATTGGCTCTAGTCTGTTTACCGCTACTATGGCGCTAAAAATCCCACCAGCAATGCAGATAGAAGACGTGGCGAGCGAACTTGAGGCATTGAGTGAGGATACACGTGTCATTCTCGAGTCATGATGAGCAGCGCTAACTAATGTTCCAACAGAATAAAGGGCAAACAATGTTTGCCCTTTTTGTTAGGTTCTGTATGTCTTTAATTCCGAGCCGCTAAACGCGATTATCGCCAAACCCATAAGCAATAATTTGGCTTATCTCAGACAGTGAGCGACCTGACTGCTGATGCCACTCCATAAACGCCTTATTTGCGGCTGTCATGGCGCGTTTTGTGCCCCTGCCAGAATCAATGATGTTGGTGTTACGCAGATACCCTTCCACGTCATTTGATAGAATAAAGGTATCAACACCAAGCTGGCGCAAGGCATAAGGACCTGTATTTCCCCCCAAGCGGGCTCCGTGTTTTTTAAGATGGGCCCATAAATCCGTTATCGACTCTTTAGGCCAATCCGCGACCATTTGTGCAAAAGACTCATGTTCAAACCGCGCTCGCTGTATCATTGCTGCATTCGCAGGGATAGACATGACTTTTGTCATATGGCGAATGATCTTAGGATCTTGCGCTTTCTGCTCCCACTGCTCTTCAGAAAGCATCAGCAACGGGTCTACACGAAACTGGAAAAAGTGCTCTTCAAAGTTTGGCCATTTGTTTCTCACCACCTTCCATGAAATGCCACTTTGAAACACTTTCATAGAAAAGGCAGACAACCAACGATCCTCTGGGATATCGGCAATGTCATCACGCGAAAGAGGCTTGGAAACTATGGACTCTAACCCCTGCTCTCCCCCTTTCCGCTCTGCAGCTCTCGCATAAATCGAATCAAACTTTTCCATATACTTTCATCACCTACTGCTAAAACACCGAATTCCAATTACAGTATCTCGGTTCTACACCAACTCGTAGTCTAAACCTAATGCCTGATAGCTCTCGATAACCTCTTGGCGTCGATAACAGTCAAGACTATGATCATTTATCAGACCAGACGCCTGCAAGAACGCATAAACTATCGTCGAGCCTACAAATTTAAAGCCGCGCTTTTTAAGATCTTTACTGAGTGCATCCGAGACCTGTGAAGTGGCCGGGTAATCTTCTAGTGTCTTGTGGCTACTCACCAAAACCTTGTGATTGGTAAACGACCAAAGGTAGTGACGAAAACTGCCAAACTCTTTTTGGATTTCAATAAAGTGTTGTGCGTTGGTAATGGTGGAGCTAATTTTAAGCTTATTGCGAATGATGCCAGTATCTTGCTGTAGTCGCTGCTCATCCTCTTCGGTAAACGCCGCCACTTTTTCGACATCAAAGTCAGCAAAAGCGCGCCGATACCCGTCCCGCCTCTTGAGAATGGTGTACCAACTTAACCCTGCCTGTGCGGACTCTAGAACCAGAAACTCAAACAAGGTTTTATCATCAAGGACAGGTACGCCCCACTCTTGGTCATGATATTCCACGTAGCCTTGTTTGGTTTCATCCAGCCAAGGACAGCGATTTGCCATGATATCTACCTCCGTTGCAGTCAAACTCCATTGAAACTTCAGCATACTCCTAACAAACGGCCTGCGCCAGTAAGGTACTGACACAGGCCGTAACATAGGTGGAGCCTAGCTTAATTAAATCTTAAAGCGTCCTATCTCACCTTCTAATTTCTGAGATAAGTCAGACAATTCAACAGCCTGCTGCGCCGCTTCTTGCGCCTCTTCTGCTAATTCATCTGATACATCACGAATGCCTTGCGTGTTACGCGTGATTTCAGAGGTCACCGATGCTTGCTCTTCCGCTGCGGTAGCAATTTGAGCAGCCATGTCACTGATTTGCTCTACGGCTGCATGGATCTGAGTCAGACTCGCGGCAGCACTATTAGCATCATCGACACTGGTTTCTGCCAATGCCTTACTGTCACCCATAATACCCACCGCTTTGGCTGTCGTCGCCTGCAGAGTTTCAATGGTACTTTGGATCTCTTGTGTAGAAGCATGAGTACGTTGACTCAATACTCGAACTTCATCGGCAACCACCGCGAAACCACGACCTTGTTCGCCAGCACGAGCAGCTTCAATCGCCGCATTCAGCGCCAATAAGTTTGTCTGCTCAGCAATATCCTGAATGGTCGAAAGAATCGTATTGATACTGTTGCCATGAATCTCTAGCTCCTGAATGACCGATGTTGCTACATCAACCTCAGTCGCTAAGTTTTGAATCGAGCTTTGCGTTTGCGACACTTGACCCGCACCATGATTGCTAGCGCCTACCGCTTCCGATGAGTTCGAAGCCGTCATGTCAGCATTGTTGGCAATCTCCTGGGTCGCAGCAGCCATCTCGTTAATGGCGGTCGCTACCATGTTAATTTCATCTTGTTGCGTTTGAATACGTTGGCTTCTCACGCGAGCGTGCGTCGCCGTATCCTTCGCTTGCTCGGAAAGTGCAATAGACACATCTTTCAGGTGCATGATGGTTTCATGCATGTAGCTGACGAAGGTATTAAAGTTGCGAGCAAGTTGCCCAACTTCATCCTTACTCCTTGGCTCAAGGCGCTGGGTAAGATCGCCCTCACCTGAAGCAATTTCCTTAAGTGCTTTTGATACGCGCGCCAAATCGTTCACCAAGAAACTCATCAACCAAGAAGCAATGACGGCAACCAACACCAAAATGATGAGTGAGGTAATAATAAGCTGAGTTAGCGCTGTTTTGTGGCCAGCAAGCTCAGTAGCTTTGTCTAGCTCAATCGCAAACACCCAATTCGTGCCAGGAACTTGTGAGAACAACATTAGCTTCTCAGAGCCACCTAGCGTCAGCTCTAGCATCGTACGATCCGCTACTTTCTGCTCAATAGTACGCGTCGTCAAGTTTTGCCCCAGCGTTGTAACAGGCTGCAACAGCAACGACTTATTCGGGTGCGCGAGAAACGTGCCGTTAGTGAGGTCGATAAGCATCGCACTAGCATTGTCACCCACATTTAGACTGATAACGTCATTGACCAACTGATCAATTAATACATCCGCACCCACAATACCCGCCAAAGTACCATTGGCACGCACAGGCTCCGCGATGGTCACTAACAGCGCATTAGTGATTGCGTCTTGGTACGCCTCAGTGATGATTTGTTTGTTGGCCGCTTGCGCATCCTGATACCAAGGTCGAGTTCGAGGGTCATAATCAGCACGATTGCGCTCTGGATGAGAACGATACATCTCACCAGCAGGGGTACCAAAGAAAATGTCGTCGAAGCCGCCAGCGATGCGTGCTTGCTGCAAATACGGCACTTTGTCTTGTTGTTCTGCAAAGCCGTTAAACGCACTGGCGATGTCTTTGCGAATATCAATCCAGCTTTTAATGCCTTCCACTGCCGCAAACGACACATTGTTCGCACGTGCGGAAATTGCTGCATGAGTTTGAGAAGAAAGTTGATTGGCAGCGAGTATCGTCAAAGCCAAAGCCATAAGAGTCACTGCGCTTAAGGTTGCAGCAATGAGCTTTTGTCTTAATGATAAGTTCATATGTTATTATTCTGTTATTTATAGGATTTACTGGCCATTCATGATAATTATGAATGTGCTAATGGCGGTCGAATAATATACATATTTCCAGTGAAGATCGAGAGACAATATATTGACTTACAAAGAAAAACCACCGTCATCTTCTTGACTCAACTAAGATAGCAAACAATTATTCCACTTTTGTCATACTGACAAGCGCCTTGAGCACCTCATAATCAACCCTCCTTTTCAATCCAGGATTGCCAGCATGCCTAGCTGCTATTTCCAACTGCCACGCATTGCTGTCATCGCTTACCTCAAGCGGCCATTTATCCATTAGCGTGATTGCCACCCCACCAAATTTTCGCACAGAATATTACTGCGTTAGAGCGAGCCAACCGCGAATTTGAGCAATAAAAAAGAGCGGTCATTGACCGCTCAGATTGCTGACGAACCCCGCTTTTTCAAGCGGGGTTCTTTTTTCGGAGCGGCCGTAGGCCGCGATCGCGATATTTTTTGTTAGATAGCGTTCTGAAGTGAGTAAGGCTTAAATCGGCATACAGAGGCTAGTATTTGACTTATTTCTGCCTTATTTAGGCCCATTTTTCGCAGATAGCTCACCACCAACGCTATCTTCTTGATGTTTTGAGCGGCAGCGGCTAACCAACATTGCATTTGCACTTTTGCGAGACCGCGGTAGCGCGCGTAACGGTGGCCATGGTGTTGTTTTGCATCGGCGAAGCTTCGTTCTACTGTTTCACTTCGCCTCCGATACGTCTTCTTTCCGTAGCTAGAGAGTCGCATTTGATTGGCTCGCTCCACCGTCTCACTATAAAGGTGACGCGTTATGACCTTCTGCATATTTTCACTCTTAGTACAGTCGTCCCGAACGGGGCAAAACGCACATTGTTTCGGGTCTGAAGCGTATGAGCGATAGCCTGCGCGTGTTGTGGTTTTATAGATAAGTTCTTGCCCTTCTGGACAGCGATAGGTATCGGTCTCTTTTTGGTATTTGAAGTCTTTCTTCTTAAATTTGTTCTTAGTTCTTGATGGGCGGCGATACCCGAACACACCTAATATACTGCGGCGCTCGAGTGATTCAGCAACAGGCGCAGTGAAGTAACCTGCATCGATACCAACTGCGATAGGATTGAGGTTGAACTGCTCTAGTGTGTGATCGAGACGACGGATATAGGGCTGTGAGTCATTCACATTCCCCGGTGTTGCGTATGTGTCTACGATGATACCGTGCTTACCATCCACGGTTCGGTGGTCAAGATAGAAGAAGCCTTGAGGCTTATTGTCTCGTGTCATAAAGCCACTTTCAGGGTCGGTGGTGCTGACTTTAGTGTTTTTGACGTCTGTCTTTGGTGGCGTCTCTTTGAATGGATTTTTACCTTCAGATTCTCGGTCTGCAGCCACATCTTCATTCAGCATATCAAGATAAGCGCCTGCACTAACTGGACGCAGACGATTCATGTGCTTGTTCTTGTTAGCATTGGCTTTAAGGTGTGTACTGTCAGTGAAGAGCTCCTGTCCTGCGACTAAGCCTTTCTCCATCGCTTGAAGCACTATGTTGTTGAAGATGCGCTCAAAGACGTCAGTACCATTGAAGCGTCGAATTCGGTTCTGGCTTAACGTCGAAGCATGGATAACTTTTTCGGTCAGTGACATTCGTAAGAACCAACGATAAGCGACGTTCACTTCAATTTCTTTGACCAGTTGGCGCTCACTTTTGATGCCGAATAGGTAGCCAAGCAGAATGATTTTGAATAAACGCACAGGGTCTACGGGTGGGCGGCCATTATCTTTGCAGTATAGATGTGCCACTTCGTCTCTGATGAACTCGAAGTCGATGGCATTATCAATTTTACGAACGAGATGATTCTGTGGAACGAGCTGTTCCATGGTTACCATTTCGAGTTCGTATTGCTGAGGAGAAGGTTTTTGAAGCATATCGGAGTATCCATATTTCGATACTCCTATTAGATCAAAGGTCTAGCTTGAAAGCTAGACCTTTGTCAGCAGTCTGAGCGGTCATTGACCGCTCTTTTTAACTCATCATTGCCGTGGCATGAAAGAACTAGTATCGCTCTGTTTTCATACCCATTAGCAAACTCACACACATCATGAGCAAGATAACAGTAAATGGCAATGCCGAGGAAATCGCCCCCGCTTGCAAGGCTGCAATGGCCTCTGAGCCACCGATCCACAGCAATGCGACTGCAATAGCACCTTCCATGAATGCCCAGAAAACACGTTGAATAACTGGCGCATCAACTTTACCACCAGCGGTAATGCTATCAATGACCAACGAGCCTGAGTCTGAAGAGGTGATAAAGAATACTAACACCAGAATCACAGCAATGACTGAAAGCAGAGTACCCATTGGCAGTGCATCAAACATTTCAAACATCGCCAACGGCACATCGCGCAGACCATTCGCGCCTAAGGTACCGACTTGGTTGACCACTTGATCGATAGCCAAGCCACCGAACACAGACATCCAAACAATCGTTACTGTCGTTGGAACAATCAGAACTGCAGTAATAAATTCACGTACGGTACGACCCTTAGATACACGAGCAATAAACATACCTACGAATGGGGACCATGAAATCCACCATGCCCAATAGAATACGGTCCAGCCGTGCATCCAAGCTTCGTCTTCACGACCATGAGGGTTACTGAGTGGGATGATGTTCTTTAGGTAAGCAAACAAGGTGTCTGGAATCGCTGCAAACGTCACTGCATAACCAATAAGCGCTACCAAAATGAGCAACAAGAAGGCCACAATCATGTTGATGTTACTGATGACTTTTACACCGCCATCAATACCACGCAATACCGATACGACCGCAAGCATGGTCACGACTGCGATAACAATAATCTGCAGCGTCATTCCCGCTTCAATACCGAATACGTGTTGAATACCACTCGCCGCTTGTTGTGCACCTAGGCCAAGTGACGTTGCAAGACCAAAGAGCGTCGCAAGTACCGCTAAAATATCAACAATGTGACCAGCCCAACCCCAAGCTCTATCACCCAAAATTGGATAGAAAATCGAGCGCATTGAGAGAGGCAGACCTTTGTTATATGTGAAGAATGCCAGTGATAACGCTACCACACCGTAGATCGCCCAAGGGTGCAGACCCCAGTGGAACATAACGGCACCCATCGCAAGCTCTCTCGCTTGTTCGGTATTTGCTTCTACGCCAAGTGGGGTTTCATACCAACCGGTGAAGTATGCGACAGGCTCCGCCACACTCCAAAACATCAGGCCAATACCCATACCAGCGGCAAACAGCATCGCAAGCCAAGACATAAATGAGTAATCGGCAACCGCATCGGTACCGCCCAAGCGGATCTTACCAAACGGAGTTAATATCAAACCTAAGCAGAAAATAACGAAAATGTTACCTGACCACATAAATAGCCAGTCAAATTTATTGATGATGCTCCACTTAATACCATCGAGTGCGGTCTTTGCTGTTTCAGCATCAACAATCACGGTCAGTACTAGAAGCAGTGCGATAAAACCTGCACTAATTCCGAAAACAGGGTTGTGAACATCAAACCCCCATTTTTGGACATTATCCTGTCCAATGGTGTAGTCAGTACTATCAATACTGTACTTATCAATACCCTTTGTCATTAATCCTCTCTATGACCAAATTGCTTCCAACTCAAAGCATTTAATGTTCCATATTACGGCGATATTGGCATACAAAAATCGCTGAGAACACGCATTAATTTACTTTTCGGCGCACTACTCTACCAAATTATAAGTGTAATTTCACAATATGTGATTTTTATGGCGATATTTTAGGCACCGACACTTGAACATAAAAAAGGTTAGTGCTCAAAAGAGTCTCAAATAAAACGGGGACACGTGGCGTTAGCGAAGCGCTAACTGGCGAGCGTAAAGTGAGGAAAAACTAGGCTCGGTAAAACGATAGAAATATCGGCCGAACCTAGTAAAAAATCAGTTTTTTGAAATATTGCTATCAAGCTGCAGAACGGGAGCTGCATCAAGATCATCAGCATTCATCATTAGGGAAATACGTTGAATCGACGACAACAGTAACGTCTGCTCCCAGCTTTCCAGCGCTTGAAACTTTTGTACAAAGTTATCTTGCAAAGGTGGGGGCGAATTTTTCAATACTTCTTCGCCTTTTTCAGTCAACACCGCATGAACTTTTCGCTTATCTTGCTGACTGCGAACACGCATCACATATTCCTGGGCTTCCAAACGATCAATAATCGTCGTAGCGGTCGCTTGGCTAATATTAGTGGAGTTCGACAACTCACGAATGGTCACATCCCCCATATCTCGGATCGTATTCATGAGGATCAGTTGCGGCCCTGTCAAACCACACTGCTTCTTAAGCTTTTTTGAATGTAAGTCGATGGCCCGAATGATTTGGCGTAGCGCCACTAGAACTTCTTCATGTTTTTCCAAAATCAAATCCAAACTTTCTCTAATATTGCGGGCACTTTATAACAGAAGTTACACCTAGATGCGTTGGAAATTTGGTAAAAATCCGTAGCGGTCACAGCATTAGCCAACTAAGAGAGCCCCTTCTCTAACGCATACTTTGCCAGTTCCGCCGTCGAATGCAGGTCCAACTTGTGCTTAATATTCTGGCGATGTGTTTCTACCGTTCGATAAGAAATATTCAACATTTGAGCGATTTTTTTACTGCTGCACCCTTGTGCCACCAGCTTTAACACTGACTCTTCACGGCGGCTAAGAGGGTTGGATTTCACTGCGGTTGGGGTAATGTCTTGCGAGAATAAAGTTTGAGTGACGGATTCACAAAAATACGTCGACCCTTGATGAACGGTTTTAATCGCTTGCACCATTTTCTCAGCTGAAATTTCTTTGAGCATGTAACCCACAGCCCCCGCCTGCATTACCTTCATAATGTATTCACGATTATCGTGCATGGTAAGCATTAACACCCGAACGCTCGGCAACTCAGTTTTTAGGACCTCCGTTGCTTCTATGCCATTCATTATCGGCATACTCACGTCCATCAGCACCACATCGGGCATCGACTGTTTGATAACTTCAACCGCTTCCATGCCATTGCTGGCAGTCGCCACCACATGAATGTCTGGTTCGCGCTCTAAACGCGCCATAAAACCTTCGAGCACCACTTGATGATCATCGACAATAACAACACTAATTAGGTCGCCCATCACACCGCTCCTTCTACCTTCAACAACACGGTTATTTCCGTTCCTTTACCGTATTCACTAATCAGCTCAAACTCAGCACCAATAAATTCCACTCGCTCACGCATGTTGCGTAGCCCAATCCCGCGGCTATTCATCGCACTGTTCACATTGAAACCGACACCATTGTCGGACACCATCAATTGCAGCACATCACCAAATTGCTTCAGAAATACCGTCACTTCCGTCGCACTGGCATGCTTCTCAATATTATTTAACGATTCCTGTACTACTCGATACAGTGTAGTTGCCACTTCCGATTTCAGTTTGGGCGTATTAGCATCCAGCACTAAGTTAGTGTCGGCCATCGAATAGTTTTTAAAGTCTTGCAGCAAAGTCGTAATAGCCGCTTCAAGTCCAATGTCATCTAACGCACTTGGCCTTAGGTGGTGGGATATTCGTCTGACTTCCATAATCGCTTCAGACAACGATGTCTGCGATTGCTTGAGATGATCCATAGAGCGCTCATCAACGCTGCCCGTGTCCATCAATTCTAAGTGGCACTTGCTCGACACCAACAGTTGATTGACACCATCATGCAGCTCACGAGCGAGATGTTTACGCTCATCCTCCTGAAACATCACTGTCTTATGAGCGAGCTCCTTGAGGTTTTTGTCCGCCAATTTATGCTCATGCCAATTGATCGCCAGTGTTAACACAATAATCACCGCCACCGTAACAGCAAAAATGGTGACAATGGAAAACATGGTGGTTTCAATATTTTTGTCGATGGCCGCACGAAGCACCGCCACTTCTTGAGCGACATCTTCAATGTAAAGTCCCGTGCCGATCATCCATTCCCATTTGTCGAGCCAGGCCGCATAGCTAAGCTTGGTCACCGTCTCCCCGCTCGATGGCTTTTGCCACAAGTATTGGTGGAAGCCGCCTCCAGCCTGAGCCTGAAACAGCAACGCTTCAATAAGATAATCACCATCTTGGTCTTGCAGTTTAAGTAGGTCGCGGCCGACCAACTCTGGAAGTATGGGGTGTACGAGGTTGGTGCCATTTTTATCATAGGCAAAGAAATAACCGTCGGTGCCGTAGCGGAGACGGTTTAAAATCGCTTTCACCTCATACTGCGCTTCTTGCTCCGATAAGGTAGGGTCAAGGTAGGCTTGACCAATCGCATCAAACGCCAGCTCAACACTGTCTTTCAATGCCGCTTCTTTGGTGCGAATCAAACTCTCGCGAAAAATGCTGATTTCCTTTTCACCCAACGCTTTCGCTTGATAAAGAGTTATCCAACTGACGCTTGCGGTCACAATAACCAGCGGTATCAAGGTCAATAGGATAAGCTTGGCTTTTAACGGCATAGAAATCCTTTACTACATTCGCCTTTGCACTTACGAGGAAAGCTGCACTAAGTGCAGCTTTATTTACCTTACCAACGAGTGGCTATGAAATGAAACGCAATGCCGAGCTTACGCTAAGGCGATCACATTCCATAGAATTCTGGGAACATGAGTATCGAGGCCAGCACCGCTATTTGAATCGCAATGAACGGCATCACCCCTCGATAAATATCTCGAGTGGTCACCCCATTTGGTGCTACCCCTTTAAGATAAAACAAGCTAAACCCAAATGGCGGAGTTAAGAACGAGGTTTGCAAGTTCATTGCAATCAAGATGGCGAACCAGGTCATATTGATGCCAAGTAGCTCAGCAACCGGAGCGATCATAGGCACAATGATGAAACAGATTTCTACGAAGTCGATAAAGAAGCCAAGGATCAAGATGACAAGCATCGTGATGATCAGGAAGCCCCATTTTTCGCCCGGCAGTTCAAGCATCCACTCTTCCACCAGCATATCACCGCCGGTGTATGTGAACGCCATTGAGAACGCCGTCGCACCCAGCAATATCGCAAACACCATCGCCGTAACTTTGACCGTCTCTTTCGACGCATCGTAGAGCATGCCCCAGCTAAACTGACGATAAAGCAGTGACAACACAATCGCGCCTGCACCGCCCAATGCCGCTGATTCGGTCGGCGTTGCAATACCAGCAAAGATAGAGCCCAACACCACCACAATTAACGCCAAAGGTGGAATGATGGCTTTCAGTGCCGTCTTCACTTCCTCAGAGCGCGAGATAGATTCATCACGTGGAATGGGTTGAGCGCTCTCTGGGTTAAGCTTGGCGAAAATAAGAATGTAGATGACATAAGCGCCAACCAGCACGAAGCCAGGCCACAACGCTGCTTGGAACAGGTCACCAACAGGCACACCTAATACATCTCCAAGCAAGATAAGTACGATAGATGGAGGAATAATTTGTCCAAGTGTACCCGAAGCGCAAATGGTGCCGCAGGCAAGCCCTTTGTCGTAGTTGTACTTCAGCATAACGGGTAGAGAGATAAGTCCCATCGCCACTACCGATGCGCCTACTACCCCTGTGGATGCCGCTAACAATGCGCCCACTAAAACCGTTGAAATCGCAATACCACCACGAACGCCACCAAACAAACGCCCCATCGACTCCAAAAGCTGCTCAGCCAAGCGTGTTTTTTGAAGCACCAAGCCCATGAAGACAAACAGCGGCACCGCCATCAGTACCGTATTCTCCATGATGGATTGAATTCGATATGGCATAAAGGCAAACATCTCCATGCCTTCTGCCCAAACACCAAAAATTAATGCAATGCCGCCAAAGGTAAAGGCAACTGGAAAACCGAGTAGTAGCGCGAATAAGGCTACAAAAAACATCACAATACCGATCATGAGACTGTCCTTATTCTTTAGCGTCGGAAGGTTTTGCGTACATTAAATGCGGATTAAAAAGCTTGTTCAAAGAATGAAGCACCAATCCACAGCCGGCGATGGCCATAAACAAAAATGACAGTGGGATCATCGCCTTGATAATCCAGCGATACGGCAGACCACCCGGGTCGCCCGAGGTCTCGCCAAGCGCAAAACTCTCTTTGGCAAAATCGATACCGTACCAAGCAACCAAAAGGCAAAATGGGAATAGGAAAATAAAGGTGCCTAATAGGTCAATAATCGCCTGTGCTTTGATAGATAGACGCTCATAAAACACGTCGACTCGAACATGCCCGCCCGCTTTGATGGCGTAAGGTACGCCTAGCAAGAACACGGCTGAAAACAGGTGCCATTCCATCTCTTGGAAGGCAATCGAAACATCATTAAATACGTAGCGCATGACAACGTCATAAACCACGTTTGCTAAAAGAAGAAGAAAAAGAATACTTGATAGCCAGCCGAGCGCATCGGCTACCTTGTTAAACAGTCTTTCAATATAAATTAAACTACGCATACAACTTTCCGCCTATCCGCCATGATTCGTTAATAGTTATGATTTGGGCGTATGACAATGGGTATAAAAAAGTGGCGCAGGAGCTACGCCACTTGAGTGGGGGGGTTAGTCGTCGAACTTGTTAAGGTACGCTTTCGACGCAATATCAGTCCAAGAACGCACTTGCTCTAGGTAAGCCGATTGTGATGCTTGGATCTCTTTCGCCAATTCATCTTTTTCAGCGTGCTGCTTAAGCAGTTTGTCGTTGGCATCGCGAAGTGCATCCATTACCTCTTTCGGGAAGTCTTTCACTTTCACGTCTGGGTAATCCGTTTGGATAGTCGCCCAGTTCTTACCACTTTCATGAGTCGATTGGATGTACATATCGTACGCGGCTGTCTTCATTGCAATTTGCAGAATCGCTTTTAGATCATCAGGCAGCTTATTCCAAGTACGTTTGTTAACTAGGAATTGAAGCTCTGTTGCTGGCTCATGCCAACCTGTGTAGTAGTATGGCGCAATCTTGTGGAAGCCCATGCGAAGGTCAAGCGAAGGACCTACCCACTCTAGCGCGTCAATCGTGCGACGCTCTAATGATGTATACAGCTCACCCGATGCGATGTTCGTAGGCTTAGCTCCTACCTCTGCTAGGATTTCACCCGCAAAGCCAGGGATACGCATTTTCAGGCCTTGTAAGTCTTCAACACTGTTGATTTCCTTTTGGAACCAACCGCCCATCTGAACGTCAGTGTTACCGCCAG
Source organism: Vibrio sp. 10N (assembly GCF_036245475.1). NCBI lineage: Bacteria > Pseudomonadati > Pseudomonadota > Gammaproteobacteria > Vibrionales > Vibrionaceae > Vibrio > Vibrio sp. 10N. The sequence continues at coordinate 1,320,517 of NZ_BTPM01000001.1, read as the reverse complement.
GGAAAGACAGCAAGTTATGCGGGTCGTACACTTTTTCCATTAACTGCATACCACCGCCGTGATAGAACCATGCGTATTGCTCAGGTGCCGTCATACCGAAAGGCATAGTCGTAAAGTAGAGCGTATTTGGCACCTTGCCTTTCCAGTAGTAAGACGCAGAGTGGCCCATGTCGTACTGACCAGATTTCACCATATCAAACACACCGAATGGCGCCTTGTGTTTGTTAGATGAATCGATACGAATTTGCAGACGACCGTTAGACATTTCCTCGGCCATTTTCGCCATGTTCTTCGTTGCATCACCAAAAATTGGGAAATTTGGCCCCCAAGTTTCTGCAAGTTTTAGGCGATAGACTTTATCGTCAGCGCTGGCATTACCGGCAACAAACGCCAGGCAGGTTGCCGCTACGATGGCCGTGCTCTTCATGACACGTGATACTGATTTCTTGATTAGACTCATTATTCAGTTCCTTGAGTAGGTTCCTTTTTGAAGTCAGTAACTGACTCCAAGCTTCACATTCCAAGTAACTATGAATGGAAAACCGAGCAAGGTGTATTAGTGAGAGCACGCAGTGATAAGGTTATAAATACGAAAAGTTCGACCTTGGTATTACGTAGAAATACGTAGGCCATGCCCTCATTATTTGTACTAATTATTAGGAATCAGACTGTTACCATTAAGTTAGACGAAACCATAACGAGATAAACACGTACGCATTTATTATCAGCAGGTTATTACACCATGGCTACTTTTGTGATATGTGTCGCTAACATTTACCAATATCAGCAAATGGCACGATCAAAAAAACCCCTCGAAAGGGGTCTTTTTGAAATTGGGTAAAGTGAACGCTTATAGCGCTTTGTAGATCACTTTGTTGCCCGCTAGCTGCTCTTTAGCTACCAAACCTTCTTCAAGAAGTTTCTTAAGAGCGCCAGTTGCCCAAGAGGCTGCTTTCGCATCTTCTTGGCCAGCAGCCAAGCCGATACCTTTCGGGTTGATGCCTTCAGCATTGTTAGCAACGATGTCTAGCACTTGTTGCTGTTTAGGAGTTAGGGCTACATCAACTTTTTTTGTCGCAGTTGCGGTTTCAACTACAGGTGCTTTCGCTACAACAGGCTTTGCTGTTTTTGTTGCAGCGGCTGTGTTGGCAACTACCGCTTTAATACGCTTTTGCAATTTTGCTTGCACTTTGCGCTTATGAGCAAGTCTCATCGAGTTTTCTCTCCAATTCACTGCATCAAGACAGTGGTCAAAATTTGAAGCGCGTTTTATACCAAAATTTTGAATGCTTTTGTAGGGTCTTGACACAAACTCGAGACAAAAATGCCGCTCTGAGCCAACAATGACTATTATTTAATCAATAAACTTTGTGGTTGTTTCATCAGTATAAAGTAAGGTAAAAACTCATTGATGGCATCGATTATGGACACATTACATCTTAGCAATCACCACTACACTTGGGATTCACCTACCGTTAAGGTATTGGCGGCGATAGGTGCATTGGTCTGTTTTTGTTTCCTTTTGCTTTCACCATCATGGGAGCATGCTTGGCTGTTTATTGCCATCTTTACTGGCGTGTCGGGCTTTGCTTACTTGATGTTGCAGCAGAGCCGAGTGACCTTTACATTAACCAGCACACACCTCCAACAACACCTGTTCAAAGGCGGCTGGGTGTTGCGCTGGGCAAATGTCGACAGCATAGGGATCTGCACGCAGCATCAAGAAGGCTGGCATAAACCCCTTCCTTGGATTGGCATTCGCATCAAAGACTATGGCCCCTACCTCGATGCCATTTGCCCACGTATCGCCACCAACATCTTACTGAGCCAGCGCGCGCTGCTCTATATCGGCGCACAACAAACTTCGCCGAAACAAGAGTTCGAAGACATTGTGCTCGACTCTGAACCATTCGTGGACGAACGCGGGATAGAGTACAAAGGATTGTTGGCAATGCTCGCCAATCGTATGAAACATCAAAGAGAGTTTTACGGGTACGATGTATTTATCGCTGAAGCGGATTTAGATAGAGCGGCAGAAGACTTTGTGGGGTTGGCTCGCCGCTACCAAGCAGCGGCAAGCCGGAGTGAGGTTTAGTAAAGAGGCATCTCGTCAGCAACGTACGGATTAGACACACGCTCACGACCGAACGTCGACTCTGGACCATGGCCAGGTACAAATTTCACATCATTACCCAGTGGCCATAGCTTGGTTTTGATCGAGTTGATCAGTGTTGCATGATCACCTTGTGGGAAATCCGTACGACCAATACTGCCATTGAACAGCACATCACCGACAAACGCGACCTTAGTTTCTTCATTAAACAAGCAAACATGACCAGGAGTATGACCCGGCGTGTGATAGACGCTTAACGATTGATTGCCAAACGTCACTACATCGCCTTCATCTAGCCATTGAGTTGGCTCAAACGCTTCCGTTAACGGCCAACCGAACATTTGGCTCTGGCCTTCTAAACCCTGTAGCCAGAAGTTATCCGCTTTGTGCGGGCCGATAATGTCCACTTTTAGCGACTCAGACATCTCTACCGTTCCACCAACATGATCAAGGTGACCGTGAGTCAGGACCAGCTTTTCAACCGATACACCAAGCTGTTCAACCAGAGCCAGCAACTGTTTCACGTCACCACCTGGATCAACCACAATACCTTTCATGGTTTCATCACACCATACGATAGAGCAGTTTTGCGCGAAGGTGGTAACCGGTACGATTTGATACTTAAGACTCATGATAAACCCTATATTTTGTAAACTGAGGCGACTATGACATCGTCACACAAGAATGACAAGTCTCTGCCTTGAGGCGAGGTACCAAAATTAGAGTCTGAGAGAGGCCAAAACTAATAAAGCCACTGTGAGCGAGTCTAAACAGTGGCTTTATCTTTTACTTGGCGAAGAAGTGGTTTAATTATCGATTGCTTGACAGAGCAGCCTCTTCAACCTGATTCCGTTTATCATCATAGCGGTAAACATCACCGCGGAAATGTGCTTTGCCATCCACCAGCCAAGCGGTTTGATAAATGATGTGAACAGGAATCCGCTCCTTAAAGGCCACAGCTTTGTTAGGAACTACCGATGCCACCTCTTCTAAACTCTTGCCCTGTACTTCAAGTAGCACTTCGGCAAACTGATCTGCATTCTCAACCCTGACGCATCCTGAGCTGAACGCTCGCAAACTTTCATCGAACAAATGTTTGCTAGGCGTGTCGTGTAAGAAGATGGCTTGTGCATTGGGCGTATTGAATTTGTACTGACCTAGTGCATTCAACTCCCCTGCTTTTTGGCGCATTCGGTATGGGAACTGTCTAGCGTTAACTTCACTCCAGTTGATCATGGTCGGATCAATGCGATTTTGGCTGCTCCACCCTTCTAATATTTCAAACCGCTGAGAAAACAGATAGGTCGGATCTTGCTTCACTTTTGGAATGATGTCTTTCACCATGATCTTCCATGGCACATTCCAAGTTGGATTCAGAATCAACGAGTCCATTTTGGTCTCAAGCAACGGCGTTTGACGACTGGTCCTGCCGACAATCACCCGCGATTCAAAGCGGGTCTCACCTTCATCCCAATACCTAAGCTGAAAATTGGGTACGTTAACCACAATGATATTCTGACGTTGCTCTGGCCATAATCTAGACCGTTCAGAGTTAAGCGCTAAGATCCTTAGTTTGTCCTCTGCCGATTTATTTAACCATTCAATGGTGTTAGGCCCAATAATACCGTCATCATTGAGCCCGTAGAGGCGCTGAAATTCACGTACCGAAAAGTCCAATGACTCATCAAATAGGTTGTCATCACGAACAGTCACCGCGATATCCGATGCTTGTAGCCGTTCTACTAATAAAAGATACTGCTGAGGCATCAAAACATCACCAAGTCGCAGCAGGCCCGCTTGCTCATACATAGGCACATCCAACTGAGACTGCACCACCAAGTCAATATAGGCGTTTTCAAAACCGGGCTGCTTAAGCATGGGGGACGCTAAACTCTGAACATACTTTGCCTCTGTACTCGCATCAAATGCCGACACCATCAAATCCACTTCAGTTGCAGAAGGCCTTGGCATCACATCACTCATATCCGAAGTGAAATACCACTCCTTACCCTTATCTGCCGCCGCAGCGACATAACTCATATAGAGTAGAAAAGTATCAGTGGTGAGTCTGTCATAAAGAATATGGTCTTGCTGCTGAAACGCAGCCTGCATCAGCGCCACACGACGCTCAAAAACAGGGCTAAAGCCCGCCAGTCGAACGACATCAAGCTGCAAATTGACTTGAGCGTTAAGCTCGACATCGGCCCACAATGTCGCACGCTCCAGACGGGAATAAACGTACTCAACAAGCTGCGGATAAAGAAAGTCTGGCTCTTGAACTTGCGTTGCCTCCAAACCACCAGAGGGTTGTGCCACGCTTGGTTGCAAAATGGGCTCGATGTGTTTTACCGAATAAGAGGTGAGCTCGCTCGAATCAGAGACGAGCTGATCTGGTGCCGCTGTAACAGCGACTGAGCTAGACAATGCCGAGACCAAGATACTCGGCAAAATGAACCAGTTTTGCATCTACCCACCTCCTCAGACAGAGTCTTAAGTATGGCAGAAATCACACTTTGAAAAGTGCTAATTTATTTTAAACCAATTAGCGTCTCATTTATGTGATAGCACTCCAATGGTTATCCCATTGAATCCCCGAGACAAAGGCGTGTTTAGTTAGATCAGCTTTTATTTTTACGATTTTTCCAGCGCCCGAACTAACATGAAATTCACCATTCCTCACGACAACACCGGATGCATCTGGTAACACGTTGATCTCCAATAGTTCTCGTGAGGCTTTATCCCAAATACCGTAACAGTTGCCTCTTGGAGACGTGGCTAGGATATGCGTTCTAGTCGCGGCAATACTCGCGATATAATGGTTAAATCGCGCCCACTGTTCAGGCTCTCCACCAAGCTCAATCAATGGCTCTCCACTACGATGCATCGCCACCAGCGGCACATAGTCATCAGGTTCACCGCGATATTGTTGACCACATAACACCGTTTGCTCACTATCATGAGCAAGATGACGAATACTCTTGTGGTGATCAGACAAGGTCACTTGATCGAGTAATTCACCAGACTCCGACAGATAACTAAGGCTTGGGGTCATCGTCTCGAGATTCATCGGTGTTCTACCTTGCGTATGAACACCGCCTACTCCTAAGACTAACCGGCCATCCGACATAGTTATGATCTCATGGGGACCGATACCAAACCCAGAAAACTCATCCACTTTTTTGTAACCCAGTTCTACATCGTATACGCCGATAATACCTTGACTCGTCGAGCGCTCGCCCTCCGTTGCATACAACCAACGACCATCGTTCGAGTATACGCCGTGTCCATAAAAATGGCGTTCTGGTGCCGCAGGAATAAGCGTATCTACCTCCCCTGACAAATAATCAAACACCATGGCATAATTTCCAGGACGACGCGCAAACATCACCGCATGAGGTTGATTCGGTGCGATGGCAATACCATGTCCCCTAGCCGGTAGAGGGATGTGACGTTGCGATTGCCCGCCCTGTGAATACACCACCGCTTCGAATTGCCCTTGGTGGCGAATCGCCCCACCAATCAGTACTTGGGGTGTATCTTCACTGTCCAAATGAGACACGTGTTTTGCGCTGCTACCTTTGGCTGCACAAGCCGCCAGCAATGAGGGTGTGAGCGTCCCCATTGCCAATGCTTTAGCAAAATTGCGCTTTGAAATATCAATCGCCATCGGTCGCATTAAACCCTATTACCACACCCAGTTTTATCGAGGCTTCTTCGTTAATGAGATACTTGAGTTGTTCCAACTTGTTAAACTGCGCCAATGCTGAACGATACCCTTCTTTGGTCTGAAGCATGTCGAACAAGCTTGACGCCTCTGGCCAAGTTTCCAACGTATCCTCAAACTGGTGAGTAATATCGTCGGCAAGCGTGGCTTCACCTCTGGTCCTCAAAATGGCATCCAATCCATTTCCCTTCGCCAAGTACAATGACTGCATGGCGACGATGTTTTGTTTTAAGTTAGACAGCGAATATTGTGCTCGCCACGATTCTGAAAAGTACGGGCGTGGCGAACCTATTTTGGCAAGCGGGCGCGATAGCTTTTTCATACTGTAATCAAGCTGATTAGACAGCAACGCCAAGTACTCTGCATGCCAGTCTTTCGTGTCTAACTCGGTCCAAGGGTTCACATTCCATGCTGTGAAAACTGTGTTTGAGCGGTCTACCAAGGAGTCCGAGACAGCGACAAGCAATGAGCACTCTTGCTTGTTACCTTGACTGATGGTTGACGCATTGTCGTAGAGCAACCATTCCACGGAACCCAGACCTTGCACCGTGACACTTTGAGCTTGAATAGCGGCTATATCCCAATGCTCTATCTTGGTGGCTGCCGCCATTTTTCTACCCGTGGTGTTTTTCTTATCGGGCCAAAACTGAATATTCCAATTTTGTTCCAGCGCTTCAGCAGGGCCTCGCTCCTGCCCCTGAAGGTGCATCCAGCTTTCCATCCCTTGTTGCCACGCTGTTTTGACATCCTCTAAGGAACGATTCGCGTTGCAGTACTGAACGGCGTGAGATCGTAGTTCTCGCATGGCAAGATTAAAGCGCTGAGCTGCGTCAAACTGGATCTCATAAACACTCTGGCTTTGGTGGTTTGTCGACTGAGCTCGGCGAGTCTCAACGCTGGTCGATGATTGGCACCCGGCCAAAAGCACCATTGCAGCAATGGCTATTGTTTTCTGATGGTACATAGCGCTCCCCTACAGCGAATTTAAGAACGCAAGCAGTGCTTCACGCTCTTTCTTGCTCATTGCTAGCACCTGATTTCTTGAAGCTTTCGCTTCACCACCATGCCATAAAATCGCTTCGGTCAGATTACGGGCGCGACCATCGTGTAGGAAATAAGTGTGACCGTTAACTTCTTGGGTATAACCAATCCCCCACAGCGGCGGCGTGCGCCAATGTGAACCGGATGCCGCATATTCTGGACGACCATCAGCCAATCCCTCTCCCATATCGTGGAGCAAGAGGTCTGTGTAAGGATGAATAGTCTGATTCGATAACGCGGGTAAGCCCTCTCGCTTTGCGGTTTGAATATTGGTTCGATGACAATTTTCACAACCCACTTTCTTAAACAGCGCTTCTCCCTCTAGCACACTCGGCTCGTTAATGTCGCGTCGCTGAGGAACCGCTAAGTGCTGGGTATAGAACTCTACAAAGTTAAGGATCTTATCGCTCACTTCAGGATGACCGCCACTTAGGCTTTCCGTACAGAGAGCCTGCCTGTCTGTGCAGTTTTCTTGGGTAAACAGCGAACTCGTTAAACCCACATCACCGTTAAAAGCGGCGGCATTTTGCTGCATCAAGTTTGGCTGACCCGCTTTCCAGCCAAATCGGCCTAGACTCATCTCATTGGCTTGAACATCCAATACATAGTTAGGAATACCAGCGACGGACGTCGCATCTTGCTGTTGCTGCTGAGCAAATTCGAGAATGGTCGACTCTGGTATAGATTCAAGCAGCCCCAGACCTATCATGGGTGGCGCGACGCGTGCAGACATCATCACTTCCGGATGCATCTCACCATACGCCAATTCAACAATGTTCAAATTTGGTTTACGAAGCATAACGATGCTGCCATCTTCGAATCGAACCGCGACCTCATCGTAAGTAATGTGTATTTGACCTTCAGGTTCCATATCCGGAAGCGCAAAATCTTGCAGTTGTCCACCATATGTCGGCTCGGGAATAACGCCGGAGATTTTCTCCGCTTTTTTCTGCTCTTCAGTCACAGCAGGAATGCTAAGGCGAACTAGCATAGACACCGCATGTTGGTCGTTTGCCTCTGGCGGGTGACCGCGGCCATCTTTAATATGACAGTTCTGGCAACCATTGGTATTGAACAGTGGACCTAAGCCATCACGTGCATCCGTTGATGCCGGTGCTTGAACCCAAGGGTTTCTGAAAAAACTGTTACCGACACTGAAATCGAGGCGCTTGCTCATTGGCAAATTCGCCGCAGGCATGGAATAGGCGTTGGCGCCCTCTTTTTTAACCGTCGTTTTGCCACCAGAAAGTCGCGTCGGCTCAGATTGTGCGAAAGCAGAAAGGGAAATTAGGGTTAAAAGTGTAACCCAGACAGTATTTGATCTAGACATACAGCACTCACAAATAGAACAACAAAGGGGGCAGATGCCCCCATTTCATAGATTTTTATTATGGTTAGAACTCGTGGTCAGCCGTGTCTGGGCTTAGGCTGTCGATACCGACAATGCCAGCAGCACGCTCAATTGAGCCTGTTTGCGCGACAAGAGCAACAATAGTTTCATTGACAAGTTTGTTGCCTTGCGGGTTGCTTGAAGCAATCAGTTGGTCAAAGTATTGATTGTCTTTTTCGGCAGAAGTCACCAGTTTACGAACTTGAGCGCGAGCCAAGTCAAATTGTTTTTGGATTTCTTTCGCCGCAGTTTTGTCTTTTTGTTCAACAAGATTCGCGATACTTGGACCATCTACCAAAGTACCGTCTGCACGAACATACGTGCCCGTGTAAACGTTGTAGATGCCTTGCTCGTTGTAGTAGTGAGAGTTATGCGTATTGTCCGAGAAGCAATCGTGCTCATCCTCTGTCGAATTCGCTTCTAACGCCACCTTCATTCGCTCACCCGCCAGTTCACCGAGTGAAAGTGAGCCCATACCAAATAGCATCTTACGCAGGCCATTATCTGCTTTATCCGCAAGAAGCTCAGCACGATAATTCCCTTTTTCAGATGCGGACCACTGCTTCTCCATCCACTCTAGGTCTTGAATGAGAAGCGCAGACGCCGCTTTTAAGTACTCAGCACGACGCTCACAGTTGCCGTTAGTACAGCCTTCACCAATAACATAGTCCGTGTAAGGGCGCTCACCCGCACCAGCATTGGTACCGTTCAGATCTTGCCCCCACAAGAGAAATTCGATTGCGTGGTAACCTGAGGCGACGTTGGCCTCAGAGCCACCCACTTCATTAAGATCAGCAATCGCTTTGGGTGTGATGTTTGAGACATCCAAAGTAGTAGCGCCAATCTTTAGCGTTTGGTTAGCAACGATATTGGCCTGTGCGCCTTCATTGCCGAGCTCATATTGGTAGTCGGTGCTGACATAATCAATCAGCCCCTCATCTAATGGCCAAGCGTTAAGCTGACCTTCCCAATCATCAACAATCGCGTTACCAAAGCGAAACACTTCTGTTTGCTGATAAGGCACACGTGAAGCAAGCCAAGCTTGTTTAACATCAGCAAGGCCTTTTTCCGATGGAGAAGCTAAAAATGTGTTAATTGATGTGTCCAGCTCTTGAGCGGTAATACGAGCATCGGCAAACACAGCATGCGCAAGATCGGCATAATGTTCGACAACTTGATCTTTAGTCACTGCTGAAAAAGCAGAGGTAGACGTGATAAGAAACGAGGCGGCAATTGCGCCCTTCACTGCGGTTGTTACATTCATGAAAGCATCCTTGTTGAGCTTAATTCTTATTATTTAGTGCGAATTATTATCATTAGCACTATCAACCGCGATAATACCTAGTTACAATTTATTTTCAAGGACGAATACAAAAAAACCTCACAAATGTGAGGTTTTAGTTTCATGGATTTAACAACTGGGCTTACAGTTCTAGGCGATGCTTACCGTGCGAAACCTTAGCCTTCAAGTAACTCTCGTTACCATCTTTAACGTGAGCACTGGTGTTGACGACATCTTCGATGTTAATACCATGCTCGCGCAGCTCGCGGATCTTCTTCGGATTATTAGTCACCAGGCGGATGGAGTGTACGTCCAACGCCTTGAGCATTTGCGCCGCTTCAGTGAAGTCGCGTAAATCATCGCCGAAGCCGAGATGATTGTTCGCTTCGTATGTGTTCATGCCTTCAGACTGCAACTTGTATGCGTCTAACTTGTTGTACAAGCCAATACCACGACCTTCTTGGCGTAAGTATAAAATGATGCCGCCTTCACGCCCCATCTTTTGGATGGTCTCCTCAAGCTGTTCACCACAGTCGCAGCGAGACGAGTGAAATACATCTCCCGTCAAACATTCAGAGTGCATTCTCACTAAAGGTTGTGCTTGGCCTTTGTCTGCTGCTTTAAAGATAATAGCAACGTGTTCTTTGTCAGTCTCTAAGCCGCGAAAAGAGAGCATTTCCGCGTCAATATCGCTTTTAGCACCGACTTTTAATTGTATTCTGGCACGTACTTCCGCCATCGTATTTCCTACTAGATTTTCTGAGGCTATCAGTGAGCTTATCTCAGCCATAGTCTGTTTCTCCAATATGGGAACTATGGGGGCTAATACCGCACTTTTCAACAATAAGATCACCATTAAAAATGTTATATTATAACAATTGATAAGTTTGTAAAACGAAAAAAGCCCCGAGTGAATCACTCAGGGCTTCGAAATCTTTGGAGTTAGTGCGCTGATTATGCTTGCTTTTGCTTCCATACTGCAAGTTGTACCCAGACATTTTCCAGTTCAGCTAACTCTTCTTTTGTTAACAGAGACATGGTTTGCGAGGTATTTGATGCGCTAGCACCATTTGAAGATTGAAGGTGCGCGTAAAAGTCTTTTTTTAATTGGCTGATCACTGCTTCCACTGCTGTTCCACCTTACGATTAGACACTCCGATGCTTAGTCATCATACCACTCTGATCAGATCGTACAGCTTTTTTGAGCATCTATGGAACTACGGTCACATTTCAGCTTGGATTTTCGTGGTTTTTTCTAAAACTTTACGCTACTCGGACGATAGCGCTATTTTTGTACTGAACTTTTTTGATGGCGCTGTACAATATCAGCACACCAACTAATAAAGTAAAAGCAATGTTGAAAATCATCAGTAACCAAGACTTCGACACGTTTTCTGAAAACGCGAAACAAGCTCCGCGCAAGCGTAGCCACCATAACCTACATGAACAATTGGACGCAGGTGTACAACGCCTATTCATCTCAACTGAGCCAGACACTTACATGCGCCCGCACCGTCACAGTGAAGAGCACAAGTGGGAGCTGTTTTTGGTACTTAAAGGTCAGCTCGACCTGCTTATTTTCGATGACGAAGGCAACGTAACTCAGCGTCACAGTCTATCTCCAGAAACCAACCGCGCTATCGAAATCCCACCAGGTACTTGGCACGGCTATGCATGCATGGAGTCTGGTACTGTCGGTCTAGAAATCAAAGAAGGCGCGTACATCCCAACGCCTCAAGAAGATTTCGCACCTTGGTCTCCTGCTGAAGGTGAAGACGGCGCTGATGCGTACCGTGACTGGATGAGAACGGCGCAACCTGCGTAAGCCTCAACCCTAACCTAACCACTTCGCTGGTTAAATGTCCTCAGTCAGCCATGTTTTTGCTGGTAACATCGACCATAATGTTGATAATACTCGCTCCCTAACGCTGACTGAGGATACCTCGTGACCACTCCGGCATTTTCCACACTAAATCTACCTACTGAATTACTGGGCACTTTGGATAGCCTTGGCTACACCAAAATGACTCCAATTCAAGCAGACTCACTACCAAAAATCCTTGATGGCAAAGACATCATCGGTCAAGGAAAAACCGGTTCAGGTAAAACGGCGGCATTCTCACTTGGCCTTCTTGCAAACCTCAAGGTAAAACGCTTTCGCGTACAATCATTGGTCCTTTGCCCAACGCGTGAGCTCGCTGATCAGGTTGCAAAAGAAATCCGTACCCTAGCGCGTGGTATCCACAACATTAAAGTGCTAACGCTTTGTGGCGGTATGCCAATGGGGCCACAAATCGGCTCTTTGGAGCACGGCGCGCACATTCTTGTCGGCACGCCAGGTCGTATCCTTGATCACCTTGAGAAAGGTCGCATCAACCTAGAAGAGCTCAATACATTGGTATTGGATGAAGCCGATCGCATGCTGGAAATGGGCTTTAAAGACGCGCTTGATGCCATCATCGATGAAGCGCCACGCGATCGTCAAACGCTACTGTTTAGCGCGACGTTCCCTGAGCAAATTCAAACTATTGCATCAACGGTGATGAAGCAGCCGGAGATTGTGAAAGTTGAGAGCAAGCACGATCACTCAAGCATCAAGCAGTTCTTCTATCAAACTGATACCACAGAAGAGCGTGACAATGCGTTAGAGAATCTATTACTGACACACCAACCAGAGTCTGCGGTTGTGTTCTGTAACACCAAAAAAGAAGTGCAGAACGTGGCGGACGAGCTTCACCATCGTGGCTTTAGTGTGATTGATATTCATGGTGACCTTGAGCAGCGCGACCGAGACCAGGCGCTGGTTCAGTTTGCCAACAAGAGTGTCTCTATCCTTGTCGCAACCGATGTTGCTGCACGCGGCCTAGATGTCGACAACCTAGACGCTGTATTCAACTACGAGCTATCACGCGACCCTGAAGTGCATGTGCACCGTATCGGTCGTACTGGTCGTGCCGGTAACAAAGGCTTGGCATTTAGCTTCTATAGCGAGAAAGAGTTCTATCGTGTGGCGCGTATCGATGAGTACTTAGATATGCCTATTGAACCAAGCACGCTGCCACCAGCCTCTTCAAATCGTCCTTATCAGTCAAAGATGACCACGATTCAGATCCAAGGTGGTAAGAAGCAGAAACTGCGTCCTGGCGATATCCTTGGCGCGTTGACGGGTGACAAAACTCTGTCAGGCAACCAAATTGGTAAGATCAACATGTTCCCAATGAGCGCGTATGTTGCAGTGGAAACATCAATTGCTAAGAAAGCGCTAGGTAAAATCACCAACGGTAAGATGAAGGGGCGTAACTTCCGCGCTCGTATTATTCGCGCTTAACCATGCCAATTGCCCAACACAATAAAGGCCCTCAAAAGTGAACACTCTTGAGGGCCTTTTTCATCGTGTTTGAACTGTTAACTCACGGCTTCTACTTGAGCCTGCTGCTTTTCTTTCGACTTCACCCAAACAATCACTGCCGCTAAAACTGCGATAGGTACTAGTGGGTCGATCATCGTGCCCCCTTTACCAAATACCAAGTTCAGCATCATGATAATCGAAGCACCAATCGCCCAAGCAACCGTCGAAGATACAGACCAAATTTTCAATTGATCAGTAAGCTCCGTGATACCAAGCGTACGGTTGATGATATGGAAGTATGAGTCGTTTAAATGAGAGAAACCGACAGGGCCAACTGCACACGCTAGTGCAACAAAGACCGGATCCAGACCAAGTGTTTCTACCAGCGGTAAGGTCATGGTAGCCGCAACCATCATCGATGCTGTCGCCGAACCTTGAATCAGACGAAGCATTGAAGCAATCGCAAGTGGAACCAGCAAAGGAGGAATACCACTGCTCGCAATAGCTTCAGCAACTTGTGGACCAGCACCAGACGCTTTTAGCACTGATCCCATTGCACCGCCACAGCCAGTAACGACCAAGATTAAGCCCGTGGTTGCTAGCGCATCATCCATTGAGCCAACCATGTCTTTTCTTTCAATGTGACGTGTTAGACCGTAAAGCGCCATAAGCACACCAATACCTACTGCCACAACAGGATTACCTAGCAGCGACAACACCGTATGCAAGGATGAATCGCCTTTGCCCACCAAGGTGTTGATCAAGATAAATGCAATTGGTAACAGAATAGGACCGAACGATAGGAAGTTGCTCGGTAGATCTTTGTCTTGCGCTGCTTCAACTTTCTCTAGGTTTGCCCAATCCGCTTGATTAGTGATCCAGCCTTCTCCATTTGGTACGCGATAGTATTCATTACCCACACGGCGAATGTAGATCATAGACAGTAGCATCATTGGAATGGATACCATAAGACCCCAGAGCATGTACTCACCAAGATCAACACCAAGAATCCCCGCAACGGCCACAGGTCCTGGCGTTGGCGGAACCAAAGCGTGAGTAATTAGCAAACCAAGCGCTAGGGTAACGCCTAGCCCAACCGCAGATTTTCCCGTGTCTTTGGAAATAGCGCGAACCAACGAGTGTAGAATCACATAAGCTGAGTCACAAAACACGGGAATGGCCACTAATACCCCAGTGAAACCCAGTGCTAAATCTTCACGTCCTTTGCCACAGATTTTCACAAAGGTCTTCGCCATACGAACCGCTGCACCAGAGCGCTCAAAACAGGCACCCATAATGACACCAAAGGCGATAATGAGGCCGATTCCTCCCAACACGCCACCAAAGCCTGCTTTAATCGCGTTAATGAGCTCGGTGGGTGCCATACCGGCAAATAACCCCATAATGATACTGGCAATGACCATCGCTAGAGCGACTGGAATTCGCGTTTTCACTATCATTACCATCATGGCAATGATACCAATCACAATGCCTATCAATGCTCCATCCATTTTTTATTCCTTTTCTATCTTTCTTTGTTGTGTAGGGCAGCGCAATGACTGCGCTTCTCTATGCAGTGACATCAAGATAAATGCCACTGATTCTTATAATTAAATCGTTATTTCAAGTAGCGATGAACCCAGCTCAGACCGGCTTCAGTTTCTTCTCGAGGGTGATATTCACAGCCAACCCAACCGCTGTAGCCAGATGCATCTAACACCTCAAACAGGTGTGAATAACATATCTCGCCTTCACTCGGCTCATGCCTATCGGGTATCGATGCGATTTGTACATGTCCAGTAAAAGCGGCTAAATCTTTAATCAGGTTGGTTAAATCACCATCCATGATCTGTGCATGGTACAAGTCAAGCTGCAGTTTAACGTTTGGCCTATCCACCAAACGTATAAGCTCTACCGCCTCTCGCTGATGAGCAATGAAATAACCTGGCACATCACGAACGTTCAGTGGCTCAATCATCACTTGGATACCATGGTCAGCAAGCAGGTCAGCCGCAAAACGAATATTGGCGACAAAGGTGTCTACATGCTGCTGTCGTGAAAACCTTGGGTCAACAATGCCCGACATGGCATGCAGCTTTTTGCACCCCAATGCCTTGGCGTACAGCAGCGCAGTTTCTACACTGTTTTTGAACTCTTGCTCACGACCAGGAATCGCAGCAAAACCGCGTTCTCCTGCGCCCCAGTCGCCAGGCGGCAAGTTGAACAATGCTTGCTCTAGCCCATACTGTTGCAATTCTGTCTGTAACGCTTCGGGTTCAAAATCGTAGGGAAATAAAAACTCAACGGCTTTAAACCCAGCCTGATGTGCTTTTTTAAAGCGCTCCATAAACGGCACTTCGGTGAACAACATACTGAGATTGGCGGCAAACTTTGGCATTATTTTCGACTCCCTTTAAGATCATCCACTTCTTCAGCGGTCAAATAACGAACACTGTGATCGTTTAACAAAAATGCAAGCTTTGCGGTCTCTTCCAACTCTTCGGCGTTATCCACTGCATCCTCAAGATCAATACCTGTGACGACTGGGCCATGATTAGCCAGCAAGAACGCACGATAATCTGCCGCACGCTTTGCCAACTCCTCTGCGATCCTAGGGTCGCCTGGGCGTAGATAAGGAATCACCGGCAACTCACCAATTCGCATGACGAAATAGGGCGTAAACGCCTTTATTGCATTTTGATTGTCAATGTCTTGCAAACATGACAAGGCGGTTAAATAAGTAGAGTGCAAATGCACTATCGCGTTGCAAGTGGGGTTGTTGCGATAGATCGCGAGATGAAAAGCGGCCTCTTTCGACGGTTTCTCACCCGATAAATGGCGCCCATCAATATCCACGACAGACAGTTCACTTGCCACCAAACGGCCAAAGGACGATCCCGTTGGCGTTGTCAAAAAATGGCCATTCGGCAGTTTGAGAGATAGGTTTCCAGCGCCACCGGTGGCATATCCCCTCTCAAACATTGAACGGGCTAGAGAGACCATCTGATCACGCAATTGCTGCTCGGTTTTGCGCTCTTGGCTCATGATTTCACCACCTCGCAAAAAAACGATTGAGCGCCAATAAAGAAGCCTTCATCACCAAAATTTCCAGATTTGAGCGCCAAAGAGAGCTCGCCATCGATAGACTTCACCCAAGGCACACCAGGGGCGATTTGCGGGCCGATGTGGAACCCTGATACGGCTAGGCTTTGTGTCACCACGCCCGAGGTTTCTCCACCTGCAACGATAAAATTCTTCACCCCTAATCGCTGTAAGCGAATCGCAAGCTCACTAAAGAACTGCTCTACCGCTTGGCTGGATCGCTCAACGCCGTAGCGCTGCTGAATACCCTTCAGTGCATCAATATCTGCAGTCGCATAAACAAGCGGCGCAACATCGGATTCAAGGGCTGTCATCACCCAATCAACAGCTTGCTCAAGGTAATTGTCGTCACTTAGGCAAGCATCGACATCGATAGCAAAATGAGGAGCAACCTTTTTGTAGGCTGAAACCTGCGCATTCGTCATGGTCGAACACGAGCCTGACAGAACAACTGTCGGTGCCTTTTGAGGATAACCCGCTTGTTTAGCATCACTTTGGTCCACCAAGTGCTTTGCCCAATTCTTGGCAAGACCTGCCGCAAGTCCCGATCCCCCCGTTATCAGCTTCAGCGATTTAGCGGCCTCACCAAGTACGGTTAGGTGAGCATCGTTCAGCGCATCAACAACGGCATATTGCACGCCTTGCTGTTTCAGTTGCTCAAGACGTTCAACCACGGCTTGCGTGCCTTTTTCGATAACTGGGTAGTTGACTAAACCTGCCTGTCCCTTAGATTGTGCATTCATCAATCTAACCACATTAGCGTCCGTCATTGGGGTCACTGGATGGTGACGCATGCCTGAATCACTCAGCAGTTCTTCGAACACGAACAAATGACCGTTGTAGACTGTTCGGCCATTCACCGGCAATGCCGGGCAGACAATCGTGAAATCCTCATCAAGCTCTGCAAGCAACGCATCGGTCACAGGACCAATGTTGCCTTTCACAGTGCTATCAAACGTCGAACAATACTTAAAGTAGTACTGTTGACACCCTTGAGATTGCAGCCAGCGCAATGCCTGTAATGAACATTCCACGGCCTCATTAACGTCGCACGAACGAGATTTAAGGCTAATCACCACCGCATCAGCATCAACCTCGGTTAAATCGTGCGGCACACCATTGAGTTGAACGGTGCGTAAACCGTTCTCGACCAGAAAGCTTGCGATGTCCGTCGCGCCTGTAAAATCATCGGCAATAACACCTAATAACATAACTAGCTCTCCACCTTGTTAACGCCAGGTAGCTCAATGCCATCAAATATTTTGATCACAGCGCTGTCATCTTCCTGTCCGTAGCCAGCATTGCTTGCGCTAACAAACATATTGAGAGCCGTGCTTGACAATGGCAGTGGAAACTTAAGGTCTTTCGCAGTGTCAGCCACCAAGTTGAGATCTTTAACAAAAATATCAACCATGGATTTAGGGCTGTAATCGCCATCAACCACATGCTGCATGCGGTTCTCAAACATCCATGAGTTGCCCGCAGCATTGGTGACCACGTCATACATCAAATCTAGAGGTATGTTGGCGCGCGCAGCCAAGGCCATTGCTTCTGCACCTACTGCAATATGAACACCTGCCAACAGTTGGTGAATGATCTTCACGGTCGCGCCGAGCCCAATAGCCTCGCCAATGTTATACACTTTGGCCGCCGTCGCATTTAATACCGGAGACAGTGCTTCGAAAGTCGATAAGCTGCCCGCAGCCATCACCGTCATCTCACCCGCCAGCGCTTTCGCTGCACCGCCCGACACAGGAGCGTCAAGCATCACCAATCCATGCTCATCCAGCTTTGCTTCAATCTGTTTAGCATCTTCAGCAGAAATAGTTGCAGAAACCATAATGGGAGTGTTTGGGCGAAGTGCCGCTGCTAATCCTGAGTCAAACAGTACCGTATTCACTTGCTTGGCGTTGACGACTAACACCAACACCGAGTCAAGTTCACTTGCAAACTCAACTGAATTTGTCGATACCGCCTTGGCGCCATAGTTACCAAGCTCTTCCAAAGCCTGACTATTGAGATCAAAACCATAAACATCTAACCCTGCTCGAATACAGGATTTAGCGGCCCCCATGCCCATGGAGCCTAAGCCAATAACACCAACCGATTGAATTTCCTTCATAATTACTGAGCCTTTTGGGTAAGTTTCAATGTCGAATAATTGTTAATTCTTGTTCATGGGTGTAACTATATGTGAAAACTCAGCAAACAGCCCTGTTTAACATCACATTTTTAACAAAACTTCACAATATTTACCAGAAAAAGCCAAGGAAGAGAGAGATAAGCCCCGTGAATAGCTCGATTGCATATTGAGCTAACATTAATTCACACATATTCACATAAAAACTAAATACTGTTATGATAGAAACAACGTAACGTATTGAAGGAAAAGACATGATCCCCGCTGAACGCCAACGAACCATATTGTCCTTGCTCTCGCATCAACAGGTCATTAGCATCACAGAGCTCGTCGAGCAGTTAAACGTGTCTCATATGACGATCCGTAGGGACATTATGAAGCTTGAGTCTTCAGGAAAAGTCATTTCAGTATCGGGTGGGGTGCAACTGACACAAAGTCTTCACAGTGAACTGTCTCACGATGCAAAGGCAGAGCAGCATGCCAATGAAAAAGCGTTAATTGGTAATATCGCTGCGGCATTGATCCCTCATCAAGCAACGGTCTATTTAGATGCAGGGACCACATCTCTTGAAGTGGCTCACCAGATTGCTAGCCGTGAAGACATCTTGGTCATCACTAATGACTTTGCTGTGACCAATTACCTGATAAGCTTCGGGAAATGTGAGATCTACCATACTGGTGGCAAGGTCGATCGGGAAAACCATTCCAGCATTGGGGTCAAGGTGGCAGAGTTTCTTTCCGGCATGAATATTGATATTGCGTTTGTGTCCACTTCATCGTGGAATCTAAAAGGCTTATCGACACCAAGTGAAGATAAAGTCTCAGTGAAGCAAGCCATCACTCGCTCCGCACAAGCCAGCTACCTGATTTCCGATTCTTCCAAGTACGGACGAGTAGCCAGCTTCCATGCACTGGATCTTGGACGCCTTGATGGGGTAATTACCGACGCCCACCTACCAGATTGGGTGGAACAAGAGATAATCGATAAGGGTTTGCGAATTTATACTTCGTTACCAGAGTTTCAAAAATCGCCTGTTTAAAAAGTCATTGCCATGTGAACAAAACAAGTCATTACTGACTTTAACGTTACAATCGCAATGTGATGGATGAAAATGGGCAGCCCTGCTTACAACGTCCGCATCCATCGCACTTGCTTTCACTGACGGTAGGTAAACTCAAGTCTTCCAGTTCTATGGCGTTTTGAGGACATGCTTCCTCACACAGATAACAATCACCAAACAGTGCGTTTTGACAGCTTTCTGAGAAGCTCGGTCGCAAGCCATTATCCAGTACACTTCCATGCAACGCGCCAGTCGGGCAGCTTTTACCGCACTCACCGCACTGACTGCAATACCCATAATCCATCGTTAACTGCGCTAATCCACCTTCAATAGTAATGACCTGTTCAGGGCAAGCCTTTTGACATTCACCGCAACCATCACAAATTTGCTGAAACAGCACTTCGTCTATCGCTTGTGGCGGTCTAGGTAGCACTCTAACTACCTTTTCAGCATTCAACTTTGAAGCAAGGGAGTCATCAGTCTCAGCCGGATTACGAGTCGCGCCATTTGTCAGAGCGCGAAACAAGCCACGTCGGCTTATCGTCTTGTGCTCTATATAGGCTTTTACGTATTGCTCATCACGACTCATAATTTTCTCACCATTGATAGGCATATTTTTTAACGATATAACTTCACAGCATTTGGCGTAATATCAAGCACATCCTGTACCACTTCACACCATAAAGAAACCAAGCCTGCCAACTGTTTGTAACTGTTGGTTGTCGCATGCTGTTGTACCAATTCAAAGTAGCGATAACACCAAGTTAGCAAGTGCTCGGTCAACAACGTTTTTACCGTTTCAACATCTTGCTGTTGCTCGATAAGTTGGCTAACCGCAAACAACATCAAACCAATTTGGTCTTCTGGCTCGCGCATGCCGGTATCAAGCTCAATGCCGTACTCACGCAAAAACTGGCGATACGCAACGGTACTGTCACCAAAGATCACTTCTTCTTTGTCGGTGTACACAGAGCCCCAAGGCGGCGCCAACATCACTTCTCCTCCTTCAAACAGTAAGAAGAAGTCCTGGTTTAGTGCGTCTGGCAGTTCGGTTTGAGCTGTTTTACACCAGGCTTGAATGTCGCTGTTCTCCAGCGCTTCATCTTCCGACAAAGCTTTGATCAAAGCTTGGTTGTTGCTATCAGTAAGCGGGAAATACAAGAGTGAGCCAAACACTTTGGCCATGGTCTGTAGACTTTGAAGATCAATAACGTCTGATTGTGACATGAACTGAGATTACCAAGTTATTCTAAACAATAAAGTTGAGTGTAATAGAGGGCAGGCACAAGCGCCTACCCTCCTCACTCATTACATGCCCGCAGTCATATGAAGACCGAAGAACACGCTGCGACCAATAAGCTCTGCTACCATAACCATTGCAAAACCCACCACCGCGATTGGCATAGAGCGTGATTCAGAGCGCATTGCCCAAACCCAAGCCGCAATACCCGCAAACACCAGCACAAAACGTAGGTTTTGAATTTCGGCCATGTTTGGCACAAGCTCAGCTGCTGATACTATTGCTGAATGGATGCTAGGCAGTGAGCCCATCATAGAGATCGTCGTCATCACAAGCGCTAGGCCCGCAACAGACGCCACAATCGCCGTGATCTGACCAAGCTTAGGACACTCAAGTTTCGCACCACGCATCAGAATAAGTGACAGCATCACGCCGCACACCACTGCTGTGAGTGCAAAAGATTGACCGGTAAACGGCGTATCCCAAGTTGGAACGGTATCAATGATGTACACGTTGGTCATTGCGTACATAAATACCACGCCAATCACCATTGCTGCTACCAACAAGCCTTTGCGAATCGCTTCGCTGCCTTTGTCGATAACAGACAATAGCCAATAGATGCCACCCAAACCAAAGAACATTGAGCCAAACAAAATCTCGCGCGATAGCCACGAGGTTCCCACTTGATTCAACGCGTTAATTGCACGCATTGGGCTACCCAAGTGCATAGTCGAGGCCATAAAGCCTAGTCCCATGAATACCCAGATAAAGAACATGTTACGAGTGATGCCCGTTTTCACGTGCGCATCTGCTTTTCCAAACAATGTGATTAGACCCATCACAATAAACGCACCTACCGCGGTTTGTGCAAGTACAGTGAAGAAAATCAAAGGCCATTCATGCCATCCCATCTTAGACCTCCTTAGGGTTTGCTAGGTGACCAGTCGTGTCATTAGTTGGACGCGCATGACGGTTTGGCTTGATCACAATATTAGGTTTCGTCAGTGACGAAGACGGAAGCGGTGCCACATCGGCATTAGTGCCGTATTTCGCACGAAGCTCAGCAATTGGACCAAACTCCAGCGCTCGAAGCGGGCATGAGCCGACACAGATAGGCTCAAAACCGTCTGCTACGCGCTCAAAACAGCCGTCACATTTGGTCATGTGGCCTTTTTCTTTGCTGTACTGAGGCGCGCCGTAAGGGCACGCATTGGCACAATGTTTACAGCCGATACATACCTTTTCATCAACAACGACAAAACCATCTTCACGCTTGTGCATTGCACCCGATGGACACACCTTAGCACACGCTGGCTCATCACAATGGTTACACGCAATAGAGGTGTAGTAAGCAAACACGTCCTGACGATAGGTACCATTCTCTTCTACCCAGTTACCACCAGCGTATTCATACACACGGCGAAAACTGCGGTCGACACCCAAATCTTTAAAGTCTTTGCAAGATAACTGGCAGGTTTTACAGCCAGTGCACTTACTCGAGTCGATATAAAAACCGTATTGTTTCATGAGTTAGTCCTTACGCCTTCTTAACCAGTTGAACTTCGACAAGGTTTGTGTGTTGCGGGTTGCCCTTCGCCAATGGACTTGGCTTTTGAGACGTCAACACGTTGATTGAACCATTGTGGTCCACCTTATTACCATCTGGTGCGTACCAAGCGCCCTCACCCAGTGCCACTACACCCGGCATCATTCGAGGCGTCACTTTTGCGTTGATTCGAACTTCACCACGATCGTTATAGATCTTGATGCGGTCGCCATTCTTAATGCCACGACGCTCAGCATCTATCGGGTTGATCCACATCTCTTGGCGCGCGGCTTGTTTGATCACATCAACGTTGCCGTAAGTCGAGTGACAGCGAGCTTTAAAGTGGAAACCTGTCAATTGAAGCGGGTACTTGTTACGTAGAGGCGAGTCCCAGCCTTCAGACGTACTCACATAGATAGGTAGCGGGTGAATCACATCGCCTTCAGGCAGTTCCCACTCCGCAGCGAGTCTTGCTAGTTCTTCAGAGTAAATCTCAACCTTGCCAGACGGTGTCGTCAGCGGGTTGTTCTCTGGATCTTCACGGAATGCTTGGTAAGCCACATAGTGCCCATTCGGGTCACTACGCTTAACGATGCCTTGCTTGCGAACCGTTTCAAAATCTGGAAGTGTTGGGTCTAGCTTCAAAGTTTCCGCGTATAAATGACGCAGCCAGCCTTCTTGATCTCGACCTTCAGTAAACTCTTTACCTACACCCATACGCTCAGCCAGATCCGAACAGATTTGGTAAATGCTGCGCGCTTCGAACTGAGGCTCAATCGCTTTGTCTGCAAAGATGAAGTAAGGCATGTTCGCCGCTTTGCCATCCATACAGAAGTCCGCCTGCTCTGACGTGGTCAGGTCTGGTAGGATGATGTCCGCATATTTCGCCGAAGACGTCATATGGTTATCAATCACTACAATCATCTCGCACGCTTTGTCATCTTGTAGGATGTCGTTAGTACGGTTGATATCAGAGTGCTGGTTGATAATGCAGTTACCTGCGTAGTTCCAGATGAACTTAATTGGCACGTCAAGCTTATCTTTACCGCGCACACCGTCACGCGTTGCCGTCATTTCTGGGCCGCGCACAATCGCATCTGTCCAAAGGAACATAGAGATAGACGTTTGAATTGGGTTTTCAAGGGTCGGGAAACGAACAAACGGAATGTTGTAATCCGATTCACGAGCGCCAGAGCCGCCGCCATGAATACCTAAGTTACCCGTTAACAGTGCCAGCATAGCAATAGCGCGCGAGGCAATCTCACCGTTTTGAGTACGTTGTAGACCCCAACCTTGATAGATAGCACACGGCTTGGTTGAGCCGATTTCGCGAGCCGTCTGGATAATGATATCAACAGGAATACCAGTAATAGGCGCAGCCCATTCAGGAGTCTTCTCGATGCCATCTTCGCCAAGGCCAAGAATGTAAGACTTATAGTCGCTGTTTGCTGGTGCCGAGGCTGGTAAGGTCTTCTCGTCGTAGCCAACGCAGTATTTGTCTAAGAAAGCTTGGTCAACCAAGTCTTCTTTGATCATCACATGCGCCATCGCAGAGATAAAGGCCGCATCCGTACCGGGTTTAATTGGGATCCACTGATCTTCGTGACCCGCCGCTGTATCGTTGTAACGCGGATCGATCATGATCATGCGGGCGTTCGATTTCGCTTTGCTCTCAATTAAGTGGTGGATCAAACCGCCACCAGACATGCGCGTTTCAGCAGGGTTATTACCGAACTGAACAATCAGCTTGCTGTTCTCAGTATCAGAGAAAGAGTTACCGTTAGCCCAGCCACCGTAGGTGTAGCTCAGGCCTTTCGCAATCTGTGCTGTCGAGTAGTCACCGTAGTGGTTCAAGTAACCGCCAGTTAGGTTCATCAAACGAGCGATCAAAGACTTACCTGGAGGCCAAGACTTAGTGACCGTGCCGCCAAGCGTACCCGTACCATAGTTCAAGTAGATCGCTTCGTTACCGTATTCTTTTTTGATGTGATCTAGGCTATTGACGATCTCAGTGTAAGCTTCATCCCAAGAGATGCGCTTAAACTTACCTTCACCACGCTTACCAATACGCTTCATTGGGTATTTCAGACGGTCCGGATTGTAAACACGGCGACGCATTGAGCGACCACGCAAACACGCACGGACTTGCACATCTTTGTTGGCGTAGTTATCGGTACCGGTATTGTCGGCATCGACCCATTTGATCTCGCCATCGACTACGTGCATGCGCAGTGGGCATCGACTACCACAGTTAACAGTACAAGCGCTCCAAACAACCTTTTCATCACTTGGTGCTGATTGGGTTTCTGCGTGTGCAGATTTGAAGGGGAGAGAGATGGCACTTGTCGCTGCCGCGAGACCACCGATGGCCGACGAGGATTTGATGAATCCTCGACGCGTCAACGACGGCGTCAATAATTGCTTCAGTTTATCGTTCATATAGACATGCTCAGTTATAGTTATGCATCATCACGGGCATGTTACAAACGAAAAAACTGGAAACAGTTGACGAAAATCAACTCTACTACTTAATAGGTAATTTCTGACAAAAACTTGTCATTTAGTAGAATATTTTTAGAACAGACGTTTATAAAAACAAATAAATTATCACATTCACGTTCAACCACAGGATATATTGAGAATTATTCCAAGCATGTAATACGAATAAATCGTATTACATGCTCATCTATCTTCCCTAACCGAGCTAAATTTCGGCAATAAACAACTGTGTAAGCAGAGGGTGAGCGGATGCGCCTGTAAGCAGCACAATGTCGACATTTGGCAGTGATGGCATGTTATCTAGGATAACCACATCCTTATTGACGCTCAGCTGGCCCATAGCGCCGACACCAAGCCCTGCAGAAACCAACGACCGTTGGGCGGATGCCGTATTGCAGCATGCGATGAGTTGATGGCTCACACTTCGTTTCGTCAAGCTATCGACTGCGGCAGCGTGGTACTTACAGTCAGTTTGAAACAGCACCAAAGGCAGCGGCCTTTGAGAGACATCAAAATTCTCAGCAGCAATCCACACTCCGCGATCGGACTCAAGCCAATAGCCCTCTTCGCTATCTGGTGCTCTTGTCACTATCGCCGCATCGATTTTCCCCTCATCGAGCCATTCTCTTAGCACGACACTGGGCTGAGAATAGACTTGAACAGAGCACGTCGGCTCCGTTTTAGTGATGGCACTGATCACTTTTGGAAGAATGGTTTCATTGTAATCTTCTGGGCAGCCGAGCCTGAGTGAGGTTTTGTTTTGATACTTCTGCACTTGATGCAGCGCCTTGTCATGCAGCGCCAAAATTTGCTCCGCATGCGCTTTTAGCGCTAAGCCTGCTTCCGTGAGCATCATATTACGTCCCTGACGCTCAAACAGTGGCGTCCCCGCTTCGCTTTCTAGCTTCTTCATCTGGGCGCTAAAAGCCGACTGCGTTCGATTGATCTGTTTCGCTGCCCGAGTAAAACTGCCCGTTTCCGAAAACGCCAGATAACTGCGTAGCGCTTCAATATCCATATCTCTCTCCACCCATCGATTCCATTGATGGCACTCATTAAAACTATGCGTTAGTCACCCATCAAACCATTGATTATGATGAAAATCAAACCAGAAAGGAGGCGACATGAAACTGTATATTGCAAACCAAAACTACTCGAGTTGGTCACTACGAGCCTGGCTTATCTTTGCTCAAAACAATGTAAACGTGGAAGTGGAAAAGCTGACTCTATTCACTCCCGAGTTTTATCAAACACTTGCCGAAGTCACGCCAACAGCCAAAGTACCTGCCCTTGTCGACTCCAACATTACTACATGGGATTCGCTAGCCATCATGGAGTATGTCAACGAGCGATATCTTGATGGTCGTTGCTGGCCGGCGTCTATCACAGAGCGCGCCAAAGCACGTGCTGTAGTCAGCGAAATGCACTCAGGTTTTATGGCGCTTCGTAATGAACTACCAATGAACTGCCGCGCTCGTCGCAAAGTAGAGTTAAGCGAGGCTGCTTGTACGGATATCAAACGAATCGATGAAATGTGGTCAGAGCAAATGAGCCAGTATCCGGACCAATGGCTATTTGGCGACTGGTCCATTGCCGATGCTATGTATGCGCCTGTTGCACTCAGATTTAGAACCTATGGTATTGAGCTATCCGAGCCTGCAAAACGCTATCAACAGAAAGTCCTTTCGAGCGCGGCGATTTTACGATGGCTTGCAGAGGCAAGCTCAGAGACAGATATCGTGATGGAAGATGAAGCAGGCGAAGAAGTCTGCGCCTAGCGCTTAACATCAACTACAATAAAGCCATGGAAAACAGGTAAATACTACATAAAGGAACCACTCCATGGCTGGCGCAAGTTTACTGACTCTTATTGATGATATTGCTGTACTGATGGACGACGTGGCAGTCATGTCCAAAGTCGCGGTAAAGAAGACCGCTGGCGTGCTCGGTGACGACCTAGCGGTCAACGCAGAGCAAGTCAGCGGCGTCTCTACAGAGCGTGAACTGCCAGTGGTCTGGGCGGTAGCGAAAGGTTCACTGCTTAATAAAGTCATCTTGGTGCCAGCAGCACTTTTGATTAGCTTAGTTGCCCCTTGGCTTATAACACCGCTTCTCACGCTTGGTGGCGCCTTTCTCTGCTATGAAGGCTTCGAAAAAGTTCACCATTGGTGGAGCCATCCCGGCGAAACGTCAACAGCAACCAGTAATCATCCAGCTCTAACCATGAGCGAAGAAGAACTTGCCGATTACGAAAAACAAAAGGTGAAAGGCGCCGTTCGCACCGACTTTATTCTTTCTGCTGAAATTGTGGTGATTGCACTGGGTACTATGATGACACAGTCTCTTACCATGCAAGCGATAGGCTTGAGTGTGGTGGCGGTATTAGTCACCGCTGGTGTTTACGGTTTGGTGGCGGTCATCGTAAAACTTGATGATGCTGGGCTATGGCTTATCAATAACAACCCCAACAAGAGTTCAATAAAACAAAAGCTTGGCATTGGGCTGCTGCAGTTTGCTCCGTGGTTAATGAAAGCACTGGGTATTGTTGGCACTATCGCGATGTTTTTGGTTGGCGGCGGCATCATTGCCCACGCCCTGCCTTGGCTGGAGCACTTAAGCGCCGCTCAAGCGGACACATTTAATCACATCCCTAGCCTAGATCTATTTTGGGAGAGCATTGGCGCAAGCATGATTCACCTCGCAAGTGGTGCAGCCCTTGGCGCGGTATGTTTTGCGCTGCACCAAGTTTTTATGGCGTTCAAAAATAAATAAACGGCACACTCTTTATCGGAATGTGCCGTTACTAAATAGCTAATCTATCGCTGTACTTAATCGATAGAATGCGCAGGTTAGTGTTTCAGCTCAGACAGCTGATCAGAGAACCAAATCTTGCGCTGGAAACGCGGGTTTTTAGAAGACATATCGATCTTATATGGATTTTCTTCTTCCAAACGCTGCGGGATGTCCAAGATCTTGCTTAGCTCCTGCGCCAAGTACTTCTCAATCTTCAGCACCACCATCTTCTTACGCAGACGGCCTTGCTCATCGCGGTTAAGAATGGTCGGCATAGTATTCAGCGTCAGAATCTCGCCTAATGCAGGATGAGACATACGCTCACGACCTTCGGTACTGGCGTAGAAATGAGAGACGGTAAACACCATGTTCTCAGGTTTAAGCTGCTGCAGGAACTGGCACGATTTCACCACGGTTGACCCAGTGCGAACCATGTCGTCAAACAATACGATGCTGGAATTTTCTAGCCCTTCGAAGGTGTCTTCACTCTCTTTGTGCAGGGTGATTTCTACCTTACGTTCAGCGGTACGCTCTTTATCCAACATGATGAACTTGGCTTTGCTCAAACCAATTCGGTTGTACATCTCTTTAACGAAATCACGTGCCCCTTTGTCTGGCGCACAAAGTACCAAACCTTCGCCATCTGGGCCGTAATTCAAGATGTTAGAGTTAAGCAGGTAGTGGGCGTAAATTTGGTAAGGAATGAGGTTATAGAAGCGGCCACCAAATACATCGCCGAACATCTTTTGCACGGAATCTGAGTGGTTATGTACCGTCACCACATCATCAACACCAGACAGTTTCAACAACTGCGCATAAAGCTGCGCGGTAAACGGCTGGCCATCAAACTTCTTAATGTCCGACACAGAGCGCTCACCACCCGTATCACCAAGCTCAGGACGCGCGCCACGATCTTGCGCAGAGAAGAAAAGGTCAGGCTCCACCAGCACCACGCGACTCGCACCATTCTCTTTAGCAGCACGCGCAATAATAAAGTTGTGCATCGCTAGCTCTTGGCGACTGGTCACAAGGTTGCCGGTACTAACGATAACGACCGTCTTACCTTCTAAGCTGTTACCGATATTGTCCATGTCATCTTCATCGGAGATAAAGCGCGGGCAAAATTCGGTATTCATGAAGTGCTTCATACTGATGACATCAGAGATGTCCTCATGCTGCCCCATCGCATAAGCGACATCAATGGCAAACGGGTTATCGGAAGAGTTACTGACAATCACTATATCGCTAGATAGTGGATTTTGGCTGCTCATGGCATTCCTTATTGATTCGGAAAGTGAGTGGGTTGTGATGGGGGTATTCTAGCGGGAAAGCAAGCAAAACGGCAGGGGGGAAGGGTAATTTATGGTAAGAGGAAGGTTGAAATGCTAAGTGACTTTTGACAAAGCACTCCTGCTTCGATTGTTGTGAATCACGCTGAGCTATCAGTCACCCTCACTCAGGTGAGGATCTTGCAGAGCATAATAGCTCTCTAAGTGAACCAAAGACGGTTATACCGCGATAGGCTCTGTCATTCATAGCTATACCTTTGCAACTATCAACAAAGACTTCGTCATTCCGCACTTGATGCGGATCTACTCAACGCGCACGCCAGATTTTTAAGGAGTTCTCGTTAGCTCATTTTTGGATAGAAATGCTCTACATCCCTTCATTTCTAACATACCCCATATATCCGTCATCCTCACGAAAGTGAGGATCTCTTACCGCGTGTAATTGACTGAAAATATTCGACTAAGTCACGTAATTCAGCTTCGCGACGCGCCGCATGAGATCCCCTTTTTCAAGGGGATGACAGTGATTTTTTTTGGGGGGGAGGAAGCGCGAAATGGGGCATTTTTGTGTTACATGCCCCGCTAGCACACATCTGGACAAAAATGCTCTACATCCCTTCATTTCTAACATACCCCATATGGACGTCATCCTCACGAAAGTGAGGAGCTCCTACCGCGTTTAGGTGACTGAAAATCTTCGACTAAGTGACGTAAATCAGCTTCGCGACGCGCCGCATGAGATCCCCTTTTTCAAGGGGATGACGGTGATTTTTGGGTTGGTTTGAAACGCAAAATGGGGCAAAGACGTGTTTGCCGAGATAGGCGTCAGCACGTCCTTCGACAGAAGTTCTCTACATCCCTTCATTTCTAACATACCCCCATATAGCCGTCATCCTCACGAAAGTGAGGATCTCTCACCGCGTGTAGGCAACTGAAAATCTTCGACTAAATCACGTAAATCAGCTTCACGATGCGCTGAATGAGATCCCCTTTTTCAAGGGGATGACAGTGATTTTTTGAGGATGGTGTGAAACACGAAAAGGGGCATTTTCAAGTTAGTAACATGCCTGGATCAGTTATTCTGTGATTTGGTTCATTAAAGAAGTAGTAGACGTCACGCCCTTTACTAAACTACCCGCAGGAGCTCGCTTATTGAGCAGAACCACAACAGGTCAAACCAATGAAATTACATGTAATATATTGATATAAAGATTAAAGTTAAGCTTTTGCACTGAGGCTAACATGAGTAAAACAATACTTCTGAAAGAATACTTTGGGCTAAGTCTCAGAGTTAACCTAGAAGTACTATCATTGGTTTACTGACTAAATTCCTTCTTGATAACATCACTCTATATTCATTTTATAAAAGGAATTTTCATGAATAAATTGAGTACGTTATTAATAGTCACTTCCCTTTACGGATGCTCTAGTTCAGAGCCCATAGGCCCCAAAAGTGAAGCACTTTTGCTCGCAGAACAGACCTCACTTATGCAACCTCAGACCGTCCTTTGGCAGACTACTGAAAGTCCGCTTAGAGATTATTCTGTTGACGATATACACGAAATTGAAAAAGCTTTTGCAGATAAGTCCCCTGGAGATGTTTCGCTTGTGATTGGCACACTGAGTGTACTTACTGGGAATTTAACAGGTGTCATCGACGTTGCTGGCGGGGCCGCAGGTAATATTGCTACAGCCAACCACCCAGCAGCTTACTCTCATTGGCTGATTGCTATGCCTAGTGAACAAGCTGAAAATGGTCTGCGAGCTAAAAATCTTGCACAAGAGACGATACAGCATCATGCCATTACACTATTAGCTGAATATGGGGTCGATCTCGAAAAGGTAGTAGTAAAGCCGGAAAGTTCTGCGTCTTTAACCGGAGCGAAGATATACCAGGAGACAGAGTATAGAATTAAAGGTACTGATATCAGTTACGGATTTTATGAGCGTGAGTTCTATGCTCACAATGAAAAATACG
Organism: Vibrio sp. 10N; assembly: GCF_036245475.1. Lineage (NCBI taxonomy): Bacteria > Pseudomonadati > Pseudomonadota > Gammaproteobacteria > Vibrionales > Vibrionaceae > Vibrio > Vibrio sp. 10N. Next base: position 1,289,970 of record NZ_BTPM01000001.1, on the reverse strand, counting down.
GGTTAGTTGAAGGTCACACATCGCTAATTTCAGCCGAGAATCAATATGTCAGCTCACACGATACTAAGCTTTCAGGGGTGTATGGTTTTAATCACCAATATCTTATCAAAAACAAAATCGCACCATTCGATAGACCTGATGGGTTAGATATTTTCCTGAAAGAGCTAACTTCGCGCTTGCCTCAAGGGTACATGTTTTATCAATCACCTAAGTTCAGCAAAACACTTATCCCCGCTATATATACAGATGGCAAAAAACACGAGTTCCTAAAGCCTGATGCAGCCGCTTTAGTTGAGGTTAAGAAATCGCAAGTCTTGGCAACAACTTCGAATTAAGTGCTTTAGAAGCCAGCGTTATGGACGCAACGAGACGTTCATAATGCTGTTCTTTACCCACCTAGAGATACTGTACGCTCATTTACGCTGCTCGTAACTCGCTATTGTCCCGAAGCGACCTTACCAACATAAAAAAACATTTTACTGCATGATTCTTGTTGCCTTCACATGAGCAGAATTAGGGTAAATTCCGGTTGTCTTCGAACACGCATGTTATAGCTGAAAATGATAATGGGGCATTTTCGTGTTACCCCCTCCAACCAGCACGATTCTGCACAAAAGCTTGTTGGTTATTCTAAACCCTTCTCTCACAATATATTCCTCATCCTCACAAAAGTGAGATTCTCCTACCACGTGTAGATAACTGAAAATCTTCGACCAAGTCACGAATCTCAACTTAGCAACGCGCTGAGTGGGATTCCCTTTTTCAAGGGAATGACGCTGTTATTTGTTGGGGTTGAAACGAGAAAAGTGGCAAATGTTCGTTACGAAAATTGAGTATTGACAATCGATCAGTAACTACTGGTATAGCAACGTCAGTGAACTGAATTTTCAGCATTAAAAAGCCGGTCAGTGCCCGCTACGGTAAGATGTCTGCCTGCACAGGAAAGACGGTCGGTACGTGGAGTTTGAAGAATACAGTCCGAAGACCGACGAGCATATAACGATCTCTCACTTCCACCCCTGCAACCAACTCCCCCTATCCTTCAACTCACGCCAGTCCATCTCTATCGCTCGCTTCGACATAATCGCCTCTAACTGACAACCAATCACCACGCCTTCATCATCGCGCTCTACTTCAACCACAATAAAGTGCTTCTCTTTCTGTTTTGGTGTCACTGCGGTCCACTTGCTATTCAGTAACTTGTTGGGATTAAACTTATTTATCGTCGAACTCATGTTTCTCAATGCCCATTGTGAATCTCTTCTCTTTCAACGTAGCCACTGACAATTCGATCATTTTCTTGAAAACCATTTATCCCCATTACTAACCGTTTATCTCCAAAAATCACCATTTGTCGCATCACGAAGCGGCGCCCTGCTCGACTTAGTAAATTGAACGCACACCAATCGAAAAGTATCGCAAGGAGTCGATATGATTACGTTCCACCAACTACACAAACGCTACATCATGGGCGCAAACGATGTAGAAGCGCTTAAACACATTTCCGGCACGATTCAGACTGGTGAAATCGTCGCTTTGTGTGGGCCGTCGGGTTCAGGGAAGAGTACATTACTGAATATCTTAGGGCTGCTCGACACCAACTATGACGGCGAGATTCATTTCGCGAGCAATACCATGAGTAAAGACGCTAAAGCACTAACCCGCTTTCGCCGTGAGAATATTGGTTTCGTGTTCCAGCGCTTTAACCTAATCCCAGTAATGACGGCACTGGAGAATGTCGCTTACCCGCTCATGCTCAACAAAGTCTCTTACCAAGAACGCATGCAAATTGCCGAGCAATGGCTAGAGCGTGTGGGACTTGGTGAGGTCAAGCACCATCGCCCCGACCACCTTTCCGGCGGCCAGCAGCAGCGCGTAGCCATCGCCAGAGCACTAATTCACAACCCACAGTTGGTCATTGCCGATGAACCAACCGCCAGTCTAGACAGCAAATCCGCAGGGCAAATCGTCGAGTTAATGAAGAAGCTTAGTCATGAGCAAGGCACGACTTTCATCGTCGCCACGCACGACAGTCGTATGTCCAGCCGCTGTGACCGCACCATTGAACTGGTCGACGGCACGCTCTCTTCCATGCCACAACATCAGCCGATTGAGCTAAGTAAGGAGATCGCATGATTTCAGCACAACTACAGGGCTTTAAAACCGCAAGCCTATATCTGGTTAGAAACAAGCGCCGCACACTGTTGTCATTAATCATCGTTGCGATTGCTATCTTTGCGCTTACCGCGGCAGCGGGTTTTGGCTTGTTTACCTATCAATCACTCGAGCGCTCCACCGCGAACGATGTTGGCCATATTACCTTAAGCCAACCCGGCTACTTTGAGCGTGAAGAAGAAATGCCACTGCAAAATGGTATTGCTCAGTACCAAACGCTTAACGGACTGCTCAGTCAAACACTCGAAACCAAGGGAATTCAACCAAGGATCTATTTCTCTGGTTTGATATCCAATGGCCGAAAGTCCTCTATTTTTGTCGGCAATGGTGTTGAGCCCAGTGAGTTTGTTCTGCGTGAAGATTTCATTGGTTTGCAAACTGGCAGCGCGCTTACCGAATCCAGCGAAGACGGCATTATGATCGCCAATGAACTGGCCAATAACCTGTCTGTTCGCGTTGGGGATTGGGTAACGCTGCTTGCGACTACGACGGATGGTGTGCTCAATGCGATGGATTTCCAAGTTGTGGGCACCTACAGTACCGGCGTTCCTGAACTCGATAAACGCCAGATTCATGTTCGTCTATCGAGTGCACAATCTCTGCTCGCCAGTGATAAAGTCAGCGCAGTGTCTATCTACTTAAACGACACCAGACTGACAGACTCGGCCTCAATAGCAGTAACTAAAGCACTCGACAGCGACCCTGCCTTTGCCAACTTACAACTCACCCCATGGTACGAGCGCGCGTTTTTCTACAACAAGGTTCGCGGCCTCTACAACGGCATCTTTGGTGTCCTCGGTATCGTGCTTGGCTTAGTGGTATTTGTGGCGCTATTTAACACGATGTCGATGACCGTGTCTGAACGTACACGTGAAATTGGCGCTCTGTCCGCAATGGGCAGTTACCCACGAGAGATCATCGCCATGTTTGTCCGTGAGTCGATACTCATCGGTATGGTTGGTAGCGTTGCTGGCGCCCTGTTTGCCTGGTTCACCACGCTGTTTCTTCAAGTTGCCAATATTCAAATGCCACCACCACCGGGGCGAAGTGAAGGCTACCCATTGGAGCTCGTATTCTCATTGAACGTTGCTACCTACGCGGGCATCGCCGTCATCATCATCTGCGTGTTTGCTGCGTTTATTTCCGCACGCAAAGGTACCAAACGACCTATTACGGAGGCACTTGCTTATGTTTAATTGGATTCAAAAACAGCCGCTATTAATAGCATCACTAGTCACAATCTGTGCCAGCTGGCAAGCGCAAGCCAACACAATATCTAAAGATACCAGCGCTGCAGAGATACTATCGATCGCCGATGACTACCGCCTAGAGGACGCAGCTTCTAAAGTGGTTACCGAAGTTGCGCTCTATCAAGATGGCGAGCTTGATAAGACCCGCCAATATGAAGTGTACTTGAGACCAGACCGAGAATCTTTGGTGCTATTTAAGTCCAAAGTCGAGCAAGGTCAAAAGATGTTGATGCTTGGTGACAACTATTGGCTAGTGATGCCAAAAAGTCGTAGACCCATCCGCATCACACCGATGCAAAAACTGTTAGGTGATGCGTCTGTGGGCGATGTCTCCACACTGACTTGGAGCCAAGATTACACAGGTGAAATCGTCTCAGAGCAAAGTAATATTTCCGGTGCTGATTCTGAACCTACACTTCGGCTTTCTCTAAAGGCAAAAACAGCGGGCGCGAGCTATCAATCGATTGATCTTTGGGTCGAGAAACAGAGCGGTTTTCCAGTGCGAGCAGACCTCTACCTTACTTCTGGCAAACTGGCCAAAAAGGCACTATTTGAATCTGGAGAGCGTGAAGGCCAAAGACGCGTAGTCACTATGGTCTTGCTCGATCAAATCCAAACCGACAAAAAGACGGTTATCGACTACCAAGAGGTTACGCCGCAGCAGCTCGCCGACAAGTACTACAACCCGGCGTATCTGTCTAAAAATAAGCGAGTCGAGCTATGAACGCCCAACCTTGCTTAGAGCATGGCTTGAGACACAGCTTACCTGCACCCAAGCGCATAGCTTGGGTGCCTGCGGCGCTAGTTCTTCTCCTAAGCGCCAACTTAGCAAGCGCCTCTGACTCTTCTTGGGATGCACTCGATATTGAAACCGACTATCAAGTGAATTTGCAGTCCATTGGTGGCGGAGAGAGTGCATTCTTGCCAGAGCAAAGCGATCGCAGCCACGAGCAAGTCAATGCCCTGCTCGATATCAATGCGCAGTTCCATTCTGTTAGCGCCAATGTGGCTCTACTTGGCACATCAATATATGACAATACACCTGACGGCCATGACCAACGCCAATTCGATACAGTCATCTCTACACTGACTTATGAGGCCAGCGTGACTTTCGGTGATTCTGAATGGGACGTTCTCATGGGTAAGGCACGTATCGACTGGGGTGTGGGCTATGGCTACCGCGTGCTGGACATTTTCACCCCTTATCGCCGTAACCCTGTGGGCATACAGATTGAAGAAGGCGCAGGCACACTGGCGCTGTCTCACTATGGACTTGAATCGGAATGGACGCTCATCACCACTGATTCAAGTTGGAGTCAGCTCGACACCTCTGAGTATGGCCGCGCTACCGAGCAGCAAGGACTGGGTGGTAAATATTATCGCTTACTGGGTGATCTTGAGCTGCAAATGATTGGCTATTACGACAATGTTCGTCAGGGACTCCTTGGTGGCAGCCTAGTCAATGTATTCAACCAAGCATGGTCAGCACACGCCTCGATTTCCTATTCGCGTCGCTACCAAGGCTATGACATCACACCAAATCAACCGGCGAGTCTCACCGAGAAAAGCAATGCCAGCCAAGTATTAGTAGGAAGCACTTGGTCGCACGAGTCTGGCCTAAGTGTAATTGGAGAGTATTGGTACGACTCGCGAGCCTGGAGTCAATCTGAATGGGATAGCGCTAATCAGTACGCCAGCTCTAATGACCCGAGATTTAACCCCACCTCTCAATCTTTTGCACTTGGCTACAGCCAGCAAAACATCGTACAGCACAACGTCATGCTGCACGGTCGGCTTGACCCTATTTTCTGGCGTCAGTGGCAGTGGAGCAAAGACAGTCACCTACTGCGTAGCATGCACCCGCGACTGGATATCATGATAGCACCAGAAGATGGCGGCATTATCGCTACACAGTGGCTCGATTTTGATGTGGTTGATACTGGCGATACCAGTTTTAACCTCGAACTTGCAGCACGATTCGTGACCGGGGCAACGAATAGCGTGTATGCAAATTTACCGGATACCTATAACATATTGATTAATCTAAAAGGACGTTTCTAATGATGACTATTCCAATGGCGGAGAATGGCTGGGCTCGCTCACTGTTGTTCACAACTCTGTTCTGCGCCTTAATTGCTGTGATCACCGCATCCATTTGGTCGGCACCTTATTATGAGAACCTGATGATAAGCCTTGGCTATGGTTACAGCGCCGTGTTCATCTCTTGGGCGCTTGCTCGTTTTGTGCCGACACTGAATCAACAGCGCACTCTATCGCTCGCCATAACGCTATCCTCAGCCGTCGCGCTTGGTACGGTAAATGCCTATTTTTGGGTGAGTAAATATCCGGGATTCGATGTGTGGAACGGCATAAAGCCGATCTTTTTCCTTGGCATTATATTTACCTCAATCTGCTTCTACTTTTTTCATGCTCAAGAGCAGAAAATGAGACTGCAACAAGCTCTGGAACAAACCAAGCGTGACCAAATCGAGCAAGAAAAAGCCTTAGTCGAATCCGAGCTTAAGCAGTTGCAAAGTCAAATTGAACCGCACTTTCTGTTTAACACCCTTGCCAATGTCAGCGTGCTCATTGATGCCAACCCTGAGCAAGCCAAAGTGATGCTCGATAAGCTGACCACTTTGCTGAGAGCGTCTATGACAGGACACCGTAGTAGTCATGTCACCATCGCCTCGGAAATGAAGTTATTGGAAGCCTACCTAGCTATCCAAGGGACGCGCTTAGGTGACAGACTAACGGCAACGTTTGATATTTCAGATGAAGCCAGCCATGTGATGATTCCGCCTTATCTACTTCAACCGCTGGTAGAGAATGCTATCAAGCACGGTATTGAACCTAGTGTCAAAGGGGGCAAGGTTGCCATTGAGGCACAAAACAAAGGCAATCAATGCATACTAAAGGTCGTAGATAACGGACTAGGTCTCTCAGCCAATAGCGATAATGCGGGTCATGGTATCGGGATCAAGAATGCAAAATCTCGGCTCAATGCCATGTATCAAGGCAGAGCCACGCTAACAATCACTGAGAACGCACAAGGTGGCGTAACCGCCACCATTATTTTACCGCTCGACGCTCAATAATTTTGGATGAATTATGATAAAAGCACTGATTGCTGACGACGAACCGCTCCTTCGATTCCACCTCGACAAGTTGTTGGCTGACGCTTGGCCTGAGCTCGACGTCGTTGCGAAATGTGAAAACGGCGAACAAGCGCTTTCCGCTATCGAAAAGGAACACATCGATGTGGCGTTTCTAGATATTCAAATGCCGGGAAAAACCGGACTGGATGTTGCGCGAGAGATCGCTAAACGTTCATCAAACAGCGATAAACCAGCCCCTCTGATCATCTTTATTACCGCGTTTGATCACTATGCTGTCAGTGCGTTTGAAGCTAATGCGGTGGATTACTTACTCAAGCCCATTGATGAAACAAGACTTATTGAGGCTTGTGAAAAAGCCAAATCGCGCCTGTCTTCACATAGCGCAGCCCCTGAGCTTAGCTCGCTCATGGCCAACTTGGAAAAGCTGTCCCTGAATGCCACACCACAATTTTCTAAATGGCTTAAAGCCAGTAAGCAAGACGAAATTCATCTCGTATCAGTCGACGATATTGCCTACCTAAAAGCCGAAGATAAGTACGTTACCTTAGTCACCGATGACAAACGCGAATATGTGCTACGTAGTAGCATCAAAGAGCTATCAAACCAGCTTGATCCTGACTGTTTTTGGCAGATTCACCGCTCAACGATGATCAATCTTCATAAGCTCGAAAAGGTGAAAAAAGATCTCACTGGAAAAATGAACGCTTATGTGGCTGGGAGCAAACTTCCTGTCAGCCGCGCTCTGCAACACCTTTTCAAGTGAGTCACTTTATTCCTGCCAATCAGCGAAGTAATTCACTAAGTAATCAATCGCCATTCTTGCTCTTACGGGCAAGAAGCGGCGATTTTGGTAAACAATCCAGCTACTCGAACCTTTGCCCCAATAAGGCTCGAGAACAGGCGTTAATTTGCCCGTGGATAACGCATCCCCAAAACTGCTTCGCGGCAAATAAGCAATACCCAACCCCTCTTCACACGCTTGAAGCAGTGCGTTTGAATTGTTGCTTCTCCAACGACCACTTACACGAATAGCGCTCATCGGCTTGCCTTCTTTTTCAAACTGCCAGTGATCATTGTTGGCGATTATACAGCTATGTTGAGCAAGTTGATTGGGATGTGTTGGCTCACCATATTGTGATAAATACTGCTGACTTGCCGCAGCGGCCATCGGCCTGTCCACCAGCTTTCTTGCCACTAACCCCGAGTCATTCAAACGGCCATAGCGAATCGCAAAATCAACGCCATCTTCGATGAAGTTCACCATGCGGGTATTAAAATCCATTTCGACTGTGAGTTCTGGATATTGTTTGGCAAACGCCATGAGAGCTGGCGCAACATGATTTTCTGCAAATGCACCAGCAGCGCTGACGCGCAGCGTGCCACTGAGATCAATATGTTGAGAAGATAAACGCTCATTAGCTTGCTGTAACCCAATGACCAGCTCTTTGCACTGCTGGTAATACACCTGTCCTGCGTCCGTCAAACTGACCATTCGGGTCGAGCGCGCTAGTAATGCCACCCCCACCCGCTGTTCCAATCTCGAGACTTGGCGACTCACATGACTGGTGCTGCAACCAAGCTGCTTGGCCGCAGCCGAGAAACCGTGACTTTCTGCAACAGCAACGAACTCATTGATCCCTTCAAAGCTCTCCATAATGACCTCGGCAACGCCTATCTTTGCTATATAGCAATAATGTTTTTCCTAATTTGCCAATTATCACCCATATGGTTTGCAATTAATATTCATTCGTACAATAAAAAACCCGTCAGCTCAAAAGGAATGAATCATGAAAAAAGTACTGATCCCAGTTACCAATCACGCCACGCTAGGTGAAACCGACCAAGCCAACGGTACCTACGCGCCAGAATTAACCCATGCGCTCAGTGAAATCCTAGCCGCAGGGTTCGAGTATGACATCGCCTCAATCAAAGGTGGCAAAGCGCCACTATATGGCACGGATATCGAAGGTGACAGCGTCAATGCAGAACTGCTGGCGAACGATGACTTTCAAAACCGCATTAACAACACAATTCCAGCCTCGCAAATCAACGTAGAAGACTACGACGCTATCTTCTATCCTGGTGGCTTTGGTCTGCTGTCTGATCTCGCAACGGACGAATCTTTCGCAGCCATTGCGGCAAAACACTATGAGAATGGCGGCATTGTGTCTGCGGTATGTCACGGTCCTGGTGCTCTACTGCCAATCACACTTAGCAATGGTGAAAAGCTGTTGGCCTCTAAGTCGGTGACCGGTTTTACTCGTGAAGAAGAAGTCGACTTCGGCACCATCGATGCGATTCCATTCTTGCTGGAAGAATCTCTTGCACGTACCGCTAAGCAGTACACTAAGGTGCAGCCTTGGCAAGAGTTAGTCATCGTTGATGAGCGCGTGATCACGGGTCAAAACCCAACAAGTGCCCACGGCGTGGGTAAAGCACTGGTTGAAAGTCTTAGCTAATAAGCCGCAGTGTATACAGCGATAAACAACGAGCCCCAAGTACACTTATGTATTTGGGGCTTATTTTTTTAGGATGCATTAAAGACTTGGGTATCAGGATAAAAGGCATACCAAGCAAACCAAAATAGCAAAGTCGATGCTAAGGCCTGTCCGTCTTTGTCGGTTACCCAAGCGGACTGGTTCTGACTATCCCAATGAATGGTATAAATCTGGTTGCCAACCACGTACTCAAAACTCACCTTATCTTGCTTTTCTAACTCACTGAATGGAAACGCAACGGCACTATCGCCGAGCAATACGCCCAACACCATCTCTTTCTGGTGGTATTGGCTTGGGGCTTGGTTTGCCACGGGAAAATAGATACTAGGATGCTTGGCATAACCCGCGTAAGGGTCGCGTTGGTAGTCACGCCGATATCCTGTTTCCGTCGATAACACCTGTGTTTCAGGATTGCGCTGCAACCAAGTTGACCAACGAGACAAAGACATCGGGATCTGCTTAAGCTTGCTGCCAACCAACGCCCCTGCCACTGCTTCACCATGGATTTGCGACCAAAGCGACTCGGTTTCCCGGTCATACATCAGCACGTCTGAGCTATACAACAAGCCCGACACACCAAACTCTAGCTCACGCTTTCCACTCCCCTCTGGTTTACTACTAAACGCCATCCCGCTACTACAAAGTGGACAGTAGCTCACTACGACTCGCTTTCCACCCACAGTATCATTGACGATCTCATGCCAGTTCAGAATGTTCAGTGGATAAGCTTTGGCTTCGCCATTGATCATCAAACCCAACACCACATCACGTGCCTTTACGCTTTTGGCGTTCTTGCCTAATTCAAACTTCGGATCGGTAAGTGCAGGGATGCCATCCCGAGGCGGCCCTCCACTTTGGACTAGATCCAGAGGTACGCTGGCGTTGTCTAACTCAAAGCCATTGAGGGATTTTGCAGATCCTAAAGAAGGGGCGAGCAGTAATAAAGCAAATGAAAGTACAGGAAGAATAGAACGCATGTTGCTCTCCTCACAGCGGCAGTTAGTCAATTAGACCGTCTGTGAGGAGAATCGCTTTCAGAGATCAGCCGTTGGTTTGCTGGAACGCTTGAACAAACTTTTCATAACGGGCGCGGTTAACACCAGCGTCGCTGTAACCAGTGCGCGACTGAGAGCGGTAATGCATGACGCCATTTTTAGCATCAAAGTAGAGCTCCACATCATCATGAAAGCGCATTAAAGGCGTGGTAAATACCGTGTGAACATAATCGCCGCTGTCCGTAATAATCTCATTGCGACCCAATGCTTGCAGTGCTGCCAACGCACGCGCTTTCGCCGTAGCTAAATCATCAAAGGCGATAGGTTTGACCTGCTTTTCAGGAATATTGGTTTGCGAAGAGACAGCATTGGGCGTGGAAGGCATTCGAGCCAGCTGCCCATCATCCACACCCAAGTAGGATGGCATGGTGTTGTTTTTATAAAACATGTAACCGATTAGAACGAGTATCAGAGTGGTGAAAATTTTGCTGATCATGAACAGTCCTTTTGATACTGGCATAGAATTCAATCCCTTGCCATTTTTCTAACTAATTGAATAAATTACTCATAATAGTCTAACGTGGTCAAACCAGATCACAAATTGATTCAAAAACCTCGTATTACTCAAAAAAATCGAGAACCAGCTTATTATTTTCAACCGACACTTTCGGGCTCGATGATTTGAGCAAAGCCTGCTTGACGGTAGTTTCATCCAGTTGATAGACCGGATAACTCGACACCGCACTGCCAATCAAGGAAACGGCGGGCTTGATCAATTGGCGAATTTCGGGGGCGAGTACCGACCCATCTTCATCGAGCCTCTCGAGTCGTAGCGATTTTAGAAATACTTCCCCGGTCTCTTTTTTATACTCAGGCACAGCACTGAATTCGATATCCAAATCTAAGTCGACATCTTGCTGATTCAACATTTGTAGCTCCGCCGTAGTGTTGGCAAACACTGCGACGCGATCTTTATCCGAGCGACCAATGGTGACGCGCAAATCATCGACCGAGACTTTGGCGTACAACACATCTTGAACACCAACAGACTGTTCAAGCTTGAGATTGTCATTGAGGTACTCCGTCATCTCTTGCTCTGTAATGCTGTAGCTGACACATCCAGAAAGAGCGAAAAGTGCAATGGCGGAAAAGAGAGTTCGATAAGTTCGAGTCATTTGGAAGGCTCCTGATGAGATAAATCGCGCATGCCCTATGTTGTTAAAAGATAGGGGCTTATAAAAAAACAGGCAAGCCCTAAGTGCTTGCCTATTCTCTCTAGATTAACATCTTGAGCGCGATTAACTCACCGACCATTGAGACAGTGAACGTTTAAAATCGTCATAACCAAACTCATTGAGTTTCTCGATTTCGCCAGTTGAGCGCTCACAATAGATGGATGGCATTTTCAATCCATTGAACCAGTTGAGTTTCACCATGGTGTAGCCCGCGCTATCCATAATATGCAGCTGCTGCCCAACGGTTAACGGCGCATCGAAATTAGCGACACAGAACTGATCACCAGCAAGACAAGAGCACGAACCGATAACATACTCGTGTGCACCTTCTGGATTGGCTTCTGCAATTGACGCAGGCTCATCATAGATAAGCGTATCCAAACGGTGGGCCTCAGTTGCAGAGTTAACGATGGCTGTTTTCTTCTCGTTCTCAACGATATCGACCACAGTTACTACCAAGTCCGTCGTTTTGGTAATGATCGCTTCACCCGGCTCAAGATACATCTGAACGCCATGCTTCTCTGAGAAGGCTTTGAGTGCTGCACCAAGCTTATCAATATCGTAACCTGGCCAAGTGAAAAATACGCCGCCGCCCATGCTCACCCAATCAAGCTTATTAAGGTGCTCACCAAACTGCTCGGAAATCGCATCAAGTAAACCGATGAACGCATCCACATCTTTGTTCTCACAATTCATGTGGAACATGACGCCATCGATACTCTCAAACACTGCTGGATCGATATGGTCAGCTTGTACACCAAGGCGAGAGTACTTACGCGCCGGGTTAGCAAGATCTTGCCCTGCATAGCTAACGCCAGGGTTAAGCCTTAAACCCAAAGACGCTTTGCCTTCAACAATATGACGGTAAGCCGCTAACTGAGACTGGGAGTTGAAGATCATCTTGTCACAGATATCCGCGACTTCACGTACATCGTCTTCGGTGTAACCCACGCTGTAAGCATGAGTTTCACCACCAAAGGTCTCATGACCCAGTTTTACCTCGAATGGGCCACTACTGGTTGAGCCGTCAAGGTAAGGTTTGATGATGTCAAAAACACCCCAAGTTGAGAAACATTTCAAGGCTAGAACAAGCTTAACGCCAGAGATCTCTTTGAGGTGCTTCGCTTTTTCTAGGTTGTCGATCAACTTGGATTCGTCGATCATGAAGTATGGGGTTTTGAGTTGGGATTTGTTCATTTTAATGGTCCTAGATAACTAGGTCCTAGGCTCTAGGGCCTAGGACCTTAATCCTTACTTAAGGATCTGGATGTCTGGCGCACCCACTTCCAACTCTTGAACGTGCCAATCCAGACCAATCTCTGGCATCGTCTCCAAGAACGGATCTGGGTCTAGCTGTTCCATGTTAAACACACCAGCCTCTGCCCATTTACCACGGAAGTATTGAAGTGCCGCAGTGATTGCTGGAACACCTGTGGTGTAAGAAATCGCTTGGTGCTCAACATCTTCGTACGCCACTTCGTGGTCAGCGTTGTTGTAGATGAAGACTGAGCGCTCTTTACCGTCTTTCTTACCTTGAACCCAAGTACCGATACAAGTTTTACCTGTGTAGCCAGGCGCTAGAGAGGTAGGGTCTGGAAGAAGCGCTTTAAGAACGTGCAGTGGTTGCACAACCGTGCCATCGTGCAGTGTTAGCGGCTCTGGGCTTAGTAGACCGATATCGCGCATGCAGTTGAAGTAGTTTAGGTAGCTGTCACCGAAACCCATCCAAAACTCGATACGTTTTGCAGGGATAAACTCTTGCATTGAACGAACTTCGTCGTGTGCCATAGAGTAAACCTTGTGCTTACCGACTAGTGGGAAGTCAAATTCAAGCATACGAGAGTGACATTCAACTTGCTTCCACTCACCGTTTTCCCAGTAGAAAGAGTCACCTTGGATTTCAAGCATGTTGGTTTCTGGGTCGAAGTTGGTCGCAAACTTCTTACCGTGATCACCGGCGTTAACGTCCATAACATCGATAGTATCGATCTCATCGAACAAGTGCTTCACTGCGTATGCGGCAAAAACACTGACTACACCTGGATCGAAACCGGCCCCTAGGATGCCTGTGATACCTGCTTCTTTAAACTTGTCGCGGAAGCCCCACTGCCAGTCGTATGCCTGTGGTACTTGCTGGCCTTCAGAACATAGGTCTACCGCAACCGACGTATCTAGGTAAGACACCTTCGCTTGTAGACACGCTTCCATGATGGTGATGTTCACCCACGGAGGACCGGCGTTGATCACGAGATCCGGTTTTACTTCGTTGATCAAAGCAACCAGTGCTTCAACGTCGTCTGCGTTAACCGCACGTGATTCAAGCTTTTTACTTGGGTCTTTAAGGTTGTTTTTGCCCTTGATTGACTCAATGATTTTTTCGCATTTCGCTACAGTGCGCGAAGCGATAGTGATATCACCCAGTACATCGTTGTTTTGAGCCGCTTTGTGTGCGACTACCCAACCAACACCACCAGCACCAATTTGTAGAATTGCCATTTGTTTCGTTTCCTTTTTCTCTTAGTGAGAGTTAGTTAGCTCAAGGGCTAGTTGATGAATATTGTTTAGAAGCGTCTCGAAGTCCGATAGCTTCAAGCAAGGGTTTAAGATCGTAAATTTCAGTGCCGAGTGACCGTTTACGACGGTTTCCCCTAATACCGCAACGCCGCGAGTCAGCGCTTCGATACGAATCGTTTTGTTAAGCTGCTCTAAGTCAGCAGCCCCACTGTTTGTCGCTCTGAAGAGCACAGTCGACAAAGACGGCCTAGCTAAGAGCTCAAACTGCGGATGCGCTTTAACAAGCTTAGCTACTTGTTGAGTTTGATCCATGAGATGATCGTACATCTCTCCAAGCGCATCTGGACCAACGTTTTGCATCGTCATGAAGACTTTCAAAGCGTCGAAACGCTTCGTTGTCGCAATGGATTTATCGACCAAATTTGGTAGCTCATCATGTTCGCGATTAAGATAATCGGCATGATGAAGCAGATATTTAAAGTTAGCTTTGTCTTTAAGAAGGAGTGAGCCGCAGCTGATTGTTTGATAGAACAGCTTATGGAAATCGACACTCACGGAATCGGCTTTTTCGATACCTTGGAGCTTGTCTTTATGGCTGCTCAAAATCAGAGCGCCACCGTAAGCACTGTCAACATGGAACCAAAGACCAAACTGAGCGGAGATATCAGCAAGTGCAGCTAGGTCATCAATTGCACCGTGGTCAGTGGTGCCAGCGGTGCCAACCAATGCAAACGGAATGAGTCCTTCTTCCTTGAGTGCTGTGATGTCAGCGAGCAAAGCATCTGCCTTAATCGTGCCATTGTCGTGAGTTGCCACGCAGTGCACCGCTTTTTCGCCAAGACCAAGCAACGACGCTGACTTTTGTACCGTGAAGTGTGATTTGTCTGAGCATACGATACGCAGTTTATCGGCGTAGCTTGGCAGGCCCAGTTTCTGAATAGAGTGACCGTCGGTGATGTCAGCAATACGGTCACGAGCGAGCAGTAAACCCATCAAGTTGCTTTGCGTCCCACCACTGGTGAAAATGCCATCCGCATTGTCGCCAAGCTCATAACGCTCGCACAGCCAGTCCAACACCTTTTGCTCAACATACGTTGCAGCAGATGCTTGATCCCAAGAATCCATTGACTGGTTTAGCGCCGCAATCATCGCTTCCGCCGCTACCGCAGGCATTAGCGGAGGGGTATGAAGGTGAGCAATACAATCTGGATGCTGAGTAAAAATAGAATGCTCTGCTACCAGTCCTGCTGTTTCATCCACAACACTTTGTAGGTTGCTGTTTTGGCTATCAAGATTCACATTATTGATAAGAGTTTCGAGCGTTTGCGGATCCAATCCAGAGTAAGGTTTGCTTACCTTCTCAAACACTTCTTTCATCGCTTGAGTGGTGTGATTCATCACCTGAGCAAATTCCGTTGCCCCTTGTTCACCGGTATGGATGAAGTGCTTACGCCAGCTAGATTCTCTCGCCTGTTGCTCTGTTTTCTCGCCTCCACCCGCGACAATGATCGCTTCTTCGATGGTACGCAGCGCAAAGTCAATTTGCTCAAAGCTGATGATAAGGGGTGGCAGGAAGCGAATGACCGAGCCGTCACGACCGCCCTTTTCCACCATTAGACCACGCTCCAGTGCAGCGTGTTGAATCGCGAGAGTCAGTTCGCCATCAGCAACTGGCTCACCAAACTTATTGTGTTCACCCGTTGGTTTGACGATTTCCATGCCTAACATCAGACCTTTGCCGCGAACTTCCGCAATGCAGTTCACGCGATCTTTGATTTTATTTAGACCAAGGCGCAGGTATTCGCCCGCTATACTCGCGTGCTCAACAAGGTTGTCTCGCTCGATGATCTCAAGTGCTTTTGCACCAGACACCATCGCTAATTGGTTACCACGGAATGTGCCAGTGTGCTCACCCGCATTCCACGTATCGACCTTTTTGTTGAACACCAAGATCGACATTGGCAAACCGCCGCCAATCGCTTTGGATAGACAAAGAATGTCTGGACTGATCCCCGCTTCTTCGAAAGCAAATCGGTAACCCGTTTTGCCCACGCCGCATTGGATCTCATCCAGAATCAGTAGGATTTCATGCTCATCACAGATCCTGCGCAGCTCTTTGAGCCAAAACGCTGGAGCTGGAATCACACCGCCTTCACCTTGCACAGGCTCAACGATGATCGCCGCAGGTTTCATGATGCCCGCTTCATCATCATTCAGCAGGCGCTCGATGTAGCGGATGCTTTGTTTAGCGCCCGCATCACCACCCAGCCCAAACGGACAGCGCAGGCTGTATGGGAATGGCATAAAGTGAACGTCGGACATCAGACCGGTGCGACGCGCCTTAGTACCAAGATTACCCATCATGCCCATGGTACCGTTAGTCATGCCATGATACGCACCGCGGAAGGCAAACATGGTGTTGCGACCTGTAGTTTGCTTAGCAAGCTTGATGGCTGCTTCCACGGCGTCAGCCCCAGAAGGGCCGCAAAACTGAATCACTGAATCCGCAGCAAACTGCTCCGGCAGGAAGGCTTTAACGCGTTTGATAAAACGGTCTTTGGCTTCTGTGGTGATATCGAGAGTTTGATATGGCAGGCCAGAATCTAACTGCTCTTTTAGGGCTTGGTTTATTTCAGGGTGGTTATACCCCATCGCCAAGGTACCTGCGCCAGCTAGACAGTCTAAGAAGATCTGACCGCGAGTATCTTCCACTAAGGCACCATAGGCGCGCTTAATGGCAATCGGGAGACGTCGCGGATACGAACGTACTTCTGATTCATGCTCAGCTTGGTCTAGTAGAACTTGATCTGGGGTCAGATCGTAGGTGCCTTCGACATGCGGAACTTGCACGGAAATCGAAGACGCGAATTCTTTGGAATCAAATTCGAATGCTGTACTCATTTACTTGTAACCTGATTTTACGCGTACAGAATTGGCTGTTACGCGAACAACAAAACGAGCCCCACCTGAATAACAGATGTGACGAAGCCCAACGCAATCGCGCTAGGAAAATAGATCGATGTTGAGAATCAAGGCTCTGTAATACTACGGTTTACGCGCAATACACAGTTTGGAAGTACAAAGCTGATTTTTGAGTGAGAGTTAATATGTTTCAATGTTGGGTTTCCCATAAATATGCCTGTCCAGGCATCAGTATCCCGTCTACTGATTATTGGCATAATCAGTACCTACCCTACGTCGTATCACAATCAGCTTGAATGGTTACGACGCGTATCCCCCAGATTCATTCCGAGATTGGGCGGGAAAGTAACATAGAACTCATTATCATCGCAACCGTTTTATCGACGAAAAAGTTGCTCATTTTTTAAAGCATTTGTTAACGATATCAAACCGCTACCATAAAAAAAGCCGCCTCAAATGAGGCGGCTTTTTAAGCGTTTTTACTGATCTTTCTTATCACTCAGACTCTTAGTAGTCGCGTGACCAATGGTATCTACGTCAACACCGTTTTGCTCTAAGAATTTTTCAAACATAGGAAGCAGTGGCCCTAACGTTTCTGCGATAGTGTCTCTCACCGTATCAACGACAACTTGTGTGCCGCGTTCAATTTCGATATTAACGTCATCACCCACGTCTTTACCTTCGAAAGTGGTCATACGGCGCGTTTCTGGGATCAGCCAGACATCGAACCACCCTTCTTGCTTGTCGACTTCAGAAACAGTCAGACTTGCGCCATTGATTGCGATGTAGCCTTTAGGGAACACATACGGCTTCCACTCTTTTGGCAGTTGAAACTTGATGCGATAGTTGTCTTCTTGCTGTTCTACAGCCACTAAAGGCGTTTTAAAGTCCACGTGTCCAGACAAAGGGTGACCGCCGATTTCAGCACCATCTTTAGCCGCACGCTCCACATTGATCACTTGACCTTGCTCAAATGAGCTCAATGTGGTGATGTTAAGACTCTGCAACATTACATCGAACGACAAACGCTTGCCGGTTTGGATCTCGGTTACCGTTAAACAGACACCATCCACTGCGATGCTGGCGCCAATTTCAACATCGACACAAAAGCCTTCTTCAAAGTCGATTTCAAAAGTGCGGATACCATTAAGATCTGTAATTTTATCAATAGTGGCGACGGATTGAATAATACCGGTAAACATAGATGCCTCGATTCACGATTGGAGTGCTTTTAGTACGGACATCATTGCAAAAAGAATCAGTAAGATAAAGACCAAAAGTGGAAAAGTGTCAGAACGAGAAAACCCCAGCATTTCTGCTAGGGCTTTAGTGTTTGGAGCGACTCGACCGGATGCGGGCACGAGGTTCACCTCATTCCCAATACAGCAGCCTTGATTAAATGGCTAAAAACAAGAAAACCCCAGCATTTCTGCTGGGGTTTTAGTGTTTGGAGCGACACACGAGGTTCGAACTCGTGACCTCAACCTTGGCAAGGTTGCGCTCTACCAACTGAGCTAGTGTCGCATGTGTCTTTTCAGACTTAATTTGAGATGGTGCCCCGGGCCGGACTTGAACCGGCACAACGCGAACGTCGAGGGATTTTAAATCCCTTGTGTCTACCAATTCCACCACCAGGGCACGCAAAATCCTTTGCGATGGAGACACCATCTTGATACCGCCTTCAAGGCCATATCACTATAATTTGGAGCGACACACGAGGTTCGAACTCGTGACCTCAACCTTGGCAAGGTTGCGCTCTACCAACTGAGCTAGTGTCGCATATTCTCAAAGAGAGAATGGAGGCGCCTCCCGGAGTCGAACCGAGGTCCACGGATTTGCAATCCGCTGCATAGCCACTCTGCCAAGGCGCCTTCTTGTTTCTCTTGAAGCTTTGCTCTTCACTTTCGTTTTGAGCAGTTCCTCTTGAGTACGGGAGGCATTTTACGCAATCAGGAAAATGAGTCAACACGTTTTTTGATATTTTGAATCGTTTGACCAAGAAATACCCAAAAACCGCTAATTTGCTCAATTTTCTAGCAAAAACATGTACATTTAGGTCTAGAAAACTTGTCAACTTACCAAAAGCCGCCTAACCACGACGTTTGATTTGAACCGACTTATAGGCCTTCTAGCACCTACTCCTTATAATATTAAACTGCGCTAAAAAGCAAAAAGGCGAGCTTAATGCTCGCCTTAGTCATAAATACTGTTGTTATTAATCGCGTTGACTACTTATCTGCGTTAAGTAAATCATCTTTAGCCGCCGCTAGGTACTGCATCATTGACCAGTAAGTCAAAACAGTTGCGACGTAGAGCGCCACATAGCCAACCCAAACCATCCAATCATCGTAACGCCAAATGAGAACCCAGAGCGCAAACATTTGAGAGACAGTTTTGACCTTCCCTACCCAAGATACGGCCACACTCGCTCGTTTGCCAATTTCAGCCATCCACTCTCGCAGCGCAGAAATAATGATTTCGCGGGCAATCATGGTTACGGCAGGAATGGTGACCCAAATGGAATGATAGTGTTCGGTGATAAGAATGAGTGCGGTTGCCACTAGGACCTTATCCGCCACTGGATCGATGAAAGCACCAAAACGCGACGTTTGCCCAAGCTTTCTCGCTAACATTCCGTCGAGCCAGTCAGTAAAGCCTGCCACCCAAAAAATCATAGCGGCGGCAAACGGCGCCCAACTATACGGAAGATAGAAAGCAACGACGAACACGGGGATGAGAAATAATCTCAACAAAGACAGAATGTTAGGGATGTTTAAACGCATATTATTATCGGCTCTATTTTACTGCCTGTTTATGTTGCGGGATTTTGGTCACTGTTTCAATGCTTGATGGATGTTTTCTGCCAAAGAAATGCTAATTCCTGGTACTTTGGCGATTTCTTCTACACTTGCACGCTTTAGTTCTTGTAGGCCACCCATGTACTTTAGTAGTGCCTGACGTCGTTTAGGACCAATGCCTTCAATTCCCTCTAATGGGCTAGTGCGACGAGCTTTGGCACGTTTCGCCCGGTGGCCAGCAATCGCATGGTTATGACTCTCATCACGGATGTGCTGGATAAGGTGCAGCGCTGGGGCATCACTTGGCAAGTTAAACTCTCGCCCTTCTGGCGTGATCAATGTTTCTAGACCCGGTTTGCGCGTTACACCTTTGGCAATACCAATCAATAACGGACGCTTCGGCCAATCATCCCAATACTCAGACACAATCTCAACCGCACGATTAAGCTGACCTTTACCACCATCAATAAAAATGATGTCAGGGATCTTGTCGACATCGATCTGTTTCGAATAGCGGCGCTCAAGCACTTGTCCCATCGCAGCGTAATCATCGCCACCCGTAATGCCCGTGATGTTGTATCGGCGATATTCCTGTTTTATTGGACCTTCTTGATTGAACACCACACAAGAGGCAATCGTATTCTCGCCCATGGTATGACTGATATCGAAACATTCCATACGATTGATGTTCTCAATGCTCAATGCCTCTTGAAGGGCTTTGAAGCGCTGATTGATGGTCATCTTATGGTTGATCTTGGTAGTAATCGCCGTAAGCGCATTGGTGTTCGATAGTTTAAGATATCGCCCTCTCGCTCCAGTAGGATTGATATGGAATACCACTTTACGACCAGCGATTTCTGTCAGTGCCTTAGATATATCGTCAACATCTTCTACCAGACTGTCATTAAGGATAATTCTCGACGGTATCGTCCGCGATTCAGAATGGTTAAGATAATACTGACTCAAAAAGCTGTAAAAGACTTCTGATTGCTCTGTATTGTTTGGGATCTTAGGAAAATGGCTACGACTGCCTAAAATTTTCCCTTGGCGAATCATCAAGATATGGACACACGCCACGCCATTTTCTTGCGCAAAACCCAGCACATCCATGTCATCGTCACTGTCTTCAGAGACAAATTGCTGCTCTTGAACACGTCGAATAGCTTGGATCTGGTCGCGATACTTGGCAGCGTTTTCAAAGGCAAGATTGCGACTCGCCTCGTCCATCTTCTCCACCAGCATCTGCACTACGTTCTTATCCTTGCCTTGCAAAAATAGACGCAGCAATCCGACCAACTCGTCGTATTCTTCATCAGAGATAATGGAGCTAACACACGGCCCTGCACAGCGACCAATTTGGTACATCAAACACGGTCGACTTCTATTGGCATAGACTGAGTCTTCACACTGACGAACAGGGAAAATCCTTTGTAACAGGTGTAGGGTTTGCCTCACAGCTCCAGAGTCTGGATAAGGGCCAAAGTACTCACCTTTCTTCCGTCTGGCCCCACGATGCATGGAAAGCCTTGGGTGTTTATGACCCGACAGAAAAATATATGGATACGACTTATCATCTCGGAGCAATACATTGTATTTAGGAAGGTACTGCTTGATGTAATTATGTTCGAGGATCAACGCTTCGGTTTCGGTATGTGTTACCGTTACGTCTATTTTGTTGATATTACTGACTAATGCGCGGGTTTTTTCACTATCAACGCGTTTGCGAAAATAACTGGAAAGGCGCTTTTTGAGGTCTTTGGCTTTACCGACGTAGATAACGACCGACTCGGCGTCGTACATACGGTAGACGCCGGGTTGGTTAGTTACGGTTTTGAGAAAGGATGTTGAGTCAAAAATGGGTTCTGACACGATACGGTCTCAACTACAACGTCTCAGTATCTAGCATTCCATGTCGAATCGCTAAGTGGGTCAGTTCAACATCACCGTTGATATCGAGCTTGCTAAACAATCGATATCTGTAACTATTGACGGTCTTCGGACTCAAGCTTAATTGCTCCGAGATATCCGTTACCTTTTGCCCTTTAGTAATCATCATCATGATCTGAAGTTCACGTTCAGAGAGATCTTTGAACGGATTTTCTGATGCAGAAGAAAATTGACTTAGCGCCATCTGCTGAGCAATCTCAGGAGAGATATAGCGCTGGCCGCTGTTAACAAGACGAATAGCATTCACCATTTCGTCTGGCGCAGCACCCTTGGTCAGGTAGCCCGCGGCTCCTGCCTGCATAACTTTTGTCGGAAATGGGTTTTCCGTATGCACAGTTAACACGATGATCTTTATGTCTGGGTTGTGGCGAAGGATTTTTTTTGTCGCTTCTAGTCCACCAATGCCAGGCATATTCATATCCATTAAAATGACGTCAACATGGTTGCTGCGACACCACTTTACGGCTTCTTCACCACTGTCAGCTTCCCCTGCCACATTCATTCCACGGACGTCTTCGATAATACGTCGTATCCCTGTGCGAACCAGTTCGTGATCATCTACAAGGAAAACATTAATCAAACTTGTATCTCCACACTTATCTATTGGCTCTGCGACCACTTGAGGTTAGTGGATAGCAGCATGGCTAACTATCATACCTCATGTTACGTTTAAATGCTCCCATGCAGATCGTGCACAGGCGCAAAGTTTGCGAAACACATTACGACGAAGACTCGACGCCGTCAATCAGAAAAACTTTAAAATCATTAGGTTACAATTTAAACAACCATTAGGCATCTCTAACGTAACCCCCCGTTTTATGGGCATAAATCCGCTTTGAGTCACTATGAAACCTCTGTCACACTATGCTCTAAGTAATTGCAAAATCTCGATATAAATCACTATTCTAGAAACATCGCGTTGCCACTAAAGTTTAGTCTATATGAAGAACTTTGGCTGTGATTCGACCTTTGTTACACTTGTTTATCACTCAGAGCTATCATTGAGTAAAATCTTGCACAAATTTTACTCAAACCAATGCAAGTCATGTAGGAATTCGTTTCATTTGGATATTCATCAAGGTTTTCTGTTAACCCGTCAAGCAAGAGACACTCGGTTTGGCCCTCAAATTGAGTTGTGGCTGTCAACGCCTCAGGGACCCGCTCAGGTTCTTATCGAGGGGCAAAAGCCGGTGTTTTTTGTGCCGCTCTCAGACAAAGAGTCCGTGCAGAAAACAGCAACGGATGCCGGGCTTAGTATCACATTTAATCCAGTGGACATGAACAGCTTTGATGGCCAACCTCTCATCGCAGTTTATAGCAACACCATAGCCGCGGCTCGCTCTCTAAACGATAAACTCAAGGAACAAGAGACCTTGGTTCTGGAAGCCGATATTAAGCTGGCTGACCGATTCTTAATGGAGCGCTTCATCCAAGGCAGTTTAGCCGCAGCAGGTCGTACTGAAATCATTAACCCTGGCCAGCCGAATCAATTCCTGCGTATTACCGACGCAAAATGTAAATCGCACGACTACCAACCGGAACTCAACGTGGTTTCGCTCGATATTGAATGTTCGGAGAAAGGCGTACTCTATTCTATTGGCCTCGACAGTCAAAAAGACCGTAGAGTCATCATGATAGGCGAACCCGAAGTGTGTGAAACGCCTACTCAGTGGGTCAAAGACGAGAAATCACTGTTGCTCGCGCTCAATGATTGGTTTCAAGCGTTCGACCCCGATGTGGTGGTTGGCTGGAGCGTGATCGATTTCGACTTCAAGCTGCTCAACAAGCGCGCCGAATTTAATAACGTCGTGCTGTCACTTGGGCGTAATGCACAAAAAATCTACTTTCGAACCTTACCTTCCAGTCAGCAGAGCTTTATCACTATGCCTGGCAGAGTGGTGTTAGATGGCATAGATACACTAAAAACGGCGACCTACAATTTTCGTTCTTGGTCGCTTGAATCCGTCTCGCGCGAGCTGCTCGGAGAGGGCAAAGCGATACACAACGTGCACGATCGCATGGATGAAATCAACACTATGTTTCGCCGTGACAAGCCATCGCTTGCTAAATACAACTTACAAGACTGTGTGCTAGTTAACCGTATCTTCGACCACACGCACTTGCTGCAATTTGCCATTGAGCGCACCAAATTGACAGGGGTCGAGCTTGACCGCGTAGGCGGCTCTGTCGCCGCATTTACCAATCTCTACTTACCGAGACTCCATCGGGCTCATTATGCCGCCCCAAATCTACATCCAGAAAATTGGGTAGCCAGTCCCGGCGGCTATGTGATGGATTCCATTCCCGGTTTGTATGATTCCGTCCTCGTGCTCGATTTTAAGAGCTTGTACCCATCGATTATCCGCTCATTTTTGATTGACCCTATGGGATTAATTGAAGGTCTGAAGCTCGACATCGGCAAAAATGACGACCAAGCCGTCGCAGGATTTCGAGGAGGTCAATTCCACCGAACGCAGCATTTTCTTCCAAACTTAATCCAAGATCTGTGGAAAGCGCGTGATGCCGCAAAAATCAACAACGAAAAGGCGTTTTCACAAGCCATTAAGATCATAATGAACTCTTTCTATGGGGTGCTAGGCTCATCTGGCTGTCGTTTCTTTGATACTCGTTTAGCCTCATCCATTACGATGCGCGGGCACGAAATCATGAAGACCACCAAAAAGCTTATTGAAGCTCAAGGTTATCAAGTGATTTATGGCGATACGGACTCCACGTTCGTCTCTCTAAACGCCGCTTTTACACCAGAAGAAGCTGACAAGGTGGGCAATGAACTGGTCACATCTATCAATCAATGGTGGACCGAGCACTTAGCACAAGAATACAAGCTCACCTCAATCTTGGAATTGGAATATGAAACGCACTACCAACGCTTTTTAATGCCCACCATACGTGGATCAGAAACGGGGTCGAAAAAGCGTTACGCAGGGCTTATCGGCGAAGGCGATACTGCTCGGCTTATCTTTAAAGGTCTGGAAAGTGCGCGAACCGACTGGACTGCGCTATCACAGGAGTTTCAGCAAACGCTTTATATGATGGTGTTTAACCACCAGGATCCTGCTGACTATGTGCGCGAGTTTGTTGAATCTACCCTTCGCGGCGAGCACGATACGCAGTTGGTTTATCAAAAGCGATTACGAAGAAAGCTGCACGAGTATCAGAAGAACGTTCCGCCGCAAGTGCGGGCAGCCAGAATGGCGGATGAGATCAACCAGCAGCTGGGGCGCCCTTTGCAATATCAAAATCGCGGGCGCATCGAGTACGTTATTACCGTTAATGGTCCGGAGCCAAAAGAGTATCAACGCTCACCCATTGACTATCAACACTACATTGATAAACAGTTAAGGCCCGTTGCCGAGGCTATCTTGCCGTTCATTGGCATGAACTTCGACGATTTGACTGCGCCACAAATGGGGCTGTTCTAACTGCTAGGTTTTGTTCAAACAATAGCATTTTGCAGGAGGACAACAAACTTTGATCGGAAACGCGCCTTTTCAAGAAATTATTGGGCTATTGAAAGCGAAAGTTTGATCACTTTCTGAAACGTTTTTGGACATAAATAGTCTACGTCCGCTCGTTTTTAACATGCCCCACGTAGCCGTCATCCTCACGAAAGTGAGGATCTCTTACCGCGTGTAGGCAACTGAAAATCTTCGACTAAATCACGTAAATCAGCTTCACGATGCGCTGAATGAGATCCCCTTTTTCAAGGGGATGACAGTGATTTTTTGAGGATGGTGTGAAACACGAAAAGGGGCAAAGACGTGTTTGCCGAGATAGGCGTCAGCACGTCCTTCGACAGAAGTTCTCTACATCCCTTCATTTCTAACATACCCCCATATAGCCGTCATCCTCACGAAAGTGAGGATCTCTCACCGCGTGTAGGCAACTGAAAATCTTCGACTAAATCACGTAAATCAGCTTCACGATGCGCTGAATGATATCCCCTTTTTCAAGGGGATGACAGTGATTTTTTGAGGATGGTGTGAAACACGAAAAGGGGCATTTTTGAGCTAGAGGTGCCCGTCACGAAGGTTCTGGATAGAAATGCTCTACATCCCTTCATTTCTAACATACCCCATATAGCCGTCATCCTCACGAAAGTGAGGATCTCTTACCGCGTGTAATTGACTGAAAATATTCGACTAAGTCACGTAATTCAGCTTCGCGACGCGCCGCATGAGATCCCCTTTTTCAAGGGGATGACAGTGATTTTTTGGGGGGAGGAAGCGCGAAATGAGGCAAAGGCGTGTTTGCTCTAGTCGATTCACATAAATCTCTGCCAAGTGAACTGACAGAGCAGAAGTGACAAACTTTATTGTCTTCCGATACATTTGTCCAAATGATAGCGCTCATTCAACCAATCTTAAACTCGGTCTTTTGATACTCTTTGACAAGCCAGGGAGCAAAGTCATCCACAAGGCCGACAACCGAGCGTTTTGGTATGACCCGTCTACCAAGCAAAATACCGAGGCGCTCAACGGTTTGCTCGCGCTGTGGGTAGTACTCAAGAAATACTCGACCGCTTTCCAAAGGGTCATCTAACCAGCGCTTGGTTTTATGGAGCACCAAACCATAGGCTGCTCTGAGTAGCTTCTTTGCCAGCCTACGCTGAGCATCGACTTGCGAGGACGGTTCTTCTGCCAAGGCGACGTCCTTTCTGAGCATGGCAGCGCTTTGCTCGATATCCATATTCCACTGCTTGGCAATTTCCCAGCTCGGCACGTAATCACCAAAGCACTCTGATAAATCCTCACCATAGACATTGGTGCAGCACTGTTTGAGCAAAAATCCCCAAGTGAATAGCGCAGAAAGTGAGGCCACTTCACTGACTAATGCCGTTCGAACTGCTAGGCCTTTCACGAAAGGAAAGTCTTTCTGAAACCGCCAGTTTATTGAGTTGAACAGTGATTTTTGGCTCGGTGAGAAAGGCGCATGCGTAACCAACACCACATCGAGATTCGACACATGCGGGATTGCCGTTCCGTTAGCCACCGAACCATAGACATAAATGCTATGCAGGTTCTCTTTCAGTCCCGACTTTAAACACGCGATTAAGTCTTCTATGACCGGAACATAGCTCTGCTGAGGAATAGAATGATGGATTGGCGATTGGGTTGATACTTGGTTTTGCACGTCGTTACTTAGCCAGTTTGGATATCTCCCTATTCTACGATTGCCTATTTTGGGATTCAACGTTGAATTGTGGTGGTTGAGACATCATTCCCTTCTTGAGCAAACCTAGATTTCGAACGTATAATTGACTGTCTAAACAAAAAAACGAAGGAAATAGTCCATGCCTAAGGCAAGTGAGCTTAAAAAAGGTTTTGCGATTGAGTCAAATGGCAAAACGTTGCTAATCAAAGATATCGAAGTCACCACTCCAGGTGGCCGTGGCGGTGCAAAGATCTACAAGCTACGTTGTACTGATTTAGCAACAGGCTCAAGAGTTGATGAGCGTTTCAAATCAGATGACACTCTTGAAACGGTAGAAATGAACAAGCGTAACGTGACCTTCTCTTACGTTGATGGCGATGAGTACATCTTCATGGATAACGAAGACTACAGCCAATTCACGTTTAAGCACGATGAAATCGAAGATGATCTACTGTTCATCAATGAAGACACGCAAGGCGTTCAAGTTATCCTAGTAAACGGCAGTGCAGTTGGCCTTGAGCTACCATCGTCTGTTGAGCTAGTGATCGAAGAAACTGACCCTTCAATTAAAGGTGCATCAGCTTCTGCTCGTACTAAGCCAGCTCGTCTATCAACAGGCCTAACTGTGCAAGTACCTGAGTACATCGCAACAGGTGACCGTGTAGTGATCAACACTGCAGAACGTAAATACATGAACCGAGCGTAATTTATGTCAGAACTAATTTCATACGATGACGTGATTGAAGCGGCATACGATATCTTCCTAGAAATGGCACCAGATAATCTGGAAGCAGCCGACGTGATCCTATTCACTGCGCAGTTTGATGACCGCGGTGCAGCGGAGATTGTTGAGACTGGCGCGGATTGGGTGGAGCACGTTGGCTTTGACGTTGACGAAAGCTATGCAGAAGTACGCATTGGCCTTGTGAACGAAGAAAACGATGTCTTAGATGATGTGTTTGCGCGCTTACTGGTAAGCCGTGATCCTGACAATAAGTTCTGCCATATCCTATGGAAGCGTGATTAACGCTATCTCCAATCGTTTAAAAGCTCAGCTATGCTGGGCTTTTTATTGGCTGGTAGATTACCAAACATAGGTCAACGACACGCCAGCCGAACGAGAGCTAGCATAAGGCACCACCTGCAAATTTTCATCTAACTTGTCGGTAAACACCCAGCCCGTCAATACGCCAAGAGCAGCACCGGCTGCTACGTCTCGCCAATAGTGCTTATCCGCTTGCACACGCCCTACGCCAACCATAGCGGCTACTCCATAAGCTGGTAGACCCACTTGCCACCCTTGACGGATATACAGTGTTGTAGCGGAAGCAAAGGCGTTCGCAGTGTGATTTGAAGGGAAGCTTTTGTTATCACTGCCGTCTGGACGAGGGGCGTCAATGGTATGTTTACCAATAAGGCCGATAGCAGAAGCCGAGCCCACGCTGAGACCAGCTTGCCAAACACCTTGCCAATCTTTTTGATAGGCAGGCATTGCCGCTGCAAGTCCCACTAGGCCATAGGCACCAATGTCGCTGAATGTATCCCAAGCTTCTTTACTTGAAGCATGAGTAAAAGAGGAGAACACAAAGGTAGAGAGAAGTAACAAAAGTCGCGACATAACAAACAGTAAGCAGAGAAATAGAACCGATAAGTCTACCCTATGTTTTATTTTCTGCCTACTGTGTGAAATGTCTGATTACGGTTTATTCACACCTGTAATTAACGCGCTTTGCTGGCTTGCTTTTTAAGCTCAAAATCAAACTCTTCTGGGAATAGCACAACGCCTTCCTCATTTTGATTTGGGAACACCACCACCGCTAGCTCATCGTCTTCTAAGCCATATGTCCAACGGCTGTGCCATTTGTTTAGAGAAATCGCTTCAGCTTTACAGTTATCCCATTCACCAGTGGCCCATTGCTCAGCCAGCTCTTGATGTGGCCATACTGGCACGCAATCTTCATCTTCGGTGTTGAGCATCACGCAACCGTGCTCGTCCGTCAGAATCCAGATTTGACGTTCTTGCACCATGGTTTTCACACTGTACTTCAGTCTCTTCTCTTCATCGTAACGAGAGATTTCATCAATTTGATGTTGTTCTAATGCCATTGCAGCGCGCCTTTTTGATTATTTATAACTCTAGGGATTAAGTTTAACTTTAGGATAGCGGAAATAAAAAGCCCCAGCACCTATGACGTTTCGTCACGGTAACTAGGGCTCTATCAAACTCAGTGAAAGATTACACGAGCTCGTTTTGCAGCCAAGGCCAGCCTTGCTTCTTACGGCTTAGTGTATTTTCCATCATCAGCATGCCATCTTTCTCATGCTTAACCAGTTTCTCAGCCCACTCACCTTTGTAGATTAGACGAGTTTGAGCGGTTGTGATGTCAGTAAGCATCACAGCAGCAAACGCCAGACCTTCTTCTTCACAGCGACGAGTTAGGTCAGCTTCTAGCGCTTCGATCATGCCATCAACTTGCTCAAGTGTCGCAAGCTCAACCTGACCAACAACCACATCGCGACCGTTGAATGGGTAAGCTTTAAGATCTTTTTCTACTAGTTCAGCAGCAGATAGACCTTCGATGTTTGTTTTAGCGATCAATAGATCTTTGATGAACGCGTCTAGATCTTCAACACCAGCGATTTGTGCTAGCTCTAGAACCGCATCTTTGTCTTTTTGAGTACAAGTTGGAGATGCGAAACCTACTGTGTCAGATAGGATTGCAGACATCATTAGAACCGCTAGTGGGCGAGTGATCTCTGCTTGCTCCATCTTGAATAGGTTAAATAGGATGGTACAAGTACAACCTACAGGCCAGATCCAAGCTTCAAGAGGGTTTACTGTCATCACATCACCTAGACGGTGGTGGTCAACAATACCTAGGATTTCTGCTTCGTTGATATCGTCTGGTGCTTGCGCTAGATCGGTGTAATCTACTAGCCAAACTTTTTCACCAGCAACGCTTGTGCGTAGTTCTGGTTGGTCAACGCCTGCTGTTGCAAGAATGTGTTGCGTCTCACGGTTAATCTCGCCTTGACGAACTGGCTTCGCTTCAAGACCGCGAGCTTTTAGAAGTTCTGCAGCAACAAGTGCACCACAAATGCTATCACTATCTGGGTTTTTATGACCGACAACTAAAATCATTTTGCTTCCTAACTAATTCTGATCATTCAGGCGAGTTCGCCTGTATTACTCTCACAGGGGCGATACTTTACCTGATTTTCTCGATTTGTCATCGGTTGATGCGTGATTCCCATGATTCTTTCGTCCTCACATTGTGTAAACAAACCCCATAATTACAATTGAGAATTATTATCATTAATATATACTCGATAATAATTCTCATTTGACTTTGGTGACGACAATGTTTCTGGTGAAAAGTCCCACTATCCTTAATGGTCTCAACATTGACCAGTTTAAACCTAAATACAAGCGCTTAGTGCTGCCCGTTGCACTTACGGCACTGCTTATTAGCAGTGCAACTCGTGACGCCACTATGAATGCCCTCGCCGATGCCTTCTGGGCAGTCTCTTGCTATGTCGCTTTCACTTTGGTTGTGTATCACCAAGTTGCGCGGATGATGTCGAGCAAAAACCGAGTTGTCGAACTCTATCATCAATCCCCTAGCTATCAGGTCTTGTTCTCCTCAATGTTGGGTGCATTGCCAGGTTGCGGCGGGGCAATTATTGTCACCACTCAGTTTGTTACTGGCCGAGTCGGGTTTGGCTCTGTCGTCGCGGTGCTCACAGCAACGATGGGCGATGCCGCCTTCTTACTGATCGCGAGTCAACCTGGGGTTGGTGCAGGTATGATGGTGCTCGGTGTCATCGTTGGCGCGATAACGGGGCTTGTCGTCAACCGCATCCATGCTGAAGATTTCCTAAGACCGCCTTCAGAAAGTCATGTCAGCACAATGGTGAGCCGTTTTACCTCATCCCAGAGCTGCTGCTCAAACGCTAGCAGCGACGCGACTCCGTTACAAAACAGAGCCATCAACTTGCAAGGTCTATTTTGGACCTGGCTCATTGTGCCTGCTACCGTGATAGCGTTTGCAATGTCATTTCAAGTCGATATCAACGCAGTACTTGGTATCTCCGACGGTAGCATTGAATGGACTGGCGCTATTCTCGCGGTCGTGATGATGTTTTTATGGGCATTTACCAAAGAAATCCATGACTATCAAAGTACGGTAGCCGAAGATGACAAAACCCCCACGTCACATCCTATGCAAAAAGCAGCGCAAGATACGCACTTTGTTAGCGCTTGGGTGATTGTTGCATTTCTCGCTTTCGAGCTGTCGATTCACTTCGCGCACATTGATATGGCAGCGTCGCTATGCGGATACGGCGTGTATATGCCATTGGTCGGCATGCTGGTGGGGTTACTTCCTGGCTGCGGGCCGCAAATACTGGTTACCAGTTTATATATTTCTGGTGTCATGCCAATGTCTGCGCAAATCGCCAATGCGCTTTCTAATGATGGTGATGCACTATTTCCGGCTATTGCATTAGCGCCAAAAGCAGCGCTGGCAGCGACCTTATATTCCGCACTACCAGCACTTATTGTTGGATACAGTTACTACGGCTTATTTGAAATGTAAGCCTGCATTCATGCTTGCGGCAAATGCACGATCGACACAACAGCTCGGCTACTTAAGCCTTGGCTTATGGGCACTATCTGTATTTGTACCGGCTCTTGATTGAGTTTCTCTCCTGTCCAAAAATCATACCAATCACTTGGAAACTCCGTGGTGAGGGTGTACTCACTCACCACGTCATTGTAGTGAAACAAACAGTGCAAACGGCGCTCTTCAGACAGTTTAAGCGTCGCATGATTAAGTGTCAGTGAACTGAATACCGAGGCGCGACTGGTTTGCTGCTGTCGAGTAATAAGGCGCGCTAATGTTTCTTTAGCAAATGGCGTCAGCTCTGGTAGCGGGTCTCCAGAAAGCAATAAACCACCAGCAGCAAGCAAGACATCACGATGGAACTCATACGCACTGCGATCGGCACCTTGATTCGCAAGCGAGGTGAACGTCGCACAATCAGGATCAATCAACCATAAACGCTGATGTTGCCAACTACGATAAAACGTCTCTTTGGCTATCTGTTCAAAACGGTGAACGTGACGCTCGACATCGTCAGAAACACGCATCGCATCCACCAAACCCAAAGATGGCCACATCGGCGCGTTGCACCCAAGCACTAGCGCATCGCCTGCCCCTTCATTGATCGCAGCCATACCAAGACGATAGGCTTCAATACCTGTCGCTCCTTTTTGATATCGACAGCCTTTCAACGTCCCCCAGTAATTGGCATCCAGCTTAAATAGTTCAACACCCCACTCCTCGCGCATGACTTTAACAACACGAGTGAGGTGTGCTTGTACTTCTGGATGAGTCGCATCCAAAATGTACCAAGGTGTGCAGCGCCAGCCGCCATAGGTGATGTCTTCCGCTTTCAACAATTCACCAGATGGGTGTCTTAAAAACCAATCAGGGTGCTGCTGAAAAACCTCCGATTCGGCTTGAGCAATAAATGGCGCCAGCCAGATCGCAGGTTTCTTACCGTTAGCACGGATCTCTGCGATCAGTGATTGCACGCCACCATCAAACTTATCTGAAGGTGACAGCCAGTCGCCCATAAACGCCTGATAGCCGTCATCGAGTAACACCCATTGCAGATCATTGAGTTGTTGGCTCATGATGCGTGTATTGTCGATAACATTCTCTTTGGTCACCTCAGCGTAATAGGCATACCAAGAGCACCAGCCGATGGGACTATTTTGGTTTGCACCATTTCGAACGGGATGATGGTTAGCAATTCGCTGCGCGTACTGTTCATAGACGCTATCTAAGCTACTACCATGAATGACCGTCAGTGATTCAAGCTGGTTGGTTTCCCAATACTGGGGCTCACTCTCTTCGCCATCCAAGTACGCCACGACATCTATTCCATGGCGTGTAGGTTCAATTAGGAAGTAACCCGCGAAGCGATGGCAAGAGGTAAAGCCGTAAAGCTGAAAGCCAGTTGACTGCTCCACCACCAAATAGTTGTAGAACCGTTTTGGAGCCTCTGATGGGTAGAGTCGGTAGCTGGCATTGTTGTCAGGACAACGACCCACATCCACTAAGGCATTTGGCGAGCCAGCGGTTTGGCACAACATTTGAAACCCATCACCCAATAACTGTGCGCGAGTCTCTACTTGATTTTCAAAGCGCAGTAATGCGGTTTGAGAAGACAAAGGTCGAGTTAGTACGCTGTGATAACAGCAAGTCAGCTCGCCGCTATCCAGTTTTATTTCAATGTCGGGGTTGATCGCTAGTGCATCTAGCTCTGGTAAAACAGAAATATACTCAGTCATAGGGTCTCGATATATTAACCAATTACCTAATGAGTATATTGTTAGGTATAAAAAAACCCATCGTTTCCGATGGGTTTTGTGTACTAGTTAGCACTTACTTGCGTTATACCACTTCGATAGGACCACCGAACGAGGTCACTGGTGGAAGTTTGCCTACAAACTTCTCAAAGTCGACCAAACAAGTGTTCGCAGACGTTGCCTGTGCAAGCTCCGAAGATGGAATATCTTGCGTCAACGTGTTTGGATCGCCATAGGTATCCAATGCGCCAATTTTCTCGTTAAGTGGGCCATACCATGCACCCTCTTCAATTCGAACCACGCCAGGTGCAAAGCTATCAGTGACAACCGCACCTGCTAGTAGCTGACCGCGATCGTTGTATACACGCACCACATCACCGTCTTTAATGCCTTTTGCTTTGGCATCTTTCGGGTTGATGTAAATCGGCTCACGACCTTGCACTGCGTAAGTCGCACGGAACTCTTCTGATTCACACATTTGTGAGTGCAGACGCTTATCCGGGTGACAAGACTGTAGCCAGTACGGATGTTTGTCTGAGCCTGGGCCGCCATGTGAACGCTCTGACTTTTCAAACCACATTGGGTGCTCTTGGCAGTGTTCGTAGTTCATGTTACCGATAGTACGGCTCGTGATCTCGATAAAGCCAGACGGTGTACCTAATGCATTGATCTCTGGGTCTTCACGGAAATCTGCGTGACGTACCCAAGGTTTACCTGTACCGAAATCTAAGAAACCTTTTTCCCAGAACTCAGCAAACTCTGGAAGTTCAAACTTGCCTTTGTTGGCTTCTTTACAGTTGTCGTAAAGTGATTTCACCCACTCCATTTCTGTCATGCCACGCGTGTAGTCTTCAGAGCGACCCCAACGACGAGTTAACTCCGTCATGATTTGGAAGTCAGTTTTAGACTGGAATAGCGGGTCCACCAGCTTATGCATCGCAATCAGACCACGGCCTGAGTACGCACCGTAACCGTCAATATCGTTACGCTCCCACTGAGTACATGCTGGTAGCACGATGTCAGAGTGGCGGCACGTTGCAGTCCACGCAAAATCAATCGCCACAACAGTATGAAGGTTGCGGAACGCTTTCTTCATGCGGTTGCGATCTTGGTGGTGGTGCCAAGGGTTATTACCACTAAATACCATCATCTTGATATCAGGCAGTGTTACAACCGAACCATTTGAGTTGATCTTCTTACCAGGCTCTAGCAGGCTGTCCACCCAACGAGCAACTGGGATTACACGGCTGTAGCCTTTAAAGTCTTGGTTGGTGTACTTAGGCGTTTGGCCTTGGTCGATGTTCAACGGGAATGAACCAGGAGCGGCAAAACCTGTTGAAGGAACACCGATACCTGAGTAGTGGTGACCATAAGACACACCACCACCTGGTAGACCGATCTGACCAATCATTGAAGCCAGTACTGCGCCCATCCAGTATGGTTGCTCACCGTGTTCTTGACGCTGAACACACCAGCCGAACAGGATTTGCGTACGACCGTTAACCAGCATACGAGCAAACTCGCGGATCTTATCCGCTGGTACGCCACAAATCTCAGCAGCCCATTCCGGCGTTTTCTCGACGCGGTCTTTGGTTTCACCTTGAACATACTTAATGAAATCTTCGAAACCTAGGCAATACGTCTCGATAAATTTCTTATCGTAAAGATCTTCGTTGTACAACACATGAGCCAGACCTAGCATAAAGGCTACGTCAGTTTGTGGGTTCACATACATGTGGTCGTTTTCTAGGTAACGCTGCGTTTTGTTTTTAACAGGGTCAACCGAGATTACGTTGATCTCTTTTTTAGCGACTTTTTCTTTAAGCTGCTCTAGGTATGCAAACGACTCATGCGTTTCACATGTCCAACCAACTTGAAGGTTTTTCACTGGGTCGTTTGCCCAAAGAATGATGTTGTCACTGTTCTCTAGGATAAGCTCCCAAGAGGTACCTTGAGCGTAAACTTCTGTCGAGCCCAACACGTATGGCAGGATGGTTTGACCCGCACCTGTTGAGTAGTCACCCACTTTCTTAACTGAGTAACCGTGCAGTCCCATTGCACGCATCATGTGGTTAGTACAGCTGTGCATTTGACCGGTTTGACGCCAACCCGTTTGACCGGTGTGCAGCGCAGACGGACCGTAGTCTTTTTGCACGCGCTCAAGCTCACGGTAGAAAAGATCTAAGGCTTCGTCCCACGTCACACGCACGAAACGATTGTTACCACGCGTTTCAGCTGCGTACTTGTGCTTCTTCAGCCAATCAAGGCGAACCATTGGGTAACGAACACGAGATGGGCTGTAGATAATGCCTTTAATACCGTTCAACATGTCTGTTGGGTATTTGTCCACTTCTAGCGGTTTGATCTCTTGAACTTTGCCGCCCCACACTCGGGCGCGAAACGCACCCCAGTGTGAACCAGATACTTTCCAAGTGCCGTCTGTTTCTGCTGCACTTGCCGTCGCTGATGCCAGTAGGCTCGGACCAATCAGTGTTGCTGCACTCGAGCCCGCCACGCCTTTAAGGAAGCTTCTTCTTGTAATTGCCATTTTTTAACTCCAATTGACGTTTATTAGTGGTGGCCTTCAGAGTAATCTGAAGAGTGCTTCTGTAGATACTTCAGAACCAGTGCTTCTGTATCTGTATCGAAGTTCACAAACGCGATCATACCGTCTAGCATGCCTACCCAGCCGTTTGCACTGAAGTGCGCAACGTCAGGTTGTGTATGACACGTAGAACAGTTGGTTTGATACGCTTCACCAGCTGCGTTCCAAATTGGAGTGAAGTCGGTCACCATAGACTCTTGTTTCATCCATAGGTCAACGGCAACTTCTTCCCAAGGAAGACCCGTTAGCTCGTCTTCTTTCTTCTCGCCCACATGCACATCAGCGCCTTGTGATACTTCACGAGAAAGAATAGCTGTTGAGATGTTCTTACCAAAGTCTTCTTGAATCACGCGACCAAAGCCTTTCGCTTTACGCCAGCCATCGATTTCAACTTTGATCATGTCACCTTTAACATCCAAGATTTCAACTTTACTTGCAGGGCTAAGTAGACCCGCTTCCGTTGAACCTGTTTCGTCGGTGTAAAGTGGTAGGTGACGAATAGAGACTACGCTCTGACCTTTCGAGTAAGATGTGCTGCTTGCTACTTGCTCTAGGTCACCAACAATACCGCTTGCCGCTGCCATATCTTTAGGCAGGTTATGTGCGATACCTTTGTGGCAGTCTACACAGCTTTGATCACGCTCTGCCGCAGACTTCATTTGAATGCGCGCTGTTGGTGACATTTGCTCGAAGTCCATAGACTCGTAGTTGTGACAGTTTTTACACTCTAGAGATTTGTTGGCAGAGAAACGGTCCCATTCATGGCGTGCTAGCTCTAGACGACGCGCTTCGAATTTTTCTGGGGTATCTAAATCGCCAAAAACCTGTGCGAATACTTCTTTTGAAGCCTGCATTTTACGTGCAATCTTATCTGTCCAGTTATGTGGAACGTGGCAATCTGGACAAGTTGCGCGAACACCTGAGTGGTTTTTCCAGTGAACGGTTTCTTGAAGTTCTACGTATACGTTGTCACGCATGGTGTGACAGCTGATACAGAACTCTTCTGTGTTAGTTGCTTCAAGCGCGGTGTTAAAACCACCCCAGAAAACCACACCAGCAACGAAACCACCCGCAGTCAGCACACCAAGGCTGATGTGTACGGCAGGGCGGCTGATGGTGCGCCAAAGTTTAATAAAAAAGGATTTCATGACTAACTCTCTTGAAACTTGTTGATTGGGTATTGGCTACGACTTAACCATGCACGCCTGGAGGGCCAAAAACGAACATTTGGAGCATCCAAACGATAAATCCGTAACCACCAACGATAGCCACACTCAACAGAGGGAAGAATACGGCACAGATGAAGAAAAACGACTTCCACTCCATCCCGTGCTTTTCCGCACTTTCTACTTTGTTAACATCACTCATACATTTGCCTATTTTGTATGTTGTCCAGACCGCGAGTAGTCCTTGACGGACACTCAATTATTTAAAACATCTATGGGAAAATGCTAAACCATACTATGAGTAGGGTTCAATCAATTCCGCACCTCCACCCCTTGTTAATCAACAGTTTTTTGAGTTCATCCAGAGTTGTATTTAATTAAAAATTGATGTGTAAAGTTATGAACAGATATGACAAATTAATACTGTTATCCACCTGTAAATATAGCTACATATCCACAACATTTACACGTGGGGAATGATCAAGCAAAGGATAAGTTTGATGTATTTTTCCCTTATTAAGAAACAATGATGTAATTTTTTTGTTAATCAACATGCACTTAAAGCGCGTGATTGATAACGTTAATTTGAGTACACTTTCAGTCTGGCTTTCACAAAAATAGAGCACGACATGCAGCAGGTTATCGATATCAGCTGGTGGCATATCATGCTGTTTGCTACCACCTTGCTCATCCCCTACGCCATCAACTACTACTACAAACTCGACATAGGTAGAGATGCGACCATTGGCCTGATCCGAATGGCGGTCCAGCTTGTCTTAGTCGGGCTTTACCTAGAATACTTGTTTTATTTAGACAGTTTAGCCGTCAATCTCGTTTGGCTATTGGTGATGATTGTCGTGGGAGCTAATGCCATTGCTTCTAAGGCAAAGCTCCCCAAAAAGCCTATCGTGGGATTTTTAATGGTGGCGTTATTTATTGGACTGTTTCCAGTCCTCGCGCTACTTTGCCTCGTGACCGTTCAACCCGATCCCTTTTACAGTGCGCAGTATGCCATTCCATTGTCAGGTATGCTGTTGGGTAATAGTTTGGGCGGCAACATCGTCGCTCTGCAAAACTTCTACAGCGCCCTTGAAGACCGGTGGAGTGAATACCAGGCCTCCATTGCACTTGGCGCGCCAATATCAATGGCCACACTGCCTTTCGTCCGCCTATCTTTACAAAAATCCCTCGCGCCTATTCTGGCAACCATGGCCACGACAGGGCTCGTTTCCCTGCCGGGAATGATGACTGGTCAAATTTTAGGCGGCGCGAGTCCCGTGGTTGCCGTCAAATATCAGTTAGTGATTATGATGGCTATTTGGGTCATGATGAGTATCTCTATCGTCGTCTGTTTGAACCTAGTGGTCTATCGAGGTTTTGACGCGAGCGGCAAGCCAACAATTCGCCCAAAAAGCACCTCATAATTTCACTGTTTTCTTGGTTACTCACTAGGTTTGAACCAGGTTATCCACAAGATATGTGGATAACCAAGTCACTGAAGTTACGTAATTTATCAATACACAAGCCTGTAAACGACCACTTGACGCTAAACGTCATCCTATTGTCATTAATAACGGATAATTTATCAGCAGAGCCGAGAGGCCGGAGATTTGCTCGAATTAACTATGTTGGTGAAACAGCAAGGATGATGAATATGATGGATGGATTGTACGTTGTGCCCGCGCAAGAAGATGTCGCTCGTAACTGGCTCATTGACACCCCTGAAGCATTGAATGATAGCAACGAGCAAGGTGAGTTCTGTCCACCCTACATGCACGCACAAGGCTGCAACCCTAGAGGTGAGACAGTAGCAGTGTATAGAGACTAAAAAAGGGCGCCACCGCCCTTTTTGTTTGCTATCTAGACGCGCGAGCTGAATTAGTCACGCAGATAGATAAGCCAGTACAACATACCAACAAACACGCCGCCACCAATGATGTTACCTAACGTCACTGGGATCAGGTTGTTGACAATAAATGTCATGAGGTTTAAGTCAGCAAAATCAGTTGGGGTTGAACCAATGGCCTGCCAAAATTCCGGTGACGCTAGGTTTTTAATCCCAATCGCCATAGGTACTTGGAACATGTTCGCAATGCAGTGTTCAAAACCTGCCGAGACGAACATGGCTACCGGCAGCACCATCACAATGATTTTGTCGGTCAACGTGCGACCACTGAAGGTCATCCAAACCGCCACGCATACCAGTACATTACACATAATGCCGAGCGCCACCGCCTGCCAAAAGTCATGATGCAGTTTGTGTTGAGCGATTTGCATGGTATTCAGGCCAACCTGACCACCGTCAAACATGTATTGCTTCGCCGTCAGCATGATGCCAACTAAGAACAGAGCTCCTAGCATGTTGCCAAGGTAAACCACGAACCAGTTTTTGAACAAGGCGCGCCAGGTAATTTTGCCACTCGCTCTTGCCACAAGGGTGAGAACAGAGCTGGTGAACAGTTCACCGCCGGTAATAATAACCAGAACCAAGCCCA
Organism: Vibrio sp. 10N; assembly: GCF_036245475.1. Classification (NCBI taxonomy): domain Bacteria; kingdom Pseudomonadati; phylum Pseudomonadota; class Gammaproteobacteria; order Vibrionales; family Vibrionaceae; genus Vibrio; species Vibrio sp. 10N. The sequence continues at coordinate 1,250,697 of NZ_BTPM01000001.1, read as the reverse complement.
AACTAAACGCAAGGCCACCGAGGAATCGTGTTAACCCCCAAGGTAAATCACCAGCCCCAGTCGTAATGGTGGTGTAAAAAATAAACGCAATACCAATGTGCAGACCCGCCGTGATGGCCAACAGGAAAGACTTCATTGGATCTTTTGTTGCTTTGCCTACGCCAGCTTCTGCCGCACGCTCTGCCATCTGTGGAGGCAGTAACGCGTCAAATTGATTGATTTCCATTTTTCTCTTACATATTTTGTGACAATTAAAACGGGCGCGGATAATCACTCCAATCCATCAATAAATCAAGACTTATTTGCCAGTAAAATGTTATTTACCAAATATGGTGGTATGCACAATGGGAAGAATAGGAAAAGCGCCACCCCATCTTTGTGGTAATGGCGTGATTAACGAAATGGAAAACTGGATCTCAGATACAAAAAACGCCGCATTTAGCGACGTTTTTGAGAATTATTCAGCTTGCTCTTGAAGGGCGGAGACCAACTTTTTCAGCGTCTCAATTTCAGCTCTGTTCCGCTCGGCAACATCCTGCGCAACCTGAGCGTCTTCTAGAGGCACGACGCTGTCTTCACGCTGTTGCTTAAGCAGCACAATTTGCTGTTTTAACAGTGCGTTTTCCTTTTTAAGCGCTTGGGTATTGTCTGCCGCTTTTAAACGCTCTACATCGTGAGCAATACGATTCGATTGTGCTGATAAAGACTGGTCTCGATAGTCGTTCCCTTTTGCAGCTGAAGAGATGCGATACATTCTTGATTCCGCCTCAAGTACGAAGGGTTCAAATTGAGACTTCTCAACATTGATCAGCTTAGTCACTTCTTGTACTACCGACTCTAAACGACGAAACTGAAAATCAATTCGCTCAACCTGCTCATCGATGTCAGTAAACGCACGCGGAGACTGTACAACAAATTCAGACAACTCGTGAATACCCTGCTCCACATAACCAAAGCTAACTGGTGCCAACACGTTATAACGTGCGGTCGCAAGGGTCGCGAGTCTCTGCTCTAATGGCTTAACATATTTAGCATCGATAACACGTACTTCTAACGCCTTTGCATGATCTAGAAAGCGCTCCTGATAACTGGTCGCCAAGTCGACTTCGGACACGACCAAGTGCTCGAATAAACGTCGATAGTCACGGTTTAAGGTATTCATAGCATGCTTAAAGTAGCGACCAGCTTCTATACTGTTTAAGTAGGCCATTTCTACCATCGCAGGAGCCAACAGCTCATCGGCTTGTTTTTTCAAGCCTTGTATAGCGCGGTAGTTGTACTCCACGGTGTTGATTCGGTCACGAAATCCTACCGCATAGGTTTCGCTAGAAAATACCGAATGCTTCTTGTCAATTTGATTGGGATCTTTGCGGATCTCAATAAACAGATCATGTGCGCTTTTCCAAGAAGACATCATTTCTCGGTAATTCTCTGGCGCATAAATACGTAACGACTCCGCTCCTTCTAAAGCCTTTGACCAATGAGCATAGGTCGCCGTTAACTGTTCAAATTCCTTATTACGCGTCAACTCCAGCTCTTCAGGGCTTAAATTCGCCCGAGCATCATTGACCGGTGGGGTACTCGCACAAGAGGCCACGCCCAAAACACACAGCAGTACCACAATTAATTTGCGCGTAGACATCTACTCTCCTAATTTGGGACACCACGTCCCCTCAAACCAGCTCAGCGCTGGTAACAAGCGAAAACAACTCACTATATTCAAATTCATCACTAAATACATCTCAGCGGCTTCTAATCGGTTATAATTCATTCACTTAGTAGCGAATTTTTACCATTTCTTACCAGAAGGCAGCGCAAGCTAACACTTTGCTCACTCAGCGATTGTCAATCTGCGGTTTCCACACTATGTTGATTGAAGAAACTCAACCAAGAGGCAAATCTATGAAATTCACGCCTGAGCATCTCGCAGAGATGAACCTACTACTGCAATTTGATATCAGCAGTGCGGCAACCGGTATAAAAGTGCACAATGATGCTAGTGAAGATATGCAAAAAGCAGTCCAAAGACTTTATGACAAAGGACTTTGTACTCTACCGGATGGTGGATACCTGACGGATGAAGGGATTGAAACCGCTGAGCATGCGGACAGAATCTTGCGAGTACTAAGCTCTTAGTCAATAAATAGGTTGCGGCGGCGACGAGCTGCCGCCATATTTCCGCTACTTATTATAAGTAACAGTAAGAACAAAAGCCGTTGACTGCCTACGAGGCTCCCTTCCAAACCATGCAGAGTGGATTTACAACGTAACACCATGTTTATATTGAGTATCTTCTAGTTTGTTACTTTCTACTCTTACGTACTAGGTTATGATAAGAGCAGATAAAACGTTGGAGGAAGATAAATGGATAACAATCAGTATAACCGTGAAACACTGACCGCAGGCTATTGGGTCTTACACAACTTTCATTATGGGCACGTAGCGGAAGCGCGTTGTAACCTTAAGCTAGTAAAGAGCGTTTCTATTCACAAAGCGCCGAGTGCGGAAAAGATCAACATTTCACTCGACTTGGTTGCCGAGCAAACTGTAGACGCAAACAAGATAGAACTGATACTCAATGATGGCGAGACTGTTACTCTGTCAGAATACATCGACTACCAATGCACTCGTGGATTAACAAGACTGGTTCGTTGCCTGATCCCTGCGACATTCGCACCCTCACTCATTAATGATCAAGGTTTCATTGTGCGTATTGATGGCGTCGATAACGTTATTAACACTCAAGATGCCGCAAACATCATCGACAATGCCATCCGCCACGCTCACTAGTTTGCCCGATATCCAGCACACTAATGTGCTGGATTTTTTACAAGCGCATTCCACCAAGCGGTGAAGCGCTGATAAGGCGCCCACTTGTCATACGCCCAATTAAATGCAGCGGTAAAGAAGAAAAAGAACACTAAAAAACCAGCTTCAATCATAAGTGCTGTCCAAAGCGTCACACCCAATGCCCATGCAATAGCAGGAATCGTAAAGAAAATCAGCCCACCTTCAAAGCCCAGTGCATGCCCGACTCTTACTGCAAACGTTCTTTGCGTTCGACACCCTGGAACTAGCTTGTCGAAAAGTACGTTATAGAAATAATTCCAAATAACGGTGAACACGCTCATACCAATACCCACGGCAATCATCGACGTTGACTTAACACCTGCTAGCATCAATGCAGCAGAAAAAATGATGGTTAAAGCCGTCACTTCAAACAACACGGCGTGGAAAACTCTTTCTTTCACATTCATATAATTACACCCTAACCTTGCCATAAGGACTAGCAATAGGCGTATTATCAATTATGCTTAACGTCCTAGACAGTTAGATAACATCAGGATAACTGATATGTTGAGTGTGGAACAAATAGAAGCCTTCATCACCACTGTGGAAACTGGGTCGTTCTCGAGCGCAGCGCGAAAATTAGGCAAGGTACAATCTGCCGTGAGTCAAAATATTATGAACCTAGAAATTGACTGCGGGGTTGAACTGTTTGATAGAAGAGGTCGTTACCCAGTTCTTACCGAAGAGGGAGAAAAGCTACTACCCTACGCTAGAGCCGCCATGGTTCAACACAGTCGGCTTGCCGAACGCGTCGATAGTTTGACGCAAAAAGAGATCCAACCTATCGTCCTGACCATTGACGAGGGCATTCCTTTTGGGTGGGTTACGCCTATCATTCGAGCGCTATCAGATGAGTTTCCAAGACTCGAGTTAGAGCTGTTGTTTGCTTCCAGCTGTGATGCGGTCGAAATGGTACAAACCGGAAGAGCCACTTCCGCCATCATTCATGAAGATCTTTCCGTGCCTTTTTCGCTCGATTTCGAGAGCATCGGGTCACTTCAGTTTGATGTGTATGTCTCAGCGTCTCATCCGCTAGCGAAAACCGTCGCCCCTCATCTTGAGATTTTGAGCTTACATCGTCAGTTGTCGATTAGTTCTCGCAACAACAAAACCAGCAGCTTACATCATGCGTTAAGTCCAGACATTTGGTATTCGGACAGCTACCAAATGCTACTCGAGTGGTGTATTGCTGGGTTTGGCTGGACATACATACCCACTTACCTTGCAAAGTCGGCGCTTGAGCAAGGAATCATCGTCCCTGTTCCGGTAGAGTTTGAGAAGATCTCTGCCATGATTAACGTCAGTATTATTCAGCATTCTAGTAAAAGTAATGATCTCGGCCATCGCCGTTTAAGGGAATTACTAAAACAGAATTTCAAGGAAGGTTAACATGAACCAAAATAATGTCGTCATCGTTGGCGCTGGTTGGCTTGGTTTACCCCTAGCAAAAGCGCTCAACAACAAAGACTACCGTGTCACCGCTACTCGTACTACGGAGCAAGGAGTCAGCGAGCTCGCTCATCATGGTATCGACGGCTTTGTGCTCGATTTGGCCGAGCTTACCAATGACGATAAAAAGCTCGCTACCCTAGACCACCTAAGAGGGTTGAATGCCAATACGCTGATTGGCTGCTTCCCGCCCGGTTTTCGCACCGGTGGCGGTGCACTCTACGCTTCTCAATGGGATACGCTTTGCCAGCTCGCCAAGGCAGCGGATGTCAGCAAAATCATTATGGTCAGTTCCACCTCAGTGTATCCAGACAGAGCTGAACTGATGACCGAAGACATGGCTCGCCTGCCCATTGCCAAAGGACGCGACGATTTTAGTGCGAAGGCCATTATCATGTTAACAGCGGAAGAATATGTCCGAAACTCCACGCTAGACTACGTCATCGTGCGCTGTAGCGGCTTATTTGGCCCCAATCGTCACCCATCACGTTTTGCTTCGAAGCTAAAAAGTGTCAGCGACCAAGCCACTGCCAACATGCTCCACCTCGACGATGCTATTGGTTCCGTGCTGTTTGCGCTTGAGAACATCAGCGCGAGTGTCGTCAACGCGACCACTCCTACATCCTGCGACAAGGTGACGTTTTATCGCGCTGCGCTGCGTGCGGCTGGCCTTGATACGTCATTGAATCTAGTCAACTCTACGCCAGATAAAACCATCTCCAGTGATAAGCTGCAAAGTCTTGGCTATCACTTTAAATATCAATCTACGCTCGACGCACTATAAGTCTTCCATGAAAAAAGGGAGCCACATAGACTATGTGGCTCCCTTTCCTATCTATTGAGTGACTTGGGTTACTTACCAAGTGCCTCTTTATAGTGCTGGCGACAAACAGACACATATTTGTCATTGCCACCAATAGACACTTGGTCACCCTCAGCAATCGCATTGCCGTGTTCATCGGTACGGATAACCATATTGGCTTTTCGGCCACAGTGGCAGATAGTCTTGAGTTCGACCAGTTTGTCAGCCCAGGCTAAAAGGTGCTTACTGCCTTCAAAAAGTTCGCCCAAGAAGTCGGTACGCAAGCCATAACACAGCACAGGGATATTCAACTTGTCGACAACTTCGGTTAACTGGTACACCTGCTGCTTGGATAAGAACTGGCATTCGTCGATAAGGATACAGTGCCTTGGTGTTTCGGCATTAATCGCAGCAATCTCATCGAACAAGTTAGTGTCCGGACGAAACAACTGGGCTTCTGACTGTAAACCAATGCGCGAACTCACTTTACCGACACCATAACGGTCATCCAATGCCGCGGTATAGATGAGTGGCGTCATACCACGTTCTTGATAGTTAAAAGAAGATTGAAGAAGAGTCGTCGATTTACCCGCATTCATTGCTGAGTAATAGAAGTACATCTGAGCCAAAACGTATCACCAAATTAGAAACTAAAAAGAAGCCCTAGCAAGCTAGGGCTATCAAAACGGTTATTTACGACGCCACGTCGTGCCTTCTGGACCATCTTCTAAGATGATGCCCAGCTCGTTCAGCTTATCGCGTGCCAAATCAGCATTCGCCCAATCTTTCGATGCACGAGAGTCGTTACGAAGCTTGATCAGCGCTTCGATTTCCGCCACTTCGTCATCATCACCCGCGTCACCTTTGAGGAACGCTTCTGGATCTTGATGCAAAATACCAATGATATCGGCCAATTCACGCATTAGCGCACCAAGCTGGCTCGCTTCTGCCATATCAACAGTCTTCAGACGGTTAATTTCACGCGCCATGTCAAACAGCACTGAGTACGCTTCTGGGGTATTGAAGTCATCATTCATCGCTGTCGTAAAGCGAGTCACATAGTCTTCACCGCCCGTAGGCTCAGCGTTGACATCCAAACCACGTAGTGACGTGTATAGACGCTCAAGAGCTGAACGTGCTTGGTTTAGGTTGTCTTCACTGTAGTTAAGCTGGCTACGGTAGTGGCCCGACATTAGGAAGTAACGAACCGTTTCTGCATCGTAATGACCAAGAACGTCTCGGATAGTAAAGAAGTTACCTAGTGACTTAGACATTTTTTCTTTGTCTACCATCACCATGCCACTGTGCATCCACGTGTTTACATACTGAGTGTCGTGTGCGCAGCAAGACTGAGCAATCTCATTCTCGTGGTGTGGGAACTGAAGATCCGAACCGCCGCCATGAATATCAAAATGGTCGCCAAGGATCGATGAGTTCATTGCAGAACACTCAATGTGCCAACCTGGACGACCTGCGCCCCATGGCGATTCCCATGTAGGTTCACCCGGCTTAGACATTTTCCAAAGTACGAAATCAAGTGGGCTACGTTTCGCGCTTTCTACGTCAACGCGAGCACCCGCTTGTAGCTGGTCAAGATCTTGCTTAGATAGCTTGCCGTATTCGTCAAATTTACCCACTTCGAACATCACGTCGCCGTTATCGGCCACATAAGCAAAGCCACGCTCGATTAGCTTCTCAACCAAAGCAATGATCTCTGCGATAAATTCTGTCGCACGCGGTTCAATGTCAGGACGCTTCATGTTTAGTGCGTCGAAGTCTGCGTGCATTTCACCAATTAGGCGCTCGGTTAACGACTCACAAGACTCGCCATTTTCGTTCGCGCGCTTGATGATTTTGTCATCGATATCGGTGATGTTACGTACAAATGTTAGGTCATAGCCGACGTAACGAAGGTAACGAGATACCACATCGAATGAAACAAAAGTACGACCGTGACCAATGTGACAGAGATCGTAAATAGTGACCCCACAGACATACATGCCGACTTTGCCTGCATGGATAGGTTTGAATTCCTCTTTTTGTCGTGTCAGTGTGTTGTATATTTTTAACATGATCTCTATCTGAACTATTACGTTTGAAATGTATCGGCGATTATAACCATAAAGCTTCACAGAATGGAGCCAATAAGCGAAGAAATCTCGGCTTTTTGCGGCAGTTTTTGCAGCTAACGGCATCCGTTGTACAAAAAGCGTTCCTTTTATTGCAGATATCCCGCTTTCTGCTATTGCTTGTACAGGGAGTTAGGCTAGAATCATGGCTTCAAAATAGAAAAATGGAATAGGTATTCATCATGATCACCCTTCACACTAATTTCGGCGACATCAAAATCCAATTGAATGAAGAAAAAGCACCAGAAACAAGTGCAAACTTCCTACAATACTGCCGCGATGGTTTCTACGACAACACGCTATTCCACCGTGTTATCGACGGTTTCATGATCCAAGGTGGTGGCATGACATCTGGCCTTAAAGAGAAGGCGACTCGTGCACCAATCAAAAACGAAGCAAACAACGGCCTAAGCAACAAAGTAGGTACTTTGGCTATGGCACGTACTATGGAACCGCATTCTGCGAGCTCTCAGTTCTTCATCAACGTAAACGACAACACGTTCCTAGATTTCCGCTCTGAGAGCCTAGACGGTTGGGGTTACTGTGTATTTGCTGAAGTTGTTGAAGGCATGGACATCGTTAACAAAATCAAAGGTGTGAGCACAGGTTCTATGGGTATGCACCAAGACGTACCTCTAGAAGAAGTGATCATCACTGGTTCTACGATTCACGAGTAATCGTTAAAAGGGAGGGCTTGCCCTCCCTTGCTGTATATTATGACAACACTATTCATTTCTGACTTACACCTTTCCCCTCAGTTACCCCAAACAACGGATTGCTTTGTTAAGTTCATGCGCGAAGAAGCGGTTCACGCCGACGCCGTGTATGTCTTGGGTGACCTGTTTGAATTTTGGATTGGCGACGACGACCCTTCTCCATTCGCAGCCCAGATCCAGCAAGAGTTCCTGACCTTGACCCAACATGGCGTCAAAACCTACTTTATCCAGGGTAATCGTGATTTTTTGCTTGGCCAACGTTTTTGCAAAGCAACCGGCGTCACTCTGCTTGATGAGCACACCGTCATCGACCTATATGGAAGAAGAGCGGTGATATTGCATGGAGATACTCTGTGTACCGACGATGTTCGCTACCAGAAGTTTCGTGCCAAAGTGCACCTGCCATGGTTACAGTGGCTATTCAATCGCCTCCCCTTCTTTACAAGACGCCGTATTGCAAATAAAATCCAGGGCGATATTCGTGAGGTGAAATCAAGTAAGTCGCTGGACATCATGGACGTAAATCAAGGTGAAGTGAAAGCGTTGTTGCGCGAAACCAACACTGATCTTATGATCCATGGCCATACACATCGTCCTAACACACATCAATTCATGGTTGAAGGCAAGCCTGCAACACGAATTGTATTGGGAGATTGGTACCAACAAGGTTCCGTTTTGGTGTGTAAACCAGGATCGCAGCGCTTAGAGGCTCGTTTTTTCAACAAACCATGAACTACCCCTCGAAATTCCAATAGTTTCATAGTCAAAGAAAGTAATTAAACGTTACTATGAGTCAACGTTTTTGAGATAACAATGCAAAATTTGAAATACTCGTACATCGCTAGACAACCGATATTGGATAGCGAACAAAAAACTGTTGGCTATGAGCTGCTATTTCGGGATGGGCCTAACAACACCTTTCCAGATATCGACCCAGAACTGGCAACCAACCGACTGCTGTCTGAGCATTTTCTTGCAACACATTACAGTACGATAGGCGATAAACTAGGCTTTGTTAACTTTCCTTACCAAAGCTTGGTGAACTTGGTTCCGACGCTGTTTCCAAAAGAAAACTTAGTCATCGAGATCTTAGAAAGTTGCGAGCCAACCGCTGAATTACTCTCTGCTATCAAAAAAATGTCGCAAGCGGGTTACACCATCGCTTTGGATGACTTTGTGCCACGCAAAGAATGGCTCCCCTTCTTGCCTTACACATCGATCATCAAAATTGATATTCGCCAGTACTCCCTAACCAAGGCGAAGGCGCTGATCGAAAGACTAAGACCACACAACATTACTTTCTTAGCCGAGAAGGTTGAAACTTATGATGAGTTCGAGCTTGCCAAGCAAGTTGGTTTTGATCAGTTTCAAGGTTACTTCTTTAGCCGCCCACAATTGATCCGCCGTAAGCAAATCAAGCCGTCTTTTTTGACTGTGGTCCAACTGTGTAAAGAGATTGCCAACCAAGACATCAATTACGACGAACTGGAGCGACTGATCTCTCTCGACGTCACTTTGTCCTATAAACTGCTTACGTTTGTGAACGCCTCTTACCTGATCCGCTCAGAGATCAAATCGTTCAAACAAGCTTTGGTATATCTGGGTGAAGAGCGATTACGCAAATTCATCTCACTCGTGGCCATTACCTCAACTCAGGATGACAAGCCAGACAGTCTCTATAGCTTATCGATTCAACGAGCTCGTTTTTGTGAATTGCTGTTAAGTGACATGAATACCAATCTTGATGAAGGCCTTGGCTTCCTGACCGGTATGTTCTCACTACTTGACTCCTTGTTTGACCAGCCTCTGGAAGAGCTGGTCGAGAAAATGCCGATAGACCATATGGTGAAATCAGCACTCGTCACAAAGCAAGGGACACTTGGCAACATACTTTCATTAGTCAAAGCCTACGAAAGTGCGGATTGGACCTCAGTTATCGCCTATCGTGATAAGCTGGAAATCAGTGACGAGAAGCTCGCTAAGTACTATGATGCCGCGATTAAGTGGACTGAAGACCTACTGGCCATCGAGTCTGAATATCACGCTCACATTTGAGCAACTGAACATCAAATCTAAGATCAAACATGAAACCATGCTATTGCGGCAGTGATCATAGCTATGAAACATGCTGCCAACCCATTCACCAAGACGTGACGTTAGCAACACGTCCCGAGCAGCTAATGCGCGCTCGTTACAGCGCTCACTTAACTAAAAACGTGGACTTTGTGGTGGCGACCTACCATCCAAGTTGTCACGCCGAAAACGAGCGCGATGCCATTGCGGATTCTATTAACAGCGACTGGCTCAAGCTCGAAGTGTTGAGCAGCGAAAGTGGCAGCCATGAAAACGAGGGCTACGTAAGCTTTCGAGCTTTCCTTAAGGACAACGGCTTTGAATATTGTCTGGCGGAGCGTTCACGCTTTCTGTTTGAACAAGGGCAATGGTTTTACGTCGATGGTGAAATCGATGACAGTATTCCACCTAAGCCGCTTACCGCCGAGTCAGTAAAAGTTGGCCGTAATGATCCCTGTCCTTGTGGCAGCGGTAAAAAACACAAAAAGTGCTGTGGCTAGAGGTTAAAGACAAAAAAGGTCGCTATGTGCGACCTTTTTCTATGGCTGTCGATTCAGCGTTCGTACGACTTAAACTGATTGGTAAGAGGGTCGTACTGGTAGCCAAGCATATCCAACTTACCCACGACGCCTTCGACGTCCATTTCATACATGCTCACCAACTCATCAAACGAGTCACACTCTAAACGCAATTTTTCGTTTACGATACCAAGCAAAATAATACTATCAAAGCCGCTGACATTACTTAGATCCATAATCGTACTCCATAAAAAAAGCTAGCCTTTAAAGACTAGCTCTAATTTACAGAATAGAAAGTGACTCGCGTGGCAAATCAGGCAAGCCAGTAGAGCTGTAACAAACCGACATTCGTCACCAACAAGCTTAAAAATGCCACGGCAAGCTGACCTTTAGCTGGTGTTTGGTGGCGAATAATGTGCCAACTCCAAATCACCACTCCCAGCATAAGCATGAACAGTGAAATTATTACCGCAGGCGTATATTCCGCGACTATTTTTTGATCCCACTGATAAGCATTAAACACAAAGCTCAGTGCCAGTAACATGGCAAACACGACTCCCGATACAGGTAGAATTCGATGGAAGGCTTGAAGTCGCGTTTTAGCGATAGTCAGAAGTAGATGAGCGAATACCGCACCCAACAATAAACCGGCACAGGCCAACGAAAGCGACTGAGCTAAGTTAGGCTGTTGAGCGACCAGAATCAGTGAAAAGGTACTTGCCATACCATTGGCCAAGTGCAGCGCCCAAAAAGGCCCTTTTTCGCGGGTTTTACCTGTTTGAACTTTGGAATAGAAATAAAACAGCGAAAATACGACCAAAAAGGCTTCAATTCTCAGCGAGGCAATCGCGAGCCAAAGTATACCGATGGCCGGAATTAGCTTATGAATACGCCCCCTTTGCCCTGGGCAAATATCGCCTTTTGCTAAAATGAGAGTAAGCACGAGCATGGCAACGGCCAGCGCCGGTGCAAGTAAAGTCAAAACAGCGGTAATCATGGGTATGAGGTCAAAGCAAAAAACATTGGCGCTGATGATATATCAGCTTGAAGAGGATTGCCATTGACTCATGATAAGCCCAGATAACCTTTAGTACTCCCTTAAGCGCGTTTACTTGGCTATACCCACACTTTGTTTGGGCTTTGAAGTCACTGGGATTGAAGTATATAATGCCCGCCTTCAAAACTAGAGGTTAAAATATGCACAACGACATTACCCCAATCCACGAGCACAAGAAATACTGGGCGGAATGCTTTGGTGTTGCTCCTTTTTTGCCCACCAGCAGAAAAGAGATGGACGCCCTTGGATGGGATAGCTGTGACATCATCATTGTCACGGGGGATGCGTATGTGGATCACCCTAGTTTTGGCATGGCAATCATAGGTCGTCTGCTAGAAGCACAAGGGTTTCGCGTCGGTATTATTGCTCAGCCTGAGTGGAGCAACAAAAACGACTTCATGAAACTGGGTAAGCCGAACCTGTTCTTTGGCATTACCGCCGGTAACATGGATTCGATGATCAACCGCTACACGGCAGACAAAAAACTGCGTCACGATGATGCCTATACCCCAAACAATGAAGGTGGTAAGCGCCCTGATCGTGCAACGCTTGTCTATTCACAGCGCTGTCGAGAAGCCTACAAAGAAACCCCTATCGTTCTAGGTGGTATCGAAGCCAGCCTGCGCCGTATTGCTCACTACGATTATTGGTCAGATAAAGTTCGCCGCTCAGTTCTATTTGATGCCAAAGCAGACATCCTACTGTTTGGTAACGCCGAGCGTGCACTCGTAGAGGTCGCACACCGTCTGGCTGATGGTGAAAGCGTCGCTAACATGACCAATATTCGTGGCACAGCCGTTAACTTAGCGGCAGAGCCAGAGCAATACACCATCATTGACTCATCGCGTATTGAGAAACCAGGTAAGGCATTCGTGCCACAAAACCCATATAAGGTGGAATCAAACTGCGACACCAACAAGTCAGAGACTGAAGCTGAAGCGAAGCCGATTAACATTCGCCCATCTCGTCATGATGCTGCCTCGACGGCTGTGCGCTTGCCACCATTCGAGAAGCTCAACAATGACCGTATTCTTTACGCTCATGCCAGCCGCGTGATGCACCTTGAGACCAACCCATACTCGGGCCGCGCACTGATTCAGCGTCATGGTAACCGTGAGCTTTGGGTAAACCAGGCACCGATCCCGCTCACCACAGAAGAGATGGATTACGTGTTTGGCCTGCCATACGCGCGTGTACCTCATCCTAAATATGGTAAAGCCAAGATCCCTGCCTACGACATGATCAAAACCTCGGTTAATATCATGCGCGGCTGCTTTGGTGGTTGTTCATTCTGCTCGATCACGGAACACGAAGGACGAATTATTCAAAACCGCTCCCAAGAGTCCATCATTAGTGAGCTGGAAGAGATCCGCGACAAAGTACCGGGCTTTACAGGCACCATCTCTGATTTGGGTGGTCCAACAGCTAACATGTATCGCTTAGGCTGCTCGGATCCAAAAGCAGAAGCGAACTGCCGACGTCCTTCTTGCGTGTTCCCTGGCATCTGTAACAAACTCAACACAGACCACAAACACACCATTGATCTGTATCGTGCCGCGCGTAAAGTCGACGGTGTGAAAAAAGTGATGATCGCTTCTGGTGTGCGCTATGACCTAGCGATTGAGTCCCCTGAATACGTACGTGAGCTCGTCACTCATCACGTGGGTGGCTACCTTAAAATTGCTCCAGAGCACACTGAAAAGGGGCCGCTGGATCTGATGATGAAGCCGGGTATGGGCACCTATGACCGCTTCAAAGAAATGTTTGAAAAATACAGCGCTGAAGCAGGTAAGAAGCAATATCTGATCCCGTATTTCATTTCTGCTCACCCAGGAACAGAAGATGAAGACATGCTGAACTTGGCATTGTGGCTGAAAAAGAACAACTTCGAGTGTGACCAAGTTCAGAACTTCTATCCATCTCCAATGTGTAATGCCACTTCGATGTATTACTCAGAAACGAACCCGCTTAAGCGCGTCAAATATAAAAAGCGCGAAGACTTACCCGTTGCAAAAGGGGAACGTCAGCGCCGCTTGCATAAAGCTTTGCTACGCTATCATGATCCAGATAACTGGCCAATGATCCGCGAAGCCCTAATCAGTATGGGCAAACAGTACCTAATTGGTGACAAGCCAAGCTGCTTAGTTCCTGCTGAAGACATAGACTCTCGCACGCCAGCACAGCGCCGAAAATCCGGCCGTCACGGTGCGAATCGATTTGCCACCAAACACACTAAAGGACAGCCGGATATTCGCACTGACGGTCAGCGCCGTAAAAAGCCAGGCCAGCGTCCGACAGGCGGTAGTCAAGGCGGCCAAGGTGCTAACAAGCAAGGCAACGGTGGTAAACCACACGCGAATAAGCCAAATGGCCAACAAAGGCCGGGCGGTAAGCCTAGTGGAAAAGCCAACGGCAAAGGTGCTCCAAAGCGACGTGCACGCGCTTAATCCCCACATCCACTACTTCTAGCGTTTCACTCATCGTTAGTATCATTAAAAAGAGAGTCAGTTTTTGACTCTCTTTTTTTATCTTCTCTTACAGCCTTTGTCTTTATTATTTCTCAATCCAAAATTGATTGTCAAAATGAAAAAAGCCATTCTCTCATTTTCATTTAACCTTTAACCCACTGTATTGATTAGACTTTTAAATTAGGCATGCCTGTTGCAGTGAAAGAGTATCAACCCAACTCTGAGGCAAGGTTATGGCACATTATCTCATTACAATTCCTAAAACGACGAGCCAGACAATCACGGTTAGCAACACCGCCAATGATAACGACGTAAACAGTGCGACGGTGTGGGAACTGGGATGCAAAACCGTCATTTGTTGGGGTGACCCGGCCTGTAGCTCAAGCGATGCGGACATTATCGCTGATGTGAGCTTAGAGCGTATTCAATCCTATTGGGGCCGCAGTTGGATTGTAATAGATAATGAACTTCGAAGTGTACAAGGTTGCACGGATCGCCTGGGTTTGTTTCCCATTTGGCTTGGCGAGCATGAACACAATACGTCGCTATATACCAGTCGCCAAGCGCTCAGCACCCATACCCAACACCAAGAAAAAAACCCCAGCGCCCAACGTACTTTGGTGGCTTTTGGTCAGTTATTCGATGAGCAGACACTATGGGAAGACGTACGTTGCCTGAATGGACAAACAAAAATAATACTCGACCCACAACACAATCAGGTCGAATCGCGTCAAGACTCCCCTATTCTCGGCAATGACGTCACCCGCTTTGATGATGCGCTGGAAGCCTTTGTTGAAGCCGTTCGAGAAGCATTTAACAATGATAGCGACCCAATAGTGTCACTTAGTGGCGGCCTCGACTCTCGACTCATTCTCTCCGCTGCAACCGCTCTAGGTAAGAAACCCACTACGCTAACATATGGCTCACCTCTTTCTAGTGACCACCAAATTGCTAAAGCACTTGCCGAGTGTGCGGAACTACGTTTGATCACCGGCAACGAATCCGCCACACCAACCGATCCGAGCACCATTCAGCGCGTGGCAGATTTAGGCAATGGAGAAGTCCCCTTGCACCACGCTCACTCTATACTTGACTCATCACTGCTGTCACAAACTTCAGGGCGCATGCTTCTTACTGGTACTGGCGCCGAAGTTGCTCGAGCGTTCTATTATGATCGTGGATTTCCAGGGTTTAGCGTATTTGGTCAAGGCATTCTCGGTCATGCATCGCTAATGGATCGCGCTAAGCGCTATATCCGCGAAGAGTATTCAAAATCAGCAACGCCGTTCTTTAATTATGCGCCGCAATATAGAGAACCAATGCTCAACGACCTCAAACAGATCATTGAGCGTCACGCTCAGCATTTCGACACAGCCGCGCGCTTTTTGGACAATTTCTATCTACAAAACCGAGTGGTTAGATTCGTAGCCTGTGGCCAACAAATGTTGGACTCACACTATCTTCGCAGCCACCCATTTCTAAATAAAGATGCACTTTATCAAATTGCCCATTTACCAGTGCGCTACAAACTGGCGAGTCGTTTCCACAGAAAAGCAATTCAAGCTTTATCGCCAAAACTGGCCAACATTCGCTGGGATAAAACGGATCAGCCCCTTAGCCAAGGCTTACCCCTAAGCTACCGTTACCCAGCTTTGACCAGCCGATTAGGTATGGAGAATTGGGGCAAAAACAACACCCCTATGTACAACTACAGTGAGCTGGCAAAACACTTATCCAGAGCTACGCTGGAGCGCAGCTTACGCCAAATGAACTGTCTCAACAGCATCAAAGACGATCAATCTTGGCAGCGAGTTCAGCAACACTTACCAACACTAGGTTTTAGCGCAGTATGGTCACAGGCGATGCCCCTCAACGCAATTCAATCCATCACCGGCGCATAGGAGAGCACAATGAAAACGTTAGGTTATGTACTCAGTGATTTTCCAGTTCTTTCGGAAACCTTCGTCGGTACAGAGATACGCGCCATGGAAGCGTTAGGCTATCAAGTCAAACCTTTTGCCTTTAATATTAATTACGAAGGCGGTCAGCCTGTAGACAAACCACTGCTTGATAAAGCCGTAGCACTTTCTACTGTCAACAATTTGCGTGCTATCGCCATTTGGCTACGAAACCCGCTAAGAAGCGTAAAAGCACTGTCGTTTATCCTGCGCCAAAATGGCTTACCGAAAAAATCACTGATACGTAGCGCGGGACAGCTGGCACAAATCACCCTTGCCCATAAGTGTGATCACCTCCATGCTCATTTTGCCCTCCATACGGCGGCGACAGCCATTGCCGCGAGTAAACTGTCTGGTTGCCAGGTTTCCTTTGTTGGCCATGGCTACGATGTATACGCTCGTCCGGCTGATCTGGCGCTCAAACTCGAATCTTCTGACTTTTCCGTCTGCGTTTGCGAAGACATGTGCGATCAATTCCTAGAGCTTGCCCCAAACCATCGCGTTCATATCGTTGAATGCGGTATTGAGCTTAGCCGTTACCCCTTCCACCCTCGCCGCCAGCATAATGGTCGTCTGCTTTTTGTTGGCCGCTTAACAGAGAAAAAGGGATTAGTTGATCTGCTCCAAGCCATCGCCTTACTTCCTGACGACGAGCGGCCAATGTTAGATCTGGTGGGGGATGGTGAGCAAAAATCACTGCTCATCGCGTTGGCTATCCAATTGGGCATACACAACCAAGTTCACTTTCTTGGCAGCCGCCCTTCTGAGTGGATCATCGACAATGCAGCTCACTACCTAGCACTCTGTACGCCCTTTTGCGAAGCGCGTGATGGTGATAGAGATACGGGCCCAGTGGTCGTCAAGGAAGCAATGGCTCTGGGGCTACCCGTCATTTGCAGCAACTTTATGGGATGTAAAGAAATGATTGTAAATGGAACAGGGCTGCTGGTACCTCCAAACGACCCACAAAGCTTAGCTGCCGCTATTGTCAGTACTTATTCAATGAGTACGCAGCAGCGAATGGCGCAGCTTGAAAAGGCACGTACTCGCGTCACTCGCCTTTACAGTGCACGCACCTCAGCCAAAAAGCTGGCCACCGCTATCGAAGGTAGCTACTGCTTTGAAGAGGCGACATTATGAACCGCGCCATCCAACAATCGCTCTACTATGCTGCTGGCCTAGTGTTAATGAAAGGGGTGTCTTTCATCATGCTCCCCATTGTCGCGGGGGCATTGTCTACCACCGACTATGGTCAACTTGACCTCTGGCTTTCGGTGTTAAACGTTGGGGGCATCATCCTTGGTTTTGGTTTAATCGAGGCACTCTATAAACAAGCCGGAGACGCCAAAGGCAACGCGTTTGATGTCCTCAATACCACTGCGACCCTTCAGCAACTCATCATTGCAGCTTGGGCACTGATTGCCGCACTTCCAATTGGTGTATTTGTACTCTCCACGTGGACAGAAATAAGCACGGCCGATTATGTCTTGGTCACATTGACTCTCATTGTCAGCTGCGCCATCAATATGCCGCTTACTTGGTTACGCCTTATTGATAACGCTCGGTTGTTTTTCTTACTTACCAGTAGCAAGGCGGTCATTCAAGCAGTGCTCACCTTTGTATTTTTGCAATACGGCCTCGGGCTCACTGGCGTTCTGCTATCTGGCTTCATTTCCTCGCTTTACCTCGCTGCGCTGTTATTAATCAAACAACGTCGCGCCCTGCGTTTTAACTGGGATGCCCAAATAGCCAAGCAAATGAGACACTATGGCCTACCGCTTATATTCTCTGGCTCACTATTATTTGTCGCAGCAGGCGCTGAGCGCTGGATATTAGCGGCAACTGTCGGCCTGGACACGTTGGCTCAATATGCCATCGCGATGCAGTTTGCTCTGATTATCGCGTTTCTCTGCGAGCCGCTCACCTTGTGGTGGTTCCCTAAACGTTTTCAGATACTCAATGAGCAAAATGGCAAGGCGAAAACTGTTCGCATCGCCGAAACCATCTGTCACAGCACCATTTGGTTCGCGATGAGCGTTGCACTGATCGCACCGGTGATCATTGAACACTGGTTCCCTGTTCGCTATCACGAGGCCTCTCAATGGATCCCATGGTTGGCACTAGGTATCGCCTTTAAGCAGATTTCTCACACATTGACCACGGGATGCTACATAGAAAAACAGCCCAAAGTCGTCCTTAAGATCAACAGCATTATGGCCATTGCAGCACTCGGACTGTTCACGTTAGCCAGTTTATTAGTCGGCATCCAAGGCGTTGTTATGGCATTTGTGATGCTTTACGCTCTGCGCGCCTTGCTTTTTGACCGAGCCAGCCAACAGCGTCTAGCACTTAAACATCGTTACTCGCAACTCATTATTCATTTGCTCTTGGTCATAAGCTTCATCGCTCTCAATCAGCTATCGCCGCTTTATCTGCTTGTTGGTTGGTTGATACAAACCGTCTTATTTAGCCTTTGGCTGGCGCAAAACTGGCGTCCACAGACTACGCAGGGCGGCAAATCCATCCTCGCGCAAACACTCGCTAAACGTTTATAAGGAATTCCAACATGACTTCACATTCAAACCCATCCGTCAGTATTGTCATTCCAAACTACAACTGTTTGGCGTACCTGCCTCAATGTTTGAAAAGCATCGAGCAACAAACCTATGTTGACTATGAGATCCTGTTTATTGATGATGGTTCGACAGACGGTTCGCGTGAATACCTTACTGACCTAAGCAATACCTATCCCCATATCTCACTCATTTTAAGTGAACGCACAGGGCCAGGTGCAGCGCGTAACCTTGGCGTCAAACAGGCAAAAGGGGAATGGATTGCATTTTTAGACGCCGATGATTTGTGGACCCACAGCAAACTTGCCGAGCAAGTGGCGTTTATGAATAACTATCCTGATTGTGTGTTGAGTTTCACCAATTATGAACACATTAATGAAGCAAACGAATTTATCATTCCTTGCTTCCAGTACTGGCCAGAGTTTCAACGTCATATTGAATCGCAACCTGACACCAAAAACTATCAGCTACTCAATAACGCCACTGCCATGCTATTTAAGGAAAACATTGTTGGTACTTCATCCGTGATGTGTCGACGTGACGCTTACCTGCAAGTGCACGGGTTTGACTGCGAACTGCCGAGTGCCAGCGATTGGGATTTGTGGCTTAAACTGAGTGAAGTGGGTGACGTCGCCTTTACTAATGAAATCCGCATGCATTACTTAATGCGCCAAGGCAGCGTCTCTTCCAATGTACCAAAACGCATTGAAGCGATGAAGATCATCGCCGAACGCCACGTAGCCTTCGCTCAAGCACAGTGCTCGAAGGCCAAGAGGTTTGTCGATGAACGTTTGATGGACGCTTATTGTGAATACGCTTCACAGCACAAGGGTTATCTACATCGCACCGCAAAGCACGTACAGACCTTTATCACCTACCCGAGTATTCGCCGTTTTAAAGCCATGGTGAAGTCAGCCATTATTTACTAACCATATCGCTCTGCCACTTACTCAGTGGTAGAGCTGATTCCCTAGCTCCACTTTTGGTTTGGTTACCGCCCTCTTCTCTACCACTACGCAACGCCTCTAACGCCCCACCTCATCTGCAAATTGAATTATCAAATTGAGAATCCTATCCTCATTATAAAAAAAACACACCCCATAACAGATTAAGACATTGAAATATAACAACTAAAAATCTTGGCACACTCCATGCAACCCTTTCAGTGTAGAAATACTTTGGCCATTAAGGACGAGGACAACATCATGGAACTACTTAGAGCTGAAACCACCCCCCATACCCTTCAAGTAAAAGTCTTAGGCGATTTCGACGCACGTGGAAGTCGATCTGCTCAAGCACAAATTGATGACATCATTCACAATGATGGTCACCAAGAAGTAGAAATAGACCTTGAGCAAGTGCGCTTTATGGATTCTTCTGGCATCGGTGCTATTGTTTATTTGTATAAGCGACTCGTTGAACGTGAACGAAAAATGCGTCTGGAAAATGTCACAGGACAGCCCCTGCAAATCATAAAGTTACTTCGAATTGGTCAGGCGATTCCAGTCAATACTCACGCCAGTAACGAGTACTTATAGCCTCAAAATATTAGACTATAAAGTTGGCAAAATAGGTGGTCACTACATGGAAGTAAACACGGGTATAAAACAAGCATTAACCTGTATTTTGGCAAGTCTTCTGGTTGCATGTACCAGTTATCCTGATGATGGAACCGGAGGCATTGCCGAACAATATGTAGGCTCCGATTTTTCACCTGTCATGCCAGACGAACCACTCGGCCCAGAGCATGGGCTACGCTTCGATTGGAAGCTGACCAAACTCCACTTAGATTCGCTAATACAAGAAGGTGCTCAATGGTGCTTTCCCGCTGCAGTATTGCAAGCTCAGGAGAAGCAAAACCGCATCGCACGAGAGCTTGAGGGAGGACTCTGGATTGACGCCGCCAACGACATCGTTATTCAGCGAAAAAAATTGAACGACCTAGAGCTACGACTAGACTACGTATTGAGCCAAGCAACCTGCGCGCCACCAGCAAAAGGGGCGGCATTTGATGACCAAATGTCGGTAGTAAGACGCATCTACAACCTTTTAAATGTCGACAATCAGTTTGCCTATGACTCTATAGAAGTGAACCCCAAGTACATGGGGCACTTAGCCGAGGCAGCGAACATTTTAAAACAGTACCCGAACATTCGATTGTCGGTCACGGGCCACGCAGATGCGACCGGAACGAAAGAATACAACGAGCGAATCGCCAAAGGACGCGCGCAACAGGTAAAACGTTACCTAACCATCTTTGGATTAGCACCAAATCGCATCGACACACACTCCTTAGGCGAAGAGTTGCCCTTATATGAGGGAAACACACCGGGCGTCATGCTCACCAACCGCCGCGTAAGCGTTGATGTCATTGCTGATAACTATAGCGCTACAGAAAGTTATAGCGCCACAGAAAGTAGCCGTACTGGACATGGAGCTGCTGACAAAGGAGCACAATGATGAAGCTTCTCAATACCCTAGCAACACTGTTATTAGCAATGTTCGTAGTTGTGTTCAGCCCTCCTGCACTCGCCGACGAAAAAAATGTCCAAGTTGGTGACCTCATCCAAGTTGATCTGCCCGGCGAGTCTAGCCTTAACCGAGCGTTTCAAGTCGACAAACGCGGTCGCATTAATCTTCCTGAAGTGGGACAAGTCTTCGTTGCAGGGTTTGATGAAACCCAGCTCGAGTCTGTTGTGGTTGATGCCCTTGGCACTATCTTTCGCGATACCAGCAACGTCAAAGTATTCATCGCCCAGCGTCAGATCCTGATTTCCGTGCAGGGTTACGTTGAGGCGCCTGGCGAATACACCATCCCTTACAACTCGAATGTACAAATGGCGCTACAAGCCGCTGGCGGCCTAAGAGCCGGGGCTCAACTCAATAAAATGATTCACCGAAGAGGCGCAGAGCGCAGTGAGTTTGATTACAAACAGTTCCTTGATACTGGAGATGACCGCGACTTACCCGCTTTGGAGTCCTTAGATATTCTCTTTGTACCAGCTTCGCCGCTTGTCGGTAATGTTGAGCAAGAGTTTGATGCGGCAAAGCTCGCTGACTCTGGTGACAGCGCCGATTCTCGCCAAGCGATCAAGGTGTTTGGTGAGGTCAATGCACCAGGCTCATTTTCTTACAAAGCCAATACCGACCTTGTCGATGTACTCATGCGCGCAGGGGGAGTTACGCGTTATGCCAGCGTCGAGCAAATTCGCGTTATCAGTAATAACTCCCCTATTCTATTCAACTTAAAACGCTACTTAGACAGTGGTGATACCTCACTACTGCCACCATTGCAGCCGGGTGCAACCATATTTGTTCCTAAACAAGAAGAAGAAATCAAATCCGGCTCGAACACCGTTTATGTTATGGGTGAAGTGGCTGCACCCGGTGCGTTCGAGGGTAAGCCCGGCGCGACATTTATGGATATACTCGCCAATGCCGGCGGTCCAACGCGTTTTGCCGAATCTCGTCAGATGCGAGTGATTAAATCTGACGGTTCAATCATACCTTTTGATATGACCGCTTATACCGAAGGCTTAAGCACAGCTCAAGCGCCACTTATCGAAGCTGGTGACGCGATTTTTGTACCTGAGAAGACAGATATCAATGAAAAGTCATGGTTAAAAATCTCACCTGACCGCGCAGTGAATGTCATTGGCGAAGTCGTCAGGCCCGGCCGTATCGAATGGTCAGATGAAATGGATTTGATGGATTTGCTGGCGCACGTTGGTGGCCCTAAGGGGCGTGCAGATACCTCTAAAATCGAAGTGGCAAACGGCGGAAAAACCGTGGTGTTTAACCTCGATGAGTTCATTAAAAAAGGCGCACCACAATCTGAGCTGCCTTTTATTGGCGCGGGCGCGGTAGTAAGGGTACACGATCTTCCGCAAGATCCGTCAGACAACAAAGCGCAATGGGTAAGACAGAGCTCTGATGCGTCCATTTACGTATTTGGTCAAGTCAATGCGCCTGGACGCTATCGCTTTACCAATGAGATGCATTTCCTAGACATTCTCTCAGCTGCAGATGGACCAACCAAAGACGCCGACATTCACAACATTCGTGTCACACATCGTGACAAACCTTATGCAAAAGTCAGTAGGCTCAATTTGTCGACTTACTTTGAAACAGGTGATGAGTCCATTCTACCGCTAGTGAAACCGGGGGATACTATCTATGTCCCGGAGAAAAACAAAAACTGGCTTGATACACCAAAAGAAAAAACGGTTCGAGTACTTGGCGCAGTGAAAAGCCCAGGCCGCTATGTGTTTAATGACAACATGACCATTTTGGATATTCTAGCCGAAGCTGGCGGCCCGGATGAGCGTGCTTACATCAGCAAAATAAGTATCGTCAATATGTCCTGCTGCCAAGGACAGGCTCGCTCATTTGATTTGGTTGAGTTTAGTAAAACAGCAGACATTCGAATGCTACCTGTACTTCGCGCTGGCGATACCGTTTATGTACCCGATCGCCGCAACAGCTTTGCTGAACAAGCACGATTGGGTCTCACCGATATTTTCCGAATCGTTTCGACCATTGCTATTATCGGAGCTCTGTGATGACGATACCTGCCACTCATGCTGAGATTGAAGAGCTGTATCTAAATGCTGAGTTAAAGCAGTGCCGCTCAATTTGCCTGACCGCTTGTAATAGTGGCGAAGGTACGACAACACTAGCAAAAGCGCTGACCGAACGTTATCTCTTGGCTGGCTACAAAACGCTGCTCGTCGACTTAAATATGTTTCGACCGAGTTTAGTACCCCTCGATTTTGATATGCCTTCGGACAACACTGATACCGCTAGTCAATTGCTTCAGGAGCAAGACAGTGATTCCTCGTCTCCCAAAGTGTTTTTGGGTGTCAGTGTGCCGAGCGACCCGAAAACACGTTTGCGGTTTAAAGACCCAATCCAACTTCGCAAGCAGACAGAGCGTTGGTTGGAAGAATATGACCGAGTCGTGTTTGATACTTCCCCCATTCTCAACGTCAATCAAAACAACATACCTGCTCAAGTGGTAGCTAATGCCTGCGACGGTACCTTTTTAGTGGTGCTTAGCGGCGTCACTATGACCAATCAGGTGACAGAAGCGACACAAATTTTGAACGACGCCACGTCCGTTCAGCTGCTTGGTTCCGTGCTCAACTATCGAGATCAACCTTCGCTTGCCAGCGAGATCTGTCGAGAAATCGATCGCTTGAGCTGGCTACCCAATCGTGTAACCAACTGGATGAAAACCAAAGTTCGCAACAACCGCTTCCTATCTCAATCGATTTAAGTCCTCATTTTGAGAGGTTCCTTGTCAAATTGTTATTATTCAGTACCTTAACAGGCGATACTTTGTTGCAAATTGACAATCTGTACTATCATTAAAAGAACAACGTCGAATAAAGCAAAGGATTGTAAG
This sequence comes from Vibrio sp. 10N, assembly GCF_036245475.1. NCBI lineage: Bacteria > Pseudomonadati > Pseudomonadota > Gammaproteobacteria > Vibrionales > Vibrionaceae > Vibrio > Vibrio sp. 10N. The sequence goes on along the minus strand of NZ_BTPM01000001.1, from coordinate 1,226,697 downwards.
TATGACACCCAAGGTACTCTTGGTAGAGGACTCGTCTTCTCTCGCCGTTCTCTACAAGCAATACTTAAAGAATGAGCCGTTTGACCTGCTTCATGCCGCAACGGGCGGTGAAGCAAAGCGCATACTTGAACGCACGATCCCTTCTCTTATTATCCTCGACCTTCAGCTTCCCGACATGCAAGGCGAAGACATTTTGGAATGGCTTGAGGAGAAAAACATCAGCATTCCCGTTGTCGTTGTCACCGCACACGGCAGCGTAGATACCGCCGTTAAGCTGATACAAAAAGGCGCTAAAGACTTTCTAGAAAAACCAATCCGCGCCGACAGACTCAAAACCTCCATTCAAATCCACCTTAAACAGGCTGAACTCGAAACCATGCTGGACGATATTCAGCAAAAAATGGATCGCGAGCGTTTTCATGACTTTATCGGTGCGAGCATCCCGATGCAGGGGGTATACAAAGTCATTGATGCGGTGTCAAACACCAATGCCAGTGTGTTCATTATTGGCGAAAGTGGTACCGGTAAAGAAGTCTGTGCCAATGCCATTCACAATGAAAGTAACCGAAAAGACAACGCCTTTATTGCCATCAACTGCGGCGCGATCCCCAAAGACTTGATGGAAAGTGAAGTGTTTGGCCATGTTAAAGGGGCGTTTACTGGTGCAGCGACCGACCGAAAAGGGGCTGCGTCTCTTGCCGATGGCGGCACACTATTCCTCGACGAATTGTGTGAAATGGACTTAGAGATGCAGAAAAAGCTGCTGCGTTTTCTGCAAACCGGCACCTTTACTCCACTTGGCGCCACGAAGGAACAAAAAGTGGATGTCCGTATTATCTGCGCAACCAACCGCGACCCACTGTTAGAGGTACAAGAAGGTCGCTTTAGAGAAGATCTCTACTATCGAGTGCACGTTGTCCCCATCCACATGCCACCACTTCGCGAGCGCGACCGTGACATTGTCACACTTGCTGAGCACTTTCTGCGGATCTACTCTAAACAAGATGGACGCCGATTTGAAACCATCTCTAAAGACGCTCAACGCTACCTAAAGCGTTATACTTGGCCTGGTAACGTGCGTCAGTTGCAGAATATCATCCGCAATATCGTGGTGCTTAATGATGAGAAATCACTTGGTGTTCCCCATTTACCACCCGAAGTAATGGCATCCACAACCACAACATCTCCCGCAACACCTGTGTCTAAAAGCGTGCTATCGGTCGTACAGGAAACTCATTCTCCCACCATTACGGGCGCTGAAGTGACGCCAGAACTTCCCGCATCGTCGATGCCCACGGACAATGTCAATCCACCTCCATCAGTATCGATGGAGTCAACAAGCGGCCAATCAGTGACCATTCGCCCTATGTGGCAAATAGAGCGCGAAGCCATTCAACAAGCGATCGATTATTGCGATGGCAATGTGCTTAATGCAGCGGTTCTATTGGAACTCAGCCCATCCACCGTCTATCGTAAGAAACAAGCTTGGGAAGCCGAAGACAGTGCCTCTTAACCCGATGATTTGGTTGCTGCTCGATAGCCGCTCATTTGGCGGCATAGAGACCCATGTCTTGGAACTGGCCAAAGGATTACTAGCCCATAACTGCCAGGTGAAAGTGGTTTTTTCTAACGAATACCATCCGACGCCGCCGCTTGAAACTGCGCTGAACCAGTGTTCAATCGCGACGATGACACTAAGCCGTGACTATCCCAACATCCACCCACTTCTACGTCTAAAAGAGGCCATATCTAGCGCTGCGCACAACCAACGCCCTGCCGTCATTCACACTCATGGTTACAAAGGCAGCCTCTTAGCGCGAGTCACCCGCCTTCTTGGCTACACCGACTCAATCCGTATTGTCTCTAGCTTTCACGCTGGCGAAACGCCAAAAGGTCGCGTCAAATTTTATGATGCTCTCGATAGATTCAGTGCGTTCCTTAGTGAGCAGCGGATCTGCGTCAGTCGCACTATCCAGTCTAAGCTTCCATATAACAGCATACTGGTTAAAAACTTCGTCCCGAAAGCCTCTCTCGTCTCACTCTCCGCGCGCAACGTAGCCTTTGTCGGTAGATTAAGTGAAGAGAAAGGACCGGATACCTTTATTGAGATGGCCACTCACTTTCCAAACCATACTTTTGATATCTATGGCTCGGGTCCAATGGAATCGCTATTGAAAGAGATGGCCTCTGACAATGTCCATTTCCACGGCCACCAGTCCGACATGAATAGCGTATGGCAAAATGTCGACTTATTACTGATCACCTCTCGCTATGAAGGACTTCCAATGGCGGCTCTCGAAGCCATGTCACGAGGTATTCCGGTGGTAAGCTTTGAACTTGGAGAGCTCCCCAGCGTCATCGATACCGGTAGCAACGGCTGGATCGCGTCATCAAGAGAAGAGATGATCACCATTCTAGGCTCCTGGTTCTCCCTCTCGGAAGCCAAACGCTCGCAAATCAAGTATCACGCCCAGCAAACCATCGAACTCAATTACTCCACCGATGTGGTGATTCCAACGATGCTCGGCGTGTATGGTCTTAGCAACGCAAACGAAACACCATAAGCGCCACTTTTCAGCGGCTTACTATGCCATTCAATTTGATTCCCATAATGAGAAACGCGACCAGTCGTTAGTCGTCACTCTGCCCAATGCCACGCTAAGCCCTTACAGACAAAGGGGCTGGCGGTATTTGTCTCTTTGGCACTCTATTTGCGTAGTCATTACCAAGGATGCCCACTATGACAGGTAATCATGACGCACTTAACGAGTCAACCTTCACTCAGCCAAACTAAACACAGTAACCATATCGTACTGAGTTTAGTGCTGTGTGGGTTCGTCGGTGCGGCCTGGATGCTGGTTCCCCACCCTGTTATTGGGCTGGTGATTGCGTTGCTACCCATCGGGATTTTAGTGGTTCTTAGTCAAACGTTTTGGCTGGTGACTCTATTTATCGTCTTTTCCTTCTTTAGAATTCATGAAGTTTTCCCCGTGCTCTATCCTCTAAAAATCCCTTTGATGCTGTCAGCAGGAGCGTTAGCCGCTCTTATTTGGCATACGGTCTTCAGTCAGAAAATTAAGCTTTACTGGCACCCCACGTATTTTTGGTTATTGGTGTTTTGGGGGCTGGTGATTGTCGGGATCCCCCTTGCCTCAAATAAGGGGGTGGCCATCTCAATGTTTACTGGCAATTACGTTAAGATCATTATCATGACATTAGCGGTCTCTTGGCTAATCACATCATCAAAAGAGTTGTCTCGTTTTTCTTTTGCCATCGTTATCGCCGGTCTCATTGTCGGCTGCAAGGCAATTTTCAATTCGATCAATGGTATTGGATTGGTGGAAGGTTCACGTGTCACTATCGGACGCAGCTTTGGCTCCATGTTAGGCGACCCTAACGATCTGGCACTTGTACTCATGTTTCCCCTAGCGTTTACTGTTGCCACCGCAACCACGCGCGGAGTCGGGATTCCAATGCGATTGCTCGCAGCAGGCACCTCCATTCTCCTTTTTTTCGCAGTTCTAGCCACCCAAAGCCGTGGGGGTTTGCTAGGCTCTCTCGCGGTGTTTGGCGTATTTGGCTGGCGGTTTATCCAATCGAAAACCTTATTCTTCTCGCTAGGTATCATTGGTGCGGCCGTGCTGTATGTGGTGGCCGGGATTTCTAGCCGTTCTTCAGGTGGCGCTGCCGAATCGGGTATTGATGAGTCGGCCATGGGACGAGTTTATGCATGGGAAGCAGCCTTCAAAATGGCACTCGATAACCCCCTTTTTGGGGTCGGGCTGGACAATTTTTACTACAACTACTTCTTTTACAGCCCTCACTGGGATGGGTTGAACCACGCAGTACACAGTACTTGGTTTGGCGTGCTCGCTGAGTCTGGGTTTCTTGGTTTAGCGGTATTTCTGCTGTTTATCGTCAGTTTAATAAAATGCGCCAGGCATACCCTCAAAAACCTAGATGGCAACAAAGATATCCCTCCTTACCTTCGCTCTATGGCGATGGCGGTCTATAGCGGCCTTGTTGGCACCTTTGTATCAGGCACCTTCTTAACCCAAGGGTTTGTCTGGCCTATCTACATTCTTGCCGCCCTTACGATTGCCGTTTCACAAATCGCTTCTCAATTTGAGAAATCAGCAAACCCACAACAAGACAAACAATAAGCCACTGTTTTAAAAGAACATTAATTCTGGCTCAGTTCTTGAATTGCTTAACGTAACCACTTGGAACTGGCGGTATCTCACCCAGCCTTGGAATGCAAAAGGAACACGACTATGGCCACTGCAACTTCATTTGATTTTAAAACCTGGCTACGCAGCCATCCAAACCCAAAAATGCGACAGCTATTTGTGATGTTAAAAAGAGCGCGTGCGATGGGCATTCCGACACCTAGCATCTATAACAAGTTGATGTATCGACTCATCACCACCATAAAAGCTGGCTTCGATACTCTTACTCGACTGTTTATTTATACGCCTGCGTTCAAAGGACGTCTCGCAAGCTGTGGTCACTCACTTTACTTATACAGTGGTCTGCCCTTGGTCACCGGTCCACTCAAAATTGAACTCGGCAACGAATGCCGCATATCTGGCCACACAACATTAAGTGGTCGTACTACACCGCACCCAGATCCCAATGTAACCCCAACGCTCAAAGTCGGTAGTAATGTTGATATTGGCTGGCAAGTGTCCATCGCAGTGGCAGGAAAAGTCGAAATTCAAGATAACGTGCGTCTTGCGGGGCGATGCCAGCTCTTTGGCTACTCTGGTCACCCGTTAAATGCTGAGCAGCGCGCGCTTGGCGCGCCTGATGAAGACCACAGATTAGGTGATATCGTTTTAGAGCGTGACGTATGGCTAGCCACTGGCGTCACCGTTCAGCCGGGTGTCACCATTGGTCAAGGTACTATAGTCGCGGCTGGCAGCGTGGTAACGCACGACTTACCGGCTAATGTCATCGCCGCGGGTTCGCCCGCCAAAGTGGTTAAAAAGATCACTCAATAAGAGGACATGGCTATGCGAGACCTGATTGTTTTTGGTGAAGATTACGGAGCGTTGCCGTCAAGCACGCAGCACCTAGTAAAGCGTTTAGCGACAAAAAGAAAAGTACTTTGGATCAATTCTATCGGACTGCGACAGCCCCGCCTGAACACCAATGACTTCAAGCGTGCGCTAGGCAAAATACTCGGCAAAGGAAAAGCAGAACACTTTCAATCACACCGAGTAGAACATCCGCCCTCTATGACGATTGCAAATATTCACACCCTGCCAGCACCTCGCGCGACTTGGAGTCGAAAACTGGCGGCAAAAGCGATGGCCTACCAACTAAGGCCAATGATTGATGAACTCAATCTCAACGATCCGATTGTGTGGACCTCGCTGCCAACAGCTGCGGACGTATGCGCACTGCTCGAACAGCGTTCTGTCGTGTATTACTGCGGTGACGATTTTGGTGCATTAGCCGGAGTCGATCACGCGACCGTCCTCGACCACGAAAAAGGCTTAGTCGCCCAAGCGGATTTAGTCATCACTGCCAGCGAAAAACTCTGTGCTCGATTTCCTAGCCATAAGACGCGTCTACTTAGTCACGGCGTAGACAGCAAGCAATTCTCTACACCAGCTCCGCGCGCGACCGACCTCCCCGATCGCGGCAGACCTATTGCAGGTTTTTACGGAAGCCTTTCGAATTGGCTCGATTACGAGTTGCTTAATCAAACAATCGCGGCACTGCCAAACTGGGATTTTGTATTCATTGGTCAACTTGAGCTAAGTCGACTACCAATAACCGCTGCAGACAACGTGTTTTATTTGGGGCCTAAGCCGCACCACGAACTTCCTCGCTATAGTCAGCACTGGACCGTTAGCCTTCTACCCTTCGTTCTCAATGAGCAGATTAAGGCCTGCAACCCGCTAAAGCTCAAAGAGTATTTGGCGGCAAGACGACCTGTGGTGAGTACCGACTTTCCCGCCCTGTCAGGCTATCGTCAACATGTCAACGTCATCAGTGATGCTGATACTATGGTTGTAGCACTTAACCGCATTGCTCAGGAGAGCAAAATTTTACCAAAAGGGTTAGTCGACAACGAAAGCTGGGATAACAGGGCGAGTACCTTAGAGCTGTACTTGGAGGCACTATGAGTGAACTTAAGATACGCCTACTGGTGATGTTAACTGCGGCGTGGCGTCGCCGCTATGCGATTATCATCCCTATTTTGGTGATGCCCGTCATCGCCTATACCATTGGCGCCATGACGCCACCAAAGTATAAATCGCATACCAGTATGTTGATTCAAGAGACAGCGAAAATGAATCCATTTCTTGAAGACATCGCCGTATCTACCATGCTCAAAGAACGTTTATCAGCGTTGAAAACCTTACTCAATAGTCGTCACGTCCTTCAATCCGTCGCACGGGATTTAAATCTAATCAACGACACCATGAGTCCCTACGAGCAAGACTCTGTGATTGCGAACATTTCCTCCAATTTAACGGTCAGTCAGCTTGGCAAAGACTTTATTAAGATTGAGCACTCAGCGTCATCCCCCGATGGGATGAAAGCCCTGCTTGAGTCAGTCAGCGTGCACTTTATTGAAGAGCTGCTCGCCCCCGAACGATCGTCCATTCGTGACTCTAGCGAGTTTCTGACTATTCATATTGAGAAGCGCAAACAAGCTCTGGAACTGGCTGAACAAGCGCTGGCGGAGTATTACAACGCACACTCTGCTGCCACCCCTGAAATGCAAAGTGAAAACCTAAGTCGTCTGGCGAAACTCAAACAAAAACTGGCTGAGAAGCAAGCTGAGCTGGCGGGTATCGAGAAGAGTCTTGGTACTTTAGACCAACAGCTTTCGAAGACTAACCCGATTGTTGGGCGGTTAGAGGAACAAATTATTGAGATCCGCAGTGAACTGACGCTTCTCAAGGCAAAGTACACAACCTCTCACAGCGCTGTACAAGCAAAACTGCGTGAGCTGCAACGACTGGAGCAAGAGCGGTCGGTATTGTTAAGCAGCGAACAAACCGGACTGGATTCCGACCAACTATGGGACATTGCCAGCGCTGCGGGTGCAGGCAGCAGTCGTGAGTTTCAGCCACTGTTAATAACACAATTACAAAACCTTCAAGTCGTAAGAGGGCGCTATGAGTCACTGAAACAAGAAACATCCAGCTTGGAATCAATGATCTCTGAGCTCACTGCCAATGCAAAAAGCTACGGCAGCAATGCAAAGCAACTGCTGCGTTTACAGCGTGACGTAGCACTAAAGCGAGAGCTCTATGATGAGCTGGTAGAACGCTATGAAATGGCAGAGCTCACTGGCTCATTGGGTATCTTTGAGCAAAACAAGCGCGTTAAAGTGATTGATCTTCCTTACACACCAAGCAGCTCAACCAATCTACCAGCTATTGTCTTTGCCATAATAGGTGTGGTCGCAGGGATCGCTCTGGGTATCGGCACCGCTATTTTTCTTGAGCTGTTTGACACCACCATTCGCCGCCGACAACAGCTTGAAGATGCGAAATTGCCCGTCATCACAGCGATTCCTAAAATTACCTACTAGATTTTCAAAATTGCATGTCATTTCGAGAAATGGCATGCAACTAAGCTTAACCAATTGTATTTATTTAGCTTTTATTTCTGGCACGCTAAGTGCAATTCTCTTACTAACTACTGCTGCCATCGTTACTTTTAATCACAACGAGAACGGCGCAACTAATCAGTAAGGAGACTGTAATGATGGCGACTAAGCACAACACCCACAAGGCTCAGCATAACAAATCAACGCTCACTACCGTGCATATCGTCCAGCATCTCGCGCCAGGCGGTTTAGAAACCATGGTGATTGAGCTTCTAAAGCAAACGCCAGCTCATGAACGCTGCTACATCATCAGTTTAGAGGGCTCGCGAGAAGAAGCGATCCAAAACTGGTCAATCTTAAGACACTACCAACAGCAATTAGTGTTTCTTAATAAAAGCGAAGGCTTACAGTTATCCCTTATCAAACAACTTAGCACAGAGCTCAAACGCCTAAGTGCCGATGTCGTTCACACTCACCACATTGGTCCCCTTCTCTATGGTGGCATTGCAGCACGATTGAGCCGCGTGGCAACTTGTATCCATACCGAACATGATATGTGGCACTTGCAAAATACTAAGCGTCGACGTGTTGAAACTCTGGCATTAAAACTGGTTAATCCAATACTGGTTGCCGATGCAGACGAGGTGAGTAAACAACTTAACGAATTGTTTCCATTTACCGAATCAAAAGTGATCAAGAACGGTGTCGATTGCAACCGATTCGTACCAGCTAATCAAGCAGCAGCGAGACGCATTTTAGGCCTACCAGAGGACGCACTGCTGATTGGTGCTGCTGGCAGACTGGTTCCTGTTAAGTCTCATACCACACTCATCAAAGCGGTTTCACGCTTACCAAATACTACACACCTCGCTATTGCTGGTGCCGGGCCGTTAGAGCACGAGTTAAAGCAGCTTTGCCATCATTTGGGTATCAGCCAGCGAGTCCACTTTTTAGGGCTAGTCAGTGATATGCCAACCTTCTATCAGTCGCTGGATGTGTTCTGTTTGCCATCCAGTTGCGAAGGTTTCCCACTATCCCCCCTTGAGGCGCAAGCGTGCAATATTCCCGTCGTCGTTACCGACGTAGGTGCTGCGCGCGAAACACTCTGCCCTCTCTCAGGGCTAACAACCAAGTCCAAACGGGTATTTTCACTACTGGCAACATTAGAAAAAGCGATTGCCACCCGTCACCTATTTACACCGCGAGATTTTGTTGTCGAACACAACGATGTACGCACCATGAGCCGCGCCTATCGTGACCTCGCGATTAAGGCATAAAAAATGACTCACGCTACTCAAGGAATAGATATGCAAACACTACTTATGGCCTTATTTTGGACTTGCGCCTTCTTTATCGTCTACCATCACGCCATTTACCCTATGCTGCTCAAATGGTGGGCATCGCGCCACCCTCTGCCAAAGGCAAAACAGGTCAAACTCTATCAAACCGACAGTTGCGCTGCGTTACCATCAATAACCATCGTCATCCCTGCTTACAATGAAGAGAAGTGGATCGCCGACAAGATCCGTAATTGTGCGGTACTCGATTACCCTCGCGACAAACTTGAAGTAGTAGTCATTAACGATGGTAGTACAGACCACACGCTGACCATCGCCGAAGAGACCATTCAAGAGGCGATCTGCTGCGATACACTGTTCAGAATCATCGACAATAAAGACAATCAAGGAAAAGTATTTCGCCTCAATCAACACTTAGCAGAAATCACCAGCGATATAACATGTATCTCCGATGTATCCGCGCTGATTTCTATCGATGCTCTCAAACTCGCCGCGCACCACTTTCAGCGCAGCGATGTGGGTGTGGTTAATTCAACCTATCAGCTCTTGGAGCAAGACGAGCGCGGTGAATCCCTTTACTGGCGCTATCAGAATCAAGTGAAATATAGCGAATCTACCTTCGGCTCGACCATTGGCGCACACGGTGCACTCTACTTCATTCGAGCTGAGTTATTTGAAGCTCTGCCCTATAACACGATTAACGATGACTTCATCATTCCCATGAACATCGTTCGCCGCGGCTACCGAGCAGTATACGAACCTCACATGAATGCGGTTGAAATGGAAAGCAGTAGCACCAATCAGGATTTCAAACGTCGACTACGTATCTCTGCGGGTAATATGCAGCAAATCATTGCACTGCTCCCTCTGTTTGCACCGCAACATAAAGGCACGGCACTGACCTTTTTTTCCGGCAAAGCGCTTCGTGTCTTGACCCCTTATTTGATGCTTACCTGTCTAATAACGTCAGCGATATTGGCACCGACGAGTACGCTGTTTACCAGTTTTCTATTCCTGCAAGTCGCATTATATGGCTCTGTCACCATTAGCGTACTTGTTCCTAAACTACAGTCCTTCAAGCTTGTTCGTGCTTTCACTTACCTGGTCGTTGGACACACTGCAAATTTAATTGGTGGTCTTCGCTATTTAATAGGCTTAGAAAATGGCGCCTGGAAGCGTCTACCACAACAGGAGAATGAACATGAAAAAGGTTAATATGGAAAAAACACTGATCCGCATCTCTAAACGAATCTTCGATTTAGTTGGAGCCAGTGTAGGCATGCTCATCCTCGGGATCTGTTTTATTCCTGTCGCTATTGCTATTAAATCGACGTCAAAAGGCCCTATTTTTTATCAGCAACTGCGCGTCGGCAAATGGAGCCCAACTAAAATGGACTTTATTCATGTGCTTAAGTTTAGAACCATGTACATTGATGCCGAGTCTCGAACTGGCGCAACGTGGGCTACTGAAAACGACCCTCGAATTACGCCTGTAGGCCGATTTCTGCGCAAAACACGCCTAGATGAATTGCCTCAATTTATTAATGTACTGCGTGGCGATATGTCGCTTATCGGCCCACGACCGGAGCGTCCGGACTTTTACCAGAAGCTAGAAAATGACATCCCGTTCTTTGTTGAACGCACCTACGATGTACTTCCTGGTATTACTGGCCTTGCCCAAGTCAACCAAGGTTATGACACTTGCATTGAGGATGTACGCAGTAAAGTAGGCTTCGACCACAGTTATGCTCTGTCTTTGTCATCTTACAAATCTTGGTTGATGACAGATGTTCATATCGTGTTTAAGACATTGAAAATCATGGTTGATGGCAGAGGTCGATAGAGCTGGATACCAATAAAAAATCCAGCTTACGAGCTGGATTTTTTTGCGGTAAAAATGAGCGTTAGGCCAAGGAGAATGCAAGCAATGCCCGAAAGTTTAACCCAACTGAACGGCTCATTAAGCCAAGGTAACGTCACCGCTAATGCATAGACAATGACGTAACTGAGACTAAGTAGTGGATAAGCAACACCAAGCGGTAAATGTTTAAGCGCCATGACCCAACAGCCCATAGACAAAGCGTAACAGCCTAGACCTATCACAACACAGAGCAGCGCTGGCCAAAACTCACTCACTATCGTCAGTAAATCGATAGCCAACAACGCAGGTTGCAATGTCGACCAATGGTCGGATAACGCGCCCATGCCCCACTTCATCGCAAGTTGCGCGATGGAGATCAACATGACACTGACAAGAGCAATAGGAAGGCCTGCTTTCAAGTCTTTTAACACCATTAGTTCGCCCCTCCAATGATGCCAATACCAACCATAATCATCATCACACCAAGCCACTGCCTTGGCACAATCACTTCACCAAAAGCAAACTTAGACACCAACAGCATAATAACGAAGTTGACACTGAGCAGTGGATACGCCACGGAGACATCCCACTGGCTCAAGACACCTAGCCAAGTGATAGCACTGGTGCCAAGAAACCCAATCCCTAAAATCATAGGAAAGCTCAGAAGCTTGCCCACCATAGAGAGCTGTGGGTTCTCCTCGAAGTACATAGCAGCTCGCTTTTGCCAATATTGACTCAGCGAGCTAGCCAGTACAGAAATGATGTACAACAGTACCGTCATTACTCTGCCGTAACTTGGTTGAAGATCAAAGCATGGTAACGTCCGCGATCAAGGTGATCATCCGCTACTGGGAAATCGGCTGGCAAAGCAGGTAGATTTCTAAAGTGGAGAAGAACTGGTGCCGTCTTCTGTTTTTCTTTAATGAAATCACCAAGCTCGGCAAAGGGTACCCAACGATGATTGGCATCATCATAAGCCAAACCATAATCCACCTCACCCATGCCTTTTGTTAAGTAGACATCGGTACGTTTTAGGTACCAGTTAAGTGCAGACATGGTGTCTGGATAGTCAGCAATCAGCACCATTTCATCCGTGACTTTCGGTGCCAACTCTTCCATAAAGCGACCTGGCATTTTTGAATCAATGGTCGTATTTGGTACCACGGTTGAGAACAGCGCAAACAACGCCAATGGAGATAGCATATAGGCTGCAAATTTGTGCTCAAACGTCTTAGCTTTAGCGGCAAAAAATGCGCACGCTGCCCAGAAACCTAAAATAAACAATGCAACCCAAGGGCGGTACGATTCCGTCTCATCCAATGGTAGCTTGCCCATAAAGAACATAACCATCAGAGTGATCGCCACAATCGAGAAGAATGCACCGTTAATCAGAGAACCGATCTTTAGGCCTTTCGCTTTTTTGCTATACGCTTTAAGAATGCCGTGTGTCAGCAAAATCGCAATCGGTGCCATACAAGGCAGAATGTAGGTCGCCAGCTTACCACTTGCATAAGAAAACAATAGAAACGGCATCAATGCCCACAAAATTGAGTAACGGATCAGCGGCTTGCTAAGCTCGCCTTTCAACTGAACAGTCGCTGATGGTGCCCAGAATACCCAAGGAAGCGTGCCCAAGAATAGGAACGGGACGTAGTACCAAATCGGTGCTGCGTGCTGTGCATCTTCTGCCGAGAAACGGTGGATATGCTCTTCCCAGAAGAAGTAGTTCCAGTAGTCAGGTTCAGCCGCATGGATCGCAAGTGACCAAGGTAGGCAGGTGAGAAATGCCACCAGCATCACCCACCAGCCCCAACGAAGGATCTCTAGGAACTGCTTTTGCAAAATCATGTAAGGCACAACCACAATCACTGGTAGTGCTAGGGCAAGGAAACCTTTAGTCAAAACCGCACAACCACAGAAGAAACCTGCGAGACCATAGTGCAGCCAACGCTGCTTGGTGCTCGTTGCTTCTGTCGCAAAATAGAACGCGGCATAACAAGCCGTGAGCCAAAATGCCAGCATGCCATCAAGTACGCTGTAGGTACCAATCGCAGCCACCATGAACATGCTCAAGAACACGCCTGCAGTTAACCACCCTTGACGGCGATCAGCCATACGGCTTACAAGCGATACGAGGAACAGCGCACCACCGAGTGTCGCCAATGCAGATGCAATACGCACCGCGAAATTGGTATCACCAAATACAACTTGAGCAATGGCATTAAACCAGTAGCCCATGATCGGCTTTTCAAAATAGCGCAGGTCGTTGAAGGTAGGAACAATCCAGTTTCCAGACGCGACCATCTCTCGAGAGATCTCACCGTAACGCAGTTCATCAGGAGACCACAAAGGACGCAAGTCGAGCGGTAATATGTAAAGCGCAATAAAAAACAGCGGTACCCATACCGCCCAGTTAATTCGTGATTGTTGCATTCTTCATCCAATTGAATAAAAGCCCATGAAATCATGGGCTAATGTGTGACGAGCCATTTAGAGTGTAGTTATAGCCCCATGCGTTCTACAAAAGACGCTTGGTGCGTTAGCCACCCTTCTCGCCCTTCCATCTCGATGTTTTTTATCGAATCTTTAGGAAGTGGCGTCTCTGCTTCATGAAGCAGATCTATCATAGGCACGAATTCTATATTCTGTTGCTTAGCTCTGACAATCAATTCTTCGAACATGTCAGCACAAACAATCCCTTCTACTTCTGCATGAATAGTATAGACATTAAGAGCATCACGCTTGATAAGCCTAAGGATAGCGTCGTTGTAGTTGCTATTGTCGACACCATCTTGGCCGACTAACTCATCATAAGTAGGAAGTGTAACAGGAATTTGCGGTGCCATTCCCTCACCAGGAGAGAAGATAGAATCACCACGACAGTCGCTGTTATATTGGAAAGGAAACGCGTCTTTTTCGACCAAGGTTTGGTCTGTACAGCGCCAACCAGCTACCGCACTGCAAGGCAAATCACGACCGGTAATCGCCTTCAGCATTTCATAGCCTTTCCTGATCTCACCACGCAACTGCTCTGCTGACATAGTCTCAGTTTTCATCTGCCATTTGTGGTGATCCCAAGCATGAAGACCAATCTCGTGACCCGCAGTATCGGTCGCTTCAATGATGTGACGAAGCTTTTTGCCAATCACTGGCCCTGGCCAAATAGTGCCACGGATCAGGATATCGTAACCGTATAAGCTCGCCGCTTTTGAGCGAAGCATCTTCTTCAAAAATGCAGGACGCAAAAGGCGCCATATATGGCGCCCCATGTTATCAGGTCCAACAGTAAAGAAGAATGAAGCCTTCACTCCGTGCTTCTCGAAGATCTCGAGTAGCTTAGGTACACCTAATTTTGTACCTCGAAACGTGTCTACATCGATACGAAGACCGACTTTAGTGACTTCATTCTGTTCCATTACTTATCTTCTGCTACTGCACCTTTAAGGAAGAAATCTAGTGTCTCTTCGATTGTGTCGTTCATGTGAACTGTTGGTTCCCAATCAAGCAGTTTCTTCGCATTTGCGATGCTTGGTTTACGGTGTTGAACGTCTTGGTAGCCGTCACCGTAGAACGCTTTGCTTTCTACTAGGTTGTAGCCAGCAAATGGAGGGAACTGATCACGCAATGGGTGGTTCTCAAACTTCTCAACTAGTGTCTCAGCAAGCTCTTTGATGCTCGCTTCGTTTTCCGGTGCACCGATGTTGATGATTTGACCGTCACACAGACCTTCTTTGTTCTCGATGATGCGGAATAGCGCTTCAATCGCTTCAGAGATGTCAGTGAAACAACGCTTCTGCTCACCACCGTCGATAAGCTTGATTGGCGTACCTTCAACTAGGTTTAGGATAAGCTGAGTGATCGCGCGGCTAGAGCCGATACGTGCAGAGTTCAAGCTATCTAGACGTGGGCCCATCCAGTTGAACGGACGGAATAGTGTGAACTTAAGGCCATCTTTCTTACCGTAAGCCCAGATTACACGGTCAAGTAGCTGCTTAGATACAGAGTAGATCCAACGCTGACGGTTGATAGGACCAACGATCAGTGGTGATGTATCTTCGTTGAACTCAGGATCCGTCGACATACCGTACACTTCAGACGTCGATGGGAAGATGATGCGCTTGTTGTATTTCACACACGCACGAACGATCTTCAGGTTCTCTTCAAAGTCGAGTTCGAATACGCGAAGTGGGTTACGCGTGTATTCGATTGGTGTTGCGATAGCCACTAGTGGAAGAATGATGTCACACTTCTTAACGTGGTATTCGATCCACTCGTTATGGATGGTGATATCACCTTCAACGAAGTGGAAATCTGGGTGGCTTAGGTGCTCTTCGATTTGGTTCGAGTTCATGTCCATTGCATAAACTTCGTAACCGCCATCGTCTAGAAGACGCTTAGTTAGGTGAGTACCGATAAAGCCGTTAGCACCAAGGATAAGGACTTTTTGACGCTTCTTCGCGTTAATAAGTGCACTCGCTTGAGGACCGAAACGCATACCTTCAACAAGGTGAAGCTCAGCCGCTAGCTGCTCACCACCTAGGTAAAGACCGTTTTCCGCTTCACCAGACTTAACAATCAATGAGCCTTGAGCACAAGCGATTGTTAGTGGCGATGTTGCAACGATTGTACCTGGGGTTACATCGTAAGTTTTGTCGCTTGCTTCTGCGCTCCAGATGATAAGCTTGCGCTCACCTAGGAAAGTGAATGCACCAGGGAACGGTTCAGTCACAGCACGTACTAGGTTGAATACGGTGCGAGAATCGTTTGACCATTTGATTTCACCGTCAGCAGGCGTACGGCGACCAAAGTAAGTTGCTTTGCTCTCGTCTTGCGCTGTCGCTTTGAAAGAACCGTCAACGATAGTCGGTAGTACTTTGCTTAGCAGGTCGCTTGATGCTTGGTTCATACGCTTGTGTAGCGTTTCTGCTGTGTCTGCGTCAGTGATAGCGATCTTTTCTTGACCTACGATGTCACCAGCATCCGCTTTTTGAACCATTTTGTGTAGCGTCACACCTGTTTCTGTCTCACCGTTTACTAGTGCCCAGTTGATTGGCGCACGACCGCGGTATGTTGGAAGCAGAGAACCGTGTAGGTTAAAGCCGCCTTTTGGCGCAATATCCAGCACTTCTTGGCTGATCATGTTGCGGTAGTAGAATGAGAACAGTGCGTCTGGTTTCATTGCACGGATCTTTTCAACCCATAGTGGGTGGTTCACGTCTTCTGGTGCGTAAACTGGAATACCGTTTTTCGCTGCAAGTTTTGCTACAGACTCAAAAAACACATTCTCGTTGCTGTCATCAACATGGGTGAATACCGCTTCGATTTCCACACCTGCTTCTAGCAAGCTACGAACGCCAGTACAACCAATATTGTGGTAGGCAAACACGACTACTTTCATGGAATATTCCTCTGGATATAAATCTTATTCTTTATTCTTTAATTCATCAGTTTCACGTGCTTGCTTGGTGGCATCACCCACCAACACATCTTGCACGTAGAAACGCGGGCGCGCTCTAACATCCGAGTAGATGCGGCCAATGTACTCACCGAGTAAACCTAGACCGACAAACTGCGCACCCACAAATACAAATAGGATAGCAAATAGTGTAAACAAACCATCGCCTGCCCACTCAGAACCAAACATAATGCGCATCAGCATCAAAATGATACCAAACGCGATACCTGCCGCAGCGATACCGCCACCAACAATGCTCAGCAAACGCAATGGAGCGGTTGTCATACTGGTGATCAAGTCAAACATTAGGCTAATAAGCTTCATAAAGCTATATTTCGACTCGCCATCTGCACGCTCATCATGGTGAACGTCGATTTCTGTCGTGTGACGAGAAAAACCGTTCGCCAGAACAGGAATAAAGGTACTGCGCTCGTGACACTCAAGCATCGCATCAACAACATGACGGCGGTAAGCGCGTAGCATACAGCCATAGTCGTTCATCTCAACGCCTGTTGAACGTTTAACCATCTTGTTGATGAGTTTAGAAGGGTAACGACGAAGTGCACTGTCTTGACGGTTCATACGCACCGTGCCTACAGAGTCAAATCCTTCTTCTGCTTTGGCAACAAGGTTAGGAATTTCTTCTGGTGGGTTTTGCAGATCGGCATCAAGAGTAATAATCAAATCACCACGAACTTGCTCGAAACCTGCCATGATCGCATTGTGCTGACCATAGTTGCGGTTAAGAATAACGCCAACCACGTGGCTACCCTCTTTCGCTGACGCTTGCTCAATGATCTCTGCACTGCGATCACGGCTACCGTCATCAACCAGAATAAGCTCATAGTCTTTACCCAGACTATCACTGGCTTTAGTTGTACGATCGATCAGTTCTTGCAGACAGTTTTCTTCGTTGTATACCGGTATAACGATAGACACGAAGTTAATGGCTTCATTGTGTTTCATGGTTTATCCAATTATCTCTGACACGGCACTCACTACACGCTCAACATCATCCTGAGTCATATCAGGGAAGAGCGGCAACGAGCAGATTTGATTACTGTTTCGTTCGGTATTTTGTAGATTTGGGTTGATGTCCCCAAACAGCTTAGCGTAATTCTCGCGGTAGTATTTTTGAGTATGACAAGCTTTGAAGTGAATTCCAGCACCAATGCCTTTCTCTTTTAATGCTGCAATAAGATCATCACGCGTCAAACCCGCAACCGCAGGATCGACTCTAATAATCATAAGGTGCCAGCAGTGTTTGTGATCGTGAGAAGCTAAACCAAGAGGAGTGATGCCTTTGATCGACACTAGTTTTTCGCGGTACGAAAGCGCAAGTGCGGTGCGCTTAGCGGTGATCTCATCAATGCGATCCATTTGTCCCAGAGCAAGTACTGCACAAATGTCTGGCATGTTGTACTTAAAGCCAGGCTCCACCACCTCAGCTTGAGGAGCACGACCTTGTGTTTCGCGATCAAACGCATCCACACCTAGACCGTGGAATTTAAGACGACGTACTTTATCAGCCAACTCAGCATCGTGAGTGGTAAAGATCCCACCTTCTGCGGTCGTCACATTCTTAATTGCGTGTGTTGAAAACAAGCACGAGCCGCGGTGACCAATTGGCTGACCTTTGTATTCGGTACCAAGTGCGTGCGCCGCATCTTCAATTACCGGGATATTGTACTTATCACCTAAAGCATAAATAGGGTCTAGATCAAGCGCAGCACCCGCATAGTGTACAGGGATGATAAGCTTAGTCTTATCAGTAATAAGCGGCTCGATCTTCTCGGCGTCGGTCATTAACGTATCAGCATCAACGTCAACGAAAACTGGCGTCGCGCCAACCAAGGTGATCATGTTAACGGTAGATACCCATGTTAATGACGGTGTGATCACTTCATCGCCAGGTCCAATACCCATAGCAAGAAGAACCAAATGCATACCGGCAGTGGCACTGCTTAGCGCTACACTGTGTGGTGCGCCTGTGTGCTGAGATATCTTGGTTTCTAGTTCTGCGTTTTTAGGACCGGTGGTAATCCAACCTGAACGAAGGACATCGACAACAGACTGGATGTCTTGCTCGTCGACGGCAGGTCGACACAATGGAAGAAAGGACTGGCTCATTTTTTAAACTCACAGTTAGTTCGTGACGCTGTGCACGAAAATTTGACACTAAAGTTTACTAGGGCGTTCAAAGAATTAAAAGGCTTCATATCGACTTACGACACAAAACATTGACATTCTGTACATATATTCACCTACCATTAGCAGAATGAATTATTGTTCACCTATTTTCATTAGCAAATTAGCGCTAATAAAGCGTTTCGTCCAAGAAACCCCCACAACTGACCGTTTGCTCCGCAGTTTTTCAGTAAAAAACCGACTAATTCACGCAACGTCAAGTTTGTGTCAATTTAGCGAAAGTACAAGCTATCCGTATATCGGCTATTCTGGCACAGCAACCTGTTCGACTATGTAACGGTTTGTCATCTCTTCGTTTGTAACTATCGACATCAAAGAGTACACTTTCGCCCCTTTCTTCCACCAGTGTCCTTTGAAGGTAACGCTCATGAAACTTAATGACAGCCCTGTCACCGAACATCACTTTCTGGGCCATCACTTCTTTTTAAAACGCGATGACCTGCTGCATGGACACTTTAATGGCAATAAAGCACGTAAGTTTATGGCGACACTCGAGCAGCCGCTTACAGGGAAAACTCGGCTTATTGGCTGGGGGTCAGCGCAAGCCAACTCACTGACTTCACTTGCCGCCCTCGCGAAAATAAAAGGGCTTAAGCTTACCTACTATGTGGCACACAAACCTGCGTGGTTAGACCAAAAGCCGATGGGAAATTATCGTACTGCATTGGAACTT
Source organism: Vibrio sp. 10N (assembly GCF_036245475.1). Taxonomy (NCBI): domain Bacteria; kingdom Pseudomonadati; phylum Pseudomonadota; class Gammaproteobacteria; order Vibrionales; family Vibrionaceae; genus Vibrio; species Vibrio sp. 10N. The sequence continues at coordinate 1,207,626 of NZ_BTPM01000001.1, read as the reverse complement.
GGCGCCGACGTGATTTCACTTAAAGAGTTATTTGGAGAGTCAGCCCCACATCCTTCCGAGTTTATCGCGGAGCAACACGACAACGATCCTCAATGCTTGATCATTCCTGAAGGCGGACACTTTCAACAAGCCAAACAAGGCATCAACAAGCTAGCCAATGAAATACTCTCTTGGTCAAGGTTCGAAAAAGGCCGTGACATCAAAGTAGCATTACCATCCGGTACGGGAACAACGGCACTGTATTTAAGTCAACAACTCAAACCACAAGGCATAGAAGTTCTCACTTGCCCCTGCGTATCCGGTAAAGAATATCTGTTGTCACAGTTTAAAGATCTCGATGAAACTGAGCACTACCCAACCATACTTGAACTGCCGACCAAGCATCATTTTGGGAAACTGTACAAAGAAGATTATGATCTATGGCAAGCGCTACAAGAAGAGACGCACATCGAGTTCGACCTGCTTTATGACCCTATGATGTGGCGCTGTTTGCTGCCCTGGCTAAGTAATAACCCCGATACAACCATTATCTATGTGCACCAAGGTGGGCTACTCGGAAACGAAACGATGTTGGCGCGTTACCGACGTAAATACGGCGATCAACAAGCGGGTTGGTAGATACATTATTCGACAGTGCCCCTTTCCCCAAATAACAAAAAAGGAAGCAGTTAGCTTCCTTAGACGTCGTTTTAATCTTTTGATTTATTGATGCGAAGAGTACTCTGCCAAGTACTGAGCGGCTTTTTGCTGAGCAGTCGCAAGTTCCGCTTCAGAGAGCTTTGCAGCCAGATCATCGCGAAGCTTGTCAGCCGTAGTGTAGCCATTGGTTGATGCGACTGATGCCCATGCGTACGCTTCAACATTGTTCAGTTCCACGCCCTCACCGAGTGAGTATTTGTATGCTAAGTTGCGCTGACCGTATGCGTAGCCATTTTCAGCCGAGCGACGATACCACTTAACCGCCTCGTCATCATTTTTCTCAATACCCAGCCCTTTAGCGTACATAACGCCTAAACTGTTTTGAGCAACATCGAAGCCTTCTTCTGCCGCAAGACGATAGTAATCAACGGCTTTTTCGTTACTTTTCGGTACACCTCGACCCCACTTATACATACCAGCTAAGTAGTACTGTGCTTTTACGTTGCCTTTTTGTGACGCTTTTTCAAACCAAGCCGCCGCTTCTTTCGCATCGTAAGGTACACCATGACCGTTGTCGTACATCATGCCAAGTTTGTACATCGCAGTTTCGCTCTCTTGAGCCGCCGCTTTTCTGTACCATTCGACTGCGGTAGTGTCATCTTCTTTGAAGCCATTTCCGGTGGCATAACGATCACCTAACTCAATTTGAGCAAACAGATCGCCGCGTTTAGCTTCTAATGTCACTTCTTGGTTGCTTCGCTTTGACCAATCCTGAACAAACGCAAAGCTACTTGCACTAAAACACAGACCACATAGTGAAACCGCTAACAGTGTTTTTCGCATTATCTTTTCCCATCCTTAAAGAATTCATCAAATTTTGCCATATGATGGTTAATGTTCTCAGCAAATTATTGAGAATTGTCGATACTCTGACACAGAATTTCGACTAAGTCACAAAATCTCATCCTAAAGGTTACATTATAGTCAGCATGTTCCGCTTTTACTGCGCGATGCACGGAGCGTAGCAGCAGAATTGGCTGCAGCTGTAATCGTTTACAAATAGGACTCGTTTTCACTAGTGTTATTTTGTAGACTTACCCCTTCATTGGTCGTTACAGTAAACACAACAATATTGGAGAGATTATGGCGTCTAAATGGGCAAAACGATTTATTCAAATGGCTGAATTAGTCGGCTCATGGAGTAAGGATCCGTCTACGCAAGTTGGCGCAGTCATTACTAAACAAAATCGCATCGTCTCTGTTGGTTTTAATGGTTACCCACACGGTATTTCCGACAGTGCAGAGATCGACGAGAGAGAAACCAAATATCTTAAAACACTCCACGCAGAAGAGAACGCTATTCTTTTTGCTAAACGTGATCTCGATGGATGTGAAATATGGGTTACTCACTTTCCATGCCCAAACTGCGCTGCGAAAATAATACAGACGGGTATTTCTGTCGTGCACTGTCCTGCTCAAACAGATGATTTCCTATCACGCTGGGGTGAAAAGATTTCACTCAGCCAAGATATGTTCGACCAAGCAGGGGTAGCTGTAGACTGGTTACCGATAGAAAACTAACTCATTATTAATATGCAATATAATGCTTTACCAATAGTTTATTTTGCAATCAACTTTGAACTTATTTTATTTTGACGCCGTAAGCCTTTTTGCGAATAACATGAGCATAGAGGCTTACCATGAATATCATAAAAACATCAGTTATCGCAGCCGCAGCAATCACAATTGTCGGCTGTGGCAGCGACTCCGACCACCCTTCTGATCCATCTACTCAAGTACGTGTGACTCATGCCAGCTCTGATGCCCCACTGGTAAACATCAAAGCAAACGGCGCCATTTTGAGTGGTTTGACAGACGTAGACTACCAGCACGGCAGCGGTCTGATAACTGTCGACTCTGGAACGTATGACCTGTCAGTAGAGGCTATCGGTACGGACGGTAGCGCTAGCGAAGTACTTCCCGTACCCGGCGTAAACTTTGCCCCAGACATGCAATACGATGTTTTTGCACTCAACAAAACGTCTGCACTGCAGGGAATCATTTTGTCACGCTCTGGAATTAAACCTGATAGTAATTCAGTCCGCATTGATGTCTTACATGCGCACCCTGATGTTGGAGCGGTAGATATTCACCTGACCACCGATGCCAGTATCAGCGCTGCTACGGTAGGCGTTTCAGGTTTGGCATTTGCGATAGATTCGGCCGACCTACCGATTACAGTCCCAGCCAGCACCTATCGTATCCGCATAACCCCGACTGGCCAAAGTACTGATGCAGACGTCGTTTTCGACAGTGGTGATTTAGATTTACCTGGCGGCACAGATTTGATGGTCACTGCTGTTCCCAACGTAGTGAATAGCGCTATGGGTGACTCACCTGTGAATCTGTTAGTCGCGGACGGCAGTTCGATCACAGTACTCAGAGATACTGATGAAAAAGCCATTGTGCGTGCCGGCCATGCCATTCAAGATGCGCCAGCTGTAGATATCCTAGCCAATGACGCAGCCGTTGCAGGACTAACCAATCTGACGTATGAAAACGTGGCTGGAACAGCGATTGCACCGGGAACGGTGGACGTTGCCGTTGCACCTACTGGTACAACATCACCACAAGTTATCACCGTCCCGGGCGCCACCTTCTCCGCAGGTTCAGAAACCACCATTTTTGCTGTGGGACGTTTAGACGATAGCTCTCAGGAAGCATTAATTATTGAAGACGACCTTCGCGGCATTGCAACCTACGCGAAAGTTCGAGTAGTGCATGCCAACCCTACTGCAGCGGCAGCGCTCGTGGACATCCATGCTGTTGCCGACGGTGGTACGTTTTCAGCGGATACAGCAGTGCTCAAAGGCGTATCATTTAAAGATAGTGCTGTTCTCAAAATCGCGGCCGGTACTTACGACCTAGCAGTGGCAGAGGCTGGAACAACCAACATACTGCTTATTAACACAAATGTGCCAGCGCTAGCCAACGGCAATGTCGTTACGGCGTTCGCTACCGAAGATTCTATTGCGTTGAACATCGATAAATAATAGACGTCCTATGGTCTAAAGGTCGTGGTTTCAACCGCGACCTTTTCATAGTTAAAACTTCTTTCCATCAAGACTTTGCTCATCTACAATCCGCCAACCTATAATCTTGATGTATATCTTCAACTCTTTTAAGTAGACAACACCTATGACATTTAATGCCAAATTTTCCCTAAAAGCGCTCTCATTGGCAGCGCTGTTGCTACCTAGCCTAGCTTCAGCGATAGAGCTACCACTATTCAAAAAAGAAGCAGAAGAGCGAGGCTACACCCTGCCTGAAGCTTTTGGATTGAGTCTTGGCTATATGAATGTGTCTCAGGGTATCAATGTTGATTCTATCAAACTTTCTGGATTCGATTCATTTCTAGGGCCAATCATTAATAATCTAGACATAGCTACAAAAGGTGGATACCAAGAGAGCGAAGTTCTTACCCTTAAAGCGGACGTGTGGGTCTTACCATTTTTAAACTTTTACGCAATTGGCGGAAAGCTAAATGGATTTTCGGAAACAACTATAACCGACGTTAAGCTTGGTTCCACGACTCTACTCAGCGAATTAGCAGTGCCATTTCGCTTAGATCTGGATGGTTATACCTATGGTGCAGGTACAGTTATCGCAGGTGGCTATGAAAGTGTATTTGCATTAGTGGATGCTAGCTATACCAAAACCAGCTTAACCGTCATAAATGGGGAAATTGACTCTATCGTAGTATCGCCTCGTATCGGCTACGACTTTTCCCGCAATACTGATTGGCCGATAAGAGCATGGATTGGTGCACAGTATCAGAACATAGAACAGACTCTAACTGGAAACGTTAGAGATCTTCCGATAACTTTGCCTAGTTGGATAGGAGATAATGGCACTTTCACAGTGAACCAGTCTCTCGCCAACAACTGGAACAGCCTAGTCGGCGCGCAATATGAGTTCACCCCCAACTGGGTGCTAATAAGCGAGCTCGGCTTTGGTCAACGAAAGAGCTTCTTCGTCACCCTAGATGCTCGCTTCTAACCTTCTAAGAGTTATCAAGCCCATTATTCAATGGGCTTTTTCTTTGTCACTTCAAGCAATAGTGGCAATAGCGTGAGACTAAACACCAAAATACAGCTTAGTGCGATAGTGAGTACCAGACCAATGGAGTGCATCCCTTGGTGATCGGCAACAATCAAAGCTCCAAACGTTGCCAGCGTCGTTAAACAACTCACCAGCGACGCCTTCGGCGTTGACGTTTTAAAAAATGCCGTCAAACTTCTCACCGCACGAAAACGCTTCACAATGTGTATGCCATTATCTACGCCCAGACCAAAGATCAGAGGAATGACGATGATATTCGCCATGTTCATTGACAATCCTAGCCAATGCATAAGCCCCAGCGTCGTCAGTGATGCTAAAGAAAGTGGGATAAAGATAAGTAATACGTCACGCTTTTTTTCAACAGTCCATATCAGTATCAATGCAATGGCAAACACCGACATCATGATTGCTGCTTGAAAGGCACTGACGATAATGGCGCCCACTTCTTGCTCCGCAACCGCTCTGCCAGTTGCATTGGGTGCAATTTGTTTGCTTTCGCGGATAAATGTCTCCAATGCATCGACATTAGTCATGTCTTCTCTTGGAGAGATCACGACCAACCATTCACCTTTCTCGCTGATGTAACGTTCACTCAAAACCGTCGGTAATGCGTCAATGGTGACTAGCTGCGATTGAGTGAGATTACTTAAACTTCCTGACAAAGCTTCGAATAAGCGCGCTGCCACCGTCTGCGGTTCAATCACATCGGGTAAGCGCTCGCTACCTTGCCAATGACTTGCCTTAGCCTGAGCCACAAATTCAGAGTAACTCATCGGTCGCACATCCCCAGAACCAGTAAATAACGATTGGATCTTTTGCGTCCTTTCTTCAAGGTGTTTCGGCAAGAAATCGCTAACGACTCGCACCGAAGCCACTGAAGGTTGTTTGGTTAAACTTTGTTGCCACTGCTCTGCTTGCTGTTGGTTTTTCGCAACAGCGTATAATTGGTAACTGGAACCCAGCCCTTCTTGTTGCAACTGATTCAATGCCAATACAGATTCCGACTTAGGGTTCTTCAACACTAACGTTGAGAAGTCGAACTTGAACTGGGTCGCACCGTACCCCATCACTATCATCAACGCGATGGCTGCTGCGAACACCCCACTCTTATAACGTATTAACTGCATCCCGAACCAAGCGAAACGATGTGTATCTGCTTGATGGCGCACTCGCGGATAACCAAATAAGGTAAAGAAAAGAGGAATGACAATAAAGGTCGCAACAAGCCCAAGCACCATACCTAATGCAGAAACCACTCCTAGCTCACCAAGCCCTGTATAAGCCGTAGGATAAAAACTTAAAAAACCAAGCGCAGAAGAAAGAGCGCATAAAGAAAGAGGACGAACCGAATGAGCAATGGCATCACGCATCGCTACTATATTGCTCTCGCCTTTCAGTCTCAGCTCTTGAATATGAAGACATAGGTGAATCGAAAAGTCGACAGCCAAACCGATGAACATCACCATAAACACGATAGAGATGGTGTTGTAATGGCCGATGACAAGAAGACCTGCGGCAAACGTCCATGCCAAACCGACTAACACAGTCAAGTAGCACGCAACAATCACCCTCAACGAGCGAATACCAATCGCCAAAATTAGAATTAAACCAAGTAATGAAGCACTTCCTGCTATCGCAATACTGCTGTTGGCATCAACTATCTCATCAAAATCGAGGGCGGCTTGACCTGTCACTTTCACAACGACATCTGATGGTAAGTTGGCATTATTGATACTGGTATTAACCGCCTCAATAATCGCACGGTTAGGCTCTGTTGCCGATGCATCCGCTTCAGCGACTAAGGTGATAGCGTAGGCGGTCGGCGTTGTCAGATTATTCTGAACCAGTAGCTTCCAATCGACCACTTCATTGTCGGTCGCACTCAGAAGTGGTGCTAAATTAGGCTGCTTGCTAGTGGCGAGTTGCCCAAAATAAAGCTCAAGACTGTTCGCTTGTGCCGCTATTGCTGCTGGCTTAATGGTATCGCGCGTCACTGCCTCGACACGCTCAAACTCATCTTGGTTGATAAAACCGAGCGGGTATGTTTCAAACCAAGGCAGTAATTGCGGGACAAATATTTCTCGAATTATGGTCTGTTTCCGTAACTGTTCAACAATAGAAGCGACATGGCTTTTAAGCATAGAACCATCTACGCTCGTGACTAACAACGTTACGTTACCCGACTCGGGAAAGGTATCGCTTAAGTAATCAAGATCATCAACCCAAGCACCTTGTTGCTCAACTAATGAGGACAAGTCAGCATTCATTTTAAAATGCTGCTGCCCATACCAGCTAGCAACACCAGTAATGAAGACGACAAAGAGAAGAACAAGCTTTGGAAAGCGTTGAATCAGAGAAAATAGACGGTTCACAGATTAGACGTTAACAACAGGACAATAAGAGTAATGATAACCTAGTTCTGAGCAAACTAGGGTTAGTTTCCTGTTAGTTAGATACAAAAAAGGGGCATTTAGCCCCTTAATAAATAATTGAGATTCGACCGATCAATTAGTCTTGATCAATCATCCACTTACGAAATTCTTTACGTTCAGCTTTAGAGGCTTTTAGATACAGTGCTTGAAGCTGTTCCATATTCGTTGACTCAGCACTGGCCACTGCTGTTTTAGACTTAGAGACTTTCACAGCTTCAGCTTTAGGTGCTGACGAGGCAACTGCTGCGGTTGTAGCTGCTGCGGTGGTCGCGGCTACCCCTTCATTTGCTGGCTGGCCTGAGAATGTGATTCCACGTTGCTCATTGTAATCAGCAATTAGCTCACTGATCCCCGAATAAGGGAACGCTCCGTCACGACCTTTAAGCTTTTCGACGGTATAAGATAAGGTATTGCCATCTTGAGTAATGCGCCA